>CAWDFE010000001.1:0-133818 GCA_963801435.1 uncultured Actinomycetota bacterium
CGGGATGGAGGCCTGACCTGGATGACTCGATGCCGCCGACAGTACGAATGAACTCCGGATGGCGAGATGAAGGCGATCAGCATGAGCGGTGACGTCCAGCTCCGCGCGCTGACCAAGCAGTACGACGAGACCCTCGCCGTGAACGCCATCGACGCCTCCATCGAGGCCGGGGAGTTCTTCTCGCCTGCTGGGACCCAGCGGCTGCGGCAAGACCACGACGCTGCGCATGATCGCCGGCTTCGTGGAGGTCGGCGAAGATCCTTCTCGACGGGCAGGACGTCACCGAGCTGCCGCCCAACCGCCGCAACGTCGACACGGTTTTCCAGAGCTATGCCCTGTTCCCGCACCTCAGCGTCTTCGACAACGTCGCCTACGGGCTGCGCCGCCAGGTGGCCAAGGCGGAAATCGCAGCGGGTCGAGGAGGTGCTCGATCTCGTCGAGCTCGGCGGCTCTGCCGAACGCCGCCCCGCGCAGCTCTCGGGCGGTCAGCAGCAGCGCGTCGCGCTGGCCCGCGCGCTGGTCATCGCCCGCGGTGCTGCTACTCGACGAGCCCCTGGGCGCGCTCGACGCCAAGCTGCGCAAGGAGGTGCGGCTGGAGCTCAGGCGTTGCAGGAGCGAGGTCGGGATCACGTTCTTTCGTCACCCACGATCAGGAGGAGGCGCTGAGCATGCGCCGACCGCCTGGCCGTGATGAACGCCGGGCCATCGAGCAGATCGGCACGCCGGCCGATGTCTACGAGAGCCCGGCCACGGTGTTCGTCGCCGACTTCCTCGGCGTCTCGAACCTGATGGACGCGGAGGCGATATCCGACTCCACCCACGCCTCGGCGCACTGCACCGTCGCCGGCTCGGGGACTTCCGCCTGCGTGCCGGGGCCGGCGACCTCGCGGCCTCGGGCCCGGTGAAGATCGTGGCTCGCCCCGAGCGCGTGGAGCTGCTCGAGCACGGGACCGAGCGCGCCAACTGCCTGCCGGGGATGGTGGAACGCACCGTCTACGTCGGCGCCAGCGTCCAGGTGATGGTCAGGCTGGCGACCGGCGCCCAGCTCCAGGCCTCGATCGCCAACACCGGCCACGCCGACGGCTACCAGCAGGGGACGCCGGTGTCCGTCCACATCCCCGAAGACGCGCTGCGCATCCTCGGCGACTCGGGCGCGGCGCCGCCCCCGGCCCAGGCGCCGGACCCGGCACCCGACGCCGAGACTGCCACCGCCTCGGCCTAGGCGCTGGCGCGCTCCTCGAACATCCGCGTAACCACCATCGCCGCGACGGGCTCGATCAGGGACGCGTCCACCGAGTCGCCCAGCGCGGCACAGGCGTCGCGCATCCGCCGCCCGGCGCCGGCAGCGTCGTAGGCGGTGCGCCGCAGCGCGGGTACGCCGTCCTCGATCCACAGCCAGCGGGCGTCGCCGTCGCCCTCGTAGGGCAGGCCGATGCTCCCGGCGTTGACGAAGCGCACCCCGTCGACCTCGCGGTCGTCCTGCTGGTGGGTGTGCCCGGCCACGACCAGCCTGGACTCCACGCCCGCGAGCGCCTCCGCCCACCGTTCCGGTGATGAGATCCGGGTGAGGAGCTCGTCGTCGGCGCGCGGGCTCGCGTGGCAGAACAGCACGCCGTCCACGGTCACCGTCAGCGGCAGGTCCCCGAGCGAGCGGGCGCGGTCGGGGCCGAGGTCGCCCGCGCTGAACGCCGCCATCTGCGCGGCGTTGTCACCCTCGGCGGGCGCCCCCGCGCCGACGGCCGCTGCCACTTCGCGCTCGCCGTTGCCGCGCACCCAGAGCACCGGGCCGCTCAGTGCGGCGAGTCGGTCCAGCACGGCGGCGGCGAACGCTCCGGGCACCACGTCGCCGCCGATGACCACCCCATCGGGACTCGCCGCCCGCGGGTCGCTCAGCACCGCCTCCAGGGCGTCGGGGTTGCCGTGGATGTCATACAGGGCGAGGATTCGCACCCGCCCCAGCATAGTGCAACCTGCAGGTTGCGTCTACTTCAGCGTGAACTCGCTTTCGGCCCGCGCCACGTACCGAGGCCCCCGTGATGCTCATCATACTCGAGAAACGGCGCGTCTCGTCGCAGGAGACGCCTGACCCTAGACTGAGGGCCCGTGAGCGTCTCGGATCTGCTGGCAGGCAAGCGCGTGTGCGTGTGCGGCGGGTCCGGCGGCGTGGGCAAGACGACCACGTCGGCCGCGATCGCGCTGGGCATGGCCGCCGAGGGCGCCAAGGTGGCCGTGGTCACGATCGATCCGGCCAAGCGGCTGGCCAACGCGCTGGGCCTCCAGGAGCTCGAGAACGAGCCGCGCCGGGTCGAGCCGGAGCGGCTGGCCGGCGCCGGCGATCCGTTCCGCGGCGAGCTGTGGGCGATGATGCTCGACCCCAAGCGCACATTCGACGAACTGATCGAACGGGTCGCCGCCGACCCCGAGCGCTCGGATGAGATCAAGCGCAACCGTGTCTATCGCGAGCTGTCCACCGCGGTCTCGGGCTCGCAGGAGTTCACCGCGGTGGCCAAGCTCTACGAGCTCGATCGCGACGGGGACTTCGACCTGCTGGTGCTCGACACGCCGCCCTCGCGCAACGCGCTGGACTTCCTCGTGGCCCCCGGGCGGCTGACCTCGTTTCTCGAGGGCCGCGCGATCAAAGCGTTCATCCGTCCCACCGGCCTGGGAATGCGCGTGATCGGCCGGGGTGCGGTGCCGCTGCTGGGCGCGCTGCGCCGCGTCACCGGCGTGGACCTGATCAGCGACCTGACCACCTTCTTCGGACTGCTGGGCGACATGACCGAGGACTTCAGCGCCCGCGCCCGCGGCGTGGAGGAGATGCTGCGGGCCAGGACCACCGCGTTCCTGCTCGTGACCTCGGCCCAGCAGGCGGCGATCGACGAGGCGATCTGGTTTCGGCGCACGCTCACCGAGAGCGGGCTGCCATTCGCCGGTGTCATCGTCAACCGCGTCCACCACGACATCCTCGGCGAGGCCGAGCCTGACGACCTGATCACCGCCCTGGACGAGGAGCTCGCACCCGAGCTTGCCGCTCGCGTCGCCGAGAACTTCTTCGACTACCACCGGCTCGCCCGCCGCGACGCGCGCAACGTGGCCCGTCTGCACGGCGAGCTGGGCGGCGAGCCGCTGCTGCTCGTCCCCCACCTCGACGACGACGTCCACGACGTCGAGGGCCTGCTGCGGGTGCACCGCTATCTGTTCGCGTCCGACGCCGAGCACGAGCGGCTCATCGCCAACGTGATCGCCTGACCGGCGCTGCGGGGCTCACGCCGCCGGCGTGCGCAGGCGAAACGGCTCGGTGGTCACCCCGGCCCAGGTGGCCCAGCTGAGCACGATCGGCTGCCAGCGCTCCCGGCGCACCATCGAGCCGTTGACCGTCATCTCGACGCGGCTCTGATGCAGCATCTCCCACACCGCCTGCTCGGCCAGCTCGAGCTGCTGGCTGGCGCGCCAATGCGGGTGAGCGGCGGCGGCGAGCGCCATCACGTCCTGGAAGCCCAGCGGCGTGCCGGCGACCTCGGCGATGGCGTCCTTGAGCGCCTCCACCTCCGGGCGCGCCTCGGCGCCCCGGCGGGCCTGGGCGACGATGGTGTCGGTGACGTCGGTGGAGCTCTTGGTGACGGTCGCCCAGCCCCGCCCCATGCCCAGCTCGTCGGGGCGCAGTGCGGGGCCCTCCAGGATCTTCAGCCGGCTGCGCTCCGGCGCCCAGCGACGGTCATCGTGCTCGATCACGGTTCCGCCGATCCACGGGCGCACGAACCGCGTTTCCAGCTCGTCGCGGCTGAGGTTGAACACCCGAGCGACATGGGGGAACTGACGCAGCTCGAGGTGGAACATCTCAGCGGCTCACGACGCCGACCCCTGCGCGCGGAAACGCTCCTGGGCCTCGGCGATCTCCCGCACCGCCGCGTCTCGGTCCGACCACCCGATGGGCTCCGAGTGGCGGTCGGGTCGAGGTCCTTGTACACCGTGAAGAAGTGGAAGATCTCGTCGCGCAGCTGCTGGGGCAGGTCCTCCACGTCGTGATGCACGTTCCAGCGTGGATCGTTCACGGGCACGCTCACCACCTTGTGATCGGGGCCGTTCTCGTCGCGCATGCAGAACATCCCCAATGGGCTGACGGGCACCAGGCAGCCTGGGAACGTCGGCTCCGACACGCACACCAGCGCGTCCAGTTCATCGCCATCGAGGGCGAGCGTCTCGGGAAAGAACCCGTAATCAGTCGGGTAGACGACCGAAGCCGACACGAAGCGGTCAAACCTGATCGCACCCAGCTCCGGGTCGAACTCGTACTTGTTGCGGCTCCCCATCGGGATCTCGACCATGCAGATGAGCGCGTTCTCGGACATGCGGCGGAGCCTAGTGTCCCGAATCGAAGAGTGGGGTCGGGCCACGGATGATTCCCATTAACCAGGATGAGCGGGCAGTGCCCGCTCATCGCTGAGATCGCGCTCCCCCTGACTACTTACGAGCCCCAGGACTTACTTGTGTCGTGCCTGGTGGGCAGAACACTCCCGGCCTCCCACGGGAGACCGAGTAGGGAGCGGTCACTCGTCAGTTTAACGAACGCCGGCCGGACCCGCGGACTCGGCGGCCGCCGGCTGCACGGCCTCGGCCAGCAGGTCGTCGGCCACGCGGACCAGATCGGCGTCGAGATGGCCGCACAGGGCGTCGCGCAGGATCGCCCGCAGATTCTCGGCAAGCTCATCGACGAGCGCCTGGGGCTGCGCCGGGTCCTCGCCTCCGCCGGCCAGCCCGCCAATCACCGAGCGCTCCAAGGCGACGGCGCGGGCGGTGCGCTCGGTCAGCGCCGATCGCTCCTCGGGCCGCGCGCAGATGACCGCCAGCCGCTGGGGCAGGCGCCCGCTCGCCGGACCCTCAGGCTCCAGCAGCGCCCGCAGCGCCAGCAGGTAGTCCGTCAGCGCCTCCAGCGGCGACAGCCGCTCGCAGCCCATCTCGAAGCGGGCCAGCGCCCACGCCAGCTCGGGATGGGGGTCGCCCCGGGCGACGAGCCGGCAGAACGCCCGCAGCTCGTCCTTCTGGGCGGCGGGGACGAGCGTCAGCCGCCGTGGGCGGCCGGCGACGCCGATCGACACCGAGCGCCAGCTGCCGGCCTCGGTGCGCGCCCATCCCACGGGGCCGAGCGCGTAGCCGCCGCGCTCGAACAGGCGCAGCGCGCTGAGCACGTGTCGGAAGCGCGTCCGGGCCGTCGCCACCGGCGAGCGCTCGGAGCTCCCCTTGTCGATCGCCAGGAGCGCGAGCACGTTGGGCTCCTCGCCCTGGCCCCAGACGGCCTCGGGCGGCGCCTCGGCCAGCGCATCGCCGCGGATGAGCGACAGTCCGTCGCCGAGTGAGAGCTCGATCGTGTCGGGGTCCAGCGCCACCCCGAGCAGCGGCGCGATCACCGTGGCCGTGCAGTGGCCCTCGTATACGGCGCGCTCGAGCTCAGCGTAGGCCGCCTCGAAGGCCACCGGCTCAAAGCCGAACCCGCTGCGCTCGGAGAACACGCTGTCCAGGAACACCGCGAGTGCCGCGGACGCCCCGCCGCGGGGGTCGGGCGGGGCGGTGGCCCCGTGCTCGGACAGGTAGACGTCGAGCGCCTCGCACTGGCTCAGCGCGCGGGCGGCGTCGGCGTGGCTGGGCATCGCGGCCAGCGATCCCATCCGCGAGCGGATGAAATCGCCGATCAGCGGGCGATAGCAGTAGAGCGGGACGCGCCCGCGTGCCACGCTCCTCGGCCAGCTCGAACGGCATCTCGGCGCCGGCCGCGGCCTCGGCGCACAGGCGGCCGGACGCATCGACGGTGAAGGACTCCAACAGACGGTGAAGGGTGACGTTGCGCACGACGGCGGTTTCTCCGCGCCGCACGGCGATCCCTCCCCGCCGCATCAGACCTTGCAGCGGCGATCAAGCCGCCAGCTCGCCGGCTCCGGCTGAGACGGCGATCTCACGGAGATGCCGCTACGCGGCGGTGGCGACAGGCTCGCGGCCGGCCTCTACGTCGAGGTCGCCGGCACAGCCCAGCCACTCACGGCCGTAGGTGCGCATGCTCTCGACCAGCGGCACCAGCGCCCGGCCCTTCGCCGTCAGCACGTACTCGACGCGGGGCGGGACCTCGGGGAACGTCTGGCGCTCCACGATGCCCTCCTCCTCGAGGCCGCGCAGGCGCAGCGACAGCGTCCGCGGGCTGATACCCGCCAACGAGCGCTCCAGCTGGCAGAACCGCGACCGGCCCTCGGCGAGGTCCCGGATCACGAGCAGCGTCCACTTGCCGCACACAATCTCGGCGGTCGCGCAGACCGGACAGGTGTCATCGGTAACCATCAGTCATCCGATTCTAGCGCAAGACTTCAGGAAGTGAAGTATGTGAGCCACGGCGCGGCCGACATCGTCCGGAGCTCAACGCGCGGCCGCGATCGCGGCGCTGGGGAGACGGTGGCGGTCGCTCGCCCGGCCGAGCATCGCCAGGGCACGCCGACGGGCCGGCGCAGAACGCCGGGCCGTCGGGTGCGGACTACGGCCGGGTATGGCCGTCGATCGGCTACTGGATCGTGTACTGGTAGGGCAGCGCGGCCACCTCATCGGCCTGCGGGTAGTTCACGAGTGCGTCCTGGATCGAGCCGAACTCGAAGTAGGCCACGTCGTCGAGGTACAGCGTCCCCGTGACCTTCGTGCCCGACGCGCCGCTCGGCGTGATCGTGACGGGAATCGTCGCGGTCTGGCCCGGAGCGACGGTGATCGGCGTGAACGAGTCGAGGCTCGTCGCCGGGTTGGCGCTGTCTGACTCCAGGTCCCCGGTCGGCGAGCTGACCGTGCTGTCAAACGGGCTGGTGACAACGCTCGCCGACGCGGTGGCCGTCTCGCTCGGCGGACCGCTCGTCCCGAACGTCCCGGCCTCGATCGGCAGCACGTCCCATTCGCCCGTGGCGATGGGATTATCGCTAAACGACAGGGATGCCGGGTTGCCGACCGTCGAGGCCAGGTCCGGATCGCCGCCGACGAACTGAGACTCGAACAGGAGCGGCGTCGACCCGGTGGTTGTCGCCTGCGCCGAGAACTGCGTCGAGTTGGTCGGCACGAGGTACACGGGGATGTTGTCGTTGTCGGGCAGGTTGTCCGTCGCTCCGCTGACGGCACCGAGCGTGAACGGGGTGCTGCCGGGGAGCCGGGCGTCCGGGAAGAACGTCTCCGGCGCGGTCCCCGTGTTCTTCACGCTGACCTGGTAGGTGTGGGCCTGACCGGCGGTCAGCTGCGTGGATGCGGCGTTGGGGAGCCCGCCGCCTGAGGCCGGCACCGCCTGCTCGTTGACGCTCACCTCAAACGGCGAGGCGAGCGAGTTGCCCGAGACCACCGGTGCGAATACCACCGCCAGCCTCCACAGGCCCGGAGCCGGGTTGAGCGTGTGCAGCTGGGCGCCGATCTGGTTGTTGGGGGGGTCGGCTGCAGTCGCGCCCGGCACCATGTTGGTGGCGTAGGCGACGGCCTCCCCCTGCGGATCGATCAGGTATGCACCGAACTGGTTGCCGGGATCCTGGACCGTGATCGTTGCGTTGAGCTCCGGCTGTCCGGCGGGCACGTCGAGCTGGTAGAAAGCCTCCTGCCCGCTGATCGGCGCGCGTCCGTTGCCGCCGGTCACGGTCCCGGAGAACGTCTGGTTGCCGGACGGAATGAGGCTGCGCAGCGTGACGGGCACGGTGCTCGAGGTCGTCGACCGGCCGCGGGCGGAATGCGCCCGCACGACGATCGCCCCACTGGCGTCTCCGGGCTCCGCGGGCGTGCGTGTCCTGACCTGGACCGCCACCGACCTGCCGGGAGCCAGCGTCGCGCCGGCGGGCGTAACGGTCCCGAACGACGTGTACCTGGCGACGTTGACGCCGAACAGGACGGGGCCGACGTAGCCACCGGCGGCCGAATCACGGCTGTAGACGTACGCCGTCCACGTGCCCGCGGCCGGGTACGCGATCTGGAGGTCGCCAAAGTTCCCGAGACCCTGAGGCCGCGAGTCCCCGACGTAGGTGCCGTTGGGGTCGATCAGCGTGATCCGCACCCGCGCGTTGAGCGACGCGGTCGGCGTCGCCGAGTGGAACGCCGCCGAGGCATCAAGCCGGTCCTCACCGGCGGGCACCCGGAACCGCAGGCGCTGGTAGTTGATCGGCACACCACCGTAGTCGGGCGCCTGCGGATCGCTGTCGGAGAGGACGAACTGCGAGGTGAACAGCGACCGGTAGGCGCCCAGCGCGCGACCCGAGAACCTCAGGTGCTGCGTCGAGCCGCTCTCGTTGGTGACCGTGTCGGTCAGGCTCTCGGCGGTGCCGGGCTGGTCGACCGCGTTCAGCTGAGTCGGGCTCGTGGTCATCACCCCGACGTTGCGGCCCTGGGCCGAGCCGCCGCTGGAGGGCTGGTTGTCGTTCTCGGCCGCGAGCGCGGCCTTGTAGGCGTCGACGCGACCGGAGCCCTGCTGGTCGGCGGGAGCGCCGATGTCGTCGGTGTTGGAGACGATCAGCTGCTTGACCTGTGCCGGCGTGGGCGCCGTCCCGCGGTGCGTCTTCTCGTACGCCTGGATCACGAGCGCCGCGACGCCCGCGGTCAGCGGCGAGGACTGGCTGGTCCCGCCGAAGGACTGGACCGGGAACGGCGCGCCGGTGAGGCTGCCGCAGCCCCCGAACTCGTCCTGGTTGGTCGAGCACAACGCCCAGTCGGACTCGCCCGGCGCGACGACGTCGATCGTCCGTCCGCGCTGGTCGAAGCCCGACGAGCTCAGCGAGCTGATCTCGTCGTTGCTCCAGCTCTTGACCTCGGGGAACCGAGTCCCGCCGAAGCCGTCCTGGATGTAGTTTCGGTTGTCGGTGGAGGCGCCCGCGGAGATCACGTTGGGATCGGTGGCCGCCTCGCCGGTGGTGTTGGTCACACCGGCGTCGCCGCTGGCCTCGACGACCGTGATCCCGGCCGCGACCGCCTGGTCGTCGGCCTGCGCGATCAGGTCGAGTGACCCGCCATCATCGGGATAGTTGTTGATCCCGAACGACTCGTTGAGGACGTTGACGTGGGCCGTCGTGATCGCGTAGTCGATCGCCTCGAGGATGGACGAGTCCGGTGCGACGTTGGAGGCGCCGAAGGCGACGAGACCGACGACGTTGGCGCCGGGAGCGACGCCCTCGACGCGGATGTTGCACGGGCGGTTGAGCGGCAGCGCGCTGAAGTGACTGACGTCGTAGACCTCGCGGCCCTGGGCGGCGATCGCCGAAGCGTCTCCGAACCCCTCCGCGCCGCTGGTCGGCGCCGAGGTGCCGAACCCGCTGAAGTCATTCAAGGTGACCACCGGCTGCCCGTTGGCGCGGATGAAGTCGGGATTGCTGGGGTCGATCGCGTCGGCGATGAAGCCGACGGTGACTCCGCTGCCGGTGATCCCCAGCGACCGCGCCGTCTTGGCGTTCGGGCTCTGAGAGTCGACGCTCATCGTCTGCAGCGCCTCGGGCTCGAGCTGGACCTTGCCGTTGGGCAAGCAGGCGCCGGGCAGCGGCGTGGCGCCGGAGCCGGTGGCGCTCCCGGCGCTCTGCGTCGTCGGGGGCGCGAGGTGGACGATGCCGTTGGGAACGACCTCCGCCACGGACGGATCGGACCTCAGTGCCGAGACCTGCGCCGGTGACACGGTCGCCGACACGGCGTTCAGCGTGGTGTAGCTGTGTACGTCATTCGCCTTGCCGGCGGCCAGCTGTTGCAGTACGGGCTGCTGGACGGCGGCGAGCGTCCGGCGGCGCGCGCCGAGTGCCGAGCGGGTCGCGGGCTGGGCGCGATCCTGGTTCTTGAACACCACGATGACGCTCTGCGCCGACGCCGACGCGTGAGAAACCGCCGACGCGGACGCCGAGAGCACCTGCATTAACGCGAACAGAGACATCACTGCGGCGGCGACCGCCAGCTTCAGGCGCAAGCCCATACGACTACCTCCCATGTAGTAGCTCCGGCCCTGGAAAACCGGTCCGGGCAACCTACAACGTCATCGCGGCGCCGTCCACGCAAGATCGTTGCGCAGATCGCCGCCGATCGGCAGAAGGTTGTCGTCCTGGCGGCCGCCGCACCCGGCGGCGGCCCTCCATAGACCGAAGGATCAGGCGACGTCGCGGAGCTTCTGGGCCTCCGCGAGCGACTGCAACTTCTTAAGCGACTGGTTCTCGATCTGGCGGATGCGCTCGCGGGTGACGTTGAACGTCCGCCCGACCTCGTCCAGCGTCCGCGGGTGCTCGCCGCCGAGCCCGTAGCGCAGCTCGAGCACGCGGCGCTCGCGGTAGCTGAGGTTCTCCAGCGCCTCGCGCAGCGCCTCCTTGGTGAGGATCTCGGCCGCCCGCTCATATGGGGACTCGGCGCGCTCGTCGGCGATGAACTGGCCGAACTCGGACTCCTCCTCGTCGCCGACCGGCTTCTCAAGGGAGACCGGCGCCTGGGCGGAGCGCTTGATCGACTCGACCTCCTCGGGCTCGATCCCCGTGACCTCGGCGATCTCCTCGGCGGTCGGCTCGCGGCCGAGCTCGGTCACCAGCTTGCGTTCGGCGCGGCCGATCTTGTTGAGCTTCTCCACGACGTGGACCGGGATGCGGATCGTGCGGGCCTTGTCGGCCAGTGCCCGAGCGATCGCCTGGCGGATCCACCACGTGGCGTACGTCGAGAACTTGAAGCCCTTGCGGTAGTCGAACTTCTCGGCGGCGCGCACCAGGCCGAGCGTCCCCTCCTGGATGAGATCGAGGAACGGCAGGCCCTGGTTGCGGTAGTTCTTCGCAATCGAGACGACGAGACGGAGGTTGGACTCCACCATCTTCTGCTTGGCATCGAGGTCGCCGCGCTCGATCCGCTTGGCCAGGTCGACCTCCTCCTGGGCGGTGAGCAGGCGGACCTTCCCGATGTCCTTGAGGAACAGCTGGAGCGAGTCCGTCGTCATGTCCGGCTTCAGATCCAGCGCGGTCTTGGCCTTCCGCCGGCCGCGCTTGTCCGGCGCGCGCTCGACCTCGGTCGCGGCGAGAGCCGGGTCCACTTCCTCGACGAGCTCGATCTCGGCTCGCTCCAGGAAGCCGTGCAGCTCCTCGACGTCCGCTTCGTCCAGATCGAGCTCTGAAACTGCTCCAGCGATCTCCGAGTAGGTGAGCACGCCGAGCTGCTGGCCGCGGTTGACGAGGCCCTTGATCTCTTCGAGTTCCTGCAGGTCCGCTACAGACATCTGATTCCGTTTCCGTCGTTGGCGGCGACACGCCAGCGGGGTCACCACTCAGTGCAAAGAAACCGACCGTGGCGCCCGCGTCAGTGCGCACGACCGCTACTCAAACATACGGTCCAACTATAGTCACTATATTTTGTGAAGTCAATCCGCGGAAGGCCTGCAGAGGCCCAAGCTGAAGAGCGGTCCGGCGGCTCACGGCCGCTGGGAGCGTCTCCTCTATATCCACGTCTATACGTCGAAGATATCGTGGCGTTTCAGCGATTCGCCGATTTTTTTGACCGACCGCGCATTTTGTCTCGCCGAGACGGTCTGACCGCGGGTACGCGATGATGTGAAATTCGATGAGCGACGAGCCCCAGCCAGGAGTCATCGGATCGCTGCCGCGGACCCGTCCCCACCGACGCTCGGACAAGCGTGCGGCCAAGCGCGGCGCCACCGCCCCGGCCGAGCCCGCGAGCACCGTTGCCACTCCGCGGCCTCCCGAGCCGGCCGCGACGCCCAAGCCGGCCGCGACGCCCAAGCCGGCCGCGAGGACCAGGCCGGCCGCGAAACCCAAGCCGCCGAGACCAGCGGCTACCAGGCCGCCGGGGACAGCGGCCGCGAAAGCGGCGCCCCCGAAGCCGACCGCCGCGCGGCGGACCGTGACGCCGCCGGCTGAGCGCCCCGCACGCGAGCCCTCGCCCGGCGTGCTCGAGACCGCGGTCCAAGCCGCCGCCGAGCTCACCGAGATCGGCCTGCACGCGAGCGCGCGCGCCCTGCGCCGCGCCGTCTCGCGGCTGCCCCGGCCGTAGCGAGCGCGCTCACCAGGCGTACATAAGTCCGCCAGCGGGTATGCGTATACTGCCGCGCCACCAGCCGAACGGCCTCTTCTCCGGGAGGGGCCGACGGGGGAACCACTCGCGGGTTGTCGCAGACCCGCTGGGGCGAATCGGTCCCGCAAAGGACCGTAGCGCTAAAGCCAAAGCGCGAGCCCGTCAGCTCACCTCGTAGGCATGACAACAGGATGGACCGAGTTATCCGCAGTAGTCGTCGTCGACATGCTCATGCCGTTTCCGCGCTGCTCACCGCAGCGCTGGCCGCTCCCCGCCGCCGCGCTGGCGTCCTCCGGCGGCGGCGCCGGCCTGGCTCCGGGCGGGTCGTCCGTGACGACAACGACCGGTGCGACAACCACCGGCGCCGCGCCGGGTGTCGCGAGTGGGAACCTCACCGTCTCGACCACCAGCAACGGCATCACCCTGCAGACGAGCGCTTCGGGCATCCTGGGCAGCTCGCTGACCTTCTCGGGCACCGCCCCGCCGCAGTTGGCCGGTGACACGATCCAGATCCAGCGCTCGGGCCACCAGACCAACTGGACCTGGGCCGACACGGTGGCGGCCACGATCGCCCCCGACGGCACCTTCAGCGCCGTGTGGCAGACCAACCACATCGGCCGCTTCGCCATGCGCGCCGTGGTGGTCAGCGCGTCGGAGGCGCACAGTGCTGCCGCGACCCCCTCTCTGACGACGACGGTGTACCGCCCCTCCCGGGCCACGGAGTACGGCCCCGGCTTCTACGGCAAGAAGACCGCCTGCGGCCAGCGGTTGCGCCGCGGCACGATCGGGCTGGCCAACCGGACGCTGAAGTGCGGCGAATCGGTGGCCATCTACTACCAGGGCAGAACACTGGTGGTGCCGGTCATCGACCGCGGTCCCTACGCCAACGGCGCCGACTGGGACCTCACCGTCGCCACGGGCAGGGCGCTCGGTATCACGGGCACGGCGCAGATCGACGCGGTCTCGCTGCCGGCGCGCTGATCCCAGTCGTCTCCGTCCGGGTTGACCGCAATATGCTGGAAATCCGCTTCGGCGAGCCACCAGTCCATTGATGCCCGCACCGCTCATCTCCATCGACGACGCACGAAGCTTCGTTCTTGACGCCGTCTCGCCGCTTGAACCTGAGACGGTCGCGCTCGACGACGCCCTGGGACGGGTCCTCGCCGAGGATGTGACGGCGGCGGGCGACGTCCCCCCGTTCCCGTGCTCGGCGATGGACGGCTACGCCGTGACCGCCGGGGACGCCGGACGAACCCTGACGATCGTCGGAGAGTCCCGGGCCGGGACGCCCTCCGGGCGCCACCTCGTCGACGGCGAGGCGATTCGCATCTCCACCGGCGCCGCCATCCCGCCCGGGGCCACCGCCGTGATCCCCCAGGAGAACGTCGCCGCCAACGGCGGTGAATCGATCAAGACCGCGGCCCCGGTCGCGCCGGGCGAGCACGTCCGCGGCGCGGGCGAGGACATGCGCGCCGGCACGGTCGTGCTCACGGCCGGCAACCCGCTGGGACCGGTGGCTCTCGGCGCAGCGGCCGCCGCCGGCGTCGGCACCCTGGTCGCGGCGCGCCGGCCGAGCGTCTCGGTGCTGTGCACCGGCGACGAGCTGCGCGCCCCGGGCGAGCCGCTGGGGCCCGGCGAGATCCACAACTCCAACGCCCCGATGCTCACCGCGCTGGCCCGGCGGCTCGGCGCCGCCACCGCGCTGGCCCGGCGGCTGCCCGATGACCGCGCCGCCACCACCGAGGGGATCGGGGCCGCGATAGCACGGTCAGACGTGGTGATCATCTCCGGCGGCGTCTCGGTCGGCCCCCACGACCACGTCAAGCCCGCCCTCGACGCGCTGGGCGTGCGAGAAGTGTTCTGGAGCGTGGCGCTCCAGCCCGGCAAGCCGACCTGGTTCGGGGTTCCCGCCGAGGGGCGCCCGCTTGTGTTCGGCCTGCCCGGCAACCCGGTGTCGGCGGTGGTGACGTTCTCGCTGTTCGTGGCGCCCGCGCTGGCCGCGCTGCAGGGCGCCCCCATCCCCGAGCCGCCCCGGCCCACCGCGGTCCTCGCCGTAGAGGTGCCGCGCAACCCGCGCCGCGACCAGATGATCCGGGTGCGGCTGGCCGAGGAGGGCGACGCCGTGCGCGCCTATCCCAACGGCGCGCAGGGGTCGCACATCCTCACCTCGCTGCTCGGCGCCGACGCCCTTGCGCTGATCCCCGCCGGCGAGGGGGCGCTCCCTGCCGGAGCCACCGTCGCGCTGCACGCTCTGGCGGGCTAACGCTCCCTTAGCATCAACTGCGGGTTGCCCCGCCGCCAAACCGGGCAATATCTGCGCCGTGATCGCACCTCTGGCCCTGGTGGCGTTCGCCGTGTCCGCGGCTGTCGCGATGCTGCGGCGGCAGCGCCGGCGACGGCACCCTGCGCAATCGGTGATCGTCTCGCCGCGCCGGTCCACGGTGATCGCGCGCGACGGGGCCGTCCGCTCGGTCCAGTCGGCGGTGCTGACCATGCACGAGCGCGACCTGGAGCGGATCTGGACCCCGGCCAACTTGGAGAACCTGGCGCGTACCTACTGGCGCTTTCTCTCCAGGGTCACGCTCAACTTCATCCGGATCAAGTACACGGCCGACAGCCGGTCGGTTGTACTGCTGGCGCGCCCGCTGACGCTGCTGCGCTTCGACGCCCCCGAGTACACGATCGACGACGACCACGGCGCCGTGCGGTGGCGCATCCGCGACGGGCTGCTCGTCGCGCGGACGGGGCGGGGCTGCGGCTTCCTCGAGCTCGACGTGCGCCGCGAGCCACCCCGTCCGGACGGCAGGGAGGACCTGCTCATCGAGGTCGAGGTGGCCAACTTCTACCCGTCGATCGCGGTCGGCTTCTCCGAGCCGGTGTACGAGATGACCCAGTCGGCCGTCCACGTGCTGGTCACCCACGCCTTCCTGCGGTCGCTGGCCAAGCTGGACCTGGCCCGCTCCAAGGTGGGGCAGCTCGCCGACCAGCTCGAGGTCGCCGACTGGGGAGCCGGCGCCGACGGCTCGTCGCCCGGCGAGCCGACGGCGCCCCCGGCGCCCGCCTCCGAGCCGGCGAAACCGGCCGCGTCCGCCGCGTCCCCCGATCAGCCGTAGGAGGTGATGCCCATCGCGCGCATCTTGGCCCGGTCGTGGCGGGCGTGGATGCGGCGCACGGTGCCCGAGCGCGACCGCATGACCAGCGACTCGGTGGTCGCGCCGCGGTCTCCCTGGTAGCGCACCCCCTGGAGCACGTCTCCGTCGGTGACGCCCGTGGCCGAGAAGAACGCGTTCTCGCCCTGGACGAGGTCGTCGCAGGTCAGGATCTTGTCGAGGTTGTAGCCGGCCTGCACGGCGGCGGCGCGCTCCTCGTCGTTGCGCGGCCATAGTCGTCCGAGCAGCTGGCCCCCGATGCACTTGATCGCGGCCGCGGAGATGACGCCCTCGGGGGTGCCGCCGATGCCCCACAGCAGGTCCACCGGCGAGTTCTCGCTGACGGCCAGCATCGACGCAGAGACGTCGCCGTCGGTGATGAGCCGCACGCGCGCCCCCGCCTCGCGAACCTGGCGCATCGCGTCCTGATGGCGCTCGCGATCGAGCATCACGACCATCACGTCGCGGATGTCACGGTTCCGGCGCTCGGCAACGAGCGCGAGGGTCTCGGCCAGCGGCCGGTCGAGGTCGAGGACGTCCGCGATGTCGGGCCCCCCGGCGATCTTCTCCATGTAGACGCACGGGCCGGGATCGAACATCGAACCGCGCTCGGACAGGGCGATGACCGCCAGCGCGCTGGGCATGCCCAGGGCGGCGAGGCGGGTGCCTTCCAGCGGGTCGACGGCGATGTCGACCTTCGGCGGCGTCCCGTCGCCGATGTGCTCGCCGTTGTAGAGCATCGGCGCTTCGTCCTTCTCGCCCTCGCCGATGACCACCCGGCCATCCATCGAGATCGTGTCAAGGACGAGGCGCATCGCGTCCACGGCGGCCTGGTCGGCGCCCTCCTTGTCACCGCGGCCCACCACGCGCGCGGCGGCGAGCGCCGCCGCCTCGGTGACGCGCACCAGCTCGAGCGCGAGGTTGCGGTCCGGCTTCTGGCTCGTCGGTGTCGTGCTCATAGAACCCCCGGGGCGTTGCGGCCGGCGCCGCTCTCCTTAGAGCGCCACACCGAACCGGTGAGGATGAGGAGGTCGGCGAGGAGCGCCACCCACCGGCCGTTGGCCACGCTGATCTCAGCGGGCGGCGAGCCGGGGTGGTCGATGACGCCGACGAACAAGGTCATGATGAGCGCCACCAGCGCGGTGACCGCCACCAGCTCGCCGCGGTCGAGCTCCTCGATGCTCATCGTCGATTCAGCCTAACGGTTTGGCCCGATCTCAACCGGGGCCGCGCGGCCACCGAAGACTTAACGTTTTGGGAAGAATCGAGGCTGTCACTATTAACGGATGGACGGCTTCCAGGCAGCCGTCGCGTCCAGCGACGCCCAGAGAGTGGTCGATGGTCTACAGGAGGCCCGCGACCGGACGCTCGAGCTCGTCGCTCCCTTCTCCGAGGCGGAGCTGGAGCGGGTCCATTCGACGCTGATGAGCCCGCTCGTCTGGGACCTTGGTCACATCGCCGCGTTCGAGGATCTCTGGCTGGTCCACCGCCACGGCGGGCGGCCACTCCTGCGCGAGGATCTCGCCGACGTCTACGACGCCTTTGAGACCCCGCGCGCGGGACGCGGGGACCTGCCGTTCCTGCGGCCGGCGGAGGCCCACGATTACCTTTGCGAGGTGCGCGAGCGAGCGCTCGAGGTCATCGACGACCAAGGTGTCGGCGACGGCGTCATCGCCGAGCTCATCGTCCGCCACGAGCAGCAGCACAACGAGACGATGCTCCAGACGATCCAGCTCGCGCGACTGGAGGGACTCTCGCTCAACGGCGGCGGCGCTCCGAACGCGGGCGTGCCGGGCAACGGCGGGGCGGTTGGGGTCGGTTTCACCGGCCTGGAGATGGTCGAGATCCCCGGCGGTGAGTGCATCATCGGCGCTCCGGGCGCGGGGTTCGCGTACGACAACGAGCGGCCGCGCCATCGCACCGACGTCCGCGGGTACCTGATCGGCCGCACGCCGATCACCAACGCCACGTATCTGACGTTCGTGGAAGGGGGTGGGTACGAGCGACGTGAATGGTGGTCCGACGAGGGATGGTCGTGGAAGGAGGACTACGACATCACCCGACCACAGAGCTGGACGGCCGACCTCCGGTCCGAGTGGCGCCTGTCAGGGCTCGAGCCACTGCATCCGGATCGACCGGTCGTCCACATCTCCTGGTTCGAGGCCGACGCCTTCGCTCGAGCGCACGCCGGCCGCCTTCCCACCGAGATCGAGTGGGAGAAGGCGGCGACCTGGGACCAGGAGCAGCGGACCTCCCTTCCCTATCCCTGGGGCGACGAGGCCCCCGTTGCCGGCGTCCACGCCAACATCGACCAGCGCGCCGGCGGACCCGTGCCCGCGGGGTCCCTGCCGGCCGGTGCGTCGGTCTACGGGGTGCTGGGGATGATCGGCGACGTCTGGGAGTGGACCGCCGGCGACTTCACCGGCTATCCGGGTTTTCGTCCCTTCCCCTACCGCGAGTACTCCGAGGTGTTCTTCGGAGACCAGTACAAGGTGCTGCGCGGCGGCGCCTGGGCCACCCGGCCCCGTGTGATCACCCCGACGTTCCGCAACTGGGACTATCCCCAGCGGCGGCAGATCTTCTCCGGCCTGCGAATCGCAAAGGACCTCTGAACATGGAGCCGCTGTCCCCCACCCCCGTCCAGATCGATTCGTGGCTGTCCGAGGATGACGAGCGCTCGCTGGCCAACGACGTGCTCGACGGGCTGACCAAGCCGTTCAAGGAGCTGGCCCCCAAGCACTTCTACGACGCCCGTGGCTCCGAGCTGTTCGAGCAGATCACGGAGCAGCCCGAGTATTACCCCACCCGCACCGAGCTGGCGATCCTGCGCGACAACGCGGCGGAGATCGTGGCGCTCACCGGCGCCGGCGAGCTCGTGGAGCTCGGGGCCGGCGCGTCAGACAAGGCGCGCGTGCTGCTCGAGGCGATGCGGGAGACCGTCCCCGCCCACCCGCGCCGCTACATCCCGCTCGACGTCTCCGAGAGCGTGGTGGAGGACGCCGCGCGCACCCTGATCGAGGATTACCCGGACCTTGAGGTGTATGGCGTCGTCGGCGACTTCGAGCGCCATCTGCAGCACATCCCCGACGCCGAGGGCGGGGCGCGTCTCGTGGCTCTGCTGGGCGGCACCATCGGCAACTTCCCGCCGGGGACGCGGCGCAAAGTCCTCGGCAAGATCGCCACGCTGCTCGGACCCGGCGACCGGCTGCTGCTCGGCACCGACCTGGTCAAGGACCCTCACGTGATCGAGGCCGCCTACAACGACGCCGCCGGGATCACCGCCGAGTTCAACCGCAACCTGCTCCGTGTGCTCAACCGGGAGCTCGACGCGGACTTCCAGCCCGAGAGCTTCGAGCACATCGCGTTCTATGACCGGCGCAACGAGTGGGTGGAGATGCGGCTGCGGGCCAACCGCGCGTCCTCGGCGTACATCGCCGACCTCGACCTGCGCGTGGAGTTCGCCGCCGGCGAGGAGCTGCGCACCGAGATCAGCGCCAAGTTCACGCGCGAGCACGTCGAGGCCGACCTCGAGGCGGCCGGACTCGAACTCGACCGCTGGTTCACCGACGACGAGGGGCTGTTCGCGGTGACGATGGCGCGGCCGCGCGGCGACGGCTCCGGATAGGGTCTGCGCCAATGCGAATCGATGGGTCAGGCGCGCTGGTCGCGGGCGGCGCATCCGGGCTGGGGGAGGCGACGGCGCGGGCGCTGCACGCCGCCGGGGCTCACGTGGTGATCGCCGACCTCAATGCCGCGCGCGGCGAGGCGCTGGCCGGCGAGCTGGGCGAGCGAGCCTCGTTCGCGCATGCCGACGTCACCCAGGCCGACACCGTGGAGGCGGCCGTGACCCAGGCGGCGGCCCATGCTCATGGAGGGCTGCGGATCAGCGTCTGCTGCGCGGGCATCGGGCACGGCGAGCGGGTCGCCGGGCGCCGCGGCGCCCATGCCGTGGAGCCGTTTGAGAAGGTCATCGCGGTCAACCTGATCGGCACCTTCAACGTGCTGCGGCTGGCGGCGGCGGCGATGTTGGCCAACGAGCCGCGCGAGTCCGGCGAACGCGGCGTGTGCATCAACACCGCCTCGATCGCGGCCTTTGACGGACAGATCGGCCAGGTCTCGTACTCGGCGTCCAAGGGCGGGATCGTCGGCATGACGCTGCCCGCCGCTCGCGACCTGGCGGTGGTAGGGGTGCGCGTGTGCACGATCGCGCCGGGCACGTTCGAGACGCCACTGCTGGGCGAGCTGTCCGAGGAGACCCAGCGCGCGCTGGGCGAGGCGGTCCCGTTCCCCTCGCGCCTCGGCCAGCCGTCGGAGTTCGCCGCGCTGGCCGTCCATATCGTGGAGAACCAGATGCTCAACGGCGAGGTCATCCGGCTCGACGGCGCGCTGCGCATGCCGCCGCGCTGACAGGGCGGCCCGTCAGGGGACTCGCGGCGACGGCGGACTCACCGTCGCCGCCTCAGATCGCGCGCCACCCCCGCTTCCGAATGTGCGACCTGAGAGTTCAGCCGGCTGAACTCTGAGATCACACACCCGACGGACGGCTCCTGTGCGATCTGTGGCTTCAGGATCGCGGGCCCAGGCCCGCCCGCACAAGTGCTGGCGGAACTGCACACGCGCGCCGCATTTCCCGGGCGCGGGGCGCCCGGGGCCAACATGGGGGGCAAACGCACACGCACCCTCGAGGAGCGCAGCGCGCGTGCAGATTCGCCAGTCACGCCGGCGCCGACGCCCAACCCCCAACCCCCAACGCCCAACGCCCAACGCCCAACGCCCAACGCCCAACCAGGGGGCTACAGCAGCTCGATCAGCATCGCCTGGCCCATCCCGCCGGCCACGCACATTGACTCGATGCCGTAGCGACCGTTGACGGTGCGCAGGCCGTTGATCAGCGTCGTCATGATGCGGGCGCCGGTCATCCCGAACGGGTGCCCGAGCGCGATCGCGCCGCCGAACGGGTTGAGCTTCTCCTCGGGGATGCCCAGCTCGTCCCGGCAGGGCACGATCTGGGCCGCGAACGCCTCGTTGATCTCGACGACGTCGATGTCGTCGATGGTCATCCCGGTCTGCTCGAGCAGCGCCCGGATCGCCGGGATAGGGCCCAGGCCCATAATTTCGGGGCGGATCGCGGCGACGGTGGAGGCCACGATCCGCGCCAGGGGCTTGACCCCCATCCGTTCGGCCCTCTCGTCTGACATGACGAGGACGGCGGCGGCGCCGTCGTTGAGCGGGCAGGCGTTGCCGGCGGTGACCGTGCCGTCGGGCTTGAACGCAGGCTTGAGCTTGCCCAGCACCTCCATCGTGGTGCCAGGGCGGGGGCCGTCGTCTCGGGACACGACCGTCTCGGGCACCTCGACCTCGTTGCCCTCTCGCTCGACCTCGGTGTGCGCGGGCACGGTGACGGGGACGATCTCGGCGTCGAAGTGGCCAGACTCCCGCGCGTCCACGGCCCGATTCTGGGAGATAACCGCCCACTCGTCCTGCGCTTCCCGGCTCACATTGCAGCGCTCGGCGACGTTTTCGGCGGTCATCCCCATCGGGATGTAGACGTCGTAGAGCGAGCCCTCGGAGCCGTTGAGCTTGGGGTGCTTGGTCTCCTCCATCATCCCGGCGCCCAGGCCGGCGCGCGACACCGCCTCCACCCCGGCGGCGATGTACTGGTCGCCCTCGCCGGCGCGGATGGCGTGGGAGGCCATCCGGATCGTCATCAGCGACGAGGCGCAGAAGCGGTTGACGGTGCACGCCGGAACGTGGTGGTCCAGACCCGCCAGCAGCGAGGCGTTGCGTCCGACGTTGTAGCCCTGCTCCCCCATCCCGGAGGCGGCGCCCATGAGCACGTCGTCGGTCTGAGCGAAGTCGACGTCGGGGTTGCGCTCGATCAGCGTCCGGATCGGCAGCGCAGCGAGCTCGTCGGCGCGCACCGACTTCAGCGACCCCCTGCCCGCGCGGCCGATGGGCGTGCGGATGGCGTCAACGATCACGGCTTCGGGCATGGGCGGGTCTCTCCTTGGGCGGCGTGGAGCAATGAAATTTGCGGGGGTCAGAGGCCGAGGCCGCGCACGCCCGTCTCGCCCCATCCCAGATGATGGGCGAGCTCGTGGCGCACGGTTCGGGTGACCTGGGCCTTGAGCATCTCGGGGTCGTGCCCGAAGTCGCGCATCAGCGTGTCGCGGAAGATGATGATCCGATCGTGGAAGAAGTCGCGGGCCACGGTGTCACCCTGGTACAGGCCGTAGGCGCCGCGCCGCGCGCCCCCGTCGGAGATGACGACGGCCACGTGCTCGAGCGCGCGGTGAAACTCCAGCGGCAGCTCGTCCAGCGCGGAGCGCACGAGCGCCCTGAAGTCCTCGTCGGTGGTGAGGGCGTATTCGTCGTCGTCGCCACCGTCCGGGACGTCGTCGTATGAGTTTCCCCACTCTCCCCGGGCGGCCAGCTCCTCGGCGCGCCGGACGATCGCCTCGAACTCCTCCTCTGACTCGGGCTCGCGCCAGCCGGCCATGTGGGTCATGGCCAGCACCACCACGCTGCCGAGGATGGCCGCCCCGGCGCCGAAAATGGCAATGCCCTGGAGCAGCCGCACCGGCGGGGAGTCACTGAAGCCGGTGACGACGCTGACCGCGCCCAGGCCGATCGTCAGCGCAGCCACGGCGGCGAACAAGATGCGGCGCAGGGTCGGCGGCTGTCCGGGCATGGAGGCTTACCTCAGCGTCCGGGCGATCACGAGGCGTTGGATCTCGTTGGTGCCCTCGTAGATCTGGGTGATCTTGGCGTCGCGCATCATCCGCTCCACCGGGTATTCCCTGACGTAGCCGTAGCCGCCCAGGACCTGCACGGCCTCGATCGTGACCTTCATCGCCACGTCGGAGCAGAACAGCTTGGCCATCGCCGAGTACTTGCCGATGTCGGGAGCGCCCCGGTCGATCTTGGCGCACGCCTGATAGAGCAGCTCGCGCGCGGCGGCGCACTGGGTCTCCATGTCGGCGAGCTTGAACTGGATCGCCTGGAACGAGTTGATCGGCTTGCCGAACTGCTTGCGCTCGCGGGCGTAGGCGGCGGCGTAGTCAGTCGCGCCCTGGGCGATCCCGAGCGCCTGCGCCGCCACCCCCAGACGCGAGCGGTCCAGCGTGCCCATCGCCACCCTGAACCCGTGGTTGACCTCGCCGACGACGTTCTCCTCAGGGACGCGGACGCCGTCGAAGATCGGCTGGCCGGTCGGCGAACCTCGGATCCCGAGCTTGTGCTCGAGCTTGCCCACGCTGAACCCGGGCCGGTCGGCCTCGACCACGAACGCCGTGATCCCCCGCGAGTGCCCCGCCTCCCGGTCGGTGACGGCGAACACGACGTAGAAGTCGGCGATACCGAGGTTGGTGATCCAGTTCTTGGCCCCGTCGATGACCCATTCGTCGCCGTCGCGCACGGCGCGGGTGATCATGCCGCCGGGATCAGAGCCCGCCTCGGGCTCGGACAGGGCGAACGCCGGCGACCACTCGCCTGTGGCGCAGTGGGGCAGGAAGCGGTCCTTGAGCTCCTCGGAGCCGAACAGCTTGATCGGCAGCGTCCCGAGCTCCTGGATCATGAGGATGAGCGCGGTGGAGGCGCACGCCTTGGCGATCTCCTCGACCGCCATGTTGAGCATCAGCGTGCCGGTCCCGGTGCCGCCGTGCTCGGTCTCGAAGGGCAGGCCGAGGATGTCCTGCTCGGCCAGGAGCTTGCGCAGGTCGTGCGGGTAGGCCGCCTCCTCGTCGATCTGGGCGGCCCGCGGCGCGATCCGCTGCTGGGCGATCTCCCGGATCGTGTCCCGGAAGTCGATGTGCTCCTGCGGAATCGTGTAGAGCTCTGACAGCGCGGACATGATGCGCTCTGGATGCTAGATCACGGGCGCATGCGGCCGCGGGGTGCGGAGCCGACGGCAGCGTGCCCGGGGCCCGGCCGGGCCCCGAGCCTCTATCTCCTAGCTCCTACAGCCCCGACGGGTGCCGGACGATGTAGTTGCCGCCGTCCCGGAGGTTGGCGGTGGCGTTGGCCGGAGTCAGCCAGCGCGGCCCGGTGCCGCCCGGAGTCGTGGGACCGTAATGCGCCGTATCGAAGGCCAGCCCGGCGATCACGATGAACGTGTGGGCGGCGTCGGCGTAGATGGTCATCCATTGGCCGGGGCCGGCGCTCCCGTAGGACTCGAGCTGGCTCGAGTCCTCCGGTGCCGACAGCAGGTTGGCGCCGTGCAGCGCGAAGCTGACCGCGCCCGAGCAGTCATAGGCGGAGTCGTTCCACTTGCCATGGCCACCGCCGACCCGGTAGGGCTTGTCGATGATCGAGTTGGCCGCGTTGATCGCGTCCACGACTGCTTGGGGGGCGCCGGCGGGCGGCGTGACGGTCCCGTCGGAGTTGAGCGCGGCCTTGCCGACGGGACCGGACGCCGTCATCGCCTGGGCCACGACCTGGCGCAGAGTCTGCGACTGGGCGTAGGTCACCACGCCGGTCTCGTCAAGACCGTTGGCCTGCTCGAACTTGACCACGTTGGCCTTCGTGCCGGGCCCGAAGTCGCCGTCCACCGAGGTGGGGAAGCCGGCGAGCGACAGGTAGCCCTGGAGGACGCGGACGTCGTGGCCGCGCATGCCCTGCTTGAGAGTGCGCTCGCCCAGGTGCTGGGAGCCGCCGTCCTGGACGACTGGCGCCATGATCGGGTTGCTGCTGAGGACCCTCGTGGGATCGTTGGCGGCGGCGGCCTGCTTGGACTTGTGCTTGCCGCCCGCCGGTCCGCCCTGGCCCAGCGAGGTGCCGCCACTGCCCGGCGTGCTCAAGCGTTGTTTGGTGCTGGCCTGGGCGGGAGAGGTCTGAAGTACGAAGGCAGTGAGCGCCAGGACACCCGCAAGACGGGGAACGGCGCGGATCCGGACTTGAAGCAAGGGTAACCCTTCTCTTTCGGACGCCTACGGGGTTAGCTGACGGGCTCGCGCTGAAAGAGATGCGCTACGCCGGAGATCCGGCGATTCGCCCCAGGAGCCCTGTATTGGGCTCCAGCGGGTTCCCCGATCGCCTCGGCCTGAGGGCCTCGGCGATTCGGCTGGGTGCTTATCGGCTGGGCAGCCTACACGACCTGCAAGATGTCTGTCACACCATCCTTTGCACCCTCCTGATGGGAGGGGATTCGCTGCCGTTGGCGGGTCCCCTACCCGGCGGGCTAATCTGCAGAAACATGGGCGCTGACTACACCCCCCAAGAGGTCTCGGAGCTCGTGGCCGGCGGCCCCATCCAGCTCATCGACGTGCGCCAACTCCACGAGCACGAGGCGGGCCGGATCGCCGGCGACCGGCTGATCGAGCTCGGCAGCCTGAGCGCCGAGGCCCACACCATCAGCCGGGACACCCCCGTCGTCTTCTACTGCCGCAGCGGCGCGCGCTCGGCGATGGCCACGCAGGCGTTCGCCGAGGCGGGGTTCGACGCCCACAACATGACCGGCGGGCTGCTGGCCTGGGACGCCGCGGGGCTGCCGCTGGTGCCCGAGGGCGGGTACGTCGACGTCGCCTGACCGCTGAGCGGTCGGCTAGGCCTTCCACTTGATCGAGCAGCCCACCGGGCGCGTCTGCGCCCGTTCGGGCTCCCGGCCGGCCAGGACGGCGTCCAGCGCCTCGCGCAGCCAGGAGGCGCGCAGCGCGGGATCCTCGTAATCGGAGTCGGGCGCGCCCCGGTAGCGCAGCGTGCCCGCCCCGTCCAGAACGAACACATCGGGCGTGGTCTTGGCCCCGTAGGCGCGCGCCACCTCCTGCGTCGGGTCGTGCAGGTAGGGCATCGGCCAGTTCTCGCGCGCCACGCGGCTCTGCATCGCCTCGTAGGAGTCGCGCGGGTAGCGCTCGGCGTCGTTGGCGTTGATGGCCAGGAAGCGCACGCTCTGATCGGCGTAGTCACGCGCGGCGTCGGCGATCCGGTCATGCCACGCCAAGGCGTAGGGGCAGTGGTTGCAGGTGAACACCAGGACGGTGGCGGCAGTCTCGTCGTCGCGGAGCGACCAGCCCTCCCCGTCGGTGTCGGGCAGGACGAAGTCCGGTGCCGGGTCGCCGATGTCCACGCTCATCGCCTCACTCCTTTCGGTCAGTAGCGGCGCGCAGGGCGTCGCGCAGGTCCTGGGGATCCGGGGTCGGGGACACCCGGCCGTCGCGCCGCACGTACACGCGGCAGTTGAGCGCCGCCGGCTCGTCGCCGGCGCCCCGCCCCAGGGCTGCCATCAACTCGACGCCGTTGATGAGGATCGTCGGCGAGCCGGTGAACCGCGCCACCAGGGCCTCCTCGTCGGTGCGGATCTCGCGCATCCGCACCTCGGTGGCCAGCCCGACGTCGGCCAGCGCCGTGCGCAGATCCGAGAGCGCTCGCTCAGTCGACGGGCACCCCTCCGACCACAACAGCTCCACGCGAGGCTCGGGCGTCAGGCCACGGTCCAGGTCTCGCCGGCGGAGAGCAGGTCCGAGAGCTGGGTCTCGGTGGCCGGCTCGGTGGCGCCGCGCCGGAACACGGGGCGCTCCACGTCGCGGAAGATCCCGATCGGCGTCGGGCCGGTGGGCGTCTCAGCCAGCTTGGCCAGCGAGAACGCCTGTCCCGCGTCGGCCCGGGCGGGGTCGTGGACAAGCAGCGCCGACGCGTCGACGTCGGCGACGTCCACCACCGCCAGGCAACCATCGGCGCCGCGGATCACGCCCCGCTCGTTGCTTGCCCCGAAGCGGATGGGCTCACCGGCGACGAGCCGGATCTGATTGGTGTCCTTGGTCTCCTTGTCGGTGAGCGCCGCGAACGCGCCGTCGTTGAACACCGGGCAGTTCTGGTAGATCTCCACCAGCGAGGCGCCCTCGTGGACGGCGGCCGCGCGAAGCACCTCGGTGAGGTGGTGGCGGTCGCGATCGATGGTGCGCGCGACGAATGTGGCCTCGGCGCCGAGGGCGATGGCCACCGGGTTGAACGGGTGGTCGGCGACGCCGAACGGCGTGGACTTGGTGATCTTGCCCAGCTCCGAGGTCGGCGACGCCTGGCCCTTGGTGAGGCCGTAGATCTGGTTGTTGAAGAGCAGGATCTTGACCGGCACGTTGCGGCGCAGCGAATGAATGAGGTGGTTGCCGCCGATCGACAGCGCGTCGCCGTCGCCCGAGACGACCCAGATGGAGAGGTCGTCGCGCGAGGTGGCCAGCCCGGTAGCCAGCGCGGGCGCGCGCCCGTGGATACCGTGCATCCCGTAGGTGTCCATGTAGTAGGCGAACCGCCCGGCGCAGCCGATGCCGGTGATGAACACGATCCGCTCCGGCGGTATCCCCAGCTCGGGCATGAACTGCTGGACGGCCGAGAGCACGGCGTAGTCACCACAGCCCGGGCACCACCGGGTCTCCTGGTCTGATTGGAAATCGGCCTTGCTCAGAGTGGCGCTCATTGGCGGCTCGCGATCGCTTCCTCGACGTCAGCCGCGAACAGCGGCTGACCCTCGATCTTGGTGTAGGACTCCACGTCGACCAGGAAGCGGCTGCGCAGCAGCATCGCCAGATGGCCGCTGTTGAGCTCTGGGACCAGCACGCGCTCGAAGGAGCGCAGCACGTCGCCGGTGTTGGTCGGCAGCGGGTTGAGGTGGCGCAGCTGCGCCGTGGCAACCCGGTGCCCGGCCTCGCGGGCGCGGCGCGCACCGGCGCGGATGGCGCCGTCCGTGGAGCCCCACCCGAGCACCAGGAGACCGGTGGGGCGGGTGGGGTCGGGGTCAATGTCGACCGACAGCGGTGGGACCTCCTCGGCGATCGCGGCCACCTTGGCGGCCCGCAGCTCGGTCATGCGCGCGTGGTTGGCGCCGTCGTAGGAGATGTTGCCCGTGATGTCGGCCTTCTCCAGGCCGCCGATGCGATGCTGCAGCCCCGGCGTGCCGGGAATCGCCCACGGCCGCGCCAGCCGCTCGTCGCGGGCGTACGGCTCGAAGGGGTGGCCGTTGGACGGGGGCACCGCGAACTGCGGATCGATGTCGGGCAGTGAGGCGGCGTCGGGCACCAACCACGGCTCCGAGGAGGAGGCGAGATAGGTGTCGGAGAGCAGGATCACCGGCGTCCGGTAGCGGATGGCGATCCGCGCCGCCTCGAACGCCGCCTCGAAGCATCCGCCGGCGGTGCTGGGAGCGATTACCGGAAGCGGCGACTCGCCGTGGCGGCCGTACAGCGCCATGAGCAGGTCAGACTGCTCGGTCTTGGTCGGCATGCCCGTCGAGGGGCCGGCGCGCTGCACATCGATGATGATCAGGGGGAGCTCCAGCATCACCGCCAGGCCGATCGTCTCGGCCTTGAGATCCATGCCAGGGCCGCTGGTTGCGGTCACGCCCAACCGCCCGCCGAACGCGGCGCCCAGCGCCATTCCGGCCGCGGCGATCTCGTCCTCGGCCTGGATGGTGGAGATACCGATGTTGGCGTGGCGCGAGAGCTCGTGCAGGAGCTCGGAGGCGGGCGTGATCGGATAGCTGGCCAGCACCAGCGGCAGCTTGCTGCGCACGCTGGCGGCGATCAGGCCCAGCGAGAGCGCCGTGGTGCCGTTGATGTTGCGGTAGGTCCCGGGCGGGACGTCGGTGGCGGCGGGGACGCGGTACTGGACGTCGAGCAGCTCGGTGGTCTCGCCGAAGGACCAGCCGGCGTTGAACGCGGCCAGGTTGGCCTGGGCCACGGCGGGGTTACGGGCGAACTTGCGCTCCACCCAGCGCTTGGTGACCTCGGTCGGGCGCCCGTACAACCACGAGACCACTCCGAGCGCGAACAGGTTCTTGGCCCGGCTGGCATCACGGGTGGTGACCCCCTCCATGCCCTCGACCGCAGCCGCGGTCAGCGTGCTCATCGGGATGCGATGGACGCGGTACTCGCTCAGCGAGCCGTCCTCGAGCGGGTTGGCGTCATAGCCCGCCTTCTCCAGGTTGCGCTTGGTGAAGGCGTCCTCGTTGACGATGATGGTGGCGCCGCGCAGCAGCTCGGCTCCGTTGACCTTCAGCGCCGCCGGGTTCATCGCCACCAGGACGGTGGGATGATCGCCCGGGGTGAGGATGTCGCGCGAGGCGAAGTGGATCTGGAACGCCGACACCCCGGCCAGCGTGCCCGCCGGCGCCCGGATCTCGGCCGGGAAGTTCGGCAGGGTCGCCAGATCGTTGCCCACCACGGCGGTCGCGTCGGTGAAGCGGCCGCCGGTGAGCTGCATCCCGTCGCCGGAGTCCCCGGCGAACCGGATGATGACGCGTTCGAGTTCCTCGACCTCCTTGGTCATCAGGCCCCCAGCCGTCGTGTGCGCGTCACTGCGTCGTCCTTACCTCTCTGTGGGCGATTCTAGCCCAGGCGCTGGTCGGCGCCACATTCGGTTTGCGCTGGGGCGCAAGCGGTGAGCTTGAGGGCATGAGCGAACGAGAGCAATACGACGAGCTCGCCGACGAGCTGGAGGACCGAGCCGACACGCTCGCTGACCGCAGCCGGAGCCTGGGCGAGGAGATCACCGACGTCCGCCAAGACTGGGAGCGCAAGCGCGCTGACGCCGGAGTCCCCGGGGCCACCCCGGATTGGGACGACCCCGACGAGGACGAGGACGACGAGGACCAGGACGGCGGCGCCGGCGGCGCAGAGGACGACTCCGCCGAGGACGACCCCGACGAGGATGACTAGCGCGGGTCCTGGCCGTCGACGGTCCAGTACCTGACCACGATGGCCCTCATAGGGCCCTCGATGTCCGGACGGTCGTCCTCGGTGGGCCACGGAGCGAGCACGAAGCGCGCGATCGTGCGCTGCCCGCCCTCGTGGTCACCGTAGAGCAGGTCGACCTGGATGGGACCGCCGTCCTCGAGGCTGCCGCGAACCTCGTCGTAGCCGGGAAGCGCCGGATCGCGGAACGCCCCCTGCCAGAAGCCGGCCTCGCCGGCCGGGATGTAGAGATCGAGCTGCTGCGCGCGGAACTCGTCGAGATCGGGCAGTTCATTGGGGCGCCCGGCGCCCGGGTTGTCCGGATCGTGGCGCACTCTCGCCCGCCAGCCGTGGATGACGGCCAGACCGCTGCCGCCGTTGCGCAGGCCGAGCGCCATGAAGACGTTGTCGTCGTGGACCTCGGCGGCGCCTCCGTGCCCGGGCACCTGCACGATCTGGCCGTCGCCGAAGCGGATCCGCTCCAACGGATCGTCGTCCCGGGATGGGATGAGCACGGGGCGCATCCCGACCAGGAGCGAGCGCTCCGCCACTCGCGCCGACCGGTTGGCCGACTTGACGGAGCTGAACGTGGCGACCGCCAGCACCAGTGTGCCGCCGGCGGTCGCCAGCGATGAGATCGTCACCCAGTCGGCCACTCGCCGCCGGAGGCAGGGCGAAGGTTCGTATCTCGGGATTCCGGCACGGATGCCGGAATCCACGTGACTCTCAGAAGGGCCTGTTAAACCTTCTGGACGTTGATGGCCTTGGGGCCCTTGGGCCCGGCCTCCTCCTCGTAGGACACCTTGGCGCCCTCCGCGAGTGACCGGTAGCCATCGGCCTGGATGCTGGTGTGATGGACGAAGAGGTCGCGGCTGCCCTCATCGGGCGTGATGAAGCCAAAGCCCTTTTCGTCGCTGAACCATTTGACCGTTCCAGTTGGCATGGGAGCTTTCCTCCGTAGCTCGAAGTGCTGCTACCGCGGAGGTGTTGCTTCCCCCAGGGCCTGCACCTGCGTATTCGCCGATCGGTTTTGGAGCGATTCGGCCTTGTCGGCGGGGAAAGTAGCACGACGGGGGGTACGAACACCAATCCGCGAGACCGGTTTACCACCTGGATACAGGTCATCATCTGATCACGATGGACGATCCACTCCCTGTGCGCCCCGGTATTTCCATCCCGCTTCGCGAGATCACGGTGCGCGCTTCACGCTCGTCGGGCCCGGGCGGCCAACATGCCAACACCACCGCATCGCGGATCGAGGCGAGCTTCGACGTGGCCGCCTCCGAGGCGCTCTCTGACGAGCAGAAGCGCCGGATCATGGCCCGCCTGGGCCCGCGCGTGGTCGCCGTGGCCCAGGACGAGCGCAGCCAGACCCGCAACCGCGAGCTGGCGCTCCAGCGCCTGGCCCACCGCCTCCAGACGGCGCTGGCGCCCCGACGGCCGCGCCACCCCACCCGCCCGACGCGCAGCTCGGTGACACGACGGCTGGATGCCAAGCGCCGTCAGTCCGCGCGCAAGCGCGACCGGCGGCGACCGGCGGGCGACGAGGGATAGCGCGGCCCGCGGCGCCGAGCGCATGCGCTGGTACGTGGACGGCATGAACGTGATCGGCACGCGCCCGGACGGGTGGTGGCGCGATCGCGACGCCGCCATGCTGCGCCTCGTCGATCTCCTTGAGCGCTGGGCGGCGGCCGAGGGCGAGGACGTCGTGGTGGTGTTCGAGCGAAAACCGTCGCCTCCGATTCGCTCCAGCGTGATCGAGGTCGCGCACGCCCCCAAGCCCCGGCGCGACGCCGCCGACGACGAGATCGTCCGCCGGCTGCGCCAGGAGGACAATCCGGCGCTGGTGCGGGTCGTGACCTCGGACCGGTGGCTGGCCGACCAGGCGAACCACCTCGGCGCGGCCGTGCACGGGGCCGACATGTTCCGCTCGCTGCTGGACAGCTACTGACGACGGGCGCTGCACGCGCGCGCACGCGAGGGGCGCGCCCCGGCGATGACGGCGTCGCACCTTGGCACAATCCGTCAATGGCCGACTCGCCACCCCGCCGCCCCACCGCGCCGCGCGGCCGAGCGCAGCCGCCCGCCCCGGGCCAACAGGGCTGGCGGATCACGCCGGCTCCGGACGGCCGTGGCGCCGGCGGGCCGCCGCGTCCACCGGCTCCTTCGCGGTCGCGCTGGTGGATCGCCGCTGCGGTGGTGGTGGGGCTGCTGGCGATCAACCTGTGGGTCTCCTCCCAGGCGCTGAAGCCCAACACCCTCCGCATCCCGTACAGCCCGACGTTCCTAAACGAGGTCCAGGCCAAGAACGTCAGCACCATCTCGTCCACCGGAGACGCGATCTCGGGGACGCTGAAGAAGGAGATCAGCTATCCGGCCGGCAGCGAGGGCTCGACGAACTTCTCCACCCAGATCCCCTCATTCGCCGACGACTCGTCGCTGTTCAAATCCCTCCGCGACGAGGGCGTGACGATCAACGCCCAACCGACCAACCGGGGCCCGTCCATCGCCGAGAGCCTCATCTTCGGATTCGGCCCCACACTGCTGCTCGTGGCGCTGTTCGTGTTCATCGCGCGCCGCTCGGCCGGGGGTGGAGGCGGCGCGGGCGGTCTGATGTCCTTCGGCCGCTCGCGGGCGCGCCGGGTCGAGGCCGCTGACCAGCAGGTCACCTTTGAGGACGTCGCGGGCATCGACGAGGCCAAGGAGGAACTGACCGAGATCGTCGACTTCCTCAAGACGCCCGACAAGTACCTGGCCCTCGGCGCGCGGATCCCGCGCGGGGTCCTGCTGTCGGGGCCCCCGGGCACCGGCAAGACCCTGCTGGCACGGGCCGTGGCCGGAGAGGCCGGGGTGCCGTTCTTCCAGATGTCCGCGTCGGAGTTCGTCGAGATGATCGTCGGCGTCGGCGCCTCGCGCGTGCGTGACCTGTTCCGCCAGGCCAAGGAGGCGGCGCCGGCGATCATCTTCATCGACGAGCTTGATGCCATCGGGCGATCGCGCGCCTCCGGCGGCCCCAACCTGTCCGGTGGTCACGACGAGCGCGAACAGACGCTCAACCAGATCCTCACCGAGATGGACGGGTTCAGCCCCCGGGAGAGCGTCATCGTCCTCGGTGCGACCAACCGGCCGGAGATCCTCGATCCGGCGCTGCTGCGTCCCGGTCGCTTCGATCGGCGCGTCGTGGTCGTCCCGCCCGATCGCGGGGGGCGCGAGGCGATCCTGCAGGTCCACACGCGGTCGGTGCCGCTGGACACCGACGTCGATCTGGGGGCGCTCGCGGCGTCCACGCCGGGGATGGTGGGCGCCGACCTGGCCAACCTCGCCAACGAGGCCGCGCTGCTGGCGGCCAAGCGCAACCATGCCAAGGTCGCGCGCCAGGACCTCTCGGATGCGCTCGAGCGGATCGTGCTCGGCGCCGCCCGGAAGGTCATGCTGTCCGAGGACGACCGGCGGCGCACCGCCTACCACGAGGCCGGCCACGCGATCATGGGCATGCTCACCCCGGGCGCCGACCCGGTGCGCAAGGTCTCGATCATCCCGCGCGGGATGGCCCTGGGGGTGACGTTCTCCGCGCCCGATGCCGACCGGTTCAACTTCGACGAGCGCCACCTGATCGCCCAGATCAAGGTCGCGCTGGGTGGCCGCGTGGCCGAGGAGATCGTCTTCGGCGACCTCACCACAGGCGCGGAGTCAGACATCCAGCAGCTCACCCGGATCGCCCGCGGGATGGTCGGGCGCTGGGGGATGAGCCCCGCGATCGGACCGGTGGCGGTGCTGCCCGCCGACGGTCAGAGCCCGCTCCTGCCCGGCGTCTCCGAGACCTCCCAGCAGACCCAGCGGCTCGTGGACGAGGAGGTGCGCCGCATCGTCGAGACCGCCCACGAGGAGGCGACGGTGACGCTGAGCATGCACCGCGCGAACCTCAACTCGCTCGTGGCGGCGCTGCTCGAGCACGAGACGCTCGATCAGGACGAGGCCTACGATGCGGCGGGCCTGCCCCAGAACGCGCAGGCCCAGCCGGAGGAGGTGCCGCCGCTGGCGCAGCCGTAAGCTCCCGACGAGCGCGGCGGTCAGTCGCCGGTGAGCGCCTTCAGCGCGCGCGCGTAGGTGCCGTCACTCAACCCCCAGGTGGTCTGGGTCCACTGAAACGGCAGCACATAGGCCAGGGGCAGCGAGGCCAGTCCGATCAGCGTCTGGTAGCTGTAGCGACTGACGTTGGCGGGCTCCGTGGACCCCCAGGTGTCCTGGGTGGACGTCCACCCGTACTCGTTGGCCAGCAGCGGGGTGCGGCCGCGGCCGTATCTGCGCATCAGCGCGATCGTGTAACGGGCGAGGCTGAGGCTGGCGGCGGGAGTGGCGCCATAGGGATGGAAGGCGAGAGCGTCCATCGGCATGTGCTTGAAGGCGTTCAGGAGCCGCGGCAGAGAGCTCATCGTCCACGCCAGGCCGCCGGTGACCACCTGGGCGTAGCGGTCCACCTGGTGGATCGCCGTGCGCACGGCCTCGTACATGCGGGCGTAGTCCTGCAGGTTGATGTCCGGGCCCCAGTCGTGCTTGTTGTCGGGCTCGTTCCACACCTCGAGGGTCGTGACCGGCAGGTACGGCAACTGCGCGTTGGCCCGCCAGAACGTCCCATCCCGCCCGTAGCGGCGCGCAAATGCGGTGGCGTAGGCGGCGAACGTGGCGTTTGAGGCCGGGGGTAGCGGCACCACCCACCGGCCGGTGGCCAGGTGGATGACGTTGGACCTGTGCGGCTCGGCCCAGCGAGGGGCGAACTGCAGGTCGGGCTGCCAGCGCAGGCCCGCTTGGGCCATCTCGGAGACGATCATGTCGTCATAGCCCCAGTGGTAGGTGTGCACGCCGTGCGCCGGTGGCTCGGGTTCGGTCCGAGCCCAGTCCGAATCGGCGCGACCGACCCGGCCGCCGGCCTCATACAGGCTGGTCAGGGAGCTCTGCGTCTGCTGCGCGGTCCAGGTCCCGCGGGCCTGGTACACGAAGTCGCCACCGATGTCGGCGCCAAACGCGAGGCCGTGCGCCGCGGGGGGCGGCGCGAGGCCGAGCACGGTGAGCAGGATGGGGAGCCAGTGACTCATGATCTGTGTGAGCGTTCCGAGAGCCGAGACCGCTAGAGCGGACGACGGCCGGCAAAGCCGGCCCCGGGCTCGTGCCAGAAGCCGATCGACTCCTCATTGTCGATCAGCCAGCACAGGTAGACCTCCTCCCCATCGCGCATCGCGGGGAAATCGATGAGGCCGCGGGTCACGTCGCGCAGGACGATCTCCACGGCGTCCAGCTCGCCGGCGGCGCGGCTGATCTGCACCAACGGCCGGGCGATCTCGCGGCCCGGGTAGGCGCCTCCGAGATCGGGGTCCAGCGCCTCGATGGCGAGGGCGATCCCGGGTCCCAGCGCGACCAGGCGAGCCTGGGCGTCGCGGACCCGGCGCACGCGCTCGGCCACCCACCCGCGCACCGCCATGGCCTGCTCGAGCGTGTAGTGGCGCCGGTGGCGCGCCCCCTGCGCCGGGGAGGACTCGGGCGGGTCGTCAGTCATTGAGACGGGTCATGCGCGCCAGGGCCTCGTGGCACTCCACGACCCGCTTCTTGACCGGATCGGCGTCGGAGCGATCGTGGACCAGATCCCAGGTGCGGTCGGCGATCTCGCGCGCGTTCTCCGGCGTCGCGGTCTCCCAGAGGCGGTCGACGAGCCGCAGCTCAAAGCTCTCGATCTGATCGGCCGGATCGCCGGGCGCCATCCGCGGCAGCGGCTCTCCCGTCGCCTCCTTCCACATGCCCGTTGCCACCAGTAGGCGATTGCGCATCTGAATCTGATCCATCGAGAGAAATCCTACCCGCGGGGTAGCTGTTGACTCAGTGACAGGAGGACCGCGAACGGGTCCCCGTCAGCGGCCACTCGGTCGAGGACCTGATCGGTGGTGAAGGTCAGAAGTTCGGGGTCTTTGGCGTCCAGGCAGCTCTGGACCTCGTCCCAGCTCACCGGCGCCGACACCGTCGGCCGCTCGCGCGCGCGGACCGAGTAGACGGTGACCGTCGTCTTGTGGTCGTCGTTCTGGCTCCAGTCGACCAGGACCCTCCCGGCGCGCAGGCGCTTGGTCATCCGCGAGACGACGAGCTCGGGCAACCGCTGCTCCAGCAGCTCGGCGATCTGGCGCGCGAACGGCTTGGTGTGCGCATAGGTGACCTTGCCGCCTGGCTGGTTGAGGGGGACGTAGAGCTGCATCCCCTTCGATCCCGACGTCTTGGCCACGCTCTCCAGGCCGAGGGCCTTGAACAGCCCGCGGAGTACGAGCGCGACCTCGCAGCATTCGACGATGCCCGCCGGCGCGCCGGGGTCCAGATCGAAGACGAGCATCGTCGGCGATTCGGGCCGGGCCGCCAGCGACAGCGAGGTGTGGAGCTCGATGTCGGCCAGGTTGGCCAGCCAGATGAGCGTCGGCCGGTCCTGGCACAGCGTGTAGTTGACCGCCCCGATCCGCGCCGTCTGCACCCACTCGGGCCGGTGCGAGGGCGACTGCTTCTCATAGAAATAGGGCGCGTCGACCCCGTTGGGGTAGCGCTTGAGCGTGAGCGGGCGGTCGTGCACGTGGGGCACGACGGCCGGGGCGATCCGGGCGTAGTAGGTGATGAGGTCGCCCTTGGTGAAGCCCGTGGCGGGGAACAGGACCTTGTCCCAGTTGGAGATCTTGAGCTCGCGGCCGTCGGCGAGGACCGCCAGTGACCCCTCCGGCAGGCGCTGCACGGCGTCGAACAGGGCCTCGGGGTCGGCCGGATCGCCCCCGGCGCCGTCCGGTGCCGGAGTCCTCGCGGACCACCTCGACGGCCGCCTTGTCATCGCGCAGCCCCTTGAACGACGGGGCCCGCATGACGCCCTCGGTGGTCCACTCGCGAAACTCGATCTCCGCCACCAGGTCGGGCTCCACGAACACGGCGTTGCGCGGGAGCTTGGGGGCCTCATCGAACGGGCTGTCCTCGCGGCGCAGGGGTCTGAGCCGGCGAGCCAGCTCGTTGAGCGTGCGCTCGGTGAACCCGGTGCCCACGCGCCCGGCGTAGCGCAGCCGGCCGTCGTCGGTCCAGTGGCCCATGAGCAGCGCGCCGATGCGGTCGGCGCGCCGCCCCTCCCCCGGCAGCCAGCCGCCGATCACCAGCTCCTGGCGCTGGACGTTCTTGACCTTGATCCAGGCGCCGGTGCGCCGGCCCGGCTCGTAGCGGGAGTCCAGGCGCTTGGCCACCACGCCCTCCAGCGCCCTGGGCCTGCGGTCGCCTCGAGCAGCGCCGCGCCGTGCCCCGGATGCGCCGCCGGCACCCGCCATGCCGGGCCGCCCAGGCCGAGCGCGTCCAGGCGGGCTCGCCGCTCCTGGTAGGGCAGCGCCATCAGCGAGTGCCCGTCGAGGTACAGCAGGTCGAAGATGGCGTAGACGACCGGCGTGCCGGCTGACAGCCGGCGCACCGCGCTGGGCGACGTGACGTGCATGCGCCGCTGGAGGCGCTCGAAGCTCGGCCGCCCGTCATCGCCGAAGGCCACGATCTCGCCGTCGAACACCGCCTCGCGCATCCCCAGGTCACGCGAGGATCCCGCGGACCTCGGGATAGGCGTCGGTGATCTCGTTGAGGTTGCGGCTCTCCAGCCGCAGACGGCCGGGCTTGACGTAGGCGATCGCGCGCACCCCGTCCCACTTGACCTCGAACGACCAGCTCTCCGCGCGCGCGGGAAGCTCACCGGCGCCGGCCAGCATCGGCAGGATCCGCTCGGGCATCGGGGCTCCGGTCGGGGTCGGCCGGCGGGTCCATGCGGTGGATCATCCAGTCCTTCTCGGAGCCCTCGCGGCCCCGCTGGCCGATCGGGAATAGTCCGTAGCGGCCCGACAGGCGCTCGCCGTGGAAGGTGACCTCGACCTTGTGGTCGTCCCACAGGTGGGTCTCGAACGTGCCGTGGTCCCAGATCGTCATCGTCCCCGCCCCGTACTCGCCCGCCGGGATCTCGCCGTGGAAGTCCAGGTACTCGAGCGGGTGGTCCTCGGTGTGGACCGCCAGCCGGTTGTCGGCGGGGTCGGCGGGGATCCCGTTGGGGATCGCCCACGAGGCCAGGACGCCATCGTGCTCGAGCCGGAGGTCCCAGTGCAACCGCGTGGCATGGTGCTCCTGGATGACGAAGCGCGCCTCGCCCGGCGGCGGCGCCGCCTCCCCCGCGGGCTCGCGGGTCTGCTTGAAGTCGCGCTTGGCACGATAGGTGTCGAGCTTGTCCGAGGGCACGTCGGTGTAGGTTTAGAGGCGTTGAGGGTCTTCGTCAGAGCTTCTTCACGAACTTTTACGCGTTCGCGCGATCATTGTCGGCATGGCGCGCGTTCTGGTTGTTGACGACGAGCCTGCCGTGAGGCGGGCCCTCGAGCGTGCGCTGCGACTCGACAACCACGATGTGACCCTCGCCGAGGACGGCGAGCAGGCCCTGGACGTGCTCGCCAAGGGCTCGACCGACGCGGTCATCCTGGACATCCTCATGCCCAGGCTCGACGGCCTGGAGGTGTGCCGGCGCCTGCGCAAGGCCGGAGACCGCACCCCGGTCCTGATGCTGACCGCGCGCGACGCGATCGACGATCGCGTCGAGGGGCTGGACGTCGGCGCCGACGACTACCTCGTCAAGCCGTTCGCGCTGCGCGAGCTCCAGGCGCGCCTGCGGGCGCTGCTGCGCCGCTCCGGTGACGGCACCGCCGACGGCGAGCCGCTGCGCTACGCCGATCTGGTGCTGGACCCCGTCGCCCACGAGGTCCACCGCGGCGACCGGCTCATCGAGCTGTCGCGCACGGAGTTCCTCCTGCTCGAGCTGTTCATGCGCCACCCGCGCCAGGTGCTGACCCGCACCACGATCTTCGAGAACGTGTGGGGCTACGACTTCGGCCCCACCTCCAACGCGCTCGGCGTCTACATGGGCTACCTGCGGCGCAAGACCGAGGCTGGGGACGAGCCGCGTCTGCTCCACACGGTACGCGGCATCGGGTACGTGCTTCGAGATTGACCCGCCCGATGACCCTGCGCAAGCGCCTCTCCCTGATCGCTGCCGCGTCCGTCGGAATCGCCGTCCTCATCGCCGTCGTCGGCTGCTACATGCTCGTGCGCCACCAGCTGCGCAGCCAGGTCGACGGCTCGCTTTGGGCGCAGGAGAAGGAGGTCCTCCAGACGGGCATCGTGGGCCAGGCGCCCCCCGGGATCCCCGCAAGCGCCGGCGGCCCCGCCCAGTACGTCCAGATCGTCTACCCGGGCGGTTTCCATCGCGGGTCTGGCGGGCTGACTCTCCCGCTGACCCAGCGAGTGCTGCGGATCGCCAACGCAGAGGGCCACACCTTTATCTCCGACGTGTGGGTGGGGAACAACCACCTGCGGATGCTCACCATGCCGGTGACGATCAACAATCAGGTCCCCGCCGCGCTCGAGCTCGCCCGCCCCCTCAGCAGTGTGGACAACGTGCTCGCCGACCTGCGCCTCGTCCTCACGCTGCTGCTGCTCGGCGGCATGGCGGTGGCCGCGATCCTCGGCCGCGTGGCCTCGCGGCGCGTGCTGGCGCCGCTGGCCGAGGTGGCCGACGTCGCCCAGACCATCGCCCAGACCGACGACCTCGTCCAAGCGCCTCAACGTCCACGCCGACGACGAGGTCGGCCAGCTCGCCACCAACTTCAACTCGATGCTCGATCGCCTGGAGTCCTCACGCGCGGCGCTGGACGATTCGGTCCGCGCCCAGCGCCAGCTCATCGCCGACGCCTCGCACGAGCTGCGCACGCCGGTGACGAGCCTGCGCACCAACATCGAGGTGCTGTTGCAGGGCGTACGAGCTCGATCCCGAGGACCGCCGCCGCCTGCTCGCCGACGTCGTGGAACAGAGCGAGGAGCTCAGCGCGCTCGTGGGCGACCTCATCGAGCTCGCGCGCGGCGACCAGCGCGGCGCCGAGACGGACGACGTCCGCCTGGACGGGGTGGCCGAGGAGTCGCTCGACCCGTGCCCGCCGCAACGCGCCCGGCATCCACTTCGACGCGACGCTGGTGCCGACTATGGTGGACGGCGTCCCCGAGCGTCTGGCGCGCGCCATCAACAACCTGCTCGACAACGCCGCGCGCCACTCCCCGCCGGGCGGCACCGTCGAGGTGCAGGTCGGCCCAAAGGGCGTGGAGGTTCGGGACCACGGCAGCGGCGTGGACCCCGACGATCTGCCCTACGTGTTCGACCGCTTCTTCCGCGGGCGCAACTCCCGGGGCCGGCAGGGCAGCGGGCTCGGGCTCGCCATCGTGCGCCAGGTGGCCGAGCAGCATGGTGGCAGCGTGTCGGTGACCAACGCCGTCGACGGCGGCGCCATCTTCAACCTGTGGCTGCCGGGGCTCCCGGCCGACACGGCGGCCGATCTCCTGGCCGGCGGCGTGCACGCCCTGGACCCGGCCTCCGGCGAGCCGATCAAGCTCCGCTAACGCGTGTGCATCCGGGCCACCCGCGCCTGGCGCGCGACGAGGAACCGGCGGCGCAGCCACCAGAACAGCCCCGCGAACACCGGGACCACGGCCAGCACCAGCACCGCGCGCTGGCTGGGCTTGAAGGCCAGCACCACTCCCGCCTCCAGCGCCACCGACGGGATCGCCGCCAGCAGCGCGGTGTGCGACCGGTAGCCGCTGAAGTGCTCGCGCGCCGTGACCTCGATGACGCCCAGCGTGCACACGATCAGGCCTACGACGAGCGCCGCCCCGCCGCCCTGGACGAAGCCGATCACGGCGGCGATCAGCCCCACCAGGATGGCCAGCTCGGAGATCGGCAGACCGCCGAACGGACTCTGCGGCCGCTCCCCCTCCCGGCCCAGCACTCGCTCGCCGCGCTTGAGCTCGTGCTCGGTCTGCACCTGGCGCTCGGCGCGGGCCTCGCGGCGCGTGGACGCCACAGCGCGCGGAGCGGTGCCCCGGCTGCGGCGCTTGCGAGACCTGGTGGACTTCCGCTGAGCCAAGGACGCTGAGGATAATGTCGGGGATGGCCCGCCGCCTCGCCAGCTTGCTCGCTGCCATCGTCCTGGTGGGAGCGCTGGCCCCGGCCTGGGTCCGGGCCGACGGGGACCCGGCCAGCGACGTGCTGCTCGGGCAGAACGTCTACTACCCGTACTCGCCCCCAGTGGCGCGCGCCGTGCAGGACAAGCTCAACGCCGAGACCGCGGCAGCCAAGAAGGCCGGGCTCCCCATCAAGGTCGCCCTCATCGCCTCGCCGGTCGACCTCGGTGTCATCCCCGAGCTGTTCGCCAAGCCTGGCGACTACGCCAAGTTCCTGGACAAGGAGATCAGCTTCCAGGGCCCCCAGCCGCTCCTGGTGGTCATGGCCGCCGGCTACGGAGCCCAGGGCGTCAGCGCCAAGGCCGCCGCGGCCATGCAGGCCCTGGCGCCGCCCAAGGGGAAGTCGAGCACCGATCTGGCCCAGTCGGCCGTCGGCGCCGTGGCCAAGCTGGCCGCCGCCGACGGGCACCCGATCACGGGCGTGCCCGGCGTGTCGGGCAGCTCCTCGAGCGGCGGCAGCTCCACCACCCCGCTGCTCATCGGGCTCATCGTGGCCGCGGTGCTGGTGGCCGGAGCGCTCATCCTGCTGCGTCGCCGCCAGACCACTGCCTCAGCCTCCCGCTGAGCCTGGCTCAATCCCAGCGGTGCCGCCCGGCCTTCAGCTCCCGCAGCTCGGACACGCCACGATCGGCCACGGGGGCATCGGCGGCCACGGCCCCGGGCAGCACCCGGACCTCCAGCGCGCGCTCGCTGGTCCCGCCCTCCCCGTCGGCCTCGACCCGAACCACTCGGGCGCCCGGCCGTGACGCCACGCATGCGCTCACCGAGGTTCCGTGAACGAGCAGGGCGGCACAGTCGTCCACCGCGTACCCGGGCGCCAGCCCCCCGTTGCCCACCGCGTGCCGGTAGGCGGGCAGGCGCTCGGGTTCACCGTCAAGATGGACCGACAGGCTGCCCTCGAGCAGCCCCAGGCCCGTTGCCGGCCGCGGCGCGCCGCCGCTCATGGTGATCCCGCCCTCAAACCAGCACATGGCGCCCGCGCTGAGCCCCGCGAGCACGATGCCCCGCTCCCAGGCCGAGCGCATCGCCTGGTCCACGGCGTGCTCGCGCCACACCGCCAGCATGTTGCGCATCGAGCCGCCGCCCACGTAGATGGCGTCCTGGGCGAGCAGGTGCGCGCGGGGGTCGATGCGGTCGCGGCCCAGATGAAACAGCGACAGAACGCTCGGCTCGCACGGCCAGCCGCTGTAGCGCTCGTAGAAACGGGTCGTCTGGTCGCGGCCGTCGCCGCTGGCGGTGGGCAGGAAGCAGATCCTCGGCACCGCCTTGCCGGTGAGCGTCAGCACCAGCCGGTCAAGCGCGGCGCTGCGGTCCTGCATGGCGAAGCCCCCGCCGCCCATGGCGAGGATGCGCCGGCGGTCGTCGCCGCCGTCGGTCACGCGGCGCGGCGCAGCTCGTGAGCGCCGAGATACCTCACAGAGAGATCTTCCTCCATCGCGCCGCCGGCGCCGTCGGCGCACACGAACCGCGCGCGGGCATCGGGGCGCGAGGCGACCACCTCCACCAACTCCGTGTCGACGAAGTGCAGGGCCGCGGCGTCCCCCACCCCGTAGCCCGCGGCCATCCCTTCGGCGACGGCGGACATGAACGCCGAGCGCCGGCCGGGCTCGTCGCTGTAGTGCACGGCGTTGCTCCACGGCAGGAACCCGAGCCCCTCCAGGCGCCGGGGCGGACCTTCGTGGAACCCAGAGATCACGTCGGTGAACCAGCACAGCGAGCCAGCCGAGCCGCCGCACAGCACGACGCCGGCGCGCCAGGCGTCATGCAGCGCCAGGTCGATCCCATGGGCCTGCCAGGTGCCCATCAGCGATACGAGGCTGCCGCCGCCCACATAGATGAGGTCCTGGGCCAGCAGGTGGGCGTGAGGATCGCCCACGCCGGTCTCGCGGCGGAACAGCGAGACGTGGGAGGGCTCGCACCGCGACGCCGCGAAGGCGCGGTAGAAGCGCACGACGTAGTGGTCGGCGTCACCGCTGGCCGTCGGCAGAAAGCACACCCGCGGACGGGCGGTGCCGGTCAGCGACAGGACGTGGTCGTCGAGCAGTGGGTTGCCCCACTCCATCGAGAAGCCGCCTCCGCCGAAGGCGACGATCTGCGGCGGCCGTGCGCTCATGCGCACAAGGGTGGCGGCGGCCCACGGGACCGTCATTGGCCCCATGGACAAGACTTCCGCGCCCCACCCGTCCAGGCGAATCAGCTGTTGCGTGCGCTCTCCGCGGACGTCCCGAGCTCGGCCATCTCGCGGAACAGCCCGGTGACGACGAACACCACCTGCTCGGCGATCTCGACCGCGTTGTCGCCGACGCGCTCGAGGCAGCGGGCAACGAGGATCATGAACATCCCCCACTCGCGCAGCTCCAGGTCGTCGCCGATCTCCACCGCACGTCTGAAGATCTCGCGGTTGAGCCGGTTGATCTCCGCGTCCTGGCGCACGAGGTCCTGGGCCAGCTCGACGTTGCGCGTGCGCAACGCGTCCTTGGCCTCGGACACCTCCACACGGGCCAGCTGGCCCATGCGCTCGATGGCGTCCAGCGTGTCCTTGTCCTTGGGCGCGTCGTGCCCCGAGAGCGGGACAAGCTTGGCGATGTTCACGCACTGGTCGCCCATGCGCTCGATGCAGCGGATGCAGTGGAGCAGCGCGGCTACGATGCGCAGGTCGGTGGCCACCGGTGACTGGCGGGCCAGCAGCGACAGGATCCCCTGGTGGACCTCGAGGTAGCGGCCGTCGATGCGATCGTCATCGGCGACGACCATCGCCGCGAGCTCCACGTCCTGGTAGCTGACCGATTCCAGGGCGCGGTCGAGCTGTCCGATCACGAGGTCCAGGCCGCCCAGGACCTGATTCTCGAGCTCCTTGAGGTCCTCGCGGAATTGGTGGCGGGTCTCTTGCATTCAGTTCACCCCGCTACCCGAATTTGCCGGTGACGTAGCGCTCGGTGCGCTCGTCCGAGGGCCGCGTGAACAGCTTGGTGGTCTCGTCGTGCTCCACCACCTCCCCGTCGAGCATGAACACGGTGGACTTGGCCACGCGCGCCGCCTGCTGCATGTTGTGGGTGACGATCACGATCGTGTAGCGGTTCTTGAGCTCGTCGATGAGCTCCTCCACCTTCAGCGTGGCGATCGGGTCAAGCGCCGAGGCGGGCTCGTCCATGAGGATCACCTCGGGCTCGACGGCCACCGCGCGGGCGATGCACAGGCGCTGCTGCTGACCGCCCGACAGGCCGATGCCGGGGGAGTTGAGCCGGTTCTTGACCTCGCCCCACAGCCCGACGGCGCGCAGCGCGCGGTGGACGCGCTCGCGCAGGTTGTCCGACTTGGTGCCGGTGAGCCGCAGGCCCGCCGCCACGTTGTCGAAGATCGACATCGTGGGGAACGGGTTGGGCTTCTGGAAAACCATCCCGATCATCCGGCGCACGGCGGTGACGTCGACTCCGGCGCCGTAGACATCCAGCTCGTCGAGCGTGACGCTGCCCTCCGCACGGGCGCCCGGAATCTCCTCGTGCATGCGGTTGATGCAGCGCACCATCGTGGACTTGCCGCAGCCCGACGGGCCGATGATGGCAGTCACCTCGTTGGGCGGGAAATCGATGTCGATCCCCCTCACCGCGTGGACCGCACCGTAGTAGGCGTGCAGGTCTTTGACCTTGATCCCGTGGCCTGTGCGGCGCTCGCCCATCGCCGAGAGATCGGGGGCCGCCTCAACCTGCTGGGACTGTTCGTCAGCGGCCGACATTTCCTTGGGTTCCTTGCTCGTGGTTTCCGGTGGGATCATGTCATGCTGCTCCTTCGCGAGATCAGTCGGGCGACGACGTTGAGTATCAGGACGAGGGCGACCAGGGTCAGCGCTGCGCCCCAGGCACGCGCCACGATCACGTCGCGCGGGCTGGTGATGTCGGTGTAGATCTGCAGCGGCAGGCTGTTCATCAGGCCGTTGAGGTTCGCGGTCGCCGCCGTCGCCAGCGAGACGGTGAACAGGAGCGGGGCGGTCTCGCCCATCCCGCGCGCGACCGCCAGCAGCGAGCCGGTGACGAGCCCCGACCGCGCCGTGGGCAGCACCACCCGCCACACGATTCGCCAGCGGGGCGCGCCCAGGGCTAGCGCCGCCTCGCGCAGGCTCCCCGGCACCAGCAGGAGCACAACCTCGGAGGAGCGGATGACGATGGGGAGCATCAGCAACGCCAGCGCCAGCGAGCCCTTCCAGCCGGCGAACCCCGAGCCCCCGGCGTGGGAGATGACGAGGACGATGTAGATGAATAGCCCGAACACGACCGAGGGCACACCGGTCATCACGTCCACGAAGTAGCGGACGAGACTGGCGAACCAGCCGTCCTTGCCGTACTCGGTCAGGTAGAGCGCCACGGCGATCCCGACCGGGATGGCGATGAGCGACGCCACGGCCACGATCTCCAATGTCCCGAAGATCGCGCTGCGGATCCCGCCAGGATTGCCGAAGAAGTTTCCGTTGGGATCGGTGGTGAAGAAGGAGCCACTCAACGAGCTCAGGCCCTTGTAGAGCAGGTAGTAGATGACAAGGACGAGCGGGACCAGGGCCAGCCCGGTGCCCAGCATGAGGGTGCCGCGCATGATGCGGTCCTTGCGCCTGCGCCCCGCGCTGATGTGCGGCAACTCGCCGTCGGCGCTCGAGACGCTCATCACGCCACCCCCGAGGTCGCGACGCTTGCGCTCGCCGCGTCACCGGGGTCGGCCTCGGGCGCGCGCATCCCGCGGGTACCGCGGCGCACGAACCACCGCGCGAGGATGTTGACCAGAAGGGTGAGCACGAACAGCACCAGCCCGGCGGCGAACAGCGCCGAGGAATGCAGCGGCTGGTTGGCCGCCTCGTTGAACTCGTTGGCGATCACCGCGGCCAGGCTGTAGCCCTGGTCAAAGAGGTGATGCCCGATCGTCGCCGCGTTGCCGATCACCAGCACCACGGCGATCGTCTCGCCGATGGCGCGCCCCAGGCCGAGCATCGCGCCGCCGGTGATGCCCGGGCGCGCATACGGCAGCACCGCCATGCGGATCATCTCCCACCGCGTCGCCCCCAGGGCCAGCGCCGCCTCCTTGTTCTCCGACGGCACCGTGGCCAGCACCTCGCGCGCGATCGCCGACACGATCGGCAGGATCATGATGGCCAGGATGAGGCCCGCGATGAAGTAGTTGGGAGCCGTGATGCTGCTGCCGCCCCCGCCGATGAACGGGATGAATGAGAACGTGTTGGCGAACCACCTCTCGATGGGCAGGAGCTTGGGGCCGAGCACGAATACGCCCCACAGCCCGTAGACCACCGACGGCACCGCCGCCAGCAGATCGACCAGTATCGCAAGCGGCCCGCGGAACCTCCGCGGACACAGCTCGGTGAGGTACAGCGCCGTGGCCACCGCCACCGGCACCCCGATGACCAGGGCGATCGCCGATGTGATCAGTGTGCCGATCACGAGCGGCGCCCCGTGGTAGATGTTGCGGCTGATGTCCCAGTCGTTGCCGAAGATGAAGCTTGCGCCGAACTTGTTCAGCGCATCAGACGACTGCCCGATCAGACGGACGAAGAAGTACCCGATCAGCCCCAGGATCAGAACCGCGAGGGTCGTCAGACCCGCCTTCAGCACCTGATCCGGGAGCCGCGCGGCCGACGACCGCTCGAATCTCGAGCGGACGCCGGTGGCGGTCGTCACATTTGCCTCCATGACGTTCTCCGGTCCCGGAGCTGCCCCTAGGAGATCGGGGACCCGTTGCAGGTCATGGTCTGCAGCTGCGCGTTGTTCTTGGACACCAGCGACGCGGGCAGCGGCGCATACGGCAGCTTGTTCGCCACCCGAGCCGAGCGTCTGCTGGCCGCCGCCGAAGGCGTAGGCCAGGAACGACTTCAGCCCCTTGGCGACCGACTCACTGGCGTTGCCGTCCTTGCACGGGTCCTTGTAGGTGACCAGGAACGTCTGCGAGACGATCGGGTAGGCGTCGGCCGTCGGCGAATTGATCGTCGAGATGCCCAGATCCGACGGGACCGTGATCCCGTTGGCGGCCGCCGAGGTGTTCTCGATCGTGGGCTCGATGTACTTGCCGGACGAGTTCTTGACCGCGGCGTACGTGAACCCGTTCTCGATCGCGTAGGCCTGCTCGACGTATCCGACCGCGCCTTGGGTCTGCTTGACCGCCGCGGCCACGCCCGAGTTCTTGGCCGCGCCGGTGCCGGTGGGCCACTTGACGTCCTTGCCGGCGCCGATGGAGCTCTTCCAGCTCGGGCTGACGTCGGATAGGTAGGTGGTGAAGCCGTTCGTCGTGCCCGACGAGTCCGAGCGGTGCACGACCGTGATCGCGGTGCTCGGGAGGCTCATGCCGGGGTTCAGATTCTTGATCGCCGGGTCGTTCCAGGTCTTGACCTTGCCGCTGAAGATGTCGGCCAGCGTCGGCCCGTCGAGCTTGAGCCCGCTCTTGATCCCGGACAGGTTGTAGGAGACGGTGATCGCGCCGAACGCGACCGGGTACTGGAGGGCCGGGCCCTTCATGCCCTTGGTGTCCTCGGGCTTGAGCGCCGGGTCAGAGCCGGCGAAGTCGACGGTCGCGGTCTGGAGATCCGCGATGCCCGCCCCCGAGCCGACGCCGTTGTAGTTGATCGTCAGGCCCTTGCCCTTGAGGTTGGAGCCCCACTGCTGGTAGATCGGCTGCGCCAGCGTCGACCCCGCGCCGTTGAGCGTCGCCGGGCTGACGGCGGCGCTGCTCGAGCCGCCCGAGGCGCCACCCCCACCGGCGGCGCTGCCGCTGCTACTGGAATTGCTGCTCCCGCACGCTGCTATGACCAGCGCAGCGACCAATGTCAGCGTGGCCGCCCCGAGTCGATGTGTGCGCACTTGTGTCTCCTTGTTCATTTCGGGTCAGGCAGAGTCTGGGCGCCGGCACCGTGGGGGGTGTTAACGAGATGTGAACCCGCGGTTGCCAATCGGCGACGGTCGGCCGCCAGGCGGTACCCGAGCCCGAAGTGGGTGTGGATGAACGACCAGGCGGGCAGGGCCGCCTCGAGCTTCACCCGGAGCTTGCGCACGTAGACGTCGACCGATCGGTCGCGGACGCGCATCTCCCGCCCCCAGACGAGACGGAAGAGCTCCTCACGCGTGACGATCCGGTCGGCGCGTCTGGCCAGCTCGGTGAGCAGGCGAAGCTCGCGGATCGAGAGCATCAGCGCCCGGCCCTCCGCCCGAGCCAGATGTTCGTCGGGGATGATCTGGAGCGGACCCACCTCCAGCATTTCCTGCCGTGCCTGAGCTGCTGGCGTCACAGCTCCTGATGCTGCTGCGCGACGGGCCGTCGCGCGTTATCAACTCGTGACGAGCGTGTGAATGAGTTGTGAACACGCCGTCAGGCCGTGTGATGACGCGGCGGGTCCTACGCCCGGATCGGCGAGCTCAGCCGGCCAGCGCCGAGTCCAGTGACTCCAAGGGCTCCAAGGGCTCGGCCGGGTGCCGGCCGGTCATCAGGTCGAGTTCCTCCTCGACGCTGTTCTCGCGATCGGGCGCGAACCGGTAGCCGACCCCGAAGTGCGTGTGGATGTAGCTCCACGTTGGCGAGGAGGCGCGCAGCTTCTGGCGCAGCTTGCGCACGAACACGTCCACCGACCGGTCGCCGTGCGCCATCGCGTAACCCCACACGCGCTCGTAGATCTCCTCGCGCCGGAGCACCCGGTCAGAGCCCGACAGCAGATGCAGGATCTCGAACTCCCGCGCCGTCAGTTCCAGGCTGTCCTCGCGGACGTAAGCCTGGTAGAGGTCGGGACGGATCGTGATCTCGCCGAAGGTGGCGGCGGCCTCGAGCGCCGGCATCTCCGCGCGGCGGTGGCGGCGTACCGCCGCCTCGATCACGCAGATCAGCTCCTCGGCGTGGCAGGGCTTGGTGATCCAGGCGTCGGAGCCGAGCCGCAGCCCGCGCACTCGCTGGGCCACTGACGACGGCCCGGTGCACACCACCACGGCGAGCCCCGGCAGCCGCGCGCACACCTGCTCCAGATAGCTCCAGCCGTTGGGTCCGAGGATGGCGAGATCCAGCACGAGCGCATTCAGGCGCATCGTCACCAGCGCGTCGGCGTTCAGTGGCGCCGACAGCGGTCGGTACTCGCATCCCAGCGCATCCAATCGCTTGGACAGCACCTGCATGAAGCCCGGGTCGCGGTCCAATACGGCCAGGCGCAGGCGGTTGTGCGCGCGCTGCGCGGGGGCCGTTGACGGGTACCCAGGCAGCGTCTCGCTGCGCTCTGTCGACATGGGCGCCACTCTAAACCACGCCCCACCGGCGCGGCCCCCGACGTGCCGCTTGGTCACAAGATCTTTACGTGCAAAGACCGCCGATTGGACGCGGCCCAGCAAATCCGGTCGCACCTGATTCGGGCATGTGAAGCGTTGGTGAAGGTTGCCCGAGCAGCGCCGGACCCCCAGAGCCGCGGCTACCCTCTCATGCGTGCGTTTTTCCTCGTCCCGGCGACAGGTGCGCGTCGTACGGGCCCAGCGTCCGTACGCGCTGCTCGCGGCCATGGCCGCCGTCCTGGCGTTGGCCGGCTGCGGATCGTCATCATCATCCACCAGCTCGACCCACTCGGCGCCCGCGGCGGGCTCCACCTCGGCCACCAACCCGGCGTCCGCCCCCGGCCCGCCCCCGGCGGTGGCACAGCTCGGACCCGCGCAGCATCCGCGGGCGTCGCAGTTTCCCTCCGCGGCCGGTAAGAGCCTCAAGGAGCTCGGCACGCTGGCGCGCTCCAGCGTCGAACTCGGCGCCGCGACCGGCACCTTCACTCCCGGCATCCAGCGGTACGCGTTCGCGCTGACAACCAGTGCGGGCGCGTTCGTGTACGCGCCCACCGCGCTCTACGTCGCCGCGAACCCGGGCGCCCCGGCCAGGGGGCCGTTCCTGGCCCCGGCCGACCCGATGAGCGTCCTGCCCCAGTTCCGCAGCAAGCAGAACGCCGGCCCCGGCGGGATCCAGGCGATCTACGCCGCCCACCTGCCCGTGCCCAAGTCCGGCACCTACTTCATCCTCTCGCTCACGCGCGGGCCCAAGGGTCTCATCGGCGCGACCGGCGAGCTGGCGGCGGCGACCTCCTCCCTCATCCCCGGAGTCGGCCAGCGCCCGCCCAACATAGCCACGGACACGCTCTCCAGCGTCCATGGAAACGAGTCGCTGCTGACCACGCGGCTCCCGCCGGAGAGCATGGCGGCGGCCTCGCTTGACCAGGTGCTGGGCAAGAAGCCCGTCGCGTTGCTGTTCTCCACCCCGCAGCTGTGCGTCTCTCGCGTGTGCGGGCCCGTGACCGATGTCGCCGTCCAGATCCAGCGTCGCTTCGGCACCAGGGTGGAGTTCATCCACCAGGAGGTCTACGTCGACAACCAGCCCTCGAAGGGCCTGCGCCCGCAGCTCACGGCGTTTCATCTGCGCACGGAGCCCTGGCTGTTTGCCATCAACAGGCACGGAACCATCGTCGCCCGCCTCGAGGGCGCCTTCGGCACCACCGAGCTGACCCAGGCCATCCAGGCCGCGCTGCGATGAGCCGCGCGCGTCCCACCGGGGCGCTCGCCGTCGTGGGGGTCGCCCTCGCGGCGCTGTTGTCGGGCTGCGGCTCGAGCTCGGGATCCTCGGTCACCGCGCCCAACGTGGCGCCGGCCCAGACCACCCATCTGAGCGGCTTTGAGCCGTCCGGCACCATCACGCCCGGCAGGCCGACGACGGTGTCGTTCGACATCAAGCTTCCAGACGGCAAGACGCTCACGCAGTACAAGACCGGCTCGGGCCCCCACACCGGCGTGCACCTCATCATCGTGCGCGACGACCTCGCCTACATCATCCACCAGCACCCGCCGATCCCACCCAGCGGCGTCCTGCACCAGACGGTGACGTTCCCGGCGCCCGGCCCCTACCACGTCCTCGTGGACGTCTACCCCGACGTCCCGGGCATGCTGCCCAACTTCCAGCTGTATCGCAACGTCAGGGTGAGTGGCGCGTATCACCCCATCAAGCTGCCACCGTTCAAGGCCCACCAGGTGGTCGATGGCATTCACTTCGACATGCAGCCACACTCGGCGCTGCACGCCATCCAGGCCCAGTTCCTCCATGTCAACGTCACCGACGCGCACGGCACCCCCGTCCGCTTCACGCCCTGGTTCGGGGCGCTGGCGCACGCGATCTTCTTCCAGGAGGGGACCCTCAACTACTTCCACACGCACGTGTGCGCGCCCGACGCCCCTAATTGCGGCAGCCTGGCCGGCGCCCCCAAGATCTCCGGCAGTTCCACCGCGCCGGGCAAGCTCACCCTCGGCGTCCTCCTCCCCGTGGCGGGCACCTGGCGACTGTTCGTGCAGCTCAAGATCCACGGCCACGTGGTCACTGCCCCGTTCACCCTCAACGTCGCTTGAGGAATCCATCGGGGTCCTTAAGTCTCGGCTAAAGCGGGCGTCGCTATGCTGATCGCGTCGCAGGATTCGTTGGCGCATCGGGCGTCAAACGGTATGTCGCATGGCCTCACGTAAAGAGCAAAAAGAAGCCGCCCGCCAGCGGCGGCTCGCCGAAGAGCGGGCCCGCGCCGAGCGCGCCCGCCGCGACCGCCGGCTGCGCATGCTGGGCGGCACGCTGATCGGCGCCGTCGCCGTCGTGGCGGTGGCCATCGCCATCTCCTCGGGCGGCGGCAGCGCCAAGGTGATCAAGCCCAACAGCACCGCCGCCAAGCAGGCCCAGTCCAAGGTCAACACGCTGCTGGCCGGCATCCCGCAGTCGGGCAACACGCTCGGCAACCCCAATGCCAAGGTCACCGTCACCGAGTACGGCGACCTCGTGTGCCCGGTGTGCAAGAGCTTCGCGCTCGGCGCCCAGAACCAGCTGATCGCCAACGAGGTCCGGCAGGGCAAGGTCAAGATCGTCTACAAGGCGCTCGAGACCGCCTCGGGGCAGGCCAACGGGTCGATGTTCGTGCCCAGCCAGGCCGCCGCCCTGGCCGCCGGCACCCAGAAGAAGGCCTGGAACTACATCGAGCTCTTCTACCACGAGCAGGGCGACGAGACGAGCAGCTACGTGACCGATAACTACCTGAGCGGGCTGGCCGCGCAGATCCCCGGCCTCAACGTCGGCCAGTGGGGCTCTGACCGCCAATCGTCGGCGCTGAGCTCCAAGGTCACCGCCGACCAGCAGGCGGCCGCTGCCGCGGGCTTCAGCAGCACCCCGACGCTCCTCGTCTCCGGTCCCAAGAGCCAGGCCCAGCCGATCGTCGGCGACACCACCTACGGCGCGCTGCAGTCAGCGATTCAATCGGTGTCATGAGGATCTCACTCCGTAGGGTGATGCTCGTTCTGGCGGTCATCGGCCTCGGAGTGGCGACCTACCTCACGATCATCCACTACGCCGACATCAAGCCGGCGTGCACCGCGGGCCAGTCATGCATCAAGGTCCAGTCCTCGGTGTGGTCCAAGCTGGACGGAGTCCCGGTGGCCCTGCTGGGCCTGATCGGATACATCGGCATCACCATCAGCCTGCTGGTCCCCGACCGGGAGGAGTCGCGCCTGGCGACCCTGGGCCTGACGCTCATCGGCTTCGCCTTCAGCGGCTATCTCACCTACCGCGAGCTGTTCTCGATCCACGCCATCTGCGAGTGGTGCGCCTCCAGCGCCGTGATCCTCACGCTGCTGTTCGTCGCCGCCGCCTACCGGTACGTGACGGTGTCTGACGACGTGGAGCCGGAGGCCCCACCGCCGCTGCCACCCAAGAAGAACCGCTCGTCCGCCACGCGTCCAACCGGGCGCTCCAAGGCGCGGACCTGAGCGCTTAGCTCAGCTTCACACTCTGGTCACAGGAAGTTCGCAGGCTCGTCACGAGTGGCACGTCGGCGCGCGTGAAGGTATGCGACCGATCGATCTTCACGCAGAATGCGGGATCGGTGGCAGCGCACCGTCCGGCCGGGCCCGCATCATTGCCCCGTGAGCTGGCGATCGACGCGCGCCGCGGGGCAGGGACAGAACCGTCAGGTCGCCGTCGTCGACCTCGGCTCCAACTCCTGGCGGCTGGTCGTCTTCACCTACGCCGATCCGCCCGATCCGTGGTGGAAGCTGACTGACGAGCTCTACGAGACCGTCCGCATCGGGGCCGGCCTCGCCGCCACGGGCAAGCTGAGCTACGAGGCCATCGGCCGCGGCCTCGAGACCCTCGGGGTGTTCGCCCGATTCTGCCGCGCCAACCACCTCGCGGGCGAGGACATCCACGTCGTCGCCACCAGCGCGATCCGCGACGCCGCCAACGGCGAGCAGTTCCTCTCCGACGCGCAGGCCGCCACCGGCCTGAGGATCGAGACGCTGTCGGCCGAGGACGAGGCCCGCTACGGATATGTCGCCGCCGTCAACACCACCACGATCACCCACGGGGTGGTGCTCGACATCGGCGGCGGCAGCATGCAGCTCACCCACGTCGCCGACCGCCTGGCCCAGGAGTCGGTGTCCTTCCCGCTCGGTGCCGTGCGCGTCACCGAGCAGTTTCTCCCGGGCGACGCCCCGGCCAAAAAGAAGGAGATCTCGCGCCTGCGCGACCACGTGACCGAGACCCTCTCGGGCCTGGACTGGCTTACATCGTCGGGTCGGCGCATGGTCGGCATCGGGGGCGCGGTGCGCAACCTGGCCGCCGCGGCCCAGGCAGCCGACGGCTCGCTTGACCTCGGGGTCCAGGGGTTCGTGATCACCCCGAAGGTGCTCTCGGGCCTGGCCGGCGAGCTGGCCTCGATGTCGGTCGCGGAGCGCGGCATGGTGCCGGGGATCAAGCCCGGACGCGGCGACATCATCCTCGCCTCCGCCGTCGTGTTGGACACGGTCGTGCAGCTCGGCGGCTTTGACGGGATCGAGGCCACGGAGGCGGGCCTGCGCGAAGGCGTGTTCTTCGCGCGCACCCTGCTGGACCCCGAGCGGCCCCTGTTCGACGATGTCCGCGGCGCCGCCGTGCGCAACCTGGCGATCCAGTACGAGTCCGACATCACCCACGTCGAACACGTGGCCAAGCTGTCGCTGCAGATGTTCGACTCGCTGGTGGACGCTGGCCTGTTCACGCCGGCCGAGGGCGAGCGCGAGCTGCTGTGGGCGGCCTCGATGCTGCACGACGTCGGCATGACGATCTCCTACGGCGACCACCACAAGCACTCGCGCTACCTCATCGAGAGCGCCGAGCTGCCCGGCTTCGATCCCCGGGAGCGGGCGCTGATCGCCCAGATCACCCGCTATCACCGCAAGGGCATCCCCAAGCTGGGGATCATCGAGGCCATCGCCCATGACGGCGACGAGGAGCTCCTTGACCGCTGCGCCGTCATCCTGCGCCTCTCCGAGCATCTCGAGCGCGGCCGCGACCAGTCGGTGTCCGAGGCCCGGCTGGACACCAACGGGGACGGGGTCGACCTGCACCTCAAGGCCGCCGGCGACCTCACCCTCCCCCGCTGGAGCGTAGAGCGCTATGGCGATGACGAGGCGTTCGAGCGCGTGTTCGACCGGCGCCTGCTCATCGGCTGAGAGGCTGAGGTACCGTGCCCGGGCGTGAGCCCGGATCGGTCCGCGTCCCCGGCCGTCGTCGCCCGGGAATGGACGCGGCTCGGATTGACCGGTTTCGGCGGGCCGCCTGCGCACATCGCGCTGCTGCGCCAGCTCGTCGTCGCGCAGCGCCGATGGATGGACGCCCCCGCCTTCGAGGACGCCAACGCCGCCTGCGGGATGCTCCCTGGGCCGGCCTCGACCCAGATGGCGATCTACTGCGCCTACCGTGTCGCGGGTCCGGCAGGCGCGATCATCGGCGGATTGGGCTTCATCGCACCGGCGGTGATCATCATCCTGGCCCTGTCCGCCGTCATCCTCGGCCACGCGCCGCCGCTGTGGGTCCGCGGCGCCGGCGCCGGCGCGGGCGCGGCGGTGCCCGCGGTCGCCGCTCATGCCGCCCGGGGGCTGTTCGGCCCCAGCCTGTCTCGGGCCGGCGAGCGCTCGGCCCTGGTGCCATGGGCTCTGTACGTGAGCGCCGGCGTGGCCGCGGCGATCACCATCGGTGGTTACCTCGTGCTCGTACTGGTCGCCTGCGGCGCTGTCGAAGTGATGCGCCGGCGCCCGCGCTCGGCGGCGCTGCCGGCGCTCGTCCCCGCGGGCGTGTCGGCCGGCGGCTACGGCGCGCTGGCCTGGACCGCGCTCAAGGTGGGGGCGCTGAGTTTCGGCGGCGGCTTCGTAATCATCCCGCTGATGCAGGGGGACGCCGTCCACGTGCACCACTGGATGACCAACGCCCAGTTCCTCAATGCGGTCGCGCTGGGCCAGATCACGCCCGGCCCCGTCGTCGCCACCATCGCCGCGGTCGGCTACGCCGCCCACGGCCTCGCCGGCGGCGTGATGGCGGCGGCGATCGCGTTCGCGCCGTCGTTCGCCTTCGTGCTGGTGGCCGGCCGCCGCTTCGAGGATCTGCGCGATCTGCCGGGCCCGCGGGCGTTCCTGGACGGCGCCGGGCCGGCGGCCATCGGTGCGATCGGCGGCGCGGCGGTCACCCTGGCGGCGGTGCTGACCGAGGCCTGGCAGTTCGGCGTGCTCGGCGCCGCCCTCGTGGCGTTGCTCGTGCTGCGACGCGGCGTGGTCTTCACCCTCCTGGCCGCCGCTGCGATCGGCGTGGCGCTTGCCCTGCTCGGCGCGCCGGTTCCCTGAGGTTCACCGAACCTTCACGACGCTTCGGCCGGCCCCGCCTAGCCTGCCACGGGATGTGCGATCCACCCTCGCTGGCCAGTCGGTCTACAGTAAGGGCATGCTCTGGCTGCTCCGGCATGCGGAGGCCGTTGACGGCACCCCAGACGACGAACGCGCGTTGACCGAGCGCGGGATCACCCAGGCCCAGGACGCGGGTCGGGCGCTCGAGCAGCTCGGCGTCCACATCGACGGGTGCCTGTCGAGCCCCAAGGTGCGTGCCCTCCAGACCGCCCAGCACGCGTGCGCGCCGCTCGGCGTGGAGGTGAGTGCGGAGCCGCGGCTGGCAGGCGAGCCGTTTGACCCATACGACCTGGTCGCCGGTCTGGGCGAGGTTTTGCTCGTCGGCCACGACCCCTCGTTCTCGCTCACCCTGCACGACCTCACCGGAGCCCAGGCCCGCATGAAGAAGGGCGGCCTGGCAGGCATCGCCAAGGGCGAGCTCGTCGTGCTGCTGCGCCCGTCAGAGCTGAGCGCCATCGCCGGCCGCCAGAGGGTCGCATGACTGACATCGGGTCTGACCTGCGCGACACTGCCGCCGTCGGGCTGGACGCCAACGGCTCGGGGGCGGGCGAGGAGATCGATCTGCGCGACCGCGCGCTCTACGTCAACCGCGAGCTCTCGTGGCTGGACTTCAACGACCGCGTCCTGCAGCTCGCCGAGGACGAGATGCTGCCGCTGATCGAGCGTCTGAAGTTCCTGGCCATCTTCGTCACCAACCTCGACGAGTTCTTCATGATCCGCGTCGCCGGCGTCCATGATCAGGTCGACGCGCGCATCGACGCGCGCGGACCCGACGGCCTCTCGCCCACCGAGGTCCTGCTGGCGATCCACGATCAGGTGCGCGATCTCGGCCACCGCCACGACGTCCAGTTCTCCCGCGTGGTACGCCCTGAGCTCGCCGACCACGGCGTGCGCATCGTCAGCTGCGAGGAATCCGGTGCGCCGGCCGAGCAGATCGAGCGCCACTTCCGCGAGCAGATCTTCCCCGTGCTCACGCCGCTGGGCGTCGGCGCGGGCAGGCCGTTTCCCTACATCTCCAACCTGTCGCTCAGCCTCATCGTGCACTTGCACGACCCGGAGGCCGACCAGGACGCGTTCGCGCGGGTCAAGGTGCCCAAGGAGGTGCTGCCCCGCTTCGTCGAGATCGCCAAGGACACCTTCATCCCGCTCGAGGACATCATCGCCCGCCATCTCGACGCGCTCTTCCCGGGGATGGACATCCTCAGCTACGACCTCTTCCGCGTCACCCGCGACGCGGACTTCGAGGTCTCCGACGAGGCCGACGATCTGCTGCAGGCCGTGGAGGACGAGCTGAGGCGCCGGCGCTTCGGCGAGGTCGTACGGCTGGAGGTCGGCGCCGGGATGGACCCGGGGCTGCGCACGCGCCTGATCGAGTGGCTCAACGTGGAGGAGGTGCAGGTCTACGACGTCGACGGTCTCCTCGACCTGGGCGATCTGTGGCAGATCGCGTCTATCAAGGACAAGCCGGACATCCGCTGGCCGAGCTGGAACCCGGTCACCCAGCCGGGCCTGGTCACCACGCAGGACGGCGGCGAGGCCCAGCCGGACATGTTCGCCATGATGCGCGCCTCCGACCTGCTGGTCCACTACCCCTATCAGTCGTTCACGTCGAGCGTCGAGCGGTTCGTCAAGCAGGCGGTCGACGACCAAAACGTCCTGGCGATCAAGATGACCGTGTACCGGACGTCGGACGACTCGGCGCTGGTGCCGTCGCTCATCGAGGCCGCCGAGAAGGGCAAGCAGGCCGTCTGCCTGGTGGAGCTCAAAGCCCGCTTCGACGAGCGCCAGAATATCCACTGGTCCCGGGCCCTGGAGGAGGTGGGCGCCCACGTCGTCCATGGCATCCCGGGACTCAAGACCCACGCCAAGGCGATCCTCGTCGTCCGCCGTGAGCGCGGCTCCGTGCGCAACTACGTCATGCTCGGAACCGGCAACTTCCACGCCAAGAACGCCCGCCTCTACGAGGACTTCGGGTTCTTCACCACCGATCGCGAGATCGGGAACGAGGTGGCCAAGCTCTTCAACACGCTGACCGGCTACGGCCATCCCGAGCCGCAGCGCAAGACCCTGGTCGCCCCAACGTGGCTCCGCCAGCCCCTCATCAACGAGATCGATCGTACGATCGAGGCCCACAACGAGGGCGGCGATGCGCGGATCGTCATGAAGATGAACGCGCTGGTGGACCAGAAGATCATCGAGGCGCTGTACCGCGCATCACGCGCCGGCGTGCCGATCACGCTCAACGTGCGTGGGATCTGCTGCCTCGTCCCGGGGATCCCGGGGGTGTCGGAGACGATCGCGGTGGTGTCGGTCGTCGGCCGGTTTCTCGAGCACAGCCGGATCTACTCCTTCCACCGCGGCGAAGAGCACGTCTACTACATCGGGTCCGCCGACCTGATGCCGCGCAACCTGGACACCCGCGTCGAGTTGCTGACGCCGATCGAGCGCCCCGAGCTCCAGGCCGAGATCCAGGACACGCTCGACCGCTGCCTGGCCGACGACACCTACTCGTGGACCATGGCCAGCGACGGGACATGGACGCGGCGAACCGGAGGGACTCGGAGCGTGCACAGCGAGCTGATGGAGCGCACGCTCGCGATGGCGGCGAGCGCGGCCAGCTGACATCGGGCTCGTCTCGATCCGCAACTTCGCGGGCGCCTTCATCTCGCTGAAGGTCGCCGCCACCATCGCCACGGGCATCATCGGCGCCGGCCAGGTGACCGAGATGATCGCCTTCGCCGGGCTGATCGGGGCGATCGCGTGGAACCTCATCACGTCGGCCTGCGGGCTGCCTTCCAGCTCGTCGCACGCGCTCATCGGCGGAGTCATCGGCGCCATGCTGGCCGCCGTCGGGGCCGGCGGCGTGAAGTTCGGCGGCCTGGTCACGAAGGTCATCCTGCCGGCGGTGGTGGCGCCGGTGGGGGCGTTCGTGGTCGCCGCGTGCGTCATCGCCCTCACCTACCGGCTGGTGGGGCGCCGCAGCCCGGGGCCCGTGACCCGCGGCTTCCGCGCCGGCCAGCTCGTCTCGAACTCGGCCCTGGCGCTCGCCCATGGGACCAACGACGCCCAGAAGACGATGGGCGTGATCACGCTGGCGCTCGTTGCCCACGGCTCGCTCAGCCCCGATCACGCCACCGTGCCGGCCTAGGTCGTGGTGCTGGCAGCCACCGCCATCGCGCTGGGGACCTACTCGGGCGGCTGGCGGGTCATCCGCACCGTGGGCAGCCGGATCATCCGCATGGACGCGGCCCAGGCGTTCTCGGCCCAGGGGTCAGGCGCCGCGGTGATCCTGATCTCCTCGCACTTCGGCTACCCCCTGTCCTCCACCCACGTCATCTCCGGCGGGGTGATGGGCCCCGTGCTCATAGTGCTCGTGGCGATCGGCGGCCCGGTCTCGATGACGCTCGCGACCCGCCGTCGTCGGCTGACGGAGGCCGCGAGCGCCTGAGATGCGGCGCGAGGTGAGCCCCTGCGTCAGCCGCCGTTCGGCGTCCGCGCGGGCCGGTTGGCGAGCGTGACCTTCACCTGCTTGCTCTGACCGGAGCGAGTGATGGCGACGGTCACGGTCTCACCCGGCTTGTACTTGTCGATGGTGGCGATGAACTGATCGGTGGTAGCGATCGGGGTGCCGTTGATCGCCGTGATCGTGTCGCCGGGCTGCAGGCCGGCCTGGGCGGCCGGGGAGCCGGAGGCCACAGGGGCCTGGCAGCTCTGGCTGCCCGAGGTGGCGATCTGGGCGCCGCCGCCCGCGCTGTTGAGGCAGACGCCGATGTAGGCGTGCTCCACCTTATGGCCGCCGATGATCGTGTCGGCGATCTGCTTGACCGTGTCGGACGGGATGGCGAACCCGACACCCGAGCTCGAGCCCTCGCCGCCGGCCGTCTGGTTGTTGGTCTCGATCTGGTCGTTGAGGCCGAGGACCCGCCCGTTGGCGTCCAGCAGCGGACCGCCGGAGTTGCCGGGGTTGATGGCGGCGTCGGTCTGGATGGCGTTGGGGATCGTGTAGCCGTTGGGGGCCTGGATGCTGCGGCCCGTCTGGCTCACGATGCCCGTGGTGGCCGTCTCGGGCAGGCTGAACGGGCTGCCGATGGCCACCACCGGGTCGCCCACCTGGGCCTGAGCGGAGTCGGCCAGCGAGATCGGATGCAGCTCCGAGGCCGGCACGTCGACGTGAATGACGGCGACATCGGTCGACGGATCGGTGCCCACCACCTTGGCCGGGACGGACTTGCCGTCCTGGAAGTTGACCTTCACCGAGGTCGCGTTGGCCACGACGTGCTCGTCGGTGAGAATGTTGCCGTTGGCGTCATAGACGACGCCGGCGCCCTCGCCCTGAGTCTGCTGCCCGCCGCTGCCGTTGTTGCCGCCGAAGAAGCCGAACCCCTGGTTCTGGCTCTGAGCGGTGACGAGGATGTCCACCACTCCGGGACTGGCGGCCTTGTAGATCTGGTTGATGCTCAGGCCGGTCCCGCTCTTGAACGACGTCGGCTCGGCCGAGGTGCTCGAGCTGGGCTGCTGGATGACGGTCGTCGTCACGGATTTCGTGCTGGTGGTCGCGCTGGCGATGATCAGCGCGATGACTCCTCCCGCAATGGCGCCGCCGATGATGGGAAGCCATCGACTCACACGTCTCATGTTCTGGTTCTCTCCTGGATGGGGCACATTGTTCTGTCCCTATAGGACCACCTACCCGTGAGGAACGTTTGAGAGTTGGGGAAGAAGTCCGTAAGAGGAGCCTAGGACGCCCTGGCCGTCCTGCAGAATCCCCTGCAACCGCGCGTCTTCCCGGTCAGTGATCTGGGTCATGCGCTGTCTGGTGATCCGGAGCGTGTTCAGGCCGTGTCTGAGGTTCTGGACGTCGGTGAAGCTGTCGGGGCCGGAGGCCGTCGCGGCGGGCGTCGTTGACCAGGCGGGTGCGCTGCTTATCGGTTAGGCGGGGCGCGATGTCGAGGATCGTGCGCGGCGGGCTGGTCACCGGGACCCCGAGTTGGCGGGTGATGTCCCGGCGCTTGAGCGACGGGCAACGATGGGTGAGGATGCCCGGGCGTTCGCGGCGTCCGTCGGCCGTGACCTCCAGCGGAAACGCCCACCGGACACCAAGCCCCCACAGGCTCGCTGCCGAGGCATGACTCAGGACGGCATCGGGACCGCACGCCAGCACCGCCGCGGCCGCCCGTGAGACCGGGTCCTCGCGCCGCGGACCGATGCAATACACCCCGAGATGCGCCGCAACCCACGCCCCAGACTTCAGCCGTCCCGCGATCAGGCCCTGACTGACCCCGATTCCCAGCAGCTGGGACCGCGCCACATGCCCATGCTGCCGGCGCGCGAGCGCGAGGATCTCGGAGTCGTGGCGGATCTTGGCGCTATTTCCTTCACTATCCGCCACTACTACTAAGAGTCTGTAGCGCCTGGGTTTCCACCCCCCTCCTCCGCCAGCCCCACAAAGAAATCAAGCGCCTCGGGATTCGCCAGGGACTCCCGAGAGGCCGCCTCGGACACGGGTGTCCCCATCAATATCCGCTTCACCGGCACCTCCAGGACCTTCCCCGACAGCGTCCGTGGGACCGCCGCGATCTGGCGGACCTCGTTGGGGACATGGCGCGGCGAGCAGTCCTCCCGGACCCGCCGCCGGATCTCGGCGACCAGCTCGTCGGTCAGCTCCGATCCCTCGCGCAGCACCACGAACAGCGGCATCCACCCGTCGGTGTCGTCCCGCGGCAGGTCCACCACCAGCGCATCCAGGACCTCGTCCACGTCCAGGACCGCGCGGTAGATCTCGGACGTCCCCATCCGGACCCCGCCGCGGTTGATCGTCGAATCCGAGCGCCCGTAGATCACCGCCGTTCCGCGCGAGGTGATCTTGATCCAGTCGCCGTGGCGCCACACGCCCGGGTACATCGAGAAATAGGACTCGGACAGCCGCGACCCGTCGGAATCGCCCCAGAAGAAGATCGGCATCGAGGGCATGGGCTCGGTGATGACCAGCTCGCCCACCTCGTCCACCAGCGACCGGCCGTCGGGATCCCACGCCTCCACGGCCGCGCCCAGCGAGCGCGCCTGGAGCTCGCCGAGATAGACCGGCAACGTCGGCACGCCGCCGACGAAGGCCGTGCACATGTCGGTGCCGCCCGAGGTGGAGAACAGCCACGTCTCGGAGCCGAGGTGGTCATAGACCCACTGAAAGCCCTCCGGCGCCAGCGGGGACCCGGTCGATCCGACGGCGTGCAGAGCGCTGAGGTCCCGGCCGGCCCGCGGCTCGATGTCGGCCTTCATGCAGGAGGCGATGAACGCCGCGCTGGTGCCGAACGTCGTGATCCCTGCCTCCTGCGCCAGGTCCCACAGCCGGTCAAGCGACGGGTAGCCGGGGTTACCGTCGAACAACACGATCGAGGCCTCGGTCAAGAGCACCCCGACCAGGAAGTTCCACATCATCCAGCCGGTGGTGGAGAACCAGAAGATCCGGTCGTCCGCCTGCGCGTCGATGTGGAGATGCAGCGCCTTGATCTGCTCGAGCAGGATCCCGCCGTGGCCGTGGACGATCGGCTTGGGCAGCCCCGTCGTCCCGCTCGAGTAGAGCACCCACAGCGGGTGATCGAACGGCAGCGACGCAAACTCGAGCTCCGCGTCCTCGGGGCCCAGGAATCCGTCCTCCCAGCCGCTCCCGGCCAGATACCCGAAGTGCGCCACCTTCTCGAGGCCCGGCAGCTCGGCGGCGATCCGCTCCACCAGCCCCGACCGGTCGAAGTCCTTGCCGCCATAGCGGTAGCCGTCGATCGCCAACAGGACCTTTGGCTCCACCTGCGCGAAGCGATCGATCACGCTGCGTGCCCCGAACTCGGGCGCGGCCGAGGACCACGTCGCCCCAATCGACGCGCAGGCCAAAAACGCCGCCACCGTCTCCGGGATGTTGGGCATGTAGGCCACCACCCGGTCGCCCTCACCGACACCCAGCGCCCGCAGCCCGGAGGCGATCCGCGCGGTCTCGACGCGCAGCCGTCCCCACGTCCATTCCGCGAGCTCCGCCCGGCGCTCCGAGGCATGGCGGATGGCCACCGCCGAGTCGTCCTTGCCGCGGAACACATGCTCGGCGTATGACACGCGCGCGCCGGGGAACCACTCGGCGCCCGGCATCGACCGATCGCCCAGCACCGCGCCCGACCCCCCTTCGATGCGGAGTTGGAAGTACGCCGCCAGCGCGCCCCAGAACTCGTCGACAGAGTCCACCGACCACTGCCACAGCTCGGCGTAGGAGCCAACGCGCACGCCGCGCTCCTCCGAGAGCCAGCGCGTGAACCGCGTGAGCGTGGCGCGCGCCACCCGCTCCTCCGACGGTTCCCACAGCAGTACCGGCGCCTCGCTCATGACCGCGAATCGTAGACTGCGCGCGTGCCCGCCGACACGAGCCAGACGCTGGTGGCGCCGTTCACAGGCACGGTCGTCGCCACCCCGGCGACCGCCGACCAGCACGTCGCCGCCGGCATGCCGGTCGTCGTCATCGAGGCGATGAAGATGGAGCACGAGGTCGTCGCCGACCGCGACGGGACCGTCACAGCGCTCCACGTCGGGATCGGGGACACGGTGACCGAAGGCCAGCCCCTCGCGCTCCTCGCCCAACCCAACGAACCCACTCCGTTCAAAGCCGCCGTTCAGGAACCGGAGCCGACGCAGCACCGAGGAGACCTCGCAGAGGTCCACGAACGCCACGCGATCGGCCAGGACCACCGCCGCCCCGAGGCCGTCGCCAAGCGCCACGCGCAACACCGGCGCACCGCCCGCGAGAACCTCCACGACCTCCTTGACGACGGAACCTTCGTCGAATACGGCCCGCTCATGTTCGCCGCCCAGGAGCAGCGCCGGTCCCGCCAGGAGCTGATCGAGCGCACCCCCGCCGACGGGCTGGTCGGCGGTGTCGGCGAGATCGCCGGACAGCCGGTCGCCGCCATGTCCTACGACTACACCGTCCTGGCCGGGACCCAGGGCATGCGCAACCACCAGAAGAAGGACCGCTTGTTCGAGATCGCCGAGCGGCGGCGTCTCCCGGTGGTGCTGTTCGCGGAGGGCGGCGGCGGACGGCCCGGCGACGTCGACATGCCGATCGTGGCGGGCCTGGACTGCCGCGCGTTCCAGTATTTCGCCTCCCTCAGCGGGCTCGTGCCGCTCGTCGGCATCGCATCGGGCTACTGCTTCGCCGGCAACGCCGCGCTGCTGGGCTGCTGCGACGTCGTCATCGCCACCGAGGACTCGAGCATCGGCATGGGCGGGCCCGCGATGATCGAGGGCGGCGGCCTTGGCGTGTACGAGCCCGGCGAGGTCGGCCCCATCGAGGTTCAGGACGCCAACGGCGTCGTGGACCTGCGCGTGTCCGACGACGCCGCGGCGGGGGCGGCGGCCAAGCGCTACCTGGCCTACTTCGCGCGCACCTCGCCCGCGGCCGCCGAGGCGAGCGTCCCCGATCAGGCCCGGCTGCGCGACCTCATCCCCGCCAACCGCAAGCGCGTCTACGCCGTGCGCGACGTGATGAGCGCGCTGTTTGACGAGGGCTCGGTGCTCGAGCTGCGCCGGGGGTTCGGGCACGGGATGGTCACCGCGCTGGCGCGAATCGACGGCAGCGCGCTCGGCGTGATCGCCAACGACCCCGCGCACCTGGGCGGCGCCATCGACGCCCAGGCCGCGGACAAGGCGGCCCGGTTCATGGGGCTCTGCGACGCCTTCGGGCTGCCGCTCCTGTTCCTGGCCGACACGCCGGGCTTCATGGTCGGACCCGAGTCCGAGCGCACGGCGACCGTCCGCCACTTCTCGCGGATGTTCGTGACCGGCGCCAACCTCAGCGTCCCCACCGGCACGGTGGTGCTACGCAAGGGGTACGGGCTCGGCGCCCAGGCGATGGCGGGCGGGAGCTTCAAGGCGCCGCTGTTCTGCGTCGGCTGGCCCACCTCGGAGTTCGGCGCGATGGGGCTCGAGGGCGCGGTCCGGCTGGGCATGCGCCGCGAGCTTCAGGCGATCGAGGATCCGGCTGAGCGCGAGCGCGCGTACGAGGCGATGGTGGCCGCGGCCTACGAGCGCGGCCGCGGGATCAGCATGGCCGCCTACTTCGAGATCGACGACGTGATCGATCCCGCGGACACGCGCCGCTGGGTCGGGACCCTGTTTGACGAGGCGGCGCCCCGGTGGTTCCAGACGCCGGGCAAGCGCCGGCCCTACGTCGACACCTGGTAGCCGCGCGGGCTACCGGCACTCCTCGCAGGCGCCGCGCAGCAGGACGTCGTGGCTGTCGACGGTGACGCCGAGGCGATCCGAGAGCTTGTCGATGGCCTTCTCCAGGCCCGGATCGTCGAAGGCGATGAGCCGGCCGCACTGGCCGCAGACGAGGTGATGGTGGTGATGGCCACTGGGCTCCAGGGGCTCGAAGCGCGCCTCGCCGGGACCGACCATGACCCGCTCGGCCAGGCCACGCGCGACGAGCAGGTCGAGCACCCGGTAAATGCTGGCGCGAGCGATCGGACGGCCGCGGCCCTGGAGGCGCGATTCGATCTCGATGGCGCTGAGCGCGCACTCCTGCTCGCCCAGCAGGTCGATGACCGCATCGCGGGCGCCGCCGCGGTTGAAACCGGCCATCTCCAGATCGGCGTACACGTAGCGGATCCACTCCAGGCTGGCCATCGACCTGACTGTAGCGAGATTGAGAATAGGAATAGGAATAAGACTCATTCTCATTCTGTGGTAGGTTGGGCGCGTGCTGGGATCCGCATGGCGCCGAGTCGCCGTCCGCCGGACCGCCGCGCCGGTCGCGCTCATCGCGGCCCTCGCGCTGCTCGCCGCCGGTTGCTCGGACCCCAGCGTGGGGACGATCGGCGGCCGGGTACGCGTGGTCGCGGCGGAGAACTTCTGGGGCAGCATCGCGCGCCAGCTGGGCGGCGCCCACGCGCAGGTGCAGAGCATCATCGTCAACCCGGCCCAGGACCCCCACTCCTACGAGCCGACCACCGGCGACGCCCGCGCGATGGCGACCGCCCAGCTGGCGATCGTCAACGGCACCGGCTATGACGAGTGGGCGCCCAAGCTGCTCGCGGCCAACCCCGTCAACGGCCGCATCACGCTGACCGTCGGCTCGCACCTCGGCCTCAAGGACGGCGATAACCCGCACCGCTGGTATGACCCCGCCGATGTCACCAACATCGCTCGAGCGATCACGGCCGACCTCGAGCGCCTCGACCCTCCGCACACGGCCTACTTCGCCCAGCGCCTCACCCAGCTCGACACGGAGGGCCTCGCCGCCTACCACCGCCTCATCGCCCAGATCCGCGGCCGCTACCGTGGCGTCGCGGTGGGCGCGTCGGAGAGCATCTTCGCGCTCCAGGCTCCGGCGTTGGGCCTGCACCTCATCACGCCGGCGAGCTTCATGAAGGCGATCAGCGAGGGCACGGAGGTCACCGCGCAGGACACAAGCGCCACCGAGCGCCAGCTTGCCACCCACCGGGTCAAGGTGTGGGTATACAACTCCCAGAACGTCACGCCGGAGATCCAGCGGCTCAACCAGGACGCCCAGGCCGCACACATCCCCGTCGCCACCGTGACCGAGACGCTGTCGCCGGCATCCGCCTCCTTCCAGCAGTGGCAGGTCGCGCAGCTGACGCGGCTGGCGGGCGCCCTGCACCGGGCCACCGGGCGATGACCGACACCACCGCCGCCACCGTCTCCGCCGCCACCCCGGCCGTCGCCCTCCACGCCGCGGCGATCGCGATCGGCGGCCGGCCGATCCTCTCCGACGTCTCGCTCACCATCCCCCAGGGCGAGTTCGTCGCGGTCCTGGGCCCCAACGGCGCCGGCAAGTCGACGCTGATGAAGGCCATCCTCGGCCTCGTGCCCCTCGCCGGCGGCGCGATCGACGTGCTCGGGCGCTCGCCCCAGCAGGCCCGGGCGCAGATCGGCTACCTACCTCAGCGCCAGAGCTTCGATATGGCCACCCGCGTCCGCGGGATCGACCTCGTCACCCTCGGCCTCGACGGCGCCCGCTGGGGCGTGCCGGTCCCGCTCACCCCGCGAGCGCGGCAGCGCCGGCGCGATGAGCGCCGGCGGATCGCCGAGGTGATCGAGCTCGTCGGCGCCGCCGCCTACGCGCGCCGGGCCGTCGGCGAGCTGTCGGGCGGCGAGCAGCAGCGGCTGCTGATCGCCGCCGCGCTCGTGCGCCGCCCCCGCCTGCTCATCCTCGACGAGCCCCTGGACAGCCTCGACCTTCCCAACCAGGCCGTGGTGGCGGGCCTCATCCGGCGCATCGCCAGCGCCGAGCACGTCGCGGTGCTGCTCGTGGCCCATGACGTCAACCCGCTGGCGGCATACCTGGACCGCGTCGTCTACCTCGCGGGCGGCCGCGCACTCTGCGGCGATGTGAGCGAGGTCATCACCGCGGCCACGCTCAGCGACCTCTACGGCACCCGGATCGAGGTCCTGCGCACGTCCGACGGGCGGCTGGTGGTCGTCGGGCAGCCGGAGGCGCCCCACCACCACGGACACCGCCACGGATGACCGCCACCCCCACCCTCTCCCCCAACCCCATCGCCGACCTGCGCGAGCTGTTCACGTTCCCGTTCATGGTCAACGCCCTGGCCGCCGGGACGATCGTCGCCGTGCTGGCCGGGATCGTCGGCTGGTACGTCGTGCTGCGCCGCCAGATCTTCGCCTCACACACCCTGTCGGTGATGGCCTTCCCCGGCGCCACCGGCGCCGCGCTGGCCGGACTGCCGGCCGCGCTGGGCTACTACGTGGCGTGCACGGTGGGCGCGGTGGCGATCGGCCGCCTCGGCGCCGGTGCCTCCCGGCGGCAGGGCGAGTCCGCGGTCATCGGCACCGTGCAGACGGTCGGTCTCGCTGCCGGCTTCCTCTTCCTGTCGCTCAACCAGGCGGTGCTGGGCGGCCCCGAGGCGCTGCTCTTCGGCACGTTCCTGGGGATCACGCGCGGCCAGGTGCTGGCGCTGCTGCTCGTCGCGGTCGCCGCGCTGATCACGCTCACCGCCCTGGCCCGGCCGCTGCTGTTCGCGTCGGTGGACCGCGAGGTCGCCCGCGCCGGGGGGGTGCCCGTGGCGGCCCTGGACGCCGTGTTCCTGCTCGTCCTGGGACTGGCGATCGCCGCCACCAGCCAGCTCACCGGCGCGCTGCTGGTATTCGCCCTGCTGGTGGCCCCGGCGGCCGCCGCCCAGCAGCTCACCCTGCGCCCGGTGGCCGGACTTGTCCTCAGCGTCGTCTTCGCGCTGCTCACCATCTGGCTGGCCCTGGCCATCGCCTACTTCAGCATCTATCCGGTCGGCTTCTACGTGACGACGATCGGCTTCGTCCTCTACGTCCTCGCCCGCGTCGCACGGGCGCGGCCGCGCTGATGTTCGCCCACGAGTTCGTCCGCAACGCCTGGCTGGCCGGCACGTTCGTCGCGCTCGCCTGCGGGACGATCGGGTGGTTCGTGGTGGCCCGCGCGCAGGTGTTCGCCGGCGACGCTCTCAGCCACGTGGCCTTCGTGGGCGCGATCGCCGCCGCGGCGGCGGGCGTCGACGAACGGGTCGGCCTGTTCGCCCTGACTCTGGCTGTGGCCCTCGGCATGGGCGTGCTGGGCCGCCGGGCGCGGGCTGACGACGTGACCATCGGGATCACCTTCGCCTGGATCCTGGGGATCGGCGTGCTGCTGCTGGCCGTCCTGGCCACCAGTGCCGGTGGCGCCAGCGGGATCACCACCGCCAACACCCTGTTCGGATCGATCTATTCGCTGAGCGCCTCGGGGGCGGTGATCGCCGCCTCGGTGGCACTGGCCGCCACGGCGTTCGTCATCGCCGTCGCGCGGCCGCTGCTGCTGTCCACGCTCGATCCGGAGCTAGCCACGATTCGGGGGGTCCCGGTGCGCGCGCTCGGCCTCGCCTTCCTGGCCGCGCTGGCCGTCGTCAGCGCGGAGAGCACACAGGCGGTCGGGGCGCTCCTGCTGCTGGGCCTGATCGCCGCCCCCGGGGGCGCGGCCGGCGCGCTCACCGCGCGGCCGTACCTGGGCGTGGCGCTCTCGGGGGCGATCGCGGTGGCGTCGATGTGGGGCGGGCTGGCCCTCAGCTACGCGATCGCCGCGCTTCCCGCGAGCACCGCCATCATCGGGATGGCCGCAAGCGCGTACGCCGGCGCCGGCATCTGGTCGAGGCTGGCGCGACGCCGGCCGAATGACACGCTGCTCAGCGCCGGCGCAAACGACTGACCTGAGGTCCGGCGAGCCGGCCCGGGCGGGAGTCGTGGCCCGAGCGGCCGCCGGCACCCCAGGTAGCGGGGAGGCAACTCCACCGCTGGCGACGAGGCGCACATTCGTCGCAATCGGCCGACGCCCGCGGGCGACACTGGGTGGGACACGGCGCGGGGATGCCTGCGTCAAACCCTCGGTCGCTACGCATGAGATGGCGCCGGCGCGACATGCCCGTCAGCGTACGTTTCCCACCGTCAGCTTTGCGTAAGAGGATTCTGAGGATCGGCTGATAGAACGCCCTGCGGAGCCCGGGCTGCACCACCGGTCCGCGGCCGGGTGGAGCGGCTGGTCCGCGAGCGCGGGAGCGTCACCCGAACCTCCAGGCCACCGGTTGCCGGCGCCAGCAGCGTGGCCGTGCCGTGGTGGGCCTCGGCGATCGAGCGTACGATCGAGAGCCCCAGCCCGAAGCCACGGACCGAGCGGTCCAGCCGCCGGAACGGCTCGGCCAGTTCCTGCACCCGGGCGGGGTCGATGGGCTCGCCGCCGTTGGCGACCATGAGCTCCACGTCGTCGCCGTTGGTGCGCGTCTGCACCCGGAGAAAGCCGCCGGGGACGTTGTGGTGGATGCCGTTGTCCACGAGGTTGGCGATGAGCCGCTCGATGAGGCCGGGATGGCCGGTCGTCCACGCCGGCTCCAGGTCGTCGCGGATCTCGATCTGGCGCTCCTTGGCGCGCGCCCACAGGTCGGTGATGCAGTCGGCGGCCAGCGCGGCGATGTCGACTGGCTCCTCCTGACCGGTCGCCCCCTCGCTGCGCGCCAGCAGGAGCAGGCTGGCGATCAGCCGCTCGCAGCGATCGACCGTGTCGCGCACCGCCTCCCCCATCTGGCGCAGCTCCTGAACGCTGGCGTCGGGATCGGCCAGCGCGACGTCGACTTCCGTGCGCATGATGGCCAGGGGCGTGCGCAGCTCGTGCGACGCGTTGGCGACGAAGTGGCGCTGGCTGCCGAACGCCGCGTCCAGCCGGGCGAGCATGCCGTCGAAGGTGTCGGCGAGCTCGCGCAGCTCGTCCGCCGGCCCGGGCAGGTCGATGCGCTCGCCGAGGTTCTCGCTGGAAACGCGGCGCGCGGTGGCGGTGATGTCGCGCAGCGGCGCGAGCGCCCGTCCCGCCAGCAGCCAGCCGATCACCACCGAGATCGCGGTCATGGCGACGAGGGCGACGGCGTACTCGATGAGCAGCCGATGCAGCGCGCCGCCGAGGATCTGGTTCTGGACGGCGTGGATGAGCTTGCCCGTCGGCGAGCCCGGCGGGAACCCGAACTCGCCGCGCACCGGCCGGATGCCCAGGCGCAACAGCTCGGCGCGCAGGCTGTGGTGGGTGCGCAGGTTGGTGCGCACGAACACGTAACCGATCGTGAGGAGCACCGCGCCCGTGATGAGGAAGACCGTGCCGTACAGCGCGGTCAGCCGCAGGCGGATCGTCGGCGCCGGCGCGCGCCGCTTGCGCGCGGGCCGATCGGACCCGCGCCGGCCGCCGGCCATCACGCCATCCGGTAGCCCACCCCGATCACCGTCTGGACCACCGGCGGGTCGCCCAGCTTGCGGCGCAGCGTCATGATCGTCATGCGCACCACGTTGGTGAACGGATCGGTGTGCTCGTCCCAAACGCGCTCCAGCAGCTGCTCTGCGGAAACCGTAGCGCCGTCGGCCGCCATGAGCGCCTCCAGCACCGCGAACTCCTTGCGGGCGAGCTCCACCTCACGACCGGCGCGGGTGAGCCGGCGCCGCGCCGGATCGAGCTCCAGGTCGGCGTGGCGCATCACCGGCGGGCGGCTGGGCGCGGTGCGACGGGCCAGCGCGTGGATGCGCGCCACCAGCTCGGCGAAGCGAAACGGCTTGGCCAGGTAGTCGTCGGCGCCCAGCGACAGACCCTCGATCACGTCCTCGAGCGCCCCGGCGGCGGTGAGCATGAGGATGCCGGTGTCCGGTCGCTCGTCGCGCACCGCTCGGCAGACATCGTCGCCGTGGACGATCGGGAGGTCGCGGTCCAGCACGAGCACGTCGTAGCGGACGACCCGGGACTTGACCAGCGCCTGCTCGCCGTCGGGCGCCAGGTCGACGGCGAAACCCTGGCGGCGCAGCCCGCGCGCGATGGCGTCGGCCAGGCGAAGCTCGTCCTCGGCGATCAGTACGCGCACCGAATGAGCATGACGAGCCCACCGTAAGAACTCCATAAGTCGCGTTTCCGGGTAGTACGTCCGCGCGGGACCTGATGGACGCCGACGTCGAGCATTACATGAAATGACGTCACAACAACTCGTGATAACTTAGGGGGCCGATGGCATCGCCACCGAACATCGCCGAGCGCGGGATGGCCGTCGGGCTGCGGGCGCTCAACCGGGTCGCGTCGTCGGGCACGATCGACCGGCTCGGGCTGCGCGACCCGGTCACAAGCCTCATCCACGGGGCCTCCAAGACGGGAGCGCGGACCGCCGCCACCGCCGGGCGCACGTTCGCTGCCGGGCGGGCGGGCCTGCATCTCTCGCGGCCCGCGCGTCAGCCCCGGGCACGCACCTCTGACCTGTTCGACCTGACCCCCTCCGACGAGCAGGCCCTCCTGCGCGACTCGGTCCGGGAGTTCGGCTTCGAGCGCCTGCGCCCCGCCGCACTGGACGCCGACACCGCCTGCGCCGCGCCTCGCGAACTGCTCACCCAGGCCAACGAGCTGGGGCTGACCATGATCGGCGTTCCCGAGGAGCTCGGCGGCGCCGTGGAGCAACGCTCGGCCACCACGACGGTGCTGATGAGCGAGTCGCTGGCCCAGGGTGACATGGGCATCGCCGCCGCCTGCCTGGCCCCCGCCGCGGTCTCGACCGCCATCAGCCTCTGGGGCGACGCCCAGCAGCAGGCCACCTACCTGCCCGCGTTCGTCGGCGAGGACATCCCGGCGGCGGCGCTGGCGCTGATGGAGCCCCAGCCGCTGTTCAACCCCTTCGCCCTGACGGCCACGGCCCGAGCCGGCGGCGGCGGCTACGTGCTTGACGGCGTCAAGTCGCTGGTGCCGCGCGCGTTGGACGCCGAGCTCTTCGTCATCGCCGCCACGCTGGAGAACGCCGGGCCCGCGCTGTTCATCGTCGAGTCCCGGACCGCCGGCATCGCCATCGAGCCCGAGCCCGGCATGGGCGTGCGTGCGGCGGGCACCGGGCGCCTCATCCTGGAGGACGTGCGCCTGCCCGCCACCGCGCTGCTGGGGGGCGACGACATCGACGTCTACAGGGAGTGCGTAGCTCTCAGCCGCCTGGCGTGGTGCGCGCTGGCCGTCGGCACCGGGCAGGCTGTCCTGGACTACGTGGCCACCTACGTCAAGGACCGCAAGGCGTTCGGCGAGCCCATCTCCAACCGCCAGGCGGTCGCGTTTGCCGTCGCCAACATCGCGATCGAGCTCGAGGGGTTGCGGCTGGCCACCTATCGCGCCGCCGCGCGCGTGGATCAGGGCCTCCCGTTCTCCCGCGAGGTCACGCTCGCCCGCCGGCTCTGCGCCGACCGCGCGATGGCCATCGGCTCCGAGGGCGTCCAGCTTCTGGGCGGCCACGGCTTTGTCAAGGAACATCCGGTCGAGCGGTGGTATCGAGACCTCCGCGCCGCCGGCATGCTCGAGGGAGGCCTGCTCGTCTGATGATCAGCCTCGAGACCCCCAAGAAGTTCGACCAGCTGATCTCGCATGCCCACCAGGTGGCCGCCGAGGTCCTTCGCCCCAACTCGCGCAAGTACGACACGCTCGAACACGAATACCCCAAAGAGCTCGACATGCTCGCCGCCGCCATCGACGGCGTGAACGAGGGAGGCGGTCTCAGCGGAGCCGGGGCCGGTGCCGTCGGCACCAACGGGTCGTCGTCTACCGCCAAGACGGACGACGGCGGGAACCGCAACGGCTCCAACATGGCCAGCCTCGTCGGCCTGATCGAGATGTGCTGGGGTGACGTGGGTCTGCTGCTGGCGATGCCCCGCCAGGGCCTCGGCCAGGCGGCGATCTCCGCCGTGGCCAACGAGGAGCAACTTCAGCGCTTCGGCGGCAAGTGGGCGGCCATGGCCATCACCGAGCCCGAGGCCGGGTCGGACTCGGCCGCGATCCGTACCACCGCCACGCTCGACGAGACCACCGGCGAGTACATCCTCAACGGCGAGAAGATCTTCGTCACCTCGGGAGACCGGGCCGAGCTCATCGTCGTGTGGGCGACGCTCGACCGCACGCAGGGCCGCGCGGCGATCAAGAGCTTCGTGGTCGAGCGTCACAACCCCGGACTGACACTCGACCGTCTCGAGCACAAGCTGGGGATCCGTGCCTCGGACACGGCCAACTTCGTGCTCCAGGACTGCCGCGTGCCCAAGGAGAACCTGCTCGGCGACCCCGAGATTGCGCCCAAGGGCGGCTTCTCCGGCGTCATGCAGACCTTCGACAACACCCGCCCATTGGTGGCCGGGATGGCGGTGGGCGTGGCCCGGGCGTGCCTGGAGGCGACCCGCGCACACCTCGAGAAAGCCGGGATCGAGATCGATTACGACCTTCCCGCTCACCTGCAGAGCGCGGCCGCCGCGGAGTTCATCGCCATGGAGGCCGACTGGGAGGCCGCCCGGCTGCTCACGCTTCAGGCCGCCTGGATGGCCGACAACAAGAAGCCCAACTCGCTGCAGGCCTCGATGGCCAAGGCCAAGGCCGGGCGGATGGGCACCGATGTCGCGCTGCGGTGCGTGGCGCTGTGCGGTGCCGCCGGCTTCGGCGAGGGTGAGCTCATGGAGAAGTGGGCGCGCGATGCGAAGATCCTCGACCTGTTCGAGGGCACCCAGCAGATCCAGCTGCTCATCATCGCCCGCCAGCTGCTGGGGCTCACCTCAGCGCAGCTGAAGTAGCGCCATCAGATCACGGTGGACGCCGGCGCGATCGAGGTCCCAGCGGTCGCCGGTGACCCGCATCACCCTGATCTCCAGGATCTGGAGCCGAGTGTCCTTGCGGCGGTCGCGGTCGATCTCCTTCACCGTGGTGTGGTAGTCGCGCCCGTCAAGCTCGAGCACGACCCGCTGCTCGGGCCACCAGCAGTCGATCTCCCAGCCGTCGATGTGGACGTTGCGCCTCGGCTCGGGAATTTCGGGGTGCTCGAGGAGCCACGCGTCGAACGCACGCTCGAGGCTTGACTTGCGGTCTGGGTGGGGGCGGTAGGCGGCGAGCGCGGCCTTGAGCCGGGTCAGCCCGGGCCACCGAGCGTGGCGCTCGATGAGGGCCTCGATCTCGTCAGGGTCGAGCAGGCGCTTGCGAGCCGCTTCGGCGATGAGACGGTCGAGCTCGGCCGGGGTCTCGCGCGGGGCGAGCTCGATGAGGGTGCGTGGAAACGAGCTGTAGCGCAGGTGGCCCACGCTACGGAGCTCCTGGGGCACCGGGGGCTTGGCCGTGCGGTGCACCTCGAGTCCTTTGCGGACGTACGTGTGCCCGGCCACCATCGTCACCTCTATGGCATTGACGTTGACCGCTCTGAGGCCATGGAGCGAGACGGCGGTCCGGTGGCTGAGGAAGGAGCCAGGGCCACACGACAACAGGGCGGCGATGAGGTGCCCCAGCGGGGTCACCTTGCGGCGGCCCACGGCCCACACATCGGTGTAGAGCTCGTGCAGCTCCCCGTCCGCCTCACGCCTGCGGATCTGCGGGTCGTTGAAGCCCAGACCATGCAGCTGCTCGCGGCTCACCACCCCCTCCTGGCGAGCAGCACTCTGGGACAAAAGGCGGCGTTTTCCGGCGCCTTTTGTCCCAGAGTCAGCCATGCACCGAGGGTGACAGGCAACCCGTCACATGTGGGTGTCAACTCTCCAACGTTTGCGACACAGTCCGCAGCACGTCCCACGCCTGGTGGATATCGGCCTCGGTGGTGGACATCTGGCCCACCGCCAGCCGCAGGACATAGCGATCGGCCAGCACCGCATGCGAGAGGAAGGCCTCGCCGGAAGCATTGACCCCGTCCAGCAGTGCCCGATTGCGGTCGTCGTCTCCCGGGCCTCGGAAGCACACCAGCGAGAAGTGGCGCGGCGCGCACAGCTCCCAGCCAGGCTCGACCGCGACCCACCGCTCGAACAGCTCGGCCAGCGCCACCCCGCGGCGGATGTGCTCCTGCAGGCCGCGGCGGCCATAGCAGCGCAGCACCGCCCACAGCTTCAGCGCGCGGAAGCGCCGCCCCAGCGCCGGGCCGTACTCGCTCAGCGACAGCGCATCCTCGGCATCGGGCGTGCGCAGGAACTCGGGGACGAGGCTGAACGCCGCGCGCAGGTCGGCGGGGCGGCTCGTCCACAGCAGCGAGCAATCCATCGGGGTGAGCAGCCACTTGTGGGGGTTGACCACCAGGGAGTCGGCGCGCTGCACGCCCGCAAAGGCCCAGCGGAACTCCCGGCAGACCATCGCGCTGCCGGCGTAGGCGCCATCGACGTGCAGCCAGGTGCCGGCGGCCTCGCACGCGTCGGCGATCGCCGGCACCGGGTCCACGGAGGCACTGGCGGTGGTGCCCACGGTGGCCACCACCAGGGCGGTCTGGCTCAGGTCACCGAGAGCGTCGACGCAGAGGCGGAACGCGTCGTCGGTGGCGACCTTGCGCAGCTCCATGCCGAGCATGCGCGCCCCCTTCTCCACCGCCGAGTGCGTCTGCTCGGAGCACACCACCTCGTTGCGCCCGGTGGTCTCGCGCGCCGCGATCATCGCCGCCATCGTCCCGGTCGAGGCGGTGTCCTCGATGTGGCCGTGCCAGCCGTCGGGCAGGCCGAGCAGCTTCGCGGTCCAGTCCAGCACGACGCCCTCAAGCTCAGTGGACGCGGGCGCAGTGCGCCACAAAAAGCCCACCGAGTTGAGCGTCGCCGCGAGCAGCTCGGCGAGGATCCCCGGCTCTGACGCGCTGGTGGCGAAGTAGGCGAAGAACCGCGGATGCTGCCAGTGGGTGACGCCCGGTAGGAGGACCTCGTCGAGGTCGCGCAGGACCTCGGAGAACGGCTCGGGTTCGTCGGGGGCGTGTGTGGGCAGGCGCGCACGGATGTCCCCCGGCGCGACCCGGGCCAGCACGGGCAGGTCGCCGACGCGCTCCAGGTAATCGGCGGCCCAGTCCAGCGCGGCCCGGCCATCGCGGCGCAGGTCGGCCGCGACGCGGCGCGTGCCCAGCTCCGGGCGCTCGTCCACCCCGGTCACGTCGCGGCCGCGTCAGACACCGTGGCGAAGGCGATGCCGGCGCTCACGAGGCGGTCGATGAGCGCCTGGCCCATGGCCACCGCGGGCGTGAGCTGGCCGGCGCGGTCGGGCAGGTCGTCGTGGGCGAGGCACAGCGCCGCCTCGGCCACCATCTTCGAGGTCTCGCTGTAGCCCGGGTCACCGCCGCTGACCTCGGTGACCACCCGCCGGCCGCCGCCCTCGCCCCGGAAGCGGACCTTGAACCACGCCTGGGCGCGCTGGTCCGGGGTGGGCCCCTCACCGGGGCCCTTGATGGACAACAGCGCCTTGCGGGTTGGCGGCAGTTGCGCCAGAGCGACGACGGTGCCGACGCCGGCCACGAGCCCCGCCGCCACCGGCAGTCGCTTGGTCACGATGTAGTGGGCGTAGCTGAAGTCCGGGCCGTAGCGGTCCAGCGTGCGGGCGGAGCGCAGCACGGTGACCGGGTCGATGGTGGGGGCGGGGATGACCCAGCCGCCGGCGGCCTCGTCGTGGTGGGGCAGCGCGGTGACGCCGCGGACGATGCGGCCGGCCGGCCGCGCCTCCATCTGCTTGCGCTGGCCCGCGACCTGGCGACTCTGGCGCAGCCGCGACATGATGTGCACGGCCGAGTGCAGCGTGCCGCCGGAGAAGGTCCCGTTCACGCGGACGAACCCCTCGAGCTTGATCGGCACGCCCTCGGGCAGTTGCCCGACGGTGAACAGCGCGCCCAGGTCGTAGGGGATCGAGTCAAACCCGCACGAGTGCACGAGCTTGGCGCCGCTGCGCTGGGCCTGCTGGTGGTGGCGCAGCCACATCAGGTCGACGAACTCCGGCTCGCCGGTGAGGTCGACGTAGTGGGTGCCGGCGGCGGCGCACGCGGCCACCAGCGGCTCGCCGTAGCTGCTGTAGGGGCCGACGGTGGTGATGACGACCTTGGTCGCGTCGGCCAGCCGGCGGATCGAGGCGGGGTCGTTGACGTCCGCGGTGATCAGAGGGACATCGGCGGACAGCCGCTCGCGCAATGCGTCCAGCTTCTCGCGGCTGCGACCCGCGATCGCCCAGCGCGTGTCCGCGGCGGCGCCCGCCAGGTACTCGGCGACCAGCGCCCCGGTGAATCCGGTGGCGCCGAAGACGACGAGGTCGTGCTCGCGCTCAGTCGTCGCCCTCCACCTCCCGCGCGAGTCGCATCGCCTCGTCGAGGTCGACGCCGGCGCGAGCGGCCAGCCAGCAGGCGACCGGCGCGGCGATCCTCTGGGAGGAGTGCGCGGCCTCGCCGGCGAGGTCGAGCACGGCCTTCAGCTCATCTTTGGTGGGTGCCGGGATGCCGAGCTTCTCGGCGTAGGCGGCCAGCCAGTCGTTCGCGTTCATCAGCCGGGCAGCCTAGACGTTCTGCGGCTGGCAAGATCCCGCGCGGTCTCACCTCAAACGACGAAAGGCAGCGCAGATGGCAATCCTTACCGACAAGGTCGCGATCGTGACGGGCTCGGCGCGCGGCATCGGGCGGGCCACGGCCGAGCTGCTCTCCCAGGAGGGCGCCAAGGTCCTGATCAACGACCTGGACGGCGACGTGGCGGACCAGACCGCGTCGGAGATCGCGGGCGACACGCTGGTGTTCGGAGGTGACCTGACCAAGCCCGGGGTGTGCGATGAGCTGGTGCAGAAGGTGATCGACGAGTGGGGCAGGGTCGACATCCTCATCAACAACGCCGGCTACACCATCGACGCCCCCATCCACAAGATGAGCGACGACGCATTCCAGCGGATGATCGACATCCACAACGTCGTCCCCTTCCGCATGTGCCGCGCCGTCGCCCCCCACATGCGCGAGCCCGCCAAGCAGGAGCGCGCGCAGGGCGTCGAGGTGTTTCGCAAGATCGTCAACGTCTCCTCGATCAGCGGCACCATGGGCAACGCCGGCCAGGCCAACTACTCCTCGGGCAAGTCCGGGGTGATCGGGCTCACCAAGACTCTGGCCAAGGAGTGGGGCCAGTTCAAGATCAACGTCAACGCAGTGGCGTTCGGCTTCATCGAAACCCGCCTGACCGCGGTCAAGGAGGAGTCCAACACCATGGAGATCGACGGCCAGACGGTGCAGCTGGGCATCCCCGGCCAGATGCGCGAGCTCGCGCCCAACCTCATCCCGCTGGGCCGCCCGGGCCAGCCCTTCGAGGCCGCCGGAGGCATCTTCCTGCTCTGCACCCCGTGGGCGAACTACATCACCGGGCAGGTGCTGGGCATCACCGGCGGGCAGTGGGGCGGGATGATCTCCTAGGGCGCCTCACCCGCGAACAGCTGATCACTCGGGCGTGCCGCTGTCCAGCCGCGCACGGCGCTGGAGCTCGTAGAGGTCCTCGCGGTTGCGGATGTACCGGGAGGCGGCATCGTAGGGGGGCTCGTGGTCCCACGGCGTGGGCCGGCCCTGGCGCAGGGCGCGAGAGATCAGGAAACGCTCGCGCTGGCTGTCGCGCACGCGGCGGTCGATGTCCGGCAGGTCCAGGCGGCGGTGCAGCTCGGCGCGCAGCCGCGCGACGACCGCGTCAGACCCCGGGTCGGAGCTCAGATCGTGGAGCTCGCGCGGGTCGGTCTTGAGGTCGTAGAGCAGATCGGGGTCCTCGAGGGAGGTGATGAGCTTGTGGCGGCCGGAGCGGACCATCGCCGACGGCGCCTGCACGCCCTCGGCGTGGTACTCGGACACCACCGGCCGCCCGGCGATCGCGGCCGACCCGCCGCCGATCGCGCCCGCCAGGCTGACCCCATCCCCCTCGCCGGCGATCGCGTCCGTCCCCAATCCGGCCAGCTCGAGCACCGTGGGTGCGAAGTCCACCAGCGAAACGGCGGGCGACACGCGCGCCGGCACCGGCCCCGCCCGGGGAGCGGAGGATCAGCGGCACCCTCGCGGACTGCTCGAGGAAGCTCATCTTGTACCAGAGGCCCCGCTCTCCGAGCATCTCTCCGTGGTCGGCGCAGAACAGGACCGTCGTGCGGTCCTGCCAGGCCCGACTCGCGCAGGGCGCCCAGGACCTGGCCGATGCGCTCGTCCAGGTAGCTGATCGCGGCGTAGTAGCCGTGGCGGGCGCGGCGGATCTGCTCGGCGGTGAGGGCGGCCTGATCCACCTGACACATGGCCCGCAGCCGGCGGCTGTGAGGGTCGACCTCGTCCAGAGCCAGCGAGGCAACCGCCGGATCGTCGATGTCGTCGCGCCGGTAGCGATCCCAGAACCGCTGCGGGATCTCCCACGGGTCGTGCGGATTGGTGAACGAGACGAACAGGAAGAACGGCTGCTCGGCCCGGCGGCGGGCGATCTCGTAGAGCTTGCGCACCGCCTCAAAGGCGACCTCGTCGTCGTAGTCGGTCTGCATGCTGGCGGCGCAGATCCCCGGCGCCAGCACGCTCTCCATCGTGTGGTACCAGGCCAGCGGCTGATCCAGGGGGCGGCTCCAGTCCGGCGTCCAGTCCACGTCGGCTGGATAGATGTCGGTGGTCAGCCGCTCCTCGAATCCGTGCAGCTGGTCGGGCCCGACGAAGTGCATCTTGCCGCTCACCGCGGTGTGGTAGCCCGCCGCGCGCAACGCATGGACCACCGTCGGCGCCCCCGCGCGGAACTCGGCCGCGTTGTCATAGACGCCGACGCGCGAGGCGTAGCGGCCGGTGAGCATCGCCGCCCTTGCGGGCGCACACAGCGGAAAGGCGGTGTAGGCGGATTCGAACACGGTCCCAGCCTTGGCCAGCTCCGAGAGGTGTGGCGCCTGCACGACGGAATGGCCGTAGGCGGGCAGCCATCCGGCCGCGAGCTGATCGGCCATGAGGACGAGGAAGGAGTCGGGTCGGGCGGCGGCCATCGGGCGGCCGAGGATAAGCGTCCGCCGGATGTCTGGCTACGCTGCGGCCCCGATGGCGCACGGAGCGACCCCGGCGGCCATGCCGCGCGGCGAGCGGAATCCGCCGCTGATCATCGCGCACCGCGGTGCCTGGGAGCAGGCCCCGCAGAACTCGCTGGAGGCGGTGCGCCAGGCCGCAGCGCTCGGCTGCGACGGGATCGAGATCGACGTCCGCCGCACCGCCGACGGCCAGCTGGTCGTCGTCCACGACGCGCGCGTCCGCTGGCGCCAGGTCGGGCGCCTGGACCACCGCCAGGTCCAGGATCGCATGCGGGTGGGCCAGGCGCCGCTCCTGACGGAGGTGCTCAATGAGGCCGCCGGGCGCCTCCTGGTCGACGTCGAGCTTAAGGAGGACGGCTACGTGGAGGGAGTGATCACCGTCATCGCGCAGCGGCTCGCACCCGAGCAGTCCGTGATCACCTCATTCCTGCCCCGCGCGCTGGCCCAGGTCAAGGCCCACCGGCCCGAGACCCGCACAGGCCTGCTGGTCGGTCCCCGCTCGGCGCGGCAGACCGGACGTCGCTTGCGCGAGGCGCGCGCCGACTTCCTGGCGCCCCACGTCGCCCTCACGCGTGCGGGGATCCTCGAGTGGGCGGCGCAGCGCAACCTCACCTCATGGGTGTGGACGGTCAACGACGCGCGCACGCTGCAGACGCTGAGCGCAAACCGGTCGGTGACCGCGCTCATCACTGATATACCGGGGCGGGCACCGCAAACCTTCACATCTTGTTGACTTGGCTGACAGTCGGGAGTAGGTTGTCGACAAGGTGCCCGATCACACCGCCTGGGGCTTGGGAACCGTCGAGCGTCGCTCGACCACCGATCAGGTTCTGCAGGAGCTGCGAGCCGCCATCCTGGCGGGGCGGATCAAGCCCACCGAGCAGCTGCCCGAGGTCGCCTTGGCGCAGGCGTTCGGCACCGGCCGCAGCGCCATCCGCGAAGCCATCAGGCACCTCGTGCAGGAGGGCCTCGTCATCACCGAGATCAACCGCGGCGCCCGCGTGCGCCCGGTCTCGACCCCCGACCTCATCGACGTCTACCGAGCTCGGACGGCGATCGAGGTCGCCGCCGTGGGCGCCCTGCTCGAGAACCCGGTCGGCTTCGACATCGCCCCGCTCGAGGCGGCCCAGGAGCGCATCCGCGCCCTCTGCCCCACCGAGTGCGACGCCTCGCCGTCATGGGAGCTGATCGAGGCCGACATCGACTTTCACCGGGTGATGGTGGGCCTGGCCGGCAGCCCCCGGCTCAGCCGGGCGCACGAGCCGCTGGCCGCGGAGTCGCAGATGCTGCTCAACTGGCATCCGGTCTACCCCGTCTTCGATTACGTCTCTGACCATCAGAAGCTGCTCCAGGCGATCGCGGACCGTGACCCCGCGGCCGGGGACGTGGTGCGCGCCCACCTGGAGCTGACCGTCAGCCTGCTCGACGAGGAGGCGACGCGGTACGCCGACCGCCTGACCAACGCGGACAGCCTTGTCCACACCGACAGCCACAAAGAGGAGAGTCTGGGGTGACTGATCACGAGTTTTCCAACGAGGAGATGCGCGACCGCCTGACCCGGCGCCAGGTGCTGCACGGCGCCCTGGCGGGCGGCGCGATGCTGTCCGCCGGCGGGCTGCTCGCCGCCTGTGGTGGCAGCAGTGGCTCGAGCAGCGGCGGTGGCGGCGGCGGCACGGCCAAGTCGAGCCCGCCGGCCACCGGCACGATCAAGGCGGGCGGCAGCCTCAAGGTCGGCGCCACCGGCGGCGGCTGCCAAGGACACCATCGACGCGCACCTGCCCGACCGCGGACCCGGACATCATGCGGTGCTGGAACCTCTACGAGCCTCTGGCGGTCCGCCCGCCGAGCTTCGGGCCCCTGGAGATGATGGTCGCCGAGTCGATCGAGGCCGAGCACGGCAAGGCCGACTCGTGGGTGGTCAAGATCCGGCCCGGCATCGAGTTCCACAACGGCAAGTCGGTCACGGCCGACGACGTCATCTTCAGCCTGAACCGGATCCTCGACCCCAAGGACCCGAAGGTGGGCGCGGCCTCGATCGGCTACATCGACGCCAAGGGCCTCAAGAAGATCTCGAGCTCCCAGGTCCGGATCCCGCTGAAGTTCGCCAACGCCGCGTTCCTCGACGACCTCGGCCAGTACTTCAACGCGATCGTCCCGACCAACTACGACCCCAAGAACCCGGTCGGCACGGGCGCGTTCATGTACGCGAGCTTCACGCCGGGCCAGCAGAGCGTGTTCAAGAAGTTCCCCAACTACTGGCAGAGCGGCCGGCCCTACGTGGACCAGCTCACGATTCATCGACTTCACCGACGAGACCGCCCGCGTCAACGCGCTGCTCGGCGGCCAGGTCGACGCGATCGACAACCTGCCGACCGGCCAGATCGCCCAGGTCCAGGGCAACAACCAGTTCAAGGTCCTCATCTCGCACACGGGGCAGTGGCAGCCGTTCACCATGCGCGTCGACCAGGCCCCGTTCTCAGACGTCCGCGTGCGCCAGGCGATGCGCCTCATCGTCAACCGCCCGCAGATGGTCGAGCAGGTGCTGTCGGGACAGGGCCGCGTCGCCAACGACATGTACTCGCCGTTCGACCCGGGCTACCCGACCAGCCTGCCCCAGCGCCATCAGGACCTCGAGCAGGCCAAGTCGCTGCTCAAGCAGGCCGGCCACTCGGGCCTCAGCGTGCAGCTCACGACCGCCGACGTGTTCCAGGGCGTCGTGCAGGCCGCCCAGGTGTTCGCGCAGCAGGCCACCGGTGCCGGTGTGAACGTCAAGCTCCAGAAGGTCGACACCGGGACGTTCTACGGCTCGAACTACCTGAAGTGGACGTTCGCCCAGGACTTCTGGGCCACCCGCATGTACCTGCCCCAGGTGGCGCAGGGAAGCCTGCCGAACTCCCCCTTCAACGAGACTCACTGGAACGACCCGAAGTTCCAGAAGCTCATCCAGCAGGCGCGGGCCGAACTCGACGCCAACAAACGCAACCAGATCATCGGCGAGGCGATGACCATCGAGTACAACACCGGCGGCTACATCATTCCCTACTTCTCCAACCAGATCGATGCCTACAGCGCCAAGCTCACCGGCTTCGTGGAGGCGAAGTCTGGGTTCCCGCTGGGCAACTACTGGATGAAGAACGTGGGCTTCACGTCCTAGGCGACAGACGAGGAGACTGGAGGCGAGGTCCATGGGCAAGTTCATCCTGAAACGGATCCTGCTGGGGCTGTTGACGTTGTTCCTGGTCTCGGTGGTGGTGTTCGCCGCCACCCAGGCGCTGCCCGGGAATGCGGCGGAGGCCATCCTCGGGAAGAACGCCCAAGAGCCCGGGCGGCTGGCCGCGCTAACCCGTCAGTTGCACCTGAACGAGTCGGCGGTTTCCCAATACACCCATTGGCTGGGGAACGTCCTTCACGGCAATCTGGGCATCTCGGCGGCGACCCAGCAGGCGGTCACCCATTACATCGGCGGGCGACTCGCCAACTCCGCATTCCTGGTGCTGTTGTCGGCGATCATCGCCGTGCCGCTGTCGATCGCCCTTGGCGTGCTCATGGCGGTGCGGCGCGACAAGCCGACCGACCACGTCCTGTCGGTCACCACCCTGGCGCTGGCGGCGCTCCCCGAGTTCGTCATCGGCATCGCGCTGGTGTTGCTGTTCGCGACCAACGCGTCGCACGTGCTCCCGGCGGTGTCGATCATCCCGCCGGGTGAACACGCCTGGAACGTGCCCAAGGTGGTCATCCTGCCTGCGGCGACGCTGATCATCGCGGTGACGCCGTACATCAGCCGGATCATGCGGGCCTCGATGGTGGAGGTACTGGAGTCCGAGTACGTGACGATGGCTCGGCTGAAGGGCTTGTCCAACCGGACGGTCATCTGGCGCCACGCCGTGCCCAACGCGATCGTCCCAGCGCTGCAGGTGTCGGCACTGCAGCTGGCCTACATGGCGGGCGGGATTGTCGTCGTGGAGTACGTGTTCTCCTACCCCGGGGTCGGCGCTGCTCTCGTGGATGCGGTGGGCAACCGGGATATCCCGGTCGTGCAGGCGCTGACTCTGATCATCGCCGCGGTCTACGTGCTCGTGAACCTGGGAGCTGATGTGATGACCGTTCTCGTGACACCGCGGCTGAGGACGGCGGCACGATGAGCACCTCCGCAGTCAGCGGCGAAGCGCTCGCCGCCGCCGCCCCTCCTGAGATGCGCCAGCGCCAGTGGCGCGTGCTGGTGGGCGCCACTATGCGCCAGTGGCGGTCACGAATCGGCCTGGCCATCTTCGTCCTCATGGTGTTGATCGCCATCTTCGGACCGCTGATCGCGCCCCACCCGCCGACGGCATTCGTCTCGGCGCCCAACAGTCCGGCCGGTGTGAACGGGCTGCTGTTCGGCTCCGACTCGCTCGGCCGCGACGTGTGGAGCCGCTTCCTCTACGGCGGGCGGACCGTCCTCGGCATGTCGCTGGCGTCGACGATCATCGGCGTCGGCCTCGGTCTGACCATCGGCCTGGCCGCGGCCTACTTCAGCGGCTGGGTGGATGAGGTGCTCATGCGCGTCTCCGACGTGTTCATGGCGTTCCCGCAGATCGTGCTGGCGCTGCTGCTGGTGGCGGCGTTCGGCCCGAGCGTGCCGCTGATCATCGTGGTCGTCGGGATCTCCACCGCGCCGCGCGTGGCCCGGGTCATCCGGGGCGCTGGGCTGCAGATCGTCGAACGCGACTTCATCAAGTCCGCCGAGGCCGTTGGCGAGCCGCGTCGGCGGATCATCTTCGGCGAGCTGTTGCCCAACGTCACCAGCCCGCTGATGGTGGAGCTGGGCCTACGGTTGACGTACTCCATCGGGCTGATTGCCGCGCTGAGCTTCATCGGCCTGGGCATACAGCCGCCGACCGCCGACTGGGGCCTGATGATCAGCGAAAACCGGCTGGCGGTGACCGTCCAGCCGTGGGGCGTGCTGCTCCCGGTCCTGGCCATCGCGCTGTTGACGATCGGGACCAACCTGCTGACCGACGGCTTTGCCCGAGCGGCGATCGGCATCGACCGAGGAGGTGAGTAAGCATGGCGACGGCAGAGCAACCTACGAGCGCTGAGCAGCCCACCACGGCAGTGCACGTCCGCGACCTGCGGATCGACCTCATCTCCAGCGGCCAGGACATCGTCGAGTCGATCGCGATGGACGTCCGCGCCGGGGAGGTGCTGGGACTGGTCGGCGAGTCCGGGTCGGGCAAGACGACGGTCGGCATGGCGTTGATGGGCTACTGCCGCCCAGGCGGCAAGGTCACGGGGGGCGACATCCTCATCGACGGCCGCCCACTGGCGACGATGGCGGCCGGCGAGCTGCGAAAGCTCCGCGGCGGAACCGTGTCCTACATCCCCCAGGATCCTGGCACCGCGCTCAACCCTGCGCTGCGGATCGGGACCCAGCTCTCGGAGATGCTCGAGGCGCACAGATCCCAGACGAGCGCGGAGGACCAGAAGGCCCGCATCCGCGAGGCTCTGGAGGAGGTGGCCTTGCCCACCACCGACGAGTTCCTGCGGCGCTACGCCCACCAGCTCTCCGGCGGCCAGCAGCAGCGCGTGGCCATCGCGATGGCCTTCGCCTGCCGGCCGCACGTGATCGTCTGCGACGAGCCGACCACGGGTCTGGACGTCACCACCCAGGCCCGCGTGCTCGAGACGATCCGCGACCTGTGCCACAGCCACCGGGTGGCGGCCGTCTACGTCAGCCACGACCTCGCTGTGGTCGCCGAGCTGGCCGACAGCGTGGCCGTCATGTACGCGGGGCGGATCGTCGAGCGCGGCCCGCGCGACGCGATCTTCACCGCGCCGCGCCACCCCTACACGCGCAAGCTGCTGCGCGCCGTGCCCGACATGGAGGGCAAGCGCGCCGTGGTCGGGATCGCCGGGCACGCGCCCCTGCCCGGTAACCGGCCGACCGGCTGCTTCTTCGCGCCGCGCTGCGACCTGGCCATCGACCGCTGCCACGAGGCGTTTCCGCCGGCCACCGAGTTCGAGCGGGGCCACCTGGTCCACTGCTACCGCGCCGAGGAGGCTCCATCGGAGCTGCCGACCATCGGCGCCGCGCAGGCGGCGGCGGAGGCAGGCGAGGTGGTGCTGTCGGTGGAGCACCTCGACGGTTTCTACGGCTCGGTGCACATCCTGCACGACGTCAACCTCGAGGTGCGGCGCAACGAGTGCGTGGCCGTGGTGGGCGAGTCGGGCAGCGGCAAGACGACGCTGGCGCGGTGCATCTCCGGGCTGCACTCCCAGTACAAGGGGGATGTCAAGCTCGGAGACGACCGGCTGGCCGAGAGTGCCCGCCGGCGCACCTCGGAGGCGCGCAAGCGGATCCAGTACGTCTTCCAGAACCCCTACGCGTCGCTGAATCCGCGGCGCACGGTCGGCCAGACGATCGCCCGGCAGCTCCAGCTGTTCGGGGCGGGCTCGCGGCGCGTGAGCGGCCGGCGCGTCGCCGAGTGTCTGGAGCGCGTGGCGCTGTCGGCGGCGGCCGTCAACCGCTACCCGGACCAGCTCTCCGGCGGGGAGCGCCAACGCGTGGCCATCGCCCGGGCCCTGGCCGCCGAGCCATCGCTGCTGGTCTGCGACGAGGTGACCTCGGCGCTGGACGTCTCGGTGCAGGCGGCGATCGTGGAGCTGCTGCGCGACCTGCGGGTGCAGACCGGGCTGAGCATGCTGTTCATCACCCACAACCTGGCGCTCATCCGGACCATCGCCGACCGGGTGCTGGTCATGACTCAGGGCGAGATCGTGGAGTCCGGCGCGACGGTGAGAGTGTTCGAGTCGCCCAGCGCCGAGTACACCGGCAAGCTCCTGGCCAACACGCCCACCGTCGAGGCGGCGCTGAACCGGTGAACACCGAGGCCTTCATCACCTGCGCCGTGACCGGCGCGGGCGACACGACGACGCGCAGCGACCGGGTCCCGGTCACCCCCGACGAGATCGCGGCCTCGGCGATGCAGGCCGCCCGCGCGGGCGCCGCCGTGGTCCACATTCACGTCCGCGACCCGTCGACCGGCCAGGGCTCGCGCGACCTCGGGCTCTACCGGCGGGTGGTGGAGATCATCCGCGACGCCGACGTGGACGCCGTCATCAACCTCACCGCGGGGATGGGCGGCGACCTCATGCTGGGCGGCCCCGACACCCCGCTGCCGCTGGACGAGGCGGGCACCGACCTCGCCGGGGCAGCGGAGCGTCTCGCCCACGTCGAGGCGCTGCGGCCCGACATCTGCACGCTGGACTGCGGGACGATGAACTTCGCCGCCGGCGGCGACTACGTCATGGCCAACACGCCGGAGATGCTGCGGGCGATGGCCCGGCGCATCCAGGAGCTGGGCGTGCGGCCCGAGCTCGAGGTGTTCGACAGCGGCCAGCTGGTGATGGTCAAGGACCTCATCGACGAGGGACTCATCGACGACCCGGTGCTCATCCAGCTGTGCATGGGGATCCGCTACGGCGCGCCCGACGATCCCGGCACGCTGCTCACCCTGGTCAACTCGCTCCCCGCCGGCGCGGTGTTCTCCGCATTCAGCATCGGCCGCATGCAGCTGCCCTACGTGGCGATGGCGGTGCTGGCCGGCGGCAACGTCCGCGTCGGGCTGGAGGACAACCTGTACCTGGGACCGGATCACAAGGCCACCAACGGAGAGCTGGTGGGGCGCGCGACCACGATCCTCAACGCGATGAACGTGCGTGTGCTCGGGCCCGAGGAGGTCCGGGAGCGGCTCGTGCTGCGGCCCCGTGGCTGACGCGCCCCGATCCGTCGGGCTGCTCGGCGCCGGCGTCATCGGGGGCGGCTGGGCCGCCCGGTTCGTGCTCGCCGGCGTCGACGTGCGCCTCTTCGATCCGTCTCCGGCGGCGTCCGAGGCCGTGCTTGACACCGTCGCGCGTGCCCGGCGAGCGTGGCGGCGCCTCACCCTCGCCCCGCTGCCCACCGAGGGCACCCTCACCCTCGTCGACTCCGTCGCGGCGGCCGTGGCCGGCGTGGACCTCGTCCAGGAGAGCGCGCCCGAGCGCGAGGAGCTCAAACGCGCCCTGCTCGCCGAGGCTGGCGTGGCGGCCCGGCCCGACACGATCATCGCGACCTCGACCTCCGGGCTGCTGCCCTCGCGCCTCGCGGCCGGCATGCATGCCCCCGAGCGCTTCGTCGTCGGCCACCCCTTCAACCCCGTCTACCTGCTGCCCCTGGTGGAGGTCTGCGGTGCCGATCGGACGGCGCCGCAGACAATCAGTCGCGCCGCGGCGATGTACCGGTCGGTGGCCATGCGCCCGCTGATCGTGCGCCGCGAGATCGACGGCTTCATCGCCGACCGCCTGCTCGAGGCGCTGTGGCGCGAGGCGCTGTGGCTGGTCGCCGACGACGTCGCGACCGTCGAGGAGATCGACGACGCCATCCGCTTCGGTGCCGGGCTGCGCTGGGCGGCGATGGGCACCTTCCTCACCTACCGGCTGGGCGGCGGCGATGCCGGCATGCGTCACTTCATGGCCCAGTTCGGCCCCACGCTCCGGCTGCCCTGGACCCACCTCACCGACGTGCCCGAGCTGAGTGGCGGGCTCGTGGACAAGATCGTCGCCCAGTCGGACGCCCAGGCCGGTGGGCTCTCGAACGCCGAGCTCGTGCGTGTCCGCGACGACTGCCTCGTGGCGGTGCTGCGGGGCCTGGGCGGTGCCGGCTTTGCCGCCGGCGAGGTGATGGCATTGACCGAGCGCGAGCTATACGAGCGGGCGGGGGCCCGGACCGGCCGTCCGCCACTGCCCGACGGGCGGCTGCGGCTACACGAGGCGCTCGTGGAGCCCTCCTGGATCGACTACAACGGCCACATGACCGAGTACCGGTATCTCGAAGTGCTCGCCGACACCACCGACGCGTTCCTGCGCACGATCGGGATCGTGGGGCCTTACATCGACGCCGGGCGCTCGTACTACACCGTCGAGACGCACATACGCCATCTCGGCGAGGCCCACGGCGGCGACCGGCTCTACGTCGCCACGCGGCTGCTCGGCCACGACGAGAGGCGCCTGCACCTCTTCCACGAGCTGCGCCGCGACGAGGACGACACGCTCATCGCCACCGGCGAGCACATGCTGCTGCACGTCGACCGGTCCGCGGGTCAGACGACGCCGGGTGAGCCAGAGATCCTCGCCGCGCTCGAGGAGATCGCCGCCGCCCAGCGCGAGCTGCCATGGCCCGAGGGGGCGGGCAACCGGGTGCGCGGGCCGCGCGTCGAGGCCGCCTGAGCCAGGGACGCCGCGCCGGGCCGCTGGTCGTCGCGCACCGGGGGGCGCGGGGCGCGGCGCCCCAGAACTCCCGGGAGGCGTTTGAGGGGGCGATCGCGCTGGGTTGCGACGGTGACTCGCGGCGACGCGGGGCCGTGACGCGGCGCCGCGCCGGGCCCGCGGTCACGCCGGGCCGTCACGTCGCGCCACGCCGCGCGCGCTGGGGTGCCCGGCCGCTTGGTCGGGATGCGTGTCGTCTTCTACGTTTCGCGTGATTCAGCTGCCCAGCCTGCCCTGCAGTCTTTTGGCCTGGCGGGGCGAGCAACCGGCCGCGAGGTTCTCCTCGGCCAACGAGAGCTCTTTGTGCAGGGTGGTTGCGAGCGTCACTCCCGCCGACGATCCGAGTACAAACCGCGCGTCGGGTCGCACGCGCTCATCCGCGCGCAGCAGAGCGCCGACGTCGCGCCCCAGCGATCTCACGTCGGGGCCGGCGATGAACCCCGCCGCGACGGACTGGCACTGAGTGACGATGTCGGACACCGCCGCACCGATCGTAACGGCGTCCTGCTGAGTGGGAGCCCGCCGGGGGGCACCGCCACAGCCGGCAGCGATCACGGAAGCGCAACCGATGATGACCAGGGCTCTCGTCGTCGTAGTGAACAAATTGTTGCAGGCACCGACTGCGAGTGTTATCGTGGCGCGGCAACGTGCCAGGTCCGAGCGCCCGTTGTGTCAACGCGGTGGCTTGGAAGCGAGGGAAGGATGTGGCTGTGTCAACCGCGGCCTACACTTGACCGATCCGCCAGGGCGTGTCAGGCGGGGCGAGCTTGCACGTTTCCCATCGGTTAACAATGGCTGTTTCATGGGAGGCTCGAATTCGATGCGACGACATAAAAGGGTTGTCGCCACGTTTGTCGTGGCGGCAGCCGCTGTCTTCGGTGTTCAAGTTGAATCGGCTTTGGCGTACAACCCGATTGTGCCTAAGCCGCCCTATTCGGGACAGACGATTACCCTCGACGGAACAAACCTGACCGTCGACAAGCTCGTCGCGATTGCGCGGTACGGCGCAAAGGTGGATCTGTCGGGCGAGGCGCGACAGCGCTCGCTGAACGCCTACTACCTGATGCTCGAGGGATCACGCGAGGGCATTCCAATCTACTTCTTCAACCGCGGCACCGGAGCGGGCCGCCAGCAGGTGCTGTTCGCGGGCGATCCGCTGTCGACGGCGCCGATCCCGGCGGGTCAACCGGGAGCGCCAGACAACCAGGACTTCATCGCGGCGAGGCAGTTGAGCTCGTTCCAGGGAGGCCCCACCAACGGCATCGGGCCCGAGGTCAACGACGAGGAGATCGTCCGCGCGATGATGGCCGAGCGGGTCAACACGATGTCATACGAGGCCGCGACGCCACAGACAACGCAGATGCTGATCAATCTCCTCAATCGCCGCGTCACGCCGGTGGTGCAGTCGCGCGGGTCCCCAGGCGAGGGCGATCTGCCCCAGATGGTGAACGTCATGGGCACGATGGTCGGCGCCGGCGACGCCTACTACAAGGGCAAGAGGATGTCGGCCGCCGACGCGCTGGCGAAAGCTGGACTGAAGCCGTTGCAGGATCAGCCGGGACAGTTCGAGGCGCCGGTGGCGCCGTTCGGCGCCGACGACGCGGCAGTCGAGAGCACCAACGCGTATTCGGTCGGCCAGGCGGCCCTGCTGGCCTACGACGCCCAGCAGACGCTCGACTGGCAGGATCTCATCACCGCCGAGATGCTCGATGGGATGAACAGCAGTCTCACGCCCGAGAGCACCCCGGTGCAGCAGAACCGGCCGTTCACGTGGCTCAACTACGACGCCTCGAAAGTGTTGAACGAGCTCAACGGGAGCTACCTGTTCAACCTCGACCAACTCTCGTCCACCGGTGTGCCCTTGCGGATCATCCAGGACCCGGAGAGCCTGCGCGCGATCACCCAGCGAGCCGGCTCGGCGTGGGAGGCTTGGAACACCCTCAAATCCGACCTGGTCACGCAGATGAACTCCTCGGACCACAACCCCGCGGTCACGCCCGGTTACTCGCCGAGCTCGGCTCCGGAGCTCAACACGGGATGGTTCAAGCAGTACTACGTGCAGGGCGGTGCGGACGACAACCAATGCCAGGCAATAAGCGGTCAGCCCGGCACAAGCTGTCGGCACGGCTACGTCTTCTCCAACGCCAATTGGGACCCGTATCCGCTCGACAATGACGTCGAGGCGCTGACCAATGCCCTGGCGAATGTCGCAGTCAACGACACCCTGATTCCCGACCGGTTCGAGAACCTGACGCCGGCGGGAGGAGGATTCACCGTCATCTCCGGGCCGACCGATCCAAGCCTCGGGAGCTTTGCCCCCGTTGGCGGCGGTCTCGCCCCGCGGGCGGCCGACTACACGATCGCGTCGCTGATGTACGAGATCCTCGCGGAGCAGAATCCGGTACCCCCGCTCGGCATCGGCATCGTCTCGACCGTCGAGGACCTGCAAGCGGCAAGCTCGAAGAAGGTCGCACGAGCCCGGCTGGTGACCGATGACCTCAGCTGGCTGCTCGGCCAGGACATGCTGACCGCGACCTACTGGATGGACACCCGGGCGCTACAGGGCATGGCGCTGGCCGCCACACCCGGCAGCGGCGTCGCGGCCCCCCGGGACATGGGCACGGCGGCGACGGACGCCTGGCAGGCGTTCCGCCAGGTGGTCCCGTGGCAGGTGCTGCCCCCTCAGACACGACTGGGCGTTCCGCCTGGCCAGTTGGCGTATGACTTCATGCAAGCCAACCAGGCGTCGTTCTTCTACCCGCCCGACGCGAGAGGGTCCGCGGTCCACGGCAACGTCAAGGCCGCCGTTCGCGGCGCTCGCGCCCGCACGCTCAAGTTCGCGCGGACGTCGAGAAGGGGGAATGGGCTGCGAAGCCTCCTGCTGGAGGAAGCAGCTATCGCGAAGCGGAAGAAGGGCTAACTGGCGCGCACCAGGGCAAGACCGACCCACACCAACACGCGGCCCTCGGTTCACGCCGAGGGCCGCGGTACTTGGTAGTGTGCAGTCGCTGTATCAATTCATTCACGATTGGCTGTGACACTTGTCCACGACGGAGTTGCAGCGAACCGCGTTCGACGACGTCCAGCGCGAGGCCGGGACGAACTGGACCGATTGGGAGGGCTGGGCGTGGGCGGCCGACTTCGGCGACGCGAGCGCCGGGTACGGGTCGCCGGAGCGCGGCCTGAAGGGCCCCAACTCCGCCGGACGCCAGATCACGTGAAGGCGCCGAGCACGATCACCCCCGCGATCACGCATGCGACGCCGACCCATTGGGCGCCCGTTGGTCGTTCCTTGAACAACGAGACGCCCATGATGATCGGCACGATCGCATACGGGGCCGACGCCGCCGCGACGATCGCTGCCGAGGCGTGGCCGACTCCGACGTTGAAGAACACGTAGCCGCCGGTATCCAGCAACGCGAGCAGCACCAGAAGACCGAGCAGCGTGCGCCAGCGGCGCGCCGAGCGCGCGTCGTCGGGAACCGAGACCGCGCCGGCCGCCAGCGGACCGGCGCCGGCCGTGATCACGTCGATCTCTGGCATCTCGGTCTCGTCGGAGGCGGCGGGCTCCGCGCGGCCGCCCGCGAGCACGTGCGCGAGCAGGAACACGGTCGCGAAACCGCGCGCCAAGAATATGGGCGCCAGCCAGCCAATCTGCGCGCGGTAGTAAGAGACCCCGAACACAAACCCCCCAAGTAGCGCCATCGCGCACAGCGCAAGCACGAATCCGAGCACCGAGCCTCGCCGCAGCTTGGTGTGGACAATCGCGCGCACGTCGGCCGATGCGAGCACTGCGCCGACGATCGTGATCCCGACCGCCGCCGACTGCGGGCCGGAGAGCGTATTGCCGGCGATCGCGACCGCGAGCAGGACCGTGATCGACGCGTAACCGGAGACGATCGGGCTCAGCACTGAGATCGGGCCGATCGCGAGCGCTCCGTAGAACGCGAGGTACGAGACCCAGCCCACGGCCCCAGCTCCGACGAAGAACACGAGCTGATGCCCGGTGACCTTGGCGAGACCGTCCGTAGCGAGCACCAGCACCGTGAGCGGGATCAGCGCCAACAGATGGAACCCGAGCACCACCCGCAGCGCCCCGATCCCCCGCGACGCTAGCGCCGCGAAGTAGTCGGCCAGCCCCCACGAGAGCGCGGCACCGAGGCCGAGCGCCACCCCCACCTAATGCACCGTCCAGCCGCTGGGCATGATCCGAGCAGGTTAGGGCTCGCGGGAGAATCGGTTCTCGTTTGACGCGCCCGATGAGCGTCGCGGATGCTTCGTTCTCGACCCGCTCTAGGGTCTCGCTATCGGGTGCGATATAAATGCGCCGCACCGTTGAACAAATTCGTCAAATGAGGGGGGACTAGATGTCGACCACAGAACTGAAGCGCACTGCGTTCGACGCGGTTCAGCGGGAGGCAGGCGCGGCCTGGACCGATTGGGAAGGGTGGGCCTGGGCGGCTGACTTCGGCGACGCGGTGGCGGAGCACCAGGCGACGCGCACGGCGTGCAACATGTGGGACGAGTCACCGCTCCGCAAGTGGATCATGCGGGGTCCCGATGCAATATCGCTGGCCGACGCGCTGTTTACCAACGACATGGCCGCGCTCGAGGTCGGCCAGGTGCGCTACGGCGCGATCTGCGACGAGCAGGGCAAGATGATCATGGACGGCACGGTCTTCAAGCTGGCCGACGATCACTGCCTGTCGATCACCAGCTACGACTCTGACCTGGAGTGGTTCCGCCAGGTCGCCACCGACCGCGGCTTTGACGTGCAGCTCGAGGACCGCACAGCGCAGATGCCCCATCTCCAGATCCAGGGCCCGAAGGCCCGCGAGGTGCTGGGACCGATAACCGAGGGGGCCGACGTCACCACGCTGCGCTACTTCCGATTCGTGCCCGAAGGCGTGACCGTCGGCGGTGTGCCCTGCTGGCTGTCCCGCACGGGATACTCGGGCGAGCTCGGATTCGAGGTCTATTGCGCGGTCGACGACGCGCCCGAGCTCTGGCACGCGGTGCTGCGCGCCGCCGAACCACACGGGCTGCGCCCCATCGGCCTGTCGGCGATCGAAACGCTGCGCATCGAATCAGGTCTGCTGTTCCCCGACATCGACTACTTCCCTCACCAGACGGACCCCTTTGAGGTCCGGCTGGACAAGGTGGTCAAGCTAAACAAGGCGGGGGATTTCGTCGGTCGCGAGGCGCTGTCAGCGATTGCGGCTCGCGGTACGCCGCGGCTGCTCACGACGCTGCGGATCGATGGCGACGAGGTGCCCGAGTACGGCGCCGCCGTGACGCAGGACGGTCGCGAGGTGGGGATCGTCCGCAGCCCTTGCCAGAGCCCGACGTTCGACATGCAGGTGATCGGGATGGCGTCGATCGAGCGCAGCCTGGTCAACGAGGGCCAGCGGGTCGAGGTCGCGGTGGGCGACGGCACCGTCGGCGCCACGGTGGCGCCGTTCCCGCTCTACGACACGGGCAAGCGGCGCCCACGCAGCTGACGCGCGTGCCGCTGCGCGGCGCGGATCAGGCCGACACCAGCTCGGCGCTTTGCACCAGCGCCTCCTCAATCAGCTCGGTCAGCTCACGCAGCTCGATCTTGTCGCTGTTGCCCGAGGTCTTGATCGCGTCCTCATACATCGTGACGTCCTTCGGGCATGAGACGACGAACAGCCCGATGTCGGGCAGGCTGACCGCTTCGCGGATCCGGTTTTCCGACGGGCGCTCCTGTCCGGGCTGATCGGGAATCCAGATGCGCCCTCCGCCGGCGCCGCAGCAGAACGAGTTGTCGCGGTTGCGCGGCATCTCGACCAGCGTGCACCCCAGCTCCTGCAATATCCGCCGGGGCGCGTCGTACTCGCCCTGGAAACGGCCAAGGTGACAGGGGTCGTGATAGGTCACCCGGTACGAGAGGCGGCGACCGACGTCGAGTCGGCCGGCCTCGATCAGCTCGAGCAGCAGGGTGGTGTGGTGGATCACGGTCCAGGTCGCGCCGAGATCGGGGTACTCGTTGCGCAGCGTGTTGAGCGAGTGCGGGTCGGTGGTGACGATGCGCTGAAACTCGCAATCCGAGATCGTGGCGATGTTCTGCTCGGCAAGGGACTCGAACAGCCCCTCCTCCCCGACGCGCCGGACGTCGTTGCCCGAGTTGCGCTCGCCGTCATAGAGGATCCCGAAGTCGACCTCGGCGGCATGGAACAGCCGGGCTAGGGACCGGGTAACCCTCTGCGAGCGGGGATCGAACGAGGCGTAGTCGCCGACGAACCAGAGCACGTCGACCGGCTGCTTGCGCGCGTCGGGAACGTCGAAATCCAGCTCTTGGGTCCAGCGCCCCCGCTTGCGCTTGTTCTCGCCGAACGAGTTACCCGACCTGTGAATCACCTCGAGCGTCGCCTGCAGGTTGGGGTCGAGGTCGCCCTCCTCGACCAGCCGCCGGCGCAGCTGGTTGATGATCGGCGCCTGCTCGATTCCGACCGGGCAGATCTCGACGCACGCGTTGCACTGCATGCACGACCACACCGTCTCCGCGCGAACGCCGTCCTGTCCGATCACGCTTGCGGCAAATCCTTCGCCGTCGGCCTTGCCGACCACCAACTGGCCCAGCAGGCCGCCGATCCCAGACGAGCCTGAGGGGTGGAGGGCATCTTCGCGCAGTTCCAGGATGACGTCGCGCGGGGACAGCGGCCGGTCGGTCGCGTTGGCCGGGCACGCCTCGTGGCAGCGACCGCACTTCGTGCACGCATCGAGCTGCAGGAGGTGCAGCGGGCTGAAGTCCGCGAGCGCGCCGTAGCCGGCCGGCTCGGCCGCGCGCTCGGGCGGGATCGGGCGCAGCCGCTTGCCGGCGAGAGGATCGCGCAGCGAGAGCGAGATGAAGCTCGACAGCATGTGCGCGGCCTTGGTGTACGGGATGCTGGCCACGAACGTGATCGCGACCAGCCCGTGGAACCACCAGATGCCATGGCGCAGGCCACCGAGCGTCGATTGGCTGACCCCGGTCAGCGCTTGGGCGACGATCCAGCCGCCGAACTGGGTCCCGCCGTAGCCAGGGTCCGACATCGCGATCCGTACGCCCTCGAGCAGGAACCCGGTCAGCGCGATGACCAGCAGCGTGGTCACGAACACCCAGTCGCCGATCTCGTACACGCGCCGGTCGTACTGGGGATCGCCCGGAGCCCGATCCGGGCGCGCGTAATTCAGCTTGGCCGGCCGCACCAACGCGCGCCGGATCATCATCACCAGCAGGCCGATGATCAGCGCCGTGCCGAAGACGTTCAGGACCTCCTTGTAGATCAGGTAGAAGTTGCCGTGGAAATAGCTGACGCCGAACACCGGCATCAGGAAGTCGGTATCGAACCCGAGGATCACTGTCCCGGCGAACAACACCAGGAAGCCGTAGAAGATCGCGCCGTGCCCCCAGCCCGCGGCGTGATCGCGGCGCTCGATCGTGCGGTGGGAGAAGAGCAGACCGGCCCCGGTGGCAAGCCGACGGGGGAACTCGCGCCATGGAACCGGTGGCCATGGTCCCCCGTTACCGCGGCGGTATCGCCCGATCGGTCGCCAGACGCCGTACATGAACACGATCACCGAGACCACCGCGAGCACGTACCAGAGGACCTTCAACGGTGTCGTGAAGTCCCAGAAGACCGGGCGCGTCTTAGTCGCGGCGAGCAGCAGCGCCACGGCGCTATTCCATCGCTTGTTCGAGTTCGTCGACGACCTCGAACAGGTCGGCGACGGCGCCGTAGTGCGCGACTCCGAAAATCGGGGCTTCGGGGTCCTTGTTGACGGCGATGATCGTCTCGGCGGTGCGCATGCCCGCCAGATGCTGGACGGCGCCCGAGATCCCGAGCGCCAGATACACGCGCGGCTTGACCGTCTTGCCGGACTGGCCGACCTGGCGGGCGCTGGGCATCCAGCCCGCGTCGACCAGCGGCCGCGACACGCTCAGGGTCGCGCCGAACCGCTCTGCGAGCGCCTCAAAGCGCGGAATCTCGTCCTTGTCCTCGACGCCGCGGCCGATCGACAGCAGGAACGGCGCCTTGGTGATGTCGACACCGGTGTCCGCCACCTCTTCAAACCCCAGATGCTCGGTCGCCGCGACGCCGTCGAGCGCGAGCTCCACGGTGCGGGTCGCGACCGCTTGCGAGCCCACCTGCGCCGGCTCGAACATGCCGGTACGCAGCATCACCAGCGTGCACTCCTTGCCGGGGAACTCGAGCTCTGCGACCAGCTTGTCGCCGTACGCGCCCCGCGTCACCACCGGCCCATCGACCCAGGACAGCGAGGTCACGTCGCTGGCGAACCCCAGCCCCCGGGCCGCCGCGACGGCCGGCCCGAACCCCAGCGAATCGATCGTGTAGGCGAGCACCACCAGACCCGGCCGCTCCGCGTCGATCAGCTCCTGGAGCGCACGCTGGGAGACGTGCGCCTCGAAATGCTCGTTCGGCGTGGCGACCAGCAACAGCTCGTCGACCCCATCGACCGATAGCGCCTCTACATACCGCGCCGGCTCGTGATCGAGCACCGCCACCACCAACCGCCCGCCGGACGCCTCCTTGACCGACAGCCCAGCGCCGATCAATTCCAGCGATGCCTCGCGCAGCTCGCCGCGCCGCGTCTCGGCCACCAGCAACAGATCCCGGGCGCTCATCCGCTCATCCTGTCGCGCACGATCTCCACGATCCGAGCCGCGACCTCCGACGGCGAGCCGTCGATCATCTCGGCGCCCTCACCCCGTTCGGGGTGCTTGAGCTCCCGCAGCCGAGAGCCGGCCGCGGCCGCAACCAGATCAGCAGCCAGCCCGAGCTCACCGGGGGTCAAGACCTCGAGCGGCTTCTCGCGCGCCTGTTTGATCGCCCGCAGATTCGCATACCGAGGCTCGTTGATCCCCGTCTGAATCGTCAACAACGCCGGCGTGCCCACCCGCAGCACCTCCACGAGGCCGCCCTCGAGCTCGCGCTTGACCGTCGCGGTCGACCGAGCCGCGTCAAAGTCGAGCTGCTTGACGACCGCCACATGCGGCATCTCCAGATAGCCCGCCAGTGCCACCCCCGTCGCCCCGTTCACAGCATCGGACGACTGCACCCCGCACAACACCAGATCCGGCCGCTCGCGCTCCACCCCGGCCGCCAGCACCCGCGCCACGGCCAGCGGATCGGCGCCGGAAAGCGGCTCATCCCAGATCCGCAACGCCCGGTCCGCACCGCGCGCCAGACAGCCCAGCAACGCGTCATCGGCATCGTCGTCGCCGACCGTGACGACGACCACCTCGCCATCGCCGGTCGCGTCGCGCAGCTGCAGGGCCGCCTCCAACGAGAACGCGTCCCACTCGTTCAGGTCCAGCTCCACAAAATCCGGATCGACCCCCGAGCCGTCATCGAGCAGCTCGAACTCGTCATCGAGCGCAGCCACCTGCTTCACCGGGACGACGATCTTCACGCCGACCCCCCGACGCCCCTAGACCACATCTGCGGTGTTGAGCAGTTGCGCGCGGAAGTCCTCGTTGGTGCTGTCGCCCCACAGCCGGCGCTCGCGGATGAACGGCAGCGGCATCTCCGGATGCGGCGAGTCGATCTCGCGGGCGAGGCGATGGCCGTCGAAGATCGAGTCGACGATCATCCGCGGCGCGGACGCGTCACCGATCACGTACAGCCCCTCGATGCCCTCCGCCTCCAGCCGGGCCTTGTCGGCCTTGAGCTCGCGGTACAGCTCGTCGTCGGAGATCCGCGCCGTGCACAACACGACGGTGTCGACCTCGAACTGCTCCTTGTGCGCCGGGTTCCAGACGTCGTAGCCGTGGCAGACGCCGGGCTCGATCTTCTCGAGCATCGTGTAGGTGTGGATCCCGACGCCGAGGCGCTCGAGGTCGCGATGGAGCATCGGCGCCTCGAGCGTGTAGTCCATATAGTGGGCGATCTCGGCCGCCTGGGTCACCAGCTTCACCTCATGGCCCTCGCCGGCCAGCTTCTGGGCGACTGAGGCGCCCATGAAGTAGCCCTCGTTCTCGAGCACCAGCACTCGCCTGCCGATCTGCTTGGTGCCGGCGACCACCTGATCGGGCGTCAGCTGCCAGTCCAGCGACGTATCGGCGCCCTCGATCGGCTCGTGGGTCGCGGCGTTCAGCCCATCGGTCGCGAAGTGACAGCCGGTCGCGATGATCACGATCTCGGCGCCGTAGTCGAGCACGTCCTCGGCGCTCAGCGTGGAGTTGGTGTGGATCTCCACGTTTGAGAGCTTGTCGAGCTGAATCTGGCGGTAGTTGGCGATCCGGCTCCACTCGCCCAGACCGCGAGCGGTCCCCCGGAACAGATTCTCCTTGCCGTCGGAGTGTCCGAGCTTGGAGATCCAGTTCACGCAGCCACCGATCTCCTTTCCGCCCTCAACCAGATGCACGGCGGACATCTCGCGCTTGCCGAGGATCATCGCGCACTCCATCCCGGCCGGTCCGGCACCGACGACGAGCACGCCCTTGTCGCGGTTGGCCGCCGGATGAAACTTCTCGGGATGCCAGCCGCGGCGGTACTCCTCGCCGGCGGTCGCGTTCTGGGTGCAGACCATCGGGGGGCCGCCGATCTCCCAGCGCGAGATGCACTGGTTGCAACCGATGCACTCGCGGATGTCCTCGAGCCGTCCCTCCTCGATCTTCTTGGGCAGGAACGGATCGGAGATCGAGGGCCGCGCGGCGCCGATGATGTCGAACTGCCCCGAGTTGATGATCGCGATCATCGTGTCGGGATTGGTGATCCGCCCGACGCCGACAACCGCCTTGTTGGTGTGGTTGCCGGCCTTGATCTGGCCCGTATACGGCTTCTCGTGGTTCTCCTCGAAGAAGCGCGAGGGACCGGCGTTCTGACCCCACTCGGCGATGTCGCCGACGGTGAAGTCCCAGAGGTCGACGAGATCGTCGCAGTACTCCACAAACCGGGCGCCGTCTTCGCCGACCTGGATGGAGATCGGTCCGAGCAGGTGGTCGACCGCGAACCGAGACGCGATCGCGCAGTCGTCGCCGACCGCCTCGCGGACCTTGTACAGGGACTCGCGCCAGAAGCGCGCGCGGTTCTCGAACGAGCCGCCGTACTTGTCGGTGCGTCGGTTGTAGAACGGGGACAGGAACTGGAACGGCAGATACGCGTGGGCGCCGTAGACGTAGATGATGTCGAAGCCTGCCTCGCGCGCCCGGATCGCGGCGTCTACGTACATCTGCTGGACGGTGTCGATGTCGTCCTGGTCCATGTAGCGCGGGAAGATGTTGAGCTCGAAGTCCGATGCGATCTGGGACGGGCCGCGCGGAGTCGCGCGCGACTCCATGCACGGGGCGTGAGGTCCGCCGTACCAGAGCTCGATGCCGGCGAGCGCGCCGAACTCGTGCAGGCGATCGCACATCGCGGCCAGGTTGCGGACGTCGCCCTCGTCCCAGATCCGGGCCGAGACGCGGGAGGTGTCGTCTGACTCGGGATGGATCGAGCAGTACTCGGTACAGCAGGCCCCCCAGCCGCCCTCGGCCTTCATGCCGCGGTGATAGGCCTGCATTCCGGGCTTCTCGGAGCCCGCTCCGATGCAGTGAGGGACCTGGTAGAAGCGGTTCTTCAGGGTCTTCGGCCCGAGCTGAATCGGCTCGAAGAGGATGTCGTACTTGGGGTCGCGCGGCACGGGTCTCTCCTCACGTCGGTTCGGACAAATTCGTCCAGCCTGCGTTTTCTACAACTTTTGTCAAGCCGTGTCCACCGGCGTTCGCTGGTGTTTATCGCCATGATCGCGCTTTGGCGCCGCGCTTGCTGTCAAGCGGTCTGGTCAACCGTCCGGAGCGATCCAGACCAGGCGCGAGGCGTGCTTGCCCACAGCGCCCTCGCGATGCTCGCCGAGTGCTTGACCGCGCTGGCCGGAGCCTGCTCGTCGTCGATCCGGTCGACGAGTTCGTGCCCTGCTAGCGCCGCGGCGACGGGATGTCACGCTGACCCGAGCCTTCCGGGCCGGCCAGTCGCGGATCGCCAGCGCTCATCGCCGCGGGACGATCCAGATCAGGCAGTCGCTCTCGCGCCGGACGCGGCGTGCAGCCAGCCACAGCGACAGTCGAGAAACGCGACGAGCGTCTGGTCCGAGCACCACCAGCCCGGCTCGGTACTCGTGGATCAGTTCGATCAGCGCGGCCAGCGGTCGCCGGCTCGAGACCCGCAACAGCTCCGTTCGCAGACCGCGTGCCGCTGCCCGAGCCGCCACGGCGCGAACGGCCTCGAGGTCCTCCTCGTGCGGGAGCGTCGCGTACTGTGGCGCCAGCATCAGCGTCGCCGGAAAGGCGGGCAGCCACAGCATGTTGGCGATCACCAGGCGGGCGCCGGTTTCGAGCGCCGACTCGATCGCCACCCGCTCGGCGTTCGGGTCGATCCGGACCGACAGTGTCGCCAGCAGCACCGGGCGCGAACGATGTCGCCCCCCCGAGTCCAAAACGTCGATATCTGAGTGCTGCCCGACCGCTGACATCGCGACCAATCGCTTCTGTCGGTGTGAGCTCGATTGTACGCCGGCTGGGCGCCCGCGGGCCGAGATCGGCGCTGGGTGGCGCGGAGACGATTGACGGCGTACCTGCACGCTGATATAAGATTCGCTTTGTACAAAGCTGGTGCAACCTGTGCGCTAGCGGGGAATCCGCCGGCACGGGAAATCGGACCAGTGGGTTCGAGGAGAAAGACTTGGCGATCCTGATCAGTAGGCGGACTTCGTCTCCTCGGTCTCCGAACGGCGAGCGGCCGTATGGCTGCTAGGCAGCGCCGACGCACCCGCAGCGGCGACGCGCCCAAGCGCGTGCGGCTCGGCCGGGAGGCACCGGGCGTCGTCCGGCACGGTCCGCCGGTCACGATCACATGCGCATGCGGTTGCAAGGCCAAGGTGCGCTTCGGCGACACCTGGACGTGTGAGCGCTGCGGTCGCACATGGGACACGAGCCGCATCCCCCGAGCAGAGTACGACGACATCCGGCGCACGCAGCTGCGCTTCAGGATGCTCCCGGTCCTCGTGGGTCTGCTGGTGGTGGTGCTCTCAGCGTTCTTCACACTGACCGGTAACGCGCGCAGCGTCGTCCTGCTGCTTCCCGTGGCGCTGCTCGGTTGGTTCGTGTTCCTGCGCGGCCCTCACCGCCGGCGCTACGCCGAAGCGATCGCCAAACGACGCAAGTGGACGCTGCGAGGGGAGCGGTAGTAATGGGCTGGCGCGAATCGGAGGATTTGCACAGTTGGAGGGGGAGAGTGCGTCCCGTCAAACGGAAGGTGGTGGCCAGATGGACGTAGGGAACGAGCCGGTCGCGCACGTCGAGATCGAGGACCGCGAGCTCCTCAAGACGATGCGGTGGTGGGACGGCTTTGTCGTCTGCCTGGCCAACCCCGGCTTCCTGATCGCCGCGCTCGGCGGTTCGGTAGTCGCCCTCGGAACGGCTGGCGCGACGGTGCTGTGGACGGCGTCCATCCTGATCGGCTTCTTCCAGAACCTCATCTACTCCGAGCTGGCCCTGATGTTCCCCAACAAGTCCGGGGGGATCGCGCTGTATGCCCACGAGGCGTGGCGCAAGTACTTCTCGCTCGTCGGACCGATCGCGACGTTCGGCTACTGGTTTGCCTGGTCGAGCGTGCTGGCGATCAACGGACTCGTCGTCGGCACTCTCATCCAGGCGAAGTGGTTTGCCAGCACGACGTTCTCACACAGCGGCGGGCACTTCCTGATCACCCTGCCGATCCTGATCGGCATTGGCGTCATCCTTGCGGTCTGGCTGTTCAATGTGCTGGGGATGCGGATTGGCCTCTGGGTCGGGTACGTGACCGGCGGCCTGCTCATCATCCCGCTGGTGGTGTTGATGTTCGGCGGTTACTTCACCGGCGACTGGCACAGCTCGAACATGACCTTCACGTTCGGCAGCTCATCCGCCCCGGTGCTTCTCGCACTCACCTGGATGTACTTCATGGGCTGGTCCGCGTACGGCTTTGAGGCCGTGGCGACGTTCGGGCCCGAGTACCAAAAGCCCAAGCAGGATCTCCCGACCGGCCTGATGACGGCCGCGGTGTTCTCGGTGCTGGTCTACGCGCTGCTGCCGCTCGGCGTCGGCGGCGTGCTCGGCACCAAGGCGATCTCCTCAGATCCGACCGCGATCGCCTTCTATGTGACCGCGTTTGACAAGCTCGTCGGCAGCGGGGGTGCCGACGTGATGATCGCATTCCTGGTCGCGGGGCTGATCCTGTCGATGAACACCGCGACCATGGACGGCTCGCGCGCGCTCTACGGCGTCTCCCGTGGCGGGATGACGATCAAGCAGCTCGGCGTGCTGAGCGCTCGGCATGTGCCGGCGCGTGCGATGACCCTGGACATGGTGCTGAACATCTGGTTGCTGACGTTCTTCCACGGCGCGCTGCCGATCATCGCCGCCGGCAACCTCGGCTATTTCCTGGCCAACATCTTCGCCCAGTCTGGCTTCTTCCTGCTGCGCAGAGACCGGTCTCGGTGGCCGCGCCCGTTCCGGCTGGCGGGCTGGCTGTTGCCCATCGCCGTGGGCGTGCTCGTCGCCAACATCGCCTTCTTGGTGGTTGGCGGCTTTGTTGAGGCCAACACGTTCGGCTACGGGCTCAGCAAAACCTTGATCGGCATGGCGGTGCTCGGTATCGGTGTGCTCGCGTTCCTGTTCCGCAAGCTGATCCAGGATCGCATCCGGATCGTGCTGCGCGAGAAGACGCCGACCATGCCCGACGCCGCGACCGCCCGGGCATTCGAAGCGATGGGCGTGACGGTGCCGGCCGGCGCCGCAGAACCCCTGGAGACGCTGGCCACGGGCTGACTCAGCCCGCAAATGCTCCGGTCCACCCAGTCACAGCAATCCCAGCGCCTGATCGGCCCGTAGCCTGCGGTAGGACTCCACCGGACGTCCGCCCTCCCACAGCCGATCGCGCCTCGCCCGAAGCGGCGGGCGCTGTTCAGGCGACACTTCGCCCGCGCGGCGGGCGACGGCGGCGGCATAGGGGTCCGCGGCGTCGCCGAGGGTCGTGAGGAGCCCGTCGGGGTCAAGCACGCCGCGCACGTATGACTCGGTGACCTCGTTGCCCGCGATGCGCAGGTCCGCACGCGCGACGCGGCCCGTGGGCGAGTAGGCGAACCCTCCCCTGATCCGGCTGTCGGCGCTGGCGCGCGCTTCGCGATCAACGTCCGGCAGCGCCGGCTCGCCGTCCGGCACCAGCAGCCAAGTTATCGCCCGATCGTTGATCGCCTCGAGGATCGCCTCGGCGTCGTCTGGCACGACGACCTCCTTGTGCGAGGGCCACACATCGAGCATCGAGTGGTCGCCGAGCGGGCGTCCAACGTGAAACAGAAAGTAATCGGGGTAGATGAAGAAGTCCTCGGCCCGCGCCCGTTGGGCGTCGTAGAACGCGGTGACGGCGGCGAGCAGTAGGTTGCTCGCACCCACGGCGCCATAGGGCTCACGCACAACCGCCCCAACGCGCCGCAGCGGCGCAAAGCCCACCAGCACGTCTTCGATGCTCGCCGGCCGACCTTCGAGTTCGATCGCGAACGAGTCGCTGCGCAGCTGACCTGACGTGTGCATGTGAACTGTCGCCGTCTACCGGCCCACGAGGTGGCCGCCCGACATCTCCCTTCGATTCATCGATCTATTGCCAGCGTCCGATTTTACGCCCGCAAAACCAGGCTACTTGATGGGAATGCTCAAAGTTGACCCCCCTTGTACAAGTTGGTATAACGCTCGACAGACGCCCCTCGCGAGCCCTACCGATGCGGCCGGACGGGAGCCGACTGAACCAGGAGAGGATTCGGCTAGAGCCGGCAACGAGTGCCTGGATATGGCCTGACCGCCCGAGCGTCGAAACGAGTGAGGCGAACCGCCTCCCTCCGGGCGTGAGGGGCGTTCCCGTCCAAAGGAGAGCGACAGAGATGAAGAAGATAGTTCTGGGCTACGACGAATCAGACGCCGCCAAACGGGCGCTCGAGCGGGCGGCCCAGCTGGCCAAGGCGTTTGACTCGGAACTCGCCGTTATCAGCGTCGCGCCGGTGATGACGGGCGCCGGTCGGTCGACAGGGCCACGTGACCCGACCGACACGCCGGCTGACCACGCCGAGGAGCTCAAGCACGCCAAGGCGTATCTCGAGGGCGAGGGCGTCACGGCCGATTACGTGCCGGGCCTCGGGCATCCGGCGGAGACGATCGCGTACCTCGCCAAGGAACGCGACGCTGACCTGATCGTTGTCGGTACCCACGAGCCGAGCGCGATCGGGCGGCTGTTCGGACTGAGCGTTAGCGACTCGGTGGCGCACAGGGTCCACTGTGACGTATTGATCGTGCACTGAGCCGCGTTCGGTGGGCCGGCGAGCGCGTCGGCGGAGGTGGGTTCGAGGAGTCCAGCAAAGGGTCCGGTCAGAACTGTGACCACCTGCCGCACGGCTGTGGTGCGGCATCGATGGCGACGATGGCATCGAACCCGTCGTGCGGAATGGTCGCACGGTCCGCGTGGAGCACCGCCGCCGACGACCCCGCTCCGCGCGTACAAACTTGTTCATTCCTCATTGACCCAATTTGTACAAACTGGTATAACCGCGCCCATCAGGCCGGGTCGCCACTCTGGGAGGTGTGGGACCCCGGCACGCCGCACCAATCAGGAGGGACGAGGCTTGGCAACTGCCACGGTCGAGGAGGTACAGCTCCTCAAGACGCTGCGCTGGTGGGACGGATTCGTCATCGCGCTCTGCAACCCCGGGTTCCTGCTCGGCAGCCTCGGTTTCACGCTGGGAATCTTCGGGGTCGGCGGCTCGATGATCCTGTGGGGGCTGTCGGCCACCATCGGACTGCTCCAGGCCTGGATCTACTCTGAGCCGGCGACGATGTTCGGGGCCCGCAGCGGCGGTATCGCGCTCTACGCGCACGAGGGCTGGCGCAAGTACACGACCCTGGTGGGTCCGCTGTCGGCGTTCGGCTACTGGATCGGCTGGTCGGTGGTGCTGTCGATCTTCGGCAAGATCATCGGCGACCTCGCGACCTCCCAGTGGTGGCCCACCTCCGGGCTGTCGATCGGTTTCCTCGGCAACACGCTGACGCTGTCGTCGTTCATCGCCATCGGCTGCATCATCTTCGTGTGGGCGTTCAACATCTTCGGCCTGCGGCCGGCGGTGTGGTTCACCTACGCCTGCGCCGCGCTGCTGATGGTGCCGCTGGCGCTGTTCATCGTCGTCCCCTACTTCACCGGCCACTGGCACGCCTCCAACGTCCACACGACCTTCACCGGGCCGTGGGGCGGGATCAAGATCGCGCTGGTCTACATGTTCATCCTGGCCTGGTCGGCGTACGGCACGGAGGCCTGCGCGACGTTCGCGCCCGAGTACAAGTCCATCCAGGACACCCACCGGGCGCTCGCGCTCGGCGGCGACGTTCATGCTGCTCGTGTGCATCCTGCTGCCGCTGGGCCTGGGCGGCGTCGACGGCGTCTCCAAGGCCGTCACCACCGGCGCCGAGGGCCAGTTCTACACGCAGGCGATGGGAACCCTGGTGGGCCACGGCGCCGCCAGCTTCTTCACCATCTGCATCATCGCCAGCCTGCTGCTGTCGATGACCTCGTCCACGTCTGACGCGGGCCGTGCCCTGTTCGGGATCTCGCGGGCCGGGATGACGATCAAGCAGTTCGGCGTGCTCAACCGATGGCACGTCCCGGCTCGAGCGATGACGCTGGACCTGACGGTCAACATCCTGCTGGTGCTGGTGATCAAGTCCAACCTGGCGATCCTCTACATGAGCAACATCGGCTACGTCATGGCCCATGTGTTCGCGCTCAGCGGCTTTTTGCTGTTGCGCCGCGACCGGCCCAACTGGCCGAGGCCGATCAAGGTCGGCAACGCCTGGCTGCCCATCGCCGGCTTCCTGCTGCGTGCTGAACCTGCTGTTCCTGGTCGTCGGAGCCCTGGCACCCCAGCTCAACGGCTACGGCACCTGGACCGACTTCTGGATCGGGATCGCCGTGCTCATCGGCTCGCTGGTGCTGTTCGTCTGGCGCCGCGTCGTCCAGGACAAGGAGGGCGTGCACATGCGCGAGGACGTGCCCCAGATGCCGGACGCCGAGGAGCAGGCGCTCCTCATGGGCCCGGCCCCGAGCCCGGCGGTGGTCGCATGATCAAGACGATCCTGATCGGCTACGACGAGACGGAGGAGTCGCGGCGCGCGCTGGAGCGCGCCGCGAGCCTGGCCAAGGCGTTCGAGGCCAAGCTGGTCGTCACCAGCGTGGCGCCGGTGACGGTTCCCGCATCGGGTCGGTCCATCGGGACCGACCCGGTGGAGACCGCCGCCGATCACCGCGCCGAGCTTCACGACGCCCACGTCTACCTGGAGGGCCAGGGGCTGACTGCCGACTACATCGAGGCGGTCGGCCACGAGGCCGAGTCGATCCTGGAGGCGGCGCGCGAGCGCTCCGCCGACATGATCGTGGTGGGCAGCCGCGAAGTCGGCAAGCTCCATCGCCTGCTCGGCCAGAGCGTGTCGGACGCCGTCGCGCACGGCGCCCACTGCGATGTGCTGATCGTCCACTGACCTGGCGGTCGCCCACGCGCCATGATTGGCCGATGGGCGACCGCACCCTGCTCACCACCTGCCCGCGCGACTGCTATGACGCGTGCGGGATCGAGGTCGCAATCCGCGAGGACGGCACGATCCGCCACGTCCGCGGCGATCGCAACCACCCCGTCAGCCGCGGCCGGCTGTGCGCCAAGTGCACCGCCGCGTATAACGGCGTGTTCCTGGATCCACGGGCGCGGCTGACGACTCCGCTCATCGGAGGGCGCGCCGCCACCTGGGATGAGGCGCTCAGGGAGGTCGCGGACCGGCTGACGGATATCACCGCTGACCCAGACGCGGGACCGGGCACGATCCTGAACGCCCACTACACCGGCACCGACGCCGTCCTCGGCTACGGGTTCGGCCAGCGCTTCATGCGCACGCTGGGAGCGCGCGAGGTCGACCCCGACACGATCTGCAACAAGGCCGGCCATGTCGCACTCGAGTACCTGTACGGGACCTCGGAGGACGGCTTTGACCCCCGGACCGCCCGGGACGCGGCCTGCATCATGGTGTGGGGTGCCAATCCGTCCACGTCCGCACCCCACCAGCACGAGCACTGGCTGTCGGAGGCGCCCGGCGCTGTCGTCGTCGTCGACCCCATCAGGACCGAGACGGCGCGCACTGCGGACCTCCACCTCCAGCCGTTCCCCGGCTCCGATGCCGCGCTGGCCTTTGCTCTCGCCCATGTCATCACGCGCGATGGCCTGAACGACCTCGAGCTCCTCGCCCACCACGCGGTCGGCTGGGCCGAGCTCGAGCCGGTCGTGCAAGAGACCACGCCCGACTGGGGCGAGCGCATCACCGGCGTCCCGGCGCCCGACATAGAGCGGGCCGCCCACGTCTACGGCGAGGGCCCGTCACTACTGTGGCTGGGCCAGGGCTTTCAACGCCAGCCTCGAGGCGGGAACGCCATCCGGGCGGCGGCCCAGCTGGCCGCCATCAGCGGCAACCTCGGCCGTCCCGGGACGGGCGTGCTCTACCTCAACGGCTCCGACAGCCGCCGCATCGACTTCGACTACGTGACCGACGGCGGGCTCCCCGATAACACGCCCGCGCCGATCAGCCACATGGAGCTCGCCGAGTGGCTCGAGGACCCGGGGCGCAGCGGGGCGCTCATCGCCTGGAACATCAACATCGCCGCCTCCAACCCCCACCAGGCGCGGCTGCGCCGGGCGCTCGCCCGGGACGACCTGTTCACGGTGGCCATCGACCTCTTTGCCACCGACACCACCGACCTCGCCGACGTCGTCCTCCCCGCCGCGAGCTTCCTGGAGTCCGACGACCTCGTGACGTCGTATTTCGACATCACGCTCTCCGCGCAGGTCAAGGCCGCGGAGCCGCCCGGCGACGCGCTGCCCAACACCGAGATCTTCCGCCGCCTGGCGAGCGCCATGGGCATGACCGAGCCGGCCCTCCAGGAGTCCGACCGCGAGGTCATCGACCGTCTCCTGCAACGCACGGGCCTCAACCTCACCTTCGAGGAGCTCGCCCGGCACGGCACGGTGCACGTCACGGCCGAGCCAAAGACCCAGTTCGAGCACCTCCGCTTCCCCACGCCCAGCGGCCGCGTCGAACTGGCCAGCGAGCGCGCGCACGCGGACGGGCACCCGCGCCTGGCCGAGCCCCACGCCGATCCACGCCCTTCCACCGGGCGCCTGCGGCTGCTCACCCCCGCGTCGCGCTGGTCGCTGAACGCCAGCTTCGCCAACGAGCCCAGGCTCGCGCGCCGTCGCGGGCCCGCCACGGTCACGCTGCACCCGCACGACGCCCACGCACGCGGGCTCGCAGACGGAGATGTCGCCGTGCTGCGCTCGGACACGGGAGAACTCACCCTCCAGGTCGCGATCAGTGCGGACGTCCCTCGCGGCGTGGCGCTGTCGCCCAAGGGCCGCTGGCCGCGTCAGGAGCCTCAGGACGCCAACGTCAACGTGCTCAACCCAGGGCTGCCGGCCGACATGGGCGCCTCCACGAGCGTCCACGGGGTCGAGGTGACGGTGGCCGCCGTAGCCGGGCCGACGCCGCCGATCAGTGGTGCACCCGCCGGCGACCTCCGGCCGGGCACTGCCGGCGAGGCGTGAGCGAGCCCGGCATCAGGCAGCGCTTCAACGGCATCCCGAGCCCGCCGGCTCGCATCGTGTAGCGCAGGTAGGCGCCGATCGCGCCGTACCGATAGGTGCCGGTCCCCGACGGTCGCTTCGTCGCCCAGAGCTGCAGCGTCGCGCCGGCCGGCAGCGTCCGGTGCAACAGCGCCGTCAGGATGATGACCCCGGCGTGCGCTCCCACCGTTCTGGTCTGGGAGACACCACAGGAACAGCGGACGAGGATCCGGGCACCCGCGGGCAGGCTGCCGACCTGGAACACGGTGAGCATCTGGCCGACCGTGCTCCAGTTGACGCCGGGCGATAGCCGCGGCGGGCAGCCGCCGAGCTTCCGGATGCCGGGCAGCAGCGGGCAGGCATCCAGTGGGTCATAGACCCCGTCGCCATCGTGGTCGGGCAGGAACCTTGCGGCGAAGGCGACGGTTCCGACGGCGGGACCGGCGGACGTGGTCAGCGCTCCCACCTGGACGGTGTACGCATCGCCCTTGTGCAGCTCACCCGGCAGGTTGACGGTGTTGGCGCCGGTCGCGGCCGCCTGGCAGCCCAGCCTGGCGACGATCTTGCTCGTCGCCGTGCTCCACCGGTAGACCGCGATGACGTTGGGCACCCCGTTGGCCGTGAACTGCACGCCCTCGGGCACCTTGGGGTGGATGTCATACCAGATGGTCTGCCGGTAGCCGGCGGGGCCGCACGTGAGCGGTTCGGGGCCCCCGCCGGCGAACGGCAGGCCGGACCGTTCCGGATTGAACAGGTCTCCCTGCGTGGTGGCTGCGGTGAGGTCCTCGGTGTCGTGGTAGCTGACCAGGCTTCTACCGGTCGTCGACCCCTGCGGGATGATCGTCGACGACAGGTAGTTGTCGTTGGGCGGCGGGGATGCCGCGGCCGCCGCGGCCGCCGCCCAGCCGAGCGACGCCGTGATGACCAGGGCGATCAGCACCGGGCGCGATCTGGACATGACGGCTCTCTTGCGCATCAAAGAAATCTCCCTTTGATCAGGACTCCCTGGCCGGCGCCCACGACCACCGGACGCTCGTGCTTGTGGGTGGGGTGGATCGGCGTCACCGTGGCACTGCCGCGCCCGACCTCGGTGAACGTCCCGTCGCAGCGGTCGCTGACGATCCACGTGGCGTCGCGGATGGTCGTGACGCTGTTGGCGGCGACGGTCCGGAACAGGCCCTTGCCGGTGCCGCTGATCGCCCGCACGACCCCCCTGCCCGGGGCCCCGCTCCGGCGGCAGCGAGCGTGCGCCGTCGCCCGCCGCGGCGTGCGCATGGCCAGCGTCGTGGGTGGGATCCCGAAGATGCGGTGCTGGCCGCGCTTGAGATGAGCTCGGGCCTGCTTGGCGGTCATCTGCTCGATGGTGAAGATGGAGGCCGAGAGCGTCGCGTTCTGCAGCGTCGGCGGGGCGCCGGCATGCTCGGACGTAGCCGGCGGCGGTGGCCAGGTGCAGCCGGCCCTTCGTGGTGTCCACCGTGGACCCCATCGGCACCGCCACCGTCGCCCCCTTGATGGGCCCGACCAACCCGGGCACCGGCGACCCACCCTTGTGAATCAGCGGTGAGAACGAGTGCGCCGACGGCAACTCGATGAGGACGGTGCCGCTGATCACCGTCGCGTTGACTGTCTTGCCCGCCACGGGGGTCGTCGCGAAGCTGGTCGGCGCGCCCGCGGCGGGATGCTTCGCGTCACCGCCGTACGCGGCGGTGACGTTGTAGGTCCCCGTCGCGCCAGACCCGATCTTGTATGTCACCGCGCACGCGGCACCGGAGCCCGCCGGTTGAAGCGTGCAGCTGTCTCCGCCGCTCACCGCGGTCGCACCCTTGACGGTGAATGCGACCGATCCGGTGGCGGGCGGCGATGACCCCTCCACGGTCGCCCTGCAGGTCGTCGACGTGCCGGGCGCGACCGTGCCCGGCGCGCACTGCACGGTGATGCCGCCCTGGGGGCCCTGCTTGACGTTAAGCGACGTCGGCCCGGACGTCCCAGCATGCGTCGCGTCCCCTGCGTAGGTCGCCGTGACCTGCCTGGCTCCGAGCACGGTGGGCGTCAGGGGCACGGCGCAGCTCTCGGCCGCCCCGCTGCCCGAGAGCATGCACGTCGCGGTGGCGCCGAACGACCCGGCCGTCCCGGAGAAACTCACCGTCCCCGATGGTGGCCCGCCGCCCGCACCGAGTAAGTCGGTGACGGTGGCCGAGCACATTGCCGGCACACTAAGGCTCGCCGGGTTGGGCATGCACGTCACCGCGACCGCCGTCGGTCGCAGGATGATCGAGAGGGTGCTCGACGCGCCGGCGCCCGGATAGACGGAGTCGCCCCCGTACGTGAGCGTGATCGCCTGGGAGCCCGAGCCCAACGCGCCCGGCGTGTAGGCCAGCGAGCACGTCGCCGAGTCAGCGCCGGGCGAGGTCGGGGCCAGCGCGCAGCTGCCGCCGGCGGCGAAGGTGCCCGCCCCGTTCGACGTCAACGAGATCGACCCGCTCGGCGCCGGCGCCGCGCCCGGAGGCGCGGTCACGGTGGCGGTGCACAGCGTCGCCTGGTCGACCGCCGTCGCCGGGCACGCCACGGAGGCCGAGGCGTTCTGGAACTCGTACGCGCCGATGTCGCAGGTCGTCCACCGGCGCCCGGGCGGGGCAGCCCGCGCTGGTCGACGCCGTTCTCGTCGGACGCGCAGCCCCCGTTGCCGATGGCGGGGCTGTTGGGCATCAGGGCCAGCGTGTCCGTCGGGCCGCCGTAGTTGCCCAGCGGGTCCAGCAGCGGGTTTGATGTTGATCTGGTCCGTGATCGCGGTCAATCCGCACTGGTTGGTGCTCTCCAGGTTGTGGCCGAGCGGAGCCGAGGCTCCCGTGCCCCGCAAGTTGGGCTGCGCAGGCGGAACTCCCCGCCGTCACGATGTGTCGGTCAGCGAGCGGTCGTCGTGCTGGTGTTGACGGTCGATGTTCCCGGCCTGAGTCCGTGGCGACGTGATTGCCGGCGAGCGTGTCACCGACCAGGCGTGGATCTGGCCGCCGGCGGTGTAGATCCCGCCTCCGAGGACGGCGGTGTTCTGCGTGATGGTGCTGTTGTTGATCTGGGCGTTTCCGGCGTTCACATAGACGGCGCCACCGTCTGACGCAGCGCTGTGTTCGGACGGCGGTGACACCGTCGAGGGTGACCGTGCCCCCCTCGACGGCGACGGCTCCGCCGTTGCCGAGCTCCCCGTCACTGGTCGTGACCTTGTTCTCGGTCAGCGTGACCGCGTCCAGGGTCGCGCTGGTGGCACGAACCCACCACGATGGCTCCGCCCTCGAAGCCGCCGCCGCCGGTGAGGGTGACCTTAGTCAGTGGTGAGTGTCGGTCCACATTTGCAGACGTCTTCGACGTCGAGCGTCGAATGGACGGCGTCGCCCGTGATGGTCGTCGACCGCGCGTCCTGACCCTCGATCGTGAGCGACTTCCCGACGGTGATCCCCGAGCTCAGAGCCGGTTCCACGCCAGGATCGATGACGATGGTCGCGCCACTCTGCGCGGCGCTCACGACCTGCCGCAGGGTGCCACACGAGCCGTCGGGTGTGCTCACGCTGACATCGACCGTCGTGGGGCATGGGGGAGCAGTTGCTGCTGGCGCCGGCGACGCAGCAGCGAGCCCGGCGAGCACGGTCGCGCACAAGACAACCACGAGCGCACGACGACGATGGTCTGCCGCGCCACCCCGCAATCCCCACAATCCCTGTCCCACGTTCGGCCGTCCCAACGTCACCACCGGACTCGATCCCCCGGACGACCCCATCGTAATGCAGACGCGGCCCGCCCGCCTCGCCGAGCCCGGAAACTATTCAGGCTTAATCTTCCAAGTGGGCAGCTCGGCGATCGCCTCGCGGTACTTGCGGCGGTGCAGCGGCCGGAAGAACATGCTCCACGTGGTGGCGAGGATGCCGATCACCAGCAGACCGCCCACCGCCTTGCCGACGAGGATGCAGGCGATCACCGCCGCCAGCGCGAAGATGCTGATCGCGATCGGGATGCGGCGGTAGCGCATCTGGGTGGCGCGGATGGCGGCGTACTGCTCCATCGGGATCCGGCTGGTGTTCCAGGTCTTGCCGCACTTCTCGCAGGTCCAGCGCTCGCCGTAGCGCAGGTCGCGCCGCTCACCGCACTCGCAGGTGAGGGTGATCGGCGGGCCGCGTCTGACCGACCTGGGCACGCCCGCCGGATCGTCCATTTTGGTGGCCGTCGCCTCGAGCACTAGTGCTCGGGCGGCTCCCAGCCCTCCAGCACCGAGGGCCGGTAGTCAGTGCCGACCGTCCGGGAACCCTGCACCCACGGCCCCAGCTCGGGCTGGGGGAACTTGGCGTGGCGTTCCTTCAAGGCGATCCCGTACGAGTTTCCCGACTGCAGGTGCTTGACGAGCACCTTACGCGCAATCTCGTCCTCGCGGCCCTTGGGGATGTCGAAGTAGATCTTGATGAACGAGTTGGAGTAGCGGTCGAACACCGCCGGGATCTCGTCCTCGGCCAGCAGGGTGACGTCCTCCAGCCAGTTGATGTCCTCGCCCGGCGTGGCGGCGATGAGGTCCACGTCCTCCACCAGCGACATGTCCTCCTGATAGGCGAACCGCTTGCCAGACAGGTACTCGGCATCGATGGCGACGACCTTCTGAGGCTCACCGGGTATGCGCATGACGTCACTCATGAGAGGTCGCCCCCGGCGGTCGCCTGAACCGGGTCCAGGTAGTCGATCGGGTTGGCCACGTGGCGCTCGAGCAGCCGCTCGATTCGCGCCAGCGTGCGCTCCTCGGACACGCCGGGGATGTAGTCGGTGCCGGCCAGCGGGACCCGGGCCATCGCCGAGGCCTCCACGGTCAGCGCGCACAGGTCCTCGGGCTCGAGCGAGTGCACGTCGGTCTTCCCGCACGCCCGCGCCAGCATCTGGCACTCCAGCGTGAGCGTGTGCAGGAAGTTGTAGACGCGGTTCGCCGCGTCCTCCACCACCAGCCGTTTGCGCAGCTCGGGGTCCTGCGTGGTGATGCCGACCGGACAGCGCCCGGTGTGGCAGTGGTAGCAGCGACCCGCGGGCACGCCGACCGTACCCTCGTAATCCGTGACTCCCGGGATCTCCTTGTTGCAGTTGAGCGCCATCAGGGCCGAGTGCCCGATGGCGATCGCGTCGGCGCCGAGCGCAAGGCACTTGGCCACGTCGCCGCCGTTGCGGATCCCGCCGGCCACTACGAGGTCGATCTCGTCGGAGAGCCCCACGTCCTCGAGCGCCCGGCGCGCCTCGGGGATCGCCGCCATGAGCGGGATGCCGGTCTCCTCGGCGGCGGTATGGGGGCCGGCTCCGGTGCCGCCCTCGGCGCCGTCGAGGTAGATGATGTCCGGGCCGCACTTGGCCGCCATGCGCACGTCGTCATAGACGCGGGCGGCGCCCAGCTTGAGCTGGATCGGGATCTCGTAGTTGGTGGCCTCGCGGACCTCCTGGATCTTGAGCGACAGATCGTCGGGACCCAGCCAGTCGGGGTGGCGGGCCGGCGAGCGCTGGTCGATGCCCGCGGGCAGCGAGCGCATCTCGGCCACCTGCTCGGTGACCTTCTGGCCCATGAGGTGGCCGCCGAGGCCGACCTTGCAGCCCTGGCCGATGAAGAACTCGCAGGCATCGGCCAGCATCAGGTGGTGCGGGTTGAACCCGTACCGGCTCTGGATGACCTGGTAGTACCACTTGGTGGACAGGTCGCGCTCGGGCGGGATCATGCCGCCCTCGCCGGAGCAGGTGGCCGTGCCGGCCATCGACGCGCCCTTGGCCAGAGCCATCTTGGCCTCCAGGCTCAGCGCGCCGAACGACATGCCGGTGATGTAGACCGGGATGTCGAGCTCGATCGGCTTGGCCGCGAAACGCGCGCCCAGCACGGTCTTGGTCAGGCACTTCTCGCGGTAGCCTTCGATCACGAACCGGGTCAGCGTGCCCGGCATGAACATGAGCTCGTCCCAGTGCGGGATCTTCTTGAACATCGAGAAGCCGCGCATCCGGTAGCGGCCCAGCTCGGACTTCACGTGAATGTCGTCGATGACCTCGGGCGTGAAGATGTTCGAGTGCCCGAGCACGTTGCGAGCCATCGGTGCGTTCTCGTCAGCAATTGCCATGGGAACCTCCCTCCTAAAGGACGAGCTTGCGCTCGGATGGCTCGAGCGAGTCGTAGTTGTAGAGCTTCTTGCCGCACACGAACTTCTGCAGTGACGGCGGCGTGCCGAGGTCATAGATGCGGAACTTGCGCTCGATGAACTCGGTGTCGGCGTCGTTCCACGCGCCCTCGACGCAGTCGATGCCGAGCGACTTGACCTTGCCGCCGATATAGATCGTCCCGTCATACATCGAGTCGCCCAGGCCCGGGCCGGCGTTGCCGCAGATGATCTGGCGGCCGCGCTGCATCATGAACCCGGTCATCGAGCCGGCGTCGCCGAGCGCGATGATCGTCCCGCCCTTCTGGTCGATGCCGGTGCGGGCGCCGACCTGACCCTTGACCACGAGATCGCCTCCGCGGATGGCGGCGCCGGTCAGCGAGCCGGCGTTGGAGTTGATCACCACGACCCCGGACATCATGTTCTCGCACGACGACCAGCCCACGCGGCCGGCGATGTGGACCTCGGGGCCGTCGATCATGCCCAGGGCGAAGTACCCCAGCGAGCCGTCGAAGCGGAGCTTGCACCGCGTCAAGAGACCCGCCCCCAGCGAGTGCTTGGCGCCGGGGTTGAGCACCGTAACGTCAGTGACGCCCTGCTCATAGAGCAGCCAGCGCAGCTCCAGGTTGATCCGCCGGGTGGTCATGTGGCGCGCGTCAAACGTCGCCTTGTGGCCGTCGATCTCGGCGACCTTCGGGACGCGGGCGTCGAGTTCGACCAGCCCGCGGGCGTCGAACACCGGCTCCTCAGCGGCCGGAGACTGTTTCACCGTGTCCATACCATCACCGTGCTCTCGTAGGGGTCATACGTCTCGATCTCGCGGTCGATGACCGCGCGAATCGCCATCTCCTCGGAGGCCAGCGCCACCATGTCGTCGCCCTCGTAGAGGACCAGCGGCTTGGCGGCGAGCTCGTCCTTGGCCACCCCCAGAGCATCCTCGGAGACGCACATGTAGGTGAAGACGCCATCCAGGTCCTCCAGCGAGTGGTGCATGGCGTCCTCGAGCGAATCGCCGTTGGCCATCCGGTCGGCCAGGTACACCGCGATGATCTCCGAGTCGCACATCGACGCGAAGCGGTGACCGCGGGACTCCAGGCGCCGGCGCCACTGGTGGTAGTTGGTGAGCTGGCCGTTGTGGACGACCGCGACGTCGGAGAACGGATAGGCCCAGTAGGGGTGGGCGTTGGCGATGTCCACGTCGGACTCCGTAGCCATCCGCACGTGGCCGATCCCGTGCGAGCCGAAGTACTCGTCCAGCCCGTAGGAGCCCGACACAGTCTTGGCGTCGCCGAGGTCCTTGACGATGTCCAGCGCATGGCCGAGCGAGAGCACCTCGGTGTGGGGCACGGACTCGACGTGGTCGGCCAGCCGCTTGAGGTCGCCGTGATAGGCGAGCGTGGCCGAGAACGTGTAGTCGTTGACGTCCTCGGTGCTCTTGATCTCGGCCCCGGCCGCCCGCACCCGAGCCTCGACCTCGTGCCGGCGGCGCCGAACGTCCTCGGCGAAGTCGAGATCGCGCGGCGCGGTCGACTCCGCCAGGTTGATGCGGACCGTCAGCTCCTGGGTGGGGGCGTGATACAGCGCGTACCCCGTCGAGTCGGGGCCCCGGTGCTTCATCGATTGCAACATGCTGGTCATGTCGCGGCCGATCCGGTGCGCGCCGTTGCCGTTCTTGTAGATGATGCCGGCGATCCCGCACATCAGGGCAGCACCTCCAGGTACTCGTCGCGCTCCCAATCGGTGACCGCGGCGAGGTAGCGCTCCCATTCGTCGCGCTTGTAGTGGTTGAACACCTTGTACAACCGGCCCGGCATGGCGCTGCGGACCACATCGTCCTTGGCCAGCGCCTCGAGCGCCGCGCCCAGGCTGTCGGGCACCTTCTCGATCTCGGCGCCCTCCTGGAGCAGGTCGTAGGTGTTGCCCTGCTGGGGCGGCCCGGGGTCCAGCTCGCGGTGCACGCCGTCCAGGCCGGCGCGCAGCAGCGTCGCCACCGTCAGGTACGGGTTGCACGACGAGTCGACGCCGCGGTACTCGAACCGGCCGCCGCTGGCCACGCGGACGGTGGTGGTCCGGTTCTGCCACCCCCAGTTCTTGTAGATCGGCGCCCAGAAGCCCGTGTCCCACATGCGGCAGTAGGAGTTGACGGTGGGGTTGCCGACGCACATGAGCGCCGGGAAGTGCTCCAGCATGCCGCCCAGGAAGTAGCGGGCGAACTGGGAGAGCTTGGCCGGGCCGTCGGGGTCGTAGAAGACGTTCGTGCCCTGGTCGTCGATCAGGGTGAAGTGGTGGTGATGGCCGTTGGCCGACACGCCGGTGAACGGCTTGGGCATGAACGTCGGCAGCAGGTCGTGCTTGCGGCCCACCGCGGCGCACACCTGGCGGTAGGTGGTGATGTTGTCCGCCGTGCGCACGGGGCGGTCGAAGCGGAAGTTGAGCTCGAGCTGCCCGGGAGCGTCCTCGTGATCGCCGTAGCTCATGTCCAGCCCCAGCGCCTGTCCGTACTCCACGACGTCGAGCAGCACCGGACGGAGCTCCTCGAACTGGTGGATGTGGTAGCAGTAGGGCTTTGTGACGCCCTGGGGCTCCTCGCCGTCCCGTGGCTTGCGCAGCCACATCATCTCGGGCTCGATGCCGATGAGGAACTGGTAGCCCAGCTCGGTCTCGAACTCGTGCGCCACCTTCTTGAGGTTCTGGCGCGGGTCGGCGTCCAGGAGCACGCCGGTCTCGGTGTCGTAGCAGTCACAGAACACGCGTGCGACGCGGTTGTCCCACGGCAGGACGGCGAAGGTGTCCAGGTCGGCGATCGCCGCCAGCTCCGATTCCTCGGGGCCGAACCCGATGTAGTTGCCGTAGCGATCGGTGAACAGGTTGGCCACGGCGCCGTAGACGAGCTGATACCCCTTCTCGGCGACCTGGGGGAAGAACGACGACACCACGCCCTTGCCCATGACCCGGCCCGTGATCGAGACCTGCTGGAAGAACACGTACTTGATGCCCTCGGCCTCGATGCGCCGCGTCAGCTGCTCGATCTTCTCGGCGCGGCCCGGCGCGTTGCGCGCCTCCTCCAGGGTCGCGGGCGCCGGCTCGATCCGCGGACTGGAGAGGACCGTGTCCACGTTGCCGCCGAAGTGCGGCGTTTCTACCTCTGTCGCCATTCCCACTCCTTCCTCAGGCCGCCGCGTCGCCGCACAGCCTCAATGGATCGAATTCGCAAGGTGCGCCAGCACGTCGGCGTCACCGCCGCGGCGGCGCTCCCGGGCCGCCTCCACACCGCCCGCAGGCCGCCGTGCTCCCCACCTGGCAACCGCGCGACTGGACAAATTGGTACACGGCGCGTTTATACCAAGCAGCCGTGCCCATGGCAAGGCTGCGCGCTTGCGCGCGCGACACCGGCACGCTACCATCCTGTTGCGTTTTGCACAACTCTATTGCCCTACAGGCAACAGCTAGGAGATCATCGCCGTGTCCGACCGCCTTCCCTCCTCCGCCCCCACCCTGGTCATCGGGGCCGGAGTCCACGGCCTCTCGACCGCATGGCACCTCGCCCGCGAGGGGCGCGACGTCCTCGTGGTCGACAAGACCGACGTCGCCGCGGGCGCGTCGGGCATCGCGTGCGGGATCGTTCGCAACAACTACTTCCAGCCGGCGATGCAGGAGCTGATGGCCGCCTGTGTCGAGGTGTGGGAGTCAGAGCCCGAGGCGCTGCACTACCACCCCAGCGGCTACATCGCGCTCGGGTCGGCCGCCCAGGAGCAGGATCTCACCGAGGTCCACGAGCGCCAGCAGCGGATCGGCTACCCCTCGGAGCTGATCGTCGGCACCGACGAGGTGACCCGGCACATGCGCTCGCTCTATCACGACTGGCGCGCGCCCGGGCTCAGCGTCTGCCTGCACGAGCGCGCCGGCGGCTATGCCTTCAACAAGGAGTCGATCCGTGGGCTCGCCGATCTGGCGCGGGCCGCGGGGGCGCGGATCGAGACCGGCGTCGAGGTCAGCGGATTTCAGTCCGACGGCTCCGGCGCGGTCACCACAGTTCACACCACCGCCGGCGACATCCGGGCCGACCAGGTGGTCGTTGCGGTCGGTCCCTGGATCGCCTCGCTGTGGGAGATGCTCGACCTCCCCGATCGCCTCGACGTCCGCCAGCCCGACGGCGCGCTCGTCACCGACCAGCCGATGTGGACCTACTGGTACCTGCAGGAGGGCGAGGCCGCGTTCGATCCGGCGATCTTCGTCACCAACGACGAGACCTCGTCGCCGGTGCTGCACGTGGACTCCGACCAGCCGCTGCGTGCCGACGACGGCACCCTGATCACCGACGAGTTCTGGGGGGTGTACTTCAAGCCCGATCGCGACAGCGTCCAGGGCGGCGCCCAGCCGATCCAGGCTCGGCAACAGCTTCGACGTCGACCCCTACCCCACCGGCACGGTTGACGACGGCTTCCCGGACATGTGGTCGGCCTCGCTGTCGCACTGCCTCAAGCGCTTTGAGGGCGCACGCGCCAAGTACCGGCAGGTCCGCTCCGGCGGCGTCGGCGCCTTCACCGTCGACAACTTCCCGGTGTTCGACTACATGCGCCCCAACGTGTTCGTCGCCGCCGACTCCAACCACGGCTACAAGATGATCGCCGTCGGCAAGGAGATCGCGCGGGTGCTCGGAGGCGAGCACTCCTCGCTGCTGCATCCGTTCCGCTACGAGCGCTTCGCCACCGGGGACCTGCACCCGGTGTCACACAGCCCCTACCCCTGGAGCTGACGCCGCAGCCCGGCGGGGCTCACTGGCCGGCGATGAAGCGCAGCACCGCCGGCCAGTCGCTGGCGTGCGCGGCCTGCGTGGCCGCGAGGGTGCCCCCATCGATCGCAACGGGGGAGTAGGGGACGTCCAGGACGATTTGCCCGGCGCCGGCGTAGTTGAGGTGGACGTGCGCGGCGCCATCGTGCGGGAGCCAGCTCATGAGCTGATCAGCCTGGAAGTCTGAGGGCCAGATGTCGTCGGCGCCGCCGCTCACCAGCATCACCGGTCCGCGAAAGCGCACCGCCCACGTCCCGTTGACCCGCGCGGTGCTCGCGTCCAGCGTGACCCGCTCGCCGGCCCGGAGATGCGACACCACGATCGTGCGCGGCCGGTCAAACAGCCCCACGGTCGGAGTGACCGTGAGCACCGCGTGCCCGCCCGCCCCTGCGCCGCCCGAGCCGCCCGAGCCGGAGCCCGAGCCCCCCGAGCCCCCGCACCCCACAAGGACAAGCGCGACTCCTCCTGCCGCCATCGCCCCCGTCACCAACCGGCTCAGACGCATTGCTCAAGACATTTTTACCCGCGCCGCGGCGGTCAGCGCCGCATCTCACCCCCCAGGGCCACGGTGAGGTCGGCGGCTGCGATCAGCAGCGGCTCGCGCAGCATCCGCCGCGCCGCCACCGGCAGCCGCGACAGGGGGCCCTGCACCCCCAGGATCGCCGCCAGCTCGCCCGTGCGGCCGAACGCGGGTGCCGCCAGCGCGGCCAGATCGGCCTCGCGCTCGCCCACCGCCTCCGCCCACCCGCGCGCTCGAACGGTGTCGAGTTCGGCCGCCAGCGCCGCCGGGTCGGTGATCGTGCGCGGGGTGAAGGCGGTCAGCGACTCGGGCACGGGCCGTCCCCCGGCGAAGGCGAGCATCACCTTGCCGGCGGCGGTGGCGTGCGAAACGCTGGGCCGTCCCACCCGGGCCATGCTCACCACGCTGGAGGGCGACGGCACGAAGTCGACGGTAATCGCCTCGGTCTCCCCGGGCAGCGACAGCGTCGCCGTCTCCCCGGTCTCGGCGACCAGCCGCACCAGCAGCGGCCGCGCCAGCGCGCGCACATCCAACCCCGCCAGCACCCGGTCAGACAACGTGACGAGCTTCAGCCCCAGCCGGTAGGGCCCACCGTCAGTCCGCATCACCAGGCCGGCGTCCTGGAGCGTGGCCAGCAGCCGCGAGGCCGTCGAGGCGTTGACCCCAATCCGCCGCGCCAGCTCGTTGACGCCCAGGGGGGTCTCCGATGCGGCGAGCACGTCCAGCAGCTGGGTGGCCCGCGCGACCGAGCCCACGGCGCGCCGCGCCGTATCGGGACGCTCAGCGGGCATGCAAACTAGTCAGAGCCCTGGGCGGCGCGCCGCGCCCCGCGGCCGTTGGGTCCGCTCCGAGCCCCCGCGATCTTGCCCGCCACCCGAGCCGGGCGCGGCGAGTCCAGCGAGCGCATCACCATCACCTCGATGCCGCCGGGGGCGAACAGGTCGCGCGAGTACGCCACCCGGTCGTCGCGGCCGGCGAAGATGAGCTCCTCGAGCTCCAGGCCCGCGGTGGTGCCCCGGATGCCCAGCAGCTTGCCCGCGCGCTCGCGGGCGGTGAGCACCGCAGGCATCACGCGCGTGCGGGCGTAGGTGACCGGCACCCCCATGTCGATGAGCACATCGAGGACCATCTGGCCCCGTTCCAGCGCACCCCGCAGCGCGTCGGGATCCGGCAGAGCAATGGCGGGGTGCACGACGTCGTACATCACCGCCACGGGCGATCCGTCGGCCACGAGCGTGCGCCACACCGAGGTCGTGGGGGTGCTCGGCTCGAGCCCCAGGGCCTCGCCGGCCTCGCCGCCCACCGCCCGGTGCTCGATCTTCAGATCCACCGCGGACAGCCGCAGCCCGCGCCGGGAGGCCACCGACGAGTACGGCTCCAGGCGCTCCAGGCGCTCGCCAAACGCCGTCGGCACCGCCACCCGCCCCACGAACGTGCCGCTGCCCTGGCGGCGGACGATCTCGCCGCTCTCCTCCAGGCGCTGCAGCGCGCTGCGCAGCGTGCCCCGCGACACCCCCAGCATCGCCGCCACCTCGTGCTCGGGCGGCAGCCGGTCTCCCTGCCGATAGCGCCCCGGCGCCAGCCAGTTGCGCAGGGCCAGCTCGGCTCCGTCGACCAGCGACGGCCGGTTGGCCACAGCGACACCGTCGCCTGCGACGACGACCCCAGCCTTCCGTGGTGACCCTCCGCGTGCCATCTCAACGACTCCTGTCCCGAATGGGCTTCGGGTGGAATCGTATTTCCCCGCGGGGAGGTTTGGTCAAACGAGTTTCAGTGGCCCAGCTTGTGGGCGGCCTCGTTGAGGCTGCGCTTGGTGGCCGGCTTGGTCTCGCTGGGGACCTTCATGTCGGCTTGACGGCGGTCAGAACCGGGCCGGTTGATCGATGGGATCCGGCGCGGGAGCGGCAAATGCGTCAGGCGCATTGAGCCTCCTTTTCTCGCTTCGGGACTACCCATTGGCCTGAGCTTTCATGCGCATTGGGTAGAGCCTCTCGGCGGGCGGCGTTGGCATCGCCACACACTCTGTCGCCCGCAGCGGACGTTGCGCCGAGAGCAGCGCGACGCGCCTTGCGAGTTTCGTCGGCCTGTCATCCGGAGGCTCCATGTCCCTGCGGAGAGTCCTTTCGCCGCCCATCGCCTGAGTCCTATCAGAAGAGCCCGACCGTCCGGCCGTGCTCGTCGATGTCGATGTTGAGCGCCGCCGGGGTCTTACCCAGGCCCGGCATCTGCACGATGTCGCCGCACAGCGGCACCAGCCAGCCCGCCCCGGTGTAGGCGCGGATGTCGCGGATCGGCAGCGTGAAGTGCTCGGGCGCGTTGAGCAGCGTCGGATCGGCCGACAGCGACAGGTGCGTCTTGGCCATGCACACCGGGAAGTGGCCCAGGCCCTCGCGGGTGAACTGGGTGATCTTGGCCTCGGCCTCGGGGTAGAAGTAGACGTCCTTGGCGCCGTAGACCTGCTTGGCGACCGCCTCGATCTTGTCCTGAATCGGCTCGTCGTCCTGGTAGAGCTGGTGAAACGTGTTGGGCTGCTCGGCGGCCTCGACCACGGCGCTGGCCAGGTCGGCAGCGCCGGCGCCGCCCTTGGTGAAGCCCTCGTTGGTCTCAGCGGCGAAGGCTCCGGCCTCGATCGCCAGCCGCTTGACCAGCTCCATCTCCTCGTTGGTGTCGCCGGGGCGGCGGTTGACCGCGACCACGGCGGGCACGCCGAAGGTGGCGACCGTCTGCAGGTGATGGCGCACGTTGGCGAACCCGGTCTCGATCGCGTGCAGCGCCGCCGAACGGTCGGCCCGGGGGTCATCCTCGAGGCCGGCATGGTGCTTGATGGCGCGCACGGTGCTGACCAGCACCGCCGCCGAGGGCGTCAGCTTGCCGAAGCGGCAGACGATGTCGAAGAACTTCTCCATGCCCATGTCGGCCCCGAAGCCCGACTCGGTGACGACGTAGTCGCCGAGCTTCATGCCGATGAGGTCGGCGATCAGGGAGTTGTTGCCGTGGGCGATGTTGGCGAACGGCCCGCAGTGCATGAGCACCGGCTGGCCCTCGAGCGTCTGGACCAGGTTGGGCTTGATCGCGTCCTTGAGCAGCACCGTCATCGCGCCGGCGGCGCCGAGGTCCTCGGCGGTGATCGCCTTGGCGCCGTCATAGGAGTAGGCGGCGGTGATCCGCGAGATGCGCTTGCGCAGGTCCTGCAGGTCGCGGGCGACGGCCATGATCGCCATGACCTCCGAGGCCGCCGTGATGTCAAAGCCGGTCTCGCGCGGGTAGCCGTTGGCCCGGCCGCCGAGGCCGACCGCGATGTGGCGCAGAGCCCGGTCGTTCATGTCCACCGCGCGCCGCCAGCCGATGCGCAGCGCGTCGATCTTGTGCGGGTTGCCGTGGAGGATCGAGGCGTCGATCATCGCCGCCAGGAGGTTGTTGGCCGCGCTGATCGCGTGGATGTCGCCGGTGAAGTGGAGGTTGAGGTCCTCCATGGGCACCACCTGGGTCAGGCCGCCGCCGGCGGCGCCGCCCTTGATGCCGAACACCGGGCCCACCGAGGCCTCGCGCAGGCACGCCACGGGGTTCTTGCCGATGACGCCCAGGCCCTGGGTGAGCCCAACCAGCGTCGTGGTCTTACCCTCGCCGGCCTTCGTGGGCGTCATGCCGGTGACGCAGATGAGCTTTCCGTCCTGCGTGGCCTTGAGACGGTCCAGGACCGACAGCTCCACCTTGGCCTTGTAACGGCCGTAGGGCTCGACCTCGTCGGGCTCGAGCCCCGCCTCGGTGGCTATCGCCTCGATGGGCTGCAGTACGGCTTCCTGGGCGATCTCAAGGCTTGATTTCACGGTATCTCCCTGTTCTGGGTCTCAGTGGCTGACGGCGGCGGCGGCGAGCTCGGACACGAGCTTGTCCTCATAGAAGCGCTCGAGCGCGAAGGGCGCAATGAGGTCGGGCTGGCGTCCGGTGGCCACCAGCTCGGCGAGCGTCTTGCCCACGATGGGGGCGGCCTTGAACCCATAGGTCCCCCACCCCGCCGACACGTGGAAGTTGTCGACCTCGGTCTTGCCGAGGATCGGGCTGTAGTCGGGGCTGAGGTCGCACAGGCCCGCCCAGCTGCGCAGCAGCCGCGCCCGCTCGAGCTGAGGGAACAGCTCCAGCGCGTGACGGCAGACGTCCTGCAGGAAGTTGAGCGTGCCGTTCATACGATAGGTCGTCCACGGCTCGATCTCGGCGCCCATCAGAAACTCGCCTCGGTCGGTCTGGCTGATGTAGACGTGCATCTGCGAGGACACGATGACCACGTCCAGCAGCGGTTTCATCGGCTCGGTCACGCACGCCTGGAGGATATGGGTGGTGATCGGCAGCGGCACCCCTGCCATGTCGGAGATCAGCGTGCTCCACCCGGCGGTGCAGTTGAGCACCTGGCCGGCATTGATCGTGCCCCGGTCGGTCTTGACCTTGGTGACCCTGCCGTTGGAGCGCTCCATCCCGATCACCTCGGTGTTCTGGTGGATCTCGGCGCCGCCCTGGTCGGCCGAGCGCGCCAGCCCCCAGACGACCGCGTCGTGGCGGATGATGCCACCGGGCGGGTGATAGAGCGCGCCCATGATGGGATAGGTGGCGTTCGGGTTGTCCACCTGCATGGCCGGCGCCAGCTTCTTGATCTCGTCGGGGTAGATGAGCCGGCTGTCGATGCCCTGCAGGCGGTTGACCTCGGCGCGGTTGGCCATCACGAACATCGCCCGGTCGGCGTGGGCCAGCGTCAGGTGGCCGCACTGGGAGAACAGCAGGTTGAAGTTCAGATCCTGTGACAGCCCCTCGTAGAGCTTGACGCTGGCGTCGTAGAACCTGGCGCCCTCGGGCGTTTTGTAGTTGGAGCGCAGGATCGTCGTGTTGCGCCCGGCGGCGCCGGAGCCGATGTAGCGCTTCTCGAGAATCGCGATGTCCTTGATGCCGTGGTCGCGCAGGTAGTGGGCGGTGGCCAGCCCGTGGGAGCCGCCGCCGACGATGACCACGTCGTAGGAGCTCTTGAGGTCGCGCTGGGGGCGCCACATGCGCCGCTTGCGGAAGATGTCAAGCATTTGCAGCCGTCCACTCCCGCAACGCGTCCACGCCGCACGGCTGACCGCCCAGGTGTCCGGCGGCGTCGGCGACCACACCCCACATGTACTCGCCGGTGGCCCAGCCGAACAGGAACAGGTAGCGCTCCTCGTCCTCACGGATGACGATCCCCGGCTGGCGCCCGATCGACCCGGGGCGCAGCGCGCCGACCGGCATCACCGCCGGGCGCAGGTCCAGCGCGCAGAAGCGGGCAAACGTTTCGCGCGCAAGCGGGCCCAGCAGCGTGAGCGCGGCGAAGTTGGAGGTGACATCCAGGACGTCGAGATCGTCGGCGGCCGGCAGGTCCGGCCGCGCGCCGATGACCAGCGCCCGCGTCTGGGTGAGCCGGCACCACCAGGCGTCGTCGCGGCGCACGGCCGTGCCGAACGGCAGCTCGCCGATCGTGTCCGAGCCGCCCTGGAGCTCGACCTTGGCCAGGTGCGAGACGTCGGCCCAGCTGACCGCGTCGCGGTACCCGGTCCCGCCCGCCCCGGGGAACTCGACGGCCACGTTCCAGCCGTCGCGGACCTCGAAGCGCGCCCCGGCGTCCTGCGCGACGCGCTCCATCGGCGAGTGCGCCACCGCGTCGTTCGGGAACCCGCCCCCACCCACCCTCAGGAAGTCGAGGTTCACGAGCGCAGCACCTCCCCATCGGGGTCGTAGAACGGCTTGGTCTGGATCTCGGCGGTGAGCGTGCGGCCCTCGTCGGAGATGGTGATCTGCGCCCCGTCCTGGGCGAATCCCTCGGGGACCCATGCCATCCCGATCGTGCGATCGAGTACCGGCGAGTGGCGCGAGCTGGTCACCTGGCCGGCGGGGGTGCCCTCAGCGTCCAGCACCACCGCGCCCTCCGTCGGCACGTCGCCGTTGGACATCGTGAAGCCGACCAGCGCCACGCCCGCGCCGTGGTCGGCGTAGTGCTCGAGCGCCCATTTGCCGATGAAGTCCTGCTCCTTGTCGAGCTTGACGATCCACGGCATAGCGGCGCCGAACGGCGTGGACTCGGAATCGGTGTCCTGGCCGACGAGGATGTGCAGCTTCTGCAGGCGCAGGATCCGCTGGGGCTCGAGCCCGAACGGCCGCAGCCCGTGAGGCTGGCCCGCCGTCATCAGCGCGTCCCAGACGTGCTGTCCGTAGCCCGCGGGGAAGTGGATCTCATAGCCCACCTCGCCCACGAAGCCGATGCGCAGGATGAGGGATTGCACGCCGGCGATCTGCGCCTGCTTGCCGTCCAGGTAGGCGAACGCCTCGTTGGAGCAGTCCAGGTCGGTGACCGCGCCCATGATCTCGCGCGCCTTGGGGCCCGCCAGGTTGACCGCGGCCACGCCCTGGGTGACGTCGGTGAGATGGACCCGGTCGCCCCAGTCGGCCAGCCACCAGGAGAACCACTCCTCCATGGCGCCGGCGCCGCTGGACGTGGTGGTGACGTAGAAGGTCTCGTCGTCAATCCGGCAGATCGTGCCGTCGTCCACGATCCGGCCGGCGTCGGAGCTGATCACGCCGTAGCGGATCCGCCCGGGCTTGAGGTTGGAGAAGCGGTTGGGATACAGGCGGTCCAGGAACTCGCCGGCGTCGGGCCCGCGGACGATGAGCTTGCCCAGCGTCGAGACGTCGATGAGCCCGGCGGCGCGGTTGACGTTGAGCGCCTCGCCCTCGGGGTCGCCGTAGTCATAGGCGCGCCGCCAGTCGCCGGCCCACTTGATCGTGGCGCCCAGCGAGCGGTGGCGATCGTGGATACTCGAGCGCTTGGCCGGCTCCACCGGTCGGCCGCCGAGGATCCCCATCGGCACCGACACCCACGGCGGGCGCGCCGTGGTGACGCCGACCTGGTCCAGGCCCTGCCCGGTCTCCTGGGCCATGAGCCGTACCGACGGCAGCTGGCACATGCGACCCTGGCAGGGACCCATCGTCACCGTCGTGTAGCGCTTGGACAGCTCGATCGAGTCATAGCCCTCCTCGATGCTCAGGTGCACGTCCTTGTTGGTGACGTCCTCGCAGAAGCAGGCAAAGCACTTGCCGCGTCCGGCCCCGCTCACCGGCGGAGCCAGCGCGACGTCGGGATCGCGCCGCTGTCCGAGGCGCTTCTGCAGGTCCACGGCGCGCGCGTGGGAGGCATCGTCGCCCAGGCCCAGCGCCTGGGCGGCCCTCACGCCGGCCAGCTCGCCGGAGGCGGCGGCCGTCGCGTCTGACTCGTGGCCCGCCACCTCGCCGGCGACGAACACGCCGTTGGGCACGTGGGCAAGGGCGAAGTGGTCCCGGCGGTCGTCGTAGACGGTGCGGGCGCCGGCCTGGAGCAGCAGCGACGTGGCGGGGATGGTGCCGCCCGAGACGATCACCAGGTCGCACTCGAACGAGTGCTCGGAGCCGCCGGCGATCGGCTGGATGATCGCCTCGGTGACGGTCTTGCTGCCCTGGGCCTCGATGACGGTGTGGCCGGTGAACACGGGGATCCCGTCGCCACGCAGCGCGGTGGCCAGCTTGCCGGCCTCGGGGCGAAGATCGGCGACGGCCACGATCTGGACGCCGACGGCGCGCAGCGCCCGGGCGGCGTGCAGACCGCGATCCGACGTGGTGGCGATGACCGCGCGCCGGCCGGGGCTGACCCCGTACAGCGCCGCCAGGCGGCGGGCCCCGCCGGACAGCATCACTCCCGGCAGGTCGTTGCCGGCGAAGACGAGCGGCTGCTCGATCGCGCCGGTGGCGAACACGTGGCGGGCGGCGCGGACCTGGTGCAGCGTGTCGCGCTGCCACACCGCGACGAGGCCGTCGAAGTAGCCGAGCGCGGAGCCGCGATCGATGATCTCGACCCCGGCCCCGCGAACACGCTCCACCAGCGCGGCAATCTCTGAGCGCTCGCCCTCGACGAGCCGCTGTCCTCCCGGCTCGGCGCCCTCGTCGGCGAGGACCACGTCGGCGCCGAGCTGCGCGGCCGCCAGCGCGGCGTGCAGGCCGGCCGTGCCGCCGCCGGTGACGAGGATGTCGGCGTGGCGGCGCCGGTACTCGGTGCGCCATTCGCGCTCGGGCTGGGACTCGCGCAGCTTGCCCAGGCCGGCGGCGTTGCGCAGGATCTTCTCGTACAGCGGCCACAGCTTGCGCGGCCGGATGAACGTCTTGTAGTAGAAGCCGGGCGGGGTGAACGGGCCGCCGAAGATGTCGGTGGCGCGCATCGCGTCGAACTCCAGCGACGGTCGCGCGTTGACATGGGTGACGGTGATCCCGTCGCGCGCGGGCTCGGTGCACGCGCGCGCGCCCGGGGCTCCGTTAACGGAGCAGATGCAGTTGGGGCATTGGCCCGCGACGCACATCAGCCCCCGCCGGCGGTGGTACTTGAAGCTGCGGCTGAACGTGCGCTGCCCGGCGGCGTAGAGCGCCGAGCCGATCGTGTCGCCCTCGTACGCCTGCACCTTCTTGCCGTCGAAGGTGAAGGAGATCGTCCTGGAGCGGTCGATGCGCTCGCCCGGCTGTGAGTTGAGGCGGCTCATGGCAGCGCCGTGAACTTCACTTCGTTGGTCGTGGTGTCGCGCTCGGCGACGAACCACGCCCGGCATCCCGAGCGGTGAAACCACCACTCGCGCTGGACCCCGGCGACGTTGCGGCGAAAGTAGTTGTAGGTGTTGAGCTCGCGGAAGCTCGGGCGCGACTTGGGCCGGGCGGACACCTCGCCGCCGAAGCCGAAGTCGGTCACCTCCCTCACCCCGCAGTTGGGGCACTCCAAAAGGAACGACATGCGCACGGACGCTAAGCCCGGCGCTTGATCCTGTCCAATATCGAATTAGGATTTATTGATTTGGTTCTCGAATCAGAGATGCCAACGTCGCCGCCATTGGATCGAGGTCATGGAACTCCGCCAGCTCCGCTATTTCGTCGCCGTCGCCGAGGAGCTGCACTTCCGGCGGGCGGCGGCTCGTCTGCACATCTCCCAACCGCCGCTCAGCCAGCAGATCAGCGCCCTCGAGGGGGAGCTGGGGGTCCGGCTGCTCGAGCGCACCCGCCGGCGCGTCGAGCTCACCGCCGCCGGCGAGGCGTTCCTGCGCGACGCCCGCGCCACGCTGGCCGAGCTCGACGCCGCCGTGTCCACCGCGCGCGCGGTCGGGTCGGGGCAGGCCGGGCTCCTGCGCGTCTCGTTCGTGGGATCCGCATTGCTGTCGATCGTGCCCGCCGCGGTGCAACGCTTCCGCCGCAGCCGGCCGGGCGTCGAGGTCGAGTTGCGCGAGCGCTCCACCGCCGAGCAGCTGCGGGCGCTCAGCACCGGCGTCGTCGACGTGGCGCTCGTGCGACCGCCGATCCAGTCCGACATCGACCTGCACCTGCAGGAGGTGATGCGCGAGCACACGATCGCCGCCATCCCGGAGGACCACGAGCTCGCGCGGCTGCGGCGGATCCCGGTCAAGCGACTCGCCGCGGAGCCGCTCGTCCTCTTCCCCCGCGCGCAGGCGCCGGGCTACCACGACCAGCTCATCGGCCGGCTGGCGGCGACCGGCACCACGCCCCACGTCGTCCAGTACGCCCCGGAGATGACGACGATCATCGGGCTGGTGGCCGCGGGTATCGGCGTCTCGCCGGTGCCAGCCTCGGTGGAGCGCCTGGCCATCGACGGCGTCACCTACCGGCCGCTGGCCGGTGCGCCCGACACCGAGCTGGTGGCGCTCACGCGGGCGGGCGAGGCCTCGCCGCTGGCCGAGGCGTTCGTGGCCGACGCCCGTGCCGTCGCCTGACGGCGTGTAGGGTCCGGGGCGTGTCTGGCCGCGACCGCCTCGACCGGTGCTGGAAGGAGGACCGCCCCGCCTTCGGGCTGTGGGGCTCGATCCCGTCGACGCTCACGGCCGAGCTCGCCGCCGCGGCCGGCTTTGACTACATCTGCGTCGACCTCCAGCACGGCGGCGCCGACGAGGATCGGATGGTGGCGATGTTCGCCGCCATCGAGGCCCGGGGGGCGGTGCCGCTGGCCCGCGTGCTCTACAACGAGCCGTGGATGGTCAACCGGGTGCTCGACCTCGGCGCCGCCGGGGTCATCGTGCCGTTGGTCGGCACCGCCGCGGAGGCCCGCCGGGCGGTCAGTGGCTGTCGCTACCCGCCGCACGGTGTGCGCTCGTACGGACCGCTGCGCGCCGCGCTCACCGTCGGCGCCACGGATCCCGAGCGGCTCGCCGCCGGGGCGCTCTGCTTTGTCATGGTCGAGACCCGGGAGGGCCTGGACCACGTCGAGGAGATCGCCGCCACGCCCGGCCTCGACGGCATCTACATCGGGCCGTCGGACCTGTCGATCGGGCTCCGGCGCGACCCTGGTCACGGCGGCGACGTGCTGGAGCGCGCGATCGACCGCATCGTCCAGGCCTGCGAGGCCGCCGGGATCGTCGCCGGCATGCACTGCAACGGCGGCGGCGAGGAGGCCCGCGCCCGGGTGCAGGCCGGCTTCCGCATGGTCACCGCCGGCGTCGACGCCTCGCTGTTCCGCGCCCGCATCGGCGAGGAGCTCGCCGCGGCGCGAGGCGCCTAGCCGGCCGCGCGGCGCAGCCGCGGCTCGCGGTCGCTGCGCGACTCGATCTGGTCGAGCTTGGCCAGGAGGTTCTGAGCCATCCGGATCGAGGCGGCGTCGATAAGGCGCCCGTCGAGCGAGACCGCGCCCTTGCCCTGGGCGGCGGCCTCCTCCATCGCGGCGATGATCCGCCGCGTGCGCTCGGCGACGTCCCGGCTCGGGGTGAACACGTCGTTGGCCAGCGCGATCTGGCTCGGGTGGATCGCCCACTTGCCCTCGTACCCGAGCACGGCGGCGCGGCGCGCCGAGGCGATGTAGCCCTCGGGATCGGTGAAGTCCCCGAACGGCCCGTCGATCGGGCGCAGCCCGTACGCGCGGCAGACCACCGCGATCCGCGACAGGGCGTAGTGCCACTGATCGCCGAGGTGGCGCTCGCGCTCCTGGCCGAGAAAGAGCATGTCCTCGCGGTCGGCCAGCATGGCGTAGTCGGGGTTGGTGCCGCCGATCGAGGTCGTGTGGCTCTGCAGCGACGCCGCGTAGTCGGCCACCCCGAACACCATCGCCTCCATCCGCTCCGGGCAGGCGGACGCGATCTCCTCGCATTTCACCATCCCGATCGCGGTCTCGATGAGCACGCAGAGCGCGATCTTGCGCTCCAGGCCCACGGCCTCCTCGATCTGCGTCAGCAGCGTTGCCACCAGGTGCACGTCGCCCGCGCCCGACACCTTGGGGATCATGATCGAGTCCAGATGCCGGCCGGCCTGCTCCACCACGTCGACGATGTCGCGGTAGCAGTAGTGGGTGTCCAGGCCGTTGATCCGGAGCGACACCGAGGAGCCCGCCCAATCCAGCTCGTTGAGCGCGTCGATCACGTTGGCGCGGGCCTGGGGCTTGTCGTCGGGCGCGACGGCGTCCTCGAGGTCGAGCATCACGATGTCGGCGCCCAGCGCGGGCGCCTTCTCGAGCATGCGGACGTTGGAGCCGGGGACGGCCAGTTCGGAGCGGTGCAGGCGGCTGCGGGTGGGCTTCATGTCGGAGCAGGGTAAGCGCGTCGCGTGGCGGCGCGCAACATATTTGGATGAATCCAATCCACGCATAGAAGGGAGGTGATGGCTGCGCCCCCGCAGCCCAACTAAGCTGGCCCCATGACCCAGATCCCCTCCGCCGCCAACCCGCCCGAGCGGCTGCTCTGCGGCCCCGGCCCGTGCAACGTCTCACCGGCCGCGCTGGCCGCCCTGCAGAAACCGCTCCTGGGCCACATGGACCCGGACTTCGCCGACATCCTGCTCGAGGTCGTCGCGCTCCAGCGGATCGCCTACCAGGCCGAAGGCGGGCTGGTGCTGCCGCTCCAGTCCACCGGGACCTCCGGCATGGAGTGCGGGCTTGCCCACCTGCTCGAGCCCGGCGACACGGCCATCATCGGGGTCAACGGGTTCTTCGGGCGGCGCATCGTCGAGATCGCGGTGCGCCTCGGCGCCAACGTGGTCAAGGTCGACGCCGATTGGGGCCAGCACGTGAGCAATGACGCCCTGGTCGAGGCGCTCGAGCAGCACCCCGACGCCCGCCTCATGTGCGTCGTGCACGCCGAGACCTCGACGGGGGTGCAGCACCCACTGGCCGAGCTCGGCGCCGCCCTGCGCGACCGCGACGTGCTGCTGATGGCCGACTGCGTCACCTCGCTGGGCGGCATCGAGCTGCGCTTTGACGACTGGGGGATCGACTTCGCCTACTCCTGCTCGCAGAAATGCGTCGGCGCCCCGCCCGGGATGTCGCCGGTGGCGGCGTCAGACCGCGCGCTCGCGCGCATCGCGGTCCGCGCCCACCCGGTCCCGTATGCCCTCGACCTGTCGCTGCTGCACAGGTACTGGGTGGAGCGGCCGCTGGCCTACCACCACACCACGCCCGTCCTGCACGTCTACGCGCTGCACGAGGCCCTGCGCGAGGTCGCCCTCGAGGGCCTGGAGGCCCGCTGGGCGCGCCACATGGGCGCCGGCCGCTACCTCCAGGACGAGGTCCGCTCCCGGGGTCTCGAGCTCCTGGCCGATCCCGACCACCAGCTGCCCCAGCTGACCGCGGTCAGGGTTCCCGACGGCGTCGACGGCAAGGCCGTGGCGGGCCGCCTGCTGCGCGAGCACGACATCGAGATCGGCGGCGGGCTCGCCGGCGCGCCCCCGATGTGGCGCATCGGGCTGATGGGCGTCAACGCGGATCGCGCCGTGGCCGACCGGGTGCTCGGGGCGTTGGATGCGGTGCTCGCCGAGGAGCCTGCCTTCGCTGCCAGCGCGTAGAACGGCGGCCTATCGAAGGGGACGCAGGGCGCAGTTTGCGACAAACCGCAAACGCCGCCCAACGATTTGTCGCGAAGTGTGCGTCCAGCGCGCTTTTCGCGCCGAATCACCTGAGCCCGCGCTGATTTCCCGCGTTCTACCCCCTCGCGGCAACGCCACAGCCCCACCCTTCCCCAGCCAAGCCGTTAAACGCCGAGGCCCCCTCCCCCGGCCCCAAGGACTCAGGCCATAGAAGCGGCGGCGTCAGCGGCCTGAGCCGCTCGCAACGTGTTGCACAGCAGCATGGCGATCGTCATCGGCCCCACGCCGCCGGGCACCGGGGTGATCAGCCCCGCTACCTCGACGGCCGACGCGAACTCGACGTCGCCCACCAGCCCGGACTCGGTCCGGTTGATGCCCACGTCGATGACGGTGGCCCCGGGCTTGACCCAGCTGCCCTTGACCATCTCCGGGCGGCCGACGGCAGCAACCAACACATCGGCGCGGCGGCACAGCGCCGGCAGGTCGCGGGTGCGCGAGTGGCACATGGTGACGGTGGCGTTCTCGGCGAGCAGCAGCGCGGCCACCGGCTTGCCCACCAGGTCCGAGCGGCCCACCACGA
>CAWDFE010000002.1:0-61699 GCA_963801435.1 uncultured Actinomycetota bacterium
TGTGACGGCGAGGCCCGACTTCCACGCGGGGTAGCCCAGCCCGAGCTGCAGGTACTGAGTTTGGATGAAGAACAGCGCGACGAACCCGGCGAAGTAGATGAGGCCCACCGGGGCGCCGAGCGCGTAGGAGCGGATCCGGAACAGGTCAAGCGACACGAGCGGCTCGCGCGTGCGGCCGTAGCGGCGCTCGTGCAGCACCCACACGACGAGCAGCACGGCGCGCCAGCGGGAACAGCGCGAGGCGCAGCGAGCTGTGCCACGTAGCGCTGCTCGATGAACGGCACCAGGATGCACAGGATCGCCGCGCCGAGCAGCACGACGCCGAGCGGGTCCATCGCCTGGGGCCGGCGCTCGGCCGCCGTCGGCGCCGGCAGGTAGCGGCGGGCGAGCAGCAGGATCGCCGCGCCGATCGGGAGGTTGACGAAGAACACCGCCCGCCAGCCATTGTGGGCGCCGAACAGCGCGATCAGCGCGCCGCCGGTGAGCGGGCCGACCGCGGTCGAGACGGCGATCGTCGAGCCGAAGAGGCCGAATGCCTTGCCGCGCTCCTGGCCGCGGAACAGGCTCTGGATGAGGCCCGAGATCTGCGGGGCGATGAGGCCGCCGGCGAACCCCTGGACGATCCGCGTCAACACGAGTTCAAACGGCGTTTGCGCCAGGGCGCAGGCCGCGCTCGCGACCACGAACAGCCCCACGCCTACCATGAACACCGGCCGCCGGCCGTGGGCGTCGCCGAAGCGCCCAGCCGGCACGAGCAGCAGCCCCAGGGCGAGCGCGTAGCCCGCGACGATCCACTGCAGCGCGTTCTGCTGCGCGTGCAGCCCCCGCTCGATGCTCGGCAGGGCGACGTTGACGATCGAGACGTCGAGCAGCGTCATGAACCCCGCGGCGAGGACGACGGCCCAGCGCCATCCAGCGGTCCGGGTCGGGGCGATACTCGTCCTGAGGCGGCGGCACCGGGGGAGCAGAGGCTGCTGCGGAGTCTGCGGACCCTGGCTCCTCGGTAGCTGGATCGCTGGTCGCGAGCTGAGGCGGCTTGTTCACAAATTTGGATGACATCTGTCAACGCTCTTCATGGTTCGCGCGCCACCACCGTGGCATCCCGACGCAGCTGACCGCTACCCCACGCCAAGGAACGCAGCGATGTCCCGAGCGAACTCTGCGTGGTGCTGGAACAGGAAACCGTGGGCTGCGTCGGGGTAGATCTTCAGCTGTGCGTGCGGGATGAGGCCGGCAAGCAGATGGGAATAGTGGGGCAGGATCATCGGGTCGCTGTCTCCGTTCGCAACGAACACCGGCATGTCGATGGCCGAGACCCGCTGCAACAGACCGTGATCCGAGATCCCCCAGGCGCACACCGCGTCGTATTGCGCCTGCCGCGTGTGCCAGGTTGTCGGCGTGTCGCGGTCGTCGCTGCGCGCCGTGATCCGGCCCAGCACCTTCGTGCCGGCCTGACGGCTCGCTGCCGACCCCGTGAAGAACACACCCAGGTAGCCATTCGGGTTCGGAGCCGGAGCCCCCACGGCTTCGATCACCTCGGGCGCCCACCCGTGCATCCCGGCAGCGCCCTGCGGCGCTGACGAGGCCAGGACCAATCGCCGGACCATCGCCGGGCGGATCAGGGCGATCTCCTGGGCAACGAAGCTTCCGATCGAGAACCCGAGGACGTCGACTTGCGGGAGCTCCATCGCCTCCAGGAATGCGATCGCGTCGATCGCCATCTGCGTGATCGTCGACGGCGTCGTGCCCGTGGACCCGCCGACTCCGGCATTGTCGAAGGTGACGACACGCCGCCCAGACGCCAGCGCGTCGATCAGCGCGGGATCCCAGTTGTCCAGGTTCCCTCGGAAATGCTGAAGCGCCACCAGCGGCGGCGAACCCTCACCGATCGTGCGATAGGCATAGTCGATGCCGTTCGCGGCGGCGATCGCTCTGTTCGGTGACGTCACGTAACCGACGCCGGCGGAGGACGTTGCGGTCATGGGGTCCCTCCTGTGGGTGCTGTGCCGATCAGGTCACCCAGCACGGGGCCAAGATCGAGCTCCGCGACGGGGGTCTGGAAGCCGTGTTTAAGCGCCGTCGCGATCAGGCCCTGCGCCTCGGGGGTGCGGACTGCCTCGCCGAACAGATCAGAGTCGCGACGAAAGTCCTCGACCGGAGCGAGCGCGATCGCGTTGACGCGCTCCTTGACCAGCACCTGGCCGGAGGCCGGAAACGCGGCGATCCGGCGAGCGAGGGAGCTGACGAACTCTGCGAGCGCATCGGCGGGGAGCGCGCGGTTGATCCAGCCGTAGCGCTCTGCCAGCTCGGCGTCGTAGTCCTGGGCGCTCAGCATCACTTCCAGCGCTCTCGCCCGGCCCATCAGGCGCGTGAGATGCTGTACGGCGCCGCCGCCAGGGACCTGACCAAACGCCGGCTCGAACTGAGCGAACACCGCCGTCTCGCGTGCTGCGAAACGCATGTCGCAACTCAGCACGAACTCGCTGCCGGCGGCGCGCACGCGACCCTCGATCTGAGCGATCGTGACAAGCCGACTGGCGCTCAGGTAGCGAAACAGGAGCGCGATGGACGCCTCGCCGGTCAGCTTCGCCGCCTCCGCGCGGTACTCAGCGACTTGGGTGAGGTCGACATGGGAGATGAAATAGTCGGGGTCGCCGCTCGTGAACACGAGCACGCGGACCGCGTCGTCGGCCTCGGCGCGCTGGATCAGGGCGACCAGATCACGAACGAGCTCGGGGCCGAGGAGATTCATCGGCGGAGCCACGATCTCCACGAACACAACCCCGCCCTCCCGGCGGACGGTCAGCGTCTCGAAGGTGCAGGCGAGCCCTGGGGTGACGTGGAGCCCTTCTGGCGGGGTCACGCGTGATGACCCCTGATCGAGTCCAGGACCGCCGATGCGTACTCGGCGGGTGCTTCCTCCCAGACGAAGTGGCCGGCGTCGATGACCACGAGACGGCTGTTAGGCAGCCGCGCGTCGAGAAACTCAGCGTTGGCCAGCGGCACCACGCGATCGTGAAGGCCGTTGATGATCGTGACCGGCGTGGCAATCTGCGGCAGCCGCTCGGCGAGGGCCGGGAGCTCCTCGGGATACCGCCGTGCGTAGCGCATCGACTCGACGAAGCGGTCGCCGGCGTAGCTGGCCCGGTAGTCGGCATGGACTTCATCGGCGATACCGCCCGCGATTGTGCTCACCGCCGCGTCGACGATCACCTGCGGGTCGATTCCGCGGTACGTGTCGAGGTCAGGGTCGAGCACCCACGACCGGAGTGGCTCGCCCAGTTGCAGGGGGACCGCAGCCCCGCCGGTGCCCACCGTCACCGTCGCGAACCTCTCCGGATGTGCCGCCGCCGCGAACAGGGCCGCAGACGTGCCGATATCGGGGGCGAGGATGTGAGGTCTGCCGAGGTCGGCCTCGTCGGTCGCCCTGGCCAGGAAGGCGCCCATCGCTCGTGGCGAGAGTAGGTCGTCGCGTCGTTCGGATGCGCCAAAGCCCGGGAGGTCGATCGCGAACAGCCGCGCGTGCGCCGATAGCGCGTCCCACAACGATGCGAAGGCGTAGAGGCTCTCCGGCCAGGGGCTGGTGAGCAGGAGCACCCGTTCCTGCGTTCCACCGCTGTCGGCATAACGGATCCTCAGTCCGTCAAGCGTCCGGAACTGCGGCGTGATCGTCGTGGTCGGTGACGGTCTCATCGAGGCTCCTCGGTGGACCGACAAGGCGGGGTCGTTGACATGGCTTCTCCTTACTTGTGCAGGGACCGCACGTCAAGCGCGTGGTCCGTGGTTGTCGGGGTTGAACTGCTGTGTGCGTCGGTGGTCCGTGCGCACGGTTGGTGGGACAGCGACTCTTGTGCGCGCGGGCGCCCAGCCTTACTTCGGTCCGCGACCCTCGGGTTGGCTCCGGGGTCGGCGACATGATGTGTGATGGGGGGATCCCGCTGGGGGAAGCGTTGCGGCCGCTCAGTCTTTCTGGGCAGTCCACGCGAGCGTGGCGGCAGGAGACTGCCGGGAGCCGGCCGCGGCGCATCTGTGTGACGAGGGGCTTGGCGCGCACGGTGCAAGCTCATGCGGGTTGGAGTGCCTCCTCTCCGAGTTCGCGCAGCGTGTGGTAGCTGCGCTTGAGCAGCGTGCGCGCGACCGACAGGCACGCGCGGTTGCCGCCGATCCGCTCCTTCGCCTCCAGGTAGTACTCCCGGTCGGGGCTACGCTCGCCTCGTCTGGCGACCTGCGCGGCCTCGTATAGCGCCCAGCGCAGCGCCGGCGGCCCCTGGCGGGAGATGTGCCCGGGCGATCGGTGTCGATCGGACTGGTACACGGTGATATCCAGCCCGGCGTAACGGACCGCTTGGCGCGAGGAGGAGAAGCGGGTGCAGTCGCCCAGCTCGGCGAGGATCGTGACCGCGGTCAGCTCCCCGATCCCGTAGTGCGCCATCAGCGCCTTGCACCCCTTCTGCCGGCGCGCATAGGAGCGCAGCTCCTTGTCCAGCGGCGCGATCTGCGCCTCGATCCCGTCGATCATCGCCAACGCAACCGTGACCTGCTCACGCGCCGCGGCGGGCAGCGGCTGCGCGGCGAGCCACTCGCGCCCATCGCCCCCCATCAACTGGCGGCGCTGCGGGCAGCCGTGGTGATACAGCGTCGCCTGGATCCGCTGCTGCCACTCCGAGCGCTGCTCAGACAGCGTGTGGCGCAACCGCACCCGCGTCCGAAGATCGAGAATGTGATCGGGCGGGATCCACGACTCCGGCAGCCGCCCGACCATCAACAGCTCCCGCAGATGCCGGGCGTCCGCCCGATCGCCCTTCGCGCGCTTCTTCGGACCTCTGAGCCCAGCAGTCTCCGCTGGCTCCGCGAGATGCACACTCGCGCCGATCCGGCGCAGCTCCTCAACCACGAACCGCCAGCCAGTCGTCGCCTCCAGCGCCACCTCGAGCTGCTGACCACGGAAACGCTGAAGGAACTTCCGTACCGCCGCGCGATCCGCCGGCACCACGCGGGTGCGCTGCACCTCGCCGGTGTCGGTGTCGATCCACTCGCCGGTGATCTGTCCTCGATGCTGATCAAGTCCCATTACGATGCTCACAAGGGGCCTCCTCAAGCTCCACGGTTACCAAGCCTGCGCGGACACGCTCCGCGCTTGAGCTGAGGAGGTCCCTACACGTCGGGTCAGACGGACTGCTCATGACATCTTTCGTTAGCTGAGGTGATCCCACAACGAGCAGTGGTGATCGGACGCGAAGCCGGTCTCCAGCGCTGGCTGTGGTGGCGCCAACGAAACGACACTCGAGAGGTGGTTGAAGGACGGCCAAGGCACGGCCGTCGAGGAGGGGTCGCCATTGGAGGCGAAGTTCGCCCACGCGGCACGCATGCTCGCCGCGAGCGCCTGCTGCCCGCTGTCGAGCGTGCCGGGCAGCGGCGCGTTCGGCTGGTCAAAGAGGTACTGGAGCTCTGACGAGTGGGTCGCCGCGGGCGGCAGCGGTGCGAACCGCTCAGGCGCGTTGTCGTCGTTGAACTGGTATGCAAACGTGGGTACGTGCGCAGAGGTCCAGCGGTCGACCTGTAGAGCGGGGCAGGCGAAGTTCGCGTCCGAGACCAGCGTGGCGAAGGCCACGTCCGGCAGCGGATAGGAGCTGAGCGGATACTGCGCCGCGATCGACGCGGCCCGCGCATCCGAGACACCCAGGACCGCTTCGATGTCGGTGAGGTACCCCTCGGGGGTCACCGGGTGGACAGGGACGGTGGCAAATGTTCCGCCGCTCACCGCGAGACCGAGGCCGGCGGTGAAGATCAGCTCTTCGATGTGATTGATGCCGTTGAGGATCGGCACGTGGGCGAAGCGACCGGCGGCCAGCGCCGTGTCGATCGACTCGGTGAGGACCCTGCCGTCGATGACGCCCGGGATCACGGGCGCCGAGAAGTCGTTCACCAGGGTCGTGACCGGCAGCTCGCGCAAACAACGGGCGGTCTGATCCGCGCAGCCGGCGGCAGTGGCGAACGCCTCACCGGTGGCGTCCGCGTCGGCGAGCGGCCGCTGCCTCAGCGCGAACGCGCCGCTTTCCACGATCGCCCGCTGAAACAGTCCGCGGGAACGATGCGAGACCAAGAGGGCGAGCACCGACACGCCGCCGGCCGACTGTCCGGCGATCGTCACGTTGTTCGCGTCGCCGCCAAACCGGGCGATGTTGCGCCGAACCCAGCCCAGTGCCGCGATCTGGTCCATCAGCCCGTAGTTGCCGTTCGGTCCGTCCGGCCGCCGCGCAAGCGCGGGATGAGCCAGGAATCCGAGCGCGCCGAGCCGGTAGTTGATCGTGACGACGACGGTGCCGTCCGCGGCGAGCTTGGAGCCGTCATAGTTGCGAGCACCGTCTTCGGTAAAGCCACCGCCATGGATCCACACCAGGACCGGGCGTTCGGCATTGCGGCGCAGCGTCGAGGTGTACACGTTGAGGTAGAGGCAATCCTCGGAGAGCGCTCCCGGCGGCAGGAACGGGTTGCCCTTCGTCGGCTGCGGGCAGCTCGGGGCGAACTGCGTGGCGTCCCGGACTCCGCGCCACCCCGCCGGCAGGTGGGGCGGACGCCAGCGCAGATTCCCGGTCGGTGGCGCGGCGTACGGGAGCCCGAGGAAGGCATCACCGGCCCCCGACGTGGCGGCACCACGGACAACGCCGTCCGCGGTGCGCACGACCGGCGCGGCACCGGTGCTCGAAGGCACGGAGGCCTGGGAGGTGGCGGCGGTCCCATAGGACACGACGAGCGCCACCGAGGCCAACGCCGCACGGAGGGCGACCAGGGGAAGTCCCAGGCGGTGAGTCGCGTTCATGATCCGAGCTCCTTCGGTTCCGCGGGGATGGACACGCCATCACGGTGACAGCGAAGCTCACCGGGTCGCGCCCGGCAGATCCCTAGTCATCACGCGGGTGGCATCCCGCACGACCCTGGGATGTCAGAACGGGAGATCCACCCCCACGGCGGCCCGGCGGACCGCTACAGCCCGCGAGTCCCCTCGGTTACGCAGGCTGTCCGTGTTGCTCGGAGACTGAGCGCGCCAACGCGCTGGCCAGCTCCCGGCGGGATTTGATCCCGAGCTTGCCGAACACGTGGCGCAGGTGCCACTCCACGGTGCGCCGGCTGAGGAAGAGCCGCGCGCCGATCTCGGGGTTCGAGAGACCATCGCGGGCCAGCTCGGCGATCTGCCGCTCCTGCGGCGTCAGATCGTCGCGCGTCTCGACAGTCCGCTTGCGGACGGTCTCGCCCGTCGCCAGCAGTTCGCGGCCGGCCCGTTCGGCGAACGCCCCCAGTCCAATCGCGGTGAAGCTGTCGTATGCGGTGCGGAGCTGGACGCGAGCGTCTGCCCGGCGGTTCATTCGTCGAAGGCCCTCGCCATAGAGCAGCTGAGTGCGGGCGAGTTCGGCTCGTATCCCTGTTCGACTCAGATGATCGATGGCTTCGAGGAAGTCGCGCTCGGCACGTTTGCCTTCGCTCAGCAGGGCTCGTGAGCGTGCGTTAATCCCGAGTGCCCAGTCGGTCCCGGCCGCGTGGGCCTTTCTGGCCAGCCGCTGCTGGGCGTCCGCCGCCAGATCGGTCCTCCCGGTTCGCGTGGCCGGCTCGATCAGCTCGCTCAAGCCCCAGTTCTCCGCGATGATCTCGCGGTGCTCGCTGGCGGCGACGGCCGCGGGTAGTGCCGCCTCATACTGACCGAGCCCGTTACACAGGACAGCGCGTGCGTATGCACAGATGGCCAGCCCGATGCCCTCGCCACGGGCTTTCGCCTCGCGCTCCGTCGTCTCGATCAGGTCCGTCGTCTCGGCCTGCCTGCCTCGCCACGCCGCGAGGATCAATGCGCCGTACGGTGCTGACCGGATGCCCGTCACCTCCTGGACCGACTCTGTCTCCGAGACCGTTGCGGCGGCGGCGGTGAGTTCCCCGCAGAAAACGAGAACCGGCGTACGCGCGCTCAGGGCGAGCGCGAGCTCGCTGAGCGTCCCCGTCTCGCGGGCCATCTCCACGCTCGAGTGCGACAGCGAGCGCGCGTATTCGTCCTCCCAGATCTCCAGGGCGATGACGCAACCCTGCCACAGCCAGCGCAGTCGTTCCTCGGCTGAGACCGTCGCTCCGGAGAGCCGCCGCACGGCCTCACGGCAGCGCGGGACCGCCGTGTCGTAGTCGTCGACGAGGGCGACCAACGCATCCAGTAGGAGGTCGGCGGTTGCCGGCTCGGCATCCTGGGGACGTGGCGCGGCTCGGGCAGCCTCCGCGACCTCGGGCATCCCGACGCTGCGGTTGAGTCTGGCCCCGAACATCGCCGCGGAGAACGCGTCCACGTATGTCTCACGCGCGATTGAGATGTCCAGCGATTCCAGTCGGCGGGCGGCGGTCAGCAGGAGCGGCGTCGCCTCGCTGCCGCGGCTGGAGACGAATGCGAGCTGAGCCCGGAGCAGGTCGATCTGCGCGCGCTGGAACTCTTCGAGCGGCCCGGCGTCCGCGATGGCGAGCAGGCGGCGCGCCGTGGTGAATGCGCCGGCCTGGACGCTGGCTTGAGCGGCCGCGAGCGCACGTTCACGGCGCCGCGCCGAGTCCGGAGTCAGCGCCACGGCGCGGTCCAGGAACGCCGCCGTGGCGGCGGCGCCACCGCGAGCCTGCGCCCGAGCGGCCGATCGCTCGAGCTCGGCGGCCACGTCCTCGTCTGGCCCTTCTGCCGCCAGCGCTCGGTGCCATGCGCGGCGATCCGCGTCGGAATCCGGATCGCTGACCTCCGCCAGCGCTTCATGCGCTCGCTGGCGGCCGGCGGGTGAGGCCGCCCGGTAGACCGCCGACCGCACCAGAGGATGGCGGAAGCGGACGCTCGTTCCGATTTGCAAGAGCTCCGCGGCCTCGGCGGGCGCGAGCGCGCCGGTCTCGATGCCGAGCCTTCGACCCGCGCGCAGAACCAGCGCCGCGTCACCGATCGGCTCGGCAGCCGCCAGCAGCACCAGGCGCTGCGTCGCCTCGGGCAACTCCCGAATACGCCGAAGGTAATGGTGCTCGATGTGCGCCGGAAGCTCGCTGGCGACGGGAAACTCGAATCCAGCGGCCAGCTCGGCAGCGGTCATTCGCGCCGGTAGCTCGAGCAGGGCAAGCGGGTTCCCCCCGGTCTCAGCAACAACCCGGTCGGCGACGAGGCTGTCGAGCCGGCCGGTTACGACGCCGCGTACGAGCGTGCGGGCATCCTGCTCCGCCAGCCCTTCGAGGCGCAATTCGGCCAGATCGTCGAAGTCGTGCGCGGCGGCAGGCTCACGCACAGCGACCACGATGCCCACCGACTCCGCCCGCACACGTCGCGCGACGAGCCCGAGGATCTGGCTGGAGGCCGCATCCAGCCACTGCGCGTCTTCGACCAGGCAGAGCAGGGGCCTCTCCTCCGCCACCGTCGCCAGCAGGCTCAGCACGGCCAGTCCCACGAGGAACCGGTCAGGCACGCGCCCGGTTGCCAGCCCCAGAGCGACGCTCAGAGCATCTCGCTGCGGGGCCGGCACTGCGTCGAGCCGGCCGAGCATCGTCGCGCAGAGCTGATGAATCCCGGCGAACGGCAGCTCCATCTCCGCCTCCACCGCCGTGAGCTCCGCGACTCGGAAGCCGGATGCCTGCCGCGCGGCGTAGCGCAGCAGGGCGCTCTTGCCGATGCCCGCGTCGCCCCGGATGACCAGGACCTCGCTCTCGCCTCCGCGAACCCTCGCGAGCAGGCCATCGAGCATTTCGCGCTCGCTGGTCCGGCCCACGAAACCCGGCCCATGCATCCGATGCCCTATCCCGGTAGGGCGGCGTCCAGACCGCTCCGCGCGTCGATCCCCAGCTTCCCGAACACCTTGTGCAGGTGGTACTCAACCGTGCGGGGACTGAGGAACAGCTGGCCGCCGATGTCGGCGTTGGTGAGCCCGTCGCGGGCGAGCCGAGCGATCTGCTCCTCCTGCGGTGTGAGGTCCTCGCGCACCTCGAGGCGGCGCGTGCGTGGCTTCGCGCCCGCGGCGACAAGCTCAGCCTCGGTGCGGTCAGCGAACGCCTCCATCCCCATCTCGGTGAACATTCCCGCGGCGATCCTTAGCTGCTCGCGCGATTCGCCACGGCGACCCTCACGGCGCAGCCACTCGCCATAGACCAGCTGTGCGCGTGCGAATTCCGGACGGAGCGGCGTCCGGCCCAGCCGTTCGATCGACTCGTGAAACAGCGGCTCGGCCGCCTCGCCGCCGCTCACTAGCGCCCGTGAGCGAGCCTCCACCCCGAGCGCAAAGTCCGTGCCCGCGGGTTGAGTTGCCGCTGCGAGACGGTCGACCGCATCACGGGCGAGCTCTGGCTCGCCCAGGCGCATCGCCGCCTCGACGAGCTCGGGTAGAGCCCCTAACGGGGTCCAAGGATCGATGGCGTTCTCGATCACCTCTCGCGCCGCCAATGCTGCCGCCTCGTAGCGTCCGAGACCGTTGTTGAGAAGGCTGCCAGCCCAGTGCGCCACCATCACCGCCATGCCTTGTCCTGCTTGCGTTGCGTGCTCGACGAGGCCCTCGATCAAGGGACCGGCATCGTTTTCCCGACCTTGCAATGCTCGGAGCCGCAGCAGAGCGATCGGCGGGGGGTCGGTTCCGGTCGCCGCAGCCACAGCCTCGCTCTCCGCGACAAGCACGGCCGCGCCTGTCAGGTCACCACGCCAAGCCCGGTCCAGCGCCAGCGACTGCAGGTGAATCGGCAGCTCGCCGAGCGCACCGGCTTGGCGCACGAGATGAGCCTTGAGTTCATTGCCCGCCAGCGCACCCTCGGGGTCCCAGGTTGCCGAGCTGGCACCCGGCGCCAGCCAGCCCCAGCGGAGCATGTCGTCGACCGATAGATCCATGACGGACCTCGAGGCGCGCTGGAGGATCGGGGTGGCCGCAGCACGTCCGTCGGTGGTGAGTAGCGCAAACCCTTCGATCAGCAAGTCGAGCGGATGCGGGTTTGGTGGCAGCGGTGGAAGCGCGAAAACAGCGCTGCAGATCTGGGCGAGGACGTCAGCTCCCCCGAGATGGTTTGCGCTTACCGCTGCTCCCCATGCGGTGAGGTACGCCCTGCGAGCAAGGGTGACGTCGAAGGCCTCGAGCTCCCTCGCTGCCTGAAACAGCAAGCTCGACGCCTCGCTGCCATAGGCGGACACGAGGGCAGCGTGTCCGCGTAGAAGCATGGCCCGCGCTCGCTGGAAGCCATCGATCGGGCCGCTTTCGGCCGTGGCCAGAAGCCTCAGCGTCGAGACAAAGTCGCCAGCCTCAAAGCTGACCTCCGCCGCGGCCAGTGCGCGACCTGTCTGGAGGGCCGGGTCCGGCGTCAGAGCAGTCGCTCGCTCGAGGAACGCCGCAGCGGCCGCGAAACCACCGCGACCCTGGGCTCGCCCGGCGGATCGTTCGAGGTCGGCGGCCACGGCCTCTTCAGGTTCGGCAGCCGCAAGGGCGCGGTGCCAGGCGCACTGGTCGGCAGCGAGCTCGTCATCGCTCACCTCCGCGAGCGCGTCGTGGACTCGCCGGCGTTCGTCGGGCGGCGCCGCTCGATATACCGCTGAGCGCACCAGCGGGTGGTGGAACCGAACCCGATCGTCGATTTCGAGCAAGCCGGCTTCGCGCGCGGGACGCAGCGCGCTGGGGTCGATGAACAGTCGTTCGGCTGCCCGCCACAGCAACGCGGCGTCCCCCAGTGGCTCCGCCGCCGCCAGCAGCATGAGTCGCTGCGTCACTTTCGGCAATCCGGCGACGCGCCGCAGGTAGCGCTCTTCCAGCCGACTCGGAAGGTCGCCCGCAGCGGGTGGAGCAAAGCCCCCGGCTCGCTCCGAGGGGCTCATCCGCTGCGATAGCTCCACGAGCGCCAGCGGATTGGCCCCCGTTTCAGCAATGATCCGGTCGCGAACGCGGTCGTCGAGCGGCCCCTGCACAACTCTCGACAGAAGAGCGCGGGCATCGGGCTCATGGAGACCTTCGACTACCAGCTGCGGCACGCCGTCGAGCGCGCGCGTGGTGACCGGCTCGCGCAGCGAGAAGATCATCGCAATCGGCTCCGCCACCAAGCGCCGCGCGACGAACCCGAGAGCCTCGACGGAAGCGGCGTCGAGCCACTGAGCGTCATCCACCAGGCACAGGAGGGGGCGCTGCTCGGCGGTTGCGGACAATAGGTTGAGCACTGCCACGGCAACCAGGAACCTATCTGCGGCATCGCCCGACGCGATGCCGAAGGCGACTCGAAGCGCGTTCTGCTGCGGCTCTGCGAGGACCTCGAGCCGGCCGAGCATCGGCGCGCACAGCCGCTCGACTCCCGCGAACGGCAGCTCCATCTCCGCCTGGATGCCTTCGATCTCGGAGATGCGCAGGCCAGACGCCTGCCGCGCGGCGTACCGGAGCAGCGCGGTCTTTCCGACGCCCGCCTCGCCTCGGACCACCAAAACGGCGCTCTCACCATCGCGCGCCGAGGCGAGCATGGCGTCGAGACGTTCACGCTCACGCGTTCGGCCTAGGAAACCAACCCCCCGAATGGCTGGCATGTCGCGAGTCTATGGCTAACGCAATGCTAAAGCTGTGGACTCCTCAGTCCATCGCTTGCCGTCGCCACTTGTCAAGGAACGACAGAACCTCTGCCGGGGGCGCCCTGCCGATGCTGATGCCGCGCTCCCCCAACCGGCAAGCGAGCCCGTGCGTGACGCGCTCAACGGCGGAGGTGCTGACGATCGCGCCGCGCGAACGGATTTGCCGCGCCGCGTGCTCGTAGAGGAGCGAGGCGCTGCCTGTCGCGGTGTGAACGACGACGTCGACGCCCGCGAACACGGCGGTCGACTCGGCGAAGAGGCGGTGGACGTCGAGGTCGTCGGTGAGGTCGGCGCGCACGGCGACCACCTTGCCCTCGGCGGCCAGGATGTCCGCGACCGTGGCTTCGACGGTGGGCTGATCCTCGAGGTAGACGACGACGATCGCCCAGTTCCATCTTGTCAGCGCACGCGCGACCTCGCGGCCGGTTGCGGACGAGCCGCCTGTAACGATCGCCACCACGTCCGCGCGGGACCCACGCGCCTTCCGATCACTGTTGCCTCTGGGGATCATGCTCGGCAGCTCCTCGCGCCGGGAATGCGCACTGCCGTCGTGGGATCGGGGGCGTCGGCGAGGGCGCCTATCCGGCCGCCCAGAGGCCGACGAGTGCGACGCGCCGCGAGTGAGTCTTTCTCATGATCTCGACTCCATTCACTGTGACCTGGGGTTGGCGCATTCCACGGTGACATCCCGCCCCGCCGCTCGCCCCCGTGAAGCCCCCGGTCGCCACGCGGGCGGGATAGCCCCGCGAAGGCACTAGGGCCCTCACTGGCGCGACAAGTCACTGCTCGCCGCGACTGTCAGCGGTGAGCTGTAACGACCAGGAAGGACGGACTCATGGCGAGCTTCGACTACGACGTGGCGATCATCGGCTCGGGGTTCGGCGGAAGCGTCGCCGCGCTCCGTGCCGCCGAGAAGGGCTACCGCGTCGGCGTCATGGAATCCGGTCGGCGCTGGAAAGACGAAGACATCCCGAAGAGCCAGTGGGACCTCGCGCACTTCGTCTGGTTCCCCGCCGCGGAGCTCTACGGAGTCCAGAGGATCGAGTACCTCGACGACGTGCTCGTCCTCTCGGGCGCTGGCGTCGGCGGCGGCTCGCATGTGTATGCGAGCACGATGTACGTCCCACCGAAGCAGTTCTTCGACGCGAAAGAATGGGCGGGCATCACCGATTGGGCCGACGAGCTGGCGCCGTACTTCGACCTGGCCAGGAGGATGCTCGGCGTCGTCCGCTATCCGTACATGCCCACGGACGTCGACCGGGCCATCAAGCAGGTCGCGAACGACATCGGCCGAGGGGAGACCCACAACAAGGCGCCACTCGCCGTCTACTTCGGCACGCCGGGAGTCGAAGCTGACGATCCGTATTTCGGCGGGGTCGGCCCGCGGCGCACCGGCTGCATCTCCTGCGGCAACTGCAACAACGGCTGCGGCCGCAACGCGAAGAACAAGCTGACGACGAACTACCTCTACCTCGCCGAGAAGCTGGGCGCGCAGGTTCACGACATGCACGAGGTGTTCGACCTGGTGCCGCTCGAGGGAGGCGGGTTCGAGGTGCACGCGCGGCACCCCGGCTGGACGCAACGCGCAGGGCACCTCCACCACAACACGTACACCGCCGAGCAGGTGATCGTGGCCGCCCACGCCTACGGGTCGGCCAAGCTCCTGCATCACATGCAGCACACGGGTCGCCTTACCCGCCTGTCGAGCGAGCTCGGAAAACGCGCGAGGACCAACTCCGAACAGCTTCTCTACATCACCCGGACCCACGCGGAATGGGAGCGCGATCGGGAGAGGATCCACATCATGCCGGGCTCGGTCACGATCACCTCGGGCACCTGGCCGGATCCGGTGACGAGCATCGAGCCGACCTATTGGGGGCTCGGAAGCAACGTCTTCGCATTCCTCGGGACCTACCACCAGCACGGCGAGCAGAAGCATTCGTTCGAGTCCTGGCTCAAGGAGATCCTCAAGCACCCGAGCGAGGAGATCTTGCCCGCCGACCCGCGCCACTGGTCCGAGCGCTCCTTCGTTGCGCTCTGCTCGCAGACGACCGACACCTCGATCGAGCTGTACTGGCATGACGGCCTGCTCCACAGCAAGCCATCCGGAACGCCGCCGTCGGTGCACGTCCCGGCGATCGAGGACTTCGTCGACCGTGTGGCCACGCAGCTGGGAGCCCACGAGGCGGCGCTCGCGACCGAGGTCATAAACCGCAACGCCTCCGCCCATTTCGTCGGCGGGATTCCGATCGGCGAGAGCAGTGAGACCGGCGCCGTCGACCCCTACCTACGGATGTTCGGCCAGCCGGGCCTCCATGTCATGGACGGGAGCGTGATGCCGGCCAATCCTGGAGTGAACCCGTCGCTCTCGATCACGGCCCTCGTCGAGCGCGCGATCTCGCTCTGGCCGAACCAGGGCGACGAGGACACTCGGCCACCCCTGGGCTCCGGCTATGAGCGCGTGGACCCGATCATGCCGCACCGTCCAGTCGTGCCGGTAGGGGCTCCCGGCGAGCTGCGACTCGACGCCACGAAGGCCGAGGTCATCCCCGCGTATCCGTACTGAGCCAGCCGGACAAAGGAGAACACGATGAAGACCGAACTCGCAGCCGGGGCCTTCCGCACGCTCGGGCCGGGCGACGTGCTCCCCAACGACTTCGTCGTGCCCTATTACCTCGACGACCTCGGCCGGCGGATCTCCGTCGCGCGAGTCGACGACCGCCTCTACGCATTCGACGACCTCTGCACCTGCGCAGAGCGGGCATGCCCGCTCTCCGGAGGCCTGCTCACCGGCACCACGGTGATGTGCCAATGCCATGGCTCGCGATACGACGTCACCACCGGTGCCGTCATCGCCGGCCCGGCGACCGAGGCGCTCGATACCTACGAGGTGCGAGAGATCGACGGCAATATTCAAATCCGAGCCTGAGCCGCGGGAACGTCGATGGCGAACATGGCGCCCACGCCGAAGGCCGTGGCGATCGTGCTGTTCCCCGCGCTGGTGTTGATGCTCGCGTTCGCGTTCTCCTACGTCGGCGCTTTCCACGAGCCGATCCCGCACAACGTGCCGATCGCCGTGGTAGGCCCGCCGGCGGCGGCAGTGCAGCTCAACCGCCTGCCCGGCGACCCGCTCGACGCCCGCCGGGCCACCTCTCGCTCTGATGCGCTGTCGCAGATCGACGATCGCGACGTCTACGGCGCGTACGAGGTGCCGACGAACCGGCTGTTTGTCGCCTCGGCGGCTAATCGTGCGACCGCCATCGCGCTCGAAGAGACGTTTGACCGCGTCGCCGCCGCGCAGCGCCGACCCGCCGTCCGCGTCACCGATGTCAAGCCGCTGCCGCCGGACGATCCGAACGGCACGGCGGCGTTCTACGCAGTGATTGCGTGGGTGTTCGGCGGCTACATCGGCGCGACGCTGATCGGGTTGATCGGGGCCCCACGCAGTCACAGCAGGGAGCGCGCCGCAGCTCGGATCGGAGCGTTCGCGGGATTCGGCATCGTTGCCGGTGTCCTCAGTGTGGTCATGCTCCGCGCCTGTTTCGGCGTGTTCTCGGGCCATGTGGTCGCGATGTGCGCGATCGGAGCGTTGACCATCTTCGCCAGCGGCGCCGCCGCGGGAGGCCTTCAGGCCGCGGCCGGTCCGGCAGGGACCGGGCTCGTCATTCTCGTGTTCGTGATCCTTGGCAACAGCGCGTCGGGCGGGCCGTTCGCGCGGCCGCTGCTGCCGGGCCTATGGAGGACGATCGGTGGTGTGCTGCCGCCCGGCGCAGGAGTCGATCTGACGCGATCGGCGCTGTTCTTCGACGGCGCACGGGTCGCGGGGCCGATCCTGGTGCTCGTCGGTTGGGCCGCGTTCGGCACCGCACTCGCGATCGCGTTCGGGGGCCGAATCGTTGACCCAGTCGAGGTCGAGGCACAGGCGGCTGCAGGAGCAGCCGTATGAACAGCGTGCCGCCTATGCCCAGGCGACGTACCTCTTGGCAGCGCCGCGCGCGGTGCGTCAGGCCGTGAAGGCAACGCCGCGCAGGACGCACCGGGTAACCTTCGGCGCGTCGAACGTCCCCCGGACCGTGGCGTTGGCGGCTCAGGCCTCGTTGAGAGCGACAGCCTCCTTCTCTGATCGGTGTTGAGAGGGTGAGCTGTCCTCAGACCGTCGATCGGCGAGGATCAGGGCCATGGAGTCAACGGACAGGTAGCGGCGCTGGACGAGCCACTCGTCGTTCTGTTCAGAGAGAGCAGCGCGCCGGCGAGGCGGAGTGGCGACGTAAGCGGATCTGCGACCGGACAATCCCCTTGGGTCCAATACGAACAACAAGCAGCGTCGAGCCTGTGCTCAGCGAGCCCGCAATGAGCCGGCTCGGTGGATCGCGCCGTGGTCAGCCAGTCCTGACGATTAACACGTCGCAATGGGCATGATGCGAGACCCGGTTGGGCACCGATCCGAGCACGCGCGCCGTGCCCGTCATGCCCCGGTTGCCGACGATGATCATCTGGGCCTGTTGCTCGTCTGCGATCTGCACCAACGCGTCTGCTGGCTCGCTAGGCCAGACATGCGTCTCGGTCTCAACGCCGACCGGCGCCAGCCGCTGTTGCGCTCGATCGACGTTGTGCTGAGCATGAACTCGCTCCCCGTCCTGCTCATTGAACGCGATCACAACTCCCGTGGCCGCCGCCCCGCTCAAGCCGGCCGAGCTCTTTGCGTAGCAGCTCACGATGTGGACCTTCACGCCCAACAACCTCGCGAGCTCACCGGCGCGGTCCAGTGCACCCGCGGATCGCTCCGAGCCATCTGTCCCAACGACGATTGATCCCGTTCTTGGCATCCCAACCCCCGATCCTCGATCCCGGCACCGCCGGTATCTCGGATTAACTCATACACAGCAAGCGTTGGTCAGCGATCCCCGCCAACTCATCCTTCCAGCGGACGACCGAATCGGATAGCGCGCGGCGCTAGACGGGACCCTGAGCCCCGACGTCGACGAGGAGGAGCTGGGAGTTGCTACGCGGCGAAAGCTTCGGCGAGGTCAGCATCGGCCTTTACCATCAACTCGCGCTTTTCGGCGCACCATTCCTCGTCGGTGAAACGCAGCTCAGTAGCCGCTGGCCGACAGCCGCTGATGGGCGGGCCTCGGTCCAGCAACAGGTGACGTCGGACAACGCGGGCCGTGTGGCTTCGCCGTGCACGAAGACGTGACGCCGCCCGTCGGGTAGCGACAAGCCCCTAACCGCCTCGAGCATCGGCGCGTGATCGTTCCCGGCGTCGCTGGAACGATGAAGCCAAAGGATCTCCAAGCTCCCGGGACCGTCCAACAGCTGATGATGCTCAGGTCCGCTGACCTCGATGACGGCGAGCACTGGAACCGCAGACAGGACACGCGAGATCGAGGCACGACAAGAAATGATGTCGTTATTAGGGTACCCTAATGCACAGGATGTATCACCGGGGTCGCTGTCATCCGCCGACCTGAAGCTCTGTGCACAGCTGTGACCTAGCCGCGTTCGTCAAGGCTCTCGGGGAAGAGTCCGAGCCCCTCGGCTCGTGCAGCAGTGTGAAGGCGGCGGTCCCACACCGCCACGGTCAGATCTTCACGAGGAAGGACGAGCGCCGACGCGAGATGCAGCGCGTCGAGGCTTCGCAGGTCGTGGGCGAGCGCGAGCTCGGTCGCACGCTCGACGAGGTCTCGGTCGACCTCGATCACATTGAACGCTGCCCATTCCTTCTGTACCGCCCGAACAGCTGCTCGACTTCCGGCCAGGCCGACGGCGCGAGCGGTCTCAAGGCAGCCGACACGGCACATGAACCAGCCATCGGCGTGCCCCATCAGCTCCCGAAGGCGATCACTTCCCGACTCGGCCACATAGCGCTTGACCAGCGCGCTGGGGTCGAGATACAGGTTCAGCGCTCAGCGTCCCGCTCGCCGATAACCAGCGCGGACGCGCTGCCACTGGTCTTCACCAGCCGTGGGGCCCGCTTCGGTCGCGCAGACGCCGCAGGGGTCAGCCGCCCCTCCGCGACGAGCGCCCGGACACGATCATCGCCGGCTGCGGCGCCGGCGGGAACGATGTCGGCTATCGCACGCCCTCGGAGGGTGACACGCACCTGCTCACCGCGCTCGACGGCTCGCAGCGTCTCGCTCAGCGAACGCTTTAGATCGCGGACACCGATCTCACGCATGTGGTCACAATAGCATCAATGTGGTCATCCCGCGTGGCAACACTGCGCGTTTCTCGCCGGCGTGGCCTGGCCCGGATCAGGCGAGAACCAATTACCGCGCGCTCCGCCGACGCGTTCGAGTAGTCCTGTGACCGCGGAAGACGCGCACGCACCTATGTGCAACGCATCCCGGCTCTCGGACCCAGCGGACGGCCAGTCGGATGGGGCACTTGCGCCAAGCGATCGCTCAGCGGCCGCCGTGCGGCTTCTCATAGACCCAAAGACCGGCGAACGGTGCTTGGGCTAGTGGACGTTGAAATGCCGGGTTACAGCACCCACGTCCAGAAGTCCGAGGATGAGCAGCACCAGGGCTAGCGCGCCCACGATAGCCAGCGCCAGGACTAGGAATAGAGCCAATCTGTGGAGGGCAGGCCTCCAATACCGGTGGCGGCGCCGCCCAGGCTCTTTGAACACCGAAAGCGGCTTAGTCGCCATCCGAAAAGCGATCTTACGGAGGTCATCGGTTGTCCCCTGGGTCGCGCGGGCGTCTGGGGGCACTCTGGGGTGAGCAACGACATCCAATCGACATCACTCCGTTCGTCGACGAAATCTTCAACGACGTCTTCGTCGGACTGCATCGCGGGTGTCCGAGGTTGACGTCCAAACCTCGTTTCGCGTACAGCACGTCGCCGTAGCTGCAGCCGGCGCCCAGCGCCGAGTTGGTCAGGACTGAAGGAAGGCCAGCAGGTCGGCGTTGATCGTGTCGGCCTGGGTGGTCGGCATGCCGTGCGGGAACCCCGCATACGTCTTCAGCTTGCCGTTCTGGACGAGCCCGGCAGACAGCGGTCCGGAGTCGGCGTAGGGAACGATCTGGTCATCATCGCCATGCATGACTAGGACCGGCACCGTGATCTGCTTGAGGTCCTCGGTGAAATCGGTCTGGGAGAAAGCCACGATGCCGTCGTAATGTGCCTTGGCTCCGCCCATCATTCCCTGGCGCCACCAGTTCTCGATGATCGCTTCCGACGATTCCACGCCGGGTCGGTTGAACCCATAGAAGGGACCCGACGGGAGCGCTCGGTAGAACTCGGACCGGTTGGCGGCAAGCTGGGCCTGGAGGTCGTCAAAGACGCTTTTTGGCAGGCCGCCGGGGTTGGCGTTGGTCTGCACCATCAGGGGCGGCACCGAACTGATCAGGACGGCTTTGGCGACGCGGCTCTCACCGTGCCGGGCTAGGTAGCGCACGACTTCGCCGCCACCGGTGGAATGCCCAACATGGTTCGCGTCCTGGAGATCGAGATGGGCGACCACCGCGGCCAGGTCGTCGGCATAGTGATCCATGTCGTGACCGTCGCTGGTCTGGGTGGAGCGTCCGTGCCCGCGCCGGTCATGGGCGATCACGCGATAGCCGTTCCGCAAGAAGAACAGCATCTGGGCGTCCCAATCGTCGCTTGAAAGTGGCCAGCCGTGGCTGAAGACGATCGGCTGGCCCGACCCCCAGTCCTTGAAGAAGATCTCCGTCCCATCCGTCGTGCTGATCGTGCCCATGCGCTGTCGCCTCCATAGATCATGCGGTTGACGGCGAAACCTGCCAGTGGGCAGCGTAAACCCATCGCTTACCGGCCGCCGGGCACAGAGACCGGTGGATCCCGTTGCTCGCGTCGGGCACCGCGAGCAGAGCAGGGCGCGCCGCGCCGGGTGCTCGCGGGTGCGAAGCTCACGGTGTAATGGTGATGCCGGAGATGGACCGGGTGCCTTGAGCGATTCGAGTGCGGCTGCGCCCACATCACGGGGTCGGGTTATGCCCGACGAGCTTCACCCCCGGCATCTGCTGGCGCGTGTCGCCGAGATCGCGGCCGTTATCGCGGTGGTCGCGGTCGCGATCAGCGCGTTGCCGGGGCTCGACGAGGTGCGCGCGCGGCTCCAGGGCGTCGAGCCGATCTGGATCGTGGCGATCGCACTCGCCGAGGTCGGCTCCTGCGTTGGCTACCTGCTGGTGTTCCGCTCTACGTTCTGCTCGCGGATGCCATGGGGGCTGACGTATGACATCGCCATGTCCGAGCTGGCTGCAAACGCGCTGCTGCCGGCCGGCGGCGCGGGGGGCCTCGCGCTCGGCGTGTGGGCGCTTCGCCAGGGCGGGATGCCGACTGATCACATCGCGCGCCGCACCGTCGCGTTCTTCGTCGTCACCAGCGCCGCGAACTTCTTCGCGCTCGTGCTGGTCGGGATCGGTGTGTTCATCGGCGTCGTCGCAGGCCGGCATTCGGTGGTGCTCACGCTTGTACCCGCGCTGATCACGGCCTTCGGCATCCTCTTCGTCGCAGTGAGCCCGAGGCTTCTACGCGGACTCGGGGGACGCGCCGAGGGCGTGGGGGGCGGTCGTTGGCGTGCTCGCGCGCGGAGCGCTCTGCGCGCCGGGCTGACGGCTGGCGCTGACGGGGTGGATCAGGCGATCGCTCTGCTGCGCTCTCACAGCGTCGGGGTGGTGGTTGGCTCGTTCGCGTACATGGCGTTTGACATCGCGGGGCTCGGGTTCGGTTTCGCCGCCGTCGGGCCGGTCCCGGCGTTCGGCACGCTCGTGCTCGGGTACCTGATCGGCCAGCTTGGCAACCTGATCCCGGTACCCGGCGGAATTGGGGCAACCGAAGGGGCGCTGGTCGTCATGTTCGCGCTCTACGGCGTCAAGGTCGCGGACGCCACGGCGGCGGTGCTGCTATACCGGCTCTTCCAGCTGTTCGTGCCGGCACTGCTCGGCGCGCCGGCCTTCGTCTTGCTGCGACGGCAACTGCTGCGCGCCAACCGACCGGCGCTGGTATGCGGGCCGCTCGCGCTCGACACCGTCAAGCTGCCGGCGCCGAGTTGACGCGAGGCCCGATGCGATTCCTGTGCAACGACAGCACGCTTCACAGTCGGCGGATGGTGTGGCGGGGCGCCAGCGGTGCGCCCGGCCTCAAGGGCGTCAGCTGGCCACGGCTTCGCCGCGGGCGGGTGCGTCGGCGCCCACGCTGGAGTTGTCGCGCTAATCGATCGCGGCGACGGCCTCGTGGTTGAGGTGAGCAATGCCGCTGAAGAAGGTGAGCTTGCGCAACGGCGTGGTGAGAACGCCGACTCGGCGGCACGTGCTTCGCGCGCGAGGCGGGCTTGCTCGGCGCGATTGCCGAACTCGATGTGTCTCTGCTCAGCGATGAGGTAGGTCAGTTGCGAGGTCATCCGGTCTTCCGGGTGCGTGAGTGAGAGTTGGTGGTCGGGGGTGCTCTGCACCTGCCGTCTCGAGAATCAGCGCTTGGGACGGTGTTGGAGGTGTCCACGTCGTCGGGCTTACGGGCCGGTGCGCTTTGCGCCTGCCGCGCGGAGGGCTGCGTCGCGGCCACGTGCGGCAGCTCGCGACAATCGCCACCCCGAGCGGGAATAACCCGGCGGATACGAGCGCCGCGATGTTCCAGCCATCGATCAGGCCTTGGGGGCCGCTGGCCGAAGCGATCGAGACCATCAGTGCGGCACCCGCCGCCCCGCCCAGGTAGCGCGCCGTGTTATTCGCGCCGCCGCCCATCCGACGCGGCCGGGGGGCACCGACTCGACGGCGATTTTGCCAAGAGCGGCGTTGACGACGCCAGTCCCGAGGCCGGTCACGAACGGCCCCGCCACCAATCGCATCCAGCCCGCGCCACAACTGAGACCGGTGAGCGCGAGCTCGCCGACGGCAGCCAGAGCGAGCCCGATGAGCAGCCGCGTCCGCGCTTCCAGCCGGCTGGGCAGTGAGCGCGCCGCTGATCGAGGCGAGAAACCGCGGTTGGGGAAGCAGATGGGGTCGAGCATCGGGCGGCGTGAGCGCAGCTCAACGGCGGCAAATGCTGCGATCACCAAGGCGGCGGAGAGGGCGAAGGTCGTGCCGGCGGACCAGCCGTGTCGAGTCTCAACCAGCCCGGCGATCAGGAATGTCATGGCTGCCCCAAGCGTGGTGACGCCGGCAAGATCAAGCCGGGCCCTTGCAGTGTTGCTCGACTCGGTCAGCGTGGCCGCGGCCGTCATCACAGCGCCAGCGGCCGCCGCCTCGAGCCAGAACCCAGGGCGCCAGCCGACCGCCGTCGCCAGCCCCGCACCGGCGAGCGGACCGACCGTGACTCCTGCGCCCACCGCAGCGCCCCACACAGCCGTCGCGTCGCTGCGCGCGGTACCGGAGCGGAGCGCATGGCGTCCAACCCCAAGCAGAAGGCCGCGCCGGCGACAAGGGGGCTCGCCAGACGGCTCAGCGTGCGTGGAAGCAGGTCTCCCGGCGGATTCTCCGGGTGCCCGACACGGCTCCGCTTGTGGCGACTTGCGACGCCGGGGGCGCGGCTCCCCGGTCGAGTCCTGCAGTGGGGAAGTGTCCGTGCGCTCGCCGGGCCGCTACGGTGCCACGGCGAGCTCGTGCCCGAGCCGTGCGAGTCGTGGCCAGCTCGAGCCCGCGGCGGACGCCGGCGTATCGGCGCCGGTCACGTCTTGGCAGATCTCAGCGTCGCGTGCTCGCGGCGCGCGAGGTCGGCTTAGCGCCCCGCCAGCGTTCTCACCGACGCGGTCCGCGCGGCGATCTGGTCAGGCCAGCCGATCGCCACCGCGAGCCACAGCCCGATCAGCTCGCCTGCCTTGCAAACAAGAGCGATCGTCTCGACCGGCTCCGGGGTCCCACTGAAGCCGGGCACCGCCGCGATGACGAACACGACCCAGGCGAGGATCTCAACGGCCAAGAACAGCGCCGCCAGCCTCGCGAACACCGGGTCCTCGGGGTAGGCCACGAGTGCCCACGCCAGCGCCACACCGAGCGCCGCGGCGCCGATGAACGACCAGCCCAGCGGCGGCATCTCCCGGAGATGCTCGGGAGCCAGCGCCGCGTGGATCCCGGCGCTGAACATGACGGCCAGCGCCAGCGCCAGCAGCGCGGCGCGGCGGCCGCGCGACCGAAGTCGCGCGGCCTCCCCACCGTTGCTCATTTGGCGATCCGGATCACACGCTCCATGCCGAGCTGGGTGTGCTCGCGTCCGTCCTGGGTGGACATGAAGCAAGCCTGGACGTAGTAACCGGGCTTGGCGTTGAGGATCTGTTGCTGCATCGCGCCAGGCGAGGCGGGGTTCATCAGGTCGAGGAAGCCCGTCGCGAGCTTCTCCGCCTTGTTGTCCTTGCCGGCCTTCAGCAGCGCCATGATCTTTTCAGCGCCCGCCTTGTTAGCGGCGCCGATCAGGACATCCATGTGCACCAGGTAGCCGTCGTTCACTAGCCGCACCATCGTTCCGTCATGCAGGACCTTGGGCCCCGTGAAGCCGAACTCGATCGAGGTCTCGGTCGCTGCGGCCGCCGGCAGCGCCGCCGGCGAGGACGACGGCGTGACCGTGAACTGCGCCACATTCGCCGACGGCCCGTTGCCAGTGAGATTGAGGGCCACGTAGTTGCCCTCGGTCAGGACCGTCTGGATTGTGCCCGGCGCGTCGGCGGCTACGACCAGCGACCCGAACGGGGTCAGCGCGTTGGGGTCACCGTGATGGCTCTGCACGGCATGCAGGGCCTCCGGGAACGACACGCCCTGGTTCAGGCGGACGAGCCCGTAGCCGCCCTGGCCCTTGCCGCTGAACGCCGACGTGATGTTCACCGCGCCCGACACCGTGCTACCGGACACCGCGATGCCCGTCTTGCCAGTAACCGCGACGTTGAGCGTGGGCAGCGTCGACGCCGCGCTCGCTCCGGTGACTCCGGCAAACCCGACCACGCAGGCAGCCACAATGCTCGTTACGACAACGAGCGATCCAAATCGCTTCACTACAGACTCCTCTCGATTGTATTGCGGCAAAAGCAGAACACCCCGCCGCCCAGCAGTTCGGCCAGACCACCGGCGCCCCTACCGTGCCCCGGTGCGCCACCGCCCAACTTCTTGTGGGCTGGGACGCATCTCCACACGCACAACAACAATCCCCGCCGAAAGTTGCGGCGCCGCGGCCACCCAAGACCGAACCGAGCCCGTGGGGTCAGGCGCGGCCCCGGTCGGGTTATCAACTGTTTGTCGCCTCGGCGGCGGATCGCGCGACCGCCGTCGCGCGGGAAGAGACGTTTGATGTCAAGCCCCTGCCGCCCACGCCACATCGGCGCGACCCTGATCGGGCTGATCGGGGCCCCACGCAGTCACAGCAGGGAGCGCGCCGCAGCTCGGATCGGAGCGTTCGCGGGATTCGGCATCGTCGCCGGTGTCCTCAGTGTGGTCATGCTCCGCGCCTGTTTCGGCGTGTTCTCGGGCCATGTGGTCGCGATGTGCGCGATCGGAGCGTTGACCATCTTCGCCAGCGGCGCCGCCGCCGGGGCCTTCAGGCCGCGGCCGGTCCGTCAGGGACCGGGCTCGTCATTCTCGTGTTCGTGATCGGCTGACCATGCGAGGAGCGCGAGCCGCGACGCGGGTCTCGGGCTGAGTAGCCTGGCTTGATGTCAGGAGCTCGTCGCCGAAAGGGGAATCCGCTGTGCCGATCATCATCAACGGCCGCGACGCGCCGGTACCCGCCGACGCTCGTGTCTCGCTGCTGGACTTCGTGCGTGAGCATCTTGGAGCTCCACGGCACGAAGAAGGGATGCAACCAGGGTGCGTGCGGCGCCTGCACCGTGCTCGTCGACGGGGAGCGGATCCTCTCCTGCCTGGCTCTCGCCGTCCAGTACGACGGGCGCGAGGTGACCACGATCGAAGGGCTCGCCAACGATGGCGCGCTGCACCCGTTGCAGCAGGCGTTCATCGACCATGACGGATTTCAGTGTGGCTACTGCACCCCGGGCCAGATCTGCTCGGCGGTGGGGATGGCGCGACGAGGCCGCCCGTGGGGTGCCGAGCCACGTGACCGACGATCTCGCAGCCACCGAGATCGCGCTCGATCACGACGAGCTGCGCGAGCGGATGAGTGGCAACCTGTGCCGCTGCGGCGCCTACAACGGGATCGTCGATGCGATCGCCGAGGTCTACGCGGGGGCGGCCGCGTGATCGAGCTCGCCTACGCACGCGCCACCGATGCCGCCGACGCGATCCGCCGCGCCGAGTGATGAGAACGCGAAATACCTCGGCGGCGGCACGAACCTCGTCGACCTGATGCGCGAGACCGTCGAGACCCCGTCGGCGCTCGTCGACGTGACCGGCCTGTCGGCCGAGATCGAGGAGACCGACGACGGCGGTCTGATGATCGGGGCGGCCACGCGCAACACCGCGGTGGCCGAGCACCCTGCGGTCCGCACGCGCTACCCGATGCTCACGCGCGCGATCGTCGCCGGCGCCTCGGCGCAGATCCGCAACATGGCGACGGTCGGCGGCAATCTGCTGCAGCGCACCCGTTGCACCTACTTCTACGACACCGACGGATCGCGCTGCAACAAGCGGTCCCCGGGCGAGGGCTGCGACGCGATCGAGGGTTTCAACCGCAACCACGCGATCCTCGGCGCTTCGCCGGCGTGCGTGGCCACCCACCCGTCGGACATGTGCGTCGCGCTCGCCGCGCTGGACGCCATCGTGCACCTTCGCAGCGCATCGGGAGAGCGCACCATCGCGCTCTGCGACCTGCACAGGCTGCCCGAGGATCGTCCCGATGTCGAGACGGTGCTCGAGCCCGGCGAGCTGATCACCGCTGTGCAGCTGCCCCCGTGCGACCTCGCCGCGCATTCGACCTACCGCAAGGTGCGCGACCGCTCCAGCTACGCGTTCGCGCTCGTTTCGGTCGCCGCCGCGCTCGAGCTCGACGGCGACGCGATCGCCGACGCGCGTCTCGCGCTCGGCGGGGTCGCCCCCAAGCCGTGGCGGGCGTGGCGCGCCGAGGACGCGCTGCGAGGCCGGCCGGCGACGGAGGCCACATTCCTCCAGGCGGCCGACGCCGAGCTTGCCGACGCCCGCCCACTCGCCGGCAACGCGTTCAAGGTCGATCTCGACCCGCCGCACGCTCGCCGCCGTTCTGCAACAGCTGACCGAGGGGGCCCGCCGATGAGCACCGCCGATTCCCGACCCGCGGTCTCGATCGTCCCGCAGGGCTGGACGCCGAAGGCCGGCTCCGATCCGGTGCTGCGCGCCAAGCACGGCCTCATCGGCGCACAGGTGTCGCGCCTGGACGGGCCGCTCAAGGTCCGGGGCGAGGCGCGCTTCGCCGCCGAGTACGTGATGGAGGGCATGGTCTACGCCGCGCTGCGCTACAGCACGATCGCTCGCGGTCGCATCACGACGCTCGACACGAGCGCCGCCGAGGCCGCGGCCGGCGTCGTGCTCGTCATGACCCACCGCAACGCCCCGCGGATGCAGCCGCCGCCGCTGTTTCTGACCGCGCCCAAGGCGGCCGCGGGCAGCGACCTGCCCGTCATGCAGGACGACAGCATCCACTGGAACGGCGAACCGGTCGCGGTCGTCCTGGCCGAGACGCAGGAGCAGGCCGACCACGCCGCATCGCTGATCGAGGTCGCCTACGAGTCCTCGACGCCGCGGACCTTCGAGGAGGCCAGGGCACACCCGCGCACGCCCGACAGCCTCGTCGGTCAGCCGGTCGAGGTTCTGGTCGGCGATGCCGAGGCTGCTCTCGCAGACGCACCTCACTCGATCGACCTCACCTACCGCACGCCGCGCCACAATCACAACGCGATCGAGCCCCACGCGGTGACGCTGGCGTGGGACGGCGAGGACCTCATCGTCCACGACGCCAGCCAGGGGGTGAAGCTGCACGCGTGGACGTTCGCCGCAGGTCTTCGGAATCGACGAGGACCAGGTTCATCTCACCTCGCCCTACGTCGGCGGCGGGTTCGGCGGCAAGACGCTGTGGTCGCACCATCGTGCTCGGCGCGGCCGCGTCCAAGCTCGCCGGGCGTCCTGTGCGGGTCACGCTCTCGCGCGAGGGCGTCTACCGGCTGGTCGGCGGTCGCACGAACACCGAGCAGCGAGTCGCGATCGGCGCCGATGACGACGGCCGCTTCACGGCGCTGATCCACACCGGCATCTCCGCGATGACCCCGTACAACGCGCTCGCCGAGCAGTTCACGTTCCCCGCGCGGCACATGTACGCGACCGAGACCCTGAAGACCGACCAGCAGGTCGTCGACATGGACATGCTCGCCAACTCGTTCATGCGCGCGCCCGGGGAGTCGGTCGGCACCTTCGCGCTGGAGTCGGCGATCGACGAGCTCGCCATCGAGCTCGATCTGGACCCGATCGAGCTGCGGATCCGCAACGAGCCCGAGACCAGGACCCGAGCTCGGGCCTGCCGTTCTCCGCCCGTCACCTCGTCGACGCGTGGCGCGCGGGCGCCGAGCGCTTCGGCTGGGAGCAGCGGGCGGCGCCGGGCACGCGCCGGGAGGGCGAATGGCTGATCGGCATGGGCTGCGCGACCGCGACCTATCCCTACCACCGCTTCCCCGGCGGCGTCGCGCGGATCAGGCTCGACAAGACCGGCCACGCGACGGTCGAGGTGCCGGCCAACGACATGGGGATGGGGACCTCGACGACCCAGACGATCGTCACCGCCGAGCGGCTCGGCTCTGCCGCTGGAGCGGGTGACCGTCGCCTACGGCGACTCCTCGTTCCCGGGCAGCATGCTCGCCGGTGGCTCCGGGCAGACGGCCTCCATCGGTGGCGCGGTGATCGCCGCTCAGCGCGCGCTCGTCGAGCAGCTGCTCGCGCTCGTCGGCGACGAATCGCCCCTGGCCGGGCTGACCGCCGACGAGGTCGGCGGGTCGCGACGAGGGGCTGTGCGAGCTCGCCGACCCGAGCCGCTGGGAGAGCTACTCGCAGATCCTGGAACGCGCGGGCCGTGACGAGCTGACCGTCGTCGCCTCCGCCGCCGAGCCGGACGAGACGCAGGCCTACTCGATGCATTCCACCGGCGCGGTGTTCTGCGAGGTGCGCGTCAACGCGGTCACCGGCGAGACCCGCGTCGACCGTGTGCTCGGCTCCTATGACTGCGGCCGCATCATCAACCCCAAGACCGCCGCGAGCCAGTTCCGCGGCGGGATCATCATGGGGATCGGCCTCGCGCTCATGGAGGACACCGAGTTCGACGAGCGGACCGGGCGGATCATGAACCCAAGCCTCGCGGAGTACCACGTGCCTGTCCACATGGACGTGCCGAGGATCGAGGTGATGTGGACCGATATCCCCGATCCGTACGCCCCGGCGGGCGCGCGCGGGATCGGCGAGATCGGGATCACCGGCGTGGCCGCGGCGATCGCCAACGCGATCTACAACGCGACCGGCCGCCGCGTACGCGACCTGCCGATCACCCTGGACAAGCTGCTCTGAGGATGCGGGCGAGCCAGTCCGCCCCGGGCACGCCGCGTCCGGGGCGCGCTCAGAGGACCTTGCGGTACCAGCGCGCAGCGCTTCCCGCCGGGCAGTTCTCGATGACACCGACCGTCTCGTATCCGAGCCGGTCGTAGAGACCGCGAGCGAGCAGGTCGTAGGCGTGAAACACGACGAGCGCGCAGCCTCTCCGGCGGGCCTCGGCCTCCGCCCCGGCGAAGAGTGCGTGCGCCAGCCCGCGGTTGCGCAGCGATTCCTCGACCCACATCGCCTGCAGCTCGCAATACCCGCCCCAGACGATGGCCGAGATGCCCGCCACGACGCGACCGTCGTCGTCCCGACCGAAGATCCCGAACTCTCGTTCCTCACCAAGTCCGGCGGCCGCGGTCGCGGCAGCCGCCACCTGCTCCTCGAGCAGCGCCAGGTCGGCCGCGTCGGGCGAGTCCTCGACGACGAGTTCGGGCAACCGGCCCATGGGCTCGGGCACCCGCGATCGCATTGCGGCGATCGCGTGGGTCAGGTTCCGAGGATCTTGGCCTTGGCGGCCGCGAACTCCTCGTCGGTCAGGGTGCCGTCGGCGTGCAGCTTCCCGAGCTGCGCGAGCTCGTCGTAGTCGATGCCCGGGCTCGCCTGGGCGGGCGCAGCCGCTGCCTGCGGCGGTGGTGCCATTTGCTGCTCGTCCTGCCCGGCGTCGTCGTAACCCTCATCGTAGCCCCGTCTACGGCCTCCGTGTCTGCCCGCTGCGTAGGCCGCTCCTCCGACCACCAGCGCTGTCCGGCGGCGAGCGCGTCGACGTACAAATCCCATCGCGTCCTCCTGATCATGAACGGTGTTGACATCAGGGCTCCGGTGGCCTCAACGGAACCGGGCCACCTCCATCATGCCGGTTGGGGCAGTGGCGGCATCACCCAAAAAGGGCGAAACCTCGCAGGTCAATCCGTCGGCCCGGCCGCGAACCCGGCGGCAGTAGCGCACCCGCAAGGTGTCGCGGGACCCGACCCGAACCGGGTCAGGAAGCACCCAGACCGACGTCGCCCAGCTCGAGGACGGCCACCTCCAGGGATCGAGTGTGTGGGCGAGGCTCCCGTGTAGGTACGCGCGGAACGTTATGGCGATTGCGTTGACCCACGCGGTGTTCGCGACGGCCAGCTCGGCGGACGCGTCGAGGATGGGTCGCTCGTAGCACCCGAGCTCGACCGTGGCGAGCGTGACCGGTGGACCCACCGGTGGCCACCGGGCGAGGACGTCGGCTTCGGTCGGGTTATTCACCGGACCGGGGAAGGCAGCGTCCAGCAGCGGCTCAAATTCGATCCCGTAGAGCTCTCGCCAGCGCTGGACGGCCTGCGGGCCGATCGCGCGCTGCCTGGCCTCCGCATCCGGGATCAGCAGCGGACGGCCCACCAGCTCGAGCGCGTGCGGAATGAGCCGCGCGCCGGGTTTCAGCAGCCGGCGCCGGGCATCGAGCGTCGTCTCGAGGATCTCCTCCTCGAACGGTTCGTTGCCGATCACCTCCGCCACGAGCACGTCCGCCGGCTCGGGCAGCTCGATGTCTCTGGACCAGCCGCGAATCAGCGTCACCCTGTCGTGGACGCCGTTGACGGCGAACACGCGCTCGGCGACATCGGCGATATCGCTGGCCTCGACGGCGTAGACGTGACGCGCTCCCGCTCGGGCGGCGGCGATCGCGAGCACCCCGCTGCCGGTGCCGACGTCGAGAACGATGTCCTCGGGTCGTACTGCCTTGCGCAGAGCGGCGATGTAGTCACCAGTCCGGCGGTCGTCGTGGAGCATGCGGGCGTGCTCAACAGGATCTGCCCACCCCCGGGTTGGGATCCGATCCGCGTCGGGCGGCACGAGCGCACCCTCCTCGATCAACATGTTGATCACACTCAGCGTTGGCACGAAATCAGTCGAGCCAGTGCTGCTGTCCTCGAGTCGCTCAATCGCCGCTCCAAGACTGAGCGGTCGAGCGAACATGGACAAGGTCACGAACCCGTTCGGACCCACATCGATAATCGTGCCGTCCGGCGCGTCGACGAGCACGTGCCCGGCTGCGTCGAAGCGCGTCCGGAGACCGGGCGCGAGTTGGAGGCACGTGTCCGGCGACAGGTCAGCGCGCGGCACGGGCTGAGAACCTCAGCTCGTCGTCATTCCGGAGAGCATGAGAAACACTGACCTGTGGCGGGGCGCTGGCTGACGTCCGCCGCGCGACTGTCGACGGCGGGTTCGGGCCCGACCTCGGATCACGGGACGGGACGACCACCTCGCCTTGTCAAAGACCCCACGTCACGCTCATGCCTCGGCCGCCTCACGGTCCTCCTCGGCTGCGGCGATGAGCGCCTGAGTGGGGATGTGACCCATGCCGATCAGCTCGCCGCCGGAATGGCGAATCGCCGATGCGAAGGGACCGGCCCACGTGTTCTCCCAGACAAGCACGGCAGCCGCGCTGCCAGGCTCGAGATCAGCGCCGACCTGCTCGACGTCCTCCAAAGCCAGGAGAAGCGACAGATCGGCCTCGAGGGACCGCAGCTCGCCGAGCTCACTTTCCTCGTGGTCCCGCAACTCGGCCACCACCACGGCGCCGTCGTCGCCCTTGCTGACCATCAGGAGATCGAGCACCCGTACCGTGCCGGTGTCCATCAGCTTCTTTAGCTCGTCGGCCATCGCACCAGAGAAGTCCGCCTTGTCGGCGGGAAACCCGACAACGACGTACTCGACCGGTCCGAGCTGGTCAAGGTTTATTTCGGCCATGAGTGTCCTCTCGATCTGCGCTGTCCGGGTCGGCGTCGACGCGTGCGATCTGTCGCCGCCGTCAGGGGTCTCCGATTCCCGGGGAGTGGTTGTTTGACCGCCGATCCTGACATCGCTGCTGCGAGGACATCGCGGCACACCGCATCCCGCACACCCTCACCTCAAACCTGTTGGAGCGAGCGGCGGCCAGAATATGACCACGCGCGTGAGCGCGGATCATCCCATTCGGGTGATATCTCGCGGCTGCCGTCGCCGAACGGTCGCGGCCAGCGGGGGACGATGGCCCGCCGATCTTGGCGGCGGTATCCGGCACGGACTCTGCGCAGGCCTGGGAAGGTGCAGACGCGTCCGCCCGTGTCTTCGCTGGTCCTTGGAGTGTGAGACGAGCGCCGCGCGCCCTCGGCACGCGCTCGGAAGTGCCTGATGGGCTGATCGGCGTCGGCGCCGAGCGTGCCGTCCGTATACGGGCGATTGGACGCGCGTTAGGGCAGCCTAACCCAGCCGGTGTACGATTTTGGTCATGCCTCCGGCCCCCGCCTTCGCGGCCAAGCTCAACGCGCAGATCGCCAACGAGTTCGCCGCCCACCAGCAGTACGTCGCGTGCGCTGTCTACTACGACTCCGAGGCGCTGCCACAACTGGCGAGCTTCTTCTACCGCCAGGCGCTGGAGGAGCGCGACCACGCGATGATGATGGTCCAGTTCCTGCTCGATACCGACAGCGACGTCACGATCCCGGGCGTTGACGCGCCACGAGCTCGGTTTGAGGACGTGGTCGAGCCGATTGCGCTCGCGCTCGAGCAGGAGCGTCGCGTGTCGGAGCAGATCAACACTCTCGCGGCAACCGCCCGAGAGGAGGGCGACTTCACCTCCGAGCAGTTCGTGCAGTGGTTCATCCGCGAGCAGATCGAGGAGGTTGCAACGATGAGCAACCTCCTCCGGGTCGCCGAGCGCTCGCGCGCGGACCAAGCTGATATCGAGGACTTCATCGCTCGTGAGCACGCCGGCACCGGTCAGCAGGATCCGACCGCTCCGCACGCCGCCGGCTCACGGTGACGCACGCGTCTGCCGGTCCCGCTCAGATCCGTCGCCTCGCCCGCGAATGACCGCTCCTGGCGAGTTCCCAACGTCCGACGGACTCCAGCGCCAGCCACGGCTCCGCGCGCTCGGTGCGGTGAGCAGAAACGAGCCAGGAACCAGCCAATCCGGCCAGCTGGCTCGTTTTTGCCCGTGAGCCGGGCATTTCCGAGCCAGCGCCGTCCCGAACCGCGGGTGCTGGCTCGTTTTTGCCCACGCGACGGCCAGCGACGGTGGCGCAGTGTCGCGCAGCCGTCGTCGGCGCGGATCAGCTCGGGCTCCAGTAAAAGTCGGCGCCGGCCGCGGTTGGCTGAGCGACCTGGCTCAACGCCGCGCGTGTCTGTGTGACGTCCAGTTGCGCGATGGTTGCGACTTCTGCCGTCGCGAGGGGCTCGCCGGCCCAGGAGAGGATCTCGGAGACACCCTCTGGTTTTGACCGGCGGACGAGTTCGGGCGCGAGGTTCGCGATCGCTGCCTCATAGGCCTCGACCGGGTTAAAGCCGGGAATCACGACCGTCATTGCGTCTGCAGGGCGGGTGATTTCATAGCTCGGTGCGGTGTACCGTCGTTGGTCAACCGGACCGCCGAGCTTGTGGTCAAGCGCGCGGGCCGACCGAGGTGGGCGACGCGCCGCCTCGACGTCTGCCGACAGGGCTCGGCTGACCTCGTCCTCAGCGCACCACATCTCCAGCTTGGAGGGTTCAATTCCAACGTCGCACGCGGCCGCCGCGAGCATTTCCGGATCGTCGAGCAACCCGCCGAGCATGGTGCGGACCCTCAAACGCCGCAGCAGGGCCTGCTCCAGAGCCGGAGCGCGCAGCCGGGTCGCAACGACGGCGCGACAGGCGGGTTCCGAAGAGGCGGGCCGCGCGTACGGCGCCGGATCAATCGGCATGCCATAGCGGCGCTGGAGCGTGGGAGCGCCCTCAGCTAGCTTCTGCGCCTCCCCCGGCTCCAACGTCAGGACGATCATTCGCGTCCTCCAGCGGAGTTGATCACCGTAATGCCACATCAGCCGTAGCCGCACCGGCTCCGCCGAGAACGCGAACGGACACGCTGGATCGGTGAACAGCGTGATCTCGAGCGACATCACTCGAGAACATACCCACGGTCCTCGCGATCACGTCGATCTCGTCCGTGTGACGGCCACCGCACCGGAGACCAGCGGCGCACATCGGCGCCTCGGTGCTGGCGCCGCTCCGTCGGCGGCCGTTGGGACATGCGCTGATCGCCCGCGCCACGCTCGTCTCAAGTCCAGCTCCTCCACGGTCTCACCGCCGGAACGATCACCCAACCGCCATCACCGCCGCTTGAGGCGGCCCCCTGACGGCTTTCGTCCGCTACCGGGCCCCGCTGAGGGCGAGCTCTCGCGTCCTGCGCATGTCGTCGCGGTACCCGGCGGCAGCTCGTAATCCGCGGGAGCGGTGGTATTCGTGTCCGTGTGGGCGAGGAGCGCGATCGCGGCAGCTGATCCCGCTCGTCCTGGTCGCGGGCGGCTCGGCAGACTGGGGCCAGCCGGCACTGATCGCGCAGCTCGTCTACGTGATCATCGGCGGCTAGGGCCTCGTCTACGTGGGCTTCAACGCGGCGCTGAGCCGATGGCCGTCCACGCGCTATACGCCTGGACGTTGGTCGTTCTGGGCGTCGCGATCGTCAATCATCCGCACGCCGAGCCAACGCAATCGCCGATGGTCCACGAACACGACAACCGTTCGACGCCGACGAGCTGACGTATCCCACCCCCGAAGTTCCATAGACCCCGGCGAGTTCGTCGACAGTCCTCCAGGCGCTCGGACGGTCGCGACCCGGTCCGGGGGCTACGCGCTACGAAGACGACTTCGCTCAGTGCGCGGCTTCCTGCGCGCGCCGCGGTAGTTTCCAGCCCGGACGGACGAAATGGCAGGTGTAGCCGTTGGGGTAGTGCTCGAGGTAGTCCTGATGCTCGGGCTCTGCCTCCCAGAACGGTCCGGCGGGCGCCACCTCGGTCACCACCTTCCCGGGCCACAGGCCGGAGGCATCGACATCAGCGATCGTGTCGTCTGCGATTTGGCGCTGCTCGTCGTCGACGTAGTAAATCGCCGAGCGATAGCTCGCCCCGACGTCGTTGCCCTGGCGGTTCTTCGTCGTCGGGTCGTGAATCTGAAAGAAGAACTCAAGCAGGTCCCGATAGGAGATGCGCTCGGGGTCGAACAGGATCTCGATCGCCTCCGCATGCGAGCCGTGGTTGCGATAGGTCGCATTGGGCGTGTCGCCACCGGTGTAGCCGACGCGCGTGCCGCTCACGCCATCGAGTTTGCGGATCAAATCCTGGACACCCCAGAAGCACCCGCCCGCCAGAATCGCCTTCTCGGTTACAGCCATCTTTCCGCTCCTCCTCGTCATGGTTCCTTGGTTGCCCTGCACATATGGTGACGACTCGGGAGACGCGTCGTCTCGACGGGCCTCGACGAGTTCGATCTCGTCGACGAAACACCAGATCCCCCGCCCTGAACGTCGGCTGAAGATCACCCGAGGAACCAACGCGTTTCAGCTTCATTTCAGGTTCCCGCAGGATCATGACGGCGCCCAACCGCCTGCACCAACGGCGCTAGCAGAGGAAGAGCAAGGTGAGCAATCACGACGGCGGGGACGCCTGGCTCCGGAAGGACGGCCCGGCCGCACTCGCTGCACTCGCCGCCTCCGCGGTGATCGCCGCGTGCGGCTCGCACTCACCCAGCAGCTCAGGCCCCTCGGGCAGCTCAGGTGCTAACCCGAGCCAGGCTCAGGCCCAGCAGGAGGGGCTGAGCTTCGCCCGTTGCATGCGCTCGCATGGGGTATCGGGCTTCCCCGATCCGAGCGCCAACGCCGGCGGATTTGACCTCAGCGCCCCCGGAATCAACTCTTCCTCCCCGGCGTTCAAGGCCGCTCAGTCCGCCTGCCGGGACCTGCTGCCGGTCAAGCACGTCCAGTCGGAACCGCCGTCCCCTCAGGCGTACGCACGGCTGCTGCATTGGGCCAAGTGCATGCGCGGACATAGGATCTCCGGGCTTCCCGACCCCAGGCCCGACCCGCCCCCAGCGCCCGGCTCGCCCGGGACAGCCCGCATTGGCACGCTCATGGGAGACGGCGGCTACTGGGTCGGAATCCCAGCCACCGTCAACGCGCACTCGCCCGCGTTCCTGCGTCTATCGACCGCCTGCGGGGAATCACCCGGTGGACACAGGTCGTAAGCGACGACGACAGTCACCCAAGCACCGCCGCGAGTTGCACGCTCGAATCCACGGCACCGCACCTGCCGAGCCCGTCGTTCGTTGAGCGTTCCCGGTGCGCGACGGTCTCGCAGCTATCAGTGATTCCATGTCGAGAAGCTCTGACGGGCTCCGCTCACGAGGTGAAGGGCCACGACAGGCGCGGTCCACGACACCAGGAGACCATCATGCCGAAGTACCTCCTCCTCAAGCACTACCGCGGCGGCCCGGAGCCGCACCATCCCTTCCCGCCCATGGACCAGTGGGCGCCCGAGGACGTGGAGGCGCACATTGCCTTCCAGAGGCACGTCAGCGAGCTGCTGCAGCGGAGCGGCGAGTACGTCGACGCGCAGGCGCTCACGCCGGCGCGCACCTGGGTGCGCTACGGCGGCCCGGACGCCGCGCCGGTCACGACCGACGGCCCGCTGCCCGAGACCAGCGATCTCGTCGCGGGCTGGTACATGATCGACGTCGAGTCCTACGAGCGCGCGGTCGAGCTTGCGGCCTACGTGTCCTCCGAGCCCGGCCCGGGCGGGGAGCCGCTGTTTGAGTGGATCGACGTCCGGGAGGTCATGTCCGAGGCGCCCTCGGACGACTGACGCGAGCGTGATCGACGAGCCGGCACGACAGCTGGACGAGGGCGCGCTGCGCGCTCTCGTCCCTCGGGTGCTCGCGGGCCTCGTCCGGCGCGGCGAGGACTTCGATGCCGCCGAGGACGCGCTGCAGGAGGCGCTGCTGGAGGCGCTGAGGGTGTGGCCCGAGCACCCGGCGCGCGACCCGGGCGCGTGGCTGGCGACGGTGGCGACCCGGCGGCTCGTCGACGCGCGCCGCAGCGAGGCCGCCCGTCACCGCCGCGAGGAGCAGATGTACGCGGAGCCGGGGCCCTCCTGCACCGAGGAGGGCGACGACACCCTCTTCCTGCTCTTCTGCTGTTGCCACCCGGAGCTGGCTCCCGCGTCCCAGGTGGCGCTGACGCTGAGGGCGGTCGGCGGCCTCAGCACTCGCGAGATCGCCGACGCCTTCTACGTCCCGGAGGCGACGATGGCGCAGCGGATCAGCCGGGCCAAGCGGACCGTACGGGGACGCCGGATGGACCAGCCCGGCGACCTCGCAGTCGTCCTGCGCGTGCTCTACCTCGTCTACGCGGCCGGGCATACGGGCCCGCCCGCCCGGGTCGACCTGGCCGGCGAGGCGATCCGGCTCGCCCGTCAACTCACGCTCGCCACCGAGGAGCCGGAGGCGCGCGGCCTACTCGCGCTGATGCTCCTCAACCATGCGCGCCTGCCAGCGCGGGTCGACCCCGAGGGCCGGATCGCCACGCTCGACCGCCAGGACCGCGGGCTGTGGGACAGGCGCGAGATCGCCGAGGGCGTGCGCGTCCTGCAGTCGGCCCTGGCCATGCAGACGGTGCAGCGGCGCCCCGGTCGCTACCAGATTGAGGCCGCGATCGCCGCCCTGCACGACGACGCGGCGAGCGCCGAGGAGACCGACTGGCCACAGATCCTCGCCTGGTACGACGACCTGGTCGCGCTCGCCGATGACCCGGTGCGCCAGGACCCGGCCGCCGTGCTCGGGCGCGCGGTCGCGGTCGGGCACGTCCTCGGTCCCGCCGCCGGGCTGCGCGAGACCGACCGGCTGCGCGACGTGATCGGCGAGCGGCACCGCTGGCACGCCGTCCGCGGCCACCTGCACGAACTGGGCGGCGAGCAGCCCGCCGCCGCCGTGGCCTACGCCGAGGCCGCCCGCCGCGCCACGAACGTCGCCGAGCGCGACCACCTGGTTCGCCAGGCCGCCCGGGCGCGCGCGGCCGCGAATGCGATCTCCCGCTCTCCAGCGTGTCCATGGACGTGCGCCCGGGCGACAGATGGCGACTGACGACGTTCGCCCCTCCCAACCGCCGGACTGGAAACGCGGGCTGAGGCACATTCTTCGACCGCCTCCAGAGGCGACTGGACGTCGCTGACCGGCTCTCGCGTGATGCGTCCGTCGCGCCGGTTGGCGCTGCGGACGTTGTCGGGGGTCGATCTAGCGGTCGTCGGCGCTTCGCGCCACCTGCTCGCCCGCGAACTCCTTCAAACGCGACTCGTAGCGATCAACGGCCACGTCGTAGGCAACGCTGCCGAGCACAGGCGAAACGGGGGTCATCAAGCGAAGAGGTGTCGCGCGCGGTGGCGGCAACCCGGTCGCCCTCCGCGAGCGCTGCGCGCGTGAACGAACGACGAAGCCACGCGACGCGCCAGTGATGAACCAGATGCGATCTGAGGTCATGAGCCCCCACCCGACGGACCGACCGGTGCGGGCGGCCCACCGGGCGCCGCGACGCGCGACACTCTTTCCATGCGACCGAATCCGATCCATGCGAGCGACGATCCCGAGGTGGTGCGGCAACTGATCCGCGAGAACCCGTGGTGCACCCTCGTGAGCAGCAACGCCGGCGAACTTGTCGCCTCGCACTATCCGGTGCTTCTCGATGAGGCATCGAACGATTTGGCGATGCTGACCCACGTCGGGCGCCCCGATGAAAAGGTCCACGGACTCGGCCAGCAGGAGATCCTCGTGATCGTCCAGGGGCGCCATGGATACATCAGCCCGAGCTGGTACGTGCCGGGGACGACGCCCGCCCCGACCTGGAACTTCAGCGTCGCCCACTGTTACGGGGTGCCCGAGATCCTCGATCCAGATGAGAACATGCGCGTGCTGACGCGGCTGGTGGAGCATTTCGAGCGCCACGTCGAATGGCCACAGTTCCTGGATCCGGATTGGGGCGCGCAGCTGGCCAAGGGCACAGTCGGGCTGCGGATCCCGATCTCGCGTTTTGTCTGCAAGATCAAGCTCAGCCACGACAAGAGCCCGGAGAACCAGAAGCGGGTGGTTGCGGCGTTACGCGCGCCGGGTCCTTACCACCACCCAGCTCTGGCCGACGACATGGAGCGCACGATCGTCAATTGACGCGGCCGCCGGCCTGTGGGCTCCCAGGGTCGATGATGTCGGCAGGCTTGCCGGCGCGGAAGATGGCTGAGACGGCGGCGGGGTGTACGCGGTTGGGTCTCGGTGATGGTTATGACGGTGAGCCCGGCGGCTTGGAGCGCGTCGGTGAACTCCTGGCGGGTGAGGGCCCCGGCAATGCAGCCGGTGTAGGCGTGCATGTCGGCGCGCGTCGCTCGGCGACTGCGATCGGGTTGCCGCAACCCAGCGACGCGAGCACGGCGGACTCCGGCAGCTCGCCGCGCTCGCCGGTGGCGACGGTCGCGACAGCGGCGTACCTCGCGCGGATCACCTCGCGCAACTCGGTCTGGTCAGACGGGATGCTCATCAGTGTGCTCCTGGAGGTTGAATCGCAGTGTGGTCAACTCAGCCACGCCGACAGCTCCTCGAGCGCGTCGGGGATGACGTAGTAATAGGCCCATAACCCTTGACGCTCGGAGCCCACCAAACCGGCCTGGCGCAGCACCTTGAGGTGGTGCGACACGGTGGGTTGGGAGAGATCAAACAGCGGCACCAGCTCGCGGACGCAGACCTTGCCGGCGCGCTTGCCCAGCACGTCGATGAGCTGGATGCGGACTGGGTCGCCGAGCGCCTTGGCGACCGCTCCCATCCTGGTGGCGCGCTCGCGCTCCACATCGGGGTAGACGACCGGCTCGCAGCACGACTTCCCGGCGGCCCGCTTGCTCTTGGGGGTCAGTTCCAGATCGACAGCCATCGATATACAAATATCGATTCAACTCACATCTGTCAATGCAATAATCCAGACGATGAGCACCGTCCTGTTCGTCTGCCGCCAAAACGCCGGCCGCTCCCAGATGAGCCAAGCGCTCTTCCAGCGCGTCAGCAGCGGCCGCCACGACGCGCTCTCCGCTGGCACCACCCCCGCCGCCCACGTCCACCCCGAGGTCATAGCCGCGATGCGCGAGTTGGGGGTCGATCTCGCCGGTCGCACTCCGCAACTCCTCACCGGCCAGCTGGCCGCGCAGGCCGACGTCGTGGTCACCATGGGCTGCGGCGACGAGTGCCCCTTCATCCCGGGCAAGCGCTACATCGATTGGGACCTCACCGATCCCGCCGGCCGACCGCTGGAGGAGGTGCGAGTGATTCGGGACGACATCGATCAGCGCGTGCGCGCGCTCCTCGAGGAACTCGAGAGTCCCGCGGAGCCCGGGGACGATCCGGCCGGCGCACCCCGGGACGGGCACTGACTCTGCGTGGGGCACATCAACCGCCGGACCTGCCGGTCTTCGCCGTGCACGATCACCCGCCGCTCCGTCGGAAACCGAGGTCCAGATTCCGAGGCCTGTGCAGAACGCGCCACCCGGGGCGACGTTCATGTCGCCCGCGGCACCCGGGAGTGTTCAGTTCGTGGGTGTGACGGCCATTTGCGGGTAGCGCTGCGGTATGTCGGCCACTCCGGATCGATCTCGCGCGGCGAGAATCCCGCGCGCCGCGATCAGCAAGACCCCGAGGCGAGACGCCCTACAGGCCACGGCGCGCGCTGGCCTGGTCGCCCGTGGGGTCGTCTACGGCGTGATCGGGATCCTGGCGTTCAAGCTTGCGCTTGGCGCGGGCGGGAAGACCGAGAGCCAGACCGGCGCGCTGAAGACGATCGCCAGTCAAACGTTCGGCGACGTCCTGCTGATCGTCCTGGCGACCGGGCTTGCCGCCTACGCGATCTGGCGGATGATCGCGGGCGTCGTCGGCACCCGCCCCGACGAGGACGGGGCGCTCCAGCGCCGCGTGTCAGCTATCGCCAGCGGCGTGGCCTACGCCGCGCTCTGCTACACGGCGATCAAGATCATCGCCGACGGCCAGGGCTCGAGCGGCAGCCCGAAGCACGCCACGGCAGGCGTCCTCGGCTGGCCCGGCGGTCCTGTCATCGTCGCGATCGCCGGTGTCGTGGTCGTCGGGGTCGGCGCCTATCAGGGCTACAAGGGGATCTCCCGGGACTTCGAGGACGACTCGGACACCGAGCGGATGGCGCCGGGCACACGCACGGCGTTCACCGCGGTCGGCGTCACGGGTTACGTGGCCCGCGCGGTCACGTTCGTCCTGATCGGCTACGGGTTGATCACGGCCGCCTTCGACTACTCCGCCAAGAGCGCCGTGGGTCTGGATGGCGCGCTTCAGAAGCTCGCCCACGCCTCGCTGGGTCCCATGCTGCTGGGGATCGTCGCGCTGGGCTTCATCGCGTTCGCGCTGTACTCGATCGCCGACGCGCGCTACCACAAGGTCTGAGAGCTCCTTTCCCACGGTCGCCGCCACCGCCGAGCGCGACGACGGCAAGTCTGTCGTGAGGGCTCCGTGGAGGTCGCGTGACCACCCGAGCCTGCGATGGGATGGGGGGCTCTTAGACTGCCGTGCCGGAGGGTTGATGTGTCCAGTGCCGTCGATGGTTCTGCAGGCGACGCCGTTGTCTTGGCCGGTGAGCGTCCGGAGCGCGGCTTCGTGGAACTCTGCGATGGGGGAGGGCCGACGCCCCGCCCTAAGAGGCCCGGTTGACGACCCGGATTCCGGTCGACCGCGAGCGGGTCGGGCGCACGCTGACGTTCTGGCTGCGTCCCGCGTTCGTGTTGCGCGTCCTGAACCGCTTTCAGCTGATCGCCGGCTTCGACAGAGCGATGGCGCTGGCCTCGAGCACGCTCACCGCTCTGATCCCGGTGGCGATCCTCGCCGGCGCGGTGTTGCCACATCTCCAGGCCGAGGGCGCAGCACAATGGCTGATCGATCGCTACGGCCTGACCGGCGGGGGAGCCAACGCGGTCAGGGACGTGCTTGCGCCGTCGACGGCGACGAACACCGACGTCGGTCTGTTCGGCGCACTGCTGCTGGTGATCGCCATTCTCAGCTTCGCCCGGGGCGTGCAGCGGTTGTTCGAGCGCACGTGGGAGCTGCGTCCTCTGAGCGTGCGCAACACGGTCAACGACCTGCTGTGGATCGCGGGGCTAATCGCCTATTTGGTCATCAGCGGCGTCGCGCACCGCGAAATCGGCCATAGCCGCGTCCAGGTCGGGGCAAACCTCCTGCTCACCCCTGTGACCGCGATCTTCCTCGCCTGGAGCGGCTATGTGCTGAGCGCGAAACGGATCGCGCTGAGGAGTCTCATCCCGTTTGCGATCGTCGCAAGCCTGGCACTCGCCGTGTACTTCGCCGGGGCGGCGGTCTACCTTCCGCATCTGTTCAGCTCCTCTGCGACTCGCTACGGCGTGATTGGGGCGGTATTCGCGATGATCTCGGCGCTGTTCGGCTTCATGGTGGCACTCGTTGCCTCGTCGGCGCTTGGGCGCGAGGTGTTCGAGGAGCTCAAGCGGATTCGCGCCGGGGAGCGACCGCCCCCTGATGCGGTCCGGCGCGAGTGGGACGCGCTTATCCACGAGGCCGGCTTGCGGTGGCAGACGTTGCGCGATCACATCGACCGGATCCGCAGATAGCGTCCACCCCACTGCGTGACGGTCAGCCGAGTCTCGAGATCCCCCTGACGATCAGGACGACCCCGAACAGGCCGACGATCGCGGCGATCCCTGCGAGCTTGTTGGTCTGCATCCAGCGCGAGAAGCGACTGACCCTGGCAGCGGTCCCGTCGGGGTCGATCGTGAAGCCCGCAATCGGCACCTCGATCAGTACGAACTTGATCAGCGCGAACACCAGCATCACAGCACCGGCGGCAACGACTCCGTAGCCGTTTCTGGCCAGGCGCCCGAGAGCGAGGAGGTCAAAGGGACCGGGGACCCCGAGCAGCCCGCCGACCAGGCACGCGACCATCAGCGAGCCCTCGCTGAGAGATCGCTCCGCGCGGGCGCGCGTCCTGGCCACTGCCGCCGGGTGCAGGCGCGGGCGCCGCGATGACCGGCGCCGCGCCGAGCGGTCGCGGTCGAGCAGGACCCGCCCGCGGCGAGTCGCCACCACGATCGCCACCGCCACCGCGATCGCGCCGACGGTGAGATACGCCCCGGGTCCCAGCCGTTGTGAGCTTGTCCCCGCCACGCTCCCGTGTGACTGAAAGACAGCGAAGATGAGCACGCCGGCGCCGACGCTCACCAATACGCCGGCGAGATAGCAACCCCATAGCAGCGGCCGCGGACTCGGGCGCGTGAGGATGATCACGACCACGGCGAGCAACTGCGGATACACGGCCGCGGCAAGCGCCAGGAGAATGATCGAGCCCACGTTGCCGCCCCTCCAGGGACGTCTGGCGTCCGGGTAATCGAAGGCCTAACGGTAACCGGGGCGTCGGCGTGAGCGGGCCGGCGCGCCCGCGGCTCAGCCGCCGGAGCGGTCGCGGGCGGAGCGCCTCCCGGCGTCGGGGCCCACCGCGGCCCGAGCCAGCCGGCGCTCGTGGTCGCGCACCGCATCCGCGATGTCGCCGTACAGCGTAGAGCCGAGCGCCGCGGCGCCCGCCCCGGCTCCGAGGGCCGTGACCACAAGCAGCCGCATGATCGTGCCGGGCAGGACGGCCAGGACGATCGGGTGCAGGAAGACGGCGCCCTCGAGCAGGCCCACCGCCGCGCTGACCAGACCGAGCCAGATCGCGGCGGCGATGTGCAGGTTTCGCGGACCGCGCCACATGACGCCGAGACCGACCGCCAGGAACACCAGCACGTCGAGTCCCTCGATCCATGTGCCGGGCGAGGCGTAGGCGTCGAGCGCAAACGCCACAACGGTCGCCGCCGCGGCGGCGGCGGCGGTCACCCCGAGGCCGATCGTCGCCGGGCGGGCCCGGCTGCGCCATCGGGGGAGCATCGGCGCCACGCCCGCGGCCAGCCACGCCGCGAGCACCGTCAGCCACACCCACACCACCGGGGCGGGGAAGCGTCGTAGGTCGCCCCGCAGACCGCCCCGGCGGCCGTCTATGACCAGGGGCACGCTCCAGCGCCCCGCGTTCACCCCTGCCGGCAGCCCCTGCACGCGCGCGTCATGCCACAGGACCGTGTGCCGTCCGGGCTGCAGGCGCCAGCGCGGACCCGAGGCGCTCACCCCCCGACCCTTGGCCACCAGGTGCATCGCCAGGGCGGTCGGCGAGGCGGCGTTGACCGACAAGCCCGCGGCATCGAGGCGGATGACGGGCTCGCCGAGATACCCGAGCATCACCACGACGTGGCCCGGCCGGAGCGTCAGGCTGAGGCCGTGGTCACTCTGGTAGATCTGGGCCGCGTAGGCGGCGGTGACGGGAGCGACGATGGTGGCGCGGTAGTCGACGGCGACTGTGCCCGACCGCAGATGCGCCGACGCGGGGGCGGCGCCGAGCAGGCAGGCCAGGACGACGGCCGCCGCCAGGGCGGCGCGACACACCGCGAGGCTGCCACGGACCGTGTGAATCGGGACCTAGCCTGACCGCGGGACCTCGCTCTGTCAACGCCGCTCGCGGATGCGGGAAACTCATGGGCATGGCCCAAGACGGGCAGCAACTGACGATCGGCGAAGTCGCGGCGCGCGCCGGGATGAGCACGTCGCGGATCCGCTACTACGAGGCGCGTGGGCTGATTCCCGAGCCGGAGCGCGCGGCCGGGAAGCGGCGGTACACGAGCGACGTGTACCGCCGGCTGGCGATCATCGACGCCGCCCAGCGGGTCGGGTTCACGCTCGAGGAGATCCGCGACCTGCTGGGCTCGCGCGACCAGCCCGCGCACGAGCGGCTGCGAGAGCTCGCGCTGCTCAAGCTCCCCGAGCTCGACGACCTGATCGCCCGGGCAACGTCGGTGCGGCGCGTGCTGCTGATGTGCAGCCGCTGTGACTGCGAGTCGATCGACGTCTGCCACATGTTCGACGATCGCGTCCTGCCGCTGCGGGGGCACGCCCGGGGCCGCAGGTCGCGCCGCGCCTACGGGCCCTTGACTTCAACTTGGGTTGAAGTGCAAGAGTCGGCGGTCTCTGACCTAGACCCGTAGGAGAACGCCGCATGACGTACGTGATCGCCGAGCCGTGCATCGGCACGAAGGACCTCTCGTGCGTGGAGGTCTGCCCCGTCGACTGCATCCATCCCGCCGAAGGCGAGGAGGGGTTCGACGACGCTCCGCAGCTCTACATCGACCCGGAGGAGTGCATCGACTGCGACGCCTGCGTCGAGGCGTGCCCGGTCGACGCGTGCTTCGCCGAGGACCAGCTGCCCGACGAGTGGCAGAGCTACATCCAGATCAACGCCGACTACTACACGCGCTGAACGGCGCCGGCACTCAGGCAACCGGAGGGTGGGGCCTGACCACGCAGCGAAACCCGATGTGGCTCATGCCGGTGTCGATCATCTGCGGGCGGCGCGCGGCCGGCCGGTAGCGCTTGGAGTAGCTGTCGGCGCACAGGTACGAGCCGCCCTTGATCACCTTGCGGGGGACGCGGAACAGGAGCCGGGCGAGGGGGTAGCTCGACGCGGCCGTCCCGCCACGGAGATCCTCGGACACGTCGCCGGCGGGTCTGTCCGGGTCTCCGGGATCGGGCAGGCCGTACCAGTCACTCGTCCACTCCCACGCATTGCCGGTCATCTCGTGCAGCCCGAAGCCGTTGGGCGCAAACGAGCCCACCGGCGCGAGGCCCTCGTGGCCATCCAGGGCAGCGTTCTCGAACGGGAAGCGGCCCTGCCACCAGTTGGACATGTACTCGCCGCGGGGCAGCTGCGCGTCGCCCCACGCGTACTCGGCGCCATCGAGCCCTCCCCGGGCGGCGCGCTCCCACTCCGCCTCGGTCGGCAGCTCCTTCCCCGCCCACCGCGCGTAGGCGTCGGCGTCCTCGTAGGCGACGTGGACGACCGGGTGCTGCTCGCGGTCAGCGAGCCCGGAGCGCGGTCCATCCGGATGGCGCCAGCACGCCCCCGGCGTCCGGGTCCACCACCGGTCCAGCCGGCGCAGGCCGACGGGTGCGGTGGTGCGCGTGAACACCAGCGATCCCGGCATCGGGTTCTCGGCGGGCGCCCCGCGGAAGTCCGGCGAGTCCAGCGACCGCTCGGCCACGGTCACGTAGCCGGTCTGCGCCACGAAACGGGCGAACTCGGCATTGGTGACCTGGCAGCAGTCGATCCAGAACCCGGTGACGCTGACCATGCGAGCGGGGGCCTCCTCGCGGTAGTGCACGTCGGAGCCCATCCTGAAGGTCCCCGCCGGCACCCACGCCATTCCCGCCGCAGGCGCGGCCGGGGATGGGCAGGTTTCGATCGTGTCGGTCACTGGCCGTGGCTCGGCAGCTGAGGTTCGTGGTCCCGATGCGGCGCACATCATCCAAAACAGATGAGCCACGGGCGACCGCGGGCTGGCGGCCGCGATCGGAGGCGCGGCGGATCGCCGGTCATCCGGTTCGGAGGATGCGGCGGCGGCGCGGCTGCGCCAACGTCGGGCGATGGAGGCCGCCAAGCCGGCAGCGAAGGGCCACGGCTGGTTGCACATCGCCGGGCGGATCTTCATGCTGCTCCTCGGGCTGGTGTCGCTGTACCTGCTGGCGCCCAAGCTGATCTCGGTCCTCGCGTCCTGGCCCCAGCTCAAGACGCTCAAGCCCGGCTGGTTTGCGCTCGCGGTCCTCTTCGAAACGATGAGCTACGTGTCGCTGTGGTCGATGCAGCGCGTCGCGCTGAGGACGACAAGCTGGTTCGCGGTCGGCACGACGCAGCTGGCCAGCGGGGCGATCGGGAGCATCGTGCCCGGTGGCGCGGCCACGGCGGGAGCCGTGGCCTACAAGATGCTGACCAGGGCGGGCGTGCGCAGCGCCGACGTCGCCGCCGGCCTGACGGCATCAACGATCGCCAGCACGGCGGTCGTGTTCGCTATGCCGGTCCTGGCGCTGCCGGCGATCATCGGCGGCGTGGCGGCGCCGGATGGCCTCATCCAGACGGCCTATGTGGGGGTGATCGGCTTCGTCGCCGTCGCGGTCCTGGCCGCGGCGGCGTTCGGCTGGGACGCCCCGCTGGTGATCGTCGCGCGCGGAGCCCGCTGGCTGATCCAGCGCTTTCGGCGCGACAGGGCCGCCGACCTGCCCGAGCGCCTCATCGCCCAGCGCGACCGGATGAAGGACACGTTCGGCCGGCGCTGGCACGTCGCACTCACCGGCGGCATCGGCAAGGTCGGCTTCGACTATCTCGCGCTGGTGTGCTGCCTCGGCGCGGTCGGGGCTCACCCGGAGCCCTCGCTCGTGCTGCTGGCCTACGTCGGCGGCGCGCTGCTGGCGCTCATCCCGATCACCCCGGGCGGTCTCGGGTTCGTGGAGGCGGGCCTCACGGGGCTGCTCACCGCCGCGGGCGTCGGCGCGCAGGAGGCGCTCGTCGCCACGCTGGCCTACCGCCTGGTCTCGTTCTGGCTGCCGCTCCCCGTGGGCGCGGTCGCCCACGTCCTGTTTCGCCAGCGCTACGGCGCCGAGTCCGAGTCCGACGCGGCGCTCGACGGCAGCTCGACCTCGAAGACGGCGCCGTAGCGGCCCAGCGCCTCACGCGCGTGCCGGATGCCCTCGGCATCGGCGAGGACGCACAGCACCGCATGTCCCGGCTCCAAGTCCTCGCCGAGCGCGCGCAGCCGGCTGTCCGGGAGCCCCCGGTCCCTGATCCCGTACACGAGGCCGCCGGCGAGACCGAGCAGCGCGCCACCCACCGGCAGCCCGAACAGCAGCCCGGCCACCAGGCCGACCGTGCCACCGCCGACCAGCGCTTCACCGGCCGCGATCTCGTGTGCCTGCCCCAGCTCGATCCGCCCGGCCTCGGTGCGGACCACCACGGCCGCATCGCGCACGGGCAGATCGCGCTCGCGCACATCGCTGAGCGCGTCCTCCGCTGCAGCAGCGCTCGAAAAGGCGACCGCGATGAAGGTTGTGGCCGGTCCAGGCACGAGGCTACGCGACCCGCACGAGGCTAGGTTGACCCAACCGCGTCCGACGCGGCGGCGGCTGGGGCCCCGGCGGGGGCGGCGCGATCCCCGGCGTTGGCCGCTCTCAGCTCGCCCAGGTCCTTGCTCACGCGCACGGCCGCGGAGAGCAGCGGCGCGGCCAGCACCATCCCGACCATGCCGAACAGCGTGCCCGCCGCGATGGTGAGGCTGAACACCACCAGCGGGTTGAGCTGCAGGGTGGCGCCATAGGCGACCGGCTGCACGACCTGTTGGAGCGGGCCGTTGCACAGGAAGACGATCACCGCGATGATGACCGCGGCCTCCGTGCCCTGGTTGGCCAGGGCGAGCGCGAACGCGAAGATGCCGGCGGTCCACGCGCCGAGAATCGGGACGTAGCTGGCCACGAACGTGACGACCGCGATCGTCCCCACCAGCGGGAGGCCGACGATGACGGCGCCCAGCACCACTCCGGCGGTGCTCACCGCGGCGACGATCGTCAGGCCCAGGAAGTAGCGGCGCAGCGCATGGATGATGTCGTCGAGGACGATGCGCGCCTCGGCGGGCCTCATGCCCATGTGGCGCTGGATCCAGCGCCCCATCCTCGGGCCGTCCATGAGCAGGAAGAACGACGTGAAGGCCGTGAACCCGAGGAACACGACGATCGACGTGAGGCCGGCGATTCCGCCCGCGACGCCGTGCAGCAGGGTGCGGCCGATCTGGGGGACCGCGTCCTTGATGTGCTGAGCCGCATCGGGGGCCGAAGTGATCCCGAGGTCCTTGGCCCAGTTCTGAACCTGATCGAGGGCGTGCGTCAGCGACGCATCGATCGACGCCGACTGCGAGGAGATGCCTCCCAGCACGAGCCCGATCGTGATCACCCCGATGGCGACGAGCCCCAGCATGACCACGGCCGCCCCGGCCGCGCGCGGCCAGCCCCGGCGCTCGAGATAATCGACGATCGCGCCCCCGACCGCGCCGATGACAAAGCCGGCGATCAACGGCATCGCGATGCTCGACGTGAGCGCGAGCAGCCAGATCGAACCGAGGACAACGAGGAACATCCCCACCACCAGCCAGGCGCCGATGCCCCAGCGCTGAAACCACTGAGGGAGGAAGGGCCCGTTCCGGTCCATCGCGGCAGATTCGTCGCCAGACGCCGGCGGCGCATCGCCCAAAACGGGGGATGCCGCGCTCTCACCCGATCGAGGTGATGACTCCGCCGCAACGCGGGCGAGGATCCGCGTCCAACATCCGCAGTGCGACGTTGGGAGCATCAGGTGGCCACCGAGGCGCAGACGCTCAGTCACAAGCAGCAACGACGGCTCGCCGAGTTCATCGCGCCGTTCCGTGTCGCCCCCGGCACGAAGGTCACGCTGGGCAAGGACTTCGATCCCGCGTTCAAGGCCGGACTGAACAAGAAGAAGGAGGGCGTCAAGCTGCTCGACCTGGGCGTCCAGCTGCTCTCGGAGTACCAGGCCCGCCTGGCGGCTGAGAGCACGCGAGGCGTGCTGGTGGTGCTCCAGGCGCTCGACGCGGCGGGCAAGGACGGGACGATCCGGCACGTGATGAGCGGCGTCAATCCCCAGGGCGTCTCCGTCAACAGCTTCAAGGTCCCCTCGTCGGAGGAGCTGGGCCACGACTACCTCTGGCGCTACGCCAAGCGCCTCCCGGCCCGGGGCCAGATCGGAATCTTCAACCGCTCGCACTACGAGGAGGTGCTCGTGGTGCGGGTCCATCCCGAGCTGCTCGAGCGCCAGAAGCTCGCGGCCGCCCGACGAAAGAGCGACGTCTGGAAGCGCCGCTATCGCGAGATCAACGACTGGGAGCGCCATCTCTCAGACAACGGGTTTCGCATCGTCAAGCTGTTCCTGAACCTGTCGCGCGAGGAGCAGCGCACCCGGTTCCTGCGTCGCATCGACCTCCCCGACCACAACTGGAAGTTCTCCTCCGCCGACGTCGCCGAGCGCGGGCACTGGGACGCGTATCAGAAGGCCTTCTCGGAGATGCTCTCGCACACGAGCACCGAGTGGGCGCCGTGGCACGTGATCCCGGCCGACCGCAAGTGGTTCGCCCGTATCTCGGCGGCGGCCGTCCTGGTCAACGCCCTCATCGACCTCGACCCCCGTTACCCCACGGTCAGCAAGGAGCAGCGCGAGGCCCTCCACGAGGTCAAGGAGACGCTGGAGGCGCAGGCGCCCAAGGGCGCCCCGGCGGACCCGTTCGAGGCGAGCGAGGGCAACGGTCGGGCGGGGTGATGCCGCCATTGCACTGATGGCGGCCGCACCTTGAGCACAGCCGCCGATAAGGGTCGGAGCGCCTCCAGCATCGTCTTGCTCACGCTGGCCGCCGGCCAGTTCGTTATGACGCTCGACAGCTCGGTGATGAATGTGTCGATCGCGACCGTGGCCAAAGACGTGGATACCACCGTCACGGGCATCCAGAGCGCGATCACGTTCTACACCCTTGTGATGGCGGCGCTCATGATCACCGGCGGCAAGCTCGGTCAGATCTACGGTCGCAAGCGCGCGTTCAGCATCGGCTGTGTGATCTACGGCTGCGGGTCGTTCATCACCGCGATCTCGCCCAGCCTCCCGGTGCTGCTGCTGGGCTGGTCGGTGCTCGAGGGCATCGGCGCCGCGCTGATCCTCCCGGCGATCGTCGCGCTGGTCGCGTCCAACTTCGGGCCCGCGGAGCGGCCGCGCGCGTACGGCCTGGTCGCCTCCGCCGGCGCGATCGCTGTCGCGGCCGGCCCGCTCATCGGGGGATTGTTCACCACCTATGCCTCGTGGCGCTACGTGTTCGTCGGCGAGGTCCTGATCGTGCTGGTGATCCTTGTCGTCGCCCGACGCATGGAGGAGTCGCCACCGACCACGAAGCCACGGCTCGACCTGGTGGGAACGGCGCTGTCGGCGCTCGGGTTGGGGCTCATCGTCTTCGGCATCCTGAAGGGCGGCTCCTGGGGGTTCGTCCAGCCCAAGCCCGACGGTCCGCACTGGCTCGGGCTCTCGCCATCGATCTGGCTGGTTCTGGGTGGCGGCCTGGTGCTCTCGCTGTTCTTTCACTGGGAGAATCGCCTGCTCGAGCGCGGTGGTGAGCCGCTGGTCGATCCGTCGATCCTCCTCAACAGGACGCTGCGCGGCGGCCTCAGCGCGTTCTTCTTCCAGTACCTGGTCCAGGCCGGGCTGTTCTTCGCGGTGCCGCTGTTCTTGTCGGTTTCGCTCGGGCTGTCGGCGATCGCCACTGGAGTGCGGCTCCTCCCCCTGTCGATCACCCTGCTGGTCGCCGCGGTCGGAATTCCGAAGCTGGCGCCCAACGCGTCACCGCGGCGGGTCGTGCAGATCGGCTTCCTGTCGCTGTTCGCCGGCGTCGCGGTGATGGTGGGGGCGCTCGACGCCGGAGCCGGCCCGGAGATCGTCACCTGGCCCATGCTGCTCGCCGGGCTCGGCATCGGCGCGCTCGCATCCCAACTGGGCAGCGTGACGGTTTCCTCGGTGCCCGACGAGCAGACCGGAGAGGTGGGCGGGCTGCAGAACACGGTCACCAACCTGGGTGCGTCGATCGGCACCGCGCTGAGCGGGGCGGTGCTGATCGCGGCGCTGACCAGTTCGCTGATCGCCGGCATCCAGCAGAATCCCGCCGTTCCGCCCGACCTCAAGTCCAAGGCCAAGACCGAGCTGTCCAGCGGCGTTCCATTCCTGTCCAACAAGGACCTCGAGGCGGCGCTGGCCAAGGCCGACGTTCCGAAACCGGCCGCTGACGCAATCGTCACGGAGAACGCGAACGCGCGCGTGGACGCGTTGCGCTCATCGCTGTCGGTGATCGCCGTCATTGCGCTCATCGCGCTGTTCTTCAACCTCAGCATCCCCGCGCAGCAACCTGCGGCCGCTCGCGACGGCCCGGCGAGCGGTGACGGCGACGCCTCCGAGCCGTTCAGCCACGCAACCAACTGAGACCGCGCCGCGGGCGGGTCACTGCATCAGGCCGAGCACGCCCTTGAGCACGAGCACGAACGAGACCAGTTCGAGGCCCCGGATGGCGAAGCCGTGGACGTGGCGGGCGATCATCAGCTTGGCGTTCCCACGGCGTGAGGCGTCCACGTCGGCGCGACCGCGTAGCTCACCAACGGCAGCTCGAGCAGCCACAACATGACGACGTTGAAGCCGATCACGATCAGCACCGTCACCGCCGGCGACTTCTCGAGGTTATGGATGGCGTAGAGACCGACGAGGGTCGACGCCCCGGGCAGCGTCAGCGCCGCGCCGATCGCGAACGCGGCCCGCGGCGACCCCTTGGTCAGCGCGCTCTGCCATCTCGGCGGCTTCTTGGCGGGCGTGTCGGCCTTGCCGGCCTTGCGGTCCGCCCTCCGTCGCTGGAGCCACCCACTACGGATGACGAGGGCGACGACGAACGCGATCAGCCCGAGGGCGATGTCGACGAGCGGGTTCACGGTGTGCTGGACCGATTTGGTGGCGCCCGAGCCGCTGAGCGTGAAGACGATGACCAAGCCGACGGTGACGCTCGTCAGGTAGGCGCCGGCGAGATATCCGGCCATCACCCTGGCCGGGTTGTCCAAGAGCAGCATCATGGTGGTCGCCGCCAGCAGCGTGGGGTTGAGGGACGCCATCAGCGACAGGAGGGCCACGCGGCCCATCAGATCACCACGGTGGTCTCGCCGGGTGCGAGGACGCGGACCTCGACGGTGGGTGCGGAGCGCGCGCACAGGGTGGCGAACTCCCGGGCCGCCGCATCCGGAGGCCCGGCGGGACGCGCCGGCCGGGGCAACGCGAAGGTACCCCAATGGATCGGGATCGCGATCCGGGGCGCGATCAGCGCGGCGGCCCGCGCCGCCCGTTCGGGATCGAGATGGCCGGGCGGGAGCGTGCGCCCCCAGCCGGACACCGGCAACAACGCGACGTCCACCTCGCCCCGCAGCGCGTCGATGCCCTCGAACAGATCCGTGTCCCCGGCGAAGTACGCGGACGTCGTGCCCGCGACGAGATAGCCGACGCAGTCCACCGCCGGGCCGAGGCGCCAGCGCCGGCCGTCGTGCAGCGCCGGCGTTGCGCTCACTCGCAGCGCGCCGACCTGAATGTCGGCGCCGGCGCGCAACTCCTGGACGTGCTCCAGACCCTTGCGCCGCAGCCAGTGTCCGGCGCCCGCAGGCGCGAGGACCGCGACGGAGCCAGCCACGCGGCGCAGGCTCCGCAGATCGGTGTGGTCGGCGTGCAGGTGCGAGACAAGCACGGCGTCGAGCCGGCCCAGGCCATCGGTGTCCGGCGCGGCGGCGATCCGCGTCAGCGGCCCGATCCGCCCGCCCAGTACCGGGTCGGTGAGCAGCCGGACGCCGTCGACCTCGAGCAGCACGGTCGCGTGCCCCAGCCAGGTGATCGTCATACCGGGTGGGGGATCAATCACATCAGCGTCACTTCTCACCGCAGCGCCCCCCGTTTGCATCGTCTGTTTGGGATGAGGACAGCGGCCGCGGACCGGCGAGACTCGCGTGGATGTCCGCAGAGCTGCAGGCCTGGCGTCCCCGTGCGCCGCGCTTCCGCGCCGTGCGGGTCGTCCTGGCCTGGCTCGTCGGCGCGGCGGCTGTGTTCGTCGCCGCCACCATCGTGCCCGGCGTCTCGGTCGGCAGCTTCAGCGACGCGCTCGTCGCGGCGGCGCTGATCGCAGCGTTCAACGCCGTGCTGCCCCCCATCGTCGCCGCGCTGCGGCTGCCGTACACCGTGGCGCTCGGATTCCTCCTGATCCTGGTGCTCGACGCGCTCATCCTGATGCTCGTTGCCACCATCAGCAAACGGACCATTGACGTCGACGGGTTCGGATGGGCGCTGCTCGCCTCGGTCGTGATCGCCGGCACCATGGTGATCCTCGACGAGATCCTCGGCATCGACGACGACGAGACCTACACGCTGCGCGTGATCCGGCGGATCGCGCGCCGGCAGGGGGGCGGCGCCGAGACCGACGTGCCCGGGATCGTGTTCCTGGAGATCGACGGGCTGGGGCTCCCCGTGCTCCAGCGCGCCATGCGCGACGGCACCACGCCGATGCTGGCCTCATGGCTCGAGCACGGCACGCACCGTCTCACCGAGTGGGAGACGGACCTCAGCTCGCAGACCGGAGCCAGTCAGGCCGGCATCCTGCTCGGCGCCAACGACGACATCCCGGCGTTTCGCTGGGTCGAGAAGGAGACGGGCAGGGTGGTGGCCTGCTCATCGCCGGACGACTGCGCGGAGATGGAGCGTCGCCTGCGCACCGGGCACGGGCTGCTCACCGCCGACGGCGCCAGCCGCGGCAACCTGTTCTCCGGCGAGGCCGACGCGATGATCCTCACCGTCAGCCGCATGGGGGCCGAGAAGCGCGCCAACCCGGGGTACCGAGCGTTCCTGGCCAACGGCTTCAACGTGGCGCGGCTGCTCGTCCTGTTCGTCTGGGAGGTCGTGCTGGAGGTCGTCAACGCGATCCAGCAGCGGCGCCGCAAGGTGTGGCCGCGCGGCCACCGCGGGGGGCGTTATCCGCTGATCCGCGCCACCGTGTGCGTCGCCATCCGCGACCTGATCGTGTTCGGGGTCCTTACCGACATGATGCGCGGGCGTCCCGCGGTATACGCCACGTTCTCCAGCTATGACGAGGTCGCGCATCACTCCGGCTTGGAGCGGCGCGACACACTCGAGGCGCTGCGTAAGCTCGACCAGCAGTTCGGCCGCATCGAACGGGCGCGGCGGTTCGCGCCGCGGCCCTACCACCTGGTCGTGCTCTCCGACCACGGCCAGACGCAGGGGGCCACGTTCAAGCAGCGCAACGGCTACGACCTCGACGAGCTCGTCAACCGCTCCATCGATCAAGCCACGGTGACCCACCTGACCCCCCACGACGAGAACGACGCCAAGGTCGGGCAGGTCATGGCCGAGGCCACCGGTCGCTCGGCGCCGCCCGAGCACGGCGAGAGCCTGGGCCGCGAGGACGTCGTGGTTCTCGCCTCCGGGAACCTCGGGCTGGCCTACCTGATGGAGTCCCACCAGAGGCTGTCCATGGAGGACATCGCCGCCCGCCACCCGCGACTGCTCCCGGCTCTGCGCAACCATCCGCACATCGGCTTCGTTCTCGTGCACTCCCGCGAGCACGGGCCGGTGGTGCTCGGCCGCGACGGCACGCGGTACCTGGCGGACGACCGCGTGGAAGGCGACGACCCCCTCCGCGGCTTCGGCCGCCGGGCCGCCGCGCACCTGCGCCGGACCGACGGGTTCGCCAACGCGCCCGACGTGCTCGTCAACAGCTTCTATGACCCGGTGCTCGAGCAGGGCTGCGCCTTCGAGGAGCTGATCTCCTTCCACGGCGGCCTCGGGGGCCCGCAGACGCGTCCCTTCATCTTCCACCCGGTCGAACTGAAGGTGCCCGACGATGCGATCGTTGGCGCCACCGCCGTCCACTGCGTTCTGCGCGGCTGGCGCACGCAGCTACAGGAAGCGCCTCCCGGCTCGCGCTCGACGCCCGTGACGTCCTCATCCTGAGCGACTCTACGGGACCGCGGACTCGAGGATCTGGGCGTTCTCGGTCTCGGGCGGGGTCCCGTAGGCGTAGATCAGGAGATCCTCGTCCTGATGGTTGACGGTCTGCAGCGGCGTGCCGGGGTCCACGCGGATCGCGCCACCGCGGGGCACGTCCTGGCGCACCGGCGGCTCCCCGACGTACATCGAAAGGGTCCCCTCCAGCACCACGAATGTCTCCTCCTGGAGCGGATGACGGTGCCGGCGACCCTTGGCGCCCGGCTCGTAGCGCCAGAAGCTCGACCGCATGTACGCAAACGGCTCGAGCTCGATCAGCTCTGCCACGTGCCGGGCGGGCTCTCCGGGCTCGTGCGGGCGCGTGATCCAATGCAACTCGTCGGGACGCATCGCGCGATGAGTCACGATCTCACCGTAGCGCAGCCATACCCGCCGGCGCCGCCGCCGCTCTAGAAGTCCTTGCCGGCTGTCGCAGCTTCGGCGCTGGTAGCGTGACCGGCATGCCCTTGCCGTGGCCGGCCCTTGACTACGGGGCGTGGTCTGAGACCCGCGACACGCTCCACGCCCACAGCCAGGTGCTCGGGAAGCTGTGCGTCGCCCTGGCCCCACCCGAGCCCCAGCTCCAGCACGCCGCGCTGCGCCTGACCGCGCGCGGCTGGGAGACGCTCCCGCTGCCCGCGCCCGACGGCTCGGGATCGCTGGTGGTGGCGCTTGACCTCCATCGCCACGAGGCGGTGGCGGAGCACAGCGCCGGCGGCCGGCACCGCGTCGCCCTGACGCCCGACCGGCCCGTGGGCGAGGTCACCCGCGAGCTGCTCGCCGGCCTGCGGGAGTTGGCCGGCGACGTCCGGATCGACCCCACGCCCCAGGAGGTCTCCTGGACCGCGCCTCTGGACGCGGACGCCGAGCACACGCGCTACGACGTGACGCAGGTGGCGACGTACTTCGCCGCCGCCACCCGGGCGGCACTCGTCCTCGCGGCGTTCCGCGCGCCCTACCGCGGGCGCTCCACGCCCGTCAACGCCTGGTGGGGCTCCTTTGACCTCGCCGTCAACCTCTTCTCGGGACGGCCGGCCGATCCGCCCGCCGCCGACTTCATCATGCGCAACGCCATGGACGCCCAGGAGATCGCGATCGGCTGGTGGCCCGGAGACGCCCGCTATGCCAGGGCCGCGTTCTACGCCTACGCCCACCCCGCGCCCGACGGCTTTGCGGCCGCCACCCTGTCCCCCGCCGCGGCCCGCTGGGACGCCGCGCTGGGCGAGTACGTGCTGGACTGGAGCGACGTGTGCGCCGCCCCCGATCCGCGAGGGGCGGCGCTGGAGTTCGCGCGCTCGGCCTTCCGGCACGGCTGCGCGGTCTGCGACTGGGATCCGGCGCTGGTGGGCAGCACCGAGGGCACTCCCCCGCCGATCCGCTGACGGTCGGGGCTGGTACCGCGGTTCGGCGACGCTACCGCTCGGGCGTGCGCTCCTCCGTGCGGACGGACCGCTCGGGGACGGCCGCGGCACGCGAGTCGCCGGCGTCAGCGCGCGGGTCGCCGGCTTCGGCGTCGGCGTCGCGTGACACCGCGGAGGTGCCCGCGAAGTCCTCGCGCTCATCGTCGCGGATGAGCTCATGGTCGGCCAGGCCCCGCTCGTGCATCGCGGCCTGCTCCTCGCGCATCTGCGCTTCGGCCCGCTCGCGCTGGGCCTCCTGCTCGGCGACGCGGGCGCGCTGCTCGGCAACCTCGGCCCGCCGCTCGCGGTCGGCCGCCTCCTCGCGGTGCTCGGTCACGACCCGATCGCGACGGTTGTCCAACTCGCGCTCGCGGGCTCTGATCTGTGCGCGCTGCCGCATGCGCGGCAGCATCACCAGCAGGGCGATCACGACGATCACAACAACCGCGACGATCACAATGATGGCAGCAGTTGACATCCCCTACCTCCCTTTCTCGGGAACTCTTTCGCCATTGCTACCCGATCTGGCAGGGGCAAACCCACGCAACGCCTGCTAGCACATGAAGCGGCGGGGATCGACGGGCGCCGGATCGCACACCGGCGCCTCACCGGTGATGAGCTGGGCCAGCAGCAGGCCCGAGACCGGCCCGAGCGCCACCCCGGACCCCTCGTGGCCGCAGGATGTCCACACCCCGTCGCCCAACGCTCCCACGGCGGGCAGGCCGTCGGGCAGCCACGGCCGGAACCCGCACCACGCCCGACGGACCGGCAGCTCGGCGAGCGCGGGCACGAAGCGCGCCGCGCGCTCGATCATGGCGCGGGTTACGACCTCGTCCACGCGATCGTCGAAACCGACGCGCTCGCGGCTCGATCCCACCAGCACCTCGTCACCGTCGAGCGTCTGCTCGATGACCGACGCGATCCTCCGCCCCGGCTCGCCGCTCGTCGCGGCTGCGATGTAGGCGGACTCGATCAGCTTGTGGCGGATGAGACCGGCCGGCGCCGCCAATGCCACGAGCTGCCCCTTGCGCGGCTCCACCGGCAGGCCGGTGAGCTCGGCCGCCCACGGCCCGGTGGCCATCACGACGTGCCGGGCGCGCAGGGTCTCCCCGGAGGCGGTTGTCACGCCCGCCGCATCCACGGCCGCCACCTCCACGCCGGTCCTCACCGACAGCGGCGCCAGCATGGCCCTGGCCAGGCCCGCGGGATCCACCTGGAGGTCGCCGGCCTCGAGCACGCACATGACCCCGGGGGCGAGGGCGGGCTCGAGCTCGCCGGCCGGCGCGCCATCGGGGTGGTCGAGCAGCAGGGCGCCCTTACGGGTCACGCGCGCCGCGGGGAAGCGCGACCCAAGCTCGTGCCACAGCTCGCGACCGGTCACCGTCATGTCGCGCTCCACCCCCGGGAGCTTGTCCGAGACCAGGACGTTGCCCTCCCCCCTGCCCGTCGTCGCCTCCGACACGCCCTCCCGGTCGAGCACGAGCACGTCGAGGCCGCGCTGAGACAGGAAGTGGGCGGCCGACGCCCCGCAGATGCCGGCGCCGACGACGAGGACGTCAGCCAACGCGAAAGCCGCTCGGGAACGGGTCCGAGGGGTCGAGCACGTAGGACCCCATGCCCGTGATCCAGGCGCGACCGGTGATCTCCGGGATCACCGCCGGGCGCCCGCCGACCGCCGTCTCGCCGACGAGCCGACCGGTGAAGCGCGTGCCGATGATCGACTCGTGCACGAACGGGTCGCCGAGCCCGAGCAGGCCGCGGGCGTGCCGCTGGGCCATGCGAGCGCTGGTGCCGGTGCCGCACGGCGAGCGGTCGACCCACCCGGGGTGGATGGCGGTCGCGGCGCGACCATCGGCAGGCGGGTGGGTGGGGTCCGGCTCGTCGGTCCAGATCACGTGGTGGCAGCCGCGGATCGCGTCGTTCTCGGGATGGACGGGCTCGGGCACCGCCGCCATCAGGTCGAGGCCAGCGGCGATCAGCGCCGGGGCGTTCTCGGGAGCGACCCGGAGCCCCGCCGCCGCCGCATCGGCGATGGCGTAGAAGTTGCCGCCGAACGCCATGTCGTAGCTGACGCCGCCGGCCTGGCCGTCGAGCTCGTGCACGAACGACGGCACGTTGCGGATGGTGACGCTGGTCGCCTTGCCGGCGGCCACCTGCACCCTCGCCTCCACCAGACCGGCGGGCACGTCGAGGCGCACCACCGTCTCGGGCTCGGTCACCGCGACCCGCCCTGTCTCCACCAGCACCGTGGCCACGCCGATCGTGCCGTGCCCGCACATCGGCAGGTAGCCGCTGACCTCGACGAACACGACCCCCCAGTCGGCGTCGGCGCGGCACGGCGGCTGCAGGATCGCGCCCGACATCGCCTCGTGGCCGCGGGGCTCGTTCATGAGCATCTGGCGAATCTCGTCGTGCTCGCGCTCCAACCGGAGCTTGCGTTCCAGCATCGTGTCGCCGGGCAGCTCGCCGATACCCCCGACGACGACACGCGTCGGCATCCCCTCGGTATGGGAGTCGACGGCCTCGTAGCGGGCGACGGTGACCATGGGCGGATCACATCTAAAGTCCCGGCACGTCGGCTGCACGTCAGCCGCGCCGCCGTGCCCACCTTCAACGCCAGGAGCTGCCCGTGCGCTTCCCCGGAATCATCCCCGCCGTCACCACCCCGTTCACCGAGGCTGACACGATCGACCTCGAGGCGATCGGGGCCAACGTCGAAGCGCTGGTGCGCGCCGGGGTCCACGGGCTGGTGGCCACCGGGACGATGGGCGAGAGCGCCAGCCTGGAGCTCGAGGAGCGCCGCGCCGTGATCGGCGCCATCGCCGACGCGGCCGCCGGACGGGTGCCGGTGCTGGCCGGGATCGCCGCGCCCACGGCGCGGGTGGCGACGCGCTACGCGCAGGCGGCTCGCGAGTCTGGCGCGACCGCCCTGATGATGCTGCCGCCGCTCAACTACAACGGCGACTTCCGCGAGATCGCCGGCTACTTCGCCGCCGTCGGCGAGGCGACGGACATGGAGATCATGGCCTACAACAACCCCGGCGCCAGCGGCGTGGAGCTGTCGGTGGAGATGATCGCCCGGCTGGGCAACGACGTCGAGCCGGTGGTGGCCATCAAGGAGTGCTCGGGCGAGACGCGCAACATCGCCGCCATCATCGGCGCCACCTCCGACGACTTCGAGGTGGTGGTGGGCGGTGACGACTTCGCGTTGGAGGGCTTCTGCGCCGGCGCCACCGGCTGGGTGTCGGGCGTCGCCAACGTCATCCCCGGCGACTGCGTGAAGCTCTACGACGCCTGCCGCGAGGGCGACCTGGCCACCGCGCGCGAGCTCTATCAGCGGATGCTCCCGCTGGCGCGGCTGGACTTCGATCCCAAGCTCGTTCAGTACTTCAAGGGCGCGATGGACCAGGTCGGCCTGCACGGCGGCCTCTGCCGCGAGCCCCGGATGCCGCTGACCGCGGCCGAGCAGGCGGTGCTCGACCGGGCCATGGCGGCGCTCGGCGCGGTCACCGCCGGCCAGCCGGCCTAGCCATGTCGGCCACCCTGCACGGGGTCGATCCCCGCACCGGAGAGCCTGGCCCAGAGATCGCGGCGTCCACCCCCGACGAGCTCGACGCCGTCATCTCCGCCGCCGCGCGGGCCGCCCGCGACCCGCTCCTGGCCGACGCCGCGCGACGCAGCGCCATGCTCACCGGTGCGGCCGCCCGGTTGCGCGACCGGCGCACCGAGATCGTCACGCTGGCCGAGAGGGAGACGGGCCTGCCCGAGGCCCGCCTTGGCGGCGAGCTCGAGCGCACCGCGGTCCAGCTGGAGATGCTGGCCGGCGTCATCGCCGCCGGCGACCATCTCGAGGCCATCATCGACCCCGCCGACCCCGACGCCGCGCCGGTCCCGCGCCCCGACGTGCGCCGCATGCTGTTCCCCATCGGCCCGGTTGCCGTATTCGGCGCCTCCAATTTCCCCCTGGCCTTCAGTACGGGCGGCGGCGACACAGCCTCGGCGCTGGCGGCCGGCTGCCCGGTGGTGGTCAAGGGCCATCCCGCCCACCCGCAGACCGGGACGCTCGTCGCGCGGGCGCTGAGCGAGGCGGCGGCCGAGGCGGGCCTGCCTGAGGGCACGTTCGGCCACGTGCTGGAGTCCGGGTTCGCGCTGGCCGAGCAGCTGGTCCGCGACGACCGCATCGAGGCGGTCGCGTTCACGGGCTCATTCCGCGGCGGCCGGGCGATCATCCGGCACGCGGCCGACCGCTCACGGCCGATCCCGGTGTACGCCGAGATGGGAAGCCTCAACCCGGTGATCGTAACCGAGGCAGCGCTGCGCGCTCGCGCCGGCGAGATCGCCGACGGGCTGGCGGCGTCGGTGAGCACGTTCGGCGGCCAGCTCTGCACCAAGCCGGGGATCGCGCTGGTCCCGGCCGGCGCGGAGGGCGACGGCTTCTGCGGGCTGGTGGGCGAGCGGCTGGCCGCCGCCGCGCCGCAGGTCCTGCTCACCAAGGCGATCGCCGAGGGCTTCGCCGCCGGCCTGGCCGAGGTCGACGTCGCGCCGGGCGTGACCCGGCTGGGCGAGCGTGGCGGCGACGCGGACGGCGATCGCGGCTTCGCGGCGGTCGTGCCCGCCGCCTACCGCGCTGACGCTGGCGCGCTGGCCGCTGACGCGCTGCGCGAGGAGCACTTCGGGCCCGCCATCATCCTCGTGACCTACTCGGACCGGTCGGAGCTGATCCAGGCGATGAGCTCGTTGGGCGGGCAGTTGGCGATCTCCATCCACAGCGAAGACGCGGACACCGAATGGGTGCAGTCGATCCTGCCTCAGTGCGTCGCCCAGGCCGGGCGGATCGTGTTCAACGGCTTCTCCACCGGGGTGTCGGTGTGCTGGGCGATGATGCACGGCGGCCCGTATCCGGCCAGCTCCAACGCGGCGGCCACGTCGGTGG
>CAWDFE010000003.1:0-20285 GCA_963801435.1 uncultured Actinomycetota bacterium
GCGAGCATGGTGGCCGGGCTCCGGATGGCGCTCGACCTGGCCGAGCAGCCGGCGCTGAGGGCGGTGATCGACCAGCCGTTCCGGGTTCCCGAGTCCGACTCCGAGCAGGACCTGCTCGCCTTCGCCCGCCGCGAGGGCATGACGGTCTTTCACCCCACCTCGAGTTGCTCGATGGGGTCGGTCGTGGACGCCGACCTGAAGGTGTACGGGTTCGAGGGGTTGCGGGTGGCCGACGCGTCGGTGATGCCCGAGATCACCCGCGCCAACACGAACGCGGCGACGATCATGATCGCCGAGAAGGCCGCCGACCTCATCCGCTCTTCAACGAGCGCCGCGGCGACCGCGGGGGTGGTGTGATGCACGTTCTGGATGAAGGTCAGGCGACGCTCGTGCGCTCCCTGTGCGATCTGGTGGTGCCAGGGTGCGCGCGGACGCACGCCGAGGTCTACATCGACGCCGTGCTGGCGCGGATGCCCGGCGAGGACCGCGCCGGCGCGATCGCGTGCTTCGAGGCGCTGGCCGACTGCGTCGCCGGCGGCGAGGACGCCCTGCGCGAGCGGCAGTTCACGCCGGAGTTCGGGGCGGTGCGGGCGATGGCCTGCGAAGCGTTCTACAGCGACTTCGTCGCGCCGGGCACCGACGCGACGGGCGCCTATGAGGAGATCGACTTCCGCTTCCCGCTGGCCGATCGCATCCACAAGGACTGGTCCTACCTGGGGGTGGAGTCATGAGTGGCAACGAGCACTTCGACGTGATCGTGGTCGGCTCGGGCGCGGGCGGCGGGCTGGTGGCCGGCGAGGTCGCCGACTCGGGCGCCAGCGTCCTGCTCCTGGAGACCGGCCCACACCGCACCGCCGCCGACTTCACGCGATGGGAGGCCCACGCCAACCACGACATCTGGTTCGCGCCCACGTTGGTGGAGCCGCGGGCGGAGGCCAAGCCGCCGCTCGTGGTCATCCGCGGCCGGTGCGTGGGTGGGACGAGCACCGTCAACACGAAGGTGGCGCTGCGCCCGTCTGACCAGGACTACGCCAAATGGCACGCCGCCGCCGGTCTAATGAGCGAGGGCGGCGACCCGTTCACCGCCGCCCAAATGGCGCCGCATTTCGAGCGCGTCGAGGCGCGGCTGGGCGTGCGCGAGCGCAGCGATTGGCAGCAGTGCATCAAGACCGTGGTTCCGGGCTTTCAGGCGCTGGGCGCCGAGCTGGAGCCGGTCATGTCATACACGGACGCCAACTGCATGCGCTGCGGCTCCTGCCTGCAGGGCTGCCCCACCAACGCGGGCAAGAACTCGATGAACGTCTACATCCATCCGCCGTGGGCGGAGGGGCGCCTGACGCTACGCGCCGAGTGCACGGTGACCCGCGTGAACATCGAAGACCGCGGGTCCGGGCTGGAGGCGACCGGGGTGCAGTACGTCGACGCCGCCGGGCAGGCCCACGCGGTCGACGCCGGTGTGGTTGTGGTGGCCGCCGGCGCGATGGGCACCTCGCACCTGCTGCTGCGCTCGGGCATCCCCGAGGCGACCGGCGGCTCGGCCAGCTCGCGGCTCATCGGCCACAACATCGGCTGGCATCCAGCGCGGATCATCGCCGGGCTCTTCGACGAGCCCCAGGACGCACACCGCGTGTACCCCATCAGCGCCCACTGCATGAAGCACCAGAACGACGACGACGGCGGCTTCATTGTCGAGGCGGCCACGATCCAGGACCCGATCGGCTTCTCGGTCATGCTCTGCGACGAGGACGGTGTGCCCATGTGGGGCCGCCAACTGAGCGACACCGTGCGCCGGTACCGGTACTTCAGCGGGCTGCTGACGATGGTCACCGACCAGAACAACGGCATCGCGTGGATCGACGAGGACGGCCGCGACCGCTACTCGTACGAGTTCAACGCCGTCGAGTCCGAGCGCGACACGGCCTCGGCGCGGTTTGCGCGCGAAGCTCTGCTCGCCGCCGGCGCGAAGCGCGTTCTGCCGTCGAGCCAGTGCAGCACCCACGTCCAGGGCGGCTGTCGCATGGGCTCGGACCCGGCGCGCAGCGTCGTCAACGCGCACGCCGAGTCCCACGACGTCCGCCGGCTGTTCATGGGCGACAGCTCGGTCATCCCGACCACGCTGTCGGTCAACCCGTCGCTGACCATCATGGCGCTGGCCAGCCGGCTGGCCGCATATCTGGCGAGCGGCGAGCACGGCTACTTCGAGCGCTTCCCCGCGCACGCCACGGCACTGTCGTGAACCGGAAACTCGTGGTTCAGGACACCTAGCCGGATGCCACGGGTGGTCATCGCCGGCGCCGCCGGCGGCGTCGGCGCCTCCCTGGCGTTCAACCTGCTCGTGTCGCCGCTGGAATGCGAGGTGGTGATGGTCGACGCGCGGCAGAACATGCTCCATTCGCACCTGTGGGACCTCGAGCAGGTGCTGGAACAGATCCCACCTACCCCGACCGGCTCAGTGCGGGCCGGCGGTGTCGACGACATCGACGCCGCCGACGTCGTGGTGGTGACCGCGGCGGTGCCGCTCACCGTCAACACCTCGCGCATGGTGTACCTGCGCGACAACGCGGCGATCCTGGCGCCGCTGCTCGACGCCCTGCCCGCGGGATGGCCCGGCACCCTCATCCTGGTGACCAATCCGGTCGACCCCCTCTGCACCTGGGCACAGCACCGCACCGGCCTGGGGCGCACCAGGCTGCTCGGCTACACGCTCAACGACTCGCTGCGGCTGCGCACGGGCATCGGGCGCGCCTTGGGCGTCGCCCCCGGCCGGGTGGAGGCCTGGAGCGTCGGCGAGCATGGCGACCTGACGGTGCCGCTGTGGGACCGGGTGGCGGTCAACGGCGAGCGCGTGGCGCTCGACGACGCGCAGCGGGGCGAGGTTGTGGCGTTCGTGGGCGGCTGGTATGTGCGCCACGTCGCCCTGACCGGCCCCGACCCACCCCGCTCATCGACCTGGACGTCTGGGCTGGGGATCGCGCGCATGATCCGTGCCTGCCTGGACCCCGACGGCGACGAACTGTGGCCGGCGTCGGTGATGCTGACCGGCGAGTACGGCGTGGACCGCGTCAGCCTCAGCGTGCCCGTCCGGCTGGGCGGCGGCGGCGTGCGGCGCATCGAGGAGTGGGAATTGTCCCCCGTGGAGCGCGACGCGCTGCACGCGGGCGCGCGCTTCGTGCGCGAGGCCGCCGACGGTCTCTAAGCTAAGCCCGCGCAGGGACCGGTGCGTCGCGCGGAGCGAACAGCAGGTCCACGAGCAGGGCGGCGCTCCCCGCGGCGGCGATCACGATGACCATCGGCAGCGCGTCGCTGCTGCCGGCCAGCCCCACCAGCGGCGCCACGAGGGCGCCCAGGCCGAACTGGCCGAGGCCGAGCAGCGCCGAGGCGGCGCCCAGCGAGCCGCTCTGCGCGGACATCGCCGCGGCGGTGCCGTTGGGCAGCACGATCCCGTTGGCGCAGAGCAGGACGAAGAAGCAGGCCAGCAGCCACCCCAGCCCGACGTGGGCCACGGTCACCAGCAGCGCGGCGATCGAGGCCGCCGCGGTCCCCACCAGCCCCCGGCGCAGCAGCCACGGCGCGCCGTGTCGGCCCACGACCCGGCTGCCCAGCAGCGACAACGTGATCAGGCCGGCCGAGTTGATGGCGAAGATGAGGCTGAACAGTTGCGGCGAGATGCCGTAGATGTTCTCCAGCACGAACGATGAACCCGAGATGTAGGCGAACATCGCCGCGAACGACAGCGAGAACGCCAGCGCGTACGGAGTGAAGCGCCGGTCGCGCAGCAGCGAGCCGAAGCGGCCGAGCACCCCGCGCAGTCCACCGCCGTGACGCGCGTGCGCCGGCAGCGTCTCGGGCAGCATGACCGCCGTGGCCACGAACAGCGGCACGCCGATCACCGCCAGCACGACGAACACCCCGCGCCACGAGGTGAACAGCAGGACCTGGCCGCCGATCAGCGGCGCGACCACCGGGACCACACCGGTGATGCCCATCAGCACCCCGAAGAGGCGCGCCGCGACCGCCCCCCCGCTGAGGTCGCGGACGACCGCGCGGGCGATCACGATCCCGACGCTCCCGGCCATGCCCTGGACCAGGCGCGTCACCACCAGCACCCCCACCGACGGCGCTACCGCACACGCCATCGAGGAGACCGCGTAGCCGGCCAGTCCCACCAGCAGGGGCCGCCGGCGCCCGCGCGCATCGCTCAACGGTCCAGCGATCACCTGCCCCACCCCGAGCCCGACCATGCAGGCGGTGATCGTCAGCTGCGCACCCGAGGCGGTGGCGTGGAGCTCCCGGCTCAGCGGCGGCAGCCCCGGCAGGTACATGTCCAGCGACAGCGGGCCGAAGGCGGACAGCGCCGCCAGCAGCACGATCTGCCCACGGGTGGGGCGCCCGGGCTGGCGCGCCCCGGTCAACCCAGCGCGATCTCGATGAGCAGGGGCTCCCGGCGGGCGGCCAGATCCGGGAACACCTCGTCAAACGTCTCCAGCAGCTGCTCGTGCGTGGTGATGTTGATGGCCGGGCAGCCCAGGCAGCGGGCCATGCCCGCGATGTCGATCGATCCGAAGGCCGGCCACGCGGCGGGGGCGCCGGCGGCCCGCGCCAGGCCGTCCATGACGGCGTAGCGGCCATTGGCCATGACCAGCAGCAGCACCCCGACCTCGTAATGGGCGGCGCTCCACAGCGCCTGGATCGCGTACATCGACGAGCCGTCGCCGACGATCCCGACGACCGGACGCTCCGGATTGCCCATCCTCAGGCCCACGGAGCCGGAGACCCCGAAGCCGAGGCCGCCGTTGCCGCAGGCCACGTACCCGCGCGGATTGCGGACGGCAACGCGCCGATAGAGCTCGGGCTGGCTCGACGGCGTCTCCTCCACGATCACCGCCTCGCGCGGCACCCGCTCGGCCAAGGCCGCGTACACGTGACCCGGCAGGAGGGGGTCGCCGGGCGCCGGGGGCGGCGGCGCCGGTGGCCGCCGCAGGGGCGCCGGGGGATCGGTGTCGCGCTCGTCCACATCCTCGGCCAGCGCTGCGCACGCGGAGGCGACCGGGGCGACGACCGCGAGGGCGCACGGGCTGCGGTGGGCCTCGGCGGGATCGTCGGTGAGGACCGCCACCCGCGTGTTCTCGCCCACCATCGGTCCGGGATCGTCGAGGATGTAGAGCCGGAAGGCGTTGGTGCCGATGGTGACGACGAGATCATGGGGCGCCAGGGTCTCGCGGATCTCGCGGCGGCGCCAGGGCAGGTGGCCGACGAACTGGGGGTGGTCCTGGGGGAAGCCCGCCGCGCGCGCGAACGATTCCTGCCACACCGGGCAGCGCAGGCGCTCGGCCAGCGAGACGACCGCCTCCCACGACTCACAGTCGTCGCTGCGGCCCACCACCAGCGCCGGCGACACCGCTCGGTTGATCATGTCGGCCAGCTCGGCGATCTCGGCGGCGCTGGCCACCCCCGCGCGCAGAGTGCGATCGGGCCAGCCGGCGGCGTTGTCATCGGCCGGCTCGTTCCAGTCGCTCATCGGCACGACGACGAGGGCAGGCCCTCGGGAGGCCACCGCCTCGTTGTAGGCGCGGGCGATCGCCCCGGGGACATCCTGCGGGCGCACCGGAAGGCTCGACCAGACGGGGTACTCGCCGGCCAGCCGCTCCAGCGCCCGCCCGGTGAGAAACGGCTCGTAGGCGAGCTGGCGGCGGTCCTGTTGGCCCACCAGGACCACCAGGGGAGCATGCATGTCGCGGGCGTTGGCGATCGCGTTGACTGCGTTGCCGAGGCCGGGCGCAGTGTGGAGGTTGACGAGCGACGGCTCGCGGCGGGCCACCGCGTAGCCGGTGGCGATCCCCACCACCGACCCCTCGTGGAGGCCCAGGACGAAGTGGATGTCGGGCGGAAGGCCCGTCAGGAAGGGGATCTCGGTCGAGCCCGGGTTCCCGAAGATGGTCGTCATCCCCAGCCGGCGCATGACGTCGAACACCGCATCGCGGACCGTTCTGGTGGTGGCGCCCGGCTGATGTGGATCGTCTGCTGCGGGCATGGCGGTGCGTGGCGCTTCGTCGATCATGCCTTGGCTCGAGTCTCTAGCGCTTCCCGGCGCCCAACGCTATCACGTACGCTTTGAGAACATTCGGTCACAGTGCGTACGTCGGACTCGTGGGAGAGGGTCGGCGCGCCACGTCGCGCGAGAGTCAAGGAGAGGGTCTGTGTCGCTGAAAGGGCTGAAGGACCGTGTTGTGATCGTCACCGGCGGCGGGTCGGGGATCGGACGCGCCACCGCGGGCCGGCTGATCGCCGAGGGCGCGCGGGTCGCCCTCGTGGACGTGGACGGCGAGGCGGCGTCGTCGGCGGCGACCGAGCTCGGCTCCGATGCCCTGCCGCTCGCCGGGGACGTGTCCTCCGAGGCGGATGTCCAGAACTACTTCGCCGCCGCGGCCGCACACTTCGGACGCGTCGACTCGCTGCACAACAACGCGGGGATCGAGGGGCCGCTCGCCCCGCTGGCAGACTTCGAGACGGCCGAGTTCGAGCGCCTCGTGCGCGTCAACTACTACGGGATCTTCTTCAACCTGCGCGAGATGCTCCGCACCGCTTTGCGCGCCGGCACGCGCGCCACGATCGTCAACACGTCCTCGGGCACCGCCCTGCACGGGGTGCCCCAGCTGGGGGCGTACGGCTCCACCAAGGCGGCCATCATCGGGCTGACGCGCGCGGCGGCAATCGAGAACGCCGCCAGCGGCGTCCGGGTCAACGCGGTCGCCCCCGGTCCCGTGGACACGCCTCTCTTCGACCGCTTCGACAGCGGCTTCCGCGATCAGGCCGCGAGCATCCTGCCCCAGGGCAGGATCGGCACCGCCGACGAGATCGCCGCGCTGGTCGCCTTCCTGCTTTCTGACGAGGCGCCCTTCATCACCGGCGCGGTGTTCGCGATCGACGGCGGGGAGACGGCGTGAGCCACCCCGCCGATCTCGGCGTCCTCGAGGCCGCCGCGCAGCTGCGCGCCCGGACGCTGTCCTCCGCGGAGCTGACCGAGGCGTGCCTGGCGCGCATCGAGGAGCGCAACGGCGGCGCACCGACCTTCGAGGGCGCTCCCAGCGCCGTCAACGCCTTCGTGCGCCTGTATCCGGAACTGGCCCGCGCTTCAGCCCGTCTAGCTGACGAGCGGCTCGCCGCAGGCGGGGCGCCGCTGCTGTGCGGGATCCCGCTCGCGCTCAAGGACCTCTACGCGATGGAGGGTCTGCCGCTGACCGCGTCCAGCCGCGTGCTGGAGGGCAACGTGGCCGTCGAGGACGCCGCGGTGTGGGCGCGGCTGCGTGCCCAGGGCATGGTCGCGCTCGGCCACACCCACACCCACGAGTTCGCCGCCGGTGGGACCACCGATCAGGTCGGCAACCCGTGGGCGCTGGACCGCGTCGCGGGGGGTTCGAGCGGCGGCAGCGCCGCGGCGCTGGCCGCGTCGATGACGCCGGCCGCGCTGGGCTCGGACACGTGCGGCTCGCTGCGGATCCCGTCGGCGTGCTGCGGCACGAGCGCGATCAAGCCCACCCACGGCCTGCTCCCGCTCAGCGCGATCATCCCGCTCGCCCCGACCCTCGACCATCCGGGGCCGATGGCGCGCACGATCGCCGACTGCGCCGCCCTGCTCGCCGGCATGGCCGCCGGCGGTTCGCCGGTCAACCCCACGGTGCCCCCGCCGGCGGCGCTCGCCGACCTCCCGATGCGCCCCTCGCCCGGCCCCCGGCCTCTGGCCGGGCTCACCGTGGCGCTCACCGACCGCACCGAGCAGACGCCGCTGGACGGCGAGGTGGCGGCCGCCCTGGAGGCGGCGCGGCAGGCCTGCGAGCGGCTGGGCGCCCGGGTCGTGGACGCCCCGGCGCCCTGGCACCTGGCCTGGGACGACCTCGACCGGCTGCTCCTCACCGACGTGTGGGCCTACCACGCTCAGCACGCCGGCCGCGCCGCGTTGTACCGGCCGGCCATCGCCGAGTTCGTCGAGGCGTCGCAGGGCTTCACCGACGCCGCCGCCTACCTCGCCGCCCAGGAGCGGCGGGCCGCAGGCGCCGCCGCCTGGGAGGACTGGTTCGCCGCGGGCGGGATCGACTTCGTGCTCGAGCCGACGCTGCCGATCGTCCCCTACGACCGCGGGCCGGGGTATGACCGCGGTCACGCCGGGGGTCCCGGAGACCCGATGATCGCGCTGACCGCACTGTGGGACCTCACCGGGATGCCGGTCGCCGCGCTGCCTGTGACGTCGGCGGCGGGCGTGTCGCTGGTGGCGCCGCGCGGACGCGAGGCCGCACTCTGTGGCGCCGCGATCGACTTGCAGGAGAGCGCACTACCGGCGCCCCGCTGGACGCCCACCGCTGTCCATGACGCCGCGAATGGGAGAATCGGCGCAGCCACGTCCGACGGTACGGAGGAGACATGATCGGGGACATCCTGTGGGAGCCGCCCGCCGACCTGCGCCGCAGCACGGAGATCGGCCGCTTCATGGGGTTCGCCGAGCGCCGTCACGGACGGCAGTTCGGCGGCTACGGCGATCTGTGGCGATGGTCGGTCGACGATCTCGAGGGGTTCTGGGGATCGATCTGGGAGTTCTTCGGTCTGCGGGCGCACGCGCCGTTTGAGACCGTCCTCGCCTCCCGGCAGATGCCGGGCGCGGTGTGGTTTCCCGGCGTCCGGCTGAACTACGCCGAGCACCTGGTCGGGCGCGATGAGGACGCCAATCGCGTGGCCGTGGTGGCCCAGTCCCAGACCCGGCCCGAGACGGAGCTGACCTTCGGCGAGCTGCGCGAGCAGGTGGCGCGGGCCAGGGCGGGCCTGAAGCGGCTGGGCGTCGGCCCCGGCGACCGCGTCGTGGCGTACATGCCCAACATCCCCGAGACACTCGTGGCCTTCATCGCCACCGCGAGCCTGGGGGCGATCTGGGCCGCCTGCGCCCCCGAGTTCGGGGCCCGGAGCGTCATCGACCGATTCGCCCAGATCGAGCCCAAGGTGATGCTGACCGTGGGCGGCTACGGGTTCCGCGACCGCTACGTCAGCCGCCTGGCCGAGGTCGAGGCGATCCGCGGCCGCCTCACCAGTCTCGAGCACGTGGTGGCGGTGCCCTACGGCGAGGCCTCCGCGTCCGACGCCATGCCATGGTCAGAGCTGCTGGGCTCGAGCGGGGCGCTCGAGTTCGAGCCGGTGGCCTTCGACCATCCGCTCTACGTCCTGTTCTCCTCGGGAACAACCGGCCTGCCCAAGGCGATCGTGCACGGCCACGGCGGTCAGCTCGTGGAGCACCACAAGAACCAGGGCCTGGGCTGGGATCTCAAGCCGGGCACCCGCCTGCAGTGGTTCTCCACCACCGCGTGGATGATGTGGAACGCGCTGGTGAGCGCCCTGCTGCTGCGGTCCTCGATCGTCATGCTCGACGGCGATCCGGCGTGGCCGGACGTGGCCGAGCAGTGGCGGCTGGCCGAGCGAAACCGCCCCACGGTGATGGGGGTCTCGCCGCCGTACCTCATGGCCTGCCGCAAGGCGGGGCTCAACCTGCGCGACGACTTTGACCTGCGCTCCATCCGCGTGCTGTGCACCGCCGGCTCACCCCTGCCCGCCGAGGGCTACCGCTGGGTCTACGAGCAGCTCGGGCCCGACGTGTGCCTGGTCAACGGCTCCGGCGGCACTGATGTGTGCACCGGCATCGTGTCGGGCTGCCCGGGCGCGCCGGTGTACGAGGGCGAGATCTCGTGCGCCAGCCTCGCGGTGGACGCCAAGGCCTTTGACGAGGACGGCCACTCGGTGGTGGGCGAGCTCGGCGAGCTCGTCATCACCTCGCCCATGCCGTCGATGCCGGTGGCCCTGTGGGGCGACGAGGACGGCGAGCGCTACCGCGCCTCGTACTTCGATCGCTACCCGGGGGTCTGGCGCCAGGGCGACTGGATCAAGTTCACCCCGCGCGGCAGCTGCGTGCTCACCGGGCGCTCCGACGCCACGCTCAATCGCGGCGGCGTGCGCCTGGGCACAGGTGAGTTCTACGCCGTGGTCGAGGAGTTCCCCGAGCTCGCCGACGCGCTCGTCGTGCACCTCGAGGACGACGCGGGCGGGATGGGCGAACTGCTGCTGTTCGTGGTGCCCTCGCCCGGCGCGACGGTGGACGACGAGGTGCTGGGACGCGTGCGAACGGCGCTGCGCAGCGAGCTCTCCCCCCGGCACGTGCCCGACGACATCATCGCCGTCAGCGGCATCCCGCGGACGCTGACCGGAAAGAAGCTCGAGGCGCCGGTCAAGCGCCTGCTTCGCGGCGAGCCCGCCGAGAAGGTCGCCAGCCGCGATTCGCTGGCCGATCCCGCCGCGCTGGACGCCTTCGCCGCGCTCGCCGGCGAACGCGGGGCCCACGCTCCTTTAAGATGACGGAGCAGATCGGCCGACCGCAATCGGCACTGGAGAGAGACAGGACGTGACGAGATGGCGCTAGCCCCCGCTCCGGCGTTCGAGTCAACCGCCCCGCACCCGCCGCTGGAGCGGTGGTGTCCGCGGGGCGCCGACCCGGTGACGCGCCTGCAGTCGTGGTCGGAGATCCTGGCCGCCACCCATCTCGCGTTCGAGGTCAAGCCCACCTACCGGACTCCCGGGCGCTTCCAGGCGATGGTGACTCGGCGGCCGATCGGGGACCTCATGTTGGTCGACTGCGCCGCCTCCCCCTTCCTCGGCCACCGCGACACCCAGGTGATCGCCTCCCGCGCGGAGTATGCGCACGAGAACGTCCTGGGCTTCCAGTTCGTCTGCAAGGGAGCCGAGCTGGTGCGCGAGGGCGACCGGCAGCTCGCGCTCAAGCCCGGCGATATGGTGCTGTGGGACGGCCTGCAGCCCACGGAGATCGAGATCGCCGAGGCCTTCTATAAGCGGACGCTGCTGTTCCCGCGCGATCGGGTGCTGGCGGTGTGCCCGCGCCTCGCCGGCCTGGAGTCTCTGCCGTCGCTTCAGGGCAGCGCCAGTGCGCGACTGCTCGTCCGCTTCATGAACGCGCTCGCCGTCGAGATGCCCTCGCTCGACGGGGCGGCGGGCGCGGCGGCGGCCAACGCGGCGCTCGAACTGCTCCGTGCGGCGGTCGAGCCGGCGCTGCCAAGCGACCGCGCGGCGACGCGGGCCGCCATGCGCGCCGAGATCGCCCGCTACGTGCGCTCGCACCTGCAGGATCCGCAGCTCGGCCCGGCGTCGATCGCGCGCGCCTACGCGATGTCGGTGCGGACGCTGCACGCGCTGTTCGAGGACGTGGACGCCTCCGTCGCCGGGCTGGTGCGGACCGAGCGACTGGCGCGTTGCCTGGAGGACCTGCAGCAACCCAGCGGCGGCTCGGTCACTGAGATCGCGTTCCGCTGGGGCTTCTGCGACGCCGCCCACTTCTCCCGGGTGTTCAAGCGCGAGTTCGGGGCCACCCCGTCAGAGATCCGCCACGCGGCGCTCGCCGCCGCGTAACCAGTTCGATGCCGGGACTGATGGAGGGCACGGCCGGGCTAGTCACCGGCGCCGCGGCCGGGATCGGGCGCGCCTGCGCGCTGCGCTTCGCCGCCGAGGGCGCCACGGTGGTCGTGGCCGACCTGCCCGGCGCCGTCGCGGGGGGCGAGGAGACCGTGGAGCAGATCACCGCCGCCGGGGGCCGGGCCGAGTTCTTCCCGTGCGACGTCTCGAGCTCAGCAGCCTGCGAGGGACTTGTGGCCCACGTGGTCCGGCGCCACGGCCGCCTGGACTTCGCCCACAACAACGCGGGCATCGGGGTGCACCGCCTCCTGCACGAGACCTCCGACGAGGACTTCGACCGCGTGATCGCCGTCAACCTGCGCGGCACCTTCCTGGGCATGAAGCACCAGATCGCGCAGATGCTCACCCAGGACGGCCCGATCCGCGGCGCGATCGTCAACACCTCGTCCAACGCCGGCCTGCGCGCCGTCTCGATGCTCGGCGCCTACGCCGCCAGCAAGCACGGCATCCTGGGTCTCACCAAGAACGCCGCGGTGGAGTACGCCGACGCGGGTATTCGCGTCAACGCCGTGTGCCCCGGCGCCATCATGACCCGGCTGATGGCCGATCTGTCGCCGGAGCGCCAGCGCGAGATTGTCGCCCCCCAGGCGATGAGCCGCCCCGGCGATCCGGCGGAGGTGGCCGCCGCCGTCGTCTGGCTGTGCTCGCAGGAGGCCTCGTTCGTCACCGGCGTCGCCATGCCGGTCGACGCGGGGTCGGTGGCCTGGGTCTCGGCGCATCCGACGTGAGCGTCAGCTTGTGCCTTACATCCGGCCGTTCGCGATCTCCTTCAACGCGTGGACGTGCAACGCCTGGTCCGCGACGATCCCTTCAACTGAGCATCTCGCGTCCGAGTTCAAGAGAGCTAATGGTGCCTGGCGGACGTGCCGATACCGTGGTTATGAGCGCACGGGACGCAACGTTCGTCCGGGGAGAATTCCTGACGGGCACCGCTGAAGGTTGGCTGTGGCGACGGAGACGCCCGGTTCGCCCGCGGCCCCGGCGTTACATGTGCGGTGATCCGGGAGCGCCTGCTAGGCAGATGATGTCGTGCTAGCCCCAGCGGTTTGGGAGCGAAACAAGCAGCAGGGCAAGACGGCCGAGCCGGTGGTGATCATCGGCGCCGGTCCGGCCGGTCTCGCCGCCGCGGCCGAGCTTCGCAGGCTCGGTGTGCCCGCGCAAATCATCGAGCGGAGCTACGAGATCGCGCCCTCCTGGCGGACGCGATACGACGGGCTGCGGCTAAACACGTGCCGCTGGAACTCGAAGCTCAGGCCCGAGGACCGCTTCGAGGCGAGCGTCCCGTTCTTCCCCCTGCGTGACCACGCAGTCCGCTACCTGGAGTCCTTCGCCGCGCGGCACGACCTGAAGGTGCGGTTCGGCCTTCAGGTCGATCGCATCGATCCGTCCCCGGACGGCTGGCTGCTGTCCACTGCCGCAGAAACGCTGACGGCGCGGCAGGTCATCGTGGCGATCGGACACCAGCACACGCCCTGGATGCCGCCTTGGCCGGGGCGGGACCGATTTCCCGGGCACATCCTGCACTCCCTCGAATATCGCAACCCGGAGGAGTTCCGTGATCGCGACGTTCTGGTCGTCGGCGGCGGCTGCTCAGGTCTGGACATTGCTCGGGACCTGGCACAGGGCGGGGCGCGCCGGGTCCGGCTCGCAGTGCGGACGCAGCCCAACCTGCTCTTAAAGAGGTCCTGCGGACTGCCCACCGACCTGCTCGCGGCGGCCCTGTTTCGGCTGCCGACCCGGATCGCGGATCTCGTCGGGCGGCTTGTGCAGCGGCTGACCGTCGGAGATCTCAGCCCTTGGGGGCTGACAGTCCCTGACGCGGGCATCTTCACCCGGCTGCACGAAGGAGCAGCCCCGGCCATCGTGGGCCGGGACGTCATCGCGGCGCTTAAGGCCGGCGACTTCGAGATCGTACCGGGTGTGTGCGCCGTGGACGCCGGGGGCGTGCGGCTCACGGACGGGACCACCCTCCAGCCGGATGCGCTCATCGCGGCCACCGGGTACACCACCGGTCTGGAGCCCCTCGTGGGTCATCTCGGCGTGCTTGACGAAGCCGGCCTCCCCTTCCAGTATCGCGGAATCCCGCTGCGGCCTGGCCTGCGCTTTCTCGGCTACGCGCCGTGCATGGGCGTCATCGGCCGCGACGCACGGCGCGTGGCCCGGCACCTATATGGTGAGGTGACCGGCACCGAACCGGTCGGGGACTTCCCTGAAGTGTCCACGGCCGCCTAAGCGCCGGCCTCCCCGACCAGCGGCGCCCGGGCGCGGCGAGGCGATGGCCCCGCGACCGGCGAACGTGCCCGGTCTAGCTTCACGGCCACCCTGCTCGACCACCCCCAACCGCTCGCCGTCTCAGCGGCCCGGTACATATCGAGGATCCGGCCGGCCTTCAGTGCGAAGTCTGGGTCGGTCGAGAAGATCCGGGAGAGGGACCGCCACGGGCGGACCGCGTCCTGCCTGAGCCACCGCACGATCGTTGAGACCGACGCGTCGCAGATCCCACGCTGGATGACCAGGCGGGGAACGTCAGCGACCGACCGGCGCGAGAGCGACACGCCCTGCTGGGCGGGCGGCTCGCACGCGACCGCCGTGACCTTGGCGATCTGCTGCGGCGGGAAAACGACGCGGTCGACCCGCCCGCGCGTGATCCGCCAGACCAGCCAGACGATCGGCCGCGAATCTTCGCCGCCACTGACCGACAGCCCTCGTGCTCATCCCCAGCCGCCAGGCGATCTCCGCGTTGGTGTGCCCCTCGGCCGCCAGCAGCACCAGCTTGGCTCGCAACACCGCACGATGCGGGAGCGTGTACCACGCCGCGCGATGCTCGAGCTCCCGACGCTCATCCTGCTCGAGGATGATCTCTTGAGCGCTGGGACCCGGCATCACTCCGAGGTGTGCGCGCGCTGGTTCAGCCATGCGGCGTCCGGCTCTCTGGCGAGAGGCGGCGTCCGGCGCAGCGGCGATCGCTAGGCGCCTGACCTCAAGCGCGCCACCGCCACCGCCTCGAGCCGCGAGTGGACTCCGAGGGCTTCGCGCTCGCGCTTGATCTGCCCGAACACCCCCACGACACGCTCCCCGCGCACCATCGGGGCGGAGCTGCACTCGACGCTCACGCGATTGCCGTCCACATCGACGAGCACGAACTCGTCATCGCTGACCGAATCTTGACCGGCCATCGTGTGCGCCACCAGCTCGCGCCAACGCCACGGTCCTCGGGGGCCACGAACCACGTGAACCTGTGCCCGCGGATGTCGCCGAGACGGTTGCTGGCCGCCAGATTGAGCCAGCGAACGACGCCGCCCGGATCCATGACGTAACTCGGGATGCTAACCGTCTCCAGCGCAGACTGGATCTCGTCGCCGACTAGCGCTCGTCCCGGCACGCAGCGGAGTGTCGCGGCTGCGACGGGGCCCGGTCAACCGCCTGCCCGCGGTCGCGTCCCCGGGGAGGACGTCGTCAACGGCTTGTGCGAAGCAGCACGATCGGCGGCTCAGATATGACCCAAATGGGTCATGAAGGTTTGCGTCAATCGGCCGAAATTAGTACTGACAGAAAAACCGCGTCATTGCCGACGAGCTCTGGAGGAGCTTCCACGGCAAGCGCGGCGATGAAAGCCGTCCTGAAGGGGGCACGAAGCTCATGCAGAACGCAACGACAGATAAACATCGAATCACTAGGCCGACGCGGTCGGTTGCGCGGGTGAGCGTAGTGATCCCCACGCTCAACGAGGCCGCCAACCTGCCACACGTCTTCGCGCGGCTCCCGTTCGAGGAACTGTTCGAGGTAATCCTTGTCGACGGCCACTCGACCGACGACACGATCGAGGTCTCCCGCCAGTTGTGCCCGTCCATTCGCGTCCTGATTCAGGACGGCAAGGGCAAGGGCAACGCACTGGCGTGCGGCTTCGCGGCGGCACGCGGGGACATCATCGTGATGCTCGACGCCGACGGGTCGACCGATCCGCAGGAGATCCCGGCTTACGTCGACGCGCTGTTCAACGGGGCGGACTTTGCCAAGGGCTCTCGATTCATGAAGGGCGGCGGCAGCGACGACATCACGCCTCTGCGGATGACCGGCAACCGCTTTCTCAACGGGACCGTGAACACCTTGTTCGGCACCCGCTACAGCGATCTCTGCTACGGCTACAACGCCTTCTGGTCAGACGTGCGGCCCACGCTGAACGTGGACTGCGCCGGATTCGAGGTCGAGACGCTCATCAACGTGCGGGCTGCCAAGGCCGGACTGAACGTCGCCGAGGTTCCGAGCGTCGAGCACGAGCGGATTCACGGCGTCAGCAAGCTTCATCCGATTCGCGATGGGCTGCGCGTTTTGCGGACCATCCTGAAGGAGCGCTTCACGATGCGCGACGAAACCACGGTGATCCGGGTTCCCGCCATCCGCGAGCTCGATTCCAGAGGACACGCGATCAGACCATTGCACGCCCTGGACACCCCGCCCCTCGGCTTGGCGTCGGCGGGCTAGAGCGCAAGCCAGCGAGGCCGGTGACATGAACCTGCGGTGTCTAGCTTCGTTTGGGGATCGCGCCGGACGAGTCCGCCGGCCCCGATACCACGGCCATACTCCGGACTGCGGCCACGTTGAACTTGAAACGCCGACCGCGCGGCAGTCCAGGCGCGCTCACGACCTCCACTTCGGCCAATTCGTCGTCGAAACCGCAGACGCGGTAAACGGCGTCCGTACCGAGATGGACGTGGCGCCTGAATTCACCGACTTTGAGCTCGGTAGGTGGCGTAATCGGGCGAATTTATCAACCGTGGCCTCACCCGCCGGCACGACGGCCCCGACGCAGTCAGAGCGCCCCGCCGCGATGAGGACCGCCGGCGCCGTCGTCACCGCCATCGCGATCCCGAAGGCGCCCACGCCCCACGTTCCGGCACAGCGAGTTCGATGAGTAGGCCGCGAACCGAAGTCACCGCGTACGCCGGCATCCTCGGCAGCGTCTTGTCCGTCGCGCTCGTGCTCGGCGCGCCATGGCCCTGGTTCGCCCTCGCAGGCGCGCTCCTACTCGCCCGCGTACCTGCCGGCGCAGGCGCGATGTGCTGGGTGGACAGTTGGCGAGGACGCGGCACAGGCAGGCTTGACGCTGGCCGTGAGCCTCGCGGTGGTCGCGACCGGAAGCGCACCAATGATCTGGACGACTTCGTGGCACCCTCGGGCATGGTTCGCGCTTGCGTTTGCCGGGGCGGCCTCCTGTGCGCCACGACTGCGGAGGAGAGTGACTCGATGACCCAGTTTGAGCACGCAATGCCGCGCCCGGTTTCACTAGCCGCGGACCGGGCGAGTGCGTGGCGGATACAGCCGCAGCTAGCCCTCCCCTTCCTCGGGATGGGCGCCTGGGCGTACGGCGCCAGCCAGATAGAAGCTTCGAAGATTGGGAACTTCGGCCTGCTCGTGAGCTCCAACATCTGGTTCGTGCTCGGCATCGTCGCGCTGGTTACTGGCTTCGTGCTCGAACTGCGCCGCAGCGAGCCGCGTTACCGCAACGCGGAGGCAACGATCTATCGCCTGAATCTCGCCCGGATCGGCGCGGAGCCGCAGTCGTTGACCCAACCACACGCCGTTCGTAACTAAATGCGACGGTTCGCTTTCATCCTCGTGACCTTGACGGTTGGGTTATCGGTCTCAGGGTTTGTCGTGCCCAGCACTGCCCGTCAGCCTTCCGACAGGCCAGAAACCGCGCCCCCCCAGTACACAAATCTCGTCTGGTCAGACGAATTCAACGGTCCGGCCGGTACACCGCCGGCCACGTCAAAGTGGATCCATGACGTCGGTGCCTGGGGCTACACCAACAACGAGCTTGAGACCTACACGAACAGTCCGGCAAACGCATCGGGTGATGGCCACGGTCACCTCGCAATTGTCGCGCGCCGGCAGACGCAAACGGGGCCAGACGGACGGACCCGGCACTACACATCAGCCAGGCTCGAAACGCAGGGGCTGTTCTCGGCAAACCACGGCCTGATCGAAGCCCGCATGAAGATCCCAGCAGGCGCAGGATTATGGCCCGCGTTCTGGATGCTCGGCGATGACATCAACAAGGTGGGGTGGCCTGCGTGTGGCGAGGTTGACGTGCTCGAGGCGCTCGGCCAGCACTCCTCGGTGGCGCATGGCTTCATCAATGGCCCGAGCGGCGGCACGTCGCATTACACCGTCTCGCGGACGATCGCCGCGCAGCGTTCGCTTGCCTCAGGATTCCACACCTACGCGATCAGATGGAGTCGAAACTCAATCACATGGCTTCTCGACGGTGTTCCCTACGGCACCGTGACTTCCAAGGGTCTTCCTTCCGGCGCGAAGTGGGTTTACAACCGCCAGTTCCACCTCGTGCTCAACCTCGCGGTAGGCGGTAGCTGGGGCGGGCCGCCGAGCGCCTCGACCCGGTTTCCCGCGACGCTCTTGGTCAACTGGGTGCGGGTGTATCAGTAGCCCCGAGCGACTAGGAGACGACTGGGACCCTCGCCAGGCGCCCATTGAAACTCACTACCTGTTTCGGCGGAGCGCCTATAGTCGGCCCCCGACCGGCCGCAAACGGCGGCGGCCGTGGGCACGTGCAACTGCTGGGATGTAGGCCGAGCCAAAGGACAAGTATGCGTAAGCGAATCATGGTGCTGGCGTTTGCGGCACTGCCGATCCTGTTGCTGGTCGCCTCCGTTGGCCTGTCAAACACGCCCCAGCCGAGAGGCGATTCTGGCAGCTGGAAGCTGAAGTTCGATGACGAGTTCAAGGGCGCGTCGGTAGACCAGGGCAAGTGGAACCTAAACTGGTTCGGTGCCACGAACGCGTCCTCGACGGCTCCGGTCAACCCGAGCTCTGAGATCGAATGCTATAGCCCCAAGCAGTCAGCCGTGGGTGGCGGCGCATTGAAGATCACCGCCGCCAAACGACACTGCGCCGGCTATAAGTATGCGTCCGGTCTGCTGAATACCAACGGCCATTTCCACTTCACCTATGGTTTCCTGGAAGCGCGAATAGATTTGCCCGGCAATAGGCTAGGCGGCGTCGCAAACTGGCCCGCCTTCTGGGCAGACGGTCAGAATTGGCCGGTCACGGGCGAGAATGACGTCATGGAGGGAATTGGCGGTTCGGTCTATTGGCACTTCCATTGGGGAACGGCCGCCGATCCGCAACAGGTCGGAGAAGGCCCCGCGGGCAACTACTCTGGTTGGCATACGTTCGGTGCCGATTGGGAGCCCGGCTCGATCACGTATTACTACGATGGCGTTAACATTGGCCGGGTCCGCGCAAACGTGACGAGTGCGCCGATGTACCTTAGCTTGGACTACGGACTTACGAAGAAGTGGGGAAAGGTGCAGGTGCCGTCGACCATGTCCGTGGACTACGTCCGGGTCTGGCAGCACTAGCGACGGTGGCTGCGAAGGCCGCTACACGCGCTTCAGCAGTGGCCTGCGCGCGACGCGCCGGACGTCTCGACCCCCGAGAGCTCACATTCGGCTGAACGTTCCCACGCCTTTGGTGTCGTAGTCTGCAGGCTGGGACGGGCCGCCGGCCGGCTTCCTCGGGGCGGATCCCAGCGGGCGGCGAAGATTCCCAGCGTTCTCGCCGATCGGGAGACGGCGGCAGGTCTCCGTCGAGTGCCCTAGCCTGAGCATCCGGCAGCGCAGCCGTCTGGATTCGGTCGCTGGTCAGCTCGGCGACCCAGGCGCCGTCCCGCTCGGCATCGTCTGGTTGATCTGACCAGAGCCCGTTCATCGGTCCACCTGCTGTGATAGCTGGGTGGTTGTGATGGTGGTGCCACGGTAGCTGTCGTCACGCGAGCCGCGCGCAATTTAGGCGCTGCCCGCCCGGCTGAAGCGACACCAGTCGCGCAGCGCGTTGGCGGTCATCTCCGGCCCGTTGTCACAGCGCAGGAACCCGGGCGCGGTCCCGCGCTTGCCGACGAGGCGGTCGAGCGCCGCGACGGTCCGGTCGGCGTCGATGCGACGGTCACACTCGATCGCCAGCGCCTCGCGGGTGAACTCGTCCACGACGTGCAGCAGGTTGAGGCTGTGCCCGTCTGCAGTCTTGATCCCACTGAAAGATGTCATGTCCCGGGAGACGTGACTTGGCCGTGAAGGTGGCCAGCACTCCGCGTCCAACGGCGTTGTAGGCGCGCGCGGATTACGCCCGCGCGGCCCGCCATTCGAAGAGGAGGTACCGACCGTGGTTCACGGTAGGCGATGCGCCGCGTGTCGTGCTGCTGAAAGGCGCGCTCGTTGGCTGCTGCCCGTTTCGATAGAGCGGCGGTTGATCGCATGAGCCTGGTGATGGGAATGGATCAGCATCGCGCGCAGATCTCGAAGGCATGGATCGACGGTGACCGTTGACCCACCCGCATCTGCGAGCCAGGTAGCCGTCCTCGGCAGTGCGCGGTCGGGGAACGGCAAGCAGGTCTGCGAGTGGCGGGAGTCCATTCACAGCCAGTTGGCCCTCGACGCGCTCGCGGAGATGGGCGTCCATCTGCGCCAGTGCTTGCTGGGGATCAAGCTTGCCCGCAGACACCGGTGTCTGAACAAACCCCAACGGTTCGCCGAGCACCCTGATCAACGGCCGCGCCTCGTCAAACTGGGCCCCCTGATTGGGTAAGCGGGAGCTCGGCCTCGACGAGCGGATCCGGCAGCGCGAGCTCCCCGCTCCAAACCGGACGCGCCTACACCGAAGCTCCGGCTTAGGCGTTTTGCCTCAGTGGCTCAGCTGGCCTGGTGGCCGCCCCGATCCAGCGGCTGCGGGCATAGGCAACGGGACCGACAGCC
>CAWDFE010000004.1:0-34912 GCA_963801435.1 uncultured Actinomycetota bacterium
TACCAAGTCCCGGCCTTGACCTGGTCGACCGCCTCCTTCGCGGCACCGTAGCCGATGATTGCGATGTTCTTGTTCGGCGTGTAGCCGCCGACCAGCTTCAGTGCCGTCACGGCCCCCGCTGCCATCTGGTCGCCGAACGTCGCGAACACGTTGACGTTCTTGTTCGCGTTGAAGTACGTCTGGGCGACCTTCTGCGATGCCGCCTGGTCATACATCCCGGGCGGCAGAATCGTGAAGGTGTAGTTCGGCTTGCCCTTGTAGTACGCCGTCATCACGTTCTCGCGGACGGTGTCGGTGGGGTAGTTGGCGAGCCCTGGCAGGAAGGCGATGTTGCAGTGGCCGCTTCCCACCTGCTTCTTGCAGGCCGCGTTCATCGCCGCGATCAGGTTCGTCGACTCCGCGCCGATCGACTGGCCGACGGTCGTGACGAAGTGCTTGTTGGCCGTCAGGACGTCCTGGGAGGACAGCGGTCCCCACGTGTAGTCGGCGGCCGCGACCTTGATGCCGGCGGAGAGCGCCTTGTTGATGATCGGTGTCAGGGCGACGTCGTTCAGACCCCAGACCCAGAAGGCCTTGTACTTGCCGGTGGTGATCGCGTCCTGGATCTGCGTGGACTGCATCTGCGGGTTGTTGTTGGCGTCGAAGGCGTCGAGCTTGATGCCCAGCTTCTGTGCCTCGGCCTGAGCGCCCTTGAGCGACGCGACCCCGTAGGGGCTTGGGTTGTAATAGAAGATCGCCATCCGCGTCCCCGACCCGCTCGCCGCCGATGTGCTCGACGTGGTCGCCGCCGCGGCCGCCGACGTGCTCGAGGACGATCCCCCGGCCGCCGCCGCGCTCGACGACGTCGACGAGCTCGACCCGCAGCCGCCGAGAACCACGGCGATGACGGCTGCTACCAGTACCGCGCCCGCGCCTGTGCGCGCGCGCTTAGACCTAAACATGGGTGCGACTCCTCCTCTTCGGACAACATGCCCGCGTGCCGGTCCGCGTTAAACCTTCGCCGGCTAGGCGAAGCAAACCGGTTTGATCAGCTTGCAGCAAGTCCCCGCAGATGAAAGAGTACGCAAATCGGATCGTTGGCTTCGCAATCTGGATAGCCGCCGATCGACTCCTAACATCGGGACAACAGTATGGTCAGCGCTGAACGTCCGACGGACGATGGGCCGGGTGAGTGGCGCGACGTCAGTGTCCGGAGTCGCGATCCCGTCGAGGCGAGCGCGGCCGTCGCGCGCGTCTACCACGAGCACCGTCTCACGATCCTGGGCGATGATTGTGCTTTTACCATGAGTCTCGACGCCGCGTCCCTCGGTCCGATCACGCTCGGCTGGCTCTCATTCGACACCGAGATTCGGGTCGACGCCGAACCACACGCCGATGCCTACCAGGTCAACCTCGTCAGTGCTGGGCAGACGCGCGCGTACTGCGGATCGGATCAGATGATCGCCACGTCGACGAGGGGCATGATCTTCGGACCCGACAGGCCGACCGGCTTTGCGGGCTGGCGCACCCCCGGCCAGATGCTCGCGGTCAAGATCGAACGAGACGCGCTCGAAGACGAGCTGCGGCAACTGCTCCATCGACCTGTCACCAGGCCGATCGCCTTCGAGCTGGCGCTCGACCTCTCTCGCCGCGCCGCAGCCGATTGGAACGAGTTGGTGTGCACGCTCGCCACCGGCCTCTTCGATCCCGAGTCGCTGTTCCGCCAGCCGATCATGACCGTTCCCCTCGTCCACGCCATCCTCTCGGGCCTCCTCCTCAGCGCCGACCACGACTTCCGCGCACAGCTCGACGCCCCCGCGCGAAGGATCGGCCCAACCACGGTCCGGCGGGCCGATGAATACATCGAGCAGCACGCCCACGAGCCGCTCAGCGTCGCACAGGTGGCCTCCTCGGCGGGCGTCAGCATTCGCGCGCTCCAGCAGGGTTTCAAACGATCGCTGGGCGCCACGCCTCACCAGATCATCCAACAGACGCGCCTCGAGCGAGCTCACCACGATCTCGTCAACGCCAGCACCGACGAAGCCACCGTGGCCAGCATCGGCGCGAAATGGGGCTTCCCGCACGCTGGCCGCTTTGCCGCTCTCTATCGTGCGCGCTACAACGCATATCCGTCGACCACGCTCAGACGCGCCGGGATTGTCTGAGGCGTTGCGTCGGCTCGACTGACGAATAGGAGGAGCGCGATGGAGATCTCCATCATTGGCACCGGCAACATGTCCCGCGGCATCGCGGCCCGCGCCTTGGCGGGCGGCCATTCGCTGACCCTCCTCGGCCACGAGGCCGGTAAGGCGGAGGCCCTGGCCGACGAGCTTGAGGGAGACGTCCGCGCCGGGACCGTCGGTGACCCGCTCGCCGGCGATGTCGTCGTGCTCGCCATCCCATACGCCGCCATCGACGACGTGATCGGCCGTTACGGCGATCAGCTGTCCGGTAAGGCCGTCGTTGACATCACCAACCCGGTTGACTTCGCATCGTTCACGCCGCTGAGCGTTGAAGCCGGGTCGGCAGCCGCCGAAATCGCGCGGAAGGCTCCCGGCGCGAAGGTCGTCAAGGCGTTCAACACCACGTTCGCCGGCACCCTGGCGACCGGCGCCGTCGCCGGAGAGCCACTCGATGTCTTCCTCGCAGCCGACGACGAAGGAGCCAAGGCGGCAGTCCGCGAGCTCGTCGAGACCGGCGGCCTGCGCGCCGTCGACGCAGGAGCGCTCGCCCGAGCACACGAGCTCGAAGCGCTCGGCTACCTGCATATGGCGGTGCAGCAATCACTCGGCACCGGGTTCGCGAGCAGCGTCAAGGTGCTCGGCTGACGCAGCAGGAGCGGCTGAGAGATCCAATCCGTCGTTACTGATTCGTCAAGCCTCTAAAGGTGCGCGGGCGTTTGGCGCCGGCACGGAGGCGCCACGCGGGCTGTGGGCCGTCGAACCCTTTGAGTTCGAGTAGTTCTCGCACGGCTTCGAGACCGTGCTCGCTTAGCCAGGAGGCGACCCGCCGGTGAGCCTCGTCGCTCAACACGATCTCGCCTGCCTTTGCCGCGGTTTGCAGCCGCGCGGCGAGATTCGTGGCCTCGCCCAGCACCAAGATGTCGGCATCGGCTGTCTTCGGGCTCACGACCGCGGGACCGACCGAAATGCCGATGCCCACCCCGAGCTCAAGTAGCGCGGCCTTGCCGCTCAGCGCGAGCGCGGCTTCGAGCGCCTCGCGTGCGTGATCGATTCGTGTGCCCGTTGCGTTGAAGGTGGCCATCACGGCGTCGCCGGCAAACTTGTTCACGACGCCGTGATGGCGGCTGACCTCCGCGGCGGCCCAGCGGTAAAGCGTGGTGACGCGCTCGGCCATCTCGGCCGGTGGAGTCGCGGCCGTGAGCGCCGTGTAACCGCGGACGTCGGCGAACATCGAAGTCACGAGACGCTCTCCGGCCAGCGTGATTTCCGGCTCTGAGGAGACGGTGGAGGGGGTGCTTCGCGGAACGCTGAGGCCGTGCCTCTCGGCCACTCTCCGCGCGGTGTCTGCGATCAGGACCGCGCCCGCGGCATCGGCCGCGACGACGACGAGTTTCACCTCGTCCTCCGCCGCCTGCGATCGGCCGAGCTGTGCGAGCGCCTCCGCGATGAGCAAACGCGCTCGCCACTCGACGAGGCGAAAGCCGCGGATCGCGGCGGTCCTCGCGACCGTCTCGAGGATCGGCTGGGCCTTGGCAGGCTCGCCGCGGGCGAGCAGGATACGGGCCTGCGCTTCGTCGAGGAATGCTTCCCCGATGCCAAGGCCAAGCGATCGGACAGCGTCCACGCCGGCCTGGGCCTCATCGAGCAGGCCGACTTTGACCAGCGCCTCGGCAGCTACGGCGAGCGCGTCATCGTCTGGCGCAAGCCGAGCGGCGTGCGATGCAATCTCGCGCGCGAGTTCAACTGCTTCATCGACGCGGCCGGTTTCCAGTCGGAGCCGAATTTGGGGACCGGCGTCGTAGACGAGGTCCTGGAGTTCCGCCCGCTCCGATGTAGCGGGAAGGACTGCTTGGGCCTCCTTCAATCGCCCGAGTTCGAGCAGAACCTCGGCACGTTCGACCTGCGCGCGCCAGCGCACCTTGTCACTGACGGTGCGCAGCGCGGTCTGGCGTTCAATGACGGCGAGGGCGAGAGCAAGCTCTCCTCTAGCACGCAGAGTCCAGCTCCTCGCCGTCTCGATCATGTTGGTCATTACCGCCGGCCCGGGCTCCGAGGCGAGGACGTCGAGGCGCTCCGCCACGCCGGCGCTCATCGTGTGCAGGCGTGTCCACGTGTCGTTGTAGGCGATGTTGTGGGTGATCATCGAGAAGCCGCGACGGCGCGCCTCTGAGAAGCAGCCATCGACCATTGAGTTCGCCTTGACGGTCTCGCCCGCGTCGAGCATGGCGAGCGCCACGAATGACTGCGCCCACACGCGCTCGAAATCGGCACCGGCAGCGCGCGCGACCTCGACCGCCTTTCTCGCGGTCTCGAGCGCGTGGGGGTCTTTGTCGAACTGATCGAGCCCGGCGAGGCGCATGTACGCCATCGCGAGGTCTGCCGACGCGCCGTGCGCCTCCAGGGTGCGGCGTGCGCGCTCGAACTCCTCGCGCGCCAGGTCGGGCCTGCTCTCCTCCCAGTGGCAGCGGCCCAGCACGAGGCGATAGCGCGCGGCCTCGCGCTCATCGCCGTGGTCCTCCAGCCCGAGGATCCCCTCGGCAAGCACCTCAGCGGCGTGCACCGTCTTGTCGTCCATCCACAGTAAGCCACCCATGCGGCACAGGATGCGAAACCGGTCCAGCGGCATCCGTACGTGCGGCAGCGCCCGCTCGAGCAGCTCGAGCGCATCGGCGAACGCCAGCGACGCCTCCGCCTCCTCGGCGGCGCTCAGGCAGGCTGGCACGGCTTCCTCGAAACGGCTCGCGCCGAGCAGGTGCCCCGCGACCGCGAGAGGGCCCGCCCCCGCGGCGATGAGCGCGTCGGCCGCACGACCATGCAGCGCCTGACGCCGCGGTAGCACGGTGTCCGTGCTGATCGCCTCCTGTGTCAGCGCATGGCGCCAGCGGTAGCTCGCGCGGCCGTCGGCGAGCTCGTCCAGCAGCTGCTGCGCTACCCCGACCTCAAGCGCGCGATGCACAGCGGGCTCCGGGGCGCCCGAGGTCGTGAGCAGCGTCGGGTAGTCGAACGTCCTGCCCAGCACGGCGCCGGCCTGCAGCACCTCGGCTTCGGCAGGATCGAGTCGAGCAAAGCGCAGGAGGATCGTGTCGCGGACCGTGTCGGGGATCCGCAGCTGCTCAAGCGAACGCCGCTGCCAACTGTCTCCGGAACGCGGCACATCTGCGCGATCGATCGCTTCCTTGAGCATTTCCTCGAGTACGAACGGGTTGCCCTCGGTGCGCGCGTACATCAGCTCGCGGAACTCTGGTTCGACCTGCTCGCCATCGAGGATGGCCGAGATGATCTCAGCGATCTGACCTCGGTCGAGTGGCGCGAGCGTGACGAGCTCGGCGGTCCCGGAGCGACGCCAGCCCTGTAGCAGCGGTGCCAAGGGGTGGCGGCGATCGAGCTCGTCGCTGCGATACGTAAGCAGCAGCAACGCGCGCATGGAGGTGAGGCGGCGGCTGAGGTGATCGAGCAGCTCACGCGTAGCGGTGTCCGCCCAGTGCACGTCTTCGAGGATCAGCAGAAGGCCCTGCTCGCATGCGGCCGTACCCAACAGCCCCACAACCGCTTCGAACAGGCGCAACTTCGCCTGCGTCGGATCGCCGACAGGCGTGACAGGCTCATCGTCACCAAGCTGCGGGAACAGCTGCGCGAGCTCCCGTCGCGCCGCGCCGAGCGACTCGCTTACTCGGGCGGCGTTCTGGCTTGAGAGGTAGTTGCCGAGCGCCTCGACGATGGGGAGATACGGGGTCGGGAGCTCGGACGCGCTGCACCCGCCCCACAGCACCGTCCAGCCCAGGCGTTGGGCACGATTCGCAAGCTCGCTCGCGAGCCTCGTCTTGCCCATGCCAGCGTCCCCCCCGAGGGCGACGAGCCGGCTCTCGCCGCCGTGGGCGGCGAGAAGGGCATCCTCCAGGGCGAACAGCTCCTCGTCTCGCCCTACGAGTCGTGGACACAGCACCCGCTCCAGCACTCAAACCACCGTCTCACCGGGGCTTTCCTGAGAGCGGCTGAAGGGACTCGAACCCTCGACCTTCTGCATGGCAAGCAGACGCTCTAGCCAACTGAGCTACAGCCGCGAGGTGGCCGAGTATAACCGCCGCCCGCCGCGCCGAACTCGGCCCGGCGCGAGCGGCCGGAGGCCCAGCCCACGCGCAGGCCGGGGCCACAATCGGGTTTACCGGACGGCCGCGGAGGGGAGGTATGAGGCGGAGGTTCCGATCCAGGGACGAAGGGTGGCGGCGCGAGGGATCAGTCGTGCTCGATCACGATGCCCAGCGCCGCCGCCAGGGCCCCGGCCGAGCCGACGACGTCGGCCCAGGGCATCCGCACGCCGCGCACGGATTCGACGCCGAGCACTCCGTCAAGGGAGGCGCCGCGGATCGCGCAGCCGTTGAGCGTGGCGCGGCGGAAGTCGGTGCCCTCGAGGCGGCAGTCGACGAACGCCACCGCGTCCAGCCGGGCGTCCATGAACGACGCCTCGGCGAGGTTGACGCGCTCGAAGACGACGTTGTGCAGCGTGGCCGATGCGAACGAGGCGAGCTGGAGCGAGGAGTCGGTCACGTGCAGGTCGCGGACCTCCCCGCGGGTGAAGCCGAAGCCGACGAGTTGTGAGCCGTGCATCGCCACGCGCGTTAGCAGGCCCTCGCGAGCGTCCAAGTTGGACAGGTTGCAGGCGCGAACCACGACGTCGACGAGGCTGAGGCCGGGAGCGTTGCCCGACTCGAACACCAGCCCCTGCAGCTCGGACTCGCGCACCCGCACTCGCCGGGCCGCGACGGCGACTTCGGAAGGGCTCACCTGCGCGCCCGACAGTTCGAGATCGCCGGAGTCGTCGGGAGCCGGCACGGCCGGGGTGAGCTTCGGAAGGTCGGGAGCCTGGAGCGCGGCGATCGCCGGGGTCTCCACGTCAGACCGGCCCTGGATCGGACACCTCGGGCCGGGACGGCTCGGGTGGCGAGAACTCCTCCAGCGCGGCCTCGAGCGTCGCCACGGTATCCACCGCCTGGGATACGCCGGCGAGCCGCAGGGCGTCGTTGGCCGGTGATTCGGCGGGGATCACCAGACGCAGGGTCTGGCCACGCGTCCGCAGCTTCTCGCGCAGCTTGTAGATGAGGTGGATCCCGGCGCTGTCCAGATAGTCGAGGGCGCTCACGTCGAGGATCAGCGCGACCGCGTGGTTCGGGGTGGCCGCGGCGATTGCGCTCTCGATCCCGGCGGCGTTGGAGAGGTCCACCTCACCGGTCAGCCGGGCCACCACGACGCTCTCGTGGTCCGAGAACTGGACGTCGGCCAGGTTCACCGCTCGATCCGCCTGTGCATCACGATCTCGGTCCCGGTGTCGGACGGGTTCACCTCGACGTCGTCCATCGCGGCCCGGATGATCGTCAGCCCGCGGCCGCGATCCTGGCCCCGCGGAGGCCGCCAGTGGCCGGCGTCGCTGACCACGAAGGTGAGCTGTCCTTCGGCCGCGCCGGCGGTCAGCGTGAACTTGGCGGGAGCGGGGGAGTAGGCGTGCTCGATGGCGTTGGTGCAGGCCTCGCTCACTGCGAGCGTGATCTCCAGCGTCTGGGCGTCGTTGGCGCCGTGGTGGCGCAGCCAGCGGCGTAGCAGGTGCCTGACCTCGGCCAGGACCTTGGGGTCGGCGGCCAGGCTCAGGTCCAGACCGTCGCCGATGTCGGCGCACTGGATGGCGACGATGGCCACGTCGTCGCGCAGGTCGCCGGCCGGGACCATGCGCGCAATCGCACGCAGGCACACGTCATCCACAGACCTGGCGCCGCCCACCACGGCCGCCAGTTCCTCCATGGAGGTCGTCAGCGGCGTTCCGGGGCGCTCGACGAGTCCGTCGGTGTACATCACGAGGGTTTCGCCCGGCCACAGGGTCAGCTCGTGCTCCTGAACGCGGCCATAGGAGAACGCGCCGAGTGGCGCCGATGGGGTCATCTCCAGCACGCGCCCTCCGCCGCGGCCGACGACCACCGGCGGCAGGTGCCCCGCGCTGGCGAGCTGCACCTCTCCGGTGTCGGGCTCCAACACCGCGTAGGCGGCGGTGGCCATCGCGTAGTCGGGCATCGCCTGCACGTAGCGGTCGACCAGCTCCAGCGTCCGGGCCGGGCCGTAGTCCTGTATCGCGTAGGCGTGAAGGGCGGTGCGCAGCTGGCCCATGAGCGCCGCCGCGCGCACTCCGTGGCCGACGACGTCTCCGATCGCCACGCCAACCCGGCCGCGGGCCAGCTCGAAGACGTCATACCAGTCTCCGCCCACGTCATCGCTCGCGGGCAGGTAGCGAGCGGCGGTGTGCACGCCGACGACGTCGGCCAGCCGTTTGGGCAGCAGGCTGCGCTGCAGGACCATCGCCACGCGATGCTCGCGCTCCAGGGCGGAGTAGAGCCGGGCGCGTTCGATGCCGGGCGCCGCTCGCGCGGCAGCCACTTGGAGCACCGCCAGGTCACGCTCGTTGAAATCGCGAGGCCGCAGCGCGCCGACATGAAGGACGCCGATCAGCTGCCCCTCCACGATCAGAGGCACCCCGAGGAGTGACTGGATCCCCTTCTGGCGCAGGATCGGGTTGAGGATGTCGGCGTGATCGACGTCGGCGATGAAGATCGGGACGCGCTCGGCGGCGATGCGGCCCGCGAAGCCCTGGCCGAGCGGGAGTCGCACGCCGCGCTCCACCTCTTCCTCGATGCCCTTGGCGGCGCGGGCCACCAGCTGGTCGGCGTCGGCGTCGTAGAGCAGGATCGCCACTGTGTCGACGCCCAGGGCCTCACGGACGCGGACGAGCAGCTCGTCGAGGAACTCCTCGAGCCCGAGCTCGGACAGCGCCGGGTCACTCAGGCTGTAGAGCATCTCCACCTGGGCCGCCGGGGCCAGCTCCGGGTGGGCCGGCCTCAGGACCACCTGGCCGGCTCGCGGCGGACGCGGGTACGGGTTCTCCGGGATGTCCTCCAGCTTCACGAGGTGCATTGTGCCCGCGGACGAAAGAATCCAACAGCTGCAAGCGCACCGGCGCGGGCCGCGGCCACCTCCCATGTCACGGCTGCGGGCAGGAAAGCACCGACGCGGTGCGACAAGGCGACGACCGGAATCGAACCGGTGTAGACGGCTTTGCAGGCCGCTGCGTAGCCACTCCGCCACGTCGCCGAGGCCTCCAAGACTAGCGGCGAGGCGGGGGTTGCTCCCGCCCGCCGCGCGGCGATCTCAGCGACAGCGCAGGACCGCGAGGTTGCCCGAGGGATCGCGGACGGCGACGCGGTCGGCGCCCTCGGTGACAAGCTCGATACCGGCCTTGCCGATGCGGTCAACGACGCGGCCAAGCTCGATGTGATCGGGGACGACGACCTCGAACGAGCGCAGGCCCACGGACCCGGGGGCGGCCGGGCCCGCCCCGGCGCTGTGCCAGGTGTTCAGCCCCAGGTGGTGGTGGTAGCCGCCGGCGGAGACGAACAGCGCGCCCGGGTAACCGCGCGCGGTCACGTCGAAACCGAGCACCCCGTGGTAGAAGGCCTCGGCGTCGGCGATATCGGCCACCTGGAGGTGCGTGTGGCCGATCGTGGTGTCGGCCGGGACGCTCGCCTGTGGCTCGGTCACCGCGCCCAGCTCGTCGGCGAGCCCCCGCAGGTCCAGCGGCAGCGTCGCCATCTGAAGCTGGCCGCCGGGGTAGCTCCACTCGTCGCGCGGACGGTCGCGGTAGAGCTCAATGCCGTTGCCGTCAGGGTCGGACAGGTACAGCGCCTCTGAGACAAGATGGTCGGAGACGCCGTCCAGCGACCAACGCGCCGAGGCCAGCCGGGCCAGCGCATGCGCAAGGTCAAGGCGCGATCCGAACAGGATCGCCAGGTGGTAGAGCCCGGTGGCGCGGCGGTCGAGTACCGGGGCCGTCGCGTCGCCGTGAAGGCTCACCAGATCGGCGCCGCCCGGGACGCCGAAGGCCAGGCCGCCGTCCTCGCGCTCGCGCGGGCTCAGGCCCAGCGCGGTCTCGTAGAACGCCCGGCTGCGCCCGATGTCGGACACCGTCAGGCTGACCTCGCCCATCGCCGTCTCGGCGGCGATGGCCGTGGCGGCGGAGGTGACCGCGGGGGCCGAGGTGGGGGACTGGCTCATCGGATCCATCCCCTCAGGCTACGCCGCCGCCGCCGTGGCGAAGCGGCTGTGGTGGGAGACGAGCTCGCCCACCAGCTCGGCGAGGCGATCGCGGGTCTCGGGGTCCCCGAGCTCGCCGTCTTCGGAGAACAGGTCCTGGGCCTTGGCGATGGGCAGCTCCCGGTCTAGGACGCGGGCGCCGGCGATGGCCAGCGCCTTGCGCAGATGGTCCTGGGCCCACATCGCGCCGTAGTCGGTCATGCTGGCGCCGATCGCCGCGGCGGGCTTGCCCCACAGCGCCGACTCGGGGCCGTGGGGGCGCGACGCCCAGTCCACCACGTGCTTGATCTGGCCCGGGATCGTGGTGTTGTACTCCGGGGTGGCGAACAGGACGGCGTCGGCGCTGTCGAGCTCGGCCCGCAGACGCTCCACCTCGGCAGGTGGAGCGTCCTCGCGGTCCTCGTTGAACGGAGGCAGGAGCTCGAGATCCTCGTAGATATCGATCGTCACGCCCTCAGGCGCGACCTCGGCGGCGGCCCGCAGCAGCGCGGTGTTGTACGACGCCGCGCGCAGGCTGCCCGAGATTCCGAGGATCCGCATCGAACTAGGCGCTCTTGACGGCGGACGCGCTCACCAGCAGCTTGACCTCGTTGGCGACGAGGAGATTGCCGTTGGGCAGCGTCTGGTTCCACTTGAGATCGAAGTCGCGGCGGTCGATCGCGCTCTGAAGCTCGAGGCCGACCCGCTCGTTGCCCCACGGGTCCTTGCCGTTCTCGGCGATCTCTCCGGTGAGCTCGATGGGCTTCGTGATGCCTTTGATCGTGATCTCGCCCTCAAGCGTGATCTGGCCGTCGGAGCCGACCTCGGTGGCGGTGGAGTGGAAGCTGATCTTCGGCTGCTGGTCGGCGTCGAAGAACTCGGGGCCCTTGAGGTGGCCGTCGCGGTTGGCGTCGCCAGTGTCGATGGTGGCAGCGTCGACAGTGCCCGCCAGGATCGGGGCGTCACCGGTGGCGTCGATCGAGCCCTCGAATGCGCCGAAGCGGCCGCGGACCGTGGCGATGCCCATGTGCCTGACCTCGAAGCCGACGTTGGAGTGGCTGGTGTCGACGGAGTAGGTGCCGGCGGGGATCTGCTGAAGCGTGGTTACTGACATTGGGGCCTCCTGGGGATGGTTGACTGCACAACCAAAATAGCACAAATGGTTGCGCTGTCAAGCATTCGCGCGCGCCACGCCACGCCGCGACGCGCGCCCTGGAGCGCCCGCGATCGGTCCTACTCGACCGTACAGCGCCCGTTGGCCTGGGCGCCGGGCAGCCGGCCCAGCAGCGCGGAGAGCTGCTCGATCTCCTCGGGGGAGAAGTGCTCCAAGAACAGCCGGCGGATGCTGGCCACGTGGGAGCACCCGGCCTGACGCAGCTTGTCGTAGCCCTGATCGGTCAGCTGCGCGTAGGAGACGCGGGCGTCGTTGGGGCACGCGACACGCTCGCACAGCCCTGCCTCCACGAGTCCGTCGACGAGCCGGGTGATTCCCGACCGCGTGAGCATCGTGCTCTCGGCCAGCGCCGACATCGGAAGATGTCCGCCTTCAGCCTGTGACAGATACAGCAGGACCTCGTAGTCCCTAGTAGTCATGCCGTGTTCGGCGGCCAGGTCGGCATCGAGCACGCGCACGATCGATGCGTGGCTCTGCAGGTAGCTGCGCCACGCGTCGAGGGCCGCGCCCTCAAGGCCTGTATCCGCGAACGTTTCCATGTTCAGAGTCTAATTGCCTTATCAACGGTTAAATTCCTCTCGCCCATCCGGGGTAGCCTCAGGCCGTGGACGAAATCGCTCCAGGGCTGTGGCACTGGACGGCCCGTCACCCCCATATCGGCAACACGGTCAGCTCGTATTACCTCGAGGACCCGGGCGTGTTGATCGACCCCCTGTTCCCGCCCGAGGGACCGGACTGGTTTACCCAGCGCGACGCGGCGCCCCAGCACGTCGTGCTGTCCAACCGCCACCACGACCGCGACTCCTGGCAGCTGCACGAGATCTTCGGATCCGAGGTGCATTGCATCGCCAACGGGCTGCACGAGCTCGAGGGGCGGGGACCGGTGACGCCGTTTCGCTTTGGCGACGAGCTGCCCGGTGGGATCGTCGTCCACGAGGTGGGCGCGATCTGCCCCGACGAGACCGCCTTGCACATCCCGGCCCACCGCGCGCTGGCCTGCGCCGACGGGGTGGTGCGCTGGCCGGGCGTCGATGGCCTGACCTTCGTGCCCGATTGGCTGATGGACGAGCCGTCCGCGACCAAGGAGGCGTTGCGCGGCGCCTACCGCGGGCTGCTCGAGCTCGACTTCGACCGCCTGCTGCTCGCACATGGCGAGCCCGTCGTGACCGGAGCCCACGCGGAGCTGCGCGCCTTCGTGGACAGTGCCGACTGAGCGGCCGTCCGGGGACGACCGACGGGACGGTGCGATGAGACACCGTGCCTGCATTCGGGTCACGCTCGCCATGGCCCTCGTCTCGCTCGCCGCCGCCCTCGCTGGCTGCGCCGCCAGCTCGAACACCACGAGGTCGGGCGCGGGCGCAACGAGCCTGCCGCCCCCCACGAGCTCGTCGACCACCAGCATCACGGGCTCGGCCACCACCCCGCAGGGCGGCCCGTCGGCGCTGAGCGTCAGCCCCACGGTCGGCTCGAAGCAGTCGGTGATGCGGTTCAGCTACGCGTCGCCGGCCGCCGCCGTGACGCAGGCGAGAACGCAGTCCTCCAGCGCACTGAGCATTGTCGGACCGCATCAGACCGGCTGTGTCGGCGCCCACGACGAGGCCGTCCCGTCCGAGCCCGCCGGTCACACTGTGAACGTCGCGGTCGGGCCCACCCAGCTCGGAGGCCCGTGGTGCGCGGGAACCTACGCGGCGCGGGTCGAGGTGTTGCAGCGCCCCAAGTGTGACCTGGGCATGATGTGCCCGCAGTTCATCCGCGTGGTCGCGGTCCTGGGGCCGGTGACCTTCACGATCTCGGACTGACCGTCTGCTGGCGCCGCGCCAGCACGGCACGGCGCAGCGCCCGCTGGCCCGAGGCCAGCAGGTCCTCGTCCAGCGCGGTCTTGTCCGCGCCGCAGCTCCCGCCGCATCGCCCGCCACAGCCTGGGCATCTCGCGAGCGTGCGCGTTGCGGCCGCCTCTGACAACGCCCGCGTCAGGGCCCGGTTGCCGGCTGCGGGGGAGAGGCCCCGCCGGGCGATCTCACGGGCCGGTGGCGGTGCGTGCGCATCCGACCGCTCCGACGCCGGCTCGACCGCCGCCGTCGGGGTGCCCGGTACCGAGGCTCGCGCCGCCGTCATCCCGCCGCAGATCGTCCCAGGACCGCCGACCGCGGTCAAGCCGGGGCGCCATCGCGCCCGTCGGACACCGCCCGCCACACGCGCTCCGGCGTCATCGGCAACCGCGTGAGCCGCACGCCCCCAGTGGCGGCGGCGATCGCGTTGGCCACCGCGCCGGCCACGCCCACGACCGGCGCCTCGCCCACGCCCTTGGCGCCAAAGGGGCCCTCGGGCGCGGGCACCTCGACGATCTGGGCGTCGATCGGCGGCGTGCAGTCGGCCGTCGGCATCGCGTAGTCCACGAACGTGCCGGTGGTGAGCTGGCCGTGGTCGTCGTGGGCCAGCTCCTCGAGCAGCGCCCACCCGAGGCCCTGCGCCGTACCGCCCTGCATCTGGCCTTCGACCAGGGCCGGGTTGAGCGCCCGCCCGACATCCTGGGCGACCACGTGGGCGAGCACGGTGACGCCGCCGGTCTCCGGGTCCACGCGCACGTGCGACAGATGTGCGGCGGCCTGCGGCGCCGGGGTCTGGGCCGAACGGCCATGTCCCTCCACGGGCATGTGACGGCTGCCGAAGCTGAGGATCTTGGGCGCCAGCTCGTCGATCGGCAGGGCCTTGGCCGGCACGCCGACGGGCTGGACCGAGCCGTTGACGATCTCCAGGTCCAGGGGTGAGATCTCCAGCTCGTCGGCGGCGACCTCCAGCAGCCGCTCGCGCGCCTGGATCGCGGCGCGCTCGACCGCGCGCCCCACCGTGTAGGTGACCTTGCTGCCGCCGCTGGTCCCCGCGTAGGGGGCGCTCGAGGTGTCGGCGTTGACCACGCGCACGCGTGACACGTCGACGCCGAAGGCGTCGGCGGCGATCGCGGCGAACCCGGTCTCGACGCCGGTCATGTCGGCCGCACCGGTGATCACGGTCAGGCGGCCGTCGGCGTCCAGCCGGCACACGGCCGCCGCCGGCTCATAGCCGCCCGGCCACCACCCGATCGCGACCCCGATGCCCTCGTCAGGCCCGGCGGCGTCGCGGCGCGCCCACAGCGGATGGTCGCGGACGCGCTCCAGACAGGCGCGCGCCCCGAACACCGGAAAGGTCTGGCCCGAGGGCGCGACGTCACCCTCCCCGGCGACGTTGCGCAGCCGCAGTTCCAGCGGGTCAAGGCCCAGCCGGCAGGCCAGATCGTCGATGAGCGACTCCACGGCGAAGGCCGCGGGCGCGGCAGCGGGCGCGCGGTAGGCGCCGAAGGTCACCCGGTTGGTGGCGATGCCGAGCGCGGTGAGCTCGTGCGCGGACCACGTGTAGGGGCCGGCGGCGAGCATCGCCGCGATCGACTCGACGCCGAAGTCATCGGTGGAGCCACGGTCGACGAGCACGCGGGCGCGGATGGCGGTGAGCCGCCCGTCGGCATCGGCGCCGAGCTCCAGCGTCAGCACCTCGGCTCCGGCCGGGTTGGTGGCGGCGATGTCCTCGCTGCGCGTGAGCGCCAGGCGGACCGGTCGCTTGAGAACCATGACCGCCGAGCAGGCCAGCGGCTCGATGATGAGCATCTTGCCTCCGAACGCCCCGCCCAGCGGAGCGCTGCGCACGCGCACCTGCTCGGTGGGCAGACCGAAGAGCTTGGCCAGCGAGTCGCGCGTGGAGAAGGGGGCCTGGGTAGAGCTTCGGACCACCAGCTCGCCCTCGGGCTCGAGCCACGCCGTGGCTGTCTGGGTCTCGAGGTAGCCCTGGTACATCCATGGGGTGGCAAAGCGGCCACGCACGACGACGTGGCTGGCGGCCAGAGCCGCGTCGACGTCGCCCACGGCCAGCCGCGCGGTGCCCAGGACGTTGTCGGAGAGCTCCTCGCCCTCCAGTCCGCCCGCCGCCACGGCCGCGTGGGCGTCGGCGATGTCCGATCCCTCGTCGGCGGCCGCCTCGATCACGCGCGCTCGCGGCGCGCCCGGGACCATGGCGGCCTCGAGGTTCACCACCGGCTCCAGCGGCTCGAGCTGCACGTCGACGAGGGCCGCCGCGTCCTCGGCCCGCGCCTCGGTCTCGGCGACCACTAGTGCCACGGGCTGGCCGGCGTAGACCACCTCTTCGCGTGCGAGTGGCTCGTACAGCCGGCCCTTGCCGCTCGTCACGATCGGCAGATCGGCCGCGGTGAGCACGGCGACGACCCCGGGGAGCGCCGTGGCCTCCTCGGCGTCGATGGCGGAGATCATCGCATGGGCCTCGTGGGCCAGTACGAGCCGGGCGTGGAGCAGTCCGGGCACGGGCGGATCTCCGGCAAACTGGGTCGTGCCCCGCACCTTGGGCTCGGAATCACGACGAGGGGCGGAGATGCCGATCGCGGCCACAGCGCCACGCTAGCACCGCGGGACGCCCGGCCAGGGCTACGCTGCTTTCGTGAGCCTTAGTGGCGATTGACACCTCTGCACAAACCGTGTTAGCGTTAACAGGGTCAACGAGGGAGCCGCGTCCGTGGAGGCCGGTGCGGGCGCGCGTACACATATCGAAGGGAGCCCAAATGCAGCACGCGTTCCGCGGCAGCAGGAGGCTGTTCGCGTTCCTTTCAGTCTGCGCATTGGTCTCTGCGGCGTTTGCCGCAGGTGCTTCAGCGCAGGCCGTGTCGAAGAACAAGGGTCATCATCGCCACGGCAGCCACCACGGAAATGGCGGCAACCACCACGGCAACGGCGGGGTGACGATCGATCAAGGCGTGCCTTGGGGCACGTCCCCGGCGAGGGACTCGCCAGCCTCTACACCCTGACCAACTCGAAGGGCATGACGGTCAAGATCACCAACTTCGGTGGTGTGGTCCAGTCGATCTGGGTCCCCGACAAGCGGGGCGGGACGAAGAACGTCGCGCTGGGCTTCGCGACCTTGTCGGACTACGTCAACGACTTCTTCCAGGGCCACACCGGCGTTCCGTGGCCGGCCCCCGGTGGGTCGGGTAACGCGTTCTTCGGGGCGATCATCGGGCGCTACGCCAATCGCATTGCGAACGCGTCGTTCGATCTCCAGGGCCATCACTACACGCTGGACGCCAACAACGGCCCGAACACGCTGCACGGCGGCTTCCTGGGCTGGAACACCGCGGTGTGGTCCGCGGCGACATCGACCGGCCACGGATCCGCGTCGCTCGAGCTGACGAACACGTTCAAGGACGGGGAGGGGTGTGACCGCACGAACGCCACGACACCGTGCACCGGCACCGGCTTCCCCGCAGACGTGCAGGCGACGGTGGTCTACACGCTGACCAAGGACAACCAGCTGAAGATCTCCTACACCGCGATCAACGGCTCAAGGACGCTCGACACGGTCATCAACCTCACCAACCACACGTATTTCAACCTGGGCGGTGAGGCATCCGGAACGGTCGAGAACCAGCTGCTGCAGATCAACGCCGACAAGTACACGCCCGTCGATCCGAACCTGATCCCGCAGAGCCCGTTCTTCGTGAACGTGGCTGGGACGGCGTTCGACTTCCGGCACCTGCACGCGATCGGCGACAACCTCCGCAACACGAACCTGCCGGACGGTTACACGCCGCCGGCCGGTCAGCTCAAGCAACTCCAGATCGCGCACGGCTATGACCACAACTGGGTGCTCAACGGCTCCGGCTACCGGCTGGTGTCCACGGCGCTCGACCCCAAGACCGGGATCGTCCTCAAGACGTTCACGGATCAGCCGGGCGTGCAGTTCTATTCCAGCAACTTCCAGGTGGGAGACCTGATCGGGACGAGCGGGAGCGTGTACCGCCAGACCCAGGCATTCACCCTGGAGACCCAGCACTACCCTGACTCGCCGCATCACATCGGTGATCCGGCGTGGCCGTCGGTCGTCCTGGGCGCTGGCAAGACGTTCAGCTCCGACACGTCGTACGCGTTCGGCGTGGCCGGGCGGCGGTGACCACGGTCACGGGCATCATCGCCACTAGCTAGTCGCCTCAGGTACTGACCCCAACCGCTCCGGCCGGTCCCGCCACCACGGCGGGGCCGGCCGTTGCGCTGTCCGCTGGCGCCGGCACGCCGCTGCGGGCCGGGGAAAACACGACACGATCCGTCGCCCTCGGCCATTTGCGTCGTGCCACCCCCGGAAAGCGGGGGTGATCGGACGCGAAGCGCCAACCGCCGGGCTTCGCGTCGGGGTTTCTCCGGCACCGGGACGACGCGCACCTGCGCCGCTCCGAGTCGATCTCCCGCCACGAGCCGCCCGAGGACATCCTCGGCCTGCCGACAGGAGGTGCGCGATTGAGGGCATCCGGCGCATCTCGCGCGACCCGGCCACGTTCTGCTCGGGAGAGGGCGTGCAGTTCGCCGACGTGCCCTCGGGCCCGCACTACCGCATGGGTGCGGCGCTGGCGCGCGTCCAGCTCAACGCCATCTTCGGCGAGATGCTGCGCGTCATCCCCCGACATCGAGGCCGGCGAGCTTGAGCTGCTGCGCAGCGGCTTCATCCACGGCATCACGCGGACGCCATGCACCTTCACGGCGCGCGCCTGAGCCCCTGTCGTCAGCCCTTGAGCAACCGCGCCAGCGGCACCCGCGCGCGGCGGATGTGAAGCTGGATCCGCTCGCGCCGCAGTCGTGGCGCCATGACGGTGATGCTCATGACGTCCCCCGGGGCAAACCGCCGTCCGGCCAGCTTCTCGAGCAGGTGGGCGACGCGCGTAGGACCGGTGGCGCTCGCACGGACCGGCGGGCACTGCGGGCCCCTGCAGCTCACCGAGACGCGGGCCAGGTGCGGCAGGTCACGGACGCGGATCGAGCGCAGCACGGTGCCGCGACCGTCCCAGCGCCACCGGATCACGAACCGGGCGTGGACCGCCCCGGCCGCCGTGCGTGTCCCCGGCCGCAGGCGCCCCGCCGCCGCAGCGAAACCGTGAGCCATCGCCGCCAGACCGCGTCTGAGCCGATCAAGGTCGTCGCGCTGCCGGACGCTGTGGCCATCACCCGCTGACGCGTGCCGACCGGCTGCGCCGCGACGTCCAGGACGGACGGCGCTGGTTGAACACATCGCGGTGACGGCTGGTGTAACCGGGCTGTCACCACCGATCCCCTACAACGAGACGCGATGACGCCCGACAACGCATTCAGAGCGTCTGACCTAGAGCGCGAGCAGACGGCCGAACGCCTGCGGCATGCGGCCGGGGAGGGGCGGCTTCTCCCCGAAGAGCTGGAGCAGCGCCTTCGGGCCGCGTTTGCCGCCAGGAACTGGGGCGAGTTGGAAGCGGTCGTGCACGACCTCCCGAGCCCTCGCGCACCGACGAGTCCGCGGCAGTTGAGTCTCGCGCGACTCCACCCCGTCCTGCCATGGTTAGTTGCGCTGGCCGCGCTCCTCCTGATCCTAATCGCGGCGGGGGCCAACGTGAGAGGACGCGTAGCGTCCGCAGCACCCGTCCCAGCCGCGCGGACGGCGCCCGGGGCCCCACAGCCCTGACCGGGCTCACGTGGACGGGGCCCGGGTGCAGGCCAAACTGGACCGCCAGGGGCGTGCGCTGCTCCTGACGTCGGCCCCCTCATCCCAAACAGGTGATGCCGCTCAGCCGGGCCGGTGACAGCTTGCCCCCGGGCGGGATCAGAGCAGGCTGAGTGACGAGGTGGCAGTGGTGAGCGCTTGGAGGCCGCATGACAGTCGGGCCGCGGCGGCGGGCGTTGCACGCCGCGGCCTGCCATGAGCACCGCGACCGCGCCCTCTGCGGCGCCGTCCAGCGGTCCTTCCGGGGCGCGGGCGCTGCGCATGATCGGGATCGGCGCCGTCCTGGGGATCCCCGCCGCACTGGTGGCGGCGCTCTTTCTCGCCGTCTCGCACCAGATCGAGCACTGGCTCTGGACCGACCTACCGAATGATCTCGGGACCCACGGGCCACCGTGGTACCTGGTGATCGGGCTGCCCGTCGTGGGGGCGGCGGTCGTGATCGCGGCGCGGAGGCTGTTGCCGGGCGATGGCGGCAGACGTCCGCTCCAAGGGTTCACCGGCGAAGGGCCGACCCCGCTGCGCTACGCGCCCGGGATCGCGCTGGCGGCGCTCGGCACGCTGTCCTTCGGCGCCGTGCTCGGCCCGGAGGGCCCCCTCATCGCCCTCGGCTCGGTGACCGGGCTGGCGGTCGCGACGGTGGCCAAATCCGGGCCGCAGGAGAGCGCCGTGCTCGCTGCGGCGGGCTCCTTCGCGGCGATCGCGTCGCTGTTCGGCGGCCCGATCGTCGGCGGCATGCTGATGGTCGAAAGCGGCGTCGGGCTCGGTGCCGCTCTGATCCCGGCCCTCGTCCCGGGGTTCGTGGCCGCGGCCACGGGTTACGTGCTGTTCATCGGTCTGGGGAACTGGGGCGGTCTGCACGAGCAGTCGCTCGCCGTTCCGGGCCTGCCGCTCTACCAGGGCACCCACATCCTCGACCTCCTGGTCGGGATCGGCGTGGGCGTGGCGGCGGCGCTGCTCGTGTCCACGGTACGGCGCTACGCCGGGGTTCTGGAGGAGCGCGGCCCCCGGCGCATGAGCATGCCGGCCCTGCTGCTGCTCGGCGGCCTTGCGGTCGGTCTGCTGGCGCAGACCGCGCAGTGGCTGGGCGCGAACTCCCAGGACGTCCTGTTCTCCGGCCAGACCGGCATCCCGAACCTCATCGCCCAGACCTCGACCAAGGTCGTGCTGATCCTGCTGGTCGCCAAGGCGGTCGGCTACTCGATCAGCCTTGGCTCCGGCTTCCGCGGGGGACCCGTGTTCCCGGCGATCTTCCTCGGCGTCGCCCTCGCCACCCTCGCCGAGATCTGGTTCGGCGTCTCGCCGACGCTGGCGGTCGCCGTGGGCACCGCGGCGGGTATGGCCGCGACGACCCGGCTGATGCTCACCCCGATCGTGTTCTCGGCGCTGATCGTCGGCCATAACGGCCTGGACACGGTGTCGGCGGCGGTGCTCGCTGCGGCGGCCGCGTGGATCACGCTGGCGGCGCTCGATCAGAGAGCCCGAGCCGCTCGGGAGCACTGAATGATGATGGACGAGGCTGGGCTCGAACCAGCGACCTACAGACCTCGGAGTTCGACCTTGGCGGGGACGTTCGTGTTCGCAGAGCATAGCTGGTCCTTTACGATCTAGTAGGATCGTAAAGGAAATGAGTAAGCTCTCCAGTAAACACCAGGTGACGATCCCGGTTCGCATCCTGCGCGAGGCAGGCTTGGTCGCGGGCGACGACGTTGTGATCCGCGCACACGGTCATGGCCGCATCGAGATCGAGCGAGCCAGCGATCTCGTCCGCCGCTACGCCGGGAGCCTCCCAGCCGGTACCTATCCCGACGGCTACCTTGATGACCTGCGTGGCGAATGGCGCGAGTAGCGCTCGATGCAGACGTCATCATCGGCTTTCTCGACCCGGCCGACGCCCAGCACGAGCCTGCGGTCGAGCTCCTCGGGGCACACCTGGCGCGCGGCGATGACGTCCTGGTCGCCGCCACCGTGTACGCAGAGGTCATCGTGCGGCCGCTGCAACATGGAACCGACGCGATGGTCGATGACTTCCTCGCCGCGATCGGTGCGCGTGTGGTCGCTGTTGACCGCGCGCTTGCTCGACGAGCTGCCGAACTCCGAGCCCGCCACGCGCAGTTACGACTACCCGACGCGCTGTCGCTCGCAACCGCGCTCGCCGGCGCCGCGCCGTTGCTGACGCTCGATCGAACCCTTCAGCGGATCGCCGATCGAGAGGTCCGGGGCTAGTCGGCGTCGTCTCAGGTGGGAACGCTCGCACTGAGGAAGCACCCTTGAATCCTCGACGACCGACAGCAGACGAATCCCCTGCAAAATCTCGAGTGGACGATGCTGGGCTCGAACCAGCGACCTCCGCCTTGTCGAGGCGGCGCTCTCCCAGCTGAGCTAATCGTCCGGGAGGACGTAAATGTAGCGTGAGCGAGGCCCCTCCGGGGGTAGACTTCGCCGCGATGAGGCGGTTTCTGCTCATCGTCGCTGCCGGGCTGGCGATCCTCGCGGCGGCCCCGCTGGCCGCGGCGATCCCGCTGCAGACCGCGCCGCCCGTGACGGTCCACCTCACGCCCGGCACCGGTGGCCCGCGCACCACGTTCACGCTCAGCCTGCTCAATCCGTCCCAGACCGGCACGATGGGCACGCTGGAGCGCTTCGACCAGCTGAGCATCAGCGGCCCACGCCACCCGGGATGCGTGGGGTCGGGCGGGATGGCGCTGCCCATCGGGGCGCCCAACCAGGTCATTCGCGTGGCGCTGAGCCCAGCCCGGATGGGGCATGGCCGCACTCGCACCTGGTGCACCGGCACGTTTCACGGGACGGTCGTCCAGACCGTGCGCCTGATCTGCACGCCGCCGCAGCTGTGCCCCCTGATCGAGGTGCGCCCACTGACGATCGCCCGCTTCGCCTTCCGGGTCCAGCGCCGCTCCTGAGGCGCCCGCGCCACCGCCCGCCGCCGGGCCAACGGGCCCCACTAGCATCCGGCCCGGAATGGATTACCAGCTGCCCGATGGGACGATCCTCAGCCTGGATGGCGGCGCCACCGGCGCCGACGCCGCCGCGGCCATCGGTACGGGGCTGGCCCGTGCCGCGCTGGCGATCAAGGTGGATGGCGAGCTGCGTGATCTGTCGCGCCCACTCCCATCCGAGAACCTTGCGGGCACGCCCAAGCTCGAGATCCTCACCGAGCGCAGTGGGGAGGAGGCGCTCCAGCTCGTGCGCCACGACGCCGCGCACGTGCTCGCCGCCGCGATGCTCGACCTCTATCCGGGCGTGAAGATCAGCATCGGCCCGGCGATCGAGAACGGCTTCTACTACGACTTCGAGTTCCCCGATGGCGTCGTGGTCAACGACGAGGACTTTCCGCGGATCGAGGCGGCGATGAAGCAGCACATCGACGCCGACGAGCCGTTCGTGCGCGAGGACGTCGGCGTGCAGGACGCCCTCGAGCGCTTCCATCTGGAGAAGCAGCCCTACAAGGTGGAGCTGATCGAGGACCTGATCAAGGATGCAGGTCCCGCCCATCCTGTGACCACGGTCTCGCTGTACACCAACGGCCCGTTCACCGACCTGTGCCGCGGCCCGCACGCACCCAGCACCAAGCGGATCAAGGCGTTCAAGCTGCAGTCGGTGGCCGGTTCCTACTGGCGCGGGGACGCCAACCGCCAGATGCTCACGCGCGTGTATGGGACGGCCTTCTTCTCCGACAAGGACCTGCGGGCGTTCGAGGAGATGCTGGAGCGGGCCCGCGCCAACGACCACCGGCGGCTTGGCCCCCAGCTGCGGCTGTTCACATTCTCAGAGCTCGCGCCCGGCATGCCGCTGTGGCAGCCGGCCGGCATGGCGGTTTGGAACGAGCTCACCGACCTGTGGCGCACCGAGAACCGGCGGCGCGGCTACCAGGAGGTCAAGACCCCCGTCCTGTTCGACGTCGAGCTGTTCAAGGCCTCGGGCCACTGGGACAACTACCGCGACCACATGTACTTCACCGACGTCGAGGACCACCCGATGGCGCTGAAGCCGATGAACTGTCCCGGGCACGTGCAGCTGTTCAGGGATGTCCCGCGGTCCTACCGTGAGCTCCCGGTCCGCTTCTCAGAGCAGGGCCTCGTCCACCGCCACGAGCCCAGCGGGACCCTGCACGGGCTCATGCGCGTGCGCCACATCACCCAGGACGACGCGCACATCTTCTGCCTGGAGGACCAGATCGAGGACGAGGTCGTCGGCTGCCTTGAGTTCGGGTTCGCGCTCTATCAGGTGTTCGGGTTCGAGCCGCGGCTGGAGCTCTCCACGCGGCCGGAGAAGCGCCTCGGCTCCGACGAGATGTGGGATCACGCCGAGGCCGCGCTGCGCAACGCCCTGGATCGCAAGGGCCTGGACTATGAGATCAATGAGGGCGACGGCGCGTTCTACGGCCCCAAGATCGACCTGCACATGCGCGATTCGCTCGGCCGCTCATGGCAGCTGGGCACCATCCAGCTCGACTACCAGATGCCCGAGCGCCTCGACGCCGCCTACGTCGGGGCCGACAACACCGAGCACCGCCCCGTGATGATCCACCGGGCGCTGCTGGGCTCGTTCGAGCGCTTCATCGGGATCCTCATCGAGCACTATGGCGGCGAGTTCCCGGTGTGGCTGGCGCCGACGCAGGCGATCGTCCTGCCCATCGCGGATCGCCACCTCGGCCACGCCACCGCAGTCAACGCCCGGCTGGTCGAGGCGGGCGTGCGTTCCGAGCTCGACGACCGGACGGAGTCGGTGGGACGCAAGATCCGCGACGCCGAGCTGCGCAAGATCCCGTACATGCTCGTACTGGGCGATCGCGAGGCCGAGTCTGACGAGGTCCGCGTCCGCGAGCACCGCGCCGGCGACACCGGGTCGGTGTCGGTGCGGGCCTTCGCCCAGCGTGTCCTGGACCAGACGAAAAGTCGCTCCTGAGGCTGGTTGCGCCGCTATACTCGCATTCGTTGATCGAACTTCATCCCACACGGCGCGGCCCCGCTTGACCCAGACGGCCGCTGCACGCAGCTAGTGCCGGTACCCCGCAGGTTTGACCGGCGCCCGCCCGAGCGGGACCTCACTCGGACCAACGAACGCATCCGCGTGCCGGAAGTTCGCCTCGTGGGCGAGGACGGCAAGCAGATCGGCGTCGTGAAGACGTCTGAGGCGCTGGTCTACGCCCAGGAGCGCGACCTGGACCTCGTCGAGGTCGCTCCTGATGCCCGCCCGCCCGTCTGCCGGGTGCTGGACTACTCCAAGTACAAGTACGAGCAGGCCCAGAAGCAGAAGGCCGCTCGCAAGCACCAGCAGCAGATCACGATCCGCGAGATCAAGTTCCGGCCCAAGATCGCCCAGAACGACTACGACACCAAGAAGGGCCACGTCAAGCGCTTCCTGCTGGGCCGGGACCGTGTCAAGGTGACGATCATGTTCCGCGGGCGCGAGGTCACGCACCCCGAGCGCGGGACCGCGCTGCTGGACCGGCTCGCCGGCGAACTGTCCGAGATCGCGGTGGTGGAGCAGACGCCGCTTCAGGACGGGCGCAACATGACGATGATGCTGGCCCCCTCCAAGGCCGTGCTGGCCGGCGAGAAGGACGGCAAGCCCGCCGCCGAGAGCGAGGCCCCGGCTCCCAAGGGCGGCCGCAACGGGCGCGAGAACGGGGCGTCCGAGAGTCCCGCGCCGGCGCCGAGTAGCGCCGACACCTCGTCGGCGGCGCCGACAGACGCCGACACTCCGTCGGCGGTGGCGAGTGACGTCGGCACCCCCTCGCCGGCGCCGAGCGACGCCGCGGCGTAGCGGTTCGTCACGGCCCAGACGGCCGGTCTCACACATTCGGGCCGGCTGACAATGGGCCGGCAGCCTGCGCCCGATGTCCGCGGCCGAGGGTCTGCTTTACTCTCGGGGCGTCATGCCGAAGATGAAGACCCACTCGGGCGCCAAGAAGCGCTTCAAGCTGACCGCCAAGGGCAAGGTCAGGGCCCGCCACTCCTTCACCAGCCACATCCTGGAGAAGAAGTCGCCCAAGCGCAAGCGACGGCTCGGCCAGCCGGCGATGATCTCCAAGCACGACACCAAGCGCGTCAAGACGCTGCTGGGGGCCAAGCACTCATGACCCGCGTCAAGCGATCGCTGAACGCCCGCAAGAAGCGCCGCGCGACGCTCAAGCTGGCCAAGGGCTACCGGGGTGACGCGAGCCGGCACTACCGGACCGCCAAGGAGGCGGTGCTCAAGGCCGACCAGTACCGCTACCGCGACCGCCGCAACCGCAAGCGCGACTTCCGTCGCCTGTGGATCACCCGGATCAACGCCGCCGCCCGCCAGAACGGGCTGTCCTACTCGCAGTTCATGCACGGCCTCCAGACCGCCGGTGTCGAGCTGGATCGCAAGATCCTGGCTGACATGGCCGTCCACGACGCCGACACGTTCCGACGCTTTGCCGACCGCGCCCGTGAGGCGCTGGCGGCCGGCTGACCGAACCCAGCCGACCACCCAGCACCGCCACCCGGGCGCCGCTTCATCGAAGCCGGCGCCTTTTTTATGGTCGACGCGACCACAATCCGATGATGATCACCAGCCCCCACAACGAGCAACTGAAAGCCATCCGCAAGCTCAACCAGCGCCGCCGCGCGCGCCAGCAGAGCGGGCGGTTCGTGGCCGAGGGCGAGGACCTGCTCGCCGCCGCTGACGCGGCCGGGTGGGAGCCCGTGGAACGCTACTGCGCCGACGGCAGCGGCCTGCGCGGGACCGTGGTGGAGCCCAAGCTGCTCGCGGCGGCCTCGGAGCTGGGCTCGGGCACGCGCACGCTGGCCGTCTATGAGGAGCGCTGGGCGCAGGCGCCCGCCGGGCCGCTGTGCGTCTACCTGCACGGCGTCCACGATCCCGGCAACGTCGGCACGATCCTGCGCTCGGCCGACGCGTTCGGCGCCGCCGGCGTGGCCATCGGCCCCGGCACCGCCGACCCGTTCGGGCCCAAGGCGGTGCGCGCCAGCATGGGCGCGGTGTTCACCGTGGCGCTCGCGCGCGTGGCCACCGTGGACGCGTTGCCCGGCGCCACCGTGGCCCTCGATGCCGACGCCGGCGCCCCGCTGGACACGCTGGCGCTGGGCGAGGTCACCCTGCTCATCGGCGGCGAGCGCCAGGGTCTGCCGCCGGAGGTGATCGCGGCCGCTGACCATGTCGCCTGCATCCCGATCGCCAGCCACTCGCTCAACGCCGCGATGGCGGCGACGGTGGCGCTCTATGAGGCGTCTAGGATGGCGCGCAAATGAGCACGGATCGCATCTCGGAGATCCAGCGGGAGGCCACCGCGGCGATCGGCGCCGCGGCCACTACCACCGCGCTGGAGGAGGTGCGCGTCCGCTACCTGGGCCGCAAGGCCGAACTGCCGAACCTCCTGCGCAGCGTCGCCGAGCTGGCGCCCGATCAGCGCGCGGCCACGGGCAAGGCCGCCAACCAGGCACGCCAGGCGCTGGAGACGATTATCGAGTCGCGCGCGGTCGAGCTGGCAGGCGCCGAGCTTCAGCAGCGGCTCGTGGCCGACCGCATCGATGTCACGCTGCCCGCCGACCCGCTGCCGGCGATCGGGCGCCTGCACCTGATGACCCAGACGCGGCGCGAGATCGAGGACGTGTTCATCGGGCTGGGCTTCAACGTCGCCGAGGGGCCCGAGGTGGAAACCGTCTACTACAACTTCGACGCGCTCAACCACGCGCGCACGCATCCATCGCGCCTGCTCACCGACACCTTCTACGTCAAGAGCCGCGAGGACGGGGTGGACATCTTCGACCCCCATACGCCGCTGCTGCGCGTCCACACCTCGCCGGTGCAGGTGCGCGCGATGCAGAGCCAGCCGCCGCCGATCTACATCATCATGCCCGGGCGGGTGTACCGGCCGGACTCCGACGCCACCCACACCCCCCAGTTCCATCAGATCGAGGGGCTGGCCGTGGACGAGGACGTGACGTTGGCCGACCTCAAGGGCACGCTGCTGGCGTTCGCCCGGGCGATCTTCGGCGAGGAGCGCCAGGTGCGCCTGCGCCCGCACTTCTTCCCCTTCACCGAGCCGAGCGTCGAGGTCGACGTCTCCTGCTTCAACTGCGTGGACGGGATCACCGCGGACGGCCACCGGTGCCCGCTGTGCAAGGGGACGGCCTGGATCGAGATCCTCGGCTCGGGGATGGTCGACCCCAACGTGCTCGCCGAGGTGGCGAGCAACGGCTATGACCCCGAGAAGGTCCAGGGGTTCGCGTTCGGGATGGGGGTCGAGCGGATCGCCATGCTCAAGCACGGCGTGCCGGACCTGCGCCTCTTCTACGACAACGACATCCGCCTGCTGGAGCAGTTCTGATGCGCGTTCCGCTCACGTGGCTGCACGAGTACTGCGCGCCCGACCTCACCTCCTTCGCGCTCGCCGAGCGCCTGGCCATGACCGGCACCGAGGTCGAGCGAGTCGAGCGCCACGGCGTGACCGCGCTCGATCACTTCGTGGTGGGCAAGGTCCTCGAGGCGCAGCAGCACCCGGATGCGGACCGCCTGCGCGTGTGCCTGGTGGACACCGGCGACGGCGACCCCTCTCAGATCGTCTGCGGCGCGCCCAACGTGGCCGCGGGGCAGACCGTCGCAGTGGCCAAGCCCGGAGCGGTCATGGCCGATGGCACGCGGCTCAAGGTGGCCAAGCTCCGCGGCCAGGCGTCCAACGGCATGATCCTCGCCGAGGACGAGGTGGGCATCGGGCTCGACCACGCCGGAACGATGGTCTTGGACGAGGCGCTGCCCGCCGGCGCCCCGCTCGACTCGGTGCTGCCCATCGCCACCGACGTCCTGGTGCTCGAGATCACCCCCAACCGCCCCGACTGCCTGGGGATCTACGGCATCGCCCGCGAGGTCCACGCCGCCACCGGCGCCCCGCTGACGGCGCCGCCGTGGGCGGACGACGGCGCCGCGATCGCTGGCGAGCTCGACGCGGCGACGATCACGGTCGAGTGCCCCGACCTGTGCCCCCGCTTCACCGCGCGGGCGTTTGAGAACGTGACGATCGGCCCGTCGCCGCGGTGGCTGAAGGCGCGGCTGATGGCCGCCGGGCAGCGCCCCATCTCCAACGTGGTGGACATCACCAACTACGTCATGCTGCTCACGGGCCAGCCGCTTCACGCGTTCGACCTCGACCGCATCGCCGGCCACGAGCTGACGGTGCGGACCGCGCGCGACGGCGAGACGACGGAGACCCTCGACGGCCAGACGCGGACGCTGGACTCCGAGATGGTGCTCATCGCCGACGCTGACGGGCCCACGTCCATCGCCGGCGTGATGGGCGGCGCGCGCTCCGAGGTCCAGGACTCCACCACGCGGGTACTGATGGAGGTGGCCAACTGGGACGGGGCCAACATCCACACGACATCGCTGAAGCTCGGCCTGCGCAGCGAGGCGTCCGGCCGCAACGAGAAGGGGCTACAGCCCGAGCAGGCCATGCAGGCCCAGGCGATCGCCACCCGGCTGATGGTGGAGCTGTGCGGGGCCACCGTGCTGCCGGGGACGATCGACATCGGAGGCGACGGGCCGCCGCTGAAGACCGTCGTGCTCCGCGACGCCCGGGTGACCAGCCTGCTCGGAGTCGAGGTCCCGCGCGAGCGCTGCGCGGAGATCCTCACCGCGCTCGAGTTCAAGCCACAGGTCGCACCCGAGGGGCTCGACGTCGTCGTGCCGGCCTTCCGCCGTTCCGACGTCACCCGCGAGGCCGACCTCATAGAGGAGGTGGCACGCCTGGGAGCGCTCGAGGATCTGCCGGCGACGCTGCCTTCGCGCCACGGCGCCTCCGGGCGTCTCACCGACGTCCAGCGCCTGCGCCGCCGAGCCGCCGACGCGCTCACCGGCCAGGGCCTGCACGAGATCGTCGGCTGGAGCTTCGAGGGGCCCGAGCAGGTGGCGAGGCTGCGCATCGCCGACCGCCCGGTGGTGGAGCTGGAGAACCCCATGTCGTCTGACCAGTCGCGGCTGCGCACGACGCTGCTGGGCTCGCTGCTCGACGTCGGACAGCGCAACCGCTCGCGCGGCGCCGCCGCGCTGGCGCTGTTTGAGGCCGGCGCCGTCTACCTGCCCGACGCGGGCGTGGGCGAGGCCCTGCCGTCAGAGCCCTACCACGTGGCGGCGCTGCTGTCGGGCGCGGTGCGGCCGGCGACGTGGCGCGACCCCGAGCCCCGCGCGGCTGACTTCTTCGCCGCCAAGGGCGTCCTCGGCGCGATGCTCGACACGGTTCGCGTCCCCTGGACGGTGCAGGCCGACCCCGACGCGGCGCCGTTCCTGCACCCGGGGCGGGCCGCGCACATCCTCATCGATGGCGACGACGCCGGCTGGATCGGCGAGATCCACCCCGAGGTGGCCGCCGGCTGGGACTGGTCCGATGCCGTCGCCGGCTTCGAGGTCGACCTCGACGTGGCGGCGGCGCACGTGCGCTTCCCCACCTACCAGGATCTCACGAGCTTCCCCGAGGTTCGCGAGGACCTGGCGGTGATCGTCGCCGACACGGTGACCGCCGCCGCGGTCCTGGACGTGGTGCGCGCGGCCGGCGGCTCGCTGCTGGCCGGCGCCGACGTGTTCGACGTCTACCGCGACGAGCAGCGCGTCGGCGCCGGCAACGTGTCGCTGGCGCTGCGCCTGCGCTTTCGCGCGCCCGATCGCACCCTCACCGACGAGGAGGTGGCCACCCGGCGGCGCAAGATCGCAGCCGCGCTGACCTCCGTGCTTCAGGGGAGGGTCCGTGACTCCTAGCGTCGCGGTGTTCGGCGCCTCCGGCTATGCCGGCGCCCTGTGCGCCCGGCTGCTGCATCGCCATCCATCGTTCATGCTCACCGCGGTCACGTCCCGCTCCGACGTCGGCCGCCGCGTCGACGAGTTGTATCCGCACCATCGCGTTCCGATGGTGCTCGAGGAGCCCGACCTCGACCGGCACGCCGAGGTCGACGCCGCCATCGTCGCCTACCCCCACGGCGCCGCCGCCGAACTGGTGGTGCAGCTGCGCCGGCAGGGGGTCAAGGTGGTCGATCTCAGCGCTGACTTCCGCCTGCGCGACGCCGCCGTCTACGAGGAGTGGTACCGCCCGCACCCCGAGCCGGGGCTGATCGCCGAGGCCGTCTACGGGCTGCCCGAGCACTACCGTGACGCCATCGCCGGCGCCTCGCTGGTCGCCAACCCGGGCTGCTACCCCACGGCGGCGATCCTCGGCCTGGCGCCGCTGGCGCGGGCCGGCGTCATCGCCGACGTCGTCATCGACGCCAAGTCCGGGGTCTCGGGCGCCGGGCGCGGCGCCACCGATACAACGCACTTCGTCTCGGTCGACGAGAACATGAACGCCTACGGCGTGCCTCGCCACCGCCACACGCCCGAGATCGAGCAGGAGCTCGCGGTGCTGGGCGCCGACCGTCCGGTGACGTTCACGCCCCACCTCATCCCGCTCGACCAGGGCGAGCTGGTGTCCTGCTATGTGACCCCGGGCAACGGCGGTCTGAGCCAGTCAGACGCTAGATCGATCTATCTAGAGGCGTACGCCGACGAGCCGTTCGTGGAGGTGGTGAGCGGCCCGCCGGGGGTGCGTGCCGTGCGCGAGACGAACATCTGCCGCGTCTCGGTGCACAGCGACGAGCGCACGGGCCGAGTGATCGTCTTCAGCGTGATCGACAACCTGTGGAAGGGCACCTCGTCGCAGGCGATCCAGAACCTCAACCTCATGTTCGGGCGCCCCGAGGGGGAGGGGATCACGTGAGCTTCTTCGCCAGCCGCTGGGTGCCGTGCCCCGACCACGTGGCCGAGCTCTCGGGCGAGGGGCTGCCCGCCGGGTTTCGCGCCGCCGGCGTGGCCGCCGGCATCAAGGCCTCCGGCGCCCCCGACGTCGGCATCATGGTGTGCGACGCGGCGGAGGCCACCAGCGCCGCTCGGTTCACCGCCTCGGGCACCCAGGCCCCGCCGGTGCTGCTGTGCCGTGAGCGCGCCCGCCTGGACGCGCTGCGCGCCGTGGTCGTCAACGCCGGCAACGCCAACGCCGCCACCGGCCGGGCCGGCTTCGAGAACGCCGCCAAGATGCAGGGCGCGGGCGCGCTGGTCGCCGGCGTCAGGGAGGACCAGGTCGCGGTCTGCTCCACCGGCGTGATCGGCGTCCCGCTGCCGATGCACAAGATCACCCAGGGGATCGTCGCCGCCTCGCACGCCCTGGCGCCCGACGGCGACGCGGCGTTCTCGGCGGCCATCCAGACGACCGACGCGTTCGAGAAACGGGCCCGCCTGCAGGTGACGCTGCCCTCGGGCACGGTGACGATCACCGGCCAGGCCAAGGGCGCGGGCATGATCCAGCCCGGCTTCGCGACCCTGCTGGTGTTCGCGCAGACCGATGCCCGGCTGTCGGCCGAGACCGCCGACCTGCTGCTGGGCGTGTGCGTCAAGCGCTCGTTCGAGCGCGTGTCGGTGGACGGGCAGCTGTCGACCAACGACACCGTGATCCTCCAGTGCAGCGGCGCATCCGGCGTGTCCGTCGAGCCCGAGACCGAGGACGAGCTGCGCTTCGGCGAGGCCCTGGACGCGCTCATGCGCCAGCTGGCGCTGCTCGTCGTCGCCGACGGCGAGGGCGCGCGGCGCGTCGGGCGCGTGGTGGTGCGCGGCGGCGAGCCCGGGGCGGTCAACGACGTCGCGCGGGCGGTGGCCAACTCCCCGCTGGTCAAGACCGCCCTGTACGGGGGCGACCCCAACTGGGGGCGGATCATCCAGGCCGTCGGCGCCGCCATGCCGGGCACGGCACCGCTGCCGGTGGACATCGCCATCGAGGGCACACAGGTGTGCGCCCGCGGAGGCGTCGTCCCCCACGACGCGGCGGCGCTCAGCGAGGCCGTGGCCGGCAACGAGGTGCAGTACGAGATCGGCCTTCCCGGCGACGGCGTCGAGACCGAGGTGTTCTTCTCCGATCTCGGGCACGAGTACATCACCATCAACGCCGACTACACGACCTGAGGGTGGGCGGGGACAGATAAATGCGCGACATCGCCACCCTCCTCGAGGCCCTGCCCTACATCCGGGAGTTCCACGGCCAGACCGTCGTCATCAAGTACGGGGGCGCGGCGATGAGCAACCCGCAGCTCAAGGAGGAGTTTGCGCGTGACGTGGTCCTTCTCAAGTACGTCGGCATGAACCCGATCGTCATCCACGGCGGCGGTCCCGACATCTCCAGCTACATGCGCCGGCTGGACCTCCCGGTCGAGTTCGTGGACGGACTACGCGTGTCCAGCGCCGAGACGGTGGAGGTTGCGAAGATGGTGCTGGTCGGCAAGGTCAACAAGGACATCGTCCTGCTGCTCAACCGCCACGGCCAGCCGGCGATCGGGCTGTGCGGCGACGACGGGCTCCTGTTCCGCGCCTCGCGCCAGGCATCGCCGAGCGGGCAGGACATCGGGTTCGTGGGCCGGATCGAGCGCGTCGACGTCGACGTCCTCAACCATGTCGCCCAGGACTACATCCCCGTCGTCGCCTCCGTCGGCGCCGACCGGGACGGCAACTCCTACAACATCAACGCCGACGAGGCCGCCGGCGCTGTGGCCCGCGCGATGGGCGCCTACAAGATCATGTTCCTCACCGACGTCGCCGGCTGGCTGCGCGATCCCGGCGATCCCACCAGCGTCATCTCCGAGATCGGCGCCGACGAGGTGCGGGCGGCCCTGCCCACCGTCGCGGGCGGCATGCGCCCCAAGCTGGCGGCCTGCCTGGACGCCATCAACGGCGGGGTGTCGCACGCCCACATCGTCGACGGTCGCGTGCCGCACTCGCTGCTGCTCGAGCTGTTCACCGACGCGGGGCAGGGCACCAAGATCGGACCGGCGGCGTGAGCCGGTGAGCGCGCCGTCGCTCTCCGAGCTGCAGGACCTCGAGCGCCGTTACGCGATCGGCACCTACGCGCGCGCGCCGGTGCAGTTCGTGCGCGGATCGGGCGTGCGCCTGTGGGACTCCGAAGGCAACGAGTACCTGGACTTCCTGGCCGGCATCTCGGTGCTCAACGTCGGGCACTGCCATCCGCGTGTCGTGGCCGCCGTTCGCGAGCAGGTCGGCCTGCTCACGCACGCGACCAACCTGTTCTACACCGCGCCGGCCATGCGGCTGTCGCAGGCGCTGTCGGAGAGCTCGCTGGGCGGCAAGGTGTTCCTATGCAACTCCGGCGCCGAGGCCAACGAGGCGGCCATCAAGCTGGCCCGCCGGGCTCGGCCCGGTGGGCGGATCGTGGTGTTCCAGGAGGCCTTCCACGGGCGGACCTATGGCGCCCTGTCGGCGACCCCGCAGGAATCCAAGCAGGCGCCGTTCGCGCCGCTGGTGCCCGGGTTCGAGGTGGTGGCCAAGGACGCGGAGGCGCTGGCCGCCGCCGTTGACGAGGACACCGCGGCGGTCCTGCTCGAGCCCATCCAGGGCGAGACCGGCATCCACCCGCTGTCCGATGCGTTGCTTCTCGCGGCCCGCGAGGTGTGCGACCGCACGGGCGCGGCGCTCATCTTCGACGAGATCCAGACCGGGATGGGGCGGACCGGGAGCATGTGGGCCTACGAGCAGACCCCGGTGGAGCCCGACGCGCTGACGAGCGCCAAGGCGCTGGGCGGAGGGCTGCCGATCGGGGCGCTGGTCACCGGGCCGCGGCTGGCTGACGTGCTGCAACCCGGCGACCACGGCTCCACGTTCGCCGGCGGCCCGCTGGTCGCCGCTGCTGCGCTGGAGGCGGTTGCCATCTGCTCTGACCCGGGGCTGCTGGCGCGGGTACGCACGCTGGGTGAGCGCCTGGCGGCGGGGCTGGCGGAGCTGCCGGCCATCGCCACCGTCCGCGGCCGCGGGCTGATGATCGGCGTCGACCTGCGCGACGGCGTCTCGGCGTCCGCGCTGGCACAGCGCGCGCTGACCGAGCAGCGCCTGGTCCTCAACGCCACCGGGCCGGCCACCATCCGCTTCGAGCCTCCGCTGATCGTGACCGAGGCCGAGATCGACGAGGCGCTCTCGCGTCTCGCCGAGCTGATGGCATGAGCACAGCGGTGGTCAAGGCCAAGGTCGACGTGCCGCTGGCCTACGACCAGCGCGCCGATGCCGGCGCCGTCGCCGTCCTGCGCCGGCTGCTGCGGGTCATCGACGACAACATCGAGGGGTCGATCAGCGGCGATGATCCCGAGCACCTGCACCAGCTGCGCATCGCCGTGCGGCGGACACGGACCGTCCAGCGCCAGCTCGCCGGGGTGTTCGGACCCACCGAGCTGCCCGGCTTTCGCGCCGAGTTTCACTGGCTCCAGCAGGCCACGGGGGCGGTCCGCGACCTCGACGTCTACCTCGAGGACCTCGACAGCCTGCGCCAACTGCTGCCCGAGGCGATGCGCGGCGACCTCGACCCCCTGGTCCCCGTGCTCGCGCACAGCCGCCTGGCGGCGCGCGCGGACATGACCCGCGCGCTGCGCTCGGCGCGCGCCGCCAACCTGTTCGAGGACTGGGACCGGCTCCTGGAGAGTCTCGTGGAGCTCCCCCTCGAGGATCGGCCGGACGCCGGGCATCCGCTCGGCGCCGCCGCCGGCGCGCGGGTCCGCAACGTCTACAAGCGGATCGTCCGCATGGGCCGGGCGATCGACGCCGACAGCCCGCCCGAGGCCTACCACGAGCTGCGCAAGAAGTCCAAGGAGCTGCGCTACCTGCTCGAGCTCTTCGGCGTCAAGCTGTTTGACGAGGAGGCCGTGACCCCGTTCGTGAAGTCGCTCAAGGGGCTCCAGGACGTGCTCGGCCGCCACCAGGACCGCGAGGTCCAGATCGCCATGCTGCGCTCCAGCGCCACCGAGGTGGCCGACCTGCCCGGCGGCGGGGCCGCCTGCATGGCGATGGGAGCGCTGGTGGAGCGCCTGCGCGCCGACGAGTGGGCGGCACGCGCCGAGTTCGGGGA
>CAWDFE010000005.1:0-30076 GCA_963801435.1 uncultured Actinomycetota bacterium
CAGCCTTATCTCGGTCCGCGACCCTGAACTGCTCCGGGTCGGCGACATGATGGTTGGTGGGGTGATCCCGCTGGGGGAAGCGTTGCGGCCGCTCGGTCTATAAGGGCCGTCCACGCGAACGTGGCGGCAGGAGCGGGCGTGGAGCCGGCCGCGGCGCATCTGGGTGACGAAGAGCTTGGCGCGCACCGAGCACGGTCATGCGGGGCCGAGCGCCTCCTCGCCGAGTTCGCGCAGCAGGTGATAGCTGCGCTTGAGCATCTTGCGGGCGACCGACAGCCGCGCCCGGTTAGATCCGAGCCGCTCGGCGGCCTGAGAGGTAGTACTCGTGGTCGGGGCTGCCGACACGAGCGGCGGACATCGTCGCCTCGAACAGCGCCCACCGCAGCGCCGGCGGTCCTTGGCGGGAGAGATGACCGGGAGCGCGTCGCTGATCGGACTGGTGCACGGTGATGTCCAGACCGGCATAGCGGACCGCGTCGCGCGAGGAGGAGAACCGGCTGGCGTCGCCGAGCTCGGCGAGGATCGTGACCGCGGTCAGCTCACCGACGCCGAACTGGCCCATCAACGCCTTGCAGCCCGCCTGGCGGCGCGCGATACGCGCGCAGCTCCTTGTCCAGCGGCGCGAGCTGACGCGTCGAGCGCGTCGATCACGCTCAGCGCGATGGTGACCTGCTCGCGCGCTCCGGCCGGCAGCGGCTGCGCCGCCAGCCAGCTGCGGCCCTCGTCGGTCATCAGGTTGCCGCGCTGCGGGCATCCGTGGTGATAGAGCACCGCCTGGATCCGCTGCTGCCACTCGCCGCGCTGGTGCGAGAGCGTGTGGCGCAACCGCACCCGGGCGCGGAGATCAAGGATGTGATCGGGCGGGATCCACGACTCCGGCAACCGCCCGATCATCAACAACTCCCGCATGTGCCGGGCGTCCGCGCGATCGCTCTTCGCGCGCTTCTTGTTCCCGCGCCTGGCCGCCGTCTCCGCCGGCTCGGCGAGATGCACGACCGCGCCGACCCGCCGCAGCTCCTCGGCCACGAACCGCCAGCCGGTCGTCGCCTCCAACGCGACCTCGAGCTCCTGGCCACGGAACCGCTCGCAGAACCGGCGCACCCCGGCTCCGATGCGCCGGCGTGATCCGCGACCGCGACACCTCACCGGTCTCGGTGTCGATCCACTCCGCGGTGATCTGCGCTCGGTGCTGATCAAGCCCCATCACGATCGTCATCTCCAACGCCTCCTCGCTCCCGGCTCGCGTGGCCGCAACCACGCACGGACCCGAGGAGGCCTACCGCCGGACCCGGACGGCCCTGCACATGCCATCTATCAAGTCACGCCGGGACGTCCTTGACGGCAACGGGCGACACCATGCGCGAAGGTCAGCCACACGGCGACCAAAGCAGGATGAGTCAGCCCGAAGCCGTCAAGGACAATCCACGCACGCGCGCACAACGCAACGCCCATCAGGTTCTCACTGAAAAGCAGGGAAGTGTTCGACGTCAGAGCCGCGATGCTGGTCGAGGGCCAGTAGGTCTCTCGTGACCATCACTCGCTTCCTGCGCGATTGACCGAGCGCTGCCGCTTGACGCCTCTTGCAGCCACCTGCGGCGCCGTCGCTGCAATCACGCGATGGGGATCGCCGTGGAGCCTGACGCCGCATGCAAATTTGCTTATGCAGCTCTTGGTCGGCGGTGGATTAGCGAGCGTGCCGCAAATGGGTGAAACCAGCACTCATCCCACGTTCCTGTTGTCGTCCCTAGCGGCAGCGGACGACCCTTGGACGTCGTCGGAGGCTAGGCGCCGAGCTGAGGGTCGCTGAGCCGGTTCGCTCAGCCGGTAGCCGACCGCGCCGGCCCGGGCGTGCGGCCCGGATCGGCGCGTCGTGGCCACGGCTAGCTTTGGCGGGCGGCGCGCCGGTGCCGTTGGGACCGTCTATTCGTGAACCGGCCGAACCCGGAATGGCCTGACGGCGGGATGGCCCCCGTCACCTTGTTCGGCCAGAACGGGAGGAAGTCACCGCCGCCGAGCGGCAGATTCGGCGAGCTGGCAGTCAACGCGTTGGCCGCCGTGTCGAGCTGCGTCGCGGTCGCGACGTCTCCCCAGCTGCCGGTCGCCACGCGGGACTCCAGCGCCTTCAACCCTGCGATCAGATCGGCCGAGGTGAAGTTGCAGTGCCCCTGGGCCTGGACGAACGCCTGGCGGAGCAGCGCGCTGTCGCCGGCCCGGGCCACGAGCGTGTGGTAGTAGGCCTCCTGCTGGACGGGCACCAGCTGGTCAGAGATGGTGTGGAGATCAAGCTCCGGGACCTGGAGGTGCCCGGTGGGCACCGACGTCCGGGCCAGCCAACGGAAGGCCGCCTCGTCCGGACGCAGGTTGGCATGCTGGTGGAGATTGGCCAGGTCCGCGCGCAGGCTCAGACCGGCCTCGTTGTAGAGCGCCCTGACCTCCGGGTAGTACGAGGAGTCCCGCAGCAGCCGGGCGAAGTCGACGCCGACCGTGCCCGAGCCCTCGCCGTCCGCCGCCGCCTCGATCTGGTTGCGGCCCTCGACGATGAACTCCAGCCCGGTGAACCCCCCGGTGAAGTAGTCGTCATACTGGCCCTGCTCCTGGCCGACGTTGTCGTAGATGTTGGGGATTGTCGCCCCGCCCCACGGCGACACGTTGAGGAACGCCATCGCCAGCGCCAGCCGGGCTCGCCCTTGCGGGGTGTTCTGCGCCGCCTGGCCCGCCGCCATGAGTGCGTTGGCGGTGGCGACCGAATCAGGGCCGGCCGGCGGGCTGTCGATGAAGTTCGTCAGCTGGATGTTCTGTCCCGCCGCCAGCAGTTGGCTGAGCGCGTATTCCCCGTCGAGCTGGTATTGGTTGAGATTGTTGGCGCCGGCGACGATTCCGCAGGTGGTGAGTGCGCCGTTGAGCCGGCCGTCGGAGCTCTGGTCCTCAAGAGCGCTGATCAGCCCGCCCATCGACGTGCCGAACGCGTACACGTGCCGGGGCGCGGACGGCAGGAGGCTCCGCTCCACGACGGACAGCGTCTGGAATTGGTCGCGCAGCGCGCTGCCCAGTGCCCACCAGGACCCGTGCGGGTCATACGAGGAGCCGGCCATCGCGTAGCCCATCCCCAGCAGGGCCGCCTGAGTGGTGGGGTCCGGGGCGTCGGCGGCGGTGAGCGGACCGTAACCGTGGCTGTAGAGCAGGAGCGTCCCGTTCCAGTTGGCCGGGACGTCGGCCACCCAGGTGGCACCGTCCAGGAGCGTGCCGCTGGAGTGGGTGGAGGTCGGCGTCGCCGATGCCGATGCCGCGGCGAACAGCCCGGTCAGGGCCAGTGCCGCTAGCACGAGTCGGGGGAGCCACGCGGCCGATCGCTTCATCTGAAACCCTCCCTCTGATGTGGAGCGCCGGGGGTTCGGCGCCCGCCTCTCGGTCGGCGAGCCTATTGCGCGTCATGAAACTTGTCAATGCAGTTGATGATGGTGTCCGCCGACTCGGGCGCTAAGGTTGACCGGCCCATGGAGCACGCTCTCCTCCCGTCATCGGCCGACACCCCGCATGTGGCGGGGCCCCGCGTCGGCTACCTCATCTACCGCGTCGAGCGCCGGTTGCGCGCGCGGCTTGACGAGGCGGTCAAGGCCCATGGCGTCACCACGCAGGAGTACGTGACCCTCAGCGTCCTGCGCGACCGCGACGGCCTGTCCAGCGCCGAGTTGGCCCGCTGGGCTTTCGTCACCCCGCAGGCCATGAACCTCGTGATCTCGGCGCTGGAGCGCCGCCGCCTCGTGCGCCGCCGAGCCGACGCCCGCCATCGGCGGATCCTGCGCGCGTCGGTGACCCGCCGGGGCCTGCGCGTGCTTGAAGAATGCGACCGCTCGATGGACCGGATCGAGTCCGACATGCTCCGTGGCCTGGATGCCGAGACAGTGCAGAACGTCTGCGACGCGCTGTGGTCGTGTGCGCATTCGCTGGAGGCGACTCGGCCGCTCCCCTGAGGTCCGCGGCTCACGCGTCCGCGGTGGACGCCCGCACCTCCCGTCGCGGTTCTGTGCACACGGATCCGGCTGATGCCCGGCTCAGGACGACCGGCAGGGGGGAGATGGCGTCCTTGCTCGCCCCGCTCTGCTCCGCCGACAGTGCGACAGCGAGGCGATCCGAGCGCTTGCCGACGGTGCAATCGTCAGCTAACGAGTGGCCGTTAGCCCCGGCAAGGGTCTGCGGCGATTCTGCAGCGACCGACCACTGCGGCGAGGGCCGAGGAGCAGCGATCCTGCGGGCACCACCCAAAGTGCTCCTTTTCGCTCAGCGGCAGTGTGCTCGACTACGGCATCCGAGGACGTTGCGTAGGCAGCGGGCCGCGGGCGACGGGCCAAGCGGACGGGTGGGTTGCGCGAATAGCGAGCGCCCGACACAGCGCCTGTGCCGCTCTGACGAGACGCGGGTTCCCGACGAGCGCGATCCGTTGAGGCGAGCGCCCCGCGCAAGGCACCGAGATGACCTATCAGCGAGCGTCGGCCTCGTCCAGGCTGACGCTCGCGTGCGTGGCAAAGCACAAGCTGGCGCCGGCGCCGCCGGAGTGCTGGATCGTCGCCGATCCGATCGCGCGCCTCGACCACCGTCTGAAGACAAAAGCAGTCGCCGGCGCCGTAGACCGTCTGCGGGTGCTCCTGGCGCGGAGCGGTCGTCACGGCGAGCGCTGACGATGCGGCTCTCGTGGCCCCTTGCGGACAGCCTCAGCCACGCGGTCACCTGACGCCCGCGTGGCTGCTCTTGCGCGGCTGGCGGCAACGTTGACCCGGCTCAAACCGCGGATGCGAAAGTCGCCAACGGGATGGCCAGCGACGAGTCCGCTGGCCCGATCAAAGCGCTCGTCCGTGACGACGCGGTCGACTAGTCCTCCGTCGCGAGGCTGTCGCGCAACCGTTCGGGCTGCGGCCTGTGGCTCTGACCGGCGTGATCGACTTGACGGTGTCAACCGCGGTGAGGGCCGGTTCAGGCCCCGATGGCGGCGAGGTGGTGGCGGTGCAGCTTGGTGAGGTTGTGGGTCGCCATCAGTAATCGCCACTCGGTGCGCACCGCGATCCGGCCTCTTCGGTGAAATCGGGTGATCGTGCGGTTGTGCTTGGTGTGAGCGAACACGGGCTCGATCATCTGTATCCGTTTTCGGTAGACCAGCTTCCCGTGGTTGGCCAGGACGGTTCGCATCGCATGAGTAGCGTCCCGCCGGTCCAACCCGGCCGGGGCCCCGCTCGCCCGGCGGAGTCCGGGGGGATCAGCACCTGGATGTGCTTGTTGGCGATCACCTCGTCCATGTGCTGCTCGTTCCAGTAGCCAGCGTCCGCGAGCGCTATCTCGGGCTGGTCGGCGACGCCGGCTCGCTCGAGTTCGCCGAGCGCCGCGCCGATCATCGGGTCCAGGTTGGAGAAGTCAGCCGGGGTGTTGGTGATCTCCGCGGCGATCACGATCTGTCCCTCATCCACGACCGCCTGGGCGTTATACCCCTGCACGTACCCGCGGTTGGCCTTCATCCGCTGGGTATCGGGATCGCTCACGCTGATCACCCCCTCGGGCAGCGCCGGCCCCGACCCACGGCTTCGGTCGCCGACCGAGCCGCCGGCCGTGCGTGTCCCGCCCGGTCTCCCGGTACTCCTCATAGGCTTGGTTGGCCGCAAGCTGGGCGTCGCGCTCGGCCTCGAGCCGCTCGGCGGCCAGCAACAGCCGATCCTCCCGCGAGCGGGAGGATCGGCTGTTGCTGATCCTCCCGCGAGCGGGGAACCGGATCCCCCTGCTCCCAGCGGCGCTGCTCAAGCTGGCGGTGCGCCTCGCGCGTCCACCCCTCGCGGCCCTGGTGGCGGGCCACGATCCGCTCGGGTGTCTCACTGTGCACCAGGGAGACGCTCTGCCGCGGGGACCAACGCCGATCGCGTGGTCTTTAATGTCCAAGGCTGTCGGGCAAAGTTGTGACGGTGACCGCGTTCGCCCGGCCCAGTGGCGGGGAGTGTTGTCCGGAACTGCGGGCTCCGGGTCTGGCGGTGGCGGGCCGGGCCCAGCGGCTGTGGAGCTTGAGCCGGTAGTGGGTGGCGGTGATCAGTCGTCGTTCTGCGCGGGCGGCGCCCGCCCTCTTCAAAGCGACCGCACCCGCGGCCGTGTTTGATCTGTCCAGACGTCAGCACGTCTGCGGATACCGTGGAGCGTTGGGACTATCGAGCACCCGGCGCCTGAACGCCATACATCCCGCCGTCCGCCCGGCGCCGACCCTCATCCCGCTGTCACCCACGGGAAACGGGTGAGTCAGCTAAACCGACCGCGTCGCCGGCTCTGCCAAGACCCTCAGGAAGTGCTCAGATCAGGTCGGTCAGGCGCCGCTACCCAACGGCCGCAAAGAGCGCGCGCCAGGAAGGGCTTTCGTGGCGTGGGATCCAAGCACTGCTCACGGCGGCGGCGCTGGGGATGTTCGGCGGCGGATACTGGGTGGAGTAGTAGTTCTGGCTTTGGTTACTTGGATGCTGCCAACACAGCGTGTGGCTGGGTGGGTTGTAGGTGTCACGCCACCACACTGGCGCGAACTGATACGCGCCGTGGTTGGAATCGGTGGAGCCCGCCCCGTAGACGTAGTACGTCAGGTCGGGTGGGGGTGCTGGCGGTGGCTTTGGTGGTGGTGGATACGTCGGGGGCAGCGTTGCACTGCGATGTCCTCCGCCCCCTGCGGCCCAGTTGCCGGCGTTGAGTTGGGCAAATACCCAGGCTTGACCGACCGGGCTGCCATCCGTGTTGAATGTAGTGATGGCCTGTTGCTGAGACCCCGCTGACACTCCCCCTGTCGCCGGCGGCGGCACCCACCAGAACTGGTTCGCGTGCGTGGCGTTAGCGAACGGGTAGTCGTGTGAGCTCGGCTGAGGTACCGCCGTAGTCGCACGCCCGGGTTGCAGTGTTATTTGAGTACTGCCACTAGGTTGAGAGGTCAGTGGCTATCGGTGATGGCTTGAGGTTGTAGCGCCGGCCACACCGCGGGAACCAGCGCCGAGTAGGCCGAGGCTCGCGTGTCGCCCTTCAGAGCGATGACGGTGTCGCAGGTCGTGTTGGTACCCCACTCCCACCCAGGATCGCCGCCTTCACGTGGATGCCGACCGCCTTCAGCTTTGCGTAGTCGCGGAGCAGGATCTCCTCCATCTGGCCGACCCAGGTCCTGTAGGTGGTCACCTGCTCGATCCAGCTTGTCGGACAGCTCGGTCGGCGGTGCCGCTCAGCGTGTCCGCGGACGCGGGGGCGCCGTGTGCTGCGTTCTGGGTTTCCATCACATCGGTGGCCAGCGAGCCGGCGCCGCCGAGGACACCGAACACGCCGGCCAGCTCGGGTTGGCCGACACCGTGGCCAGGCCGGATGCGATGCGCATCACGTCGGTGACGATCGTCAGCCACCCGCAGGTTGACCTTCGCCGAGGCAGGCGGCGGGATGCTGGCTTTTGACGTCGTCGTAGACCTGCTGGATCGCGTGTTGTAGTCGCCCTCGTAAGGCTCGAGGAGGTGAGAAGCGAAGTTCTGCACCTCCTGTACCCATAGGAACTCGTCGTCCAGCTCGGCCCGCAGCTTCTCGAACGTGTCGCACTCGGTCTGCGGGTGGGGGCACTTGACCTTGTTGGGATTCTCGAGGTCTGACCTCAGGCTGGCCCACGGCTCGGACAACTGCTTGTAGTAGGCCGAGCGCACGTCGGGGTAGCCGGTGCAGCCCGAGCTGGTCTGCGATGGACTTCAGGTCCTCGGTGTCATCGGCGTACGGCCAGGCGGTGCCCGGCTGGTAGAGGATGTGGTAGAGCTGAGAGTTGCTGGTCCGCCACCGGGTCGGCGGCCAGCGGCGTGTACAGGCCGGTAGGGTCGCGCTTGCAACACGCCCGAGATCCGACCGGTCTGGATGCTCGCGCCACCCGGCGTGGTCGGGTCGGGTGGCGGGGTTCCCGGGATCTCGGTGGAGGACTCAAGCGCCGATGGGTTGCGCCACGGCAGGTTGGTGGCGGCCCCGACCAGCGCGTACCTGTAGCGCCCCAACATGACCTCGACCAGAGGAGGTCGGGGGTGCCGCCCAGCTCGTCAATGTACTGCAGCAGCGGCTCCTGGGACGCGGGCCCCCGCCACTAAGACCGCTCACACGTCCCGTCGCCCACGCTGCGGATGATGACCAGCCGCTGATCGTCGAGCGACCCCACGACATGGCCGACCCGCTGCTGGCCCCCCGCGGCGGTGAGCGCACTCAGGAAGTCCGCCTCGGTGGTCACGGTGCGGTTGACGATCGGCGCGAGCGTCGTGCGGTCGAGCTCGAGGACCTGAAGTCCGTTCGGGCCCGGGGCGCGAATAGGTCGCAAGGAGATGAGGATCTCCCGGATAGCCGATCTGCACGTCGCAGTTTGGAGGGGCGCAGGTGTCGACCGCCTCGTACTGGTCCACTCCGCCGTTGATCACCGTGTAGTCGCTAGCGCTGCCCTGATCGGTTCCCCGCGTGAAGTAACCGACCATGTTCCCTTCGGTGCGGCCGTTCTGTACCGCCGTCGCCCGCCACGCTTGGCCGACCGGCAGACCGCCGACGCCGATGATGGTGAACGAGCCGACGGTCGGGATTACTCTGCTGCCAAGTCGGCTTGACGACTTGCGACGGGTTGCTGCCGTAATGGTCGCACTGGTCGTCCGCTCCTGACCAGCAGTGAGGCGTCGACAACGTCCACCTGGCCGGGAGGAACCCGCCAATGTGGGGCCAGCGCTGTGTTCAGTGCCTCGAAAAGATAGTCGGGGAGGGAGCTGCCGTAATCGCCGCCCGGAGCCGTGACGATCGCGAAGTCACTGCTTGGCACCTCAGAGAGGAGGAAAAGCAACTCACTTATGCCGTCTGAAGTCGCCCGCCATTCCTATGTTTTCGACGACACCGAGCGTGGCTCGATCGAGCACCAGGAGCTGAATTTGCGCCCCGAAGGCTCTGCCCGGGGATGGGGGGGTCTTGGTAAAACGTGTCTCCGATCTTGATGCCAGGACTCGGGAACATTGCGTGGGGATCGTTAGGGGCGATGGTGTCGAAGGGCACCAGCGGCTCGTCATAGGTCGCGGCTGGACCCGGACCACGTCATAGCCACGGTGCGACCCGCACCCCACGGCCAGCCCGACCAGGTAGTAGCCGGGCACGTCGGGCCGTAGCGTGATGCGAGCACCGTGCGGCCGGCCCAGGCGGGCGCGACTACGGGCGCGGGCGGCGGAGCAACACCCAGCGCACGTTGCGGGCCTGACCCACCCCGCGCGCGATCAGCGATCGGCTCGCATCAAGAACCACGCTGCGGCCCACGACCGCCCGGCCGTGAACCCGACCGATCGCCACGTTGCGCCGCGGATCCAGCGAGAACTTGCGCGCCCACACGGCAATCCGTCCGTCGATCATGAACAAGCGCACCCGCACCCGGTTAGCGCCCCAGTGGACAGCGCCGAGCTCGGGCAGGTCGAGCGCCAGCCGCCCGCTCGCCCCGCCGCTGGGCGGCATCCGGATCCGAACCCCGTTGAGCGTCGCCGACAGGCGCTCGACGCCGGTCCGCGGCACCCGCAAGCTCGCCACCGGCCGGGAGCGTGCCCGCGCCGAGCCGGAGGCTGGCCCCGAGCGCGCGCCGGTCGCGATGGCCGACGAAGAAGTGGACGGTCGGGTTGCCGACGCTCGTGCCGACGGTGACCCACAGTAGGTTCTCCCCCACGATCAGGCCATCCGCCGCATCCAGGACCACTCGCAGCCGTCCCGATCGTGCCGGGAGGTGGATGGCATGCCCGTTCAACCGGAGGCCAAGCCCGCGCACTCCCCGTAGATCGACAGCCTGGCAGCCAGCCGCAGCCTGTGGGCAGCGGATGCGCTCGCGGCGACGATCACCGCACCCGCCCGCGGAACGAGTACGCTGATCGGCGCACCGCCCCGGCCGACGGAAGCCGCCGAGGCATCAGCACCCGTGCCAACGACCACCGACCCCGCGAGCGCGGCAGCGACAACCAGCGCCACCAGCCCGACCGCCGACCGACAACTCCCCCCCGGCCTAACCACCGACCGCCAAACGGCAGAGAAACGCGGAACCCCTCTCATCGCTAAGCCACAACAACCGTAGTCACTACGAAGGTGCGCTGTCAAGGTCGCTCGCGCAACCGTCGCCCGCCACCGTAGCGACCCCTAGACCGCTAAACCCGTAGCCGCAACACGCGCATCGCATCCACCGGATTACCATGCCTGCGAAGTCGCCACAAATGCGTGAGCCCGCACGGCCGACAAGTTGGTGGCCCCGCGGGATGCGGCGGGTAGCGGGCTGCCGAGTCGGGCGCGGTCGCGGTCGCGGGCATCCTTGCGCGGCCAAGATCGATGAGCCGGTGGATCGTTCGCGGGCTCTCGTGCCGGTATAGACACCGGTGATCGCCGGCGACCCGCTGCGTCCTGTCGGGTTGCGTACACCCGGCACTGTTGTGTGCGTCGTGACGGTCACGGCTCGCCCGGACGCGACGCCCGAGCGCGGGCTGGCGGTGGTGGCTCACGCGCGTTCGTAGGATCATGTTGAGCAGGAATGGCGGGATGTGCTCAAGACGCGCGCGTCGGGTGTCGTAGCTGGAGCGGCCGGGATCACGCCGCCGGGCCAGGGTTCTTGTGGCCGCGTCCATAGCTTTTCTCGGGGACGTTCACGGGCGACTTTCGATCAGGCCCGCGCCGATTTGCCCGAGTTCTTGCTTGATGTCGATCAGGACTGGCGGCGATCCTGGGCGAGTTCTGGCGCGCGCGTGATCATGCCATCGAGGGCGCACAGACGCTGACGCGGCAGCTGGAGCGACCAGAGGCCGGGCTGCCGACTTTGTGCAGGGGGTACGCGCTCGCGGCTCGCGGCCGTCTGGTCACCCTCGCGCTCTCGGAGTATCGCGCTGGAATCGCTGACGCTGAGGAGGCGCTCGAGATCGCCAAAGCCGAGCGCGAGGATCGACTGACGGCTCTCGGTCTCGAGATACTGGCCTGGGCGCGCGTGCAGCAAGGCGAAATCAGCCGATCGCTCGAACTCAACCAAGCCGGCACCGCCCTCGCCCGGTCCCTCGGCGACCCGTTTCATCGAGACACAGTTCGCAATCGCATGGGGCGTCGCACTCGCCAGCCTCGGCCAAGACGCCCGCGTCGCGTTCGAGGAGGCGCTCCGTCTGTCACGGCACAACGAAGACCAATCACACACAGCGTTCGCACTGGGCAACCTGGGATACCTTGACCTGATCCTCGGGGACCTGGGTTCCGCCCGCGCTCGCATCGAAGAAGCCATTCGCCTCTTCCAGGAGTACAACGATCAGTTCGAGGTTGCCTCGTGGTCGATGAACCTGGCACTGGTCTGCTACCTGGAGAACCATCCGCTGACCTCGAGGGGGCTGTTCGTCGACGCGATTCAGGTGATCCGCCCGGGTGGCAACATGGAACTGCTCGGCGTCGCGCTGCTCGGAATGGTCCTGACCGCGCAGAAGGCAGAGACATCTGCCACGCTGCACGGACCGGCTGACGCTCTCACCGAGCGCCATCAGGACCCCCGCGTCTCGGCCGAGCCACGCTTACGCGAGATCGACCAAAACCGCCTACACCAGACGCTCGGCGAGACTCGCTTCCAAAGCGCGTGCCGAGCCGGAGCTCAACTCTCAGCGACCGACGCGATCAAGCTCGCACTCAGCCGCTGACAGGCTCAGCCCGCCAAACCGAACGCTTACTCGTGGCCTGCGTGCTGCGCCGCTCCACCGATCCCCGCCAAGGCCTCCCTCCGCGGAGCCGAGGGGCACTGTGGCGCGTTCCGGTGACCGCCGGTCCGCGTGTTGGCTGGCGTTACGCCCTGCGCTCCACTGGGCCCCGACTGGCCCCAATCGGCGATCCCTTTCATCGACCGAGAGCAACAAACCATGCGATCGGTTTGGCGGCGATCCAGCACTCCGGCGGCGCCGGCGCCAGCTTGTGCTTTGCCACGAACGCGATCGCGGGAGCGAACTCGACCGGGCGATCGCGTTCGCGTGAAAGGAATCATTGTGCCGGGGTGACGGGGGCGATCGTGAACACGACCGCGACCGTCGCGTCGACCTCCTGGGCGCCCGGGTGGACGGTCGTCGGTGTCGAAGGTGCTCCTGTGGCGTTCGACGGGGCCGGGGCTGCGCCGGGCGCCCCGACACCTGTCTGCGGGTTGAGGCTGATCGATTGCACCCCGGTGATCGTGTCGCCGAGCTCCGCGGCGGCGGCGTTCGCCTGGCTGCGGGCGTCCGTGATCGCCGCTTTCTCGGCGGCAATCTCGCCGGTGGACGGGTTCCCAAACGCAAAGTCCGGGCCGCTGATCGTGGTCGCGCCGGCATGGGTGGCCGCATCGATCACACCGCCGACGATCGCCGCTGTCGACGTGATCGACAACGACTCGCTGGCGGTGCAGCGCCTGCTCAGGTGCTTATGTCCCTTCGGCCCCACGCGGACCCTGCCGCAGGTCGTGTTGATCGATTCGGTCTGAATCCCGGACGCGGGCACACCCACGCCACGCACGGCGTGGACGATCGCGTCGACGCGCCGGTTCGCGGCCGACAGCGCCGGTGCCGACGTCGCCGCAAAGCGCGTCACCGACAGCGAGAGCGACGCCACATCCGGGGTGATCATCACCGACCCCTGGCCATCCACGGTCAGCGTCCCCGGCGTCGACGTGTCCGCGAGCGCCGCAGGCGCGAAGCTCAGCGAGATCAGACCCACCACCGCCGCAGTTCGGACAGGCACCACAGACCCCCTTCGATCGGCTAACAGAGTCCCCTATCTATACGCCCCGACATGACCGTCGTCACGCGAAGACGCTCGGTGAGGCGCGCGATGTGCGGGGCGCGGAATCACGTGAATCCACTCGCGGCGGCAGCTCATCAGAGCGCCGCACTGGATGACGACACGCGGCGCAGGTGCCCAGCACTCACATGAACGGCCAGCCCGGGTCAGTTCTGGCGTCTCGAAAACGGACGGTCGGAGAAACCCGACGCTTGCCTAGGCAGCTCGGCGGCCGCCCCCGTCGTCGCTACTCGCGCTTATGGCGCGACCAGGAGGTGTGCGGCGACGCTGCGGCGGGGCCCGCTTTCGTTCTCGCGGGGGCCGGCAGCGCCACGACGTCGTGGCCGCTTGTGCTCCGATTCCAGCAGCGCGGCACGGCGTTGGCGACATCGGCAGTGTGCCTCCTCCGCGCCGTCGCCAACAGGCTCTCCGCGGGTGCCGGTCCGTGCTTGCAGGTGCTGGGCCTTCGGCTAGCACGGGTTGCCCTGATCGGGATCGTTTGGGACCGGTCGGCCATTGATCGGTCGTGGGCGGCGTGCGCGCAATCCGCGCCGACGCGATTCCAGTCGAGGGTTGGTTGCCCCGAAGGGAGTCACCCGTTCCGTCCCGGATCTTCGTCGGCAGCGTGTTGCCGCGCAGATGGTTGCGAGGTGTTGGAGGTGACCTGATGAGAGCGAGGACGCCGCCAGCGTGGCCGGCGACGGCTCACAGAGCGATCACGTCCGCGCCGAGGCTAAGCTGAGGAACCCGCGGTTGAGACATTGCTCGGGACAACGATGGCGCCGCCCAGTCGGGGACGGCGCCATCATGTGCCTTGCGGTGTGACCCGCCGGCTCTCTATTTCAGGGCTCCGGTGAGAACACCCCACAGCTGTCGAGCGGGCACGGCGTGCTCAGTGCCATGGAACTGCAGGTGGCGCAGGCGGATCGGCGGAAGCGTCGCCGTCGTGTTGACGTGGCTCGGATAGGTCATCGCGAACGGGCGGGAGAAGGAGCTCGTAGCGCCACTGACGATTGGGAAGTAATGGGCGGCGGCGGTCGCGGGTGAATCCGCGGTATCGATGATCCAGACGGTCCTGCCCGGAATCGTGCATGGCTGCAAGCTGAGTGTCTCGCCCTGAAACGGGTCGGACGCGACGCCAACGCACAGTCCGCTGGGCATTCCCGAAGGCGTATATTCGAGTTGTGATGCGGTCAGTGCACCGTAGTGCCGGTTCACCGCATCGGATACCAGCCCCATCGCGTAGTAGTCAGACACCGTACCCGGATGCGGGTTGATGAAGTCTTCTGAGGAGTCTGAGCCGCTAGTCTTATTCATACCGGTCGGCTGGCCGACGCTGGCTTTGCCTCCGAAGACGTGCTCGACTAAGTTGGGCTGGGCGTAGGTGCCAAGTTCACTGCTGAAGACCGATAGGCAGGATGGGCCGCACGCCGGGGTAGCCGCGCTCGCAGGGAGTGTCGCTGCTGCGCTCGCGCCGCCGACGATCGTCAGCGTGGCCAATACGGTGCGCGCCGTCGTCTTGATGGACATCAGGAACTCCTTTCATGGTCCTAGCGGACCACTGGGTTGATGACGCTGCGGACTGTGAAGGTGGCTTCTGCACTTCGCGCCCGTGACACCCTGGTGCACACCCCTTGTCCTAGTGACTCCTTGCGTGACCTCCGCGCCCGGCGTCAGTCGCGGGGCGAAGCTCCGAAGCCGTACGCCCGCGAGCAGAGTTACCTACCTCGGTTGCTGTCGCACCGGTGCAAACACGGCGGGCGCGAAGCGGGTTCATACACACCTGAGGAGTTGCCGCCCGGATCGTCGACGAGGATCACCTCGCGTCTGCCAGCCAGCGGGTCCAGGTGGGATCCCAGGCGTCGCAGTTGCCGCGGAAGTGCGCGAGCATCAACAGAGGCGGCGGGCCCTGGAGACCAAAGGGTCGCAATGCGAAGCGCACGCCCGCCTCAACGAGTCGTGTCTCGGTCGTCTGATGTGTCGCGGTGATCGACTCGCGGATCTCGCCTCGCGGTCTCGGTTCCCGCATCACCGCTGCTCACGTTCTACCTCGATGGTTTGCGGTTGACAGCACGGTCGCGCGTAGCGCCACCATTCGCGCCCGTGAGCCCCTGGTCATGTCACGGCTGCGCGATTTCGGGTTGGGGCGTCTGGAGCGGCTGCGGTCGGGTCCGGGTACCAGGGCTCCGAACCAGGGACCCACGGGCGCGAGCGATCAGCCGAAGCAGGACGCTGCCGGCACTAGCAATCGACCGATGGAGGTCACCGTGAGCAGCACCGACGTGAGCACCTCAACCGACGGAACCGCGACCTACATGGGAGGCGGCGATCCCGCCGGCACGTTCACCGACTACTACCCGGAGTGGCTGGACCACCTGGCCGACGACGTCACCGTGGAGGGCTCCATGTTGGACGGCGCCGTGCAAGGCGCGGAGGCCGCCCGGACCATCGTGGTCACCATCCGCATGCTGTATGGCGATTCCCAGGAGTTCCGCTTCGCGGGCCCCTGCGGCGAGAACGGCTGGCTCGAGGACTACATCGCTCAGGTCGGCGGCAAGCCCCTCGGCTGTGTCGCCCTGATCACCCGCAACCCCGCCGGGCAGACCCAGCACATCGTGGCGAGCTACCGGCCACGCAGCTCGCTGCTGCCGTTCTCCCGCCTGCTGGGCGAGAAGTTCGCCGGCACCCCCTATGCCAAGTACTTCCTCGTCAGCGAGTCCTGAAGCCGGCGGTACCACGAGCCGCCAGTAACCAACCGCGGTCCGACGTCCAGGTTTTCGCTTTGTTGCCGCCGCGGGCGCACCCCGGCCAAACTGGGAGCGCCCGCGCTGGTCGTCGCAGCCGCACGTGCCTATCCACGGCCCGGCCACCCCATCCTCGCGGTTGCGGCCGGCTGCAGCGAATCAGATATCCCATTACGAACATCTGGCCGCTCGCCGAATTATCCGTGTACCGGAGCCGCCCCAGCTCCGCGACGACCCGTCTCGATGCCGATCCCCTGAACGCGCAGTCACCGACCGGTGGCCACCAGCAGGCCGTCGCCCCGCAACTCGGCGCCGCGATCGAAGACGAGGACGTACTCACCGCCCCTCCTCGGCACGCAGCGGAGGCGTAGGGCGGAGCGCGGCGCTCACGACGAGCGGCGATCGGCGATGGCGATGGGAGGAGGACCAGACCGGGGAGCTCACCAGGGACACACGGGCGCGACCGGTCACTCCAGCCGACAGGCTGCGGTCGATACCAACCGACCGCTGGAGGTCAACATGAGCAGCACCGATGTCAGCAGTGAGACCGCGATGGACATCCCCGAAGTCGGGTCGATCGACATGAAGCTCGAGGTCGTGACCTTGCCCGTCTCCGATGTCGATCGGGCAAAGCGCTTCTACCAGAGCCTGGGATGGCGGCTGGACGCCGACATCGCCGTCGGCGACGCCTTCCGCGCGGTGCAGGTGACGCCCCCTCACTCGCAGTGCTCGATCGCATTCGGGAAGGGCCTCACCACCGCCGAGCCCGGCTCCGCTCAGCGCTTGCTGATGGCGGTATCCGACATCGACGCGGCGCGTGAGGATCTCGTCAGCCGGGGCGTCGAGATCAGCGAGGTGTTCCACCTCGCCGGAGGGCGCGTTCCGGGCCCAGACCCGCAAGGTCGCTCCTACCAGACGTATGCCTCGTTCAGCGATCCGGATGGCAACGCGTGGCTGCTGCAGGAGATCAAGACGCGGCTTCCCGGCCGGGAGTGGGAGGACTGACGATGGACGTCGCTTCCCGAGCAGCCCTCCTCCATGAAACGGCCCAGCATCACGACCCGTACGAGAAGACCCATGCGCAACATGACTGGTGGGACTGGTACGCCGCCTACATCGACGCTCGCGAACGCGGGGGCACCCCCGAGGACGCCTCCGCGGCCGCCGGGCGCTACATGACCGACGTCAAACACGTCGGCGTCGTGTCCTGACCCCCGGTACTAGCTGGGCGCACACCCTCGTTCAGGGAAGGGGCTTCTCACCGAGCCCCTTCCCTGACCACCCACGGAGAATCCAATGGCTGACACATTCACTACTCCGTCCCGCAGCGTGTCGACGCTCGCGATTCCGAGGCTTTCCCGCGCCGCCGGCTTCTGGCGGTCGGGGAAGAGCTGTTCGAGCCCTGAGCTCAGGCCCGAACCGGCTCGGGCTCGGAAACGGCAAGCGCGTTGGCCAACTCGTACCGCGAGCGGATCCCGAGCTTGCCGAACACCTTGCGCAGATGCCACTCCACCGTGCGCGGACTGAGGAAGAGTCGCGAACCGATCTCCGGGTTCGACAGCCCGTCACAGGCCAGCTGGGCGATCTGGCGCTCCTGCGCGGTCAGATCGTCGCGCGTCTCGACCGTCCGCTTGCGCGCCTTCTCACCCGTCGCCAACAGCTCCTTGCGAGCACGCTCCGCAAACGCCTCCATCCCCATCGAGGTGAACTGGTCCAGACCCGCACGAAGCTGCGCCCGCGCATCGACCCGACGGCCCTCACGGCGCAACCACTCGCCATAGAGCAGGTGGGTGCGGGCGAGCTCGGCGCGGACCCGTGTTCGGCCCAGGTGCGCCGATCGCCTCACAGAACAAGCCATCGGCACGGTCGCCGTCGCTCAGCAGAGCTCGCGATCGGGCCTCGATCCCGAGCGCCCAACCGGTTCCGGCTGCCCGTGCCTTTCTGGCCAGCCGGTCCAGGGCGTCGGTCGCTAGATCGGTCCTTCCGGTCCGCGTGGCGGGCTCGATCAGCTCGCTCAGGCCCCAGTTCTCAGCCACGACTTCTTGATATTCGATCGCGGAGCAGGCAGCGACGAGCGCCTCTTCATACTGACCTAGGCCGTTGCACAGAACCGCGCGCGCGTACTCGCTGGTGGCGACCCCAATTCCCTCGCCGCGGGAGCCGGCCTCGCGAAGCGTCATCTCGATCAGCGCTCTCGCCTCGCGGGGATTGCCTCGCCACGCCTCGAGGACCAACGCGCCATACGGCGCCGTCCTGATCTCCGTCATCTCCTCTACCGACTGCGTTTCGGCGACCGCCGAGGCGGCGGCGGACAGCTCGCCAGAGAACACCAGCATTGGGGTGTGCATGTTCAGCGCCGGCGCCAGCTCGTTGAGCGTGCCCGTCTCCCGGGCGATCTGCACATGGTGTTGCGACAAGACGTACGCGCTCTCGTCATCCCACACTTCAAGCGCGATAGTCCCACCCTGAAACCAGCGCAGCCGCTCCTTGGGCGAGATCTTCTCGGCGGAGATCTTCTGCAACGCCTCCCGGCAGAGTGGAACGGCCGCGTCGTAGTCGTCGGCGAGGGCGACTAACCCGTCCAGCAGCAGGCCGGCAGTCGTGGACTCGTCCTCTGATCGCCGCGCCACGCCGCGGGCGGCCTGCGCCACCTCGGGCACTCCCACGCTGTCATTGAGCCGGGCCCCGACCAGAGCCGCGAAGAATGCGTTCGACGTACGTCTCGCGCGCGAGCGAGATATCGAGTGCCTCGAGACGTCGGGCAGCCGCTAACAACAGCGGTGTCGCGTCGGTGCGCCGGCCTGATGCGAGCACCAACTGAGCACGCACCAGATCGACGCGCGCGCGCTGGAACTCGCCGAGCGGCCCGGCCTCGGCCGCGGCCAGGAGCCCGAGAGCCACGTCGAACGCGCCAGCCTGGAAGCTCGCCTGCGCCGCGGCCAGTGCGCGATCCGCACGCCTCGCTGGGTCCTGGGTCAGCGCGACGGCGCGCTCCAGGAACGCTGCGGCGGCGGCAAGGCCGCCGCGCGCCTGCGCCCGGCCGGCCGAGCGCTCGAGGTCCAACGCGACCTGCTCGTCAGGTCCCGCCGCGGCCGCAGCCAGATGCCAGGCGCGGCGGTCCGGGTCGGCGTCGCGATCGGTTGCCTCCGCCAACGCCAGATGGACCGCGCGGCGTTCCGGCACCGTCGCTGACCGGTACACGGCAGAGCGCACCAGCGGATGGCGAAACGCCACCCGCGCGCCGATCCCAAGCAGCCCATCTGTTTCCGCGTCCACCGCCGAGACCGCGACCCCGAGCTGCTCAGACGCACGCAGCAACAGCAGCGGATCGCCGACCGAATCCGCCGCCGCCAGCAGCAACAGACGCCGCGCGTCATCAGAGAGCGCCTCGAGTCGTCTCATGAAGCTCTCCTCGATCCGTCCCGAAAGACCCTGCGCGCCCACCAGCCCAAAGCCACCCGCCAACTGCGCCGCCGTCAACCCCCGCGGCAGCTCGAGCAACGCCAGCGGGTTACCACGCGTCTCCGCAATGATCCGGTCACCCACTCGCGCGTCCAGCACGAATCGCACAGCCGAGCCCAGCAGGGCGCGGGCCTCGTCGTCGCGCAACCCGTGCACCTCCAGCTGGGTCACATCCTGAAGCTCTCGCCCCGGTTCACGCGCGGCGAACACGATCGCCACCGGCTCGGCCAACAAACGCCGAGCGACGAACGCGAGCGCCAACGCCGACGCCTGATCCAACCACTGCGCGTCATCCACGACACACACCAGCGGGCGCTCCTCAGCCACCGCCGAGAACAAGCTCAACACCCCCAGCCCAACAAGAAACCGATCCGGGACGGCGCCGGCGCTCAGCCCGAACACGATCTCAAGCGCCTGCCGCTGTGGGGCGGGAAGCCTTGCGAGCCGATCGAGCAGCGGTGCGCACAACTGCTGCAGACCGGCGTACGCCAGCTCCATCTCAGACTCCACCCCCACCGCCCGAACGACCGTCAGATCCGACGCCGACTCGACCAGGTACTCCAGCAGCGCCGTCTTCCCGATCCCAGCCTCACCTCGTAGAACCAATGACCGACTCTCGCCCCGGCGGACGCCCTCCACCAATGCGTCCAGCATGACGCACTCGTCGGCGCCGCCCGAGCAGGCTCGTGCGCCGCCCCGGTCCGGGAACACGATTCTCCATCAGCAGCCACCCATCCTAAGAGCGGGCGGAAGGCCTCACAAGCGCCGCGAGACGCACTCCTCCCCGAACGCCGGAGCTCGGCCCTCCGGATGCGCGCCGGTACCAACGCGGGTTCCCGCAACGTCCGTGCGGTCCGTCTCGCATTACGACTAGAAGCACCACCTTGCGGAGCGCTAGCCACGACCCGAATCTCTGCAAGCGCCGTCGTCGAACGGGCAGCCGCGACGTCGACGACGAGGCTACCGGTCTCGGGGTGAGCGCGGCCACGGCATGGGCGTTACCGCTTCAGGCCTAACGGGGCAGTCTCTCGACGGCGATCATGGCCGTGCTCGAGGGATTGCGGGAATCGCTGGAGTCCTGCTTCGTGGTGGCGACGAGTACGACGCCCGCGCCGAGCTCAGACCCGCAAAGCGCGCAAACCGCGCCCCAAGTGCATCTTGCTTGGCGCCCCTCCGTGCATGTGCACGCGTCGACGGCTGAGACGGCGACGTGGAGTTCCACTCCCGCGTGATTGCTCGTGGTGGCCACGCGGAGGGAGACACAGAGATCGCGGCACACGTGCAGGCAACGACTTCACGTCATCGATCCGGCCGAAATAGACGGCCCCCAGCCTGCGAGGTACTACCCGACTGCCGTTTGCGGTTCGCGCACCGCGAGCCGGCGGTACAGAGTCGCCCGGCTCACCCCAAGCAACGATGCGATCTCCTCCATAGTCAGCTCCCCCGACTCCCGCAACGCATGCGCCGCGGCCAGCTTCTCGGGCGACATCACGGCCGGCCGGCCCCCCAACCGGCCCCGAGCCCGCGCCGCCTCAAGGCCAGCACGAGTGCGCTCAAGCACCAGCGCTCGCTCAAACTCAGCCAGCGCCGCGAAGATATGCAGCGTCAGCCGCCCCGCCGCCGTCGTCGTGTCCAGACCCTCGGTCAACGATCGAAACCCAACCTCGCGCTGCTCCAGATCCCCAATCGTCTCGATCAGATGCCGCAGCGACCGGCCCAACCGATCCAGCCGCCAGACCACCAGCGTGTCCCCCGCACGCAAATAGTCCAAGCACGCATCAAGCTCAGGGCGATGCCGGATCGACCCCGACCCCGTGTCGTCATAGATCCGATCACACCCCGCCCGCTCCAACGCGTCGCGCTGCAACGCCAGGTCCTGGCTAGTGGTCGACACGCGCGCGTAGCCAATGAGCTGCCCGACCGGAATCTCGTCGCCCATACTCGAGATCGCCTCCGGACCCATCGTCTCAGATCGATCAAGCCTAAGCCACGCCAGACCGTCTCAAAACCAGACGGTTCTGGAACGGGGAGAGAACCGTGACCCGCTCGCCCGATTCAATTAGCGTCGACGCCTGCGTGTGTTGGGGGAAGCCGGCGCGGACCATCCCTATGTCGCCGAAGCGCTCGCAGGCCCCGCGCCCCGTGGCGGGACGAAAGCGATCATCGGCCCCATGGCCCCGCGACGTGAGGCTGTGCGGACATTACCCCGTCGCCGGGCCGGACGACCGGGACCCTCGGGTCGCCCTTCGTCGCGTTCGCCGAAGGGAGCACTCACGACGAGCCGCTCGGGCGCTCAAGGCTGCTCAAGGGTCGCGGGTGAACGCGTCTGCCAGCACGAGCGCGAGCGCGGCGGCGACGAACGCGGCGATGCTGATGATGCCGTTGCGGAACGCCGACGCGAAGTCGCCGTGCGATGAGGCGAGCTGGTTGTAGAAGATGCTGCCGGTGATCGCGATGCCGGCGGCTGAGCCGATCCGCTGACCGGTCTGCAGCACGCCGCCGGCGCTGCCGGCGCGCTGCGACCGGCACCTGGGACAGCGTGAGGGTCAGGTTGGGCGAGATCACGAGCCCGCCGCCGAGGCCGGCGATCAGCAGCGGCAGCGCTATCCACAGCGCGACGTCGTGGCCGGGATGGGCGCCGACCGCCACCCAGACTCCGGCCAGCCCGACGAGCACCGTGGCGAGCCCGAAGGCCACGAGCTTGGGGCCGCGTCGCAGCGCCTGGCGGCTGCCCGCCGCCGAGACCAGTGCGCTGCCGATGGCGAACGGCGTGACGGCGAGGCCGGACTTCCACGCGGGGTAGCCCAGCCCGAGCTGCAGGTACTGGGTTTGGATGAAGAACAGCGCGACGAACCCGGCGAAGTAGATGAGGCCCACCGGGGCGCCGAGCGCGTAGGAGCGGATCCGGAACAGGTCAAGCGACACGAGCGGCTCGCGGGTGCGGCCGTAGCGGCGCTCGTGCAGCACCCACACGACGAGCAGCAGGGCGCCCAGCGGGAACAGCGCGAGGCGCAGCGAGCTGTGCCACGTGCGCTGCTCGATGAACGGGACCAGGATGCACAGGATCGCCGCGCCCAGCAGCACGACGCCGAGCGGGTCCATCGCCTGGGGCCGGCGCTCGGCCGCGGTCGGCGCCGGCAGGTAGCGGCGGGCGAGCAGCAGGATCGCCGCGCCGATCGGCAGGTTGACGAAGAACACCGCCCGCCAGCCGTCGTGGGCGCCGAACAGTGCGATCAGCGCGCCGCCGGTGAGCGGGCCGACCGCGGTCGAGACGGCGATCGTCGAGCCGAAGCAGGCCGAATGCCTTGCCGCGCTCCTCGCCGCGGAACAGGCTCTGGATCAGGCCCGAGATCTGCGGGGCGATGAGACCGCCGGCGAACCCCTGGACGATCCGCGTCAACACGAGCTCGAGCGGCGTTTGCGCCAGGGCGCAGGCCGCGCTCGCGACCACGAACAGCGCCACGCCGACCATGAACACCGGCCGCCGGCCGTGCGCGTCGCCGAAGCGCCCCGCCGGCACGAGCAGCAGCCCCAGGGCGAGCGCGTAGCCCGCGACGATCCACTGCAGCGCGTTCTGCTGCGCGTGCAGGCCCCGCTCGATGCTCGGCAGGGCGACGTTGACGATCGAGACGTCGAGCAGCGTCATGAACCCGGCGGCGAGGACGACGCCGAGCGCCATCCAGCGGTCCGGGTCGGGGCGGTATTCGTCCTGGGGCGGCGGCGCCGGAGGAGTAGAGGCTGCGGAGGCCACGGACTGTGGCTCGCCGATACCTGGATCGATGGTCTCGAACTCAGGCGTATGGCGGACAGATTCGGATGACATACGGTCAGTGCTCCTCATAGTTCGCGCCACAGGGCTCGGTCGCTAGGCGAGGCTCCCGATCCGTCTCAGGCGCCGGCCCCGCGGCGATCAGCGCGATTGGAGTCGTGCCTCGATTTCCGAGTTCGACAGGCCCGGGAGGCTGGATCGGTCGCGTCGAACGCCGCGGGGCCAGGCGCGCCCGGCCGGCGCGCCGGCTGCACGGAGCGCTGAGGATCGCGCCCCATATGGACGACCTCCGCGCCCTCCGGTCGGGCTCGGCGCGCGGTCTCGAGATCCGTTGCCCGCGCTTCCGCCAATCACGACGACCTCTGTCCGACGAGTCGGTTTGCGCTGGCTGGGGATGCTTCTGTTGTCGGTGGGCATGGCTTCTCCGGCGGTTGACGGCGGCGAGCGATTACAGACTCGCTGGTGGCTGGTCCTCCTCAACGATCGGCCAAGTTCCCCAGCATGCGGGCAAGGACGAGTTCCACGTCGCGCGTCTGGAAGCCGTGGTCGAGCGCGACGCGATTACTGGTGAGCGGTCACGACGTCAGGAATGTGTTGACGACCGCCGCGACCTCGGTGGGGTACTGGAACATGAAGCCGTGCGCCGCGTCGGGATAGATCCGAATCTGCGCGTCCGGGATGAGACCTGTCATCAGGTGGCTGAGCTTGGTCGGGATCATCAGGTCGTTGTCGCCCTGAATGATCAGCGTCGGGTTCTTGATCCCGGTCAACCGTTGCAAAGCGGCGTGGTCGGGGATGCCCCACTCGACGATCGCGTCGTATTGCGCGTCGCGCGCGGCGTCGCTCGTGGCGGTGTCTCGTCCCTCCTGCCGCTCCATGAAGCGCCCGAGGAACTCCATTCCCTTGGTCTGGCTGGTATCGGTGTGGGCGAACATGATGTAGAGGAGGTTCTCTGGCTTGCTCTCGCCGCGCGCGGCGGTGGCGATGTCATCGCGCCAGCCGTGCATGCCCGGTGCCCCTTTTGGACCGGTTGCCGCCAGGATCAGTCGCCGGACCAGGGTCGGCCGGACCAGCGCGATCTCCTGGGCGATGAACCCGCCGATCGAGAACCCGAGGAGGTCGATCTCGTCGACGCCGAGCGCGGTGATGAACGCGATCATGTGCCTGGCCGCGTCCGCGGTTGCCGGGCCGAACTCGCCGCCCGAGGACCCGACGCCCGGGTAGTCGACCAGGATGAGCTCGCGCTCGGATGCGAGGGCGTCGGTGAGCGCGGGGTCCCAGTTGTCGAGATTGCCGCGGAAGTGCTGCAGCATCACGAGCGGCAGGCCGGACGGGGGCCCGAAGCGCCGGTAGGCGAACTCGATGCCCGCCGCCTCGATGAGCTCGGTTTGAGCGGTGTTGTGGGTGGTGTGTGTGGTTATGGCATGCATCCGAGATACCTCCTGGGAAGGCGGAACGTGATGACGGCATTGGGACCCGACGTGCGGTGGGTCATGATTGGTCGCCCGTGATCGAGTCGAGGATGATGGCGGCGTACTCTGCTGGCGCTTCCTCCCAGACGAAGTGGCCGGCGTCGATGAGCGCGACGCGGCTGTTCGGCAGTCGCTCGTCTAGGAACTCGGCGTTGGTGACCGGAACAACGCGGTCGTGGCTGCCGTTGATGATCGTGACCGGCGTGGCGATCTCCGGCAGCAGCTCGGTGAGCTCGGGCAGTTCCTGGGGGTATCGTCGGACGTAGCGCATCGATTCGACGAAGCGGTCGCCGTCGTAGCCGTCCAAGTAGTCCGCGCGGATGTCGTCGGGTATCCCGCCCGCGATCGTGTCCAGCGACGCGCTGACGATCGCGCGCGGATCCATGTGCCGGTACTTGTCGAGGTCGGGATCGAGCACCCATGACCGGAGCGGCTCACCGAGCTCGAACGGCACGGCAGCTCCGCCGGTGCCCACGATCACGCCCGGCGATCTGCTCCGGATGTCCGGCCGCTGCGAAGAGGGCGGCCGAAGTTCCGACGTCGGGAGCGACGATGTGCGGCCGGCCGAGATCAGCCTCGACGATGAGCTGGGCCAGGAACTCGCCCATTGCTCGCGGAGATAGGAGTTCGTCGCGACGTTCGGATGCGCCGAATCCCGGCAGGTCGACGGCGAACAGGCGGGCGTGCTCGGAAAGCGTCGCCCACATCGGCGCGAACGCGTACACGCTCTCCGGCCAAGGGCTGGTGAGCACCACGGTCGGGTCCTGCGAGCCGCCGGTGTCGGCATAGCGAACCTTCACGCCATCGATGTTCCGGAACTGCGGCTTGATCGAGGTGGTCAGCGAGGTGTTCATGGCGATCCTTTCGTGTCTCGTTGCTTGTGTTCACGTCGGCAGTCGCGTCCCAGCTTGCTGCGCCACCATGTACGCGGCGTACCAGGTCGGCCACTTCGCGTCGTATTCGCCGCCCATTGGATTGAGCCCGTAGAGCCGAGCGGGGTGAACTGGACGATTCGCATCCCGTTGTCGAATGGAAACTCGGCGTCGAGTCTCCACCCGAGGCATTCATAGAACGCCCTGGCGCGATCGACATCTGAGACAGGGATGACGACCACCTCGAGTTTCATGTCCACGTTCGCGACGCTGATTTCGTCGGTCGCGACGTCAGTGGTGCCTAATGTTGTGTCCATGGTGTCTCCTGTGGGCTTTCTGGGCGGGCGTCACTTGTCGACGGCAGGGGCAAGGATTCGGAACGCTGTCGCCGTGGCGGTTCCGAACACGAGGTGCGCGCTCAGGTCCTTGCGAAGCGTCTCGAGGTCGTACTTCCAGATCGGCTCATAGACGCCGAGGAGGGGCAGAACGATGTATCCGCTGGCCCAGACCGCGGCTCCGAACGGGAGTCCGACCCACAGCTTTGGTCTACGCCGCGCACTGAGCAGTCCGTATCCGGCGCCGTTGGCGAGGCCGAATCCCCAGTGTGTGGCGTTGTTGAGAAAGCGCGCATAGCGAGGGGAGACCTCGTGCCCCAGCACACGGTCGAGCAGGTGCTTGGCCACCAGCGCCGGCGCGGGAGCGTCCTTCCAGCTCATCAGGCCCTCAGACGACTCCCAGTCCGGGAAGCCGGTGTCGCCACCGTCCTGTCGGTAGCGACGGTAGAGCGACGCGTCCATCGCGAGGGTGCCGAGCGCGCTCGCACCCACCCCGCGCGGGATCGAACCGATCGAGCGTCGCGCGGGGTCGGTCCGTGGGCCGCGGCGGGTGGTCATCGAGCGGGCGTCCGGTTGTCGCGGGTCTCGATCGCTTTGACGCTATTACCGAACGCCTTGCGAAGGACGACCCTTTCCGACCGTCCCGAGTACCAGCGCGAGGACTCGTCCCTTCGCGTTCTTGCCCTGGCGGACGATGACGACGTCTACGTCGGTCAGCCCGTCCTGCAGCGGCTTGAAGGTGTAGGTGTAGCCCGATGATCCGTTCCACACGTTGGAGTCGGTGGTTCTGAGGACGACCCGGTCGGGATTTGACCAGTCGTACTGCAGGCGCTCCCAGACACCACCGGAGCCTTCCGTGACATCTGCCCCGGTCGTGCCTCTTGAGTGGACCTTGAGGTAGTCATCAGCGCTGTTGCTGAATAGCTCCGCTCGTCCGGGGCTGAAGTCGGTGAGGCCGGCGACGTACTGTTCCGGCGTGAGCGACGTGCTCTGGTGGAAGTGGATGGTGGACACGGCTCCTCCTTGTGTGAGGTGAGATGAACAACCGGTGCAGCGTCAGGTCTTCGTCGCGCGAGGCGCGTCGAACTCCGGCAAGGGGACCACCTCGTCGGCGCTGGTGGGCTCGGTTTGCGGCTGGTGGTTCAGCGTGCGACGCACCTTGGCTGACTCGGTGTAGATGCGTCGTACCTGCATGATCTCGCCAAGTGGCCGGTGCTCGGCGGTGACGCGCCACTGGTTGAACGCGAGCGCGTCACCCTTGTCGACATTCTCGGGGACCGAGATGTCCTGGCGCGGGAGGTGTACCCGTCCGACGGTGACGAAGGGGGACAGATTCTCGGGCCATTCGGTCGTCGCGTCGTTGACCGGCATCGCTTCGAGGTCGGTGCAGAGCTGCGACCTGAAGATCGAAATCGAAGGCTCGCGCTTGCAGTTCATCCACGAGCGCCGGACCAAACACATCCGGTCCACTGCGAAGGTCGAGTTCACGGTGGATCACGTGCGTGGCGTTCTCCGCATCCGGAGCGACGCGCACCTTGGCGACATAGTCGCCATGACGCACCGCGGCCATCGACCAGTAGGTGCTGACCAGCGGATTGCGCACCGGCGTCTGCGCCGCTTTGACGAACGCGAACATCTCCTCCCATGCCCAGTCCTGACTGCTCGAAGCGTGCCCTTACCGGTGAGGAGATCGGTCAAGCAGCTCGCGGAACCCTGTCTTGCCGCGCGCGAGGTACTTGATGGAGTCGTTGCCGACCTCCTGGAGGACCAGATAGTGCTTCGCCGTGTTGGCTACGAAGGTCGGGTTGTTCTTCAGCACGAGGTCGAACGTGTTCGAGTCCGGCTCGTCTTCGACCAGCTTGGTTCCGTCGACATCGAAGATCTTGATCGCGAAGCCGAGGACGGGTCCGAGTTGCGCGTCCGGGCCCAGATGGTTGTTGGCGCTGGAGAAGCGAATCAGCGCGCCGTGGCGACCCGGGCTTCGCGTAGATGCCCTGGGCATACGGCGCCGGCACGTCGCCGAGGATCTCGACTTCCGCCTTCACCACGCCCAGTGTCTTCGCGTGCGCCCCACGTACAGCGTGCCCCGTCCCTTCCCGTGTCGGCGATTCGCGGACCGTCCTTCTCCCAGAAGTCGATGATCCGGGTCATGTACTCATCGATGTTTGGATCGATGGTCTCGATCTCCGGCGAGTAGCGGACGAAATCGGATGACATCTGTCAGCGCTCCTTCGGGTTTGTCAGGTTCCCGAGCCATCTCAATGCCGACAGGGACGGCATGAAGAAGTACTCGCCGCCGCGTAGCACGTTGAAGGTCTCGATGCCGTGGATGCGGCGCCGGACCGGCACGTGGGGGATCGTGAAGGTCGCTCCGTCCTCCTGCAGGCCGACGTTTGGATCGCGCTCGTCGCCGAGGCTCATGAAGTTGCCGTTGTTGATCCACTCCTGCTGCAGGAACTCCATCGTCGCCATCGCCTTCGCGCTGATGAAGATGAAGTGCAGACCGCGGGGGGTTTCGTCGTCCCGTTGCGAGAGGGCGTTCGGGTCGTAGGGAGCTCCGAAGGTCGTGCTGCGCCGGATGATGCGATGGATGCTTCACGTCGACGAGGAGCTCCATCTTGGTGTCGCGTGGATTCATCCGCCGCATGTGGCAGCCGAGTGGCACCTGTCGGCCATCCGGATCGGCGGCGTAGGTGAAGTCGTTGTTTCGTAGCGGGTCGGCGCCGAGCTCCGGATCGTCTCGGTCCGGCGCGAGCGTCAGTGGGGCGCCGCTGCGCCAGCGCCCCACCAGCTTCGCCGCGAGCAGCTCGCGCTCGTCGTCGGTCTGAGCGTGCGCCTGCAGGAAGCGGTTGAACGCCCCAACCCGCGACTGGTACTTGCGCAACCCGACGAATGTGCCGTTTCGGCCCAGCACGTCGGGCTGTGGCGCCGGAAGCGGCACGCCGGCCTCGCCCGGGATAGCCCAGGATGAACTCGCCGGCTTTGATCGCCGGTCCCTGACCGGGCAGCGGCTCGACGCCACTGCCCTCGATCGCGGGCTGACCGATCGAATCCCTGTACCCGAGCGGGTTCAGATCGCCCGGCTGAGCGCCGAAGTCCTGCGCGGACACGACTGTCAGGCCAGGCCGTCCTTCGTAGTGCTGCCGCGCGGTGTCCATCGTGCGGCGCCACGTCTCCTGCGAATCGCTGAAGACGCTGACGCCGACGTGGATGACGCCGCTCCCGAACTCCGGCTCCCAGTGGTTCGGGTCGTTGACGCCGCGATCGAGGAGCTTAGGCGCACGCGCGGCCATCCCAACCCGGAACGCTTCCGGGAAGCTCTGCAGTGAGTCTTCCGGCACGCCCAGCGCCACGAGCCCGGAGTAGGTGATCGCCACCGCGATCCAGGGTTCGTCCGTCTGCCACCAGTCGGCGGCGGAGTCGACGTGCGGTGTCAGATTGCGCAGGAGCTCGCGGCCGGCACGCACGTCATCGACTTGGAGCATGACGTGCGTGCCGTAATACGGCTCGGGGCGGTAGCGCAGCACCGTCGCCTGAATCTCGTCGAGCTCGACGGTGACACGTCCGCGCGGAAGGTGGCCGCCGACGCGGTCGATGACTGTCATGATGCACCCGCGCCGGCCCTAGTCGCCGACCTTGTCGAGGAACTCGTCGACCGCCCGGCCGATGCGCTTCAGCCGCCGCGTCTCTGGCACCGTCAGGTCATTGGCGACGTACCAGCCTTCGGCCGTGACCTGGTACTTGGCGAGGTAGTCCTTCGCCTCCGGGCTGCGGATCCCCGGCCAGCCCTCCCAGGCGGAGTCGATGATGTCCAGGTAGTCGGGGATCTTCGTCGCGAAGTCGTCGATGTAGGTGTCCCAGTCGCCGTCGTAGGCGGTCGCGAACAGCATCCTCGTGTCGTTGTCCAGGAACACGAAGCGCATGTCGTGGACGCTGCCCACGTCGTCCGCGCCGGCGAGGTTGCCGCCCAGCAGTTTCAGGAACGCGCGCAGCCGGTCGGCTCCGCCCGGGGCGAGGGGGACGATCAACGTCAGCTCCGAGACCTTGCCTAGGCGGGCGCCGGCCCGGCCGGCGCTCCCGATCGGCGGCGGCGGCGTCTTCGACGCCTGCGAGGTCAGGTCCTTGAGCGCGTTCTCCAGTGCCTGTTTGCCGACCTCCGGCGCGTCGGCGAACAGCTCGCGCAGCTGGGCGATCCTCTCTTCGGCCGTCAGCTCCTGGTTGACATTGGTGGTTGCTAGGTCTGTGGCCATAGTGGCTAGCTCCTGTCGTGGGTCGGTCGACTGCGGTTTCAAACGTGGCAGTGCAGGCGCCGATTCGCACCAGTGGTGGCCGCTGGTGCGACTACGGGTCTCGCTACGCGACTGGGTCCGGCTGTTCGGGTCGCCGACTCGTGATCGCATCCAAGCCGACAACCACGAAGCCGATGAGACGCCGCTGACAGGGTGCGCCCAACCGGCGTCTTCGACGGTCGAGCAGACCGGGGCCTGCGAATCGAAGCGATCGCCACGCGCGCAAGACGCGCGAGTCCGTCCGTTGCGTGATCCACTAAGGCCGGTGAGCTCACGTCTGGCGGGGCCTCCGATCTGGGACCGCCGGCGCGGCCGTGGCGCAGAGCGTGCCCGACGAACAGCCGGGGTGGGCGGAG
>CAWDFE010000006.1:0-85763 GCA_963801435.1 uncultured Actinomycetota bacterium
CACGGGCCGCTGCGCGAGGCGCTGGCCGTGGCCCGGGAGCCGCTGCGCGAGATCGGCGCCGCGCTCGGGGCCGCCGGCGAGATCGTGGTGCTGTCGGCAACCACGATCACCACCTCGTGGACGCGTGGATGGCGCGACGCGCCGCCGACAGGCCGCCGCCCCCGCTGGGCACGCAGGCAGCGGTGGACTGGCGCGCGGGCGAGCCACTCTGGCGGCTGGCCGAGATGCTCGCGCCCGCGCAGGTGAGCGGCGCCTACCCGGGGCTGTGGCTGCGCGACGACGTCTACGCCATCCACGGCCACTACCTGGACCTGCACCTGACCGTCCCGTCCCTGGAGCGGCTGGGCGCCGGGGTGATGCGGCGTGTGGTGGCGCTCAACCCGGAGGGTCCCCGCTCCGCCGAGGACTACGAGACCGTCTGGCGCCCCTCTACGCGTGGGTGGACGCCATCGCCCAGCTGGCCGACGCCGACCGCAGCCGCGTGCTGCACGGCGGCTCGGTCCGCGGGTGGCAGGCGCTCACCGGCGCCCGGCGACGGGTCCGGGGCACCGCGCTGGCCGCGGGCTTCCCGTTGGTGATCGCCACACTCAACCGCGCCGGCCTCGGCCCGTTGCGCGCCGAGCTGTCGGGCCCGGCGCTGCGACGCGCCGGTCTGCGCGCGCTGGAGGAGGTCGTGTCGCGGCTGGGGGTGCAGGCCGGCCACGTCATCTTCGGGCACACCCACCGGGCCGGCCCGCTGCCCGCCAACGACGCCGCCGAGTGGCGGACGGCCGCCGGCGCCCAGCTGCTCAACAGCGGCTGCTGGGTGCAGGAGCCGGCGTTCCTGGGGCCCGACCCGTCCCAGAGCCCCTACCGGCCGGGGTTCTGCGTCGTCCTGGAGGACGCCGGGCCGCCGCGGCTGATCAATCTGCTGGATCGCTCGCCAGCCCCGGCGTGAAGCACACGGCGTAGCAGGTCACGCCGTCTCCGAGCTCCAGCGTCAGATCCCCCTCAGTGCTGTGCGGGTGGGAGATGAGCTCGTAGGCGCCGGGATAGTCGACGGGGACCGCACGGCCGTTAGCGGTCACGGTGCCGTCGCCCTCCAGCACCGCCCATACGCCGCCGGCCTCGTAAGGCCCGCTGTATGGGCCCGCGACGTCCTCGCTCTGGGGCACGAGCATCGCGCCGGGCGCGTCCTCGGGCCGCAGCGGCGCCATCGGGTCCCCGCCGACGCCGAGCAGCTCCTGGATCGCCCGTTCGGTCTCCTCATAGCCGCCCTCGCCGTAGTGGAAGTCAAACAGCCGGCCCTCCTGGTTGAACAGGTAGCGCGCCGGCCAGCCCAGGTTGCCGTAGTCCTGCCAGATCTGAAGCTCGGTGTCGACCACCACCGGGTAGGCGACGGCGAGCCGCGCCACGGCCGCCTCGACGGCGTCGGTGTGAGCGGAAGGCGCGAACCCCGAGGAGTGGATGCCGATGACGCGCAGGCCCTCGGGCGCGTAGCGCTCGTGCCAGCCGGTGAGGTAGGGGAGGGTCCGGATCGAGTTGGGACGGCAGAAGTCCCAGAATTCCACCAGCACCGGCCGGCCGCGCTGCTGGTCCATCCGCAGCGGCGCGACGTTGATCCACGGCAGGCGCGGGGGGAACATGGGGGCCTGGATGTGGTCGACGGGTGGGCGCATCCTGGTGCCGCGACGATGCTAGACGCGGGGGGCTGCAGTGACGGGGGCGAACGTCAACTACGGCTAGGGAGGGGGGAGGGGCGGTTCCGGAGTCGCCGGCGCGCTCCCGGCCGCGGTCTTGGGAGATTGTTCCACCCTGCCTGGAACTATCTCCCAAAACCCCACGAACGCAGGGATTCCACGCCCACCTCGAACCCACCTTCGAAAGCCGCAGTTCGCCCCAGGCCCAACGCCGCATACCCCAGCCGTTGCTTAGTCCACCCACCCAACATGCCAAACCAGTTATATTCCCTTCATGGCATCTACGACCTGGAGCGTCCTCACCGACCCGCACCGTCGCCACGCCCTCGAGCTCCTGCGCGCCAAGCCCCGCACCGTGACCGAGCTGACGACGATGCTCGGGCTCAGCCAGCCCGGCACCTCCAAGCACCTGCGCACGCTGCGCGAGGCCGGCCTGGTGCGCGTGCGCGTCGACGCGCAGCGGCGGGTCTATGAGCTGGATCCCGCGCCGCTGGCCGAGCTGGACGACTGGCTGGCGCCCTACCGGCGGTTCTGGGACCGTCATCTGGACGCTCTGGGCCGTCACCTCGATGACACAGAAACCCCCAAGGAGGGCTAGACATGCCAAACGCAACCGGCACCTACGAGCAGGTCGACGGCAGCCCCATGGTCCGCTTCGAGCGGACGTTCCCGTACGCCGTCGCCGAGGTGTGGAACGCGATCACCGATCCCGCGCGCCTCGCGCAGTGGTTCCCGACGACCGTGGAGTTCGCCGCCCTGCGCCCGGGCGCGCCGATCACGTTCCGGTTTGCCGAGGACCGCTACCCGCCGATGGACGGCGAGTTTCGCGAGGTCAGCGCCCCGCGCCGGCTGTCGTTTACCTGGGGCGATGACCTGCTGGCCTTCGAGCTCGAGGAGCGCGATGGCGCGGGCGCGTGCCGGCTGGCCTTCTCGGTGATCCTCGACAGTGCCGACAAGGCCGCCCGGGACGCGGCCGGCTGGGACGACTGCCTGGACATGCTCGATCGCGTGATCTCCGGGGAGACCTCCGAGCGGCCATCGAAGCCGGAGAGTTGGCAGGCTCGTTACGATGAGTACAAGCGTCAGGGATTCCCTGCTACCGCACCGATTCCGGAGTAGCGCCCGATGCCCGGACGGGCGGCTGGACCGGGGCTATACTACGTGAAGTATTGAATCCATACTGCCTTTGAGGAGTTTTCACCCATGAGCCCGTCCGGAGCCGAAGTTCTCCGTCAGATCAAGAGCAGGATCGACGAGGTCGATCCGGCGGTCGTGCGTGAGCAGTCCTCCAACGGCGCGCTTGTCATCGACGTACGCGAGCCCGAGGAGTGGGGCACGGGTCACATCCCGGGCGCCAAGCACGTCCCGAAGTCCTACCTGGAGTCACGCATCGAGGGCGCCGCGCCCGACCGCTCCCAGCACGTGATCCTCTACTGCCAGTCGGGCAACCGCTCGGCCTGGGCGGCGCGGACGCTGATCGAGGACCTGGGCTACGAGCACGTCGAGTCGATGACCGGCGGCATCACGCTGTGGAAGGACCGTGGCTATGAGGTCGAGCAGCCCAAGACGCTGACCGCCGAGCAGCGCGAGCGCTACAGCCGCCATCTGCTGCTGCCCGAGGTCGGGGCCGAGGGCCAGCAGAAGCTGCTGGACGCCAAGGTGCTCCTGCTGGGCGCCGGTGGACTGGGCTCGCCCTCGGCGCTGTACCTGGCCGCCGCGGGCGTCGGCACGCTGGGCATCGTCGACGACGACGTCGTGGACCTGTCAAACCTCCAGCGCCAGGTGATCCACAACTCCGAGCGCGTGGGAGTTCCCAAGGTCGACTCGGCCGAGCAGACGATCACTGAGCTGAACCCCGACGTCAAGGTCAACAAGTACCCGGTCCGCCTGGGCCCCGAGAACATCATGGACATCCTGCCCGGCTACGACATCGTCGTCGACGGCCTGGACAACTTCCCCACGCGCTACCTGCTCAACGATGCCTCCGTGCGGCTGCAGATCCCGGTGGTGTCGGCGGCGATCCTCGGGTTCGAGGGCCAGCTGAGCGTGTTCAAGCCCTACGACGGCCCGTGCTACCGCTGCCTGTTCCCGACCCCGCCTCCGGCCGAGCTGGCTCCCTCGTGCGGGGCCAACGGGGTGCTGGGCGTCCTGCCGGGGACGATGGGGCTGCTCCAGGCCACCGAGGTGATCAAGCTCATCCTCGGCGAGGGCGAGCCGGCGATCGGCCGGCTGCTGCTCTACGACGCGCTGGCGGCGACCATCAACGAGGTCAAGATCCGCCGCGACCCGGAGTGCCCGATCTGCTCGCGCCACCCCGAGGCGATCTCCGACGAGGAGATGGGCGTGTTCCCCGACTATGAGGCGTTCTGCGCCGGCGCGCACTAGGCTCACGCCCATGGCCACCATTCGCATCCCACCCGTGCTCCGCCCTGCCGTCGGCGGGGAGAAGGAGCTGAGCGCCGAGGGCTCCTCCGTGGGGGAGATCCTGCGCTCCGTCGCCGACGAGCACCCGGAGACGCAATCACAGCTGTTCGCCGCCGACGGCGGTCTGAACCGCTACGTCAACGTGTATCTCAACGACGAGGACGTCCGCGTGCTCGACGGCCTGGATACCACCGTCGGCGACACCGACACCCTCGTCATCCTCCCGGCGATGGCCGGGGGATCGCGCTGACCCCGGCGAGCTAGCCCACGTTCCTTCCCCGGGTGAGCCGGGGAAGGGTTGGCGACGATCGGCGTCGTTGAGTGACACAGGCAGTGTCACTCAGAAGAGGAGCCGAGAATGAAAATCCGCTGGAATCGAGCGATTCTGATCGCTGTCGCGGGCCTGCTGGCGGTCGCCGCGATGGCCTTCGCGAGGTCCACCACGGTGGGGGTCGGCACCGCGCAGGTCAAGGCGCACAAGGAGCCCGTCGCGGTCAACTCCCGCGGCGTGACGGTCTATGAGCTGGCGCCTGAGAGCGCCCGGCACCTGGTGTGCACGTCGGCCGCCTGTCTCAGCGTCTGGCCCCCGGTCAGGGCCTCGGGCAAGCCGACCAAGGCCCCCGGCGTGGCGGGCAAGCTGGGGACGGTGAAGCGCACGGGCTTTGCCCAGGTCACGCTCAACGGCCATCCGCTCTACACGTTCGCCGGGGACGGCGGCCGCCGGGGCAAGGCCGAGGGCGACGGCATCAACAACTTCGGTGGCGTCTGGCACGTCTTCAAGGAGCGCTGAGGCCGGGCGGGCGCGGCGGCCCGCCGCCGCGCCCGCGGGATAGGCCACCTCGCTACACTTCGTAAAGCAATGGCCGCCGAGAGCTTGCAGAACAAGCCCTGCGGGGGGCGCTACGGCGACATCGTCCAGTCGATCGGGCACACGCCGCTGATCGAGCTCAAGCGCCTGAGCCCCAAGCCCGGGGTGAGGATCTGGGCCAAGCTGGAGAGTCGCAACCCCACGGGCTCGGTCAAGGACCGGGTGGCCCGGGCGCTCATCGAGGACGCTGAGGACAAGGGCCTCATCCGGCCCGGCCAGACGATCCTCGAGCCCACTTCGGGCAACACCGGCATCTCGCTGGCGATGATCTGCGGGCGCAAGGGCTACAACCTCAAGGTCGTGATGCCGGAGAACGTCACGCCGGAGCGCACCCAGCTGCTGGAGATGTACGGCGCCGAGATCGTGTACTCGGAGGGGTCCAAGGGCTCCAACGGGGCGGTCGAGAAGGCCCTGGACATGGCCGGCAGCGATGCCTCGTACTACATGCCCTACCAGTACGGCAACCAGGCCAACCCCGACGCCCATTACAACGGTACGGCGCTGGAGATCCTCGAGGAGCTTGACGAGGTGAGCGCCTTCGTGGCCGGGCTGGGCACCGGAGGCACGCTGATGGGCAACGGCCGTCGCCTCAAGGAGGAGCTGGGCGACGGCGTCAAGATCGTCGCCGCCGAGCCGATGCAGGGCGAGCCCGTGCAGGGCCTGCGCTCGCTGGACGACGGCTTCATCCCGCCGATCATCGACCTGTCGCTCCTGGACCGCAAGATCTTCGTCACCAACCACGACGCGATCGTGTGGACGCGCAAGCTGCTCGACGAGGAGCGGTTGTTCGCCGGCGTGTCCTCCGGAGCGATCGCGCGCGTTGCCGTCCGGATCGCCGGCGAGCTGGACGAGGGCAACGTCGTGTTCATCGTGTGCGACGACGGCTGGAAGTACCTGTCGTCGGGCATCTACACGCGCCCGGTGCAGGAGATCGAGAACCTGGACTCCACCGTCTGGTGGTGAGCACCGACGGCCGCGCGTCCCGACGCGCGCTCCTCAGCGGCGCGGGCGCGGCGCTCGCCGGCGGGACGCTGGCGGTGGCCGGATGCGGGAGCGCGGACACCGGCAAACAGGCGGTGAAGAAGACCTCGGCGCCGGTGCGCAGTCAGGACATCGCGATCCTCAACCAGGCACTCGCGCTGGAGCGCCGGACGGTGGCCGCCTACATCGCCGGGATACCGCTCCTCCCCGGGTCAGAGCGCAAGGCCGCCCGACAGTTCCTCAACGAGGAGCTGGAGCACACCGGCGAGCTCATCAGCCTCATCAAGGCCGCCGGCGGCAAGGCCCCGCCCCGCGCCGACAGCTACCCGCTCGGCCATCCCACCGACGGGCCCGGGGTGCTGGCGCTGCTGCACTCGCTGGAGGGGCTTCAGATCTCCAGCTACCTGGACTGGATCCCGCGGCTGTCCCCTGCGCCGGTGCGAGCCGCGGTGTCGTCGATCCTGACCGTCGACTCCCAGCACCTGGCCATGGTCCGGGTGATGCAGGGCCAGGTTCCGGTCCCCGGGCCGTTCGTCGCCGGGTCGGTATGAGCGCCGCGGCGCCGGGCCCGCCCACGCGACGCGAGCTGCTCGCCACCGGCGCCGGCGGGCTGATGGCCACGGGCGCGGCGCTGACGGCGGGACTGCTGGACACCGGCGCCACGGCGGCGGCCGCGACGTCCACCGCATCCGAGCCGCCGTTCTCGGCAACCGACCGGCTCCAGCGCCTCATCCGCCTGGAGCTGCTGCTGCTGTACTGCTACCGGGATGTGCTCGGCTCCTCGATCCTCGGACCCCGGACCCGGCACACGCTGGCGCCGTTCCCCGGTCACGAGGAGGCGCACGTCGCCGCGCTGGCGGCGCAGCTCAAGGCCCGCGGGGGGCAGCTGCCGACGGGTCCAGCGAGCGTGGCCGAGGCCAACCGTGACCTCGCCCACCGCAAGATCGGTGGGCGCCTTGGCCAGCTCAAGGGCGGCCCGGACGCCCTGCGGATGCTGCTCACGCTCGAGCAGGTGATGATCGGCGCGTACTTCGTCGCCCTGACCAAGCTCCAGGACGCCGAACTGGTCCGCCTCGTCTGCGAGATCATGGGCAACGAGGCCCAGCACGACGCCATGATCGCGCTGTCCATGCCCAAGGCCCGGCCGGGATCGGCCGTCCCGTACGGGCTTGTCCAGGGGCTACAGTGAGAGCCGCCATGCGCATGCCCCAGGCCCTGTTTAACGAGATGGTGGCCCATGCGCGAGCCGACGCGCCCAACGAGTGCTGCGGGATGATCGCGTCCCAAAACGGCGCGGCGGTCAAGATCCATCCGGCGCAGAACGCCGCCGCCAGTCCGCTGCGCTACGAGATCGACGGCGCCGAGCAGTACCGGATCCAGATGGCCATCGACGACGCCGGTCACGACCTTGGCGCCATCTATCACTCGCACACCCGCAGCGCGCCCTATCCGTCGCAGACCGATATCAACCTGGCGTTCTATCCCGATGCCCTGTACGTGATCGTCGGGCTGGCGGGGGATGACGCCGAGGTGCGCGCGTTCGAGATCCGCGACGGCCGGGTGGCCGCGGCGGACTTAGAGGTGAGCTGACGCCCATGGCCGAGCGGGTGCACGAGCCGACGCTCGTCTGCCCGCAATGCTCGTCGCGGTTCACGGGCGAGATCCGCTTCTGCCCCGACTGCCGGCTGCCGCTGGTGCTCGAGCCAGTCGCGCAGGCCGCCGACTACGAGAGCGAGCGCCACCGGCGCCTGCGCAAGGTCAAGCCCCAGCTCTCGGAGGGCGAGCTGGTCAAGGTCGCCTGGGCGCGCAACGAGTCCGAGGGCGAGTTCATCCAGGGCCTTCTGCTGGAAGAGGGTGTCCCCAGCATGCTGCGCCGCAGCGCCGGGTTCGACGTCCCAGACTTCCTGGCCGCCGGCCCCCGTGACGTGATGGTCCCGATCTCCGGGGCGCAGACCGCCCGGGAGGTCCTGCTCCAGGCCGACGTCATCTCCGGGGAACCGGCGAGCCGGCCGGTGGACCCCGGCCGGCTGCTGCTGGGACTGCTGGCGGCGCTGGCGATCGGGGCCCTGCTCGTCTGGGTGCTGTCGCTGGCGATTCACTGAACGCGGTCACCGGCCAGCCGCGCCAGGTGCGAGCGCCACGCCCGCTCGGTGTGGGCCAGCGGCCGCCCGCCGAAGGCCTTGCTCAGCGCCGCACGCGCGCCCTGCGGGTGCAGGCGGCAGGCAAACCGCGCGGCTGCCTCCGCGCCCTGCTCGCGCGCCAGCAGATCGATGACCGTTCCGCCCAGCAGCGCGGCGTCGCGCGGGCCCGGCGGGAAGCTCGGGGGACCGCCCTCGTGCAGGCGCCGGGCGATGGCGGGACGGGCGTGCGCGGTCTGGCCCCCGAACCAGCGCGCCGCCCCCTCCAGCAGCCAGGCCCAGCGCAGCTCCCGGCGCAGGCGCAGCGCCGGCATCACCCGCTCCAGGTCCTTGTTGGAGGCGATGATCACCCGGCGTGCGTACAGGCAGGCGGCGCCATACTCGAGCATCTGTGCCGAGCCCGGAACGTTCGACGCCCGCTGCCGCAGGAGCGCGGGCTCGAGCATGTGCAGCTCGGTGCGCCCGGCCCAGCCTACGATGTAGCGCCGCGCCGCCGGCGCGGTGGCCAGCCACACGAACGGCATCATCGGATTGGTGGCGACCAGGCCCGCGCGACCGCTGTGCAGCACGAGTGTGACCGTGCCCGGGGCGCGCGGGAAGAATGCTTGCAGGTGCGCGCGCGTGCGCTCCAGGGACTGCAGCAGGTGGCGCGCGTCGTCGGTGGCCGCCGCGTCGTGGCGGGCGGTGAACGAGGCCGAGGCAGACTCCACCCAGGTCATGGCGGCTCACCGACCGTGCGGGGCCCGCCGGGCCCGTGCAGCGCTCGGACCCGGCGACTCCTCAAGGAAACGACGTCAGACGAGAACCGGTTGACGGTCGGAGGCGATCGAGGCGATCTCCTCGGCCGCACGCTCGAACTCGTCGTCGGAGAGCACCGGGGTGCCCTCGAACGGGAGCTCGCGAGTCAGCTCCAGCCAGGAGCGACAGCCGCCGTAGTCCTCGCGAACCTTCACGGTCACCGGACGGGGAATCCGGTAGGTCCGCAGCAGGATCACGTGGAGCGGATGACGCCGCTTCCAGGCCAGCCGCTTCTCGGCGTAGTCGGGCGTCCACACGTAGAACGGGGACAGGGCATCGACGGCACGGCGATCGGTGATCGTGAAGTGTGCCGCCACCTCGGCCCATGCGCGGATGCGCACGCGGTCGGGCTGGTGGAGCTGCTCTCCGCGGTGCAGCGCCTGCGGATGCGGCTCGCCGTCGGACCACACGCCCTCTTCGAGGGCGCGCGACAACTCCGGGCGGTGCGATTCGCGCACCAGATCGGCGCGCTGGTGATCGAACGTCGGGTAGAGAAAGAACCGCTCGTAGTCCAGCTTGAAATGTTTTTCTGGTTCACGGATACCGCCCTTGCGGAGCGTCAACAGCTGCTCGCCCTCGGCGAGTGCCCGCACGGTGACGGCCCATTCTTTGAAAGCAATCGGCATAGAGGTTAAAGGGGGAGACGGTTGGGTTGGCAGAGTCCTGCGCGCGCGGCCTTCGCGTTGCAACGGCAGCGACAGGACGCAGGGGATTGTAGGCGAGATACCCGAAATCGCCAAACCTAGCTGTAATTTCCCGCATTCCACCCCCCCGAAATGCGGGCTGAACCTACGCTCCTGTAATTCTCCCTCGGGCGTGTGGGAAGATGTTCCCGGCCCCCAGGCTGCGGTGGCTTCAGGCTGGTTGTGAGGAATGTTACGCCGAGGGTGGTGCCCGCGATCACTCGGGGCGGCCGAACCCGCCGCCTCCGGGGGTCTCGATCCGCAGCCGTTGCCCCGCGGCCAGCTCGCCCATCGACTTCGGCGCCAGCTCCTCGCCGTCGAGCAGGTTGCGCCCGCACGCCCCCGGGTCGCCGCCGTCGGCGCCGGGCGGGGGATGACGGCGGCGCTCGGTGATCAGCGAGTAGTGCAGTGGCGCGAGCGCCTCGATCTCGCGCACCACGCCATCGCCACCGGCAAACCGGCCGGCGCCGCCCGAGCCACGGCGCAGCGAGTACTCCACCATCCGCATCGGGAACTCCAGCTCCAGCGCCTCGATGGGGGTGTTGAGCGTGTTGCTCATCGCGACGTGGACGCCGCTGGGGCCGTCGGCGTCGGCGCAGGCGCCCTGGCCGCCGCCGATCGTCTCGTAGTAGGTGACCTCGTCATCCCCGAGCGTCACGTTGTTCATCGTCCCCTGGCCCAGCGCGTGCCCGAACGCCCGCAGGACGACGTCGGCGACGCGCGATGACGTCTCGACGTTGCCGCCGACCACCGCCGCGGGCGAGCGTGCGTTGAGCAGGCAGCCCTCGGGCGCGATCACCTCTATGGGGCGGTAGGCGCCGGCGTTGGCGGGAATGTCGGGGTCTGACAGGACCCGGACGGCGAAGTAGCAGGCAGAGCGGGTGACGGCGAGCGGGCAGTTGAGGTTGCCCGCGTGCTGGTCGTCGGTGCCGGTGAAGTCGAGGGTCAGCGCGTCGCCCGACACCGTGGCCCGCAGGCAGATCGTCAGGTCGCCCTCGCGGGCCTCGAGCACATCCTCGGCGCGGCGCTCGCCGTCATCCAGCTCGGCCAGGCATGCGCGGGTGCGCCGCTCGGCGTAACTGAGCACCTCGGCGTAGGCCTCGCGCAGGGCGTCGGCGCCGACTCGGCCGGCCAGCTCGGTCAGTCGCAGGGCGCCCACCCGGCCGGCGGCCAGCTGGGCGCGCAGGTCGGCCTTGCGCTGGTCGGGCCGGCGCATCTGGGCGGCCAGCTCCCCGATCGCGTCCTCGTCCAGTACGCGCGGCTCGATGACGACGCCCTCGTCGCGCAGCGTGGTCGAGTCGGCCGGCATCGAGCCGGGCGTGGGTCCGCCAACATCGGCGTGGTGGGCGCGGCTGGCGGCGAACGCGATCAGCCGGTCCGCCGCGAACACGGGCGTGATCACCGTGATGTCGGGCAGATGGGTGCCGCCGCGGTAGGGGTCGTTGAGGATCCACGAGCGCTCGGGGGCGTGGTCCTCGTCCAGCACCGATGCGACTGCGGCGGGCATCGCGCCGAGGTGGACGGGGATGTGCTCGGCCTGCATCACCATCTCGCCGTCAGGGTCAAACAGTGCCGTCGACGCGTCGCGGCGCTCCTTGATGTTGGCGGAGTGCGCCGAGCGGATGAGCACCGCGCCCATCTCCTCGCAGATGGCGTGAAGCGCGCCGTTGAGGACCTGAAGCTCAACCGGATCCATCGCGCCTCACATGGATCGTTCCCGTGTCGTCGACGTCGCCGTCCCAACCCGCCGGCACCAGCAGTGTCGACTCCGGCAGCTCCACCACCGCGGGCCCAACGATCTCCGTCCCGGGCTCCGGCGTCCCGCGCAGGACGTCCAGCTCGCGCTCCTCGCCATCCAGGACCGCCCGGCGGCGCCCGCGCTCCAGCTCGCCCGTGGCCTCCTGGAGCGTTACGTCGGCGCCCGGCATCGTGGCTGACACGCGCAGGGTGACGAGCTCGAGCTCCTGATCTGAGTCGCGGTAGCCGTAGCGCTCCTCGTGAAGCGCCTCGAACCCGTCGCGCAGATCCTCGGGCGCCGGCGTGAGCGAGCCGCGCACCGCCAGCTCGAACGCCTGACCGTGGTAGCGCAGCTCGTAGACCGCGCGCAGGTCGGCCTCGGGCTCGTGCAGCTCCTCGCGCGCGCGCTCCCCCAGCTCGGCCACCAGGTCGGCCACGCGGTCGGCCGTCAGCTCGTCACCGGAAAGGAACACGCTGCGCTGCACGTCGCGCCGCCGCGGCGAGACGACCAGGCCCAGCGCGGCCAGGACCCCCGAGGCCCGCGGACACACGATGTGCGTGATCCCCAGGTCCTCGGCGATGCGCGCGGCGTGCAGCCCGCCCGCGCCGCCGAAGGCCAGGAGCGCGTAGTGGCGCGGGTCGACCCCGCGCTGGACGGTGACGACTCGCAGCGCCCGGACCATCTCGGCGTTGGCGACTCTGACGATCCCCTCGGCGCACTCGATCGCCTCCATGGCGAGTTGCGCGGCGAGCTCCCCCACCGCCCGCTCCGAGGCGTCGCGGTCAAGCTCCACGCCGCCGGCGAGCGGCGCGTCGCCGGCGAGATACCCGAGCAGCAGGTTGGCGTCGGTGACTGTCGGCTCGGTGCCGCCGCGGCCGTAGCAGGCCGGGCCCGGGTCCGCGCCCGCCGACCGGGGGCCGACGCGCAGAGCGCCGCCGGGGTCGCGCCAGGCGATCGAGCCGCCGCCGGCCCCGACCGTGTGGACCGCCACCATCGGCAGCGCCAGCGGGCGGCGCGCGATCGTGCCCGAGCTCTCCTCCTGGACCGCGCCGTCGTCCACGACGCACACGTCGCACGAGGTTCCGCCCATGTCGAAGCACAGCGCGTCGGGCGTGCCGCTGGCGCGGGCGATGTACGCCGCGCCGGCGGCTCCACCGGCGGGGCCCGAGAGCACCGTCCAGGCGGCGTGACCGGCGGCCGCCTCGAGGTCGATGAGTCCGCCGCTGGACTGCATGATCGCGGGCTCGGGCAGCCCGGCCTCGTCGCAGCGCGCCACGAGGCGGCGTAGGTAGCCGCCGAGCAGGGGGGAGAGCGCGGCGTCGACCTCGGTGGTGCTGGCGCGCTCGAACTCGCGGAAGGTCCCGACCACCTGATGCGAGAGGGAGACGTGCACCTCAGGCAGGGCGGCGGCGAGCGCCTCGGCGATCGCCAGCTCGTGCTGGGGGTGGCGATAGGAGTGCAGCAGCGCCACCGCCACCGCCTCCGGCTCGCTGTCGGCCACCGCGCGGGCCAGGGCCGCGGCCGCGTCGCCGTCGAGTTCGCGCACAGGGCCGTCCGGGGTCATGCGCTCGGGCGCGCCGAAGCGGGCCTCGGGGGCGGTCAGCGGCGCGGGGCGCCCCGCGCACAGGCGATAAAGCTCCGGACGGTCCTGGCGGCCGAGCGCGACGATGTCGGTGAAGCCCTCGGTGGCGATGAACGCCGTGCGCGCGCCCCTCCCTTCGAGCAGCGCGTTGGTGGCCACGGTCATGCCGTGCGAGAACTCGCTCACCGCGCCCGAGTCCGCACCGGCGCGCTCCAGAGCGGCGCGCACGGCGGCGAGCACGCCCTCGGACTGATCGTCGGGGGTGCTCGGCGCCTTGGCGGTGACGAGCCGGCCGTTCACGGCCAGCACCGCGTCGGTGAACGTCCCGCCGACATCTACGCCAAGGAGCATGACCGCACCCTACCGAGACGGCGGCGACGCAATCCGAGGGTCCGCGCAAGCGGACCCTACTCATATGTCGTTATGCGGCGAGCGCCGCGGGGGTCTCCTCCGTTTCCGCCAGATGCTGGTGCGACGGGCAGTACCCGTTGTGCGCCAGCGGCATGCGCTGGCACGGGGTGCCCTTGCGGGTGCTCGCGCGGCACTGCAGCGGGTTGCCGTACAGGTCGAACCCGTTGTGGGGCTGCGCGCGCAGGAACTCGTCGGCGCACGCCAGATAGCGCTCGATCACCCGCAGGACGCGGGGCTGGGCGCTCATCGGGATGTACGCGCGAATGTCGGTGAACAGCGTTCGCGCCGGCCGCGCGAAGTAGTGACGATCGGTTGCCATCCGCTCCACGGTGGCTTCACACGCTCTCAGCACACGCTCGTGATTCGCGTGCGGACACAGGGCGTGAGGATCCTCAATGATCTCGTTCGCGATCTCCCGGTAGATCGCGCGACTGAACCGATACATAGGGGGTCTTTCCACTCCTTTCGGCTCCCTGCCGGGCAGCCAAGCCGGTACCTGCGTGGTCGACCGCGTGAGTACGGCCGCCGGGCAATGCCAGCGCCCCCCGGCATGCCTCAAATGCGAACGTACTTGCGTGAGCGACCACTCCTACTGGCGAGTATCCCGGCGCCGTGTGAAGCTTGCCCCGTCGCGTTTATTAATTCCACGTTAAGCGGAATCTTGGAGTTTCCCGCCGCGCGGGGATCTACAGCCACGTCTCGAGCGTCGGTTCCGACCCTGCCGTGATGGTGACATGGCGGCCGTCCAGAAGCGCCGATCGCTGCGGGAAGTCCAGGCGCTGGTGCGCACCGCGGCTCTCCTGGCGGGCAAGCGCGCCGGCGGCGATGAGGCGCACCAGCGGGTGCGGGTCGCGCGTGAGCATCTGCAGGCCGCGGCCGTCGCGCTCCAGGCCGGCGTAGCGCCACAGGGCGGCGCGGGACTCCGCGCCCGCCCACCCGATCGCGAGCGCGGGCGGCTCGCCGGGGCCGGCGGTGGCGAGCGCGGACGCGTCCGGCTCCTCCAAGGCCGCCCGGGCCGCGCGGGCCCCGAACACGAAGCACTCGCTCAGGGAGTTGGAGGCCAGCCGGTTGGCGCCGTGCAGGCCGGTGCACGAGCACTCGCCCACCGCGTAGAGGCCCGCCAGCGAGGCCCGGCCGTACAGGTCGGTGGCCACCCCGCCCATCATGTAGTGCGCGGCGGGCGCGATCGGGACCAGTTCGCGCTCGGGGTCGATCCCGGCCTCGCGCAGGGCGCCGACGACGTTGGGAAACAGTGCCGGGTCGACGTCGCGCATATCCAGGTGCACCGGCGTCCCCCCGCTGGAGTCGATCTGGCGCTGGACGGCGCGAGCGACCTCGTCGCGCGGGGCCAGCTCGTCGACGAAGCGCTCTCCCGCGGCGTCAAGCAGGCGGGCGCCCTCGCCGCGGATCGCCTCGGTGACCATGAAGCCGTCGGCGCCGTTGCGGCCGCTGACCACGGTGGGATGGAACTGCATGAACTCGAGGTCGGCGAGCCGCGCGCCGGCCGCGTGGGCCAGCTGGAGTCCGGCGCCGGTCGCTCCGGGCGGGTTGGTGGTGCGGGCCCACAGGGCGGCAGCGCCGCCGGTGGCCAGCACGATGGCGCGCGCCGCGATCACGGCGCCGTCATCGAGTGCGACCGCGACCGCGCGGCCCTCGGCGGTGAGAACACGGGTGGCGCGGCGACCCTCCAGCACCGTGATGCGCTCGTCCTCAGCGGCCAGCGCGGAGAGCTGGCGGATGATGCGCCGGCCGGTGGCGGCGCCCCCGGCGTGGACGATCCGCCGCGCCGAGTGGCCGCCCTCGAGGCCGAGGGCGAAACGGCCGGTGCGGTCGGCGTCGAAGGTGACGCCCAGCCGGGTGAGGTCCTCGACCGCGGCCGGGGCCTCGCTGCACAGCACCCGGGCGGCGGTCTCGCGCACCGAGCCGCGGCCGGCGGCGAGCGTGTCCGCGAGGTGGCGGTCGGGGCCGTCGTCGTCGGCCAGCGCGGCGGCCAGTCCGCCCTGGGCCCAGTAGCTGGACGCGCCCGCGAGCGGCCCCGCCGAGATGAGCGTCACGCGGACTCCCGCGCGCGCCGCGCGCAGCGCCGTGTAGAGCCCGGCGGCGCCCGCGCCCACGACGGCGACCTCGGTCTGGTGTGCGCTCACGGGCAGGTACGGTACTCGCGATGTGCGCCGCTCCCGTGCTCCTGCAGCATCCCTCGTCGCTGGATCACGACACCGGGTCCCATCCCGAGCAGCCCGCGCGCGTGGTGGCGATCGAGCGCGAGCTCGCGGCACGGGGCTATCTGGGCTTTGCGCGGGTCAGCTCACCGGCGGTCGAGCGCTCGGTGCTCGAGGCGGTGCACCCGCCCAACCACATCGAGCTGATCGAGCGGGTGGCGGCGCGGGGCGGCGCGTGGATCGACGCGGACACCGTCGTCTCGGCGGGCTCGTTCGTGGCCGCGCTGCACGCCTGCGGAGGTGCGGTGTCGCTGGTGGACCGGCTGCTGTCCGCAAGCGCGCCGACGGGCTTCTCGGTGCACCGGCCCCCGGGGCACCATGCCGAGACGGCGCGAGCCATGGGGTTCTGCCTGTTCAACAGCATCGCCGTGGCGGCGCGCCACGCGGTGGACGCGCACGGCCTGGAGCGCGTGATGATCGTCGACTGGGACGTGCACCACGGCAACGGCACCAACGACATCTTCCATGCCGAGCCCCGCGTGCTGTTCTGCTCGATCCACCAGTCGCCGCTGTACCCGGGGACGGGGCCGGCGTCGGACGCCGGCTCGGGCCCGGGGCGCGGGTTCACGGTCAACCTGCCGGTGGCCCCGGGCGCGGGCGACCCCGAGTTCCGGTCGTTGATCGACCACGTGGTGGTGCCGCTGGCGCGCTCCTATGCGCCTCAGCTCATGCTGGTGTCCGCTGGCTTTGACGCCCATGCCGAGGACCCGCTGGCCGACTGCGGGGTCACCGACGCCGGGTACGGCGAGATGGCGCGGTCACTGCGGGGGGTGGCGCTGGAGCTCGGGATCCCGGTGGGGGCGGTGCTCGAGGGGGGCTATGCGCTGGACGCCCTGGCGCGCTCGGTGGCGGTGACGATGGAGGTCCTCGCGGGGGAGGCGTCAGCCGACGGGGCTGTCGGGGTGGCCGACGTGTCGGGGCGGGCGCTGGAGCGACTGGCGGAGTTCTGGCCCGGCCTGTAGTCGGGCCTGGTGCTCTTGGCGGCGCCGGTTTTCGCGAGGCGAACGTCAACGACGGCTCTCGAGGGCGGCACGCGGCGGCCCGGCGCTCCAGTCGTGGCGGATAGTGAAGGAAATAGCGCCAATATCCGCCTCAAGTCCGTCCGCCTGGCCGCGGGGGCGCTCCTGCTAACGAGCCAGCAGCCCCCGCCAGGCATGCAGCACCCTCCGGGCCATCCGGTCCGTCGACCACGTCTCGGCGCGCGCGCGGCCGGCCACCCGGGGGTCGGGCTTGGCCAGGTGGGGTGCGAGCGCGGCGCGCCAGACGGCGGCGTCGAACGGCGCGCACAACGTCCCCGGGATGCCCGCCAGGGCCTCGGGGTGGATGCCCACCGGGGTGGCCAGCACCGGCACGTCGCAGGCGAGCGCCTCCAGCACCGCCAGCCCGAATCCCTCGCGCTCGGACGGCGCGAGGACGGCGTTGGCCGCGTTGATCCACACCGGGACGTCGGCGGGTGCGACGTCGCGCAGGCTCAGCAGCGTCACGTCCCCGGCCGCGGCGAGCGCGAGGTCGTGGCGCTTCTCGGGCCGGGCGGGGTCGGCGGCAAGCAAAAGGTACGGGCCCTGGGGCGGCAGGCCCAGCCGGCGACGCGCCTGCGCGCGATCCATCGGCCCGAAGCGGTGCAGGTCGACGCCGGGGGGCAGGACCGCGGGGCGCCCCGACATCGCCCAGCGGGGCACGGCCGCCGCCAGCGGCTCGGATACGACGGCGACGAGGTCGTTGAGGCGCAGCCCCGCCAGTGTCACCGGCCGTGAGCGCCGATGGGCCAGGTCGGTGCCGTGCAAGGTGACCGCGCGGGCCCGGGCCCGGGCGGCGAGGGCGGGCCACTGGGTCAGGCCGAAGTGGGCGTGGACGATGTCGAACCGCTCGCCGCCCTGATGGGCGCGCAACGCCCGTGCCGCGCCGAGGTAGCGGCCGGGTGCAAACGCGAACACTTCGATCTCGGCCTCGCCGGTGCGCCGGAGCGCCGCGACCTGGTCTGCGACGAAGCTGCCCAGCGCCGGCCGTTCGGGCGACGGATACATGTTGGTGACGATCAGGGCGCGCACCGGTGGCGGCGAATCTAATGCACCCGCGCCGCGGCCTTTGGCACCATGGGCGAGGTGAGCGGACCCGCAGAGCTCCCCGTCGCCGTCTTTGACTCGGGCGTCGGCGGCCTCACCGTGCTTCACGAACTGCTCGTGTCGCTGCCCAACGAGGACTATGTCTACCTGGGCGACACCGCCCGCTTCCCCTACGGCGAGCGCACCCAGGCCGAGCTCCGGGCGTTCGCCGTCGAGATCGCCGATCACCTGGTGGAACTGGGGGCCAAGCTGCTGGTGGTGGCGTGCAACGCGGCCAGCTCGGCCGCGCTCGAGACGCTGGAGCGCCACCTGGAGGAGTTGGACCCGCCCGCCCGCGACATCGACGTGATCGGGGTGGTCGCCCCAGCCACGCACCTCGCGGTGGCCCACAGCCACAACGGCCGCATCGGACTGCTGGCGACGCCCGCCACCGTCGCCAGCGGCGCCTATGAGCGCGCGGTGCGCGCGGCCGACCGGCACGTGCACGTCGAGGCGGTCGCGTGCCCGGACCTGGCCCCGATCATCCAGGGCGGCTTCCCATTTGACGAGGACATCGTGGACACGGTGCGTGGCTACTGCGCGCCGTTGCGGGCAGCCGAGGTCGACACGGTGATCCTCGGCTGCACCCACTATCCCCTGGTGGCGCCGATGCTGCAGCGAATGCTCGGACGCCGGGTCCGCCTGGTCACCTCGGGCGCCGGGGTGGCCCGCAGCGTGGAGCGCGCGCTGGCGGCGCGGGGGCTTGAGAACCCCCGCGATAACGAGGGCGCCTACTCCTTCCGGTGCACCGGGGACGTCGCCGCCTTCCAGGCGCTCGGCACCCGCTTTCTGCAGATGCCGCTGGGCGAGGTCGTCCACGTCGAGCTCGACGCGCAGGTGGCGGCGTGAGTCCGGGGCGCAGCTACGGACGCGCGCCGGACCACCTGCGGCCCGCGACGATCGAGCCCGGATTCGTGCGCACGGCCGCCGGCTCGGCGCTCATCTCGATGGGGGAGACCCGCGTGATCTGCACCGCGTCGGTCCAGGAGGGCGTGCCCCGCTGGATGGCGGGAGGGGGGCGCGGATGGGTCACCGCGGAGTACGGGATGCTGCCGGCGTCCACGGGCGAGCGCAAGCAGCGCGACGTGAGCAAGGGCCGCCCGGACGGGCGCACGGTGGAGATCCAGCGGCTGATCGGCCGCTCCCTGCGCGGGGTCGTGGATTTCGAGGCGATGGGCGAGCGCACCATCTACATCGACTGCGACGTGCTGCAGGCCGACGGGGGCACCCGCTGTGCGTCGATCACCGGCGGCATGGTCGCGCTGCGGGTGGCCTGCGAGCGCCTCGTGGAACGGGGGCTGCTCGGCGAGGTTCCGCTGACCGGGTCGGTGGCCGCGGTCTCGTGCGGGATCGTGGGCGGCGTGGCGCTGCTCGACCTCGACTACTCCGAGGACTCGACCGCCGAGGTCGATGCCAATGTGGTGATGACCGGCGAGGGCGGCCTGGTGGAGGTGCAGGCCACCGCCGAGCGCACGCCGCTGTCGCGGGCCCATCTGGACGACCTGCTGGCCCTGGCGGCCGGGGGCATCGACGAGCTACGCGCCCTGCAGCAGGCCGTGTAGTGTCGTGAACCGGAAATTCGTGAGCGGCGTCGCGAGTGGCTGGGCGTGGATGACGGATGGGGATGATCTGAGTCGTACTGGTGGTACGGCGGGATCATCCCCATCCGTCAGGCGCGTCCAGACGCCGCGAGGCTGCCACCGAATTTGTGGTTCACGACACTAATGGCCGGTCCGTCGCCGCTCCTGCTCTCGACGCACAACGCCCACAAGCTGCGGGAGTTCAATCGGCTGCTCGACCCTGCCGGCATCACCGTCGTCCCACTGCCCGACGACGTGGTTCTGCCGGCCGAGGACGGGGACACCTTCGCCGACAACGCGCTGCCCAAGGCGCGCGCGGCGGCGGCCGCCACCGGCCGGGTCGCCATCGCCGACGACTCCGGGATCGAGGCGGCCGCGCTGAACGGCCGTCCCGGAGTGCGGTCCGCGCGCTTCGCCGGGCCCGAGGCGACCGATCAGGAGAACCTGGACAAGCTCATGCGAGAGGCGCCCGCAGGCAGCGCGCTGCGCTACGTGTGCGCGCTGGCCTACGTGAATCCCAGCAGCGGCGTCGAGCACGTGGCCTTTGGCTCCTGCACCGGGACCCTGGCCGCCGAGGCCCGGGGCTCCGGGGGCTTTGGCTACGACCCGGCGTTCCTGCCTGACTCAGACCACGGCGGCCGCACCATGGCCGAGCTCGCCGACGCCGAGAAGGACGCCATCAGCCACCGCGCGGGCGCGGTGGCAGCGCTGCTGCACTGGCTCGCTACAGCAGGTTGATCGCGGCCGAGATGGCCACGGCGAGGGTCACGCCCGCGTAGCCGTAGTAGCCGTCCAGGATCAGGATGAGGACGGCGATCAGGCAGGCGAGCACCGTCACGACCCAGGCAATACGCCCGAGATTCACGGTGCTTTCCTCAACGTCCATGCGCGTATTCTCGCCGCCGGCCAGGACGCCTGCGGCGCGGCCGGCTCCCGCCGCAGCCCGACGCATTTGCGCAAATTGCGAAAAAACAGAGGCATTGCGCGGTTTTCCGCCGCGAACGCGGACAGAATGGGGCCGAGCACGCTTCCGGGTGGGCGATGGCTGTCCGCAAACCGTGTTAGCGTCGCTGTTTCCTACCAAAGTAAAAGGAGGAGCAAGTGACCAAATCTGAATTCGTCGACCAGGTTGCCGATCGTGCCGGACTCAGCAAGAAGGACGCGGGGGATGCCGTGGACGCAATGCTCGAGACGATCGAGGGCGCGCTCAAGCGCGGCAGCGACGTTGTGTTCTCCGGATTTGGGAAGTTCAGCGTCTCCGACCGCAGCGCCCGCGAGGGCCGCAACCCGGCCACCGGCGAGAAGATCCAGATCGCCGCGTCGCGGGTCCCGAAGTTCACCGCCGGGGCGGCGCTGAAGAAGGCCGTCAACTAGAGGCCCTGTTGCCCGCTCGCTCTTAGCGGAGCACGTGGCCGACACAGCGGAGACGGATGAGGCGGCGCCCGCGCCGCCCACGTCCGGGGGGCACGCCGGCCGCCGCCATCGCATCGGCTTCGGCGACCTGCTCGCCGGCTGCGTCCAACGCAGACGATCGCAGATCGTCCTGGGGCTGGATCCCGACCCCGCCCGCCTGTGGCCCGGAGCGCTGGAGCTCGCGGGCGGGACGGAGGGCGACGCCGCACAACGGGCCGCGCGCGCCGTCGCCGCGCACTGCCGGTTGGTGCTCGAGGCGGCGGCCGATCAGTGCGTGGCGTTCAAGCCCCAGGTGGCGTGCTTCGAGCGCCTGGGCGCCCCCGGGTGGGCGGCCCTGCGCGAGGTCATGCACGACGCCGCGCAGCGCGGGCTGGTGGTCATCGCCGACGCCAAGCGCGGCGACATCGATATCTCGGCGCACGCGTACGCCCAGGCCTACTTCGGCCGCACGCCGACGCCGTTCGGCGACGTCGAGGGCCTTGGCGCCGACGCCCTCACCGTCAGCCCCCTGCTCGGCCGCGACTCCCTGGTCCCGTTCATCGATGCGGCCCGGGCGCGCGGCGCCGGCGTCTTCGCGCTCGCCCGCACATCGAATCCGGGCGCCGCCGACATCCAGGACCGCGAGCTGGCCGAGGGCGGCTCGGTGAGTGCGGCGATCGCTCGGATGCTCGACGAGCTGGGCCGCCCCGGGGTGGGCGAGTCGGGGCTCGCCGACGTCGGCGCCGTGACCGGCGCCACCGCCCCCGAGCGCCTTGAGGCGCTGCGCGCGCTCATGCCCCACGCGGTGTGGCTGCTGCCCGGGGTCGGCCCCCAGGGGGGCAGCGGCCGCGACCTGGCTCCGGCCTTCGCCCCGGGTCCCGCGGGCGGGCTCGTGTCCGCGTCGCGGGCGATCGTCTACGCCCACGAGCGCGCCGCCGGCGGCGGTCCCGCGGCGTGCGCACGGGCCGAGGCTGCGCGGCTGCGCGAGCTAGTCTGGGGCCAGTACGCCTGAGGGCCGCGGCCCGCCGGACGCGCGGGAAGGCGTCGGGGCCACCAGTATGATCGCCGTGGGATGGTGGCTAAAACCGCGCGCTTCCTGGCGCCGATCGCCCTGGCAGCGGTGGGGGTCGGGGTGTATCTGATCGTCCACTCGACGGTGGCCAAGCACTCCACGACCGTCGTGAGCTCGAGCGCGACCATCGCCACCGGGCGCAAGCACGCCACCCACAAGCCCCGACGGCTGCCCAAGTACTACATCGTCAAGTCCGGAGACACGCTCAGCAAGATCTCCGTGCATGTGCACGTTCCGGTGGCCACGCTGACGACCCTCAACCCGTCCCTGTCGTCTGATCCGAACAGCCTCCAGACAGGGCAGCGCCTGAGGCTGAGGCGTTGACCCGCCGCATCGCTGCGTCTCTGATCGCGGCGGCCTGCGGCGCGGCCCTCGCGGGCGCCGTGCCGGCCGGCGCGAGGACCCCGTCCGCACCCGCCCCCCCGCCCTTGTCGGTGAGCGCCGCGGCGCTCTATGCCCCCGCAGCCCATCAGCTCCTCTACGGCGTCAACACCCAGCGGCGCGTGGCGATCGCCTCGACCACCAAGCTGATGACCGCGCTGGTCGTACTTGCGCACGTGCACAGGCTCTCCACGATGTTCGCCCAGAACGAATATGCCTCCGCGGCGGTGGACTCGCAGATCGGGCTGGCCCCGGGCGAGCTGATGAGCGTCCACGACCTCCTGCTGGCCCTGATGCTGCCCAGCGCCGACGACGCCGCCGAGGACCTCGCCTTCAACGTCGGACACGGCTCGGTGGCGCGGTTCGTCGGCATGATGAACGCCGAGGCCCGCAAGCTCGGGCTGCGCCACACCCACTACACGACGCCGATCGGCCTCGACACGCCCGGCAACTACTCCACGGCCGCGGACCTGGTCAAGCTCGCCGAGTACGACATGACCCACAGCGCGTACTTCGCGCGCATCGTCGCGCTGCCCCGGGCCACGCTGTACTCCGGCAACCGCGTGCGCACGGTGGTCAACCGCAACGACCTGGTCGGCCGGTATCGGTGGATCGACGGCGTCAAGACGGGCCATACGCTCGATGCCGGTTATGTTCTGGTCGCCTCCGGGCACAGAGCGGGGATGGCGCTGATCAGTGCCGTCCTCGGGACCGACTCAGAGACATCGCGGGACGACAACACCCTGGCGCTCCTTCAGTACGGCGGCGCCAACTTCCGGGTTTGGACGCCCGTGCGCAAGGGCCAGCTCATGGCCCGGCCCTCCGTCAAGGAGCAGCCCAGCCTGCATCCCACCGTGACGGCGGCGGCGGGCTACAGCCGGATCCTGCCGCGGTCGGCTCGCGTGCGCGTCAGCCTGTCGCTGCCGCATCAGCTGATCGGCCCGCTGCCGGCCCAGTCGGTTGTGGGCACGGCCACGGTCACCGACGGCAAGCGGGTGCTGGCGCGCATCCCGCTCGTGCTCGACCAGCGTCTGCCCGCGGTCAGCGGGCTCACCCGCGCCGCGCGCTTCGTCACCCAACCGCTGGCATTGCTGGTCATCGCCGTGGCCGCGGGGGGCGCGGCGCTGCTCGTGCGCAGCGTGCGCCGGCGCCGGCGCATCGATCGACGGGGTCGGGAACTGGAGGCGACATGATCATCACCGTGACCCTCAATGCCGCGATGGACAAGACGCTCGAGGTTCCCAGTTTCACCCCCGGGCGCCGCCACCGCACGGTGGATCAGACCACGATGCCGGGCGGCAAGGGGGTCAACATCGCGCGCGCCATCAAGCGGCTGGGCCAGCCGGTGATCGCCACCGGCTTCGCCGGCGGGCCCACTGGGAGCCGGATCGTGGAGGCGCTCAACGACGAGTCGATCCTGAACGACTTCGTTCGCATCTCCGACGAGTCGCGGACCAACACGGCGGTGCTGGACCCCACCACCGGGCTGCAGACCGAGATCAACGAGCGCGGCCCGGCGGTCTCCGCCCAGGAGCTCGAGCTGTTTCGCGAGAAGCTGCTCTACCTGGCCCAGGGCGCGAGCATCTGCGTGTTCGCCGGCAGTCTGCCCCGCGGGGTCGAGACCGACATCTACTTCTCGCTCATCCGTGAGGTCCGGCGACTGGGCGTGACCACGATGATCGACACCGACGGCGAGCCCTTGCGCCTCTCGATGCGCGCAGAGCCCGATCTGGTCTCGCCCAACGAGCTGGAGGCGGAGGAGCTCGTCGGCCACGAGTTCAACGACGCCGACGACCGCGCCCAAGCGGTGGTGGAGATGACGCGGCTGGGCGCCCACGAGGCGATCATGACGGTGTCGGACGGCTGCTACGCGCGCATCTTCGAGTCCGGCTCGCCCGCGCTCTACCGAGTCCGCATCGTCGAGCAGGAGGCGCGGTCGGCGGTGGGCTCGGGCGACGCTTTCCTGGCCGGCTACGTCTGCGCGCGGTACGCCGATCGCGACCCCGCCGAGTGTCTGCGCTTCGGCGTGGCGTGCGGAGCGGAGTCCACGCTGCACTTCGGCGCCGGCATCCTGGACGCCGCGCGGGTCGATCGTCTGCTGGGCGACGTCGTGTCCGAGCGCCTCCAGGTCGGCGCCGAGATCGGCTGAGCGCCCGCCGCTCCGCCGAGATCGGGCGGAGCGCCCCGCCCCTGACGACGGTCCCCGACGGGCCCGGATGCGAGTCCGCAACCTGCGCGCTTAATCGGCTCGCGAGGCCGCCGGGAGGCCCAGGGGCCGCTGCTAGCATCGACCTCCCGATGGCAGCCGCCACCGGCTCGCTCAATCGTCCGCCGCGAGTTCTAGGATGCGTAAATGGAAGTAGAGATTGGTCGCGGGAAGAAGGCTCGCCGCGCATACGGGTTCGACGACATCGCCATCGTCCCTTCGCGGCGTACGCGTGACCCTGACGATGTCGACATCTCCTGGACCCTGGGTCCGTACCGGTTTGATCTGCCGATGCTGGCGGCGGCGCTCGACGGGGTCGTGTCGCCCGACACCGCAGGCCTGATCGGCAAGCTCGGCGGCTTGGCCGTGCTCAACCTCGAGGGCATCTACTGCCGCTACGAGGACGCCGACGCGCAGCTCGAGCGCATCGCCAGCTTCTCGCCGGACATCGCCACGCGCGAGATGCAGGACATCTACCGCGAGCCGGTCAAACCGGAGCTGATCGCCAGGCGCATCGATGAGATCAAGGCCCACGGCGTCGTCGCGGCCGCGTCGCTGACGCCCCAGAAGGTGCGCACGCACTACGAGACGGCGCTTGAGGCGGGGCTCGACATCCTCGTCATCCAGGGCACCGTGGTCTCCGCCGAGCACGTCTCGCGCGACGACACCCGCCCGCCGCTCAACCTAAAGGAGTTCATCCGCGAACTGGCGCCGACGCCGGTGGTCGTGGGCGGCTGCGCCTCCTACCACACCGGGCTCCACCTCATGCGCACCGGCGCCGCCGGCGTCCTGGTGGGGGTCGGCCCGGGCGCGATCTGCACGACGCGCGGCGTGCTGGGGATCGGCGTCCCGCAGGCCACCGCCATCGCCGACGTGGCCGCGGCGCGCTCCCAGCACATGCTGGAGACCGGTGACTACGTCAAGGTGATCGCCGACGGCGGCATGCGCAACGGCGGCGACATCGCCAAGGCGATCGCCTGCGGCGCCGACGCGGTGATGCTGGGTTCGGCGCTCGCGCGCGCCTACGAGGCGCCCGGGCACGGCTACAACTGGGGCATGGCCACGTTCCATCCCACGCTGCCGCGCGGGACCCGGGTCGCCACCAAGCAGAACGGCACCCTCGAGGAGATCATCAAGGGCCCCGCGCGCGAGAACGACGGGACGTTCAACCTGATGGGCGGTCTGTGCACCTCGATGGCCACCTGCGGGTACCGGGACATCGCCGAGTTCAACCGGGCCGAACTGATGGTCGCGCCCGCGCTTCAGACGGAGGGCAAGCACCTCCAGCGCGAGCAGGGCGTGGGCATGGGCGCCGGCAGCCGCGGCGCGGCCGTGGGAGTCGCTGATTAGCTCCACCGGGACCTCGGCTCTCGAGGCTCTCGAGGCGTCGAGCGAGGTCCGCGGCGCGCCGGTCGACGACGCGCTGGAGAACGTCCGCGCGTCCACCGATGAGGTGGTGGTGCTGGACTACGGCGGCCAGTACTCGCAGCTGATCGCGCGCCGCGTGCGCGAGTGCGGCGTGTTCTCCGAGCTGCTCCCCCACCACGTGGGCGCCGCCGAGGTGGCGCGCCGCCGGCCCAGGGGCGTGATCCTGTCGGGCGGCCCCGCGTCGGTGTATGCCGACGGGGCGCCGCCGCTGGAGGCGGCGCTGCTGGAGCTGGGCGTTCCCGTGCTGGGCATCTGCTACGGGATGCAGCTCATCGCGCTGGCGCTGGGCGGCCGGGTGCAGGGGGCCGAGGTGGGTGAGTTCGGGCGCTCGCAGCTGACCGTGTCCGAGCCTGGCCGGCTGCTGGCCGGCACCCCGCCCGACCAGACGTGCTGGATGTCTCACCGCGACACCGTGTTCTCGCCGCCGCCGGGCTTCCGGGCGCTGGCGGCCTCCACGGCGTCGCCGGTGGCCGCGTTCGAGTCCGAAGAGCGCGGCGTCTACGGGATCCAGTTCCATCCCGAGGTCGTCCACACGCCCTACGGGCAGCAGGTCCTCACCAACTTCCTCACCGACATCTGCGGCTGTGACCAGGGGTGGAGCGCCGCGTCGGTGATCGACGATCAGATCGCGCGCATCCGCGCCCAGGTGGGAAGCGGCCGGGCCATCTGTGGCCTGTCGGGCGGGGTGGACTCCTCGGTCGTGGCGCTCCTCGTGCACCGGGCGATCGGGGACCGGCTCACCTGCGTGTTCGTCGACCACGGGCTGATGCGCAAGAACGAGGGCGCGCAGGTGGTCGCCGCCTTCCGGGACCACTTCAAGGTGCCGCTCGTGGCCGTCGATGCCGAGGAGCGCTTCCTGGCCAAGCTCAAGGGCGTCAGCGACCCGGAGCGCAAGCGCAAGATCATCGGCGCCGAGTTCATCCGCGTCTTCGAGGAGGAGGCGGCCAAGCTCGAGGACGTCCGGTACCTCGTGCAGGGGACGCTCTACTCCGACGTGATTGAGTCCGGCGGGGGCACGGGTGCGGCCACCATCAAGTCCCACCACAACGTGGGCGGCCTGCCCGAGGACCTGGAGTTCGAGCTGGTGGAGCCTCTCCGCGCCCTGTTCAAGGACGAGGTGCGTGCGGTGGGCGTCGAGCTGGGGCTGCCCGAGCGCCTGGTGTGGCGCCAGCCGTTCCCCGGCCCGGGGTTGGCCATCCGCGTCGTCGGCGGCGAGGCCACCAAGGAGCGCCTGGACACCCTGCGCGAGGCCGACGCGATCCTCCAGGACGAGATCCGTAAGGCCGGCCTGTACCGCGACCTGTGGCAATCGTTCTGCGTGTTGCCCGACATCCGCACCGTCGGAGTCCAGGGCGACGAGCGCACCTACGGCACGGTGATCGCCATCCGCGCGGTCACCAGCGACGACGCCATGACCGCAGACTGGGCGCGGCTGCCCTACGACCTGTTGGAGCAGATCGCCAGCCGTATGATCAACGAGATCCGCCCGGTGGGCCGGGTCGTGTTGGACATCACGTCCAAGCCGCCGGGCACCATCGAATGGGAATAAGCCCCCGGGGCTGAGCGGCGCAGGTCAGCCTCAGATCGCCGGGGCCCGCGCGATCACCGAGCCCACGTAGGGCGCCAGGTCGTCTGGCAGCGCGGAGCGTGCGAACCAGTCCACGACCGCCAGCTCACCGCGATCGATGGTCAGCTGCGGCTCGCACATTTCGGCCCGGAAGCAGTGGATCGTGTCGCGGCGGTGGTTGACGTTGCCCTCCACCTGGCCGATCTCGGCCCAGACGACGCCGCCCAGACCGAGCTCCTCCTCCATCTCGCGGTGAGCCGCTGACAGCGGCGACTCGCCTCGCTTGATCGCGCCCCCCGGGATGTCCCAGGCCCGGCTGCCGTAGGTGTGGCGCACGAGCAGGACGCGATCACGGCACGTCACGAGGCACTTGACGCCCTGTTTGCGCGGGCGCCGGACAAACCAGAAGACCTGAAGGATCCGGTAGGCGAGTCGGTATGCGAGCCGGCGCAGCCTCAGCGTGACGGGCACGTCTACAGCGTAGGCGGCGGCCCGCGATCGGCCCGCCCGGGCGCCGATCCGCCGGTGAGGCCGAGCTCTGGCTATCATCGACCACCTGTCGCGCGACGGCCGCGCATACTGACCATGCCATGAAGACCTACGTAGCCAAACCCACCGACCGCGAGCGCAACTGGTTGGTCGTCGACGCCGACGGGCGGACGCTCGGTCGGCTGGCGACGCAGATCGCCGACGCGCTGCGCGGCAAGCGCAAGCCCACCTACACGCCGCACATCGACACCGGCGACTTCGTGATCGTGGTCAACGCCGAGAAGATCGCGGTGACGGGCAACAAGCGCGCCGCCAAGATGTACTACCGCCATTCGGGCTATCCGGGCGGTCTGAAGTCCCGGACGCTCAACGACATGCTCGAGCGCCGGCCCGAGGAGGTCATCCGCCTCGCCGTCAAGGGCATGCTGCCGCGCAACCGGCTGGCGCGCAAGCAACTGACCAAGCTCAAGGTCTACGCCGGCCCCGAGCACCCGCACGCCGCCCAGCAGCCGCAACCGATGGAGATTTCGAAGTGAGCGACGCAGAGCACCCCGAGGACGAGCAGCGCCCCGACGATCTGGAGGCCGCGGCCGAGGAGGTTCCCGCCGAGAGCGCCGAGGAGCCCGCTGCCGAGCAGCCCGCCGCCGAGGAGCCCGCGCCCGAGCCGGTCGCGGAGCCCGAGCCGGTTGCGGAGGCCAAGCCGGTTGCGGAGCCCGAGCCGGTTGCGGAGCCCGAGCCGGTTGCCGAGCCCGAGCCGGTCGCGGAGGCCGAGACGCCCGAGCCGGCCGCCGAGCCAGAGACGCCCGAGCCGGCGGCCGAGGCCGAGACGCCTGAGCCTGCCGCCGAGCCCGCTCCGCAGCCTGCCGCCGAAGCGCCGCAGGCCCAGCCCGCCGCTGCGCCATCCGAGAAGGTGGAGGACGAGGAGGAGCTCGCACCGCGCCAGCGCCCCGAGATCCCGGGCGCCGACCTCATCCCCGACATCGTCTCCGACAGCGACGAGTTCCTCGATGCCGAGGCCCGCGCCGCCGCCGAGGCCGAAGCCGAGGCGGCCGCCGCCCGCGAAGAGGAGCAGGACTCCGTCCAGGAGGCCCAGCCGATCGCCGATGCCGCGATAGACCTGGCCGCCGGCGCGCGCTACAACGCCACCGGCAAGCGTAAGACCGCGGTCGCCCGCGTCATCCTGAAGCCGGGCAGCGGCACGTACGCCATCAACGGCAAGGAACTCGAGATCTTCTTTCCGCGCGAGACGCTGCAGCGGATCATCCGCCAGCCGCTGGAGGCGGTCGGCTACGAGTCCCGCATGGACGTTGTGGCCCGGATGCACGGTGGCGGCGTTGCGGCCCAGGCCGGCGCGCTGCGGCACGGGATCTCCAAGGCCCTGCTCGAGGCCGATCCCAACCTGCGCGGCGAGCTCAAGCGCCGCGGCTTCCTGACGCGTGATCCGCGGGTCAAGGAGCGCAAGAAGGCCGGCCTCAAGAAGGCGCGCAAGCGGCCGCAGTTCTCGAAGCGCTGATCCACGAGGTCGCAGCGCGATGGCCCGCCAGCTCTTTGGCACCGATGGCGTTCGGGGCCGCGCCGGGGATTTCCTCACCGCCGAGCTGGCGCTGAAGCTCGCGCGCGCCGCGGTGGCGCGGTGGGAGTCGGGCGCCAACGGCGAACGCCCGCAGGTCCTGATCGTCCGCGACACGCGCGAGTCCGGCGAGATGCTGGAGTCGGCCATCGCCGCGGGCGTCACCGCGGCCGGCGGAGACGCGCTGCTGGCCGGCGTGCTGCCCACCCCGGCGGCGCCGCTGCTGGTGCGCCGCCACGAGCTGGCGCTCGCCGCCGTCATCTCGGCGTCACACAACCCCTACGAGGACAACGGCATCAAGCTGTTCGCCGCCGACGGGTTCAAGCTCGACGACGACACCGAGCACGAGATCGAGGCGGCGATGGAGCAGCCACCGCCGGTTCCCGATCAGATCGGCCGGGTGCGCCGCCTCCACGGCGCCCTGGAGGACTACCTGCGGGCGCTGCACACGCGCTTTGCCGGGCTAGACCTCAGCGGACGGCGTGTTCTGCTCGATTGCGCCAACGGCGCGACGTTCCGGGCGGCGCCCGAGATCTTCCGCCGGCTCGGCGCCGATGTGGAGACGATGGCCGATGAGCCCGACGGGCGCAACATCAACGCCGGCTGCGGCTCCACGCACCTCGACGCGCTGATCGAGCGCGTCCGCGACGGGGGCCACGAGCTGGCGTTCGCGTTCGACGGAGACGGTGACCGGGTGCTGGCCGTTGACGGCGACGGCGAGGTCGTGGACGGCGACGAGCTGGTGGCGCTGGCGGCGTTGCATCTCCACGCCCGCGACCGGCTGGCCGGCGGCGGCGTCGCGGTCACGGTGATGACCAACTACGGCTTTCACACTGCCATGCGCGACGCCGGGGTGGAGGTGGCCACGACCGCGGTCGGGGACCGCTACGTGCTCGACGAGCTGCGCCGGCGGGGCTGGTCGCTCGGAGGCGAGCAGTCTGGGCACATCATCGACCTCGGGTTCGCGCCCTCCGGCGACGGCGTCGCCAGCGCGCTGCTGACCCTGGAGGCCCTGGACGGCCGCGATCTGCGCGACCGTGGCGCCATGGAGAAGCTCCCCCAGAGGCTGGTCAACATCCGCGCCGCCGACCGGCGGTCGCTGACCTCGGCGATGGAGGCACCCGCGCTCGGCGACGCGATCGACCGCGAGCAGTCGGCGCTCACCGGCCGGGGGCGGGTCCTCGTGCGCGCATCGGGCACCGAGCCGCTCATCCGCGTGATGGTGGAGGCGCCCAGCCGATCGGAGACCGACGCGGTGTGCGACCGGCTGAGCGAGGTCGTCCAGGCGATCCTGTCGGGCGGGTAGGCCGGCCGGCGGCCCGGGGCGGCAGGAAAGCGATCCGCCGGGCCGTAAGGGAATCCAGGTCGCGGCCCGTTAACATCGTGAGTCCTTCTCTGCCGACAAGACCGAGCGGACGGGCAGGCGACCGGGCTCGGTCCTAGAGCAGCGCTAATCCTGGAGGAATCGCAAGATGTGCGGAATCGTCGGCTACGTCGGCCCCAAGAAGGTCCGGCCTCTGCTCATGGAGGGCCTGGAGAAGCTCGAATACCGGGGTTATGACAGCGCCGGCATCAGCGTTCTGGCCGGAGACCGGGTGGATGCGGTGCGCGCCGTGGGCAACCTGTCGGCCCTGCGCCGCGCGATCGCCGCGCGCGAGCAGGCCGCGTCGGCGTCCGAGAGCGGGGCGACGGTGGCGGTCGCCGAGCGGCCCGTGCCGGAGACCGGCATCGGGCACACTCGCTGGGCGACCCACGGGCGTGTGACCGAGGAGAACGCCCACCCGCACTACGACACCACCGACAGCGTCCACATCGTCGTCAACGGCATCGTCGAGAACTACATCGCGCTCAAGGCCCGGCTCATGACCGAGGCCCACCCCCCGCGGTGTTCACCTCCGAGACCGATGCCGAGGTGATCGCGCACCTCGTGGCCCATCACTACGACGGCGACCTGCTGCAGGCGGTGCGTGCCGCCTACGCCGAGCTGCGCGGCCACTACGCCTTCGTGGCGATGACGGCGCGCGAGCCGGGCGTGCTCGTGGGGGCCCGCAAGGAGTGCCCGCTCATCGTGGGGCGCGGCGAGGGGGAGACCTTCATCGCCTCCGCCATCCCGGCGTTCCTGCGCGAGACCCGCCAGGTGCAGTACATCGGCGATGACGAGCTCGTCGTCCTGCGCCCCGACGGCACCGAGTTCTACACGCCGGCGGGCGAGCCGGTGGAGCACGAGATCGTCGAGATCGACTGGGACCCCGACACCGCGGAGAAGCAGGGCTTCGAGACGTTCATGCTCAAGGAGATCCACGAGCAGGCCGACGCCGTGGCCGAGACGATCGGCGAGCGCGCCGCCCGCGGGTGGGGCATCGACCTGGGCGTGACCGCGCCCACCGGCGAGCCCTCGACGATAGTCGACGATGACCTCCTCACCCGCATCCGCCGCGTGGTGATCGTCGCCTGCGGCACGGCCTACCACGCCGGCCTGATCGGCCGCTACGCCATCGAACAGTGGGCACGCGTCCCCGTCGAGGTCGACATCGCGTCGGAGTACCGCTACCGCGACCCGGTGGTCGGACCCGACGATCTGGTGATCGGGATCTCCCAGTCCGGCGAGACCGCCGACACGCTGGCCGCCATGCGCACGGCGCGGTCCCGCGGGGCCACCGTGCTGGCGGTCACCAACGTCATGGGCGCCCAGGCCACACGCGAGGCCGACGGCGTCCTCTACACCCGGGCCGGCCTGGAGATCGGCGTGGCCGCGACCAAGACGTTCGTGAGCCAGGTCGCGGTGATGTATCTGCTGGCGCTGCGCCTCGCCGAGGTGCGCGGGGTCATGGACCGCAAGGAGCTCAAGCCGCCGATCTCCGACCTCAAGCGGCTGCCCCACATGATCGCCGAGCTGCTGGATCGCGATGTGGCCGGCATCGAGGCGATCGCCCAGGCGCACCATGACGCCGAGTTCTTCCTGTACCTGGGGCGCCACGTCGGGCTCCCGGTGGCGCTGGAGGGGGCGCTCAAGCTCAAGGAGATCTCCTATATCGCCACCGACGCCTACGCCGCCGGCGAGATGAAGCACGGACCCATCGCCCTGCTGGACGAGAACACGCCGGTGGTAGTGGTCGCCACGGAGTCGCCCGTGCTGGAGAAGGTCATCTCCAACATCCAGGAGGTGAGGGCCCGGGGGGCGCGCGTGATCGCGGTCGCCACTGAGGGCGACGAGACGATCGCCGAGCACGCCGACGAGGTGATCCGGGTGCCCCGTACCGACTGGATGCTGGCGCCGCTGCTGGCCGTGATCCCGCTGCAACTGCTGGCCTACCACATCGCCCGGCTGCGCGGCCTCAACGTGGACCAGCCGCGCAACCTGGCCAAGACCGTCACGGTCGAGTGACCCGCCCGCCCTCGGTCGGCATCGATCTGCTGGAGATCGAGCGCCTCGAGCGTGCGCTGGAGCGCCGACCGGCGCTGGCCGAGCGTTTGTTCACCGACGCGGAGCGCCGCTATGCGGCCGCGCGGGCCCGGCCCGGTCAGCACCTGGCCGCGCGCTTCTGCGCCAAGGAGGCGGTGGCCAAGGCGCTGGGGCTGGTGGTGTGGAGCTTCCGCGACGTCGAGGTCATCGCCACCGGCGCGGCGCCGGAGGTGACCCTGCGCGGGGCGGCGGCCGAGCGTGCCGCCGCGCTGGGCGTCCAGGTCCGGATCTCGCTGACGCACACCCGGACCGACGCGGGCGCCGTCGCGATCGCCGCCGCCCATGACTGACGAGACCCCGAAGATCGGGCTACCGGACTGGCTGACCCCGCTGCCCGACGCCGCGCAGCAGCGCGCCGGCGATGCCTGGGCGATCGAGCAACGTCAGATCCCCTCGATCGACCTGATGGAGCGCGCGGGCGCGGGGATGGCGGACGTCATCCGCGACCGCCTCCCCGAGGGGCGGGTCGTGGTGGTCGTCGGCAAGGGCAACAACGGTGGCGACGGGCTGGTGGTGGCACGTCTGCTGCGCGAGTCCGGGCGGGAGGTCGACGTTCTGCTCCTGTCCGATGCGAAGGACCTGCGCGGCGACGCGCGCGCCAATCTCGACCGCCTCCCCGAGCCGGCCGCGCGCCCGTTCGAGGAGGCCGCGCTCCGCGGCGCGGCCGGCGTCGTCGACGCCATCCTCGGCACCGGCTTCGAGGGCGAGCCGCGCGACGCGGCCCGCGCCGCGATCGCGGCCATCAACGCCGCCGCCGGACCGGCGCTGGTGTTCGCCTGCGACGTCCCCAGCGGCGTCGACGCATCCACCGGCGAGGTCGCCGGCAGTGCCGTCCACGCGCAGGTGACGGTCACCTTCCACGCCGCCAAGCCCGGGCTGTGGATCTCCCCCGGCAAGACTCACGCCGGCGAGACGGTGGTGATCGACATCGGCATCCCCGACGGTGCCCCGATCCGCCCCTCAGTGGGGCTGATCGAGGCCGCCGTGCTCGACGCGATCCCCCATCGCGCCCACGACTCCACGAAGTTCGCGGCCGGGTCCGTACTGGTCTGCGGTGGCTCCACCGGGCTCACCGGCGCGCCGTCGATGGCGGCCGAGTCGGCGATGCGCGCCGGGGCCGGGTATGTGACCACGCTCGTCCCCGCCTCTCTGAACCTGGTGTTCGAGGTGCGCCTGCTCGAGGCGATGTCGGTGCCGCTCCCCGACAAGGACGGGGTGCTCACCCCGGCGGCGTTCGACCTCGTGATGGAGCGCGCCGGACGGGCCGACGCGCTGGTGCTCGGGCCGGGGCTGAGCCGGGCGCCACGCACGGGCAAGCTGGCGCGCAGGCTGGCCCGCCGGATCGAGATCCCGCTGCTGCTCGACGCGGACGGCCTCAACGCGCATGCGGGCCGCCTGGAGGCGCTGGCGGGTCGCCCGGCGGCGACGGTGCTGACGCCGCACGGCGGCGAGCTGGCGCGGTTGCTGGGCTGCGAGAGCGCCGAGGTCGCCGCCCATCGCCTGCGCTGCGTGCGCGATGCCGCGACCCGGGCGGGCGCGGTCGTGTTGCTCAAGGGCGACGACTCGATCGTCGCGGCGCCGGACGGCCGCGCCGCCGTGAGCCGGGGAGGCGCCCCGGCGCTGGCCACGGCCGGGACCGGCGACGTCCTCTCCGGTGTCATCGGCGCCTATCTGAGCAAGGGCATGGATCCGTTTGCCGCCGCCTGCGCCGGGGTGTTCGTCCACGCCCGCGCCGGCCGGCTCGCCGCGCGCGCGGTCGGCGCCGAGGGCGTGATCGCCGGCGACGTCATTGCGCAGCTGCCGCGCGCCCGGGCCGGCGTCGAGTAGGGCCCGACCATGGCGTTGCGCGCACTGGCTCGCGTGAACCTGGCCGCGATCGAGCGCAACGTCGTGGCGCTGCGCGCCGGCCTGCGCCGCGGCGCCGAGCTGTGCGCCGTGGTCAAGGCCGACGCCTCCGGCCACGGCGCCGTCCCCGTGGCCCGGGCTGCGCTGGCGGGTGGCGCGACACTGCTTGCGGTGGCCACCGTCGACGAGGCCGCCGAGCTGCGCGCCGCCGGCCTTGACGCTCCGCTGCTCATCCTCGGCGCCATCAGCGCGGACGAGCTGACGGTCGCGCTCGCCACCGGAGCCGAGGTGGTGGCCTGGAACGAGCGCTTCGTGACGGGTTTGGCTGCCCGCGTCGGCGCGGCGAGCCCCGCGGGGCCGACGGGGGTGGTCAGCGTGCACGTCAAGCTCGACAGCGGGATGGGCCGCCTCGGGACCCGTGACGTCAACGAGGCCTTCGCCGTAGCCGAGGCGGTGCGCGCCGCGGCGCCGGCGCTTGAGCTCGCCGGCGCCATGACCCACCTGGCCACCGCCGACGGCGATCTGGACTTCGTCGCCGCACAGCTGGCGGTGTTCGGACCCTTTGCCGACGAGCTCCAGCGCCGGGTCGGGCGCCTGCGCATCCACGCCGCCAACAGCGCGGGGGCGCTGCGCGTGCCCGAGAGCCACTTTGACATGGTGCGCTGCGGCATCGCGCTCTACGGTTGTGATCCGATGAACGAGGATCCCGATGCGACCGGCCTGGAGCAGGCCATGGAGCTGAGCTCCTACGTCGCCGCGGTCAAGCGCGCGGAGCCGGGCGATAGCGTCGGCTACAGCCGTCGCTTCATCGCCGAGCGCCCGACCTGGATCGCCACCATGCCCATCGGGTATGCCGACGGCGTGCGTCGCGGGCTGACCAACAACGGCGACGTCCTCATCGCGGGCCGCCGCTACCCGCTTGTCGGCACGGTCAGCATGGACAACATCACCGCCGATCTCGGCCCCGGCGAGCCCGACGTGGGGGTGGGAGCGGCGGCCGTCCTCATCGGCCGCTCGGGCGAGGAGCGCCAGACCGTCGAAGACATCGCCCACCGCCTGTCCACCATCAACCACGAGGTGCTGTGCGGGATCTCCGCCCGGGTTCCGCGCCACTACCACCGCGACGGGGTGCCGGTGCGGTGAGCGACCCTCTGGCCGAGCTCGCCCGGCTTGCCCCCGGCGCGTGGCTGGTGGGGGGAACGGTCCGTGACCGCCTGCTCGGCCGCGAGACCGCCGACTTCGACGTCGCGGTCGCCGGCTCGCCCGCCGACGCCGCCCGGGCACTCGGAGGTGCGGCGGACGGCTATCCGTTCGAGCTGTCCGAGACGTTCGGGGCGTGGCGCGTCGTGGCTCATGACCACGCCTGGCAGGTCGACGTGCTGCCGCTCAACGGCGCCACCATCGAGGAGGACCTCGGTCGCCGGGACCTCACCATCAACGCCATCGCCGCGCCGCTGGGCCGCGACGGCCACGTCGACCCCTTCGGGGGCCTGGAGGACCTGCGCCACCACCGGCTGCGCGCCGTCTCGCCCGACGCGTTCGAGCGCGACCCGCTGCGGACGCTGCGGCTGGCGCGCATCGCCTGCGAGCTCTCCTTTGAGGTGGAGGCGGGGACGCTCGATCTGGCGCGCACGGCGGCTCCGGCGCTGGCGGACGTCGCGCCGGAGCGGGTCTTCGTCGAGCTACGGCGGGTGCTGTGCGCCCCCGCCGCCCTGGACGGCCTGGAGATCATGGACCGCGTCGGCGTCACCGACGTCGTCCTGCCGGAACTGGCGGCGCTGCGGGGCGTGGAGCAGAGCCGGTTTCATCACCTCGACGTGTTCCACCACACCCGCTCGGTGCTGGCCGAGACGATCGCCCTGGAGCGCGATCCGGAGCGCCTGGCCGGCGCCGGCGCGCCGGCCCTCGCGGAGTACCTGGGCACGCCGCTGGCCAACGAGATGACCCGGGGCCAGGCGCTGCGCTTCGGCGCGCTGCTTCACGACATCGCCAAGCCGCAGACCCGCGCGGTGACGCCGCAGGGCCGGATCACGTTCATGGGCCACGACGAGTCCGGGGCGCGCCTGGCGAGTGAGATCCTCGGCCGCCTGCGGGCCTCCGAGCGCCTGCGCGAGCACGTGGCCGGCCTCACCCGCCATCACCTGCGCCTCGGCTTTCTGGTGCATGAGATGCCGCTCAGCCGACGGGCCGTCTATGACTACCTGCGCTCCACCGCGCCCGTGGCCGTCGACGTCACCGTCCTCAGCGTGGCCGATCGGCTGGCGACCCGCGGCGACAACGCCGACCGGGCGATCGCGGCGCACGTGGAGCTGGCACGCCAGATGCTGGCCGAGGGGCTGGCCTGGGTGGCCGACCCGCCCCGGCCGCCGCTGCGTGGCGACGACCTCGCCCGCGCGCTGGGGATCAAGCCGGGCCCGGTGGTGGGCGGCCTGCTGGCCGAGCTGGAGGCGGCCAGCTTCAGCGGCGAGGTGGCGACGCGGGAAGAGGCCATCGCCCGCGCCCGCGAGCTGATCGCCTCCGGCACCGTTTAAGCTGGCGGCCATGAGCGATCGCGACCCTGACTGCCTGTTCTGCAAGATCGTCGCCGGCGAGATCGCGTCGCAGCGCGTCGACGAGGACGAGCACACCCTGGCCTTCATGGACATCAACCCGGCCACGCGTGGGCACGCGCTGGTGATCCCGCGCGCCCATTCGGCCAATCTGCTCGAGATCGACGCCGAGGACCTCGCCGCCACCGTAGCGGCCGCCCAGCGGCTGGCACGGACCGCCGTAGAGCGCTTCGGCGCCGACGGCGTGAATTTGATCAACTCGTGCGGGTCGGCCGCGTGGCAGACCGTGTTCCACTTCCACATCCACGTGATCCCGCGCTACGAAGGAGACCCCATGCGGCTGCCCTGGACGCCCTCCCCGGGGGACACGGACGAGATCGCCGCCGCCGCCGCGCAGCTTCGATAGGGGTCGCGGCGGGCCCCCGCACCCGCGCGGTGCGCCCGTTTCCGGACCAAGCGCGGCCCGGCGCGGGGATCGCCGTCGGCCGCCGGACCACAAATAACCTACCGTTGGCACGCCGACCCTGGTAGTTTTCCCGCGTCTAATCGGGCTTTGGCCTGCACTACGGGGAAAACGAAGGGATTTTCATGGCAACGGGTACCGTCAAATGGTTCAGCGACGACAAGGGCTTCGGGTTCATCACGCCCGACGACGGTGGTCGCGACCTGTTCGTGCATTTCACGGGCATCAACGGTGACGGATACCGCTCGCTGCCCGAGGGATCCAAGGTCTCCTTCGAGGAGGAGGCCGGTCCCAAGGGGCCTAAAGCGGTGAACGTCACTAAGATCTAGCTCCCAGGCCACTCATATCGGGCCGTCCGGCCCCCGCTCTGCGCGGCTCCGGGACGCGCCGGTTCGGTGGAGGCTTCTCGTCACGGCGCAACTGCTGGCTTCGGTTGGTGTTCACTACCAGACCATGACACGCTTTTCCCTTGCCATCGCCGCCGGGCTGGGAGCCCTAGGCCTCATCGCGCCCGGCGCCGCGTCCGCTCAGATCGTGGAGCTCGGCCAAACGAGCAGCAGCCCGATCATCGCGCCCGCCTGCCCCGCGGGCGTTTCCGCGTCCCAGTGCGTGATCATCCTCACGCGCACGACGGCGATCCAGGCCAACACCAACGGCCTTCTGAACCCGACCAAGGTCAAGAAGGCCGGCTGGATCGTCGGGTTCACGATCGGCCTCTCCAAGCTCTCCACCAACACGAAGTCCGAGCTGGGCTTCATCCACGGTCTTGACCTGAAGTACGGCGGCACGCCGCAGGTCGCGCTCACCGTGCTCAAGCCGGGCCCCAACAACAAGTACACCGTGGCCGCCCAGACCGGCACCTACCACCTCATCCCATTCCTGGGCCAGGTGCTCCAGGAGCCGCTGTCGCTCCCGCCGAGCTTCAGCACGCTCACCGCGCTCCCCGTCAAGCCAGGGGACGTGATCGGGCTCACCGTGCCCACGTGGGCGCCAGTGCTCTCCTACAACCTCACGGCCACCAAGTACTCCTACCGCCAGAGCCGCCGTGCCAACTGCACGCACGCCGCCGGCTCGCAGACAGCCCAGATCACCGTCGGCCAGAGCGAACAGTACCTCTGCAACTACACCGGGACGCGGGTGGAGTACTCGGCGACCGAGGTCGTCAACCAGCCGTACCCCCCGACGTACGTCGGCGGCCCCACACCCAAGAAGTAACTTCCTGCGCCTGGCCCTGGCGGTCCATGAGGGCTCCGTCGCGGCCGTCGAGGCCATCGACGTCCTGAACCGGCGGGCCATCGAATGGGAGCCGGTCCTGCCGGCGTTCCGGCCCGGCGGCGTGCCAACGCACCCTTGGGAGATTCTTCCAGCGTCGTTAGAAGAATCTCCCAGAACTTCCGGTCCGGCTCGCCAAGCCGCTTGAGCCGCTTGAGCCGCTCGAGCGGCGACCCGATCCCGGCAGGCTGGCCGGCGCCGGGTCAGCAGGCCCCGGGGTTCTGCTGGCAGAACGCCGAGTCGAGCCCGCTGCCGCCGTTGGACGAGGTGCCGGTGTTGCCGCCGCCCGTGCCGCCACCACCGGTCCCGCCACCGCCCGTGCCGCCACCGCCCGTCCCGCCACCGCCGGTCCCGCCACCACCGGTGCCGCCACCACCGGTCCCGCCGCCGCCGGTGGTACCGGTGGGAGCGCCGCCGCCCGACGGGGTGGTAGCCGTGGGCGCGGTCGCGCCGCCCGACGGGGACGTCGCGCCGCCCGACGGCGTGGTGCTGCCGCTCGTGGTGGTATGGGAGCTGGTGGTGGATGAGGTGCTGGAGCTCGTCGCCGCCGCGGTGTTGGGGGGGATCGGCTGGTTGGGCACGGTGAACGGCGGCGCTCCGGCCGTGTTGGTGGTGGCGGTGTCGCCGCCACCACAGGCGGCCAAGCCCACGCCGGAGGCGATGGCGACCACGACCGCAAGAAGGGACCTGGATCGGCGTGCGATGGGCTGGCTCATGCCCACAAGGCGAACCTCAGGAGCCGAGCGGCTCCATGCGCCTGCCGCATACCGGGCAGTCGTTGAGATCCTTCTGGGCCAGTTGATCGCACCAGTTGCAGAAGCGGAGGTTCTCGATCTTCCAGGGCAGCTCGGAGCGGGTGGGGGCGAGCGGCAGCAGCTGCGCAACCGCCTCCAGCTCCTCGCCGGTCTCGCGGTCCAGGTAGATCTGGTCAGGCTCGGCCTGGATGATGACCTCGCGGCCCGTGGACGGCGCCCGCATGCGGTACTTCTGATGCAACCTCATCCGCGCTGATGCTACCAGCGGGTCGGGCGGCAACCACCGCTGAGGGGGGCGCAAGCACGCCGCCTCCTTGGATAGAGTGCCGACCTGGGAGATGCTGCGCTGCCCTTCACGACTCCGTCGCACCGTGATCCGGCTCACCACCGGGGTCGCCGTGATGCTGGTCGCCGTCGGCTGTGCGAGCGACATCAAGCACCCGACCGCCAATCTCGTGTCGGGCAAGGTCATGTTCCAGAAGAACTGCGGGTCGTGCCACACGCTGTCGCACGCCAACACCAGCGGCACGACCGGGCCCAACCTGGATGACGCGTTCCGCCAGGACCGCATCGACGGCGTCAAGAGCACCTCGATCCAGGGCCTGGTCGACTACTGGATCCGCTATCCCAACACGCAGGGCGTAATGCCGCACGGGATCGTCGAGGGCCAGGACGCGCAGGACGTCGCGGCCTACGTGGCCGCGGTGGCCGCCAAGTCGGGCAAGGACACGGGCGCGCTGGCTACCGCGGGCGGCGTTACCGGGACGACCCCGGCCGCAGGCAAGCAGGTGTTCACGGGCGTCGGCGGCTGCGGCAGCTGCCATACGCTCGCCGCCGCGGGCACCACCGGCACGGTCGGTCCGAATCTCGACAAGGACCTCAAGGCCAGCTGCGCCACGCCTCAGTCCAAGCAGGTGCGCGGCGCCACGCTGGCGCAGTGCATCCATACCGCGATCGTCAAGCCCTACGCCTACATCCCGCCTGGCTACAAGGCGGGCGTGATGCCGTCGAACTTCGGCTCAACGCTGACGCCCAGCGAGATCACCGCGCTGGTCAACTTCCTTTCGACCGCGGTGAAATAGGCGTCTCCTCCCCGGCGCGCTCGTGCAGCCGGTGCAGCAGCTCATCGCCGCGCCCCGCCGCCACCGCCCGGGCCGCCCGGCGGTCGTCGAGTTCGAGGCCGTGCTGGATGGCGTAGTCGAGCAGCTCCTGACGCTCCTCGTTCTCGCGGGCCACGCGCAGGAACAGCCAGCAGAACAGGCCGATCGTGAGGAAGCTCTCCTCCACCATCATGAGCCCGCCCGCCGCCACCTGGTCGGCGGTGGGGGAGATGTGCCAGAGGGCGTCCCCGGCCCGGTAGATGGGGTAGAAGACGCTGCCGCCGAAGATGAGGATGTTGGCCAGCACGGTGCCGGTCAGCCGCACGGCGACGATGAACACCAGCCGCGCGGCGTTGTTGAACCACTGCGGCTTGGGCAGGGGGCCCAGCAGCGCCATCCACACCGCCATGCCGAAGATGAGGAAGGTGGCGTGCTCGAGGGCGTGCAGCGCGTCGTGGCGCAGCGCCGCCTGGTAGAGGTAGGGGGAGTGCCAGACGTAGAAGTTGGTGGCCCACGCCACGATCGCCACCACCGGGTGGGCCAGGATTCGCAGGCGGGCGATCACCGGGTTGCGCAGCAGGGGCGCGATCAGCGGCCCGGTCAGGCCCAGCACCAGCAGCAGGGCGCCGATGTCGCCGATGAGCAGGTGCTCGGCCATGTGCGCCATCAGGAGCTGGTCTGACAGCGTGTCCACGGGCGGGCTGACCGCGACCAGCAGCACGGCCAGGCCGCTGACGTAGCACGCGTAGCGCCAGCCGGGCACGGGCCGACCGTGGCGGGCCAGGGAGCGCGCCCGCAGGTGATACGGAACCCAAGCGAGCACGATGAGAACCGGGAAGCCGATCGCCTGGACCGGCGCGTCGGCGAAGGGGAGAGGCGGGACCAGCACCGGGACCTATGGTGCCACGGCGTCGCCGGGCCGGCCTCAGAGGGCCTGGATGATGAGGACCACGACCGCGATGGTCGCCACGACGCACACGAACCAGACCAGGAAGCCGAAGGCGCCGGCCTCGGAGCGCAGCGGGTTAGGCGGGATGAGGCGGGGCTTCATGGCTGCACCGAGCGGTCGGGCGTCGCGATTCGGACGCCGGCGCGAGCCGGCGGCCGCGGCTCGCCGTCCTAGATCACGTAGACCGTCGTGTAGACGATCACCCACATGATGTCGACGAAGTGCCAGTAGATCCCCGGCACCTCCATGCCCTGGTGGTGCTCTGGGGAGTAATGCCCGCGGAACGAGCGCACCGTCACCATCAGCAGCATGCACAGGCCGATGAACACGTGGGCGCCGTGCAGGCCGGTGAGCGAGTAGAAGACCGTAGCCTGCGCGGAGTCGTGGGGGGCGAACCCGATGTGAACGTACTCGTTGATCTGGACCGTGAGGAAGGTGAGGCCGAGCAGGAACGTGGTGACCATTCCGGCCTTGAGCCCGAACCGGTTGCCCCGCTTGATCGAGGTCAGCGCCCAGTGGATCGTCAGCGAGGACGAGAGCAGGATCGCGGTGTTGATCCCGGCCACGGCCTCGGGGAGCTTGGTGCCGGGGGCAGGCCACGAGTCGTTGGTCACGACCCGGATGAAGAAGTAGGCCGTGAAGAACGCCCCGAAGATCATCACCTCGGAGATGATGAATAGGAGCATCCCCAGCGTCGGCGCCTCCACCCGCGAGGACCTGTGCGCCCGGGGCGGGCCGTGGTGGTGGTCGGCGTGGGCGATCGAAGCGGCTTCCATCAGATCCTCCTACGGACGACCACTAGGCGGCGGGGGCCGGGTCTTGGGCTACGACGTGCTCGACGTCCTTGCCGGTCGCGTTGCGCACCCTCTCGATGAGGTCGGCGCGCAGCCAGCCGGACTTGGTCTCCGGCAGCGTCGAGATGACGATGTCGTCGACGCGGAAGTACTGCAGGGCGTTGGTGATCGCGGTGTAGGGATCCGGGTCCCCGACCATGCCCGCCGCCGTCAGCCCGGCCTCGCGCAGGCGGCCCAGCACCAGCGACAGCCGCGTGCGGGCGCGCCGCGCCGACGCGCCGCCGCCGCCCTCCTGGGGCACGAGCACGATGAACAGGCGGTCGTGGCGGTCGGGCTCGGCCTGCGCCTTGGCTTTGAGCGCATCGAGCAGCTCGTCGCCGCTTGCCGAGCGGTTGGCCACGGCCAGGGTGATGTGAAATTCCAGTCCTTCGGAGTCGATGTCGGCCACGACGTGCTCCACGGGCAGCCCGGTGGCGTGGCGCATCCGTTCGGGCAGGTCGCGCCGCAGCCAGCCCGAGCGGGACTCGGGAAAGGTGGAGATGATGATTTCGTCCGGGTTGTACTCGCGGACGGCGTCCATGGTGGCCGCGTAGGGGTCGGGGTCGCCGACCTCGCCGACCGCCTCGATCCCCTCGGAGCGGACGAACCCGACGGCCAGGTCCACCCGGGTCTGGGCGGCGTCGAACACGGAGTCGTCGTAGACCACGTAGCCGGCGCGAGGCTGCGGCTGGGGCACGCACAGCACGAACCGCGACTCTTCCTCGGCAGCGTGGCGCCGCACCGCGTCGATCAGCGGCTTGCCGCCGATCGTCTCGTTGGCGATGACAAGGATCGTGCGCATCAGTGATGCTCACCGCCGCCGGCAGTGGTGGTCCCCGCGCCGACAGTGACCGGCCGTGCTTCGGCCGGAGGCTTGAAGATGCCGTGCACCGCTCCCGGCACCCCGTACTCGTAGGGCCCACCGACCACGGTGGGGACCGCGTCGAAGTTGAAGATCGGCGGCGGCGAGGAGACCTGCCACTCCAATGTCATGGCGCGCCACGGGTTGGCGGCCGCGCGCGGGCCCCAGCGCCAGCTGGCCACGATGTTGTAGAGGAAGATCAGGGTGCTGGCTCCCAGCACGAACGAGGACAGCGAGATGAACAGGTTCCACGCGGCGAACTTCTCCGCGTACTCGGCCACCCGGCGCGGCATCCCCTGGATGCCGATGAGGTGCATGGGGGCGAAGGTCAGGTTGAAGAAGATGAACGTCATCCAGAAGTGCCATTTGCCCAGGCGCTCGTCGAACATCCGCCCGGTCATCTTCGGGAACCAGTAGTAGACGCCGGCGAAGATCGTGAACAGGGAGCCGCCGAACAGCACGTAATGGATGTGGGCGACGATGAAGTACGTCTGGCTGACGTGGATATCGAAGGGGATCATCGCCAGCATGACGCCGCTGATCCCGCCCAGCGTGAACATCGTCAAGAAACCGAGCGCAAACAGCATCGGCGTGTCCAGATGCAGCACGCCGCGCCATAGCGTGGCCAGCCAGGAGAAGATCTTGATCCCGGTGGGGATGGCGATGATGGCCGTGGTGATCATCATCGGGATGCGAACCCACGGGGCCATCCCGCTGACGAACATGTGGTGGGCCCAGACGGTGAACCCGAGGACCACGATGGCCAGCAGCGAGAAGGCCATCATCCGGTAACCGAAGATCGGCTTGCGCGACTTGACGGCGATGACCTCGGAGATGATCCCGAACCCGGGCAGCATCATGATGTAGACAGCCGGGTGCGAGTAGAACCAGAAGACGTGCTGGTACATGATTACGTTGCCGTTCTTGCCGGCGCCCACGAACGCGTCGAAGAAGTGGAAGTGCAGCGCCGTGTCGAGCAGCACGAAGAACTGGGACGCGGCGATGAACGGGGTGGCGATGACGACCAGCAGCGAGGTCGAGAAGTTCGCCCACACCAGCAGCGGCATCCGGAAGAAGCTCATCCCGGGCGCGCGCATGGTGATGATCGTCACCAGGAAGTTCAGCGCCGTTGCGATCGATGACGCGCCGGCGAACTGGACGGCGATCGAGAAGAAGAGCTGACCCAGCGGCATCGTCGTCGACAGCGGGGCGTAGGCCGTCCAACCGGCGGCGAATGAGCCGCCCGGGGCCAGGAAGCTCATCAGCATGAGGACGCCGGCGACCGGCAGCATCCAGAACGAGAGCGCGTTCAGGCGGGGGAACGCCATGTCCGGGGCGCCGATCATGAGCGGCAGCACGAAGTTGGCCAGACCCGCGAACACCGGGATGACGAACAGGAAGATGAGCACGGTGGCGTGAACGGAGAACACGCCGTTGTACTGCTCCGGCGTGAGGAACTGCATGCCGGGCTTGGCCAGCTGCGCGCGGATAAGCATGGCCAGCAGGCCGCCGACGAGCAGGAAGAAGAAGGAGGTGACCGTGTACTGGATTCCGATGACCTTGTGGTCGGTGTTGACGCGGAAGTAGTCGCGCCAGCTGTGAGCGCCGTGGGCGGAGTGGTCCTCAGGGCGCGTGGGGCGCCCCGAGATCCAGTAGAACCAGTAGTCGGCCGTGCCCAGGCCGACGAGGAAGAACAGCGGGACGGCGATCAGTGCCACGATCGTGATCGCGTTGCCGTCGATGATCGGGTGCTCGTGCATCAGCCACCGCACCAGAACGGTCAGACCGAAGGCAAAAGCGAATCCGATGACGTCAAACATGGCGGCCCTGTACCAGCCGGGCGCGCGGAGCTTTGCCGGAATGGCCATCAGCTCTCCTTCCTGAAGGTGCTCTCGGTCCGTCTCATCCTGAACTCCCGCCCGATCCACTTGATCCACTCGCATATCCGGGCTCGCCGGAGTTCAGCGCGGCCGGCGGGGGCGTCCCGACGGGCGGCGGTGCCTTCGGGCTCTGGTGCACCAGCCAGGTCCGGAAGGTCGCCGGGGTGACGACGTGGACCGGGGCGCGCATCAACGAGTGGCCGGCGCCGCACAGCTCGGTGCACTCCGCCGGGTAGTTGCCCAGGCGAGTCGGCGTGACCCGCAGGTCCGTCGTGATCCCGGGCACCGCGTCGATCTTCTCGGAGAACTCGGGCACGAAGAAGCTGTGGATCACATCCAGCGAGCGCAGGTGGAAGAGGACCGGCTGGCCCTTGGGCAGGTACAGGTCGGGTGACAGGATCTCCTTGCCCCCGGGTTGGGGGTACTCGAACTGGAACGCGAACTGGCGCTCGGTGATGGTGACCACCATCGCCCCGGGATGGGTCTTCTCGTTGGAGCGCAGGACGGAGTAGGCGTAGCCGCACAGGCCGACGATGAGGATCGCCGGCAGCGCCGTCCAAATGACCTCCAGCCGCGTGTTGCCGTGGATCGGCGGGCCGTCCTTCTCCTCCTCTCCCGGCTTCATCCGGAACTTCCAGACCGAGTAGAGCACCACCGTCTCAACGAGGACGAAGATCGGCACCGACACGATCAGCAGCACGTCGTAGAGCGTGCGGATGTTGTGCGACTGGATGGAGGCATCGGCGGGGAACCATGGGATCGACAGCGCCACCGGGATCCCGATGATCACCCCGATCGCCCCCATCACGGCCATCTGCAGCAGAGGCCTGTTACGCACGACGTCTCCCGCCTGGTGTCCTCATCTTCACCGAGCATCCTATGGGTTTCCACCGACGAACGACACCAGGTCTGTCCGGCGTCCAACCGATTGCCTATGATTGAGGCAATCGTTGCAAACTCAGCCGGAGGCGCACCATGCTCGTTTCAGAAGGCATGTCCAATGTGGTTCTCACGGTCGGCCCTGGACACTCCCTTCGGGACGCCGCCGCGGCGATGTGGGGACGCCGAGTCGGAGCTGCGATCGTCCACGACCCAGAGGCGCCGGGCCCGGGGGTCATCACCGAGCGCGACATCCTCGAGGCCGTGGCCAAGGGCAAGGACCCTGACGAGGAGCCTGTCGCCGAGCACCTCACCGCGAATCTCACCTTCGCCCGCCGTGACTGGTCGCTGGAGCACGCCGCCGCGACGATGATCGATGGGGGGTTCCGGCATCTCGTCGTCGTCGAGGGATCCGACGTCGTCGGCATCCTGTCGATGCGCGACATCGTCAGGGTGTGGTGCGGCGCGGGCGCGAACTGCGACGTACCGGCGCCCGCCGGTTAGTGGTGGTGCTCCTCCGGGAGCTCCGAGATGTCGCGGCGCGTGTCGCGGATCCACATCGCGGTGGTCACGACGAACAGGATCAGCCCGATGATCGAGATGAACCAGTTGATCGTGGTCCCGATCACCATCAGCGTGATGCCGGCCGCGCAGGCGACCGGCAGGAACGTCGGCCCGGGAAGGTGGATCTCCTCGCCGACGGGCGGCGTGTCGTGATCGGCGTCGCTCACGAGTGGACGTAGATCGCGGCGGCGACGAACGTGATGCCGAACATGAACAGGACGGCCGCGGCGGCCAACAGGCCGGAGCGCAGGTTCTTGCGGGCGAGCTTTCGGTCCATGGTGGTCCTAGATCGTAGTGATTGCCGGGAGACTAGAGCTTGACGTCGAGCACCATCGCCGAGAACAGCAGCGCCAGGTACAGCATCGAGAAGAGGTACAGGCGCAGCGCCGTGCGGCGGTCGCGCCGCCGGTACAGCAGGACGGCGCCGCCGATGAACGCGAGCCCCAGCGCCATCGACGCGCCCAGGTAGACCCCGCCGAACACGCCGACGCAGAACGGCAGCTGGCTGACGGAGTACAGCAGCGCCGAGTAGAGCACGATGTGCAGGCGCGTGGTGTCCTCGCCGCGCACCACTGGAAGCATGGGCACGCCCACCTCGGCGTACTCGTCCTTCATCAGCAGGCTGAGTGCCCAGAAGTGGGGTGGCGTCCAATAGAAGACGATCGCGAACAGGTAGACCGCGGTCCACGACAGGGAGCCGCGCGTCGCCGCCCACGCCACCAGCGGCGGCATCGCACCCGCCGCGCCGCCGATGACGATGTTCTGGGGCGTCCGCCGCTTGAGCCACATCGTGTAGACACCGACGTACCCGATGAAGCCCCCAAGGGCCAGCGCCGCGGCCAGCACGTTGACGGTCAGCGACAGCAGCAGGAAGGACAGGATCTGGAGCAGGATCCCGTAGCGCACCGCCGCGGCTGGGCTGACGCGCCCCGACGGGATCGGCCGGTTTGCCGTGCGGCGCATCCGGGCGTCGATGTCGCGGTCCCAGTAGTGGTTGATGGCGCCCGCGCCGCCGGCCGAGAGGTAGCCCCCCGCGCAGGTGAGCGCCACGCGCGACACCGACGGGTCACCGGCCACCTCCATCGTCATCACCGTGGTGAACAGCAGCAGCGACTGAACCTTGGGCTTGGTCAGGTCGACGTAGTCGGCAATGAGCTGGCGGCTGCGAAGCGCGCCCGAGGCCGCGACGGGCACGGAGGTCATGCGCGCGCCTGACGACCGTGGGCCTGAGCGCCCGTTCGCGCTTCCTGGACGGACGCGAGGGTCATCCGCCGGTGCGGGTGTACCGCTCGCTTCCGCCGGTCTTCTGCAACACGCCGGTGGCACGCTCGACCTGGCGCCGGATGTCGCGCATCGGCTCCACCGAGCGGACCCGCGGGATCTCGTCGAAGTTGTTGACCGGCGGGGGCGAGGATGTGAACCACTCCAGCGTGTTGCCCTTCCAGGGGTCAGGGCCGGCGATCCGCCCGACCTGCAGGCTGCGGGCGACGTTGATGATCGTCACCAGGACACCGAGCCCGAGGATGAACGATCCGATGGTGGAGATCAAGTTGTAGGTGGACCACCCCAGGCCCGGCTGGTAGGTGTAGATCCGCCGCGGCATCCCGGACAGGCCGAGCGCGTGCTGGACGAAGAAGGTCAGGTTGAAGCCGATGAACATCAGCCAGAACGACCATTTGCCCAGGCCCTCGCCCAGCATCCGGCCGGTCATCTTCGGGAACCAGTAGTAGAGGCCGGCGAACACCGTGAACACGGCGCCGCCCATCAGCACGTAGTGGAAGTGGGCGACGACGAAGTAGGTGTCGGTCAGCTGCCAGTCCACCGGGAACACGGCCAGGAAGATGCCCGTGATGCCGCCGATGATGAAGATCCCGATGAAACCGACCGCGAAATAGAGCGACGTGGTCATCACGATCGAGCCCCGCCACAGCGTGGCGATCCAATTGAAGATCTTGACCCCGGTGGGGATGCCGATGAGGAACGAGCTCAGCATGAAGAAGCCGAGCACGACGATCGGGACGGGCGAGGCGAACATGTGGTGGGCCCACACCAGCGTGGCCAGAAAGGCGATGACCGCCGTCGACGCCGCGATCGCCTTGTAGCCGAAGATCGGCTTGCGCGAAAACACCGGGATGACCTCGGAGATGATCCCGAACCCCGGCAGGATCATGATGTAGACCTCAGGGTGGCCGAAGAACCAGAACAGGTGCTGCCACAGCACAGGCGAGCCGTGGGCGGTGGGGTCGAAGAAGTGGGTGCCGAAGTGCCGGTCGGTCAGCAGCATCGTCACCGCGGCGGCCACCACCGGCAGCGCGAGGATCAGCAGGATCGCGTAGACCAGGACCGTCCACACGAACAGCGGCAGGCGGTTCCAGGACATGCCCGGCGCCCGCATGTTGACGATCGTGGCGTAGAAGTTGATGGCGCCGACCAGCGACGAGATGCCGGTGATGTGGATAAGGAAGATCCACGCGTCCTGGCCTCCACTGGGCGAGTACAGCGACTCCGACAGCGGCGGGTAGCTCCACCAGCCGGCGCTGGGCGGATGGAAGAACAGCGTCGCGTAGAAGACGACCCCGCCGAACAGCAGCAGCCAGAACGACAGCGCGTTGAGCCGCGGGAAGGCCATGTCGCGGGCGCCGATCATCAGCGGCAGGAAGTAATTGGCGAACCCGGCCATGACCGGGACCACGAACAGGAAGATCATCGTCGTCCCGTGCATCGTCATGAGCTCGTTGTAGTGCTCGGACGTGATCAGCGTGTTGCTGGGCACGGCGAGCTGGAGCCGCATCATCAGCGCCTCGACGCCGCCCATGCAGAAGAAGGCGAACGTGAGGACCAGGTACATGATCCCGATCCGCTTGTGGTCGGTGGTCGTGACCCAGTCGACCCAGCGCTTGGTCTTGCGGGGCGCGGTGACCTTGGTCGCGATGACCTGGGGGACCGGCCTTGAGACTTCCTCGCTCGTGATGGTCGCCATGTGTCTCTTAGTTTCCTAGCTGATTTTGGGCGGTGAGGACCGCGCGCAGCGACCCCACCTGCGAGTTCTGGGCGGAGATGAGCTCCTTCTGTCGCGCCAGCCAGGCGGTGTACTCCGCCGGGGTGACCACCTTGACGAAGGCGACCATCGCCGCGTGGTTGGTTCCGCACAGCTGGGCGCACTGCCCGCGGAAGGTCCCGGTGTGCAGCGCCTTGAACCACGTGTAGGTCGTGTAGCCGGGGACGGCGTCGACCTTGCCGCCGAGCGACGGCACCCACCACGAGTGGATGACATCGGTGGACTGGATGGTCAGGATCACGGTGGTGTGCTCCGGGACGACCATCGTCGTGTAGGAGTAGGGGAGGCGCGGGTCGAAGGGGTCGTGGGCGCACCCGTTGCCGTAGACGTAGCGCCAGATGAACTGGCGGCCCTGGATGCAGACGTCGAGCTTCTTGCCGCTCGGGGGCGTGGGCGCGTTGAGCGAGGCCGACAGCACCAGCCCGCTGGCGTCGGAGTTGGGCGGGTTGACGATGTTCGGCAGCTTGACGAAGGTCACCACCGTCAGCGCGACCAGGATGAGCGCGGCGGCCACCGTCCAGCCGATCTCCAGCCGCGTGTTGCCGTGAATCTGGGCGGCCACCCGGCTCTTCTTGGCCCGGAAGCGGAAGACGGAGTACACGAGGGCGCCTTCGACGAGCACGGCCACGATGGCGGCGATATAGAGGACGACGCTGTACAGCGATTGGATCTGGTTGGCGTTGGGCGAGCCGCCGCCCTTGGGCGTGATGAAGTTCGCCAGAGCAGAGGGAGCGAGGACGAGCGACCCGGCCAGCACGATGGCGAACATCGGGATCGCGCGATGAAGGCCAAGCCGCCGGCCGCGATCTGGATGCTCGCGGCGCCGGCGGTGAGGCTTGGCGTCGTTGACGTCGTGTCGCAAGGCGGGCGGCATTCTATAAGTCCGGGGGGCCGACCGGCGCCCCGGCCATCACCGCGCGGACAGGGTAGCCGCGCGCCCGGGCGGCTCGCCGACCGCATGAAAGTCGGTCCGGAGCGGCCATTTTGCGCCGGCACTTCGCCGCCGGGCTCTTATACTGGCGCCCGTTGCGAGCGTCACGGGCCATCAGAGCGGGAGCCTGGGCCCTGGTTGCCGCGGGGGTGGCCGCGCCGGTCCTGCGCCGCCGCGTCAAGCTGCCCCGTGCCGCGGTGCTGGGGGTCTCGGCCATGGCGGCCCCGGCGCTGACCGTCGCGATCCCGCGCAGCCGAGCGCGCGACACGGCACTGGTGGGGCTGAACATGTGGGCCTACCTGGCCGCGTATGAGATGCCCAACGACGACCCCGAGGCGCTGGCCGCGCGAGTGCGGATCGACTACCCGATCGCCATCGATCGAGTTCTCGGCCTCGGCGTGCCGCCCACGGTCCGCCTCCAGACCGACTTCTCCGATCCGGCGCATATCAACCGCTTCGAGCGGATCCTCGTGTGGTGCCACTGGGCGTGGTTCGCCGTCCCGCACGCCAGCGTGGGCTATGTCATGTGGCGCGCGCCCGAGCGCGCCCCCGCGGCCGCGGCGCGCATGTACGCGGTGTTCGACCTCGGCGCCGTCTTCTACTGGGCGATCCCAACGGCGCCGCCGTGGTACGCGGCCCGCCATGGGCGGCTCCAGGACGCGCGCATGCGCGCGGTGCGGCGGATGATGATCGAGTACGGGGAGCAGTTCTGGGGCGACCGCTGGACCGACCTTTACGATGTCCTTGGAGGCAATCCGCTCGCCGCTATGCCGTCGCTGCATTTCGCCACCTCGTTGATGGGCGCTCACCTCCTGAGCGAGGTGAGCCCGGTGGCCGGTGCCGTCGGCTGGTCCTACGCGCTCCTGCTGGGTCTGGCGCTCGTCTATCTGGGTGAGCACTACGCCGCCGACCTGCTGGCCGGCGCGCTGCTGACCGAGACGGTGCGGACGCAGTCTCCGCGGGCTCTTCCGGGCGTCCAGGCGCTGACACAGCGCCTCGAGGCGCTGCAACGGCGGGCCGCCACCCGGTAAGGGCGCTCGCGCGTGCGTGGGGGAACTCCCATCGAGCATGGCCGCCGTGGCGCGGCCGAGGCCGATGAGAGCCTGGAGTCCGCGAAGGGCCAGGCCCTGACGCCCGGGGTCGCCGAAGGGGCGCCGCGTGCGGAGTCGGGTCAGACGGAGGAGATGCCGCGCATCCGGCTCACGCGCCGGAGGCTGGTGGCATCGATCGTGTTCGTCGTCTCGGTGGTGGCGTTCCTGTACTTCGTGCTGCCCAAGCTCCTGGGGCTGCGGGACACGTGGAGCCGGATCCAGCACGGCAACGCGTGGTGGCTCGCGCTCGCGGCGGTGCTCGAGTGCTTCTCGTTCATGGGCTACGTCATCCTCTTCCGAGGCGTGTTCGTCCGCGACGACACCCGGATCGACTGGCGGGCCAGCTACGAGATCTCCCTGGCGGGCGTCGCCGCCACCCGCCTGTTCGCGTCGGCCGGGGCCGGCGGCATCGCGCTCACGGCCTGGGCGCTGCGGCGATCGGGGCTGGAGCCGCGCATCGTGGCCTGTCGGATGATCGCGTTCATGGCGATCCTCTACGCCGTGTTCATGGGGTCGCTGGTGGTCGGAGGGCTCGGCCTCTACCTCGGCGTGTTCCCGGGCGAGAACCCGTTCGCGCTCACGGTCGTCCCCGCCATCTTCGCCGCCGGGGTCATCGGCATTTTCCTCGTCGTGTCGCTGCTGCCCGGCGACCTCGACCGCCTGGTGGCTCGGTGGACTCACGGCGGCCGGCTGGGACGCCTGGCCAGCCAGGCCGCCGCGCTCCCGGCGGCGGCGGCCAGCGGCATCCGCACCGCCATCCATCTGGTGCGCGAGCGCAACTGGTCGGTGCTGGGCGGGGTCGCCTGGTGGGGCTTTGACATCGCGGTGCTGTGGTCCTGCTTCCACGCTTTCGGCGGCAGCCCGCCGACCGCCGTGGTCGTGATGTCCTATTTCATCGGCCAACTCGGCAACGTGCTGCCCCTGCCCGGCGGCATCGGCGGGGTGGACGGCGCGATGATCGGGGCCTTCTCGGCCTTCGGCATCTCGCCTCCGCTCGCCGTCGTCTCGGTGCTCGCCTACCGGGCGTTCTCCTTCTGGCTGCCGACGCTTCCCGGCGCGGTGGCCTACTTTCAGTTGAGGCGCACCGTCCACAGCTGGCGCGACGACGAGAGCCCAAGCTATACTTAATGAAGTGACTGACGCAGAATCACGAATCGAGAACGCAATCGTAGTCGGCAGCGGCCCCGCCGGTTATACGGCCGCGCTGTACATGGCCCGCGCCGAGCTGGACCCGCTCGTGATCGAAGGGTTCGCGTGGGGCGGCCTGCTGCAGCAGACCACCGATGTGGAGAACTACCCGGGCTTTCCCCCCGGGATCATGGGGCCGGACCTGATGCAGCATTTCCGCGACCAGGCCGAGCGCTTCGGCGCCCGCCTGGAGACCGATGACGTCACGGCTCTCGAGCTTTCTCCCGACGGGTCAGAGCCCCATAAGGTCTGGGTCGGCAACGACCTGCACCTGACGCGGGCCGTCGTGCTGGCCATGGGCGCCCAGCACCGCAAGCTCGGCGTCCCCGGCGAGCAGGAGCTCTCCGGCCGCGGGGTCAGCTACTGCGCCACCTGCGATGCCGCCTTCTTCAAGCAGGCACCAACGCTGATCGTCGGCGGGGGCGACTCTGCGATGGAGGAGGCCATGTTCCTGGCCAAGTTCGCCTCCAAGGTGGCGATCGTCCATCGCCGTGACGAGTTCCGCGCCTCCAAGATCATGCTCGAGCGCGCTCGCGCGGTCCCCAACATCGAGTGGGTCACGCCCTACGTCGTGGAGGAGTTCCACGCGGGGGAGCACAAGTCGCTGGCCGTGGCCCGCCTGCGCAACACCTCGGACGGCTCGGAAAAGGAGCTGGAGATCACCGGCGCCTTCATCGCCGTCGGTCACGATCCGCAGTCCCAGCTGGTCCAGGGTCAGGTCGAGACCGACGATGCCGGCTACGTGGTCACCCACGGCAAGTCGACGCTGACCAACGTTCCGGGCGTGTTCGCCGCCGGCGACCTGGTCGACCACACCTATCGCCAGGCCGTCACCGCGGCGGGCTCGGGCTGCGAGGCGGCGCTCGACGCGGAGTGGTACCTGCGCGACACCGCCCCTTTTGACAGCGCCGCGCGCGTCGCCGCCAAGTAAGCGAATGTTCTGCGGGAGGCCGCGCGCCGCCCTGGACCTGGGGCCGCGGGTGCTCAGCCGCTGGTCCGCGCGCTCGGTGCGGTGAGCAGAAACGAGCCAGGAACCAGCCAATCCGGCCAGCTGGCTCGTTTCTGCCCGTGAGCCGGGCATTTCCGAGCCAGCGCCGTCACGAACCGCGGGTGCTGGCTCGTTTTTGCCCACGGCGTCGGGCCGGGGAGGGCCGGGACCTCGGGGTGGACGCGGGCCCTCGGCCGAGCCCAACTGGGGCCTAGTGGTACGGGCAGCCCTCGGCCGGGCCCCGTTTGTCTGACGCCGCGTGCTGGCCCATGAGCAGGCCGAAGTCCTGGGTCCACGTGCCCGCCTGCGTGCTGTAGCCGGCAATGGCGTTGTCCGAGACCCCGGTGCCGACGTAGCGGTAGGCGGGGTTCAGGATGTTCTGGCAGTGGCCCGTGCTGGCCATCCAGGCACGGACGACGGCCGCGGGCGTCTCGTAGCCGGTGGCGATGTTCTCGCCTGCGGTTGACCAGGCAAAGCCGACGGCGGTGATGCGTGCCGCGAAGTTTGCGCCGTGGCTGAAGAAGCGATGGGTGACCATGACGTTGGTCCAGCCCTGAGCGGAGCGGTTCAGGCGCTGGTTGTCACGCAGTCCCGGCAGCCCACGCCGGTTGCGCTGCTCGTTGATGAGGCAGACGACGGCTCGCTGCAGATCGGTCCGGCCGGCGTGGGCGATCGATGTGCGCGTTCCGGCGCAGGCGCCGTCGCGAGCGGCGGCCACTCCGGTGTAGGACATCGAGGCGACCAGCGCCACGACCACAACCACGGTGCGACGCGCGGCAGCCCACGTCCGTGCCGCTCCTCGGCACAGCGCAGCTGTGTCTGAGTGACTCATGCAGACAATCCGTGTGCTCGGCAGCGCTCCGGCGGCTTTGAGCGGTTGCCGAAGCTGATCGAACCGGTGTCCAGATCAGCAGAGTCGGCACCCTACGCGAGCCTGCCGCGGGCTGTGGTCTCCGGGCCTACCTCCTGGTCGACCGGCTCCTACCCTTGCAGGGGAAAACTCACACCAACCTCAGAAGAGATGGTGGGAGAGTTCACAAGCGCACCACATCTGTGGACGGAACTTGTGCGCAGACGGACCTGCTGAACGGATCCGCGCGATTTGCCTGCTCCGCGACTCAGGGGCGCAGGACGATCTTCAGCGCCTCGCGGCGGTCATAGATCGCGTACCCCTCGGGCGCGTTGTCGAGCGGAATGTGGTGGGTCACCAGCGGTGTGGGATCGAGCGTCCCGGCGGCCAGCATGCCCAGGACGCGATCGACGTGGCCGATGACGTTGGCCTGGCCCGTGCGCAGCGTCAGCCCCTTGATCCAGACCACCCCCATGTGGACCTGGCAGGGCTCGGCATAGACACCGATGGCGACCACCGTGCCCGCGCTGCGCGCGACGCGGATCGCCAGGTCGAGCGCGTCGGGATGACCGACGGCGTCGATCGCGGTCGCCACTCCGCGGCCGCCGGTCAGCGTCCGGACCACGTCGCGGGGATTCTCCTCGGTGAGGTGGACCGGGACGGCGCCGAACCTGCGCGCCACTTCGAGGCGCTCGGTCACGCTGTCGATCGCCAGCACCGGCCCGGCGCCGGCGGAGACGGCGATCTGCACCGCGCACAGGCCCACGGGCCCCAGGCCCAGGACGGCCACGCTATCGCCGGCGCGGACGTCGCCGGACTCCACCGCGTGGTAGGCGGTGCCCATCACGTCTCCAGCGAACAGGGCGACGTCGTCCGACACCCCGTCGGGCACGGGGCGCAGGGTCATGTTGGCCATCGGCACGAGCGCCTGGTCGGCCTGGGTGCCGGGCAACGAGCCCAGTGCCTTGCCGTGGCCGAAGACCCGGACCCGCTCACACTTCTGGTAGACCCCGCGCAGGCAGTAGAAGCACGTCCCGCAGGCGGTGTGAAAGCAGCCCAGGACCCGCTCGCCCGCGCGCACGCGGGTCACGGCGTCGCCCGCCGCCACCACCCGGCCGACGAACTCGTGGCCGATGGTGAAGCCCGGCTCCACCTTGACCCGGCCGTGGTAGATGTGCAGGTCCGAACCGCAGATCCCGCTGGCCTCGATGGCCACGATGGCGTCGTCGCGGCCACCGAGCTCAGGCTCGGGGCGCTCGTCCACCCGAACCTCCATTGGCGCCTGGAAGGTGACCGCTTTCATGGGGCCTCGTAGGTGAAGAAACCCTCGCCGGTCGCCAGCCCCAGCCGTCCGGACCACCCCAGCCGCCGCAACAGCGGCGCGGTGCGGTAGCGCTCCTCGCCGCGTTCGAGATGGAGAGCATCGAGGACCCCGAGCACGTGATCGAGCCCGATCTCGTCGGCCCAGGCGAGAATCCCGCGCGGATAGTTGAGCCCGTGGATCATCCCGGTGTCGATGTCCTTCGCGCTGCCCGCGCCCTCCCCCAGGGCGAACGCGGACTCGTTGACGATCTGGCAGACGATGCGGCCCAGCACGAGCCCGGGCGCGTCGCCGACCCACTCGGTGTGCTTGCCCAGGGTGACGAAGAACCGCTCGGCGGCCGATGCCGCCGACGCCGCCGTGTCCGGCCCTCTGGTGAGCTCCACCAGGGTGGTGCCCTGGAGCGGCGGCAGGGCGTGGAAGCCGACCGCCGAGCCGCCGGGGTCGAGCGCCGCCAGCGAGCCGGCCGCGCAGCAGATCGCCTGGGGCGCTCCCTGCAGTGGCGCGTCGGGCTCGTCGCCGCCGGTGAGGTCGAGGATCAGGAACGGGGCTGGTCCGTCAATGGCCTCGGCGGCGCTCAGCACCTCCCAGCCGGCGTCGGCAGCGGCCGTCTCGAGGTCGAGCGCAAGCTGCGAGTCACCGGCCACGACGATCACGCCGTCCCCGCCGCCGGCCGCCGGTGCGTCGGCGTCCGGCGGCCGGTGCCGGCCGCCCTCGGGGTACTCGTAGTACCCCCGTCCCGTCTTGCGGCCGTGGCGCCCGGCGGCGACGGTCCGCACGGCGATCGGCGACGGCTGCCAGCGCGGCTCGCCAAAGCTCTGCTCGTAGAAAGAACGGCTGATCTCGAGGCCGACGTCGACGCCGACGAGGTCCATCAGCTCAAACGGTCCCATGCGGAAGCCCCCGCCCAGGCGGCAGATGCGGTCGATCTGCTCCACGGTGGCGATCCGCTCGGACAGGAGCTTGAGCGCCTCCAGGCCCCAGGGCCGGTTGCACCGGTTGACCAGGAACCCCGGCCCGTCGACGGCGTCGATCACCCGCTTGCCCATCGCCTCTCCGCAGGCGCGGGCCACCGCCAGCGCTCGCTCCGAGGACGCGGCTCCAGCCACGACCTCCAGCAGAGCCATCAGCGGCGGCGGGTTGAAGAAGTGCATGCCCACCACCCGCTCGGCGTGGGTGGCGGCCGGTGCCAGCGCGGTCACCAGCAGCGATGAGGTGTTGCTGGCCAGCACGCAGTCCGCGCCGACGATGCCCGAGAGCTCGGAGAAGAGCCGGTGCTTGAGCTCCACGCGCTCCGGCGCGGCCTCGATGACGAGCTCACACTCGGCGAAGCCCTGAAGCGACGGCGCCGGATCCAGCTGCTTCCTGGCGTGCTCGGCGTCGGCCGCGGCCATCCGGCCCTTGCTCACCTCGCGGTCCAGTTGACGCAGGACGCGGCGCATCCCGCGATCAAGCGCGTCGGCGTCGGGGTCGTGCAGCAGCGTGCGCATGCCCGCCACGCACCCCAGCTGCGCGATCCCCGAGCCCATCGTCCCGGCCCCGGCCACGCCGAGTACCGTAGGGGCCACGCCGGCCGCGCTCACGAGGGGATCAGCGCGTTGATCCCGGTGAGGGCGCGCCCGATGATGAGCTGCTGGATCTGCGAGGTCCCCTCGTACAGGGTGGTGACACGCACGTCGCGAAAGTAGCGCTCGACGGGGTGGTCGTCGACGTAGCCCGAGCCCCCGAGGACCTGAATGGCGGTGGTGGCGCAGCGGTTGGCCGCCTCGGTGGCATAGAGCTTGGCGATCGAGGTCTCTGTGGAGTTGGGCTGGCCGCTGTCCTTGAGGTAGGCGGCGCGGTAGACGAGCATCCGCGCCGCGTCGGTCTCCACCTTCATGTCGGCCAGCATCGCCTGCACGAGCTGGAAGCTGGCGATGGGGCGGCCGAACTGTTGGCGCTCCTTGGCGTAGTTGACGCAGTAGTCCACGCAGCCCTGGCAGATGCCCACGCAGCCGGCGGCGACGCTGTAGCGCCCGGACTCCAGCGAGGTCATGGCGATCTTGAAGCCGTCGCCCACCTGTCCCAGCATGGCGTCCTCTCCCACCTCGCAGTCGCTGAGGCCGATGGCCGCGGTGTCGGAGCCGTGCAGGCCGAGCTTGCCGTGGATCTCCTGGGGCTGATAGCCGTCGTTGCCATCGGTCTCGACCAGGAAGCAGGCCAGGCCCTTGTGGGCCTTCTCCGGGTCGGTCTGGGCGAAGATGAGCGCCAGCTTGGCGACGTTGCCCATGGAGATCCACATCTTGGTCCCGTCGATCGCCCAGCCGCCGTCGGTCCGGCGCGCCCGTGTGCGCTGGTTTGCGGCGTCCGAACCGGTGTCGGGTTCGGTGAGGCCGAAGCAGCCGAGCCACTCGCCCGAGCACAGCTTGGGCAGGTAGCGCCGCTTCTGCTGCTCGGTCCCCCAGCGCACGATCGCCGAGCACACCAACGACGTCTGGACCGACACCACGGTGCGCATCGACGAGTCGCCCCGGCCGATCTCCTCCACGATCAGGCCGTAGGAGAGGTAGTCCAACCCGGCACCGCCGTACTCCTCGGCCACGATCGCGCCCAGGTAGCCCTGCTCCGCGATCTTGGCCACCAACTCGGTGTCGAAGTGGGCGTTGCGATCGTTGTCGCGCGCCCGCGGGACGATCTCGTTGTCGGTGAAGGTGCGCGCGGTCTCCTTGATCAGCCGCTGCTCGTCGGTGAGGGCGAAGTCCATGGGCCGGGACGCTAGCGAATGAGGCGTCGCCGCGCCTGTGTCTCAACAGCGCTGGGAGGGCGGGTTGAGCGCGTGCGGTCGGTCGGTTCGGGCCCATTAGTGTCCCGGATCGCACGGCGAAACGCCGTCTCGCCAGCCACGTCGGACGCAGAAGCACACTCATCCCTCTCAAGCCCGCCGTCGACGCCGGCGCGCTGCCGACGCCGCGCCCATCCACCCACACGACCGGCCCCCGCCGCCTCACGCGACGGGGGCCGGGTGCCAACTCAACCCTCCCCAGTGGGGGTTGAGGGCGTGGCTAGCCGGTGGGCAGCGACGACAGCGGCGGCTGGGACACCACGATGGTGACCGGGGCCGACGCCGCGCCGATGTTGACCGGGCCGCCGGTGATGCGGGCGCGGAACTCCTTGGTGCCCGCGGCCCCGAACGTCCAGCCGAACCGGAACGTGGAGGCGTTGTTGATGAAGCGAGCCTCCACGTTGTGCCAGTCACCGTCCTTGCCCAGCTTCTGCAGGTAGATGACATGACCGCCCTTGTCAGGCGACACCGTGCCGGTGAACGTGATGTGCCCGTCCACGGTCGACGTCGACGAGCTGGCGAACAGCTGGACCACGTCCTGCACCCCCTGGAACAGCACCGCGGTGTGGCGGCGCGGGGCGAAGGTGGTGCGCACCAGGTACAGCTCGTTCGTCGTCGACTGCACGTTGGCGAAGCTGTAGGCGCCGTCAGTGCCGGTCATCGTGGTGAAGAGCTCTTGGTAGGGCCCGCCACTGCCGGGCACCTTTGCGAACAGGCTGACGCTGGTGTTGGGCTCCGGGGTGGTCGTTCCCGGCGAGTCCAGCACGCCCGAGATGGTGACGGCCTGGCCGTTGGACACGATCGGGGCCGACGTCTGGATGGTGAAGTCCGGCACCTCAGTCTGCTCGATGACAACGGACTGTGTGTCGGAGACGGCCGGCGTGTTGCGGGCGTCGCCGCGGAACTTCACGCGCACGGTGTAGGCGCCAGGGACGCGCCAGGCGTGCGATATCGTGTAGTTGGACCCGGGTCCGATGCGGGCGGTTTTGATCGTCGACCAGTCGTCGCTCGCAGCCTTCTGCTCCTGGAGGGCCACGACGCCGCCGGTGTGGTCGGGAGTGACATGACCACTGAACACCAGGGGGTGACGCGTCAGCCCGCTGATGGAGCTGGCGGCGAGGCTAACCAGCGCGTCTACGCGCTCGTGCACCGTGCGGCTGTGCGTGAACCCAGGGCCGCGGACGAACCAGCTGCGGTTCGTGTCCACGATGCCCTCTTGGCGAGTGAATTCATACTGGCCGTTGGCGTTGGTCTTGGTGACCCCGATGAGGGTGAACTGCGGGTTCGGGTTGATCCGGTGATAGAGCCGAATCACTTGGTTGGAGTGGTCGGGTCCCTTCAGCTGGCCGAAGATCAGCACAGCCTCGCCGGCGATGATGTGATGCGGCACCGCGTGGATCGTCACCCCGCGGTTGTGCACCGGTGCCGCGCCCGCGAAGCTCGGGGCGGCTGCGCACGCAAGCGCTGTCAGCGCGCACGCGAGCACGGTGATGCGAAGACGCATGAAGCCTCCTTGACCCTGCATGTTGGTGATAAGCCTCTGCCGATTGCCGGCCCGCCCGTGCGGAGGCGATGACGCCCGCATAAACACGATGTCAATTGCGAAGTTGCGCACCGCATGCGCGGCGCAAGGGCGGGTGCGAAGTTAGACTCGCACGCGGTGGACTCGTTCGCGCTCGTGCTGCTCGCCGGTCTGGCCATCCTGGTGGTTTGGGTGTGGATCCTGGGCCGCGCTAACCAGGCGCGCGGCATGGAGGTGTTCGGGCTGCGCTCGGCTCGCCAGATCACCGAGGAGCGCGAGGAGCTCGAGGCCGAGGACCTGGCTCAGATGCTCGAAGCCCACAATGCGCGCCGCCGAGCGCGGGGCGACCCCGAGGTGACCGTGGCCGACCTGGAGCGCCGCGTCATGGAGGACGTCAACGAGCAGCGCCGCCGCCGCGACGCCTACCTCGCCGATCTGGAGCTCGACGAGCTGCTGGAGGCCACCAATGCCCGCCGCCGGGCGCGCGGCCTGCCCGAGCGCACCCGCGAGGAGGTCCAGCGCGAGTTCGGGGCCGGCGCCGGCGGCACCGGTTGAGCCCTGGTGGCACGCTGCCTGATCGTGGGGTGCGGCTGCCGGGGGCGGGAGCTGACCCGGGCGCTGCGGACGGCGGGCCACGCCGTCCGCGGGACGACGCGGGACGCGGGCCGCCGCGCGGACATCGAGGCCGCCGGCGCCGAGCCGTTCGTGGGCGACCCCAATCTCGTGGGAACGCTGGCCCCCGCGCTGGCGCATGTCGGCGTCGCGTGCATCCTCCTGGGGTCCGCTACCGGGACCGAGGAGCAGCTGGCCGCGCTGCACGGCACGCGGTTGGAAATGCTGCTCGAGCGCATGCTCGACACCACCGTGCGCGGCGTCGTGTACCAGGCCGCGGGCAGTGTTGAGCCGGCGCTGCTGCGCGCCGGCGCCGACCGGGTGCGCCACGCCTGCGAGCGCTCGCTGATCCCCTACCAGCTCCTCGGCTTCGACCCTGCCGCCGGGCAGGGGTGGATCGCCGACGCCGCCGCGGCGGTCGAGCGCGCGCTGCTGGAGCGCGATCAGTACGCCCGCTGAGCCCGCAGCTCCGCGGGCAGCGAGCCGATGCGGTCGAACAGGTCGGCCAGGATCCGCGCCGTCGCGCCCCAGATGAGGTCGTCGCCCACGACGTAGGTGTCGGTGCGGATGGGAACGCCGCGGCGCAGCAGCCGGCGCCGGCCGTAGCCCTCCCGCAGGTCGTCCAGGGCGAGCTCCAGGACCGCCGCCACCTCGCGCGCCGACAGCGTCCAGGCCAGGCCGGGCTCGATCAGGCCGACGAACGGATAGATGGCGTAGCCGGTGGCGATCGTCGGGGTCGGCTGAAGCGCTCCGAGGACCTGCACTGCCGCGGTCGGGAGCCCGATCTCCTCCTCGGCCTCGCGCAGCGCCGTGGCCAGCAGGTCGGGGTCGGTGTCGTCGTGACGCCCGCCGGGGAACGAGATCTCCCCCGGGTGGCGGCGCAGGTCCTCGCGACGCTTGGTGAACACCGCGTGCATCCGGCCGCCGTCGAGATACAGCGCCACGAGCACCGCGGCGTCGGTGCGGCCGCGCACGTCGAGCCGGCACGCCGCCGCCGGCTCCAGGAGAACCTTCGAGAGCTGCTCGGCCAGCGCCGTGGACATGGCCCGCGGTCAGGCCAGCGGATTGAACAGCAGGCCGGTCGGAACCTTGGGGAAGAAGTAGGTGGACTTCGGCGGCATGCTCTCGCCGGCGGCGGCGACCTCCTGGACCCGCTCCACCGGGGTCGGCGCCATGAAGAAGGCAGCGTCATAGTCGGCGCTCTGCACCAGCTCCAGCGCCTGGTCGAAGTCGCGGGCGTAGCCGAGGCCGTCGAGGTGGTCGATGTCGTCGTCGGTCATCTCCAGCGCGCCCTTGAGGACCAGCGCCTCGAGCACGGCGGTGTCGAGCCGGCGGTAGGGGTCAGCCCGGTCAGGCAGCGCGGCGTCGGCGATCGCCGGGTCGCGCAGCGTGAGCATGTACGGCCGCTTGAAGTGCGCGTCGATGTACCCGATCCGGACCGTGTCACCGGCTGTGGGCGCCAGGGCGGCGGTAGCGGCGAGCGGTTCGATCGCGAAGTCGCGGCGCAGGGCGTTGGCCAGCGTCTCGTGCTGGTCGGAGCGCAGGCCGCGCACGAGGCGGTGGGTGGGGAACACCGTCAGGCCCGGATCCTGGAGCGCGACCAGGCACATCAGCACGTAGCGGTGGGGCCCCTCGCCGCCGATCTCCTCGGCGTAGACGCGGGCGGTCTCGTAGCGGTGGTGGCCGTCGGCGATGAGCAGCTCGGTTCCGGCCACGGCCTCCTGCACGGCGGCGATCGCCGCCGGGTCGTCCACCCGTCCCAGCCGGTTGACGGTGCCGTCGTCGTCGGTGGTCTGGGCCCACACCGCATCGCCGTCGGCGCCGCTCAGCGCGTCGGCGACGGTGTCGGACGGATCGGAGAACAGCGAGAAGATGGGGGAGAGGTTGGCCCGGGTGGCGCGCGTGAGGCGCAGCCGGTCCTCGCGCGGGCCGGGATGGGTTCGCTCGTGCGGACGGATGCGCCCCGGCCCGTACTCCTCCACGCGCACGCGCGCGAAGTGACCCTGCCGGGTGCGCCGCGCCCCGTCGGGACCGATGTAGTCCTGGGACAGCGTCCACAGCGCGGGGGCGTCGTCGAGCACCACCGCGCCCTGCTCGCGCCAGTCGCCCAGCAGCGCGGCAGCGCGGTCGTAGCGGTCGTCGCCCCCGCGGGGCAGGTCGATCCGCACGACGTTGTAGGGCGACCTGGCCTCCAGCGCCGCCCGCTGCGCGTCGTCGATCACGTCATACGGCGGGGCGACGACGTCCTGCAGGCCGCCGGTGCGGTCAAGGTCATAGCGCAGCGCGCGGATCGGCTGGATCTCTGCCATCGGCGGCGCCCGAGGCTAACAGGAAGGTCACGGGGGCCAGGATCGGCACCGATTACACTCGGCCGACACGCGGGGCGTGGCGCAGCCTGGTAGCGCGCCTGCTTTGGGAGCAGGAGGTCATGGGTTCAAATCCCGTCGCCCCGATTGAGAGAGTCCTGCAAATGCGGCCTTTCGCTGTGAGGCGGGCCTGCGTCCATTGTCCCCTAACTGGGCACAGATCGCGTTTACGCTGGTTCCTGTGCCCGGATCGGTCAGGGACGGCCGGGATCGTCGGGGAAGCGCGGCCGGTTGGGCGCGGGGGGATCGAGCGCGTTCGCGTCGGGTGCGGTCGGGGTACCGACGTCGCTCATGAGGGCGTCGAAGGCCGCGCCGTGCTGGGTGCGGTCGCGGCGGCGCAGGACCTGGGCGTAGATGTTCAGGGTGGTGGTGGCGTCTTCGTGTCCGACTTGGCTTTGGACGTAGGGGACAGGTGCGCCGGCTTCGAGCATGAGGGTGATGAAGGTGCGGCGGAACGTGTGGGCGGTGATGGCGTCGGGCAGGGGGCGGTCGCGGCGGTCGGCGTTGGCGGAGGCGACGACTGGGGCGATCACGCGGCGGTTGATGTTGTTCCGGTCGCGCCGGCCGCCAGTGCGGGTAGGGAACGCGGGCTCGTCGGGGTGGGCGTGGGGGCGGGCGGCGAGATAGGCGAGCAGTTCGCCGCGCAGCCATGGGGTCATGCTGACGCGGCGGATCCCGGCCTCGGTCACGGCGTCGCGGACGATGAAGACGCTGTGCGCGAAGTCGAGGTCGGCGACGTCGAGGCTACAGAGCTCTCCGTTGCGCAGGCCGGCGCAGCCGAGGGTGGCGACGATGGCGCGGCGGACCCCGCGCTGGCGACCGTCAGCCTGGCGACCCGCGAGCCAGAACGCGGTGGTGTCGGCGACGCCGAGCGCGGCGCCGATCTCCTTCCATGACCGGCCGGCGGCGCGCAGTCGCCGTGCCCTCGCGGCTCGCGCGAGCGTCCGTGGGGACTCGGGCGTGTCGAGGGTTCCAGCGGCGTTGATGAGGACGAGCAACTCGTCGGCCTCCAGAACGTTGCGCTTGTGTGGGGTCGGTCTGAGGCGCAGCGTGCGGTCGGCGGCGGGGTTGGTGGGGATCAGCTTGCGTTTGACCGCGTCGTTGAGGACGCGTGAGATGACGTCGAGCGACATGTTGATGGTGCGCGGGCTGAGCGCCCGGCGCCGCTGACCGGCGGCGTCGCGCAGGGTCACGCCGACCTCGGCCGCTCGGGCGATCTCGTCGTTGCGCTTGAGCTTCTGCTCGACGTAGGTGGCCAGTAAGGCGTAGTCGATCTCGCTGAGCCGGTAGGGGTGAAGGAACGGCAGGGCGTGGCGGCCGAGCATGTTCTGGGCGATCTCGGCGGTGCGTGGTTTGACGGTCTGGCGGTAGCGCGTGAACCAGTCGGTGGCGAACTCGTGAAAGCCGGGATCCTTCTCGCCGGGGTCGACGGCGTGGCCCATCGGCGGCCGCCAGGTCCCACGACGGACGAGCGAGGCGATCTCATCTCGCGCGTCGGTGGCTCGTACCTCGTTCCACCCTTCGCGTTCGGTGCCGAGCGGGACCCAGACCCGCTCGCCGTGAAAGCGGATCCGCAATCCGTAGGTGAACTGCCGGTCCCGCTTGCGATAGCGCTTGACGATCTGGCCGACCGAGTCGGGACCCGGGGTCGGGCTGCGTGTGCGTCGGGATTGCATCGTGTGCGCCGGCCGAGTGGAGGTGCAGCGATGGCGCGCGCCGCGGCTGCTCAGCCGTCGTAGACGGCCATCAGCTGGTGGGTGGAGCGACGCGGTGCGCGGTCTCGCTCGCGGCCGCGGCGGTCGGCGCGGGGGTTGGACTCCAGGACGGTGGGAGGGAAGCGCAGCCGGGGTCGCGGACCCTGTCCGATCCGGACGGCTCCGAGCTCCGACGCATGCCCGTAGACCCACTCGCGGGTGACACCGAGTCGACGGGAGACCTCGGCGGCGTCCAACCACTGGGTCCTGGTCGATGCTCTGGCGATCATGCCGTCCTCGCGCAGAGCTTCGAGCACACGCTCAGACAGTACGTCCAGCAGCCGGCTGGCGATCGCATCGATCACCCCAGCGTCGAGGTCGGGATGTTCAGTGGAGTCGGTCACGTCCACGAGCGATTCTGCCTTTGGGACGGCAGACGTCACAACCACTTTGCCGGGACGCTTCGCGGACGTCTTACGTCCCGGGCGATCTCGGACACCGGACACGGACGCCTCCCTCGGTCGTTGAACAGGCCTTCGGAGTGTGGCTCGGCTCGGTTGCCATCAAGCACAAAAGAGCCCCGCCGGCATCGGGCGTGATCGTCGGGTCGCGAGGCGTCGCAGAGTAGTGCCGGCTGTCTCGCCGGCGGTACGGCGAGAGTCCGGTTTTTCTGCTTGACGGCGTCCCTCGCGGTCGCCGCCTCCTCGGTCATGTTCAACGACCGAGGAAGGTTTTCGATGGGGGAAAGGCCAACGGCCCGCACGGAGTTCGTGTCTGTGGTCGTCGGGAACGCCTCGCCAGTCTTTACCGAGCCCATGCCGCAACGGTCGCTCGCATCGTCGCTCGGCGTGTGCGCGCGCCGGGCGCCGTGATCGACGACGCGTGTCAGACCGCTTGGACGAGGCTGTGCGAGCACGGCGAGGTGGTGCTCGACGACGACCGCGCGGTTGTGGGTTGGCTGGTGACGACGGCCATGCGCGATGCGTGGCGCTACAGCGAACGGCGCCGCGAGACAGCAGTCGGTGGCTGGCAGCCAGAGACCGATGTTGCTGGGGAGCTCCCCGAGCCGGTCGGCTCGGCGGCTGATCCGGCGGATGTCGTGATCGGCCGCGAACAGCTGACCCAGCTGCGGCGACTGACCACGCGCGAGCGACGGTTTCTCGGCCTGCAGGCGGCCGGCCTGTCCTACGAGGAGATCGCGGCTCGGCTGGGGGTAAGCCGTCGAACGACCGAGCGGCAGATCCTCCGCGGTCGACGCAAGCTTCAGCGAGGAGGTGCCCGTTGACACGTACGTGTCAAGACGCCGTCGGCGGCGAGCTGGTGCACGCGCTCGAAATGTGCTGGTCGCAGATCAGAGCCCGTCATTCAGATCTCCCGTGCGCAGTGATCATCACCGGTGCAGGGACTCTCGCGGGTGCTCCTGGTGTGCGACTTGGCCACTTCGCAGCGAGTCGCTGGCAGACCACTGGTGAGGTCGCGCTGGCCGAGGTGTTCGTCGGCGGCGAGGGACTCGCCCGCGGCGCCCGTGACGTGCTCGCCACGCTCTTGCACGAGGCCGCCCATTCTCTGGCCCACCAGCGGGGGATCAGCGACACCAGCCGTCAGGGGCGCTACCACAACCAGCGCTTCAAAGCGCTGGCCGTTGAGCTCGGTCTCCACGTCGAGCACCATCCGACGCTCGGCTGGTCGCCCACCACCCTCCCGGCCGCGACCGCTGGCCGGTACGCCAGGGCGATCACCGAGCTCGAGGCCGCGCTCACGGCCTACCGCGCCAGTGAGCCAGCCCGGCCATCGAGGCCCTCCAGCACGGTTGCGTGTGTCTGTTCCTGCGGTCGCCGCATCCGTATCGCGCCCTCCGTCCTTGCGGTTGGACCGGTCATCTGCGGCGTGTGCGCCGAGGTGTTTGTACCCCCGACGTCCGGGGGGTGAATGTCGCGCTGCGGCGGCTTGTGTGGTCATGGACGTGGTTCAACCGATCACTTACCGCGGGCGCGTCATGGCGTGCGCCAGCCGCCACCGCGTGTTTCTCAGCGCGGCGCTCGAGCGAAGCGCAGGCACCGACCCGGATCTCCGGTTCGTGCTGATGATGTGCTGCTATGCCCGCGACGTGCTGACCGGCAGGCTCCCGGGCCCCTACACGACCCGGGACGCGCGCCGCTACGCCCAGGCCGCGCTGATCCCCGACGAGCTGCTCGATCGCGCGCCGCTCGATACCGGCCGGGTCGCGCGGTGGCTCGGCGTCCCCGAGGACGAGCTGTACGCCGCCCGGGCTGGCCGTGCCTGGCCTTCGGCTGCTCGCGTGACGGCGACCGGGGACAAGCATCAGGGTGGTGTGGCGGATCTCCCCCACGAGGGCCCGTCGTGACGCCGGGCGATCAAGGAGCGGTGCTGAGCGCGCTGTGGCAGTGGCCGAGGCTCGCACCGAACCGTCGGCGCCGGGCTGGCGGCTTACTGACCCGCGCTCGTAATCGATCCGCCGGTTCTACGCCCGGCGCGAACGGCCGGCGCTCGATGGCAGGGCGGACCACACCGCTTGCGCTCAAGCTCAGCCGGCTGTGTCTAGAGGTCGGCGACGTGGCGCGGCAGCTCATCGCCCAGACCGATCTCGATACCGAGACGCTCATTCCCGGGGCGATCCTCATGCTCGCCCGAGCGGTTAACGAGCTCGAGACCGCGCTCGTGATGGCCGAGGGTCTCGATCGACGTGCTTTTGATCGATATATCGCCGCCAATCGCGTCGTCGCCGCTGCCGCGGGGGCTCGGGCAGCGTCGCCCTGACGAGGACCGACGACCGTGAGTGCTTCGGCCTCGATCCGAGTCCGCCGGCCGGCGCTGCCAGTGAGCGGACCAGAGCGTGGGCGGATCTTTTGGCTTCTGATGCCCGGTGAGCGGGTCGTGCTGATGCGCGCGGGCGAGCTCACGATCACGGAGTGCTGCCAGTGGGCGGCCCGAGCGCCGCACGAGGTGCCGCTCGTCAACGGCGAGTTCGCGTTCATCGCGGCGTTCACGCCCGAGGCGATGGCTGACGGGTAACGCTGGCCGTCGCTCGGCGAGCGTGTCGTGCTCCTCGCTGAAGACGAACGGCCCGTCCGAGACCAGGAACATGCTCGACGTCGAGCGACTGCAGCTTCTCCAGCGCCGAGCGCAGGGCCGTGTGGCCGCCGGCGCGAGCGACCCATGACTGCGGTCACATCGACAGGCCGCCGTGACTGTCGCGGATTATCACGTCGCTGAACACGAGCGCGCACTGCGCTTGCAGCCAGAGCCCGGTCTCGTCGTCTCGCGTGACGCTGAACGCCCGGCGTCGCTGACAGGGTGGTCGATGCGGCTGGGCGCGCGTCGGGTGACGCTTCGGGCGCGCACACATCGCAGCGATGCCGGTCGCGTGCAGTGTCGATGGACCGCTTGTGCCACCAGCTGGTGCACGACCGCGGCGCACCCGCGCGCACGAGCGCGTCGAGGCCCACTGAGTCGTCCGAGAGCGGGTCGATGAGCACAACGGCGACTGGGGTGCGGACCGACGCCGCACCACCCCACCTCCGGCTCCCAATCCTCGCCCTGTTGCCATTCGGGAAAGCGTGGTGCACAGCGCCACAGGCCCAGCCAGATCTCCATCGGCGCGACGCTATCCGCCACCCGAAGACGCTGGTGTGGTCCCGGACGTTTGATGACGTCGCCTGCGCCTGGCGACAGCGAGCTTCCGGGCGCGGTCTCACTTGAGGATGGCTCCTGCTGGGGCGGCTGCGCCGCCCCAGCACACAGTATGACCTCCGGTCAACGGCGGGGACACTCGCCGTTCCCAGGCGTCCTGAGAGCGTGCCCGTCGTGCGGTTGTGGCGGCCGGACTGGGGGCTCACCGTGGTGGCATGTTGTCGATCGGCAAGCTGGCGGTTGGTCAGGAGCGCTACTACGAGCAGCAGGTCGCGCGCGGTCTTGACGACTACTTCACCGGGCGGGGCGAGTCACTCGGACGGTGGCTTGGAACCGGCGCCGCTGCGCTCGGGCTTCACCGCACGGTGCAGGACGGGCAGCTTTCGATGCTCATGCAGGGCCGCGACCCGCGCACCGGTGAGATGCTGCGCGAGCAGCCGGTCAAGGTCGCCGCCCTTGACCTGACGTTTTCGGCGCCGAAGTCGGTCAGCGTGCTGCACACGGTGGCCGACGAGAAGGTCTCGACCGCGCTGGCGGGCTGTCATGAGGAGGCTGTCGAAGCCGCATTGTCCTATCTGGAGCAGACCGCGGTGTTCGTGACTCGGCGCACTGCCGGCGGTCTTCGCTCAGCCCGGGTGGAGGGTTCGTGACGGCCGCCTTCCGCCACCGTATGTCCAGAGCACTGGATCCTCAGCTGCACACGCACTGCGTCTCGGCCAACCTCGCGCAGGGCCGCGATGGTCGATGGACGGCTCTGCATCATCCGTCGCTGTTCGCCGCCGCCCAGACCGCCGGGTATCTCTATCAGGCGCACCTGCGTGCGTTGATCAGCGAGCGCCTCGGGCTGGAGTGGGGGCAGGTGCGGAAGGGCGCGGCGGAGCTTCGTGAGATTCCGCGGGAGGTGTTGGAGGAGTTCTCAACCCGCCGGCACGAGATGCGCCGCGCCGCCGAGCACGGCGGAATCGGGCTGGGCTCGCGAGCAGCGTCGGAGGCTGCCGCGCTGGCAACCCGCTCACGCAAGCAGTACGGGCTCGAGACCGGATCGTGGCGTGACGAGGTCAGGGAGCGCGCGGCCGAGCACGGATTCGATTGCGCCGCCCGCTCCCGCCTGCAACGCGGTGCATTGAGTGCTCTCACGCGCGAGCCGGCGGCGCGGGTGGGTGGGCGTCAGGCTGACCGCGAGCAAGTCATATTTGACGACCTCGCAGGACCCGCGGGACTGACCGAGCTGCAGACCACGTTTGACCGCCGGTCGGTGCTGCGGGCGTTGGCGCAAGATGCGCAGCAGGGCGAACGGATCGAAGCCCTCGTCTCCCGGGCGGGCGGTTCGCCCAGCGCCGCGATGTGCTGCGGACCGCGAGCGGCGACCTGACAACCACGGCACGCGCGGCACCGTCCGCGCAGTCGACGACACCGGCGTCCCGGCGCTCGGCGCTCTCCAGCCGTCTGATCTCAGGAGTGCGCAGCGCCGCGAGCTGGGCCTGAAGCTCCGTGGCCCGGTCAGCCGCCGCGCGCCAACCGCCGCGGCTCGCCGCGATCGGGATGGACGGCTCGGCCCGCTCCGCACCGCGCTCTCACGATCGCGAGGATCCACCCGCCTGTTCGTGATCACCACCAGCGAGCAGCGCGACCGCGACGCGCCGAACAGTGGGACCGGCTCGCCGAAAACCTCGAGCGCCACCGGCTCAGCTACGAGATCGATGTCGCTCGCGCTGGCCCACTCGGACCCGAACCCTCACGCCTGCCAAAGGCCCAGCGCGGCGCATACGCCTAGCAACGCGACCAGCTCGCTTACGATGCCGATCGCTACCGCGCGGCGCAAGGCCTCCCTGCTCTCGAGCTGACCCAAGCTATGAGCCGCGATGTCGACGCAAACGCCGGTCGTCAGATCTGAAACCCCGTCGCCACCTGTGTTCCGCGACTCAGCGAGCCGGGGCGGCGGCCTCCCTCCGCCCGAGCGGATGCTCGAGCGCATGCAGCCAAGGCAGGAGGCGACTGAGGGAGCGTGCCCGGAGAGCAGTCTCGCCGAACTCGAGAGCCGGCCGTCGCACAAGTCCAGCACGATCGCTGGCCGCCAGACGTCGTCAGCGCCGACCTGCCCGCGGGCGTGGACTCCGTTGGTCGAGCAGTCAGCCACCAGTCGCGTGAACACGAAAAGGAACGGTCGCGACACGCGCGGCGGACTTCCCCGACGGGCGATGGGCGAAAGTCGTGACCGCTCGTCCTACATGGACTCCGGCCGCGCGACGGGGAGCCCTTGAGTCGATCGGCCGATCGTCAAGTCGGTGGTCCCAAGGCACGCGGCTGGACGCGCTTATCGCCGTGGCTGTCGAACAAAGTCTCGCTGTTGACGGGCGAGTTCTTCACCTGGATGCCGAATTTGTTCGGATAGGCGCGCGCCGGCGCGCGCTGGCGCCGGATCAGGCGCTCGCGGGGCTTATCCAGTGATTGTGGAGCTTCAGGAGGTTGTGGGTCGCTGCCTGGAACCGCCACTCCGAGCGCACGGCGGCTCTGCCTCGTCGCTGGAATCGGCGGAAGCCACGGTTGAACTTGTTCTGCGCGAACACCGGCTCCACGGTCGCCTTGCGGTGCTTGTAGAGGTCGCCTCCGTAGTCGCTTGAGAGCACCCGGCGCATGAACGCATACATACCCTTGTCCCAGCCGGGCCTGATGTCTCCTCGGAGACCGCCGTCGGGTGGGACGAGGACCTGGATTCCGTCACTGACGATGCTCTCGATCTGTCGCTGGTGCCAGTAGCCCGCGTCGGCCAGCACCGTTTCCGGGTGTTGTGTCACACCGGCACTCTCGAGCTCGCGTAGCGCGGCGCGCACGGCCGGCTCGAGGTGACCGAAGTCGGGGCTCTCGACCGCGACCTCCGCGGCGACGATGATCTGACCGCGGGTGACCGCGGCCTGCGCGTTGTAACCCTGCACCGTCGGCTGGCCCTGGGTGCGCATCATCCGCGAGTCGTGGTCGGTCTTGTTCATCACCCCGTCGGGCACCGGCGGCGGGGTGTACGGCTTCGGCGGCATTCCGAGCTTCTGGCCGGGCACGCCGCCCGCGCGCCGCTCCGCCTGCCACCGCTCGTAGGCCTCGCTGGCCTGGATCTCGACCTGTTGGTTCTCCTCCAGTCGGTGCAGCGCCTCGAGCAACCGCTCAGCCCGCGAGCGCGCCACCGGCTTCGCGTCTTGCTCGCGACGGCGCATCAACTCCTTGTGAGCCTCCCGATGCCACGTACGCCGACCCCACCGCCACCCCTCCCGCATCTGTCGCCACCCGTCCGCATCCGAACGCTCGGCGCGGGCGGAGCGCTGTGAACGCGCCGCCGCGGCATAAGATGCACCAGGCGAAGATGGGCACCTCGGACACAGAGACCGCGCCGACGATCACCGCCGTCCTCCAGCGCGGCCCGCTGGCAGGCCAGCGCATCGACGTAGACGTCGTGGAAGGCCGTCCGCCAAAAACAATCGACGTGCCGGCCGACGACGGGAGCAGGTGTCGGTACTGCCTCGCGGACTGGACCCAGGCCGGTCCGTCCGCCATATACACGTTCTTGTACCTCGTGTAGCGGCTCAGGACGCTCATCACGACGGAGATTCTGATGCTCTCGCACGAAACGGCCACATTCACCGACAGCCAGGGGTGGGAATTTGGGAGTTCGACCTGGGCATCCGGAGCATGCTCGGTCGGCGTTCTGGATGACGCCGCGCATTCCGCCGCGGCCCGACGAGCGCGAACATTCCCGATGAGTGCTCGAACGCGTTTGGCGTCGGCCTCGGTCAGTCGGTGCGTCGAGCAGCCTGTGTAGCAGCCCGAGATGGGCCCACCCTGTGCGGGTCGCCGTCGCCAGACGTCGATTAGATCGGCGGTATTGGGGGTAGCGCCATGCCTAGCCTCGCGATCGATACGGCGTGAGCCGCCCGCCGCCGTCAGGCTCGACCGCGAAGCCGTTTGCCGAGCTCGGGGAGGATTTCGCCGCCTTCCTACTCGAGGCAACGACATCGAGTCGCGCCGACCGCCGACCCCCGGCCACGCCAGCGTGGTGGGTCGTACCAGGAGCGCCAACGGCGCTCTGCGAGCTCGACCTCGAGGAGCTCGCGCCGAAGGCCGGAGCAGCGGCCAAAGGTCGTCTCGAACGGAGCGGTCCGGCAGCGCCTTGGTGGAGCAACTCTGGACCACGGTTAGCGGCATCCGCGTGTCCTTGTGGTTCCCTTCTGAGACTCGCTGTGCCGGGAGTGCGACGGTCCCGTCCGGCGTCTGGTCCGTCCGGTGGGCCATTCCTTGCGAGCGCAGCCGCAGAGGCGGTCTCGCGAACAGGGACGAAAACGTCGAGTAGTCCGCGCGCCGCGCTGGTCTCGGGCGGCGGCCGCGAAAGGACAGCCTGGCCGGTCAACTCGCTGATGCCGGCGGGTTCGGGCGGGCCTGTGCTGTTCCAGTCGGCTTGCCGATCGCATGGATCGCGTCAAGCACGTCTTTGAGGCCGCCTGCCGTGTTGAGGTCGAGGCGGTCAAGGATCGTCTCGGTGTCAGCGAACTCTTTGGCGGCGCGCGCGTCCGACGCAACGGACTGGACGGTTTGCCCGACCATGATGATCGACAGGAGCACCAACTGCAGGAACGTCTGCGCGATCCACGCCACGATGATGATCACCTGGCCAGAGCTGACAGCGGCGGGCAGGCTGATCAGTGCGATCGCCGCGAACACGTAAGCGCACGCCATCGTTCCGACGCTGCGCGTGATCACGAGCGCGAGCTTGGCGTTGAATCCTTCAACATCGCGCAGGGCCTGGCGAATCTCCGCAGGATCAAACCGGACGACATGCGGCAACTGCTCTCGGACCTTCAACGGTGCATTCATGTCAAGCCTCCTGTCGGGACGTCCAGCATGATCGTCAACCGCAGGCTAGGGTCCGGGGCAGGGACGATCCCCCAGCACCTCGGCATAGTGTTCGCTGAGCGTTAGGCGGGTGAGACGTAGCCGCGCTGCCCGGCGCGCCCGCTGAGCCATCGGCTAATGCGACGAGCCGGCCATCCGCGCCGGAGCAGGGGGTCGACAGACTTCCCCTGAATGCCCGCAGCGCATTACATGCAGGTCCCCGCGCGGCCCGCGCCCGCCCGTCACCTCTGGGTTGGTGGCGGAGGCGTCGTCTGCGCTTGCTGTCGCTCGGGCAACCACGAGCCCGGCCTGCCATCCCGGCGCACGTCCGGCTGTCGGCGGCTGGATCGACTCGGCGTCGATCCCGCTGGGCGCGATCAGCCAGGCAATCACCGAGTTGGAGTTACACATGTCACCTGTCTTGAGTTCATCGCGGCCCCACACGGGCGTCGGCACTTGCGAGACGAGATCGAGCACCCGCTGTGCGCGAGTTTCCTCATCAAGCTAGTCCCGACGGCGCGTGTTGGGGTATCGGGGGGCGTATGACGCCCTCGTGCCGATGCCTCACCTTCAGATGCAGAGCCGCCGGAATCGCTGGCAGCGGGCGGCTCGGCCAGCAGGCACCGTTCGCCGCCGATCGCCTTGTTGGCTGGAGACGCGCGAGCGCGGCTTGCGCTTGGCCACGAACGCGATCGCCCGCGGGCTGGTAGCGGGACCGGCGGAATCACGAAAGCAGAACCCACCCTGCCACCGGTTGCGGTACGCAATTCGCCAATCTCAGGGTCCGGCGCCTCACGAGCCATTGTTCGTAGGACGTTACGTAGTGCAACGCCGTCACGGCCGCGTCGGGGCGCCACTCCTCCGCCGCCGCGGGCCTCCGCTCGACTATTACTCTGCGACTCCTCCAGCGACCCGCGGGCCGAGGTGATCGCCACGGTGTTGGAGGTGCACGCGACAGGCGGTAGCGGCGTCCGGTGCGTCCGTCTCGCTCGTGACGACAGCGGTAGTCCCGTTTTCGTGGCTGCCTGGGCGACGATGGGGAACGACAGCGAGGGCGAGAAGAGCGCCCGGATTCGGCGTGAGCAAGCGCAGGGGGCGGGCGCTCGGACTGCTGCACCGCCATGGTCGGTCCGCTTCCTGGCGGTGGCCACATCGTCCCGTGGGCCGGCCGAGCCGCGCGCGGAAGACGCGGACTCGGCACGGTTAGTCGCCTCTATGCGAGCTGGGTGACGACGGACTTGGTTTCGAGATAATTGTCAAGTGCGTTGTGGCCCATCTCCCGGCCCCAACCCGACTCTTTGTATCCGCCGAATGGCATCGCGGCGTCAAACACGCTGTAGCAGTTGATCCACACCGTGCCGGCGCGCAGGCGATGAGCGGTGCGGTGCGCCTTGTTGATATCGCGCGTCCAGATCCCCGACGCGAGGCCATAGTTGGTGTCGTTGCCGCTGGCGATGACGTCGTCGCCCTCGGAGCGGAACGGAATCGCGCACACCACCGGGCCGAAGATCTCCTCGCGCACCACCTTCATGTCGGGCGTGGTGTCAGTCAGCACGGTGGGCTCGACGAAGTACCCGCGCTCGCCAGCCCGTCCGCCACCGGCCGAGGCGTTGGCGCCAGCGTCAAGCCCGGAGGACAAGTAGCCAAGCACCTTGTCGTGCTGCTCGGCGGAGATCAGGGGTCCCATCTGGGTGTCGGCGTCAAGACCCGAGCCGATCTTGATCTTTTTGGCCTCATCCGAGATGCCCTGGACCACCTCGTCATACACATCACGCTCGATGTACAGGCGCGACCCAGCGTTGCAGCACTGACCAAGCTGGTTAAGAAGATGCCGTTCGCGGCGCCCGGAATCGCCAAGGCCATGTCGGCATCCTTGTAGAGCACCTGCGGGCTCTTGCCACCCAGCTCGAGCGTGACCTTCTTGAGATTGCCCGCCGCCGCCTGCACGATCAGCCGCCCGACCTCGGTCGAACCGGTGAACGCACCTTGTCGACACCATTATGGGCCGCGAGCGCCGCACCAGCGTCGCCGAACCCGGTCACGATGTTGACCACGCCCGCGGGCAGCCCGGCCTCCAGCATCAGCTCACCGAGTCGCAATGCCGACAGCGGCGTCTGCTCGGCGGGCTTAAGCACCACAGTCACACCGGCGGCCAGCGCCGGGCCGAGCTTCCAGGCCGCCATCAGCAACGGGAAGTTCCACGGGATGATCTGACCGACGACGCCGACTGGCTCCTTGCGCGTATAGGCCAGGCACTCCGACCCGGGCGAGGTGACGGCGGAAATCGGGATCGTGTTGCCCTCGATCTTCGTCGCCCAGCCCGACATGTAGTGAAACAGGTCGGCCGCCAGCGCGACGTCGGCCGCCTTGGCGATCGCCAACGGCTTCCCGTTATCAAGCGTCTCGAGCGCGGCGAGCTCGTCCGCGTGCTGCTCGATCAGATCACCGATGCGATGGATCAGTTTCCCGCGATCTGACGGCGTCATCCGGCGCCAGTCAGAGCGCTCGTCATCAAAGCAGCGCCGAGCCGCGCCCACAGCGAGCTCAACGTCCTCGGTCGTGCCGTGCGCCACCCACCCCAGACTCTCCTCAGTCGCGGGGTTGAATGTCTCAAACGTCTTCCCGCTCGCCGCCTCCACCCATTCGCCATCGATCAGGAGACGACCCGGCTTTCCAACGAACTTCTCGACCTGCGCAGCCAACCCCTCGGGAAGACCCGCGAAGGCTCGCGTGGAGTCCGCGCCGTTCGTGGCGCGGCTTGGTGTGGAAATAGACATCCTTGGCTCCTGACGGTTGCACTCGTTGGTGACCGCGGTGCGATCACAACTTCAATCCCTCCGAGCAGACCCCGGAGGGCTCGAACCCCGCAACGGGTCCAAGTGGGCGGAGGTCAATCGCCTCGGCTAGTCGCAGCGACGGCAACAGGTCAGCTGCAGCGACGGCTGGTCGGCTTGGTCAGCGACCGTCCACCAGCGACTCCACTCGCTTGTGCGGATCGCTGCAATCCGGGTGCCGACTACTCACCCGCCGGGGGCTCGCTATGTCTTGATTTGAGTTTCCCCGCTTCAGGCGCAGAGGTCGCGATCAGCACTAGTCAGCCCCGCCGCCGGCAAGTAAGACGAGGCGGAAGATAAGCGACGGTGCGCCCGGCGATCTCCCGCACCGACCGATAGCCACGCGCGCCTCGCCCTCGGGCTCGGCTTCGCAATAACCGGCGCGCTAGTCCGGGTTCTGCGCTCGCAGAGCACGTCTCGACGAAGTCACCGGACGGCCAGAAAACGCCGGTAAGCGGTGGCCCCCCGGCCCTGCAGTCAAAACCGTGTAGCCCCCGCCTCTCGCCTCGTGGCACGGATCGCGCCGTCGGTGGCATTCGAGCTGGGGCTGGGAATTCCGGCCACAGGACCGGCACCTGCGTTCGACAGTACTCCTATTACGGGAGGTTTACGAATGAATCCCAAGATGCGTCACCTGCGAGCTCCAACGGCGCTGCCGCTTTGATCGGTCCTCGGCGAGGACGAACGCGTGTGACGGCTGACAGCAAGCCGGTGAGAGTCCCGCTCGGGAACGATCGCGGCAGCGTCGAGCACCGGTCGTCGAGTCCGGCACAATCGCGAGAGAGCACGAATCACGCGCGCATGGCCACCCCTCGGCTCGTCGTCACGACCAAGGCCAGCCTGGCCTAGCCTGCCGCGCGATGCTGTTCGTAGAGCGCTGGTTCGTGAGACGATCCGGAGAGATGGTCGGATGTGCCGGAACCTATGCGGACGCTGCTGTCGCGGGTCTTGATGAGAGTGCGCATCGCAGCGCCGCGGATCGTCGTATGTGGGTTCACGCGACGAGTGCTGTGGTCAGACGATGGGCGTGAGCGAGGCGCGGGGGGGCAAGAGCGAGCCCATGCCCATTCTGGTTCTCGGCGCTGGAGTGATTGGCAGCGTGTATGCCGGCAAGCTGCTGCAGGCGGGACATCGCGTCGTGTTGCTGGCCCGCGGGAGGCGGCTGACGGACCTGCGGACCAAGGGGCTGGTCCTGGTGAACTCGGAGTCCAAGCAGCGTTTGGAGTTGCCGGTCGAGGTCGTCGAGAGCCCGGAGGCGGATCAGCGCTATCGCCTCGTGGTGGTGGCCGTCCGAGCTGAGCAGCTCACGGCAACGCTGCCGGTCCTGACGCATATGGACGACGGCTCTGACGTGCTGTTCTTCGGCAACGTCGCCGGCCACGGTCCGGCGGTGATTGAGGCGCTTGGTCGGCGTGCCGTGTTCGGTTTCCCGGCCGTTGGCGGCATCCAGGACCGCGGTGAGATCAGGTATGTGCTGATCGGTCAGCAGAAGACCACGCTGGGTGAGTCCAGCGGAGAGACGTCCAGCCGAGTACGGCGGCTGCAGACGATGTTCAGCGGCGCCGGCTTCCCGACCACGATCACAGCCAGTATCGACGCCTGGCTGCTCGGGCACGCGGCGTTCGTGGTGCCGATGGCGTTCGCGCTGTACCGGGTCGACACTGACGCTGGGCGACTGGCTCGCGACGGGGAAACGCTGCGGCTGATGGTCCGGGCAACGCGGCAAGCGTTTCAGGCGCTGCGTGCGGTCGGCATCGCTGAGATCCCGATGAACCTGACCGTCCTCTACCTGCGAATGCCAGAACGATTCGTGCTCCACTATTGGCGGCGGGTCTTGGCCGGCCCGCGCGGAGAGCTGTGGTTCGCCGCTCACAGCCGCGCAGCCGTCCAGGAGATGACCGCTCTCGCGGACGAGCTACGGGCTGCAGTGCACCAATCCGGGCACCAAGCTCCCGATCTCGACGCTCTGCTGTCTCATGATTGAGCCGACGGGTCGCCGGGCTCGGGATAACGGATGGCTCCTGTGAGAACGCGACGGACCTGGCGTACGATTTCGAAGTCTTCGTGGGCGGTGATCGCGACGGTGTTGACTCTTGTTCTGTGGGCAGCTGGATCACAATCGGCGTTCTGGATGAAGGACGCGCATCTCGGCACTTGCCAGCGAGCGCGAACATTCCCGATTGGTGCTCGAGCGCGTTTGCCGCCTGCCCTCGGTGAGCTGTGCGCGTGCGAGAAGCCTGGGATTATTCGACTCTGAGCGGGGTCACCATCGCGAGGCCGTCAAGCAGGATCGGCGGTGTTGGAACCGGCTGCTTGGGTCTCGCGATGCATAAGCCGACGGCGTCCGGGCGGCTGCACTTGTGGTCGTTCAGCGCCTCTTCGCCGGCGCTCTCGGACGTGACGGTTAGACCGAGGGCCGTGTCTCCTGAACCTCGGCGCAATTGCCGTCATGTCTCGCGTTCTTTCCGGATGGGGCTCAGGCGCGCTCTCGCCCTCGGCGAACGTGCCGACGTGCTCTTCCTCGGGGTGGGCCTCAGGCGCGCTCTCGCCCTCGGCGAACGTGCCGACGTGCTCTTCCTCGGGGTAGTTGCTGTTCGAGGGCGTGCCGCGAGCTCCGGACGAGCGCGACGTCGGGGGCGTTCCTGACGCCGAGCCACTTCGCCGGATAGATAAACGCGATGTGCTGAGGCGACGAGGCTAAGCGTCCTTGTGCTCGTTGGCGATCAGGACGCGCAGATGTTTGGTGTCCCGGCGGCTCATCAGCGGTCGACCCCGATCGGGTCTAGCTTGGGACAGCGTTATCGACCGTGCCCGCCACCGACTTTGCCGCGGGTGTATGGCGGGTGTTCGCTTAGCTTCATGCCCTCGGCGAGCGCTGGTACTCCGGCTCCAACTCTCGGCCGAGGTGGTCGCGTTCGACCCGAACGGTCCGGCCCTCCCCTCGTCCCAAGGAGCGAGCGTGCGTGCCCGCTTTACCGAGCTGTCCACACCGCCCTGCGGGAGGCATGCATCTCACCGTTCTTGAGATCGAGCAGTCACGACGCTGTCGTCTGCGCCGACCGTGAGCGCCCCCGATTCACGGTGCGCGAGACACGAAATGCACACCCTCGAGGCCCTCGAGCGAGAAGCCCTCGGCGGCGCCCGATGAGACGTCGATGAGAAAGTGCGGAGCGCCCCAGCGCTCGTACTGCTCGGCGTCGATATAGAACGGCGCTCCGCCGATGTGCCCCAAGCAGAGGTCGTGGGGTCCTGCCGGAAGCTCGCCGTCCTTGAGGCAGATCGGGGAGGTGCCATCGCAGCACCCCCCGGATTGGAAGAACATGAGCGGCCCGTGGGCGGCCTCGAGGTGTTGAATCACCTCGAGGGCCGCCGGGGTTGCCGCTACCGCCGCCGCCGTCTCTTCAGACGCGTGAGGGGGTCGGTCCATGATCAGAAGAAACCCATGGGGTTAGGGTCATAGCTGACCAGCAGGCACTTGGTCTGCGAGTAGTGGTCGAGCATCATCCGGTGGTTCTCACGCCCCACCCCGGAACTCTTGTAGCCGCCGAACGCCGCGTGCGCGGGGTATTGGTGGTAACAGTTGGTCCACACGCGTCCGGCTTTGAGCGCGCGGCCCAGCCGGAACGCGCGGCTTCCGTCGCGGGTCCACACGCCGGCGCCGAGGCCGTACAACGTGTCGTTGGCGATCTCCAGAGCCTCGGCCTCGTCCTTGAACGTCGTCACCGCGAGCACGGGGCCGAAGATCTCCTCCTGGAACACCCGCATCTTGTTGTGCCCCTTGAGCACCGTCGGCTCGAAGTAGTAACCACCATCCAAGCTGGCGTTTAGCTCGGGGCGATGTCCGCCGATCAGCAACTCGGCGCCTTCGTCGAGACCGATCTTGACGTAGCTTTCAATCTTCTCGAGCTGTGCGGCCGAGACCTGCGGCCCGATCATTGTCTCGCGATCGAGCGGGTCGCCCTGCTTGATCGCGGCGATCCGCTCCAGGCAGCGCTCCATGAACTTGTCGTAGATGGATTCCTGGATCAGCGCCCGCGACGGACACGTGCACACCTCGCCCTTGTTAAAGGCGTACAGCACGAGACCCTCGATCGCCTTGTCCAGGAAGGCGTCATCGGCCGCCATCACATCTTCGAAGAAGATGTTCGGCGACTTGCCACCGAGCTCCGTCGTCGACGGGATCAGGTTCTGCGCGGCGTAGCTCATGATCAGCCGTCCCGTCACCGTCTCGCCGGTAAACGAGACCTTCGCGATCCGCTTGTTCGAAGCCAGCGCCTTGCCGATCTCCGCGCCCGGGCCGTTGACGATGTTCAGCACGCCCGGCGGGACGATCCCGCCGATCACCTCGGCGAGTTTCAGAATCGACCACGGCGTCGGACTCGCCGGCTTGAGCACCGTGCAGTTGCCGGCCGCCAGCGCGGGAGCGATCTTCCACGCTGCCATCAGCAGCGGGAAGTTGAACGGAATGATCTGACCCACCACGCCGAGTGGCTCCTGGAAGTGATAAGCGTAGGTCTGGTCATCGATCTCGGAGATCCGGCCCTCCTCCGCGCGTACCGCCGCGGCGAAGTATCGGAAGTGATCGGCGGCAAGCGGGATGTCGGCCGCGAGCGTCTCGCGCACCGGCTTGCCATTCTCGTAGCTCTCCGCCACGGCGAGCATCTCGGCGTTCTCGTCGATCGCATCCGCAATCTCATTCAAGACGGCCGCACGCTCGGCCGGCGAGCGTTGCCCCCATTCGTCTTTTGCCGCGTGGGCAGCGTCGAGGGCAAGCTCGATGTCCTGCGCACCGGAATGCGCGACCTCGCAGAACACCTCGCCCGTCGACGGAGTCACGTTCCCTCGATACTCCCCTGTCGTCGGAGCGATCCACTCACCACCGATGAAATTGTCGTAGCGCTCCCTGAGCGCCACCGGGCTGCCCGACGCGCCCGGCGCGTCATAAGCGGTTGACTGGATAACAGACATATTGGGCTCCTTGGAAGAAACGCAGACTCACCCGCGCTAGTACGAGGGCTAGAACCCCACGCGGTGAATCACATTGAGACGCGTCCACCGAGCCGGCGGGATAACGCCTAGACATACGACCCAGCCCCGCAGTCAAAACCAGTAACCCATACTCCGTGCCGCGTGGCGCAAGTAGCGCCGTTGGTGGCCTCCGGACTTAGGGGTGAGTGTCCTGGCCGCAGGGCCAGCTCGTATTCGACTGTACTCCGATCGCAGGCGCTTATGTGCGCAGACCGCAAAAAAAACTCAGACTCGCGGACCGCACCCCCGCCACGGCGCCTGGTCCACGCCGCGGATCCTGAGGTCCAGGAGACGATCAAGCGCAGGGTGCAGCCTTACTTCGTGCTCGAGGGCAACATCTGCGCGCTGCTGGCCACCAAGGACCACGTCAACGTCTTTCTGTATGACGGCGGGATCGTGCCCGACCCGGCACGCATCATCACCGGCGGCCATGGCAACAAGACCACTTACGGTCGCGATCTACGAGAACGAAGTGATCAACGACTCGGCGTTGGTGGCAATGCTCGGCCAGATCATCGCCAACAATCGCGCCGGCGGCTGGCGCAAGCTCAAGACCGGCCGAGACGACCGCTGACGCCACCGCCGACACGAGAGTCGCTCCCCCTCACGCGGCTTGTAGCGGCAAAAGACACTGCACATAACGACCTCCGGCTTGTCGGCGAAGGAACCCTTGTGGACCGTCCCGCGAACGATGAGCGATTGAGACCGGCACGGGCGATTGCCTTGGTCAGCGGGACCGTCCAGGCCGCCTCGCTACCGTTGTCGTCGCGACGTCGCCTCGGCGGGTGCTGATCGACTGGGACTTCGGAGCACACGGCATCTGGACGGTTCTCTCGCCAAAGGAGCTATCGGCTCCCCGGACCTCTGGAAAAGCGGGCGCCATGTGAACCGCCGGGGACTCGTCCCCGACCCTGGAGCGATCTGCTGCCAAGCGCTCCGCTAGACGCGCTTGATGAGTGGAATGCCGAGGGGGAGGTCCTGGCTCGCATCCGAGCCACGGGCCTCGAGCTCGAAGCTTTTCGTCGGCGCGGGGCCAAACTCGCCCAACTCGAGCGCGACACGGAGGATCTGTGAGCCTTGTCACCAGGGAGCCGGAAGTCCGCCTCGCTCGGTCGCCCGGGCGCTCGCCGTCGGCGAGTTAGACAGTAGTTGAGGTCTCCCAAGATCCGCCCCGAGGTCCGGGCTTTCGAGTGGGAGGTTGCCCGGATCGTCGTGGAACTTGGGTGACGATCCTCACTGGTTGATGGTCAGACGGTAACGGGCTCGCGAGTCTCCTGACGGGTGTGGTTGTTGTGGGCAGCGAGGAGGGTGTGACGCTCGATGGCGATCACGAGCTTGGCGAGGTCGCGGCAGCCGATGATCCTGCGGAACTGCTGCTCGGCGACGAGCATCCCGGCGGCGGTCCAGCGCTTGCGCATGTCGCCGTCCTGCCAGCGTTTCACGTTGCGTTGCGTGTAGCGGACGATCTCGATCATCGACTCGCACGGGTTCGTCGACGAGAGCGTCTTGGCGAGCTGTCCGTCGATCCCGAGCCGCATCAGCGTCAGCGTGTCCTCGAGCCCTTCGCGGAGTGAAGCGGCCGCGTCGGGCCAGGTGCGATCGAGCTCTGAGGCGAGCAGCTCGAGGCGTTCGCGCGCGAGGTGATGGTCGCTCAGCGCCCACGCGCCGCGGATCCGGACCAGGATCTGCGGCCGGTCGCGCTCGGGCAACAGGTCGGTGACATTTCTCTCCTTGTGCCGATGGCAGCGGTGCACGAGCGCGTGCTCGCCGAACACGTCGCGGATCGCCTTGCGTAGCGCCTTGCCGCCGTCGATCACGAACAGGATCGCCTGGTCGGGATCGAGGCCGCGGTCACGAGGTCTGAGAGCAGCATCCCGACTAGCGTCGCGTTCTCCGTGCTACCTTCCCACAGCCCGAGCGGGATCTTCACGCCCTCGGTCGAGATCCCCAGCGCGACGACGTGCGTTCGGTCAGCGATCTCGAGCCCGTCGAGGATCATCACCGCCAGGCGCACGTCAGACAGCGAACGGCTCATCAGCTCACCGAGCGCGGTGCGGGTCCGCTCGATGAACAACTCCGACACCGCCGACTTCGACGTCGAGCTGGCTTCCTGCTCGACCTCCTCGCCGACCGGCTCGCCCACGACCGCGAACTTGCGGGTCGAGACGCCGGCGAGCATCCGGTCCATCACCGCTCGCGTGAGCGGATCGCGGTCGGCGAAGTACTCGTAGCTCTGCACCGGCAGCTCGTGCTTGTCATCGGCCGTGCGCATCCTCAGACGGCTGACCTCGACCCGTCGGCCGCCCAATGTCATCGACCCGTCCTCGTGGCCGTGACGCTTGGCCGTCCGCTCGGGGTCGTGCTTGCCCTTCGAGCCCACGACCTCGGTCACCTCCGCCTCCATCAAGTCATGCACGACCCGCAGGCCGAGCCCGCCCGACAGCGCGAGCAGTCCGTCCCTCGCCGCGCCGACGAGCTCGACGAGCGCTTCCTGAATCTCCGCAGGCAGCGGCAACTCCGACGCCTCGACGGGCGTGACGACCCGCGGTCCGGATACCTTCTTCATGGCGGTCCTCCTGTCCTCTCGGACATGGGTTTAGTCGCCGAACGCTCCCAACCGGAGCGGACGAGGCGGGAGGACCGCCACTCAAACTTCTACGAGGTTCCGGACAACGTCGAGTGGTGAAGTTTGGCGGACAGTGAACAACGCGAGTAGGTTCACAGCCTCCAGTGAAAGCCGATGTGGGCTGCGGCTCGGGAAGTGAAGAAGTCCGGCGCAACTGAGTCCGCCGGCTCGTCGCCGGCAAGTGCCTGCATCGTCGCGCACACCGAGGCGGCGAGCGCATCGAGCGCATAGCCGCCCTCGAGTACGGCACCCACCGGCGCGCCGGTCCGCTCTCCCAGCCCTCGGATGTATCGCGCCATCTCCGCAAACGAGGATGTCTCGAGCTCGCATCCGCCTTGCTCGTCGTCGCGGTGGGCGTCATAGCCGGCCGAGACGAGCACCAGGTCGGGCGCAAACTGCTCGGCGGCGGGGATCACGATGTGCTCCAGCAGCGCGAACCACGTGTCCTCATACGATCCTTTCTCCACCGGCAGGTTGATAGGAGTACCCCTCGCCCACCCGTGCTCCGGTGTCGCTGAGCGGGCCGGCCCCGGGAAGCAGTGGGCTTGGTGGATGCTCGCGAACAGCACGTCCTTGCTCGCGCGGAAGATGTCGTTGGTTCCATCGCCGTGATGAACGTCCCAGTCAAAGATGAACACGCGGCGAGCGCCCAGCGAGTCGAGCGCGTGTCGAGTCGCGACGGCGATGTGATTGAACAGGCAGAACCCGCAGGTGGTGTCGGTGCGCGCGTGATGCCCGGGCGGCCGGGTGGCGCAGAAAGCCCACGCGCGGACCGCCGGATGCCAGCAGGGCCTCGACCATCGCACGCGCCGCGCCCCGACGCGTGCGCGCCGCCCGGTGCGACCCGGCGCTCACCACGTTCTCCTGGTCAAAGGCGTCTCCGCCGCGATCGCTCATCGACCACCACTGCGTCCACGTACTCGGCGGAATGCACCGCTGCGAGCAGCTGACGTTGAGGCCGGGGCGCCTCCCGGACCTCGTCGCCCAGCCAGCCGCGCGTCGGCCAGCGCCAACTCGATCGCCAGTCACGCGCTCGGGCCGCTCAGGGTGATCCCAGCTCGTCTGGTGCTCCAGGCAAGCGGGATGCGAGAAATACAGCGGGCGTCCCATCACGCTGACCTGGGCGGCGCAGTGACCGGGGCAACCCCAACGTCGTCGTGCTCTGATCCCGTCCCCGGCGACCCAGTGGCTGGTCGGCGCACGCGCGTCGTCAGCGGCAGCAGGACGGTGCCGCTGACGGTCAGCAGCATGCCGGCCTGCCAGAGGATCGGGTGCGCAGCTTCATGGGCGGCAAGTGATGTACCTCGATGCAGCCAGCCATCGACACGGTACGCGCCGTCGGCCTAGAGACTGCGCATCGGTCGACAGGTCGCCGATCGCGTCGGCGGCGTGCACGCAGCCGATCGGCCAAGGCCGGCCCGGCGACCGCCGAAGCCAACCGCCAGCACTGGGCCCAGATCAGGATCGCCGATGGCGCCCACCAACACATCCGCACCGCCGGGCGCGATCATGCGCTGGACGATCGCTCCGGTCCATTCCCGTCCGGCCGCTTGGACCCGTCGCTCCAGCCTCGCGCCGACCCGAT
>CAWDFE010000007.1:0-125952 GCA_963801435.1 uncultured Actinomycetota bacterium
CGCAGACGAAGCAGGTCATGCCGCGGTGCTTGGGCTCCGCGCCGGGTCGGTGCTGACCAGCGTGAACACACGTCGGACCGCAGGCCGTTGGTGACCCACATCTTCGTGCCGTTGATCTCGTATAGGACTCGTCGGCGGCCCTTCTTGGCGGCTCGTCTTGATCGCTGGCCACGTCGGATCCGAGCTCGGGCTCGGACAGACTGAACGCCGCACGAATCTCGCCGGTGGCCATCCGCGGCAGGTAGGTCTGCTTCTGCTCGTCGGTCCTCCCCGAACTTCATCAGCAGGTAGGACCCGATGAAGTGGGTGTTGACGATGGTCCTCGGAGATGGAGATCCAGCCCCGCGAGAGCTCCTCGACGATCATCGCGTAGGTCGACAGGTCCAGCCCCATCCCGCCGTATTCCTCGGGGATCGTGACCCCGAACAGACCGAGCTCCTTCATCTGCTCGCACGATCGGCTCCGGGAACATGTCCTCGTGGTCGTAATGCTCGGCGTTGGGGAGGATCTGCTCGTCGGCGAACTGGTGCGACCATCTCGCAGATGGCGCCGCTGTTCGTCGGTCAGATCCTGACTGGACTCGTACGCTGCCATGTGGGGTCTCGGGCTCCTCAGATCTTCTCGGGGAGGCCGAGAATAGCTGGGGAGGCTGGAGAGGCTGCTACCGTCGCGCTGCTCCCTTTGCTGGGAGCTTACTCAGAAATTCGACGGAACGCCCCCACGGCCGGGGGTGGGCGTTAGTCATTCGCAAGGAGGAGTACATGTTCAGTCGTTCGATTCGTCGCGCGGGCGTCGCTGCGGCGATGAGCACGGCGGTCTCCTCGCGCTCGCTGTCGGAGCGCAGGCCAAGCAGCCACGGCGCTCACCGTCTGCAAGCACGGGTGCCGCTACTCAACGATCCAGTCGGCGGTCAACGCCTCGGGCAAGAACGCCACCATCAACGTCAAGCCCGGTAAGTACGTCGAGGGCGTGATCATCAGCGGCCACAAGCACGATGGCCTGCACATCATCGGCCTGACCAAGGATCCGGCCAAGGTGCTGATCGAGGGCAAGAACGCCAAGGGCCCGGGCGGAGCCGCCCAGAACGGCATCGAGGGCGACAGCGCCAACAACCTCGTCTTCGAGAACATGAAGGCCGAGCACTTCGCCGCCAACGGCTTCTACGTCAACCAGTGCACGGGCTACCTGTTCAAGAACCTGGTGGGCGCGTTCGAGCACGCCTACGGCCTGTTCGCCTTCCGCTGCGTCGGCGGACGGATGACCCAGTCGGTCGGATACGGCAACGGCGACTCCGCGTTCTACGTCGGCGGCACCCCGTTCCAGAAGCATCCCGTGTGGTCAAGCGTTGATCACGACACGGGCTATGAGAACGTGCTGGGCTACTCCGGGACCAACTCCAGTACATCGTGATCCGCGATTCGCAGTTCTACAACAACGGGGCTGGGGTCGTCCCGAACACGCTGACCTCCGAGCCCGACCAGCCCGCCGATATGGGGATCATCGAGGACAACCAGATCTTCTGGAACAACTTCGACTACTACCGCAAGACCTCGCCGGTCCAGACGGTGTCCAGCGGCGTGGGCACCCACGGGCCAGCTACCCGATCGGCGCCGGCGTGATCCTCTTCGGCAGCACCGACTGGACGGTCAAGCACAACTCCATCTTCGGTAACTTCCTGTGGGGCGTCGGAGCCTTCTCTGATCCGACCAACGCCACCGGCAAGGCGCTGAACTGGGGCAACCACATCGTTGACAACAAGATGGGAGCAGCCTTCAACGACGCCAACGGATCCGACTTCTTCAACGACGGATCCGGCAAGGGCACCTGCTTCCAGGGCAACGGCGCCAACGTCACGGTCGACGCGTCGACGAGTGAGCCGAGTTCGCAGCTGTATCCGACCTGCCCGAGCTCGAACGGCACCGGCACGACCGCGGCCGACTCAGACCAGTTCTCCAAGCTGGCGGCGATCGTCCTGGCGAACCCGCCGACCACGCAGGAGAACTACTGGCACGTTCACAAGCACCCGGCGCGGGCCGGGGTCAAGCCCTTCGAGGGCTGAGTAAGGGGGTAGTGATGCAGATGAAGCACAAGGGGCTCACTTCGCTCATCGCATGTCTTGCCGTCGGCGCGGTCGGGGTCCCGACCGCGCTGGGCACGACGACGAAGAAGCCCACCGTCAAGAAGGTCCAGGTGGAAGACAACCTCTACACGCCGACCAAGGTCACGATCAAGAAGGGCCAGCAGGTCAACTGGGTCTGGAGCAACGCGAACTACAACACCCACACGGTGAGCCTGATCAAGGGCCCCCAGGGCGTCAGCAAGCACAAGTTCAGCTCAATCCAGGCCAGCACCGGCGTCCACTTCAAGCTGACCTTCCTCAAGCCGGGCGTCTACCACTTCGAGTGCATGCTGCACCCGCTTGAGATGAACATGACGGTCACCGTCAAGAAATAGAGGGAGCCATCGTGACCGGACCAATCGGCCGGCGCCAATTCGTCGCCAGCGCCGGCGGCACCCTATTCTGCACGCTCGCGGGACAGAAGCTGAGCAGCAATTCCCACGTCGACATCGAGAAACTGAGCGGCGGCGTCCCGGTGCCGCCCCAGGTGGCGGCGTACTACGACGCGCAGTCCAACGTGCACCCGGACTTCGTGTCCGACGTGCGGCCGCGGGACGCCACGGCCACCGGCCAGACCCACACGTACTGGATCAAGGCCGTCAGGACCAAATGGAACATCGTCCCCACCCATCACGACGGGATGATGGACAAGAAGGTCCCCGGGAAGACCACGTTCACGGCGCTCGCCTACCAGGCGTGGGCCCCTGGCTTCACCAAGCCGCTGGGACCGCCCCAGATCCCGGGGCCGCTGCTACAGGCTCAGACCGGGGACACGATCGTGGTCAACTTCCACAATCAGACGGGCGTGCCGGTCACGATGCACCCGCACGGGATCTTCTACACCCATGACATGGACGGCGCCTACAAGGGCAAGTACACCGAGCCCAGCGGCTTCGTCGAGAACGGGCGGACCTTCCAGTACGTGTGGGAGGCCCGCCCCGGCACCGAGGGCGCGTGGCTCTACCACGACCACGGTCCGATGGACCCGGTGCCGGTGTTCAAGGGGATGTTCGGTGGCCTGATCATCCGCAAGCCCGGCGATCCGCTCCCCAGCCGGGAGTTCTTCGTCTTCCTGCACTCATTCGCGCCGCTGGCCACAGGGCTGGACCAGCAGTTCAGCTGCATCAACGGCCGCGCCTACGCCGGCAACACCCCGACGTTCCACGCCAGAGTGGGCGACACCGTCACCTGGCACGTGTTCGCCATCGACAACGATTTCCACGCCTTCCACCTGCACGGCCATCGCTGGACCGAGGACGGCACCGTGATCGACAACCGCGTGCTGGGACCGGCTGACGCGAACACGTTCACGATCGTGGAGGACAACCCCGGCCGCTGGTTCTACCACTGCCACGTGTTCTCCCATCTGCACATGGGGATGAACGGGTGGTACATCGTCGCCCCCTGAGACGGATGCGCTGGGCGGCCGCCGGGCTGGCGGCGACCGCCGTCGCGCTGGCGCTGGTGGTGCCCCGGCCGGCCCGCGCCGCCGACGCCAAGGTGGCCATCGGCCACTACCAGTGGTCTGACGCCGTCGTGCACGTCGACCAGGGCCAGCACGTCACGTGGTACTGGGTCGGCCCCGACACCGAGCACTCGGTCACCGGGACCTCCGCCAACGATCTCACCGAGGACTCCGATCCGGGGCGCCTGCCCAACCACAGCGTCGGCTCGACGTTCCAGCTGACGTTCACGCAGCCGGGCGTCTACGAGTTCCAGTGCAAGCTGCACCCGGTGGTGCACGGCGAGGTAATCGTCTCCGGCACGCCGGGCAGCCCCAGCGACGACCCCGACCCGATCCCCAAGCTCAACGTGGATCTGACGCGCCCCACGCTCAGCAACCTGTTCCTGGCAGCGCCGAGCTTCCGGAGCGCTGGGACCACGCTCAACCTCGCGCTCGACGAGCCCTCGCTGATCGACGCCGAGATCTGGCGCGTGGCCCACGGGCACCGCAGCACCTACGCCGGCTGGCAGAACTGGCACGCCCACATCGGTTTCAACTACCTGACCTTCGGCTCCCGGGCACACCACTTCCGCCCCGCGCCCGGGCGCTACGTGGCGTTCGTGCAGGCGACCGACCTGTTCACCAACGTCAGCACCACCCACCGGGTCGCGTTTCGCATCCTAGCCGCGCCGCACCGGCGGCGACACTGACGGGATCGATCAGGCAGGCGCCGGCGCGGAGCGGACGCGGCGACTCCACGGCGACTCCGGCCGCTCCTGGAGCTCGCCGTCGAGCTCGATGTCGACCTTCTCGTTGAAGAAGGACAGCAGCCCGGCGATCCGGCCGACCTCGGCCAGGGGCTGGTCGTAGTACCAGATGAGGTCCGTGCCGTCGCCGCCGTTCGCAAGCTTGATCGAGTGATAGGCGGCCGTCCCCTTGTACGGGCACCGGGTCACGGTGTCCGAGGGCTCCAGCTCGACCATGACGTCATCGCGCGGGATGTACCAGCGCGGCGGCAGGTTGGACTCGAACAGCGCCAGCGCGCGATCGGTCTCGGCCAGCAGCTCACCGTCCAGCGACACGCGGATGTGGCGGTCGGTGCTGACCACGTCGACCCGGTGGTAGGGGTCGCGCGGGTGAACCCCGATCTCCTCGCCCTCCTCCAGCCACCGGCCCATGCGGTCGAAGTAGAAGGCCACCAGATCCTTGATGAACGGGGCGTCGGGCAGCGGGTCGGGGTAGTACCACGCGCCGTTCTCCACGGTCTCGCCGCCGGCCCGGATCGTGTAGTAGGAGGCGTCGCCCTTCTTGGGGCAGTGCGTGTGGCGGTCAGTCGGCGTCAGCACCTCGGCGCGCACGTCCTCGGGCGGGAAGTAGTAGATCGGCTGCAGCCCTGACTCGTGCAGGATGAACGCGTTGCGGCTGTCGGCAATGACCTCACCGCCGACCTCGACGCGGATGCGCTTGGGCGTGTGCTCGAGGTAGATCGTGCGCCCGGGCGGCGGCGGCTCGAAGTTGAATTGCCCCGCCGGCGCCTTGCTCAGCGGGCCGTTGCCGGTCGTCCATCCCACGCAGACCAGAGTATCAGCGCGCCCGTGCCGGCCCGCGAGGCCTGGCAGACTGCCGCCGGTGAACTTCGCCCGCGATGTCGTCGACGCCGCCCCCGCCGGCGCCCGGGCGCTCGTGGAGATCGATCGTGACGGCGCCCGACGCGAGTGGACCTTCGCGGAGGTCGCCGACGCATCGGCTCGTCTGGCGGGAACGCTCGTGACCCGCGGCGTGGCGCGCGGCGACGTCGTCATGACCCTGATCGGCAACCGACCCGAATGGGTGCTGACGATGGTCGCCTGCTTTCGCATCGGCGCCGTCGCGCTGCCCTGCAACGAGCAGCTGCGGGCCAAGGACCTGCGCCAGCGCCTCGACATCGCGCAGCCCCAGCTGATCGTTGCCGATGAGCGCAACGCCGCCGAGCTCGCGGCCGCCGGGATCGAGCCCGGGCCGGAGCTGGTCCTCATCCCCGACGAGGCCCTGGTGGCCTCCGATCCGGTGCCCGCCGTCGACCTGGCGCTCACCGACCCGTGCCTGATCACCTTCACCAGCGGGACCACGGGGGAGGCCAAGGGGATCGTGCACGGGCAGCGCTACCTGCCGGGCCAGCGCCTGCAGGCGGAGCACTGGCTCGGAGGCCGTCCCGGTGAGCTGGTGTGGTGCACGGCGGCCAGCGGCTGGTCCAAGTCGGCGCGCAACGTGTTCATCGCGCCGTGGCTCACCGGCGCCGCCGCGCTGCTGCATGACGCCCGCTTCGACCCGGCGCAGCGGCTTGAGATCCTTACCACCGAGCGGGTCAACGTGCTGTGCATGGCCCCGACGGAGTACCGGGTGATCGCCAAACGCGTCGAGCTGGAACCGGTGCCGTCGCTGCACGGGCTGGTCGCCGCCGGCGAGGCGCTCAACCCCGAGGTGCTGCGCGCCTTCCGTGAGGCCATGGGCCTGGAGATACGCGATGGCTACGGGCAGACCGAGACCGGCCAGCTGACCGGCGTCCCCGGCGGCGGGACCGTCCGCCCGGGCTCGATGGGCTGCCCGCTGCCGGGGGTCGACCTCGTGGTACACGACGGCGAGCTCGTCCTGGCCGACCCGCGCACCGATCCCACCTTCTTCGTGGCCACGCTGGGCGGCGAGCCCTCACCTCAGGACCGGCCGTGGCGGACCGGGGACCGCGTCACCCGCGACGAGGACGGCTACCTCTACTTCGAGGGGCGCGCCGATGACGTGATCATCTCGGCCGGGTACCGCATCGGCCCGTTCGAGGTGGAGTCCGCGCTCGTCTCCCACGGCGCCGTCGCCGAGGCGGCGGTGGTGGCCGCCCCCGATGAGGAGCGCGGCGCCGTCGTGCGCGCCGTGGTGGTGCTACGCGACGGCTACAGCCCGTCTGACGCGCTCGTGACCGAACTGCAGGATCACGTCAAGCACGAGACCGCGCCCTACAAGTACCCGCGGATCGTGGACTTCGCGCTGGAGCTGCCCAAGACGGCCAGCGGCAAGGTTCGGCGCGCGCTGCTGCGTACCGCGTAGGTGATTCACCCGGGTTCTGGTGCACCGCGCGCTAGCCTGAACGGCCGATGGACGCCTATCGCCCCGCCATCGCCATCTCCACCCCCTTCATTAACGCCAGCTATGGCGTGTGGCAGCAGCACTCCGCGGTGCTGCCTGCGGGCTACGTGGACGCGGTGCGCCGGGCCGATGGTCTGGCGGTGATGGTCGCGCCCGACCCCGGGCTGGTGGCCGAGCCAGACGACCTGCTGGGGCGGGTCGACGGCCTCATCGTGTCGGGAGGCGTCGATGTGGATCCCGGCACCTACGGCGCCGCGCCGCATCCCGAGACCAGCGGCTGCACGCCCGATCGCGACGCGTTCGAGATCGCGCTCGTCCGCCGCGCGGTGGAGCTGGACATGCCGGTCCTCGGCGTCTGCCGCGGCATGCAGGTGCTCAACATCGCCTACGGCGGCACGCTGCTCCAGCACCTGCCCGAGACCTTCGGCCACCACGACCACCGGCGGGTCCCCGGCAACTTCGACGAGGCCGACCACGACGTCCGCCTCGTCCCAGACTCGCTGGCCGCGGCGGCCGCGGGAGAGCTCCGGCACACCACCAAGTCACACCACCACCAGGGCGTGGACGTCCTCGGTGAGGGACTGATCGTCACCGGCAGCTCGGCGATCGACGAGCTGCCCGAGGCCATCGAGCTGCCCGATCGCCGCTTCGTGCTCGGCGTGCAGTGGCACCCCGAGGCCGACGAGCGCAGCCGGGTGATCGAGGCCCTGGTGCAGGCCGCCGCGCAGTATCGCGACGCGCGTGCCGCGGTGGCCTGAACCGCCGCCCTCACCTCACCGCGATCGGCTCCTCATAGCCCGCAGTGCGCACCGCGCGCTGGACGTCGGCCGCATGCTCGGGCCCCCGGGTCTCCAGCACGAGCTGGACCGCCGACTCGCGCACATGCAGGTCGAAGCCCTCGCGGATGTGCTCGACGTCCAGCAGGTTCGCGCCGAGCTGGCCCACCAGCGAGAGCAGCAGCGCCAGTGACCCCGGCCGGTCGGGCAGCCGCGCCAGGAGGACGTGCCGGCGCCCGGCCTGGCTCTCATGGCGGCGGACGATATCGCCCAGCAGCCCGGGATCGACGTTGCCCCCGGACAGGATGACCGCCGTGGTCCCGTCGTCGCCGGTGTGACCCGCCCGTCCGGCCAGCAGCGCCGCCACGCCGACGGCGCCGGCGCCTTCGACCACGAGCTTGGCCCGCTCCAGCAGGAACACCATGGCCTCGGCCACCTCCTCCTCGGACACGAGAACCACGCCGTCGACCCACCGGCGGATGAGCTCCAGCGTCAGACCGCCGGGACGCTTGACCGCGATCCCGTCGGCGATCGTCATCGCCGAGGTCACCGCGACGGGCTCGGCGCCCTGAAGCGACGCCGGAACCGGCGCGCACGCCGCCGCCTGGACGCCGATCAGCTCCACGTCGGGCCGCTGCGACTTCACCGCGATGGCCACGCCGCTGATGAGCCCGCCGCCGCCGATCGGCACCACGACTCGCGTCAGCTCGGGCACCTGGGCCAGCAGCTCGAGGCCGAGGGTGCCCTGGCCCGCCACCACCTCTGGATCGTCGAAGGGATGCACGAACGCGTGACCGCCCGCCTGCGCGTACTCGCGTGCCGCGGCCAGTGACTCGTCCACGCTCTCGCCCACCAGGCGCACGCGGGCCCCGAGCGCCGCGGTGGCCTCGGCCTTGGCCACGGGCGCCGACTCGGGCATGAACACGTCGCAGGACACCCCGCGCTCGCGCGCCGCGTAGGCCACCGCCTGGGCGTGGTTGCCGGCGCTGGCACAGACCACGCCCGCTTCGCAGGCGTCGCCGAGGGACGCGATCTTGGCCAGCGCGCCGCGGATCTTGAACGACCCCGTGCGCTGGAGGTTCTCGGCCTTGAGCGCGACGGTGAAGCCCGTGCGCTCTGCCAGCGTCCGCGAGCTCAGCAGCGGTGTCTCGCGGATCACGCCGGCGCCCGCCTCGGCGGCCCGGCGGATGTCGTCGGCCGACGGCGCGGCCGGCTGGGAGGTCGAGGCCGGCTCAGCCGCCAAGCGCCACCACCGCGTCCATCTCGACCTGGGCCCCCCGGGGCAGGGCCGACACGCCGATGGCCACCCGGGCCGGCGGGCTCGACTCGAAGAACGAGGCATAGACCTCGTTGACCGACCCGAACTCCGACATGTCGGTCATGTAGATCGTCACCTTGACGGCGTCGCCGAGCGTGGCCCCGGCGGCGTGGCAGACCGCCGCCAAGTTCTCCAGGCAGCGCCCGGCCTGGTCGGCGGCGGTGGCCCCGACCAGGTCCCCGGTTCGGGGGTCCAGGGGGATCTGCCCGGAGCAGAAGAGCAGGCCGGCGGCGGCGACGGCGTGCACGTATGGACCGATCGCCGCCGGCGCATCGGTGGCGGAGACCGGTTCCCTGTTACCAGCCAAATCTTCTCCTTAGTCTCGAAGCACACTCGCCGCACAAGCCTATTGCCCCCTTGTCGCGGGGGTAGCCTCCCCCAGGATGACCAATCGCCTGGCCCACGAGACCTCCCCCTACCTGCTCCAGCACGCTCACAACCCGGTGGAGTGGTATCCGTGGGGGGATGAGGCGCTGCAGCGCGCCCGTGAGCTTGACCGTCCGCTGCTGGTCTCGATCGGCTACTCGGCATGCCACTGGTGCCACGTGATGGAGCGCGAGTCCTTCGAGGATCCCGACGTGGCGGCGCTGATGAACGAGCGTCTGGTCTGCATCAAGGTCGACCGCGAGGAGCGCCCCGACATCGACGCGGTCTGCATGGAGGCCTGCCAGGCGATGACCGGCCAGGGGGGATGGCCGCTCAACGCCTTCCTCACCCCCGAGCAGGCCCCGTTCTACGTCGGCACGTACTTTCCGCCCGAGGCTCGCCACGGGATGCCGCCGTGGCGCGCCGTCGTCGAGGCTGTGTCCGAGGCGTGGTCGCAGCGCAAGGAACAGGTCCGCGAGCAGGGCGGCCAGGTCCTGCGCTCGCTGGGCGCGGCCACGCGCCTGCCGGCCTCCGATGAGCCGATCACCGATGGCGTGCCCGCCCAGGCGACGTCGGGCCTGCAGCGCCTCTATGACCCCGCCAACGGCGGCTTCGGGCGCGCCCCGAAGTTCCCTCAGGCGTCGCTGATCGAGTTTCTGCTCGCCCGCGGCGAGCGCGACATGTCGCTGGGTTCGTTGCGGGCGATGGCGGCGGGCGGGATCTATGACCAGGTCGGCGGCGGCTTTGCCCGCTACGCGGTCGACGCCACCTGGACGGTGCCCCACTTCGAGAAGATGCTCTATGACAACGCGCTGCTGGCCCGTGCCTACCTTCACGGCTGGCAGGTCTGCACCGAGCCGCTCCTGCGTCGCGTCTGCGAGGAGACGCTTGACTGGGCGCTGCGCGAGATGCGGGGCCCCGAGGGCGGCTTCTGCTCGGCCCTGGACGCCGACTCCGAGGGCGTCGAGGGGCGGTTCTACGTCTGGACGCTGGACGAGCTGCGCGCGGCGCTGGGCCACGCGGACCGGTATGAGGAAGCGGTGGCGTTCTTCGGCGCCACCCAGCACGGCAACTTCGAGGGCGCCAACGTTCTGGAGGGGCGCGGCCCGGTCCCCGAGCGGCTGGGCGACATCCAGGCCGCATTGCTGGCCGCGCGCTCCGCGCGCGTGCGCCCGGGCCTGGATGACAAGCGCCTGGCCTCATGGAACGCGCTCATGATCTCGGCGCTGGCCGAGGCCGGCGCCGCCCTGCAACGCTCGGACTACGTTTCCGCCGCCGTTGCCTGCGCCGAGTTCGTGCTGGGCGACATGCGCGACCCAGACGGCCGCCTGCTGCGCACCTGGAAGGACGGCCGGGCTCACATCGACGCCTACCTCGAGGATCATGCCTACCTGCTCGAGGCCCTGCTGACGCTGTATGAGGCGACGTTCGACGCGCGCTGGTACGCGGAGGCGCGCGCCATGGCCGACACGATGATCGAGCGCTTCGCCGACGAGGAGGATGGCGGCTTCTTCACCACCGCTGCCGGCCAGCATCAGGGCTTCGCGCGCCAGAAGGACCTCGACGACTCCCCGGTCCCCTCCGGCGGCGCCGCCGCCGCCTTCGGCCTGCTGCGGCTGGCCCGCGTCACCGGAGAGGTCGAGTACGAGCGGCGCGCGCTCGACGTGCTGCGGGTGCGGGCGCCGATCGTGGGCGAGCATCCCCACGGCTTCGGGCACACGCTGTCGGCGCTGGACTTCTATCTGGCGCCGGTGCGCGAGGTGGCGATCGCCGGCGCGGTCGACGATGCGGGCGCGGCGGCGCTGGCGCGGGTGGTGCGCGGTGCGTACCGGCCCCATGTGGTGCTGGCCGGGGGTATTGCCGACGGAGTCCCACTGCTCGAAGGGCGTGGGCCCGTGGACGGGCGCGCCGCGGCGTACGTGTGCGAGCACTTCGCCTGCCAGGCGCCGGTCACCGACCCCGAGGGTCTGGCCGCCGCACTGATGCGCTAGTCCCGCCAGGGGCTGTCGACAAAATAAGCCCGCATACGATGCATCAGATGACACTCGTTCCTCAGCCGCCGTGGAGCCACGCTCCGGGGGACTACAGGACCGGCAGGTAGCGCTCGAGCTCCCAGGGGGTGACCTGGACGCGGTAGTCGTCCCACTCCTGGCGCTTGATCTCGATGTAGCGGTTGAACATGTGCTCACCGAGGGTGCGCAGAACGAGCTCTGACTGGCCGGTCAACTCGATGGCCTCGCCGAGGGTCTCGGGCAGCTGGTCGATGCCCAGCCGGCGGCGCTCGTCGGGCGAGAGGTGGTAGAGGTTCTTCTCCATCGGGTCGGGCAGCTCGTAGCCGTGCTCGATGCCCTCCAGGCCCGCCTGGAGCAGGACGGCGAAGGTCAGATAGGGGTTGCAGGCCGGGTCGGGGCAGCGCAGCTCCATCCGCGTCGCCCTCTCCTTGCCCGGGTGATAGAGCGGAACGCGCACGAGCGCCGAGCGGTTGCGCCGCGACCACGCCACGTACACCGGCGCCTCGTAGCCGGGCACCAGGCGCTTGTAGGAGTTGACCCACTGGGCGAAGACCGAGCAGATCTCGCGGGCGTGGCGCAGCTGGCCGGCGATGAACGCCTTGCCGACGTCGGACAGGAAGTACGGGTCGTCGCCGTCGTAGAAGGCGTTGCGCTCGCCCTGGAACAGCGACTGGTGGGTGTGCATCCCCGATCCGTTCTTGCCGAACAGCGGCTTGGGCATGAAGGTGGCGTGCAGGCCGTACTTCATGGCGTATTCCTTGACCGTGATCCGGTAAGTCATGCAGTCGTCGGCCATCTTCAGCGCGTCGGCGTAGCGCATGTCGATCTCGTGCTGGCTCGGGCCCACCTCGTGGTGGGTGTACTCGGTGTGGATCCCCAGCTGCTCAAGCGCCAGAACCGTCTCTCGGCGCAGGTCCGAGCCCGCGTCCAGCGTGGTCAGATCGAAGTAGCCGCCCTCGTCGAGCACCTCCGTGGACTTGCTGTCGCGGAAGTAGAAGTACTCGAGCTCCGGGCCCACGTAGAAGTGATCAAAGCCCATGCTCTCCGCCCGCTGGATCGCGCGGCGCAGGACGTGGCGCGGGTCGCCCTCGTAGGGCGTCCTCTCGGGGGTCATGATGTCGCAGAACATCCGGGCCACCCCCGCCTCGCCCGGCCGCCACGGCAGCACGCAGAACGTGCTGGGGTCGGGCTGGGCGATCATGTCGGACTCCTCGATCGCGTTGAAGCCGGTGATCGACGATCCGTCGAAGCCCATGCCGCCCTCGAACGCATCCTCGAGCTCGGTGACGTTGATCGAGAACGCCTTGAGCTGCCCGAGGATGTCGGTGAACCAGAGCCGGATGAACCGGATGTCGCGCTCCTTGACGATCGTCAGGACGTCGTCGGGCGTGAGGCTGAGTGCCTGCGGGGTCTGGGCCATCGCGCGGGAACCTTAGAGGTTGTCTCAGGGGCCCGCGTGCGCGGGCGGGTCTGCGACGGCCTCAGACTCGGCGCGCGCGCAGCGAGCGGACCGCGGGGTGCCGGGGCTACGCCGGGGTCCGGTGGGCGCGGTCGCCCAGCCACCGCTGGGCCCAGGTCTGCAGCTCGGTGAGCGCGGGCTCGAGCTCTGAACCCATCCGGCTGAGCTCGTACTGGACGCGCAACGGAGGCCCGGGGATGACGGTGCGCTGGACCATCCCCCGCGCCTCCAGCTCCTTCATGCGCTCCGACAACAGCCGGTCCGACAGCTCCGGGATCGCCTGCGCGATCTCGGAGAAGCGCAGCGGCCCGTCCATCAGCACGCGGAGGATGGCGCCGGTCCAGCGTCGGCCGACCAGCTCCACCGCCTCGTGATAGAGGGGGCAGCAATTGCCGCGGGCCGCGTCGTCGCTGCTGCCGCGGGCCCGTTCCTCGGTCGAGGAGTGCTGGTGCGCGGCCATCAGGGACGCTTAGCTTAACGCGCTCGGCGGCCTCTGAGCCCGTTTAGGCGGCTTCGAGTCGCCGGGAGGCCTCGGGAGACCCGTCTACGGGGATTTCGCCGGCGACGTTCACCATCGCCGTGAAGCCCTCCAGCGAGACCGCCGCGATCGCCTCCAGGATCTCCTCGTCGTCCCAGCCGGCCTCGCGGGCCTCCTCGTGCAGGTGCATCGCGGGCCGGCCCTCCTCCAGGAGCGCCTGGAGGTAACGCAGCAACGCCGCCTCGTGTGGGTCCTTGGAAGTGAACTGACGCGCGGCCGCCACCTCGTCGAGCGCCAGCCCCGCGGCGCGGGCGGCGCGCGAGTGCATCGCGATGCCCGGCTGTGAGTGGTAATGCTCGGCGACGGCCAGCGCGATCCGCTCGAGCGTCGGCAGAGTCAGCTTGCCGTGCCGAAGCTCGGAACGAAAGCGCGCATAGGCACGCAGGCTGGCCGGAGATCCGGCAAGCACCCCCAGGAAGTTCGGCAGCTGGCCGCCCGAGGACAGGGCACCGCGCAGCACCGCCACCGAGCCCTCCGGCGCAGTGAGGTCGTCATGGATCTGGAATCTGCTCATGGATGTCTTCATCGCTGACCACCGAGGTCTGAAAGAGAGAAGGGAGGCAGGCGTTCGAGGGAACGGTGCCCTTTACTTTCAACATCTGCTTACGGAACATAAGTGTACCTGCGGGCGCCCACCGTGGCAAGGGAAAAAGATCGCCATTTCTCCTTGTACGGGCCTCGATAAACAGGGGATCACCGCATGGGTAATGGTTGTGTAAGGGCGAGCTGGTCGCGGGGCCGTGCGCCCCGCTACCGGGTCTCACTCATCTAGACGCGCCAGCGCGTCAGATCGTGACAATCAGCTGCCCAACCGGCCTCGCGGGCGAGCGGGCGGGCCGACGACCCGGGGGCTACCTAGTGCAGGTGAGTGAGCGTCGCGGCGTGAGCGCTCGTCACGGCCGCGAGGATGAGCATCACGCCGAGCAGGAACGCCCAGAGGGCGGCACGGTCCGGGCGGAAGCCGGTGCGCTCGTACCGGCGCTCGGGGCGGCGGCGCGAGCTCGGCGACCTGGCCGGGGCGTAGCGATCGGCTACCTGGCCCCGGATCGTGACCGTCCGGCGACCGGGAAGCCCGTCGGCGGGGTCCCAGGCGGTGGGGGCGACGGCATCGTGCTCGGAGGTGTCGCGGGCCGCGCCGGCGGCCGGCTCGGGCGCAGTGGACCAGTCCAGGCGATCGACGGCCTCGTGTTCGGAGGTGGTCCAGTCGTCGAGCGCGCGCACCGCGGACGGCAACCGCTCGTGCTCGCGGGCATCCCACGCCAACAAAGCTGCCCGCGCGGCCTCAAGCGACGCCCGGCGCTCCTCGTGCCGGCTACGGTGTTCCCGGGCCTCGGCTACGCCTGAGTGCGGCATTCATCCTCCTTCTCGGCGTGCGGGGTTAGCTGACGGGCTCGCGCCGAAAGCGGCGCTACACGCTGGGCGTGATTCGCCCCGACAACTTGGGTCCCCCGCTTCCACATCCCCACCAGCGGCATGGAGCGGATCGGAATTCAGCTGTACGGAGCGGCGATCCTACCAACGCTTCCGGCGGATAGAAATCCGCAGGTTTTCGCAAAATGCGGCGTTATCGTCTGCGGGCGCCCGGAGCTACTCTTGGCCAGCCACTTTGGCCACGAAGGCGGCGACGTTCTGGGCATTATCGCCCTGGACGACGGCCGCCGGCATGACCCCGTACCCGAGGCATCCCTGGGCGGAGCCCTTGGGCGGGTTGGGCAGGCAGCCGTTGTTGATCGTGTTGAGGACGACCGACTGCGCCGGCTTGAGAACGTCCAGGTTGGGCCCGACCTTGCCGACCGCGTTGGCCGCCGCCAGCGTGTGACAGACGCCGCAGTGCTGTCCGAACAGCTCGCGGCCGCTCTTCTCCGCGGCGGTCAGCTTGATCCCGCCCACCTGGGCGCTGGCGTTGTGGTGGTTGCCGGTGAGCACCAGCAGCGGCAGCGCCACGCCGAACACCACCGCCGTCACCACGAACACGGTGATGCTGACGGTGCTGCCGCGTCGTCCCGGGTCGCGGCGCTGGGGGGTCGCGGTGCCGGTGCCGCGGGTGGCCAAGACCAACAAGCCCAGAGCGACGATGACCCAGAAGGCAACGAATGCAGCGACGGCGAGCACGCGTGCGGGACCTTATCGCGCGGACCGACGGGATGAGGCGCCGCTCACCTCCTGCGCCCGGAGGCAAAGCTCATGATCGGGGGCGCCACGGCTCGGAAGTCCTCGGCCTCGCCGCTCGCGCTCGCGTCCGCGGCCCTCCCGTCGGCGGCCGCGGCGGCCTTCTGCTCGGCCAGGCCCCGGCGGACCTGCTCGTCGAGCATCGAGAAGTCCTTGATCTCGGCCACGATCTGGTCGGGCGCGTCGATCGAGCCCACCCAGTCGACCAGGACGTTGATCGCCCCACCGGCCGCGGCCAGCTTCTCCAGCTTGCCCGAGACCAGCATGAGCGGCTCGGTTCTCACCACCAGCCGATGGCGCTCATAGATCTGGGGCGGGACGACGAGGTTGATCGTGCCGTACTCGTCCTCGAGCAGGAGGAAGACGATCCCGCTGGCCGTCCCCGGCCGCTGGCGGGCCACCACCAGCCCTCCGATCCGCACGCGCCGGCCATGATCGAGCTGCTCCAGGTCCCGGCTGGTGACGGTGTCGGGCGCCATCCGCTCGCGTAGCAGGGCAAGGGGGTGCGCGCGGGTGGTCAGGCCGGTGGTGCCGTAGTCGGCCAGCATCGCCTCCCACTCGGTGAGGTCGCGCAGCGACGGCGGCGACGGCAGATCGAGCGGGAGCGCCAGCTGGGTGCCGCCGGGAACGCTGCGCCCGGGTGACATCACGCCCAGCTGCCACAGCGCCACCCGGCGGGCGAACCCGGGGCGCATCGGCCCGGACCCGGACCCACCCTCCACGGCGAGCGTGTCGCACGCCCCCGACCAGGCCAGCAGCTCGAGCGCGGCGGCGCCGCAGCCCGCCCGCGAGGCGAAGTCTGAGAGCCCGCGGAAGCGCCCGCCCCGGGTGCGCGCGGCCACCAGGTCCTGGGCGTCCTGGGCGCGGACCCCGCGGACATAGCCCAGGCCGACCCGGACACCGAGATCTGGCAGCGTGCTGCCGGGTTCGATCTCACACTCCACCTCGCTCTCGTTGACATCGGGCGGATGGACCGCGATGCCCCGCCGCTGGGCCTCGTGCACGAGCGCGTCGGGCGGATAGAAGCCCATCGGCTGCTCGTTGAGCAGCGCGCACAGGAACTCCTGGGTGTAGTGGACGCGCAGCCACGTCGACTGGTAGGCGAGCAGGCCGAAGGCGGCACCGTGGGCCTTGGGGAAACCGAATCCGGAGAAGCCCTTGACCATCTGCCACACCCGTTCGGCGGTCTCATCCTCGACGCCGTGCTTGCGCTTGGACCCGTCCACGAATCGGACGTGGTAGGCCTCGATCGCCGCCTCCGAGCGCTTGCGGCTCATCGCCCGGCGCAGCCCCTCCGCCTCCCCCACCCCGAAGCCGGCGAAGGCGATCGAGACCTCCAGCACCTGGTCCTGGAAGATGATCGTGCCCAGCGTCTCCTCCAGCACCGGCTTCAGCGACGGGTGGTCGTAGGGGACCTCGAAGCCCGGATCGACCCGCAGGCGCTGGCGGCGCGCGATGTAGGGATTGACGGCGCCGCCCTGGATCGGACCCGGACGCACGATCGCCACCTGGATCGTGATGTCGCGGAGGTTCTCGGGGCGGGTGCGGCGCAGCGAGGCCATCTGCGCCCGGCTCTCGATCTGGAACACCCCGGTGGTGTCGGCGCTCTGGATGCACTCGTAGGTGGCGGGGTCGTCGTAGGGAATCCGGGAGAGATCGATGCGTTCGCCGCGGGTCCGGGCGATGAGCTCCACCGTGCGCTCCACCGCCGACAGCATCCCCAGCCCCAGCACGTCGATCTTGAGAAAGCCGGCGTCGGCGCACGAGTCCTTGTCCCACTGGACGATCTGGCGGCCCTCCATCGCCGCCGGGACGATCGGGCAGCAGTCGATCAGCGGCCGGGTGGCGATGATCATGCCCCCGGAGTGCTGGGACAGGTGGCGCGGCAGGCCGTGGGCCTCGGCCGCCAGCCGCGCCAGCCACGCCCACCGGCCGCTCAGGGCGGCGGGACGCTGTCGGGTGCCGGCGATGTCGCGGCCCACCTCGCGAGCGTCCCACCCCTCGCTGCCCCGGGCCACCCGCTCGATCTCCCCCGGCGGCAGCCCCAGCGCCTTGCCCAGCTCCCGGATCGCGCCGCGGGCCCGGTAGGTGGGGAACGCCGCCACCAGCGCCGAGCGCTCGTGGCCGTAGCGCTCGTGCACGCGCGGGATCAGCTTCTCGCGGATGTCGCGGGGGAAGTCCAGGTCGATGTCGGGCAGCGAGGTCAGCTCCTCGTTGAGGAAGCGCCCGATCAGCAGCTCGTTGGCGATCGGATCCACGTGCGAGAGCCCGGTGAGGAAGCAGACGATCGACGACACGCTCGAGCCGCGGCCCCGCCCCGGCGGCAGCAGCGCCCGCGCGCTCTCGGTTCCGCGTACCTCCACCGCCACCTCGCGGGCCAGCTCCAGCATGTCGTGGTGCAGCAAGAAGAAGCCGGGCAGGCCCAGCGAGTCGATGATCCGCATCTCCTCCCCCAGGCGTGCGCTCGCCCGCTCCCGGATGTCGGCCGGTGCCGTGTCGTAGCGCTCGTGCAGACGGGCGTCGCACAGCTCGGCCAGCGTGCGCATCGCTCCGTCGTCCTCGGCGCCCGGGTAGCGATACCCCAGATCGCTACCCAGGTCGAAGCGCAGCCGGTCGGCCAGCCGGGCGGTCTCGGCAACCGCCTCGGGATGCTCGGCGAAGCGGGTCGCCATCGCCTCGGGCGAGGCCATGACGTGGCTGAAGTTCCCCCGGCGCTGGGGCTCGGAGGCATCCAGCGTGGTGTGCAGGCGCACGGCCACGAACGCGTCCTGGAGCGGCGCCCGGCTGCGGGCGTGGGCGTGCACGTTGCCGGTGGCCACGCAGGCCACCCCCAGGCGGCGGGCCAGGTCCTGAAGCCGGCGGTTGCGCGCCCGGTCGTCGCGCTGGAACGGCCGTTGCAGCTCGACGCGCAGCCGCTCGGGCCCGAAGGCATCGAGCAGCCGGCGCAGGCTGGGCTCGTCATGCACTCCGCGCAGCGCGCAGCCGCTCAGGCAGACGAGGCCCTCGGCATGGCCGAGCACCGTCTCCAGGGGGATCACGGGATCGGTGGGCGGCGCCCCCGAGCGACCGTCGCGCGTGTGCGCGTGTGCGCGGGTGAGGATCCGGCACAGATTGGACCATCCGCGCGCGTCCTGGACGAGCAGCGTCAGGTGGCGGCCGTCGTCAAGGTCAATCTCGGCGCCGTGGATCGGCCTCAGGCCCAGCGCCCGGGCCGAGACGGCGAACTCCATCGAGCCCGAGACCGAGTTGTGGTCGGTCAGCGCGACGGTCTCATAGCCCAGCGCCAGCGCTGCGGGCACCAGGTCGTCGGGCAGCGACGCCCCGTCCAGGAACGAGAACGCCGAATGGCAGTGCAGCTCCGCGTACACCGAACATATGTTCGCATCAGGGGGACTGGGACACAAGCGATACTCGGGACATGTCTGACGCGTCGTGATGTGGGACTTCGATGGGACCCTGGCCCGGCGCCGCGGACGAAGCGCCCAGAGCGCCCAGAGCGCTCAGAGCGCTCAGCGCGTGACCGCGGGCTGAGCGCCCAGCGAGCCGAGGTCGGCGCGGCTGACGCCGGTCTTGGCGTAGACGGCCTTGACGTGGTCCTGCACCGTCCACGGCGACAGTCCCAGCATGGCCGCGATGGACTTGGTGGGGCGGCCCTGGGCCAGTAGCAACGCGACCTCGCGCTCACGGGCGCTGAGACCCATCGCGCGCAGGACGCTGTCCAGGACCAGCTCGCCGGGGGCGGGCTGCACGACCGCGGCCACGTTCCCCGAGGCGGCGTCGTCGAGCAGCGACACGTCGATGACGAACCAGCGGCCGTCCAGGGCGCGCATCCGGGCCGAGGCCGGCCCTCCGCGGCGATCCCAGCGCGCCCGCGCCGCCAGGAACGACATCACCCCAGGAGCCTGGTCGCCTCCCGGTCCGGGCAGCAGCGCCAGCCGCCGGCGCGCCACCGGGTCGGCGGAGATCACGCGATCGGCGGCGTCGAGCAACAGCACCGAGGGCGCGAAGCCGTCGGGGGGATCGACTGGGCCGGCGGAGGCGTCCGGTGAGAGGGTCGCATCCCTCATCGCGCTCGTCGTGCCGGGCACCACGTCGGCCACGAACCGCAGGTCCTGCTCGGTCATCCGGCGCGCGGTGAACAGCACCAGCGACATCCACATGCCGTAGGCGTCGCTGAACGCCACCCGGAGCTCGTCGGCGACCCCGGTGGGCTCGATCATCTCCCGGAAGCGCGCGCTGGCTGACAGCCGGTTGCCCGTCGAGGCCGAGATCGCCGCCACCTTGTCGCGGCCGGCGCTGAGGTCGGCGAAGCGGTTGACATCCGGCCGGCGGTACTCGTAGACCAGCGACTCCTCGAAGCTGCCCGGCGCATCGCCCGCTGTCGCGCCGTCGAGCAGCGAGCCCGAGGCCGGATCGGTCCCGTGCCAGCACGAGCTGTGGATCGCCAGCACGTCGGCGGACTCGGCCAGGAACGTCTCCACGATCGCGTGGGCGCTGGCGTGGGGCTGCTCGAGCGCTGTCTCGATCCGCCGCCGGGCGCGGGCGTAGTCCTTGTCGGACGGGAGCACGAATCCAGTCTGACACACGCTATGAGGGCCGGCCAATCCCTCATTTCCAGGGATTGAGCGCGGGCGGCGGCCGGCTGACCATCCCCGCCATGAACACTCTCACCCAACCCCACACCCATCCTGTCATCCAGGCCCTGAACGCCGCGCCCGGCGATTCGCTGCTCGGGGGCTCGATCCACGTCCGCGTCCGCAGCGAGGACACCGGCGGGACCTTCGGCCTCATCGAGCAGGTCGTCCCAGCGGGCTTCCCCGGCCCGGCGCTGCACGTCCACCCCGAGTTCGAGGAGACCTTCTACGTGCTCCAGGGCCAGATCGCGGTGCGCGTCGGTCACGAGGCCCACGAGGCCGACCCCGGGACCGTCGCGGTGGTGCCGCGGGGCACCCCGCACACGTTCGCCAATCCCAACGCGGAGCCGGCGCGCATGCTCATCCTGGTCACGCCCGGCGGCTTCGAGCGCTACTTCGAGGCGCTCGCAGAGGTGGTCCGGGCGACGGGCGGGTTCCCGCCGCCGCAGGAGCTCGCCGCGCTGAGCCTCGCCCACGGGAGCGTCCCGGTCCCACAAATCCCTTGACAAATTATTAGTCACTGCTAAGTTATTTGCAGTTAGTGCTCACTAAGAAGAATCGAGAAGGAGGTTGGCCATGAGCGCCACCGCACGCAGGGGCTGGACCCTGGCAATCGTTTCCGTCGGACTGTTCATGGTGGTGCTCGACAACCTGGTCGTGAGCGTCGCCCTGCCGAGCATCCACCGCGACCTGGGCGCCTCGATCCAGTCGCTCGAGTGGACGGTCAACGCCTACACCCTCTCCTACGCGGTCCTGCTGCTGACCGGCGCAGCGCTCGGCGACCGCCTCGGCCGCAAGCGCATGTTCATCACCGGCATCGCGCTCTTCACCGTGTCCTCGGCCGCGGCGGCGGTGGCGCCGTCGATCGGCCTGCTCGTCGTCGCCCGGGCCTTCCAGGGCGCGGGCGCGGCGATCGCCACGCCGCTGACGCTGACGTTGCTGGCCGACGCCTACCCGCCGGATCGCCGCGGCTTCGCCATCGGCGTGTGGTCGGGCATCAGCGGGATCGCCGTCGCCCTCGGCCCGCTGGTGGGCGGCGCGATGGTCCAGATCGCCTCATGGCACTGGATCTTCTGGATCAACGTGCCGATCGGCCTCGTGCTGATGCCGCTGGCCGCGACGCGCCTGAGTGAGAGCTTCGGACCGGCCGGCGCGCTCGATCTGCCGGGCCTGGCTCTGGGCTCCGCCGGCCTGTTCGGGCTCGTCTTCGGCCTCATCCGCAGCCAGTCGCAGGGGTGGACGAGCGCCGAGGTGATCGTCTCGCTGGCCGCCGGCGCGGTGCTGCTCGCCGCCTTCGTGATCCAGGAGCGCCGGACCGAAACCCCGATGCTCCCGATGGAGTTCTTCGCGCGACGCGGGTTCTCCGTCACCAATGCCGTGTCGCTCTCGATGTACTTCGGGATGTTCGGCTCCATCTTCTTCCTGAGCCAGTTCCTCCAGAACGTGCTGGGGAACAGCCCGCTGGAGGCCGGCGTGAAGCTGCTGGTGTGGACCGGAGCGACGATGATCGTGGCGCCGCTGTCGGGCTACTTCTCCGAGCGCTACGGCGCCCGGCTGTTCATGGCCGCGGGCTTGGGGCTGCAGGCGATCGCGCTCGGCTGGCTGGCGCTTGAGACCAGCGCCGGGATGAGCTACGTGAGCATGATCGGCCCGTTCCTCCTCGGCGGCTCGGGCATGGCGCTGGTGTTCGCCCCCTCGGCCAACGCGGTGCTGGCCTCGGTGCGCAGCGACCAGGCCGGCAAGGCGTCGGGCGCCACCAACGCCATCCGCGAGCTGGGCGGCGTGCTCGGGATCGCGGTCCTGTCCACCGTGTTCACCAGCCACGGCGGCTACGGCTCGGCGACGGAGTTCATCAACGGCCTGACGCCGGCGCTGTGGGTCGGCACCGCGGTCCTGGCCATCGGGGCGCTGATCCCGCTCGCGTTCCCGTTCAACTCCCGGGCGACCGCGGAGGCGCAGGCCGGCCTGGAGGCCGCCGAGCGCGAGCGGGCGACCGGCGCAGACATGGCGCTCGTCGCCGAGGCGGCCTGACGGTGGCGTAGGATCGCCACGGAGCACGTCAATGGCCTCCACCACTGAGACCAAGAGCACCCGTCAGCGCGTCCCGGCGTCCGAGCGCCGGGACGCGCTGATCGAGGCCGCGGTCCACGAGTTCGCCCACGGCGGCCTGTACGGCACTCCGGTCGACAAGATCGCGCGCGCCGTCGGCGTCGCCCAGCCGTACGTGTTCAGCCTCTTCGCCAGCAAGAAGGAGCTGTTCCTGGCCGCGGTCGAGCGCAGCTTTCAGCACGTCGCCGAGCTGTTCACCCAGGCGGCGGAGGACTTCGATCCGGCGATCGCGCTGCCCGACGCCGACGTCCTGAAGGCGATGGGCCTCGCCTACGTCGAGATGGTCACCACCGACCGCGACTACCTCATGATCCAGCATCAGGCCTACGCCGCCTGTGACGACGTGACGATCCGCGATCACGTCCGCCATTGCTATGCCACCCTCGTGGCCCACGTGCAGCGGCTCTCGAACGCCGACCAGGAGTCCGTGGACGACTTCTTCCGCTACGGCATGTGGCTCAACGTGGCCGCGGCGATGGGCGTGGAGGACCTGTCGGTCGGCTGCGAGTGGATGCGTGACGAGCTGGCCGACGAGGCCGAGGCGGACGATGGCTAGCGTGACGGCCCGGGCCCCACGCGCCGGCGATCAGGACGACGATCTGGCCTCGGGGTAGCGCGGCAGTCCGTCGTCGGGGATCGGCTCCCAGGCGGCGGCGTAGGCCACGTACTGGCGGTAGGCCGGGCGGATCCCGGGGTCGCCGTGGACGGCGCCGAGCCGGACCCCCACGGAGCCGGGGCTGCGGCTGAACAGGGCCGAGCCGCAATCGCCGCAGAAGTACTTCGCCGCGCCGTCGTCAGGCGGGTCCCAGGCGCGGAGCCGGTCCTCGCCCTGAACGATGCGAAAGGCGTCGGGGGTGGTGCGGGCGTTGACCGACGCCGCCGTTCCGCTCCGGCGCTGGCAGCGGGTGCAGTGGCAGTACATCGAGGCCTCGAATGGCTCGCTGACCTCGAAGCGCACCGCGCCGCAGTTGCAGCCGCCGGTGATCGGGAGGGCGACGTCGCCGGAGGTCATGCCGCCGGGACCAGATCGCGGGTGGGGTCGATGTGCCAGCGCTGCGCGACGGTCACCAGTCGATCGTCGAGCGTCCAGCGGTCGGGCTGCTCCTCGCCGGTGTGCTGAGGCGAGGCGCCCTTGAGCGCCATGCAGCCGGTGTTGTCGCCCAGCCGGCGGATCGCCTCGACGTCGGCGTCGCTCAGCCGCAGCTGCTCGGGCAGCGCGGCGAGCTCGGCCCGCTTGTCCTCGATGCTCCTGGCCTGGGGCCCGACCTCCTGGATGAGGGTGGGCGCGACGCAGACCACCGGGCCGTGCGCAAGGTTCCACTGGCAGGCCAGCTGGATCATGGTCAGGCCGGCGCGGTCGGCGATGGGGCGCATGCCCGCGAGGCGATCGAGGCCGGCCTCGATCCACCCGGCGGGACGGAAGCCCCGGTGGTCTCCGCGGGCCAGCTCCTTGCCGGGTCGCAGCTCGTCGAAGAACAGCCCGCCGTAGTCCACGACGCGCGTGATGACCTTGACCTCGGCCGCGGCGGCGGCATCGAGGCACAGCTCGCCGGGCCAGGGCTCCAGCGGGTTGAGGATGATCATCGCCCAGTCGATGAGCGGGCCGAAGCGCTCCAGGCAGTCGATCAGGTCCAGCGTGAAGCCGTTGGCGGGTCCGGGCGCGACCCCGATGAGCCGGGTCAACCCGGCGTCGCGCAGCGCCGCCATGCCATCCCACACGGTCTCGCTGGTGTAGCCGGTCCGGTCGGGGTTGTGCAGGAGCAGCAGGTCGAAGCGGTCCACGCCGCAGCGCTCCAGGCTGCGTTCGGTCGCCATCTTCAGATAGTCGCCGTAGCCGTCCGGACCGCGCAGCGCCGGATCGGTGAAGCGCGGAAACCCCTTGGGGCCGTTGCGCTCGCCCTCGTAGAAGTCATGCCCGACGGCGCCCACGACGCACATGCGCTCTCGCGGCCGCCCGCTGATCGCCCGCCCCAGCATCCGGTCGGCGTCGCCGGTTCCGTACACGTCGGCGGTGACGACGGTGTCGATCGTCTCGTCGGGCGCCACCAGCTCGAGGAAGCGCTCGTCATCCACGGCCTCGCCGAAGTGCATGAATCGGCCGCCGCTCCACGTGCCGATCGCCACGCGTCCGGGATCGACAGGGGAGGCGGGCTGGGACATGTCCGCCAGTCTAGGGACCGCTCCGTTGGTCCGGCCCGGGGCGCCCGACCCGGGACCCTCCACGCCCGACCCGGGACCCTCCCACCCTCCGGCCTCAGCGCTGGCGCCACCACCTCCCTCCGATCAGGTCGTGGAACACGACCTCGTCACGCCCGCAGGTGGTGACCACCTCCCAGTAGCGCCGGCGCAGCGGCTTCTCGGTCCACCATCGGTCCTCGATCAGCCAGGACTCCCGCACCGCGTCGACCTCCCTGGTGTCGACCACCAACGGTCGGCCGTCCGGTGCGGCATCGACCGTCACGCGCCGGGGTACGGCCAGACGACGCGGACTCGCCATCAGATATTACACATTTTCTGTGTAAAGATTACACGTAATTCGTGTAATGATCGTGATACCCTGCCCGCATGCGGCAAGCCAGCGGCGACCTGTTCCCCTCCGATGTCCCGATCCCCGCGAGTCAGATGATCGGGCGCAATGACGACGTGCGGGAGATCGCCACGGCGCTCGCTGCCGGCACCCACCTGATCGTCGCCGGCCCGCGGCGGACCGGGAAGACGAGCGTCTGCGAGGCGGCGCTCGGGCGCGCGCAACGCCGGGGCTGCTACGCGGCCCGCCTGGACCTGTTCCGGATCGCCGATGCCGCCGAGCTCGCCGAGGCCCTGGCTCTCGCGGTGATCGCCAACCGTTCTCCGGCGCGACGACTCGTCCGCCGGGCACGAGAGCTGGGACGCAGTGCCCTGTCGGCCGCCCAGGCCGCCGCCGTGCTCAAGCTCCAAAGCCAGCTGGGCGAGGTGATCGAGCTGGCGGTCACCCCGGGCTGGGCGGCGGCACAGCCCGAGCGCGCACTCGACCTGGCGCTCGAGCTCCCCGAGCGGGTGGCGGTCGCCGACGGCCGGCGGATGATCCTGTTCTTCGACGAGTTCCAGGAGCTCGCCAACGAGCGCCGGCCATACGGGGATCCGGATCAGGTCACCAAGCGCATGCGCGCGGTCTTCCAGCGAAGCACGAGCGTGAGCTACCTGTTCGCGGGCAGCCTCGAACACGTGATGCGAGACCTGTTCGCCCCCCAGCAGAGGGCGTTCAGCGGGTTCGGCAGCTTTCACCCCCTCCGCCCCATCCCCGCCGGGGACTGGCTCGAGGGTCTGGCCGTCCGCTTCGCCGCCGATGACTGCACTGTGACGGCAGCCGCCCTGAACCGGATCGTCGAGCTGGGAGGCGGCCACCCCCGGGCGACGATGCGCATCGCCCAGCAGACCCACCTCGTCTCGGTTCAGCTCGACCGCCGCGACATCGACCTCGACCTCGTGGAGCTGGGCTACCGGGCCGCGCTCAACGGAGACCTGCCGACCATGGAGCAATCGGTGGAGCAGATCCGCCGGCTGCACAAGAACGCGCTTCAGGTCGCCCGCGCGATCGCCGCCGACCGCACGGTCCCCAGGCGCCTGGCGCCCGCCATCCGCGACCGGGTCCTCAAGCTCCTTCTGCAGGCCGGGATCGTCGAGCACGTCGCCCGCGGTGACTGGCGGATGGTCAACCCCCTGCTCAAGGAGTACCTGCGCCGTCTCGATCCCCTGAGCTGAAGCAATTACACAATATCTGTGTAATTCGTACACAGCATCTGTGTAAAACTCCACGGCGGCACGCCGCTGAGGACCGTGGGCGCCGGTCGCGGCCAGTCCGGACGGCGTCGGAGATCACGCCCCGCATCAGCTCTCAAAGGGCGCCAGCACCGCCCGCCGCTCGGGGAACCGCGAGCCCGGATCGACCTCCAGCACCCGCAGCGCCGCTTCGGGCCCGGCGACGACGCGGGCCTGCCGGATCGCCTCGCGCAGACGCGCCGCCCGCGCGGCGGCGGGGTCCTCGAGCAGCGGACGCTGGTCGGAGGCCAGCGGCCCGAAGCGCTCGACCGCCAGCCTCAACATCTCCGCCGGCGCCGGGATCAACGCCAGGCGTGGCGTCAGCGCCAGGCGCATGCGCACCGGATCGGCCAGCGCCTCGCGGAACACCACCTGCTCGCGCCACGTCCCACCCCGCTCCACCAGCTTGGCGGAGATGATCACCGATCGCAGCGTCCGCCCGCGCCGCTCCCGGCGCGCCAGCAGGCGATCGACCAGCAGGCCCAGCCCCCGCTCCAGCTGGATCCCGGACGCCGCTTCGGGCAGCTCCAGCGCCTCGCGCAGGAACTCGCTGGCCGGCCGGGGGCTGAGCGCGCTGTCACCGCCCCGGGCCAGCTCGTAGGCGAGCAGCCCCGACTTGCCGAAGCGATCGGCCAGCGCGGCGACGGGGAGCGCCGCCAGTTCCCCGAGCGTCCTGACCCCGAGCCGCTCGAGCGCCTCGGGCAGATCGGCCAGCGCCGGGCGGGCGCGCAGCAGCGTGACCGGGAGGGAGGCGAGATAGGCCCGAGCCTGCTCCCGGCCCTCGGACGCTGCCTTCCCGGCGAGCCCTCCCCGACCCTCGGACCCTCCCAGCCTCCCAGAGCCGCCGACGACCTCCGGGCGACGGGTCCGCGCCCGGGTCGCTGCCGCCACCGCGGCGAACCGCGACGGGGCCACCCCGAAGCGCGCGGGCATGCGCAGCGCGGTGCGCGCCGCCCGCAGCACCCCCTCCAATCCCCCGTGCAGTCGCAGCAGCCCCCGCGCGTCAAAGCACACCAGCCCGGGGCGCTCGGGCTCGACGGCGGCGCCGACGGACTCCAGGCGCACGAGCAGCCGCTCCCACAGGTCGGCCACCCCGGCGGGGTCCGGAGGGATGAGGGTCAGCTGCGGGCAGCGCGACAGCGCCTCCCCCAGGCGCATGCCCGGGTGGACCCCGAACGCCTCCGCGGCCAGCGACACCTCGCCGACCTGCTGGGCGCCTCCCGGCTCAGGGGCCAGGGCGACCGGGCTCTGCAACAGTTCGGCGCGATCACCGAGAGCGGTGGTGAGGGCGAAGCGGGGGATGAGGACACAGACGATCATCGAACATATGTTCGCATGGGTGGCGGACGGTGGCGCCAGGACGTGATGCACAGGGCGGCCTGGCGGTTGGCTGCACTCCGATGGCAAATCCCACCGCCACGGTGACTTTTGCCATCAGAGTGCGTCACCGCCTGGCACCTTCCGCAAACGCCTTGACGTTCGCGGGCGTTGTCCAACGCGCGCGGGCACACCCCCCGTTTCGTCCGGTGCGTCCTTCACGATGCCCGACCCGTGCCCTCCCCCCGCCACAAGTCCAACCGCACCTCGCTGCGCATCTGGCAGACCCGCGCGCTGACCCGGATGGCGGGCTGGGAGAGCGGCTCGTTCCTGCTCACGGCGGCGCCGGGGGCGGGCAAGACGCGGCCGGCGCTGGAGTTCGTCCGCTCACAGCTCACCGCCGGAGCCATCTCGGCGGTCGTGGTCGCCTGCCCCACCGCGCCGCTCACCCGGCAGTGGGCCCGGGCCGCCCATGACCTCGGCATCGACCTGGCGCCCGATGCCGATGGTCCCAAGCCTCCGTCGGGCTTTCAGGGCGTCTCGGTCACATACGCGCGCGTGGCCAGGGCGCCGGTCCGCTGGGCACAGACGCTGCCGCGGCGGACCCTGGTCATCGCCGACGAGGCCCATCACCTGGGAGAGCAGCTGACTTGGGGCGTCGCCTTCGCCAAGGTCTTCGAACAGAGCCCGCGCTGGCTGCTGTTGTCCGGTACCCCCTTTCGCTCCGACGCCACGCCGATCCCCGGCGTCAGCTACGACGCCGACGGCATGGCCGAGCCCGACGTCTCCTACAGCTACGCCGAGGCGGTCGCCGATGCCGTGTGCCGGCCGGTGTGCTTCGTCGCCTACGACGGCTCCCTCTCGTGGCGCAGCGGCGATGACGTGATCGAGTCCAGCTTCGAGACCGTGCTCTCCACCCGGGAGGCCAGCCGCCGCTACCGCACGGCGATCTCCACCGACCTGCCCGACGGCCTCCCGCGGATCCTCAAGGAGGCCGACGCCAAGCTAAAAACCATCCGCCAGGACGGCCACCGCGATGCGGCCGGCCTGGTCGTGGCCGCCGACTCCGACCACGCGCGGCGCATCGCCAAGCTGCTGCGCGAGGCCACCGGACGGGTGCCGGTGGTCGTCCTGCACGCCGAGGCGCGCGCCGCCACCAAGCTCGCCGCCTTCGCCGGCTCCACCGATCCGTGGATCGTCGCGGTCAACATGGTCTCCGAGGGCGTCGACATCCCGCGGCTGCGCGTCGGCGTGTACGCGACCGCGGCCAAGACGCCGCTGATCTTCCGCCAGATCGTCGGGCGGTTCGTGCGCACCCTCCCCGACCGGCCGGTGGCAGCCCAGCTGGGTCTACGTCCCGGCCGACCCGGTGCTGCGCAACCACGCCGCCACGATCGAGCACGAGCTGCGCGGCTCGCTGCGCCGGCCCGGCGAGGCGGACCCGTTCGCACTCGATGAGCGCGAAGAGCGCCGCGAGACCGAGCGCTGCGGGCGCGGCCGAGTTCGTGCCGCTGAGCGCCGACGTCGCACCCCAGATGACGCTGTTCGGAGCGCCCGCACCCACGCGGCGGGCGGCGCCGCCGTCACCCGCCACGGCGCGATGGGCCGACGCCATGGCCGACGCGCGGCCGGACGCCAACGGAGACCGCGACGCGGGTGAGCCACGCGAGATCCCGGCCTTCGAGCGGCGGGCGCGACTGCGCGACGAACGCCACCGGCTCGTGTCCGAGGTCCGTCGCCGCGACGGGGCCAGCCACAAGGAGATCAACGCGTGGCTGAACCGCAAGCTCGGGATCTCCAGTGTCGAGCAGGCCACCCTCGTCGAGCTCGAGCAGTCCGTCGAGCTGCTCATGGGGCGGCTCACGCGACGTCGCTGACACGGCCCGCCCGGAGCGCCTCGGGCATGCAACCGCCCGCCCCTGGGTACAAGGCACTGAGAATTGAGGCGCTGGGCGCGGAGCTATATGCTCGCCCCGGGGTCCGCTCAAGAGGGAGAACGCGTGTCACAGTCCATCGGTTTCATCGCCCGCCGGAGCGCTCTCGCCGCCGGGGCCGCCCTCGTCATCGGCCTCCTCGGCGCCGCGGCGGCCCAGGCGGCCATCGGTCCCTACGTGTCGCTGGGCGACTCCTACACCGCCGCGCCCCTGGTGCCCAACCCCACGGGCAACCCCATACTGTGCGGGCGCTCCACCAACAACTACCCGTCAGACCTCAACCGCGCACTCTCGCCGTCGAGCTTCACCGACGCCAGCTGCTCGAGCGCCACCACCGCTGACATGACCCAATCACAGAGCCTCGAGGGCGGACTGCAGACCGCGCCGCCGCAGTTCGATGCGCTGAAGCCCGATGACGCCCTGGTGACTCTCGGCATCGGCGGCAACGACGCCGGGCTCATCTCGGTCGCGGAGGAGTGCTCCGAGCTCGACGTCATCCGGCCGTTCGGGACCGCATGCAAGGACCACTACACCTCGGGCGGCGGCGATCCCAACGTGGCCGCGATCAACGCCACCGAGGCCAGGGTCGAGGCGGTCATTCAGGGGATCCAGGCGCGCGCGCCGCAGGCGGAGGTGATGGTGGTGGGCTACCCCGATGGCCTGCCCACCCACGGCAGCTGCTGGCCGCTGGTGCCGATCTCCTCCGGCGACGTCTCCTACATCAACTCGCTGGAGACCGCGCTCAACGCCGTCCTGAAGCAGGCGGCCACCGACACGAAAGCCAAGTACGTGGACACCTTCACCTCGAGCATCGGCCACGACGCGTGCAAGGCGCCGGGCACGGCGTGGGTCAACGGGATCGTGCCTACTTCGGCGGCGTTCCCGCTGCACCCCAACCAGGCGGGCGAGCAGAACATGGCCACGCAGGTGCTGAGGGACCGCTCATGACTCCCGACATCGCCGGCATGGCCGTCGGCAGCATCCGCACCCTGCGCGAACTGGGGCAGCGGATCCCGTTCGGCGGCGGGATCCTCGCCGACTCGCTGCATGACGCGGTCAAGGAAAAGACGATCATGATCACGGGCGCGTCGTCAGGGATCGGCGAGTCCGCGGCGCTCCAGATCGGCGCCGCCGGCGGCAGGCTGCTACTGGTGGCGCGCACCAAGGAGAAGCTCGACGCGGTCGCCGCCGACGTGGAGGAGCGGGGCGGCTCCGCGTTCGTGCACCCGTGCGACCTCTCGGACTCAGACGACATCGGGCGCATGGCGCAGGAGGTGCTCGCGCAGCACGGTCACGTCGACATCCTGGTCAACAACGCCGGCAAGTCGATCCGCCGATCCGTCGACCGCTCCTATGACCGCTTCCACGACTATCAGCGGACCATGGCGCTCAACTACTTCGCGCCGGTGAAGCTGATTCTCGATCTGCTGCCCGTCATGCGCGAGCGCGGCAGCGGCCACATCATCAACATCTCCACGATCGGGCTGCAGATCAACACGCCGCGCTTCGCCGCCTATCTGGCGTCCAAGGCGGCACTGGACGCCTTCAGCCGGTCGATCGGCCCCGAGGTGATCGGGGACGGCGTGCACATCACCACGGTGTACATGCCGCTGGTGCGCACGCCGATGATCGCGCCCACCAAGATCTACGACCGCCTGCCCACGCTGACGCCCGAGCAGGCGGCCGCGATGATCAGCGAGGCCATCCGCAAGCGCCCCAAGAAGATCGCCACCACGCTGGGCAACCTCGGACAGCTCACCTACGCGATCGCACCCGGGGCGCAGGACATGGTCGTCAATCGGGCCTACCAGCTGTTCCCGGAGAGCGGGAAGCCGGTGGACCGGCGCACCGAGGCCGAGCAGCGCGCGTTCGCCCAGGCCACCCGCGGCGTGCACTGGTAGCCGCTCACGCTCGCCGCGCACACGTGGTGCGTTGCTCCCCGGCTAGGGGCCGGCGGTGCTCAGCGCACCAGCAGTGCGCCAAACGCGTCGGCGCCGATGTTGCCGCCCGACAGCACGACGCCGACGCGCCGGCCCTCCACCGCGACGCGGCCGGCGAGCAGGGCCGCGAACGCGCAGGCGCCACTGGGCTCGACCACGAGCTTCATGCGCTCGAACAGGAAGCGCATCGCGCTCACGATCTGATCGTCTGACACGGTCGCCACCTCGGAGACCAGCGCCCTGATCACGGGCCAGGTGAGCTCGCCCGGCGTGGCCGCCTGCTGGCCATCGGCGATGGTGCGCCCGACTGAGATGCGGACGCGCTCGCCGGCGGCCAGCGAACGGGCGACGTCGTCACCGGCCTCGGGCTCGACGCCGACGACACGCGTCCGCGGCGACCGGGCGGCGCACACGGTGGCGCAGCCGGAGATGAGCCCGCCACCGCCGACGGGCACCACCAGCACGTCGAGGTCCGCGACGTCGTCGAGCAGTTCGAGCGCCAGGGTGCCCTGGCCGGCCATCACCTGGCGGTTGTCGTAAGGGTGCACCAGCACCATCCCGCGCTCGGCGGCCAGCTCGTGCACGAGCTCCTCGCGGTCCTCGCCGTAGCGTTCGTACTCCACGACCTCGGCGCCGTAACCCTCGGTGGCCGCGCGCTTGAGCGCCGGCGCGTCGGAGGGCATCAGGATCACGGCGCGAGTGCCGCACAGCCGCGCCGCCAACGTCACCGCCTGTGCGTGATTGCCCGACGACACCGCGCACACGCCGCGCTCGAGCTCCGCCGCATCCAACGACGAGACCGCGTTGTAGGCGCCGCGGAACTTGAACGCGCCCATGCGCTGGAACGTCTCACTCTTGACGAACACCTGCGCGCCGAGCCGGGCATCCAGCGTCGAGGAGGTCAGCACCGGGGTGCGGTGCGCGACGCCGGCCAAGCGCGACGCGGCACGCTCCACGTCGGCGAGGTCGATCGGGAGGTCAGGCAGCGCGGTCGGTCTTGCCGGCATCGTGCATGAGCGTGCCGAGCGACACCGCGGCCAGGTGCTCCTCGCGCAGCCCGTCGAGCAGCTTGCCCAGCAGGGGCTCCAGGGTCTGGGCGCTGGAGACGTCGAACTCGACCACCTCGCCGGGCCGCAGCGGGCCGAGCGAGTCATCGGCGTCCTGCAGCTGAACCGCGCCCTCCACCAGCTTGCCGCCGGCGCCGTGGGCCACGAGCCACTGGCCGATGCTCGGGCCGCTGGAGGCGTAGAGGAAGTGGCGCTGGTAGCCCATGAGCTCGAGCAGCTTGTGCAGCTCTCCGCGGGCGCCCATCCACCGCACGAGGCCGCCGGTGGGCAGGCGCGGGAGCGCCTGGTCATGGTTGGAGGAGACGCTGGTCACCGCCGGCCACGAAGGCTGTCCGACGGCGAACGACGCGTGCAGCCCGTAGGCCGACAGGGTGCGTGCGAGGTCCGGGACCTGAGACGGCGGCGCGTCGATGAGCACGCCCACCTCGGGCTGATCGGTGCTCACGACGGTCACCGGCCGCATGTGGGTGATGTGCGACACCACCGAGTAGGACACGCCGGTCGTGAGGGCGAATCCGACGATCGCCACCATCGCGGCGAGGCCGGTGGCGGCGCGCACGGTGCGCACGCGCCATGCCGGCAGCGGAATGGCGCGGTGCTCGTCATTGAGGATCAGCGACGCCGTGGAGGGCCGCCGCGCGAACGACGGATCGGGCTCGGGCCGGTGCTCGAGCGCGCGGCTGACGGCCGGCACGAGATCGGACTCTCTGTGGGCCACCTGCGCGAGCTTGAAACGCTCGAGCGCCGCGTTGGAAGCGCGGACATGGCCGTAACCGAAGCCGTACGAGACGACAGGGCAGCCGCGGATGATCGCCTCGAGCACGGTGAGCCCGGCGCTGGAGTGCACGAGCACGTCGGCGGCGGCGAGCACGTCGCCCATACGGTCCGTGAAGCCCATGACGCGCAGCCGCGGCTCGTCGCCGAACCGCCCCACCACCTTGGCGCGCAACGAGTCGTTGCGCCCGCACAGACACAGGACGGTCGCATCCTCGAACTGCAGCGCGGCGCTCGTGGCCCCGACGAGGTCGCCGACACCCCAGCCGCCGCCCGACACCGCGATGACCCGGCCCGTGGCCGGCAGCGCGAGGGCGCGCCGGGCGTCGGCGCGCGAGCGCGCCGCCAGGAACGCCGGCGCGGTCGGGGGCTTGGCCCAGCGCACGCTCCCGGGCCCGGCGATCTTCTCGACCTCCTCGGTGGACTCGGGATGGGTGATGAAGTGCAGGTCGATCCCCGGGTGGGCCCAGAACTGCAGCCCGGCGAGGTCGGTGATCGACGAGTAACAGGGGACCTTGAGGCGGCGCTTGCGGCGCATCTCGCCGAGCACCGCGGTCACGCCGGGATAGGTCGAGACGATCACATCGGGATCGTGGGCCTTGATCAGCCGCATCAGGCCATGCCGTCCGAACAGCGTGAGCATCTTGCGCGAGAACCAGCGGGTCGGGCCGAAGTACATGAACAGCCGGTACTGGAGGTCGAACAGCCACGGCACGAAGGTGAACATGAAGGCGGAGTTCTCCCGCAGCAGCTTGGTGAGGATCGGCCCCATGGCGGGAAGCCCGTTGACGATCGATACCTGGGCGTCGGGGTCCTCATCCTTGAACTCACGTGCGACCGCGCGCGCGGGGAGATCGTGGCCCTCGCCGATGTCGGCGGAGATGATGAGCACCTGGCGCGGCTTGGCCTCGGCATCGGGCTCGCCGGCGGGGATGACCACCGCGTCCTTCTCCTCCTTGGCCGCCCGGACCTGGGCCAGCCGCCAGTCGATGTACCGGCGGACGCCCTCGCCGAACGGCGTCGCGGCCGTCCACCCCAGCTCCTGGCGGGCGCGCTCTGAGGAGACGATCTTGCCGCCGAAGTCCCCGGGCCGCGCCGGCGTGTAGGTGATCTCGACGTCGCCCATCAGGTCGCGCACTGTCTCGGCGATCTGCTTGATCGTCACGGTCTCATCGCTGGCAAGGTTGTAGACGCGGTTGACCGCGACGTCGTCCAGCCCGCGCGCGACCCCGTCGGCCAGGTCCTCGACGTAGACGAACTTGCGGCTCTGCATGCCGTCGCCGGCGAGCGTCAGCGGGTCGCCGGCGAGCGCCTTGTTGACAAACGCCGGGATGACCGCCGCCTCGCGAGCGCGCGGGCCGTACGGGATGCCGAAGCGCAGGATCGTGTAATCGATCCCGTAGAGCTCCTGGTAGGCCTTGCAGTAGAGCTCGCCGGCCAGCTTGGTGGAGGTGTAGAGGTGGCTGGGCGGGGGCAGCAGGGTGTCCTCGTCCACGTCCTCGGGCTCGCAGTCGGAATAGACCCAGATCGTGGATGCGTAGACGATCCGCTTGACCCCGGCGCGGCGCGCCGCCTCCAGGACGGTGACGGTGCCGCGGGCGTTGACGCGCTCGGCGTCCTCGGGCGAGGCATGGACGTCGTTGACGTCGGCCACCGCGGCGAGGTGGGCGACCGCGTCACACGAGTGCAGCGCCCGCTCCAGCGCCTCGCGGTCGGTGATCGATCCGAGGACCGTGTCGACGGGGTGCTCAGGATCCTGGTGCCACGGGGACGGCCGCAGGTCGTAGATGACCGGCGTGTGGCCGCGCGCGCGCAGCTTGTCCACGACGTGGGAGCCGATGAAGCCGGAGCCGCCTGTGACGAGAACTCTCATTTGGACCAGAAGCTCATGAAACCGGTCTGTAATACAACGGCACGCACGAGTGGTTTCGCGTGACCCAGTCCGAGTTGGGCAGATCGACCTGATGGCCCATGATGCGGTGGCAGGGCTCGTCGTACACGCGCCCCGTCGAGCGCTCCAGCCAGTCGAAGACGATGTACTTGTACAGACCGGACACCATGCCCTCGGGCAGCTCCAGGCGGCTCGCGTGTTGCGGATCCAGCCAGTCGCGCGCGACGTCGTTCTTCCAGGCCACGATCTCGGGCAGGCGCTCGATCTGCACCAGACCGAGCGCGGCGGTGAACTCGCTCATGCGGAAGTTGAGCCCGGCGACGTCGTGGGAGGGCTTGCCGTAGTTGCGGAAATCGCGCGCGTAGGCGACGACCTCGGGGCGCCGCGAGACGAGCACGCCGCCCTCCCCGGTGGAGATGGTCTTGGTGGCGTACAGGGAGTAGACCCCGGCGTCCCCCCACGTCCCGGCGCGGCGCCCGTGCCACGAGGCGCCGTGGGCATGGGCGCAGTCCTCGATGAGGAAGATCTCGTTCTCGGCGCAATAGCGTGCGATCTGCTCGACCTCGAAGGCGATGTGGCCGCCAATGTGGACCAGGAAGGCCGCCCGCGGCCGGTGGCGCTCCGCCGCGCGCTGGAAGTCGTCAAACGACATGCACAGGTCCTCGCGGTTGCAGTCCACGAACTGCACCTCGGCACCAGCGCGGATCGCGGCCAGCGGCGTGGCCATGAAGGTGTTGGACGGGCACAGGACGGTCTCCCCGCCGACCTCGGCGAAGTGCAGGGCGGCCAGCGCGCCGCCCGCCCAGCTCGACAGGGCCACCGCGGGCGCGTCGTTGTACTGCTCCCAGGCGGCCTCGAAGCGCGCGTTGAGCTCAGCCTCGGACCAGCGGTTGGAGTCCAGGACCTCGTCGATCAGCGCGTGCAGGCGCCCGCGATCGCGTTGGTCGAACCCGATCGCAAAGCGCGCGAAGTCAGGCGCGCCCTGATGCGAAGCGGAAGCAGAAGCTGTGGTCATGGTGTTGGGGTGCGCCGTCTGCGCTTGAGTCGACGTCGTCTTTCGCCGGCCGGTGGTGTCGACCTCTGCGCATTCCTAGCCAACTGGCCAGCCGGTGGCAAGCCTGTCAGACAGGGAGGACGGTACCGAGTTTGCGCCGTTCTAGCTCTGTGAGAATCCGTTCAAGCGCCGCAGCGGTCCTCCGGTGGGAGTTGCGGGCGCTGTAGAAGTCCGCATCGTGCAGGAGGATCACGTCTCCCGCGATGAGCCCGTGCGTGGCCCGCCCGGCGATCCGGGCCGGCGTCGTAAGCCTACGCCAATCCTTGCCCCAGCGCGACCACAGCAGCGGTGCCAGCCCCGCCTGGCGGACGGCGTGAAGGCCCGCGGGGCTGTAGATCCCGTAGGGCGGGCGATGCCAGGACACGGCCACGCCGGTGGCGTCGGCGACCACGGCGGCTCCCCGGCGGATGTCGGCGGCCGCGGTCGCGGGCGCCAGGCGCAGCTGGAGCCGGTGCCGATACCCGTGCAGGGCCACTGCGTGGCCCTCGGCGACGATTCGCGCCGCCAGCTCGGGGCGGCGCTGCACCTGCTCGCCGATCACAAAGAACGTGGCGCGGGCACCGGCGGCGGCGAGGACTTCGAGCACCGCCGGCGTGCCCTCCGGATGGGGCCCGTCGTCGAAGGTGAGGGCCACGCCACCGGCGCCCGGAAGCGTCCGGGGAAGCGAAAGCGCATGCGCGGCGTCTCTCATGATCGGTGCCAGGACGTAGCGAAACACCCTTCGATGATCGCTCAAAGCGCGGGTGCGCTAGAAACGGGGCGGCGGTGAGCTCTGCCCCGGACCTGGACAAGTGGCTGCCCAAGCCGGCGCTGAGCGTGGTACATAGGCGCGAGAGCTCAGTGTCCGCCGACGAGCTATGGCGGGCCGCCCGCGAGGTCCGACTCACCGACACCGCGGTCCTCGGCCGGCTCGTGCGCTGGCGGATTCCCGGCCTCGCCCGCGGCCTCACCTACGACGACATGTTTCGCCAGGCGCCGTTCATGGTCCTGCAGGAGAATGAGCACGCGCTGATCTCCGGCCTGGTCGGGCGGATCTGGACGCTGCGCCGCGACTACCCCCGGCTTGACTCACCCGAGGAGTTCGCCGAGTGGTCACGCGGCGGGACGGCGCGGGTGGTGATCGCCAACTGGGCGCAGGACCGCGACGGCGGCGGCTCGGCGCTCTCCGCCGAGGCCCGCGTGGAGTCCGTCGGCGCCCAGGGCCGGCTCGGCGTCGCCGCGGTCCGGCCCGTCGTGCGCGCCTTCCAGAACCTCGTCGGCTCTGACGGCATCAATGCCGCCGTGCGCCGCGCCGAGGGCGGCTGACCTCCCGCCGCGGACCCCACGCCGCGAGCCGTCACACTCCGAGGCAACCTTTTCCCCCGGGCAGGGGTTGAGGCAGATGTGAGGATCAGATCGGCACCCAAGCGGTCCGGCCCGCCCCAGCGCGCCAGGGCCGACTTCGAGCAGTTCGTGACCGCCTCCAGCGACGCGCTCTTGCGCACCGCCTACCTGGTGGTGTGGGACCCGGCCGAGGCCGAGGACCTGGTCCAGAACTGCCTGCTGGCCGTGGCGCGCCGGACGCGCCGTCGCCTGGAGCTCGCGGCCGACGGAGCCCCGGCGATCAGCGAGCTCGCCGATGAGTCCTCCGCCCGCCGCCTGCACGCGGTCGGCGTCCGCGCCGAGCTCATCCAGGCCCTGGGCACACTGCCGCCACGTCAGCGGGCGGTGCTCGTGCTGCGCTACTTCGAGGACCTCAGCGAGGCCCAGGTGGCCGAGCTGCGCTCGGCGCTCAGAGCCCGGGCAGACGACCTGCCGGCGGAGGCGAGCGCCCGAGTGCGCGCCCGCGACTACCGTCCGTGCACGCGCGACCTGCGACCCCCGGTGGCGGCCGGAGTGCTCGTGAGCGCCGCGGCGAACGTGGCGGGGGCCGCGGAAGGGATCAAGCTGACCGGGCTGCCCGACGTGCGCATCATGACGCCGGTGCTCACCGACACACGGGGCCCGTTCACCTTCGTGATCTTCAGGGGAGCCGCCAACGCCAACGCCTGGTGCATCTCGGGTCCCAACCTCACCTCGACTTCGATGAGCTCCGGCGGCAGCAGCGACGTCCCGGCGGCCGGCCAGATCGTCCCGACCTTCGAGGAGCACACCGCGAGTGCGGGCGACGCCTATTCGTTCGTCGAGGGCCACGCGGGTGCCGGGATGACCGCCGCGACCCTCGTGCTCAGCGACGGCTCCAAGGTGCAGGCCACGATCCAGGACGGCTGGGTGGTGGCATGGTGGCCGGGCTCGGCCCAGGCGGTGTCCGCGCAGGTGACGACGCCCAGCGGCACGTCGACTCAGGCCTTCAAGGCCGGGATGCAGTGCCCAACGGCGCCGACCGGCGTTTCGCAGGACATCACGTGCGCGGGCGGCGTGGGCGACGAGGGGCGGGGTCAGGCGGCGGGGTCCATGGCGATCCAGGGCACCGGCTCGGGCGCGGCCCCGGCATCGGGCTCCACCGCGAGCAGCAAGAGCGGAGGCTGATCTGCGTCGTTGTGGGAGGGGGCGGTGTGCCAAGCTCGGCACACCCTCCCTTCTCCTCCGCGCGCGCGTCTAACGTTGCGGGCGTGACCTTTGACGACGAGGTGACGGTCCGACACGTCCGCTTCGCCAACGAGCAGACGGGCTGGGCCGTGCTCGACGCCGCCGCCCAGGACGGCACCCCGGTCGCGCTGGTCGGCCCGCTGGTCCACCTCGAGCAGGGCGAGCGGGCCCGCATCGTGGGCGACTGGGTCAACGACAGCCGCTACGGCCCCCAGGTGAAGGTGTCCGAGGCGCGGCCGCTGCCGCCGCAGGACCGGGCCACGCTCACGAGCTACCTGCAACGGGTCAAACACATCGGCGCCCGCCGCGCCGCCGACCTGGTCGAGCGCTTCGGACTCGAGGAGGCGCTCGACGCCATCGATCGGGATCCCGCCCACGCCTTCGCCCAGGTCGGGCTGCGCGCCGGCCGGGCCCAGGAGGCCGCCGAGTCCTGGCAGACGCTGCGCGTGACGCGGCGACTTCACCTGCTGCTGGCGCCCCACGGGCTGGCCTATCTGGCGCCGCGCATCCACGAGCACCACGGCGCCGGCGCGCATCAGCTCATCAGCCGCGACCCTTACCAGCTCACCAGCGTGTTCGGCGTCGGCTTCGCCATCGCCGACCGGATCGCGCGCGCCTGCGACCCTCCGCCCCCCGCGGCCACGCGCGAGCGTGCGGCGGTCATGCACGCCCTGGCCGAAGCCGAGCGCAGCGGCTCGACGTGCCTGCCGGCCCAGTCCCTGGTGGCCGAGGCGGCCCAGCTGCTGGGCGGCGAGCCGGCCGCGGGCACCCTGGATGCCCTCGAGGGCAACAGCCACATCGTGCGTGAGGGGGAGTGGGTCTACCGGCGGGCCACGGCGGAGCTTGAGGCCGAGCTCGCCGCGCGCGTCGACGCGCTCATCCGGGGCGCGCCGGGCGAGCGCCTGCGCGATCGGGGCAGCCGAGCCAGCCAAGGTGCCCGGGCCGGCCGCGGCGACGGCGGCGCGCCCAAGGCCCCCGGGGACCTGACCGCCGAGCAGCGCGTGGCGCTCACCGCGGCTTTCGCGCATCGCCTGTCGGTGATCACCGGCGGGCCGGGCACGGGCAAGACCGCCTCGATCAAGTCGATCGCCGGGCACGCGACCGAGCGCGGCGCGCGGGTGATGCTCGTGGCACCCACCGGGCGCGCCGCGGTGCGCATGACCGAGGCCAGCGGCCTGCGTGCCCGCACCGTGCACTCGGCGCTGGGGTGGATCCCGGGCGAAGGGCCCACCCATGACGAGCAGGACCCGCTCAGCTGCGACCTGCTCATCGTCGACGAGACGTCGATGGCCAACCTGGAGCTGCTGGTGACCCTGCTGCGCGCGGTCGGGGACCACACCCACGTCGTACTCGTGGGCGACGCCGACCAGCTCGCCCCGGTCGGCGCCGGCAAGCCCTTCGCCGAGCTCGTGGCCTGCGACCGCGTCCCGGTCACCCGCCTCACCCACATCTTCCGCCAGGCCGCCGACAGCATGATCGTCCAGGGCGCACACGCCATCCGCGTCGGCCGCCCACCCACCTTCGCCGCGGCCGAGGGCATGCGCCGCGACCTGTTCATGATCGAGCGACCCTCACCCCGCGCGGCGCTCGAGGAGATCGTGTCGCTGGTGTCCGAGCGCCTGCCGACCCACTACGAGGTGGACCCGGTGCGTGACATCCAGGTCTTCGCCCCCGTCTACCGGGGCGACCTCGGCATCGACGCGCTCAACCGCGCGCTGCGCGCCGCCCTGAACTCCGACGGCCGGCCGGTGCGCGGCGGCCGCCTGCGCCTCGGCGACAAGCTCATGATGACCGGACGCAACCTCCACGAGCTCGGGCTCATGAACGGCACCGTCCTGCGTCTGCTCGACGAGACCGGCGGCGACTCCGAGGACGATGACGAGGCCGCCCTCATCCTCGGCGCCGAGGATGCCGTCTTCCGCCTCGCCCCCGAGGAGGCCGACCGCCTGGCCCTGGCCTACGCCTGCTCGGTGCACCGCGGCCAGGGCATCGAGCTGCCGGTGGCGGTGATCGTCGCCCACCCGGCCGCGGGCGCCTTCTTCCTGCGGCGCGAGATGCTCTACACGGCGATGACACGGGCGCGACTGGCCACCGTGATCGTCGGGTCTGCGGAGGTCGTGGCCCGGGCAGCACGGACACCGGACACGGCGCGGCGCTACGGCCGCGTGGCCGAGCGCTTGGCGAAGCCTGAGCCGGTCAGCGCCAGCTGACGACGGGCCCGACGCGGGACCGCAGCTTCGGCAGTGGCGCCATGGTGAACGCGGCGAACTTCCCCTACGTCTACGGCGGCGGCCACGAGCAGCCCTCGAGCTTCACGCCGATCGCGCTGCCCAAGCCCAAGCACCGGTCCACGACGCTGGATCTTGCGGTGTCGATGCGGCTCTCGACGCTTGGCGCTTTCCCGCCGCCTAGACGGCTGATCGCCGAATCCCCGGCGCCACACGGCCGGCGGATCAACCATCTAGCAGAATGACTGGGGTGCGCAGGGCACCCCAAGACGGCGAATTGTTCTCGGCGGCCCTGGAGGGCCAGCTCACGCTTCTGGCGGCGCTCTCCGGCGCCATCGCGGTGTCCGTGTGGGCCGGCCGGGCCGACGGGATGCCCCGGCACGTCGCCCACACCGGCGAGCTGGACCTCGGAGCGCCGCAGACGCTGGCGGCGGTCCAGGTGGTGCTGGACCGCGAGGGCCCTGGCCCCATGCCCGGCGACGCTACCGTCGGGGTACGCCTGGGCGCCGTCGGACGGCCTGCCGGGGCGCTCTTGGCCCACGGCGCCTCGGGCCGGTCCACCGAGCTCAGCCTGCTGCTGGCGGCGGCGGCGCCCACGGTGGCGGGCCTGGTGGAGCGCGAGACCGAGGGGGACCCCGCCCACTGGCGCGAGTCGGTCCCCGGTGCAGTGGAGCGCCGGCTGGCGCGGTTGCGCTTCGACCTGCACGACGGCCCCCAGCAGGACGTCATCCTCCTCGCCCAGGACGTCCGCCTGTTCCGCGATCAACTGCGGCCGCTGCTGGACGGCAACCCCGATCAGGCCCACGCACTCGGGCGCCTTGACGACCTCGAGGCGCAGCTGGTGGCGCTCGACGGCGACCTGCGCCGCCTCTCCACCTCCGTGCAGTCGCCGTTCCTCGCCCCCGACTCGCTGCCTGCGTCCCTGCAGCGCGTCACCGATGCCTTCGCCGAGCGCGCGGGCATCGTGCCCGAGACCGACTTCAGCGCCGACCTCACCCAGCTCAGCAACTCCCAACAGATCGCGCTGCTCGCCCTCGTCCGCGAGGCCCTCTCCAACGTGCGCAAGCACGGTGAGGCCACCACGGTGCGGGTCTCGGTCACCGCGGAGGCCGACGGGATCGCAATCCGGGTCTCAGACGACGGGCGCGGCTTCGATCCCGAAACCACCGCGCCGCGGGCGGCCCACGCCGGACGCCTGGGCCTGGTGGGGATGCACGAGCGCGTGCGCATGCTAGGCGGGCAGACTCAGATCGACTCCAGCCCGGGCGGGCCCACGGTCATCTCGGCCGTCCTGCCGCGCTTCGGTCACGAGGATGCCTGAGAGAGACTCCTGGCCGGAGCTGCAGACGGTCCGCCGGCGGGTGTCGGTGCGAGCGGCCCGAGACTTGAGCCCTGAACGCCGCCGGGGCGGCGGGTCCGGTATAGCTAGGGACATGGCCGCACCGCCGACGCTGAGCGCCGATGAGCAACGGCTCGCCCCCGAGGCGCCGGCGCCCCGCCGCGCCGAGCTCATGAAGGCGGTGCTGGAGCGCACCAGCTTCAGCGACCCGGCCTGGATCTTCGAGCGCAAGCTCGACGGCATCCGCTGTCTGGCCGTTCGCGAGCATGACGAGGTGCGCATGCTGTCCCGCAACGATCTGGATCTGGGAGGCCGCTACCCGGAGATCCGCGACGCCGTGGCCGGGCAGGAGCACCGGCGCTTCGCCTTGGATGGCGAGATCGTCGCCTTCGACGGCGCGCAGACCAGCTTCGCGCGGCTGGCCCAGCGCGCCCGCCATCCCGTCCCGGTGTTCCTCTACGTGTTCGACCTGCTGTGGATCGACGGGCACGATGTCCGCGCACTCGAGCTGCGCACGCGCAAGCGCCTGCTCCGCGGCGCCCTGCAGTTCGCCGACCCGTTGCGCTGGACGGCCCACCGCAACCGCGAGGGCGAGGCCATGTTCACCGAGGCCTGCCGGAGGGGATGGGAGGGCGTGATCGCCAAGCGCGCCGACAGCCCCTACCGGGCCACCCGCTCCCGGGACTGGCTCAAGCTCAAGTGCGAGGCCGGCCAGGAGCTCGTGATCGGCGGCTTCACCGCGCCGCGGGGCTCGCGGACGGACTTCGGCGCGTTGCTGGTCGGGTACTACTCAGACGGCGGGTTGCAATATGCCGGCAAGGTCGGCACCGGCTTCGATCAGGAGCTGCTGGGCTCGCTGGGCCGGCGGCTGCGCGCGCTGCGACGCGACACCTCGCCGTTCGCCGATCCGTCCGCCAGCCGCGAGAAGGGCGTCACCTGGGTGACCCCGAAGCTGGTGGCGCAGCTCGGTTTCACCGAATGGACGAGCGCCGGGCGCCTGCGCCACCCCCGGTTCCTCGGCCTGCGCGACGACAAGCCCGCCACCGAGGTCGTGCGCGAGCGATGACCGACACCTTCACCGTAGGGCGGCGCCGCGTCCCCTTCAGCCACCCGGACAAGGCGCTGTTCTCCGAGCCCCAGATCACCAAGCGCGAGCTGGGCGAGTATTACGAGCGCGTGGCCGAGGCGATGCTCCCCCACGTCCGCGACCGCCCGCTGGCGCTCCAGGCGTTCCCCAACGGCATCGGGGAGAAGGGGTTCTTCATGAAGTCGGTCCCCCGATACTTCCCGGAGTGGATCGCCACCGCCACCGTGCCCAAGCGCGGCGGGACACTGACCCAGGTCCTGGCCACCGGCGCGCCCACCCTTGTCTACCTCGCCGGCCAGAACGTGATCACGCCGCACATCTGGCTCTCGCGCGCCGACGAGCCCCACCAACCCGACCGGCTGATCATCGACTTCGACCCCTCTCCCGGCGTCGGCTTCGCCGAGGTGCGCGCCGCGGCGCGGGACGCCGGCGCGCGCCTGCGCGACGCCGGACTGGCCACGTTCGCGATGGTCACGGGCTCGCGCGGCATCCATGTCGTCGCCCCGCTGCGCCGCGGGCCGTCGTTCGGCGAGGTCCACTCCTACACCCGGACGCTGGCCGAGGCGATGGTCGCCGACGATCCCGACCACCTCACGCTGGAGTGGCACCGCGACGAGCGCGGGGCACGCATCTACGTCGACGTCAACCGCATCAACTACGCCCAGCACGCCGTCGCCCCCTACGGCGTGCGGCCCCGCCCTGGCGCCCCGGTGGCGATGCCGATCGCGTGGGCGGAGCTGTCTGACCCCAAACTCGCCCCCGACCGCTGGACGATCGCCAACGCCGTGGACAGGCTGCGCAGCGAGGGCGACCACTGGAAGGGGATCGGGCGCCAGGCGCGCAAGCTGCCCGACCCGGTCCCGAGTTGACGGGTTCGGCGGGCCGGGAGCGAGGGGCATATCGTGGAAAACCGTCGCGCGGTCGCCGGGCTTGGCACGTTGTGCGCGCTGGAGGGCGGTTTTGGTGGAAAACCGGCGCCTCGCCGAGTGGTTCGTCACGTTATGCGCCATCGGACACAGCGCGCCCGCCGCCGGCAACGCGCCCCGGTAGCGTAACGGCCATGGACGAGCCGACCCGGCAACCGGCGATCCTGGCGGGCGACCAGGAGCGCGAGCACAGCACCGAGCTGCTGAGCCGAGCCGTGGTGGAGGGGCGCCTGACCCTCGAGGAGTTCTCGGACCGCGTCGGCCGCGCCCAGGCGGCGCGCACACGCCAGGAGCTGGCCACGCTGACCCGGGACCTCCCGGCCGCGCCGCCGCCCGCCCCCTCCACCGAGGTCGCCGCGCCCCACGAACGCCATGTGGCGTTCTGCAGCCGGCTCGTGCGCTCGGGGCCCTGGGAGCTCGCCGCCCGCTCGGAGTTTCGCTCGATCTGCGGGACGATCACGCTCGACCTGTCCCAGGCACGGCTGGCCGGGTCAGAGGTGGAGCTTCAGATCTTCAACCTGTTCGGCACCGTGACGGTGATCGTGCCCGAGAGCGTCCAGGTCAACGTCAGCGGCGGGGGCATGTTCGCCAGTCAGGTGATCCAGCCGCCCGCATCGTCGCCGGTCCCCGGGGCGCCGAAGCTGCGGATCAACGTCCGCGGGCCGGGCGGCAGTCTCTACGTCCGCAGCAAGAGCAAGAGCTCGTAGCGCTCCGGCCAAGCCGCCCCGCCATGCTCGTCGCCGTCACCGACCATGCCGCCGAGCGCTTCCGCCAGCGTGTGCGCGGCTCGCTGGACGAGAAGACCGAGATCGCCGGCCGGGTGGCGCGCGCGCATGCCGCCGGCCGGGTGGCGCCCGGGGAGCAAGGCGCGGTGCTGGTGCGCGACCTCGAGCGCCCCGGCCTGGTGTTCGTGTGCCGCCCCGAGGGTGACGAGCTCGTGGTGACCACGTTGTGGGAGGAGGGCGAGGACGCCGCCGTGCCCCGGCGCTTCACCGACGTGCTGCGCCGCGACGACCACCACGTCCGCTGACCGGCGGCCCGTGCAAACGCCGGCAGCTACGCTCAATCGCATGTCCGCACTTCCCACCCGCCCGCTCGGCCGCTCCGGCATCGACGTCTCCATCATCGGCCTGGGCTGCAACAACTTTGGCCGCCGCCTCGACCTCGACGCGACCCGCACCGTCGTTGACGCCGCCCTGGAGGAGGGCATCACCTTCTTCGACACCGCCGACATCTACGGGCGGGGCCAGAGCGAGGAGTACCTGGGCGAGGTGCTGCAGGGACGCCGCGACCAGGTGGTGCTGGCCACCAAATTCGGTATGGACATGGGTGACGGCCGCGGGCCGCGCGGCTCGGGCGCGTACGTCCACGACGCGATCGACGCGTCGCTCAAGCGCCTGCGCACGGACACGATCGACTACTACTGGTACCACGAGCCCGACGGCGTGACTCCGATCCTCGAGACCCTTCAGGCGCTCCACGAGCTGGTCCAGGCCGGGAAGGTGCGCGCGATCGGCGCCTCCAACTTCGACGGCGATCAGCTCGAGGAGGCCGCCGCCCTCGCCGAGGAGCACGGGCTCACGCCGTTCACGGCAGTGCAGAACGAGTACAGCCTGCTCGTCCGCGAGGCCGAGGAGGAGGTCCTGCCCGCCAGCGAGCGACTGGGCATCGGCTTCGTCCCGTTCTTCCCGCTCGCCTCCGGCCTGCTCACCGGCAAGTACCGCCGCGGCGAGCCGGGACCCTCCGGAGCCCGCCTGTCCAGCCGGGACGAGATCGCCAGCCCGGAGCAGTTCGACCTCATCGAGGCGCTGCAGCGCCTGGCAGACGCGCACGGCGTGCCCCTGATCGACATTGCGATCGGCGCCCTCCTTGCCCGCGACGCGGTCTCGTCGGTCATCGCCGGCGCCACCAAGCCCGATCAGGTGCGTGCCAACGCCGCCGCCGGCCGCTGGATCCCGTCCGACACGGACCTGGCCGCACTGCGCGACGTGCTCTCGGCCCACGCGGTCTGACGCGCCCGCTCCCGCCGTGCCGCACCCCGCGAGGTCACTCCCCCGTCCGCAGCTTCCGATGTGGGCGAAATGGGCGCTGTCGTTCGGCGTCGGGGCCGTCCTGCTGGTCGCGCTGATCATCTTCGTCGACCACCACAACACCGACTCGCCCGCGTCCCAGAACCTGGCGGCACAGACCAGAGCCAACCACGAGGCCGCGCTCGTGATCGAGCGCGACCAGGCGCCGCACGTGATCACGCTCAGGCACGACGCCACTCCGGTCAAGGGGCTCATCGGCGCGGTGCGCGCCACGATGACGGGGCTCATCAACCGGGGCATCGTCGACGGCCCGCTGCAGAAGGTCCGCTGCACGCGCCGCGGCGGCGGCGCCGGCATGCCGGCCTTCAGCTGCGTGGCCACCGCCGCCGACGTCAACTACGACTTCCTCGCAGTGGTGAACGAGCCCGCGCATCGGCTCACCTACTGCAAGCGCGACGAGCCGCCGGTGCCCTCGATGAACATCCCGGTCAGCCCCCGCTGCGTCGCCTGACCCGGCGCCGACCCGACGTCAGCGCCAGGCGACGCTACCCCGCGCCCGCGAGTGGGGCGAGAAGCGCACCGACAGGATCCGGGCGCGCCGCGGCACGCCGAAGGCCACGCAGCCGGAGCGGGTCTCGCCCACCCCGATCAGGCTCTCGAAGTCGGCCAGCGGGGTCTCGCACACTCCGTGCCTGACGAACAGCGGGGAGGCCAGCCCGGCCGTGGTGAGCAGGGACCAGTCGCCCGACGCGGTGCTGTCATAGGCGGCGCCGGCCGCATTCCGGATGATGACCGGGACACCGGCGGCCCGGATGCCCGGGAGCAGCGCCGAGCCGGTGGCGCGCAGTGGGTCGAGCACCTTGGACACCGTGACGTCGAGCAGAGAGGTCCCGGCGTGCACGCGCTGGGTGGCGCCGATCGGGGCCCCGCGGGGACGGTGGCGCCGCCGCGGCGCGGGCGCCCAGCTGGTCGACGCCGCGGTGGTGGAGGCCGTTGTCGCGGTCGCGGAGGCGGTGACGTGCGCGCTCGACGAGCCACGTTCCGCGCCGCCGCAGCCGGCCACCCCCACCCCCAGCGCCAGCGCTACAGGGATCAGCGCGCACCCCCGGCCGGAGCTGTGGCCGATGCGCGGCGTGCCGGACACAGTCGCGCAACATACCCCAGCCCAGCCGATGGCTCAGGGTGTGGCCGCTCCGCGGTCGGCCTCGCGCGGGCCGGCGGTCGCATCCTTGAGGTCGGGTTCGCGGCCGGGTGGCGGCGCCGGCGCCCCGCCGTCTGTCACCGCGTCCGCGTGTTCGCCGCCGGCGGCGTCCACGCCGATGTCGGTGGCAGGCTCCTCAGACGCCGTCGTCTCACCGAGGACGGAGCTACCCAGCTCCGGATCGGCGTCGAGCATCTCGCGCGGAGCGTCGGAGCCGCCGAACTCCGCCGGCACAACGCCGTCCTGGGCGGTGGCGGCCCAGTCGCCCTTCTCCTGGGCCTCATGGGGGCCCGGGGTGGCGCCCCCGCGCTGCTCGCTGGGCTTGATGTCCGGCTCGTCGTCGCTCATCGGTGCCTCCACCGTCAGGGGTCCAATGTGAGATCGATACCCACCCGCCGGCGGTGAAATCCGCGTCCGAGTCGTGTGGAGGGCGTCGTCCCGATGGGCTGTCCTGCCCCACCGGGACGCGCAGATTGACTGACCCCACTCCCCCGACTAAAGCGGCGCGACCGCTCACGTCCGCCGCCGGTCGTTGGGAAGCAATGACAAAACGCTGTTACCCCTGTTAACAGAAACGACCCAGAACGACGAGATCTCACGCGCAGAGGGCGGAAATTGCGCTCAAGGCAGCCGTCGATCGGGGATAATCGGAGGGTCGATGGCCTACGACGAGGATCTCGCCAATCGCATCCGCGAGCTGATCGCCGCCGAGCCCGGCGTCGTGGAGCAGAAGATGTTCGGCGGCCTGGCTTTCCTCATCGGCGGCCACATGTCCGTCAGCGCCAGCGGGCAGGGCGGCCTGCTCCTGCGCGTCGCGCCCGAGGAGACCGAGGCGCTGCTGACCAAGCCCCATGCGGCCCCGTTCGAGATGCGGGGCCGGACCATGGACGGATGGCTCCGGGTCGACCCCGAGGGCGTCAAGACCAAGCGGCAGCTGGGGCCCTGGGTGAAGCGCGGCGTCACGTACGCCCGGTCGCTGCCGCCCAGGCAGCGCTGACCCCGCCCCGCCCCGCAGCCCGGCAACCAGGCACCCGATCGGCCCACGCGGCCACGCCCGCGTCGCTGTGCTATTTGTTGCGCCGGCGCATCTCGCTGACCACGCGGTCCACGGGCAGGCCCTCGCCCACCTCGCCCTCGCCCGTCTCGCGCAGGACGCGCACCGCCCACGCGACGTGTGACTCGGGCTCACCGGCGGGCCTGGGGTGCTCGGCCATGAACGCGCTGACCGCCGCCGGGTCGAGTTCGGGAGCGCGCTCGGCCACGAAGTCGGCGACCTCCTCGCTGGGCCGGGCGTTCGCGTCGCTCATGACAACGATGCTAATGCACCGCGGGCGGTGTCGATTTCGGTCCCTACCGTTCGTGTAGGGGGTGACAATCACCCGGGAGCGCGCCCGTCGCGGGCGCGAGAAGGAGCCTTGAGATGACGAAGTCATACCTGCTCAGCGTCGTGCAGCCAGACGGCCCCACGCCAGCGCGCGAGGTGCTGGACCAGATCATGCGCGACGTCGATGCCATCAACGACGAGATGCGGGCGGCCGGCGCCTGGGTGTTCTCGGGCGGCCTGCACGACCCCAGCACGGCGACGGTGCTGCGCCCGCGCGGTGACGACGTGCTCATGACCGACGGCCCGTTCGCCGAGGGCAAGGAGCACATCGGGGGCCTGTCGATCGTCCGCGCCGACGATCTGGACGCCGCGCTGGAGTGGGGACGGCGGCTGGCGCTGGCCACCACGCTGACCATCGAGGTGCGCCCGTTCCAGGACCAGGCGGAGCGCTGACAGCGCGCCATGGCGGCCGTGGAGCCCGAGGACATCGAGCGTGTCTTCCGCGAGGAACATGGCCGGGCCGTGGCGGTCCTGGTCCGTCGCTTCGGCGACATCGACATCGCCGAGGAGGCGGTCCAGGACGCCTTCGCCGCGGCCGTCCGCCGCTGGCCGCAGGACGGCCTGCCCCCGAGCCCGGCCGGCTGGATCATCACCACGGCGCGCAACCGCGCCATTGACCGGTTGCGGCGCGAGGCCGGACGCGGCGAACGCCAGCGCCAGGCGGCGCTGCTGCGCGGCACCGGTGACGAGCCAGACCGCGGGACCGCAGCTCACGGGGAGGACGGCGTGCCGGACGATCGCCTGCGCCTGATCTTCACCTGCTGTCACCCGGCCCTGTCGCGCCCGGCCCAGGTCGCGCTGACGCTGCGACTGCTCGGCGGGCTGACCACGCCCGAGATCGCCCGCGCGTTCCTGGTCACCGAATCGACAATGGCCCAGCGCCTCGTCCGCGCCAAGGGCAAGATCCGCGACGCCGGCATCCCGTATCGGGTCCCCCGCGACGGCGATCTGCCCGACCGGCTGGCCGGGGTCCTCGCCGTCATCTACCTCGTCTTCAACGAGGGCCACACCGCCAGCGCCGGGCCCGCGCTCGTCCGCGACGACCTGTGCACCGAGGCGGTCCGCCTCGGCCGCCTCATCGTCGAACTCATGCCCGACGAGCCCGAGGCCGCCGGGCTGCTGGCGCTGATGCTGCTCACCCAGTCACGCCGGCCGGCGCGCACCGGCGAGGTGGGCGAGCTCATCCGCCTGGCCGACCAGGATCGAGCGCGATGGGACCGCGACCTGATCGTCGAGGGTCAGGCGATCGTGCGCCGCTGCCTGGCCCGTCGCCAGCCCGGCCCCTATCAGATCCAGGCGGCCATCGCCGCGGTGCACAGCGATGCCGTGACGGCCGCCACCACCGACTGGCGGCAGATCCTGGCCCTCTATGACCAGCTGCTGGTGCTGGCGCCGACCCCGGTGGTGGCGCTCAACCGGGCCGTGGCGGTCGCCGAGGTCCACGGCCCGCAGGCGGCGCTGCCGCTGCTGGGGGACCTTGACCTGGAGCGCTATCACCTCTACCACGCCATCCGCGGCGACCTGCTGGCGCGCGCCGGTGACGAGGTCGCGGCGGCCGCCGCCTACGACGCGGCGATCGCGCTGACCGAGAACGACGCCGAGCGAGCGGCGCTACGCCGGCGCCGGCGCCGTCCCGCGTCGCGCTGAAGCCGGCGCTCAGCGCGCGGAGGCCATCCGCGTGCGATCGCGCCCCGCGGCTTGGCCTCCCACAGATGATCGAGCCCCCGTCCACCGGTTGACAGACGCTCACCGGTCGAGAGATGATGTTCGAGCACACATGAGGGGGTCACTCAGAACGGCGGTAGCCGGCGCCTGCGCCGTGCTCGCATCGCTCGCGCTGAGCGTGCCGGGATCGGCCGTGTCGGCGCCCACGCGCCACAGGCCCCGCCAGGTCAACGTCGCGCTCACCGGATCCCTGACGATCACGTGGATGGGGAATCCGGCCGCCGGCTGCGCCGAGGTTGGTGTGTGCGGCGTGAGCGGCTCGGTGGAGATGCACCTTGGCAACAGCTCGGCGTCCAGCTCCGGGGGCCGCGCCCCGCTTGAGGTGACCGACCCCGGCGCCGTCGCACGGGTCCAGACCACCGCGCCCGATGGCACCGTCACCACCTGCGCCGATCTCGTGCCCGTCGACTTCAACCTCGCCGTCCGGCGGATCGGGGGCGCGCCGCGCACCACAATCGACACACCGACATCGAGCGCACTGCCGTCGGCCGGCCGGTGTGCGGGCCCGACGGGCAGCGACCTGAGCGGCCTCAGCCTTCCGGCACGGCGCTTCGGCGCACATGGCTACGACATGTCGGGGCACAGCTCGTTCACCGGCGGCCCGTTCCAGGTCACGGTCTTCTCATCGGTGCACGCCCACATCACGTTCGGGAGCGCAGGCGTGCAACCGCCGTTCGGGGGAGGCTCGGGCACCGTGGTGGGTCAGGGCTCCACCCGGCCGGTGAAACCCCGCTCCGCGCTGGAGGAGAGCGCCACCGTCGTCTACCGCATGAGCGGCTTCATGGGCGCGCTGACCACCCGTTTCGCCGGCCTCGCCCCGCCGCTGTGTGACCCGCTGGGCGCCTGCGGGGCGAACGGACGTCTGGTGCAGTCGTTCGCCACTTCGGGCACGCTGAGCTTCTCCGGGACGCGGATCGTCAGCCGGCGTGTCGGTCCGGCCGGTGCGCTCGCGGACCTGCGCCGCGGACGGCTGCGGCTGTTTGACACGTTCCCGATCACCTCCATCCGGGTGACGACGGACGAGGCGATCTCCGAGATCCGCGGCGTGGCCTGCCGGGACACGTCCACCGTGCGCCTCGGCCCGACGTCTCACCAGGCTCTCGGCACGACCGACGAGCTGCTGCTGTCCCCCAACCCGGGGGAGTTCCCCGGCGGCGCGCTCGATCCGTTCCGCACCCGCTGCCCAGGCCCAGCGGCCCTGGACATCGTCGGCCCCAACGGGGCGCCGATGGCCGCGGCCAGGGTCACCGCCGGTGAGCTGGGGGACCCGCGGCTGTCGATCATCTTCCATGCCGGCGGGGCCTTCGCCGGCGCCGCCTACAGCGGGGAGCGCACCGGGTCGGTGGTCCTGAGACTGACGCTCGTGCGCCGCCGGGGTGTGACGCGACGTGTGAAGCTGTTCACCAGCGAGCCGCCGTTCCCGATCCCATGAGGCGCTCCGGCATCATCATCGCTGCCCTGGCACTGGCCTGCATCGCGTCGCCGCCGGCCGCGGCCCAGCAGGTCGCAGTGAGCTTCGGAAGCGACCAACCGTCGCTGCAGACCACGGTTCCCGCACGCGTGAGTGGTCAGCTCACCGTCCAGTTCCACGGTGACCCCGCCGCCGGGTGCGCCCGGTGGGGGCTGTGCGGATACGGCGGCACCGTTTCGTGGCGCCCCGCGGCGACCGCTTCGCTGATCGTCAGCCGAACGCTTGGTCGCCACCCTTCGACCATGGTGACATATGTGCCCTCGTTCCTCCCCGGGCCACTGCCGCCGGGTGGCGCGACCACCGCCGATGTCGCGCTGGACGCCGGGACCTCGCTGCCGGCGGGCTCGCGTTGCGTCGACGCCGCGAGCACCGGCGGGTTCCTGCCGTTTGTGGTGCGAGCCGGCCACGTCGTCGTCTCGCTGGCGGGCGCCACTCCGTCGCTCTTTCTGACGCGCTGCGCCGGGCCGCGGGATCCAGACGTCATCCCGGAGCTCCCGGTGCGATCGCTCTCCGTTGCCGCGCTCAGGCGAGGGCGCACCACGATGTCACTCGCCGCCTCGCGGCCGCTGAGCGCGCACGGCTTCAGCGGCTCGATCAGCTCCACGATCGTCCTGCGGCTTGGGGTGCCGGGACGGACGACTCGCTCCAGCCCGACGTCGGGTTTCCCGCCGAGCCGGAGCACGCGGGTGCGCGAGATCGACGTCGGCTACCGCGCCACGATCAGCGGCAGCGTCGTAGAGCAGGTCCGCGGCGCCGCCAACCCGCTGCTGTGCGCACCGCTGGGGTCGTGTGGTCTGACGGGCACGATCACGCTGACGCCGCGTGCGGGGAGCGGGCACGCCACGCTGACCGTCCAGGAACGCGCGTCCAGGCCGCGCCGCACGCTGCTGGCGGCCGTCGGGCTGGCCCCCGGCCCGGCTCCGGGAGTGACCGGCTTCGGTGCGGTGCAGTGGCGCGGCGCCGGCTCGATGGTGGCCGACCTGACGCAGGGCCCCGAGCGGTGTGTCGACGCGGTGCAGCTCGCCAGCGGGAGCCTGCTCATGGCGACATCCCATAGCCGGTTGACGGTCTCGTACGTGCCCGGCGCATTCGCCGCCCCCGGGGCGACCCGGTGTCCCGGCCCGCTGCCCACCGACACGATCGCAGCGGCTGGTGATGTCCCCGTGTCAACGCTGGGCCGAGACGCGACCAGGATCCGGCTGACCACGGGCTCCACGGCGACCGACGATGGCTACACCATTCGCTTCGTGCCCAACCTGACGCTCACCCTCACGCCGGTCACACGCCGGACGCGGATTGTCATGTTCCCCCCTGGCACGTCCCCGCTCAGACGGGCTCAGACCCGGTAGCGATCGGTGAGCCCCGCCAGCTTGGCGGCCAGCTCGCTCAGGTCTCCGGCCCCGTCCGGGACTGCTTGGGCGCCACCCACGAACTGAGCTGTGCCGTCATCGATGCTGGTCATCGCCTGGGCGATCTGATCCATGCTCACGCTTTGCGTCCTTTGACCATTCGCGCGCGCGAACAGTCACACTGTACGCGTGCCGGAGACACGGCAAGAGGTGGAGGGATTGAGCGCCAGCCTGCGGCGCGGAGGCCACCTTCGCCGCTTCCGTCGCGGGCAGGTGCTGTTCTCCGAGGGTGACCGTGCGGAGCGCGTGTTCCTCATCGACCGCGGCTGGGTGATGATCAGCTGCATGTCGGCCGAGGGCCGTGAGATCGTCCTGGGCCTGCGCGGCAGCGGCGACATCATCGGCGAGCTGTCCACTCTGGACGGCGAGGCCCGCTCCGCGACGGCGCTGGTGGTCGCCGACGTCGATGCGATCGTCGCCTCGGGCACGGTGCTCATCGCGGCGCTGCAGCAACCCGCTGCGGCTCGTGAGCTGATCGGGGTACTGGCCGCGCGCCTGCGCGACGCCGACCGCAAGCGGCTTCAGTTCGCCACCCTGGACACCCTGGGCCGTGTCGCCGAGCGGTTGCTCGAGCTCAGCGAGCGCTTCGGTCACGCCCGCGAGGACGGGGTTGCGGTGGAGATGCCGTTCAGCCAGGAGCAGCTGGCCAGCTGGTGTGGCGCCTCGCGGGAGGCGACCGTCAAGGCGCTCGCGGCGCTGCGCTCGCTCAAATGCATCAGCACCGGACGGCAGACGCTGGTCATCCACGACATGGACGCGCTGAGCCGCCACGCGCAGCGGCGACCCTGAGTCACCAGCGCGCCGCGGGTTGCTGACTCGCGTGGCCTGGGGCGGTTAGGATGCGCTCGTGCCGCCGGGGTGGCTGAGACGGTCAACGGGACTGACGCCGGTCAGGGCGCATCGCGCGTTTGACCCACGGCTGGTCGGGTCGCTGGAGACCAGGACGTGGGTGACCTACTACCGGCGGGAGTGGATCCCGTTCCTGACCGCCGCCGTCCGCGTCACCCGCCACGCGTTCGGGCTGCCGTGGCCGCAGACGCTGCAGGGCGCCTGGCTCGTGCTGCGCGCCAACCAGCTTTGGGCGCCGTTCCCGGACAACGACCCCGATGGTGCCCGGCGCGCCATGCAGCGCTTCTATGAGCTGCTCAAGCGCCAGCACGACGAGCTGTTTGACCCCGTCACGGCGTCGCGGCTGGAGGTCGAGTGGTGGCGCGTGCACCGCGAGCACCAGTACAACGGCCATGGCGCCGACGACGAGGGGCCGTTGATCGACGCGCTGGCCGCGCTGTACGCCTACGTCTTCGGGGTGGAGGAAAGCGCGGTCCGGCATGCCGGCGCCCAGCGGGCCGAGGCGATGCGTTACTCGGATCGATGGGTGCGCGAGGGCTGCAGCATGGCGAGCCCGCTCATCGAGCAGGAGCGCGCCGCGCTCATCCGCTCCCACGCGGCCCTGCTGGCCGCCGTGCACCGCGCCCCGTAAACCGCTTCTACGCGGTGAGGTTCAAGGTGGTTCCCCCCGCGGCCGCGGGGGCGCCCCGGACCCGCACCGCGGGGCTGGTCAGCGACACGGTCACGTTCAGCGGCGGCGGATAGGTGACGGTGTCGCGGCAGGCCAGCCGCGCCCCGGCGTCACGTGGCGCGGGGGTGAATCTCCGGCCGGCGTGGCCGCGCAGCAGGACGCCGTTGCGCAGCCAGCGGAAACCGTCGAACCGGAACGCGCTGACCGAGGGCGCCACTCCCGCCCAGGTGGCGAAGCGGCCGGCGACGCAGACGGCCGGCGCGCCCGGGCGCGGCGTCGCGGCGATCCCAGGCAGGACGCGGCCGGCCGCGGACATGCCGGTGGCGACCGACCCGAACGCGGCGGTGCTGCCCTCATCTGTGAACCACAGCCGCCCGTCGGCGGCCGGCACGATCACCGCCAGCTCGCTCCCGGGCAGCACCCCGGACGAGAACTCGCGGACGACGCCCGCGGGAGTGACGCGCCCGACGGCGGCGATCTGGCCCTCATCGGTGAACCACATGTTGCCGTCGGAGCCGGCGGCGACCGCCACCGGCGAGCTGCCGGCCTTCAGCCCGCGCGTGCGCTCGGCGATGTGACCGGCGGGACTGACCTGGCCGACCGCGCCCGTGGAGTCGGCGAACCACATCTCCCCGCCGGTGCCGGCGGCGATGCCGAGCGGCTGGCCGCCCGGCCGCAGCCCCCGCCGCAGCTCGGCGATCTGACCGGAGGCGAGCGCGATCCGTCCGAGAGCGCACCGTCCCGCGCCCGCGCACCCGCGGTCGGTGAACCACACCTGCCCGTCGGTGCCGGCGGCGATGCCGAACGGCACGCTGCCGCGCGGCAGGCCCTGGCTGAACTCGCTGATGCGCCCGCGCGTCGTGATGCGGCCGATCGCCGGGTGCCGCCCCTGGTCGGTGAACCACACGTCCCCGTCGGGACCGAGCGTCAGCTCGAACGGCTGGCTGCCCCGGCGCAGGCCCCGTGTGAACTCGGTGATCCTCCCGGCGGGCGTGATGCGTCCTATCGCCGGCCGGTGGCCGTCGTCGGTGAACCACAGGTTGCCGTCCGAGCCGGTCACGATCGTGTAGGGCAGGCTGCCCGCCTGCAGGCCCCGCATGAAAGTTGTGATGCGGCCGTCGCTGCCGATCCGGCCGATCGCGCACCGGCCGAGCCCCATGCAGCCCTGGTCGGCGAACCACAGGTTCCCGTCGGGCCCGGTGGTCAGGCCGAACAGGTAGATCTGGTTGCTCGCCCCCAAGGGGGTCTCGGTCACGGTGCCGGGCGGGGCGGCCCGCGCCGTCGCGGCGGGCGGGACGACCACCGCGGTCCCAGCCGGCGATGCCTGACCGATCGAGCGCGCCGGCATCGCCCACGCCTCCGACCCCGGCACGCCCCCGAGCGCGCCGACGGCCACCGCGGCCGCGATCAGCTTTCGCACACCTCAATTCTACGTCCGCCGGCCGGTCGGCTCCGTGGCTCGGACCGCGGGCGGTGCCGCGCCGCAGCACACGCGTGTCGTCGGCCCGGCGCCGCGTGAGGCCGACGGCGTCGAAGTAGTCCGGGAACGCCTTGGTCTGGCGGCGCGACACGCCGACGCGGTCGCGCATGCCCGGGGGGTGAGCCGCCCCTCGCCGGCGATGGCGGCGCGGATCTCCGCCTCCACGCGCGCCAGCTCGGCCACCCCGAGCGCCTCGCGGAGCACGACGATGTCCCACGGAGCGATCAGCAGGGGCTGTCGGCGTCATCGGCGCTCTCCAGCGGAGCGACGAAGGAGTCGAACCTTCCCACCGTGGGGCTGCCACGGCTCACCGGCTTTGAAGGCCGGGCGGGGCACCAGCCCCAGTCGCTCCCCGCGGGTCAGCACGCTGCTCACCGCACGCGGATCGTACCCGCCGGGCCGTCCTGCACCGGCCGATGACCGTGCCTGGGACTGCCCCGGGGGCGACGGGGTCGAGCGCGACGAGCAGGCCGCCCGACGTGGTGGCGTCGTTGAGCAGCCACCGCCGCCGGGCAGGTCGCTGAGCAGCGCTTGCAGGTCGGCGGCCGGCAGCTTGCAGCCGCACCCGGCGCCGCGAGCAAGCGAGGTGAGTCATGGTGCCGGCGGCGCGCCCAGGCCCGGTGGTTCGTCGATCACGCGCTGCGCAGTTTACGGCGGCAGGCGCTGATCCCAACGGTAGGCTGGCAGCCGATGGCCACGCCGACCCGTCACCGCGCCCTGGGTGTGCTGCTGGGCGCGCTGGTCGTCCTGGCCGCGACCGCCCCGGCCCGCGCCGCGGGCGTGGCCGACGCCCGGATCAGCGCATCCTTTGTCATGCACGGCCAGGTCGTCAGCGCCGTGCGGGTGCGCGGCGAACATCGCGGGCAGGCCGTCATCCGCCGCTGGACGTTCACCGCCCTGTCATGCGCGGGCAGCGTCTGCCCCCAGCTGTCCTTGCGCCGCCAACGCAGCGCCCACCGCTTCGACCGCCTGACGCTGACACGAGTCGGGATCGGCAGCTACGCCGGCCGGGGCCGGTTCTATGTGGGCCTGAGGTGCCGGGGCGGGTTCTTCCCGCGGGGCCTCGTGGTCCCGTACGACATCACGGTGCAGGTGGCCCAGGCGGTCCCGATCGAGGGGATCGCGTTTGCCAGCCGGCTCACCGCCACCTACACCAACCTGCGCCGCATCGACCGGACGCGCTGCCCCATCGGCCCCAGCCACGACGCGGCGCAGTACATCGGCGCGGCGCCGCTGCCCGCGCCACCGGCGCCCGCGTTCTCGGTGGCCGTGCACCCCGCCGCCGACAGCGCCACCGTCACCGACACATCCGCCCCGGGCGCCGAAGGCGCGCGGATCGTGTCGCGCCTGTGGCAGTTCGGCGATCCGGCGTCGGGACCCGCCGACGCCGCCACCACCCCGAAGGCCGAGCACACCTTCTCCGCGCCCGGCGCCTATCAGGTGTCGCTCACCGTCACCGACGCCAACGGACTGACGGCGACCGCGGTCCACATCGTCACCGCCCCGGGACCCCCGACGGTTGGCTTCACCGACACCCGGCTGGGGACGTCTGAGACCTATGCGTTCCACGACACGTCCCAGCCCGGGGTCGGCGGCGCCCCGATCGTGCAGTGGCTGTGGAGCTTCGGCGATCCGCAGTCGCGCGCCAACCTGTCCGGCGCCCAGAACCCCCACCATACGTTCAGCGGCCCCGGGAGCTATCAGGTGTGCCTGCTCATCGGCGACGCCAACGGCCGCCACGCGGAAACCTGCGCCACCGTGGTGGTGGCGCTCGCCGGGTCCGCCCTCCAGCCTCAGGCGCCGAAGCCGACGGTCGCCAGGACCGCGCTCAGCTCTCCGATCAGCTGAGCCGGCCGACGGCGCGCCGGCGAGACCACCGCGTACAGGGAGAAGGGGCGGCCCGCCGCAGTGAAGAAGCGCTGGGCGCCGAGATGGCCCGGGCGCATCACCTGGAGGCGGTCGTGGCTGAACTCGCCGACCCGCAACCGGGGCTGCCAGCCGCGCGCCTGAAAGAGGCCACTGGCGGGTCGGACGTGATCGTCGACGAGGTACTCCACGAGCGCCGCGAAGGCGCCGTCGGGACCCATGCGCGCGGTCACGCTCGCCCCGAACTGGCCGCTGTCGGCGTGTATTGCGAAGCTGGCCACGTGCAGGTAGGGCGCGCTCCCGGCGCGACGCACGATCCGAGCCTCCCAGCCGAGCGGCACGTCGATGGCCAGCCCGTGTGCGGCGGTCCTCACCGCTGCCCCCCGGTCAGGGCGGCGCTCCTCACAGCAGCCCCGCGATGAGCAGCCCGATCGCCACCGCCTCGGCCAGCACCACGGCCCGGCGTGCCGGCGCCTCGGCGCGGCCCAGGCGGTCGTGCAGGCGGACCAGCCCGCCGGGATCGGTCGTCCCGTGCGCCGGCAGCAGCGAGAGTGCCCGAGTGACCCCGAACGCCGCGCCCACCGCGGCGCCCGCGGCGACCGAGCCCGACAGCACGGCGCCCACCGCCGCGGCATACACGGCGGCGCTGGTGACCACGGTCACCAGCCCCGCTCCGAGCTGTGCGCCGAAGGCCGCCCCGTACACCCACCCCCGGTACCGCGTCATCCAGTCCTCGTTGACCTGGCGTCGTGTGCTCGGGAGCCGGCGCGCCAGCGGCGTGGCGTCGAACGCGAGCGCCGCGGCGAGCACGGCCAGCCCGGCCGCCTCGCGCCAGGTCCCCTCGGGTGCGATCGACCCCAGAGCACCTCCGGCCGCCCCCGCAAGCGCGCCGACGGCGACCGCGGCCGTCGCGAAGGCCGACGCCGTCAACCCCCATGAGAATCCGCGGCTCCGCTCGCCGAGTGGAGTGATGCTCGCCAGCATCGACTGGCCTCAGGGAGACCAGGCGGCGCGGATCGCGCCGGCGATCGCCACGAGCACGAATGCGGCCACCAGCACGGCGAATCACCCGTTCAGGTCGGCCGCCGCGCCCCCGGCGCTCGGATACAGGCTTGGGTGCCCGGGCCCGATCCCGGACGACGCCAGCGCCTGCTCGGAGCGCTCCGCCCGCTCAGCCGTGGTGCGCGCCGGATCCGCCGCTCGCCGCGCGTCGGCGCGGGCATCCTTCACCATCGTCTCCAGCTGCTGCCAGCTGAGTGCCGAGCCGCGGCCGAGGATCCCGCCGGCGCCGTCGGTGAGCACGAAGTGAGGCGACCCTGGCACCGCATAGTCGGCCCAGGCGGCGCTGGACATGATCACCTCGGGCGCCCCGGGCGCGAGGCGCTCCAGGCGCGTCGGGCTCTCCCGCGTTCCGTCGTGGGTGATGACCGCGACCCGGTCGGCGAGTCCGGCCAGGTCCGGCGCATCACGCAGGCCGTCCCACACCGGGGCGCAGCTGGCGCAGCCGCTGGTCAGAAACGCCAGAAGCGTCACCGGCGAGCCGGGACCGAGCGACAGCGTGACCGAGTCGCCCCGCAGGGTCCTCCCGCTGATCGGGCCCGCCCTCGGCACCTCCGCGCCGCCGATCGGCGCGGGGCCCGGCCCGGGCGTGGGGCCGCGGGCCGGGCGCGCCTCCTCCAGCGCGTTCAGGCGCCGCAGGATGTCGGCGTGGCTGCGCAGCAGCGCGACGATGTAGACGAGCGCGATCACCAGCAGTACCGCGATGACGATCGTCAGCGCGAGCATCGCGCCTACGCTCCGCCGCTTGGAGGCAGCTGGGTGGCCATCGGCTCCAGGCAGCCCGCCTCGTGACCGCAGACGGCGTCGTCGATCATCAGCGTGGGGTTGCAGTTCAGCTGCGGGATCCGGCTCGGCTTCTCGCAGGTGACCACGCGGCACACGACGGTGGTGGTCCCCTTGATGTGCGTGTTGCACTGCCCGTAGCGGAACACGTTGCAGGCCTGGCGGCGGTGCGAGCAGTCGTCGTCCGCGCACCGGCACCCGCCGGGGAAGGGCTGACCGGGGAGGTTATTGCAGTCGACGTAGTACCGGATCCCGGCGCCCTCGCACAGCTGATGGCCGCGATAGTCCGTGCACATCCACCAGCCGCCCACGAACGTGCCGGCGGGGCACGTGTTCAGCCCCTGGTGGATCTCGCAGCAGAACGCGGTGTAGCCGTCCGTACACAGGCCGTCCCTGCATTGGCCCGGCACGACCACGCCCAGCGCGGTACCCGGGTACAGCAGGTAGCGCACCGGCGCCACCGCCAGCGCCGAGCCCGCCACCGCGATGCGGGTGAGCGCCGAGCGCCGCGAGAACCGCTCCTCCAGCAGCCGCGCCGAGGAGTCGACCAGGCGCAGCGCCGAGGCATGCCACGCGCCCGCGCCGGCAGCCCGCAGCCAGCCCCGCAGCAGGGCGGCCAGCGCCAGCGCCAGGACGAGGTCGACCAGGGCCAGGCCCGGCTGGCGCATGGCCAGAGTCGGCAGGCTCGCGGGGGCGGCGATCGCCGCCACGACAGCGGCGGCGGCGGCCGCCAGGTTCGTCGCCACATGGCGCGGGCCCAGCGCGGCTTCCTCGTCGCCGAAGCACCCACAGGCCTGGTCGCCGACACGCCGGGCGCCCACGGCCGCGCCCACGGTCAGGCCGGCGAAGAACACCGCGATGACGGTCCCGCCGGCACGGCCGGCCAGGATCAGCGCCGCCGCCGGCACGGCCAGCTCGGCAACAGCCACCGTGCGGGTCGCGGCAAGCGCGCCCGGAACTCCGGCGGCCCGGAGCATGGCGCTCGACCGACCGGGGCGGCGCAGCTTCGCATACCCGGCCAGCGCCAGGAGCGCGGCCAGACCGCCGATGACGACGCGGGCGAGGTCTAGAACGACGAGCCTCCCGCGGTTGTGCCCGGATGGCCTTTCATGGCGGCCCCAGACTACCAACGGCCCGTTCGGCGGTTGCACGTTGAAGGCGGCCGACCGGCGCGAGAGGATGGCGTCCATGGGCAGGACCGCCACCCTCCGGGCGCTCGGCGCGCTGTGCGCGACAGCCGCGCTGGCCACCGTCGCGGTGGCGGCTGACCCGGCCGCCACCGGTGCGACCGGTGCGGCCGGTGCGCGGCCCGCGGCGCGCTGCCTGGTCCCCGGCACCGGCAGGACGATCGATCAGCTGTGGCGGCCCGACATGGCCGCGGCGGTCGCCGATGCCCGCTCGCGCGTCGGCGACATCGCCTTTGCCGTTCGCACCGAGGATCGGTTCTACGGCTACCGCCCCGACCACGACGAGTGGTCGGCCAGCGTCGTCAAGGCGATGCTGCTCGTCACCTACCTGGACAGCGCGCCGGTACGCAACCGGCCGCTCACACCGCGGGACGAGGCCGTGCTGGGACCGATGATCAGGGCCTCGGACAACGACGACGCCCAGCAGATCTTCGACACCGTCGGCCAGGCCGGGTTGCGCGCCCTGGCCCAGCGGGTGGGCATGACCGGGTCTGCCACCAACGCGGTGTGGGGCGAGACCCGCATCGACCCGCGCGACCAGACCCGCTTGTTCCTGCACATCGACGCCTACGTGGTGGCGCGCCACCGCTCCTACGCCATGCGGCTTCTGCGCAGCGTGATCCCGGCGCAGCGCTGGGGCATCGGGGAGCTGGCTCTGCCCGGCTGGAAGAAGTACTTCAAGGGCGGCTGGGGGTACGGGACCGGCCTCGAGGACCATCAGGTGGTGCTGCTGACCCGCGGGTGCGCGCGGGTCGCGATCGCGGTCCTGACGATGTACGACGGCTCGCATCCCTACGGCAAGGCGACGCTGAAGGCCATCTTCGCGCGGCTGCTGCGGGGGTTCCCCACCGCGTCCCCGCGCCACGCCGCGGCCGGGCGCGCCGCGCCCGCGCCCGCCGTGCCGGTGAGGTCGCGGCGCGTGGTCATCGGCGACTCGGTGCGCGGGCGGCCGATCGCCGCCCGTGTGCTCGGCCCCGACACCGCGCCCCGCAAGCTGCTGCTCGTCGGATGCATCCACGGCAACGAGTGTGCGGGCACGGCGATCCTGTCGGTGCTGGCCCGCACGCCCGTGCCGGTGGGCGTGCAGCTCTGGCTCGTGCCCGAGCTCAACCCCGACGGGACGGCCGCCGGGTCGCGCCAGAACGCGCACGGCGTCGACCTGAACCGCAACTTCCCCTATCGGTGGGAGCGCATGACCGATCCGACGTATGACTCGGGGGCCCGCCCGGCCTCCGAACCCGAGACGCGGGCGGCGATGGCGCTCATCCGCCGGATCAGGCCGGCGGTGACCATCTGGTACCACCAGCACATGGACCTCGTCGACATGGCCGGAGGCGATAACGGCGTGGCGCGCCGCTACGCGCAGCTGTCGGGCCTGGGGGCGACGTGCCTGGGGATTTTCCGCGGAACCGCGCCCGCGTGGTCCAACCACCTGCTGCCGGGAACCACCTCCTTCGTGGTCGAGCTGCCGGCGGGACCTGTGGCGCCGGCGGCGCTCGTCCGCCATAAGCGGGCCATCAGGGCGATGGAGGCCGGGCAGCGTTCGGGGTCGCGCACGAGCTGCGCGCCCTAGATAAGCCAGGCGCTCGGGGTCGCCGAGGTCAGGCCGGGGGCCGGGGCGTCCGGTCGGCGTCGTCGGCCAGGCGCCGGATCCGGATGTCGCGCACCATCGGATCGGGCGGAGCGTCGGCTGCCTCCACGGCGGCGATGAGGGCCTTGAGCTCGCCGACGTTGATCTCCACGGTGTGCGCCTCGCCCTCGATCACGTCGGCGGGGCCGGTGACCCCCGCTGCCGGCCCGGAGCCGATCTCGGCCGCCGGACCGAGCGCCGGACCGAGCGCCGGAGCGCCAGGCGCGGGTGGCGGTGCCTTGATCGTCGCGTTTAACGCCAGCTGCGTCCCGCCCTCTCCCCACTCCACGGCGAACCGCCCCTCGAGACGCCGCCCGATCCAGGCCACCGCCACCATCAGCACGCCGGCGACGACCAGCGGCAGCGTCCATACGGAGTTGGCCACGATCAGCCCGCCGACGAGCAGCAGGGTCACCCCGATCACCGACAGACGCACGCGGGGGCGCATGAGCCACGCGTGAAACGACGCGACCAGCGCCGCGAGGCGCTCCGGCCACTCCGGAGCGGGCGGGCCGGCCGGGGGCTTGTCGTTGTCGACGGTCACCACGTTCGGTGTTCGACCCTGAGCCCCCCGGCCCTCCCCATTGCCCCCTGGCCCCTCCCCACGGCGATAATGAGGCGCGCCATGATCGATTTCGCTCAGCCCCTGCGCGAGGAGGACGTCGATCCGGACCCGGTGCGCCAGTACCACGCCTGGTTTCAGGCCGCCGCCGATGTCGGCGTGCGCATGCCCGAGGCCGCCGCGGTCGCCACCGCCGCCAACGACGGCACGCCGTCGGTGCGGATGGTGCTGGTCAAGCGGGCCGACGAGGACGGCTTCGTCTTCTACACCAACTACGAGAGCCGAAAGGCGCGGGAGTTGGCCGTCAACCCCAGCGCCGCCCTGCTGTTCTACTGGGACCCACTGGGGCGCCAGGTGCGGATCGAGGGCGGGGTGCAGCGCACCACTCCGGAGGAGTCGGCCGCCTACGTGCGCAGCCGCGCGCGCGGCAGCCAACTTAGCGCGCTCTCCTCCCCCCAGAGCCGTCCGATCGCCGGCCGGGCCGAGCTGGAGGCGCGGGTGGCCGAGCTGTCCGAGTGCTACGCCGACGATGAGCTACCGCTGCCCGAGGCCTGGGGCGGATTCCGGCTCACGCCCCAGACGTTCGAGTTCTGGCAGAACCGCAACGATCGCCTGCACGACCGGCTGCTGTATCGCCGCGGCGCGCAGGGCGGCTGGGCGATCGAGCGACTGGCCCCATAGGATGCCGAGATGCTCCATCCCCGCCTGACCGCGGCCGTCCTGACCCTGCTGTGCGCGGCGGTCGCGGCGCCGATCGCGCTGGCCGCGGCCAAGCCGACGCTGCCCTCGCTGTTCGCCCGCCAGATCCGCGCCATCCAGCGGGTCAGCCACGCGCCGGCAGTCCTGCTGCCACGGTCGATGCCCCTGGACACCAAGCGGATGTTCGCCGCGGGCGGTCCCGACAAGGCCGGCTATGACCTGGAGATCGGTGCCGTCCGCCACTGCGGCGGGGCGAACGCCTGCTTCGTGGCCGGCTTCACGGCGGTCAGGGGGGCCAAGGCGTTCGGCAAGCGCATCACGGTCAAGGGGGCCGCGCGCGCGGGCTTCCTCCCACTGTCCTGTGGCGCATCGTGCTCGCCGCCGCAGATCGACTTCATCTGGCACGGCGTGCTCTACACGATCCAGGCCAACCTCAAGACCACGCAGTCCGACCGCGCCGTCCTTGTCGCCGCGGCCGAGTCCGCGATCAGCGCCGGCCCGCGCTGACCGCCGCGCCTAAGCCCGCCGCATCGACCGCGCGCGCCGCGGGCGCGTCCAGATCGCCGAGCACGCCGTCCAGGCGCTCGCCCGCGAGATCGGCGACCTTGGCCGCCAGGTCCGAGGGGCTTGCCGGCCGCTCGGGCGCGCCCTGCGGGCAGGAGACGCGCGCCCATTCGCGCCCGGTGGCGCCGATCATGGCGCCGAACTCGGGCAGCGACGCGTCCGTGACGACGCTCACCCGCCTCGCGAGGTCCCGCGTCTCGGCGTCCACCGCCACAAAGTCCCGGACGCGAGGCGGCCCGTGCACGAGTGCATGGGCCACGCAGTAGGGGATCGAGAACTTGGCAGCCAGCCCGTCGTCCACGTCGTCCAGGTGCGCCGCCTGGCGAGCCAGCGGGTGCACGCTCACCTCGACGGGCTCGCCGTCGACGCCGTACCCGTCGTTGCGGGCCCGGACCGCGGCGTCGATCGGCGCGTGGGTGCCCAGGCAACTCGGGTGCAGCTTGACCCAGTTGCGCTCGATCGCGCGGGCTCCGTCAGCGCCGCCGCCGTCACTGCCGCCCCCGTCGAGCACGGCCGCCGGGACGGATCCACCCAGCACGGCCTCGAACCCCACCGGGCCCCGCACCGCGCGGAGGTCCACGGTGGCGCCGGCCCGCGCCAGCAGCGCCGCCTGCACACCGCCGGCGGCGGCCAGGCCCACCTGGATCGCCTTGCCGTCGGAGCCGAACGCCCCGCGCGTCCCCCCGGCGCGCAACACCGCCAGGGCCACCGCATGCCTCCGCGCCGTCGCCGGCAGCTCGAGCAGGCGGGCGGCCGAGACCGCGGCGCCGACGGGAGCGCACACCGCCGTGGGGTGCCAGCCGCCGTCGTAGAGCGCCGGGTGGCTGGCCGAAGCCACCGCCGCCATCGCCTCCCACCCCTCGGCGAACGCCTCGAGCATCGCGCCCAGCGACACGTCGCGGTGCGCGGCCACTATCAGCGCCGCCGGGGCGCACGCCGCGCTGATGTGCGCCAGCCCGTCGGGCAGCGTGTCGTCGTAGTCCAGCACGTGGCCGGCGGCGCCGGCGAACGCGACGCGAGCCAGGAGGTCATCCCCCAGTGCGGCGACCGACCGGGGCGCGCGCTCCTCCGCCCCGGCGCACGCGCACGCCAGCCAGTCCAGGAACGCCGCGTCATAGCCCGCCCAGCGCTCGCTCGTGGCCATCATCGCCCCAGGCTACGGGTTCTGTGCGTGGGGCCGACCGTGCGACCGTTGAAACCTCACGCCACGCACGGGCGCTTGACGCGGCGCGTGGCGTGAACCCGAGCCCGCTGAACCCTCAGGCCACGCCGCCAACGAGCCGCGGGTGCGTGGCGCGTCGCTTCAACGCCGGTGCTCGGAGCCGCCGAAACGCGACCGAGATTGCGTGCGCCCCGGCCTTCACCGTACGATCGCCATAACGCGATGCACACACTTGCCGGGACCGGGCCGGCCGCACTGCTCGAGCGCGAGCGCGAACTGGAGCGCGCCCATGCTGCGCTGCGCGCCGTCGGCCAGCGGGCGGGATGCGTGCTGGTCATCGAGGGCGCGACGGGCATCGGAAAGTCGCGGCTGCTCGGGGAGGCCCGGGCGCGCGCCTCCCAGCTGGGCTACCGCGTGCTCAGTGCCCGCGCCACCGAATTTGAGGCGGGCTTCCCGTTCGGCGTGGTGCGCCAGCTGTTCGAGCGGCTCGTGTGCGACGCCGGCGATGACGAGCGGGCGCAGTGGCTGACCGGTGCCGCGGCGCTGGTCGCCGATCTGCTCACCGGAGCTCCGGCTCCGCCCCCGGGACCCGCCTCCGGCGACGCCGGCTACGCGTGGCAGCACGGGTTCTACTGGCTTGCCTCCAACATCGCCACCGATTCGCCGCTGGTGCTGGCGGTCGACGACCTGCAGTGGATCGACCGGCCCTCGGCCCGTGTCCTGGGCTTCATCGCGCGCCGACTGGAGGGCCTGCCGATGGCACTGATCCTGGCCACCCGGCCGCTCAATCCCGACGAGATGCCGGTGTCGGCCGCGCTCGTCGCAGATCCCGCCACCGAGCGGCTGAGCCCCGTGCCGCTGAGCGCCGCTGCGGTCTCCGCTGTGATCGCTGCCCGGCTGGGGACCGAGCCCCACGATCGCTTCGTCGCCGCCTGTCTGGAGGTGACCGGCGGCAACCCATTCCTCGTCGGCGAGCTGCTGGACGAGGCGGCGTCCTGCGGGCTGCCGCCGACGGCCGCCGGCGCGGCGGACCTCGCCGCGCTCGTCCCGCGCGGCGTGGCCAACACGGTGCTGTTGCGCCTATCGCGCCAGTCGCCCCAGGCCGGTGCCCTGGCTCGTGCCGTCAGCGTGCTGGGCGACGGCGCCCAGGCGGGCGACGCCGCGCGGCTGGCGGGCCTGGAGGCCGAGGAGCTGGAGGCGGCGATGGCGTCGCTGGTGTCGACCGGCATCCTGGAGTCCGGCGGAACGGTGCGCTTCAGCCATCCGATCCTGCGCACGGCCATCTACGAGGACCTGTCGCCGGCCGAGCGGGCCCGGCTACATCGTGACGCGTCCCGGTTGCTGGCCGCGCGCGGCGCGCCGGCGGGCCAGGTGGCCGCCCAGGCGATGCACACCGACCCGGCGGCCAGCCCCGAGCTGGTGGAGCTGCTGCGCGCGGCCGCTCGAGACGTGCTGGCACTCGGCGACGCGAGCGGCGCCGCCGCCCTGCTGGCCCGCGCGCTCGACGAGCCACCGCCGCCCCGGGACCGCCCTGCAGTCGTGCTCGAGCTCGGCCAGGCCCACGCCCGCGCCGGCGCCCACGAGGCGGTGGCGCCGCTGTCGGAGATCGTCAACCACGCCGACGACCCCGACATGATCGTGGCGGCCGCGATCGAGCTCAGCGGGATGCTGTTCTTCGCGGGCTGCGCTGACGAGGGCGCCGCGATCCTGAACCGCGCCCAGCAGCGCCTCCCGGCCACCGGACCGGCGCGCGAGCAGCTCGAGGTCGCCCTGCTGGGCGTGAGCTACACCTCGGCCTCGGCGCGGCGCGCCGCCGAGACGATGATCGCTGCGCTGACCGACCCCGGCCGACCGGCCGGCAGCGTGCTGGAGGCCACCACGCTCGCCGCCCTGGCGATGGACGAGCTGATGTACCTGCGGTCCTCGACGCTGGCGGCGGACCGGGCCCATCGGGCGCTCGCTGCCGGCCTCCCGCCCGAGCCCCAGCGCGGCGAGGCGTGGGCGATCGTGGCCCTGGCCGTGCTGGCCGCCACCGACGAGCTCGACGCGGCCCTGCGCGGCACCGACGAGGTGCTGGAGCGGGCCCGGGCGCTGGGTGCAGCCGCGTCCGTGGCGACGATGCTCGCCCTGCGCGCGTTCATCGCGATGCGCCGCGGGGACCTGGTGGCCGCCCAGGCCGACGCACAGGCCTCGATGGAGCTGGCACCCGACATGCTCGGCACCGAGTTCGTGGTCCTGGCGGTGTCGTCCGCGGTGTTGGCGGGACTGGAGCGCGACGAGACGCCCGAGTCGCTGCGTCGCCTTATCGACGAGGCCGGCATCCGCTACGACACCGAGTTCTCGCCCAGCTCGCAGCTGCGCTACGCCTCGGGCGTGCTGCGCGCGGCCGCGGGCAACCCCGAGCGGGCGATCGAGGAGCTGCTGGCCTGTGGCGCGGACCATCCGGCGCTCGGCGCGCTGAACCCGGCGGTGCTGCCCTGGCGATCGGCGGCGGCGCTGATCCTGGCCGAGGTGGGCCGCCACGAGGAGGCGCGCGCCCTCGCCGCCGACGAACTGCGCCGCGCGGAGGTGTTCGGCACGCCGCGCGCGATCGCCGTGGCGCTGCGCGCGACTGCTCTGGTCGGTCCCGGTTCTGAGCGGGCCGGCCGCCTCAAGCAGGCACTCGAGCTCCTGGAGCTGGTCCCCGACCGCCTCCTGCACGCCCGGGTGCTCGTTGACCTCGGCGCGACCCAGCGCGCCGCCGGGCAGCGGGCGGCGGCCCGGGCGCCGCTGCTGGACGGGCTGACCCTCGCGGCGCGCTGCGGCGCGCTGGCGCTCGAACGCCGGGCGCGCGCGGAGCTGGCGGCGATCGGCATCCGGCCGCGGACCACCGACCGCTCCGGGGTGGCGTCGCTGACCCCCAGCGAGCAGCGCGTGGCCGAGCTCGCCGCCGCCGGTCAGACCAACCGTGAGATCGCCCAGACTCTGTTCGTCACTGAGAAGACGGTGGAGACGCACCTGGGCCGTGCGTTTCGCAAGCTCGACGTGACCTCGCGCCGCCAGCTCCCCGACGTGCTGGCGGGCGCGCTCGGCTGAACGCGAGGGCGGGGCCCCGCCCGCGCGTTCCTCCGCGTTACCGCGCCACCGACCCGTTGCCCGACGGGTAGGGCTCGATGTTCTGGTTGCGCGCGAACACGTTGTGCGGGTCGTACTCGCTCTTGAGCGCGGCCAGTCGCGAGTATGTCTCCTCGCCGTAGGCCGAGCGCGCCGCGCCCGCGTCACCCAGGAAGTTGACGTACGCCCGTCCGGTCGACGCCTCCGACGCGGCCGCGATCACCGCGCGCGCCCACGCGATGTGGGCAGCCGCGGCATCCGGATCGCGCCATGCCGTGACCGCGTTGAGCACGTAGGGCATGGAGCGCTCGCTGAACGCGGTGACATCGTCGCCCAGCGCGGCCACTGCCCCGCCCATCTGCTGCACGTGGATCTCGCACTGGGGCCCGGGCGCGGCGTGGTGCAGGTCCACGAGGCGGCCGATCAACCCGTCGTCCAGGCGCGCCAGGTTCGTGGCCTTGAAGTAGGCGTGGACGCCCCTCTCCCACAGCGGATCGATGAGGGTCTGGATGACGTGATACGGCATCGGGCCCAGCAGGTCGGCCACCGGCTCGGCGATGGCGCGGAACTCGCGCACGTGAGCCTCGCCCCCGTCCACCGGCCCGGCGGAGGTGGCGATGAAGGCGGCCACCTTGCGCCCGTGCCACGCCTCCGGGATCACCGGCAGCGGGGGCGCGCTGGTCAGGTTCATCAGCGCCGTGATGTCCTCGGACGCTCCCTGCGACCACTCCCGGAACAGCCGCAGAAGGTCCTCGTCGGCCTCGGCCGAGTAGAAGATCGGCCCGGCGTAGACCATCGGACCGACCTCGTGCAGCGCGAACTCGAAGCGCGTGACGATCCCGAAGTTGCCGCCACCGCCGCGCAGGCCCCAGAAGAGGTCGGCGTTCTCGCTCTCGGAGGCGTGCAGCAGGCGGCCGTCGGCGGTGACGACATCGGCGCCCACGAGGTTGTCGCAGGCGAGGCCGTGCTTTCGCATCAGCCAGCCGATGCCGCCGCCCAGCGTGAAGCCCGCGACGCCGGTGCTCGACACCAGCCCGCCCGTGGTGGCCAGGCCGTGGGCCTGGGTCTCGTGGTCGACATCGGCCCAGACCGCGCCGCCGCCGACGGTCGCGCGCCGCGCGCCCGGGTCCACGTGGACGTCGTTCATCGGGGCGAGATCGATGACGATCCCGCAGTCGATGGTCGAGAACCCGGCGACGCTGTGGCCGCCGCCGCGCACCGCCACGGGCAGTTCGTTGCTGCGGGCGAAGCCGACCGCGGCGAGCACGTCGGCGACCCCGGTACAGCGGATGATCGCCGCCGGCCGGTACCCGTCGTGCGCCCCGTTCCAGATCTTGGAGGCCTCTTCGTAGCCCGCGTCGTCCGGCGTCAGGATCTCCCCCCGGACCGCGTCGCGCAGCTGCCGCAGAAGCTCCTCCTCCGGCAGCGGTCGGATGGTATGGCTCATGGTCCCACTCCTTGTTGGTCAAACGGTGCCCTCTCGAAGCGAGGAGCGACTCGGCCCGCCATGGTGCGCGAGCGGCGCGCCCCGCACATCGGGCGCACCCCCTGACATCGCCCCCCGAACTTTGGGCGCGCAGACCCAGGAGGCCGGCCGGCGACGGACCGGCGAGCGGACCGTCCGGCATCCAAGCGATGCTTTGAACTGCTCAAGGACATCAAGGTCTGGCACAGAGCCGGCCGCCGGGATAGCGTCGCGCAATGGACACCACCACCCCGCCCCGCGAGGGCCTCCACAAAGAACTCAGCCTGGTCGACGCCTCGGCCTTCTCGGTCGGCCTGATCGGGCCGGTGGGAGCGATCGGGCTGCTGGGCACTGGCGCGGCGGTGATCATCGGACGTGCGGTGACGCTGTCGTTCGTGTTCGCCGTCGTGGGCGTGGCGCTCGTTGCCTACTGCTTCATCAAGCTCTCGCAGCACATCTCGCACGCCGGCTCGGTGTACGCGCTGGTCGGCGTCACCCTCGGCCCCAAGGCCGGCTTCTTCTCGGGCTGGGCGCTGATGGGGGCCTACATCGCGATCGGCTGCGGCTCGACGATCGAGATGGGGCTGTTCGGCGGCAACTTCCTCAAGGAGACGGGGATCCTGGACACGCAGCAGTGGTGGTGGATCGCTCTGATCGGCCTCATCGGCGTCGCGTTGCTCGCCTTCACGGAGATCCGCATCGTCACCCGAGCGCTCCTCAGCTCCGAGGTGGCCGGCGCGATCCTGGTGACCATCCTCAGCGTCGTCATCCTGGCCACGGTCATCTTCAGCCACGGCCCGAGCGGTCAGACCTTCACGATCAAGTTCCTGGCGCTGCCCAGCGGCAGCGACGTCGGCACGATCGCCCGCGCCGCGGTCTACGGCTTCCTGGCCTTCGCCGGCTTCGAGGGGGCGGCCGCCCTGGGCGAGGAGACGTCCGATCCCAAGACCCAGATCCCGCGCGCGATCAAGACCGCGGTGGTCGTCGTCGGCGCCTTCTACCTGCTCACCGCCGCCTCGCAGTCGCTCGGCTACGGAGCCAACGCCGCCGGCGCCAAGGCCTACGCCGGCGGCCTGCCGTTCACCGATCTCGGCAACGGCTACATCGGCAAGTGGTACGGCGACCTCCTCGACCTGATGGCCACGGTCAGCCTGTTCGCGATCTCGCTGGGCGTGGCCAGCGGCGCGGCGCGGATCATGTACGCCCAGGCGCGCGACGCCACCGGCAAGCGCACCGGCCTGGCCGGGCTGACCAAGCATGGCCAACCGGGCGCCGCGCTCGGCGTGGTGCTGGCCATCTTCGCCTGCTCGCTGATCGGCCAGCAGCTCGCCGGGTCCTCGGTGATCAACGCCACCTTCTATCCCCTGCAGATCGGCACGGTGCTTATCCTGGTCGCCTACGTGATGGCGACGGTGGGCGCCATCTACTTTCTGTTCCTCGACGGCGAGGCCAAGGCGCCCATATGGCAGATCATCATCCCCATACTCGGCGGAGCCTTCGTCTGCTACACGATCTACCGCAACGTGTTCGTCGGCCAGGTGGGGACGTTCGCGCGGCTGCCCTACATCGAGGTCATCTACCTGATCATCGGACTGCTGGTCGTGCTGGTGGCGCCGGGGCTGGCGGCGCGGGTGCGCACCGGGCTCGGCGGCCGGCGCGGTCCCGTAGCCGCCGCCTTCAGAGGCGGGGCGGTGACCGATGCCGCCCACTCGTCGACCAGATCCAGCAGCCCCTTGGTGGTGGGACTGACGCGAACGCCGCGGCGCGTGACCAGCGCGAAGAAGTCGTAGAACGGCTCGGCGAACCCCACCGCCGACGCGCCCTCGGGCAGCGCGGAGCGGGCGAGGACGGCGCGCGCCGCGATCGTGGTCCCCAGGTCATAGGCTTGCGCCATGGATGAGCCCCTGTATCTGAAGTCAGCGGCGACCCAGGCCCCGGCGGGACCCGACCCGGCCGTGACCGAACGCGTGTCCGAGATGCTCTCGGCGATCGAGCGCGGTGGCATCGATGCCGTCCGCGCCTACTCCGCGGAGCTCGATCGACTGGGACCCGCCGAGCTTCGAGGTGAGCGCCGAGCAGGTGGCCGCCGCCACGGCGTCGCTGCCCGACGCGCTGAAGGAGAGCATCGCGTTCGCCCAGGCCCAGATCCGCAACTTCGCTCAGCTGCAGCGGGCCACCCTCACCGACTTCGAGGCCGAGACCCTGCCGGGTGTCTTCCTGGGACAGCGCCAGGTGCCGGTGGCGTCGGTCGGCGCCTACTGCCCCAGCGGTCGCGTCCCCATGCTCGCCTGCGCGTTCATGACCGTGCTCGTGCCCAAGGTGGCCGGTGTGGACAGGGTGATCGCGTGCTCGCCGCCGCGCGGGGGATCCCTGCACGCTCCGACGCTGCACTCGATCGCCACGTCGGGCGCGGACCGCATCTTCGCGCTGGGCGGCGTCCAGGCGCTGGCGGCGATGGCGTTCGGCCTGCTCGACGGCGTGGAGCCGCTGGGGCCCGTCGACATGCTCGTCGGCCCGGGCAACGCGTTCGTCGCCGAGGCCAAGCGCCAGCTGTTCGGACGCGTCGGCATCGACCTGCTGGCGGGCCCGTCCGAGGTGGCGGTGATCGCCGACGATACGGCCGACCCGGAGCTGGTCGCTGCCGACCTGCTGGGCCAGGCCGAGCACGGCCCAACCTCGCCGGCCGTCCTCATCACGATCTCCGAGGCCCTCGGCCGCGCCGTGATCGAGGAGGTGGAGCGCCAGCTCGACGATCTCGAGCGCCGCGGCGACGGGTCGGCCGACACGCCCCGGCGGGCCTGGACCGACCACGGCGTGGTGATGGTGGCCGGCGACCGCGAGCACGCCGCCGCGCTGTCTGATGAGGTCGCCACCGAGCATCTGGAGGTGCACACCGCCGAGGACGCGTGGTACCTGCAGCGCCTGCGCAACTACGGGTCGATCTTCCTCGGCAGCCGGGCCACCGTGGCCTTCTCCGACAAGGCGATCGGCACCAACCACACGCTTCCGACCGGCCACGCCGCCCGCTACACCGGCGGCCTGTCGGTGGCCAAGTTCCTCAAGACCCTCACCTACCAGCGCATCGACTCCGACGATGGCGTCCGCGCGGTTGCGCCCCACGTCGTGGAGATCTCACGCGCGGACCTCATGCCCGCGCACGAGGCAACGGCCGCCAAGCGTCTGGACCGGGTTCAGCGCCCGGCGTAGGTGCGCGAGCGGCCGCGGCCGCTCGGCTGACCCGGCCTGGCCGAGGCTCGGACGCCCGCGTCGGCGATCCGGCCCGCCCCGGCGAGCGGGCCGCGGCGGCGAGCCCGCGGCGGGGGCGCCACGGGTATCCGCTCGTCCGCCGACACTCGTGCCTGCGCGCGCCGGCGCTCGCGCTCCGCCCAGCGCCCCAGGACCAGCGCCGGAGCGAGCACGGCGGCCAGGATCACCCATCCGATCATCGCCGCACCGCCACGCGTTGACGAGCACGCTTCTCCATGTGACCTATGATCGATCCGCCGCCGTGCAGACCGCGTACAGAAACCGGGGGCCGGTGTGAAGATTTCGTGCAGATCTAACGACGGCGCAGGTAGAGTCGCGGCGCCCAGCGACCCGAGAGCGACGGTTCCAGATGCCCTTTGCCGACGTCAATGATCAGCGGCTCCGCTTCGACGACAGCGGCGGCGACGGGCCGCCGGTGGTGCTCTCCCACGGCTTCCTGATGGACCGCGAGATGTTCGCGCCCCAGGTGCAGGCGCTCAGCCCCGAGTTCCGCGTCATCACCTGGGACGAGCGCGGCTTCGGGGAGACCGAGTTTAACGGCGAGCCCTTTACCTATTGGGACTCGGCCCGCGACTGCCTGGGCCTGCTCGATCACCTGGGCATCGACCAGGCCGTCCTCGGCGGGATGTCCCAGGGCGGCTTTCTGTCGATGCGCGCCGCGCTGCTGGCGCCAAGCCGCGCGCGCGCACTCGTCCTCATCGACACCCAGTCGGGCCCGGAGGACCCCGAGCGCCTGCCCGCCTACCGCCAGATGCAGGAGACCTGGCTCCAGGTCGGCCCCGTCGACGAGCTCGCGCAGGCCATCGCGGGCCTCATCATCGGGGACCCGGTGCTCAGCGAGATCTGGATCGCCAAGTGGCACAAGCTCCCCCGCGAGGCGATGAGGGCGCCGTGTGACTGCCTGTTCGAGCGCGAGGACCTCACCGACCGCGTGAGCGAGATCACCTGTCCGGCCATCGTCTTCCACGGCACGGCCGATATGTCGATCGAGGTCGACAAGGCGCAGGCGTTGTCCGAGCGGCTCCCCGGGTCCACCGGCGTGGTGCTGATCGAGGGCGGCCCGCACGCGTCGAACCTGACCCACCCAGAGCAGGTCAATGGACCGCTGCTGGCTTTCCTGCGCTCCTTTTAGGCCGGTGCGTCAGGAGCCGCGCAGGACGCCGATCCGCACACGGATCAGCTCGATTCCGTGCGCCACGCCAGGAGCTCACCGAGGCGGTCGTAGATCGCGAAATGACCGCCGGCGAGGATCACGGTCTCGGCAACGGTCATGCGCCGATCCTACGTTCAGACGGTCACCTGTTCGAGCCGGCGCGTCGCCAGCCGCCCCAGCAGCGGTGCGAACTTGAACAGCGCCGGGCCGGTGAGGCCGAGCACGCCGTCGTGCTCCACGAGGTCCCATCCATCATGGGCCAGGGCGGGCTCGGGCGCTCGCCGCCGAAGCGGGAACTCGCACGCGATCAGGCGCTCGGCCACCGGATGCAGGCCCGGGAACACCCGTTTCGCGATGCTCACGATCCGCGGGTGCACCCGGCGCACGTGCTCGGCCTGCGCCAGCCCCGCGGGCTCCCCGCCGCTGAGCCCGATCGAATAGTGGTCCGGGCCGTCCATGACCGCGTAGAAGGGCTCGCACAGGCGCTCGTCACGGTTGATCCAGCACGGCGCCGACGCCGGCAGGGGCTCGCGCAGGGCAAACGAGAAGCGCACCGAGCGCATCCGCTCGGGCTCGGGGAGCCCCAGCAGCCGATACGTGTCGGGGCCCGCGCACACGATGACCCGCTCGGCGGGCAGCCGCTCGCCGCCGGCGAGCGTCACCCCGGTGGCCGAGACGCCGACCACCTCGCCAAGCACGACCGCAAGCCCGTCCTGCAGGAAGCGGACGGTGTCCTCGGCCAGGATCGCCGCGCCGGTGGGCTCGAAGGCCCACTCCTGGAGCGCGGCGGCCAGCGGATGGCGGCGCCCGCTGCCGGGCGTCACCGCGCCGTGGCGGGCCAGATGGGCCTCGCGGTCGGTCATGTCGCCGGTGAGGAGCAGTCCCACCCGCTGCAGCAGCGGGCGCCCGGCGCGAGCCTCCCAGTCCTCCCAGAGGGGCAGCGACGCCGCCGCCGCGTCGGTGAGCTCGCCGTCGGCGTGCGCGAGGCGGAAGATGCGCGTGAGCCCGCAGGACTGGCGGGCCCCCGGCACGTCGGCGCTCACCACGGTCACGCGATGGCCCGCGCGCGCGACCTCATGGGCCGCGGCCAGGCCCACGACTCCGGCGCCGATGACCAGGACCTCGCTCATCTCCGCCACGACCCTACGCCATCCGCTGAACCCGGCAGCCGCGCCAGCGCGGTCAACTATGCTCATTCGCAGTGCCTTCGGGGCCTGTGAGCGTGACAGCGCCGGTACCGGCGCTCGGCCGCGAAGCCGAGCTGGCGCGGCTGGCCGACGTGCTGGGGCGCGCGCGCGGCGGCAGCGGGGGAGCGCTGGTCGTGCGCGGCGAGCCGGGCGTCGGCAAGTCGCTGCTGCTGGCGCAGACGGCGTCGAGCGCCGAGGACTTCACGCTCCTGTCGGCCACCGGCGTGCAGTCGGAGTCCGACCTGGCCTTCGGCGCTCTGTCAGCGCTGCTGCGGCCCGTGCTCGGCGGCGTGGACGAGCTGCCGGCCGTCCAGGCTCAGTCGCTGCGCGTTGCTGTGGGGCTGGCCTTTCGGGCACAGGTGGAGCAGCTGCCGTGTCACGCCGCCGTGGTGACCCTGCTGGCGGCGTCGGCCGACGCGCGGCCGGTGCTCGTCATGGCCGACGATCTCCAGTGGTTTGACGCGGCGTCGCGCGACGCCCTGCTGTTCGCCGCTCGCCGCCTGGCCTCCGATGCGGTGGCATTCGTCATGGCGATCCGCGACGGCGAGACCGAGGAGCCACTGGTGACCGGCCTGCCGGAGCTGCGCCTCGCCGGCCTCGCCGAGGCCCCGGCCCTGGAGCTCGTCGCGCGCTCGGAAGGGGAGGTGTCGGCGGCGGTGGCCCGGCGGTTGTGGGCCCAGACGGCCGGCAACCCGCTGGCGCTCCTGGAGATCCCGCGCAACCTGAGCTCCGAGCAACGGGCCGGTCGCGCGGCGCTGGACGAGCCCCTGCCCGTTGGCCGCCAACTGGAGGATTCCTTCGCCGCGCGTGCGGCGAAGCTGCCCGAGGCGTCGCGCCACGCGCTGCTAGTGGCGGCCACCAGCTACACGGGGGCCACCGACACCATCCTCGCCGCGCTGGGCGAGCTCGGGCTCCCGGCCACCGCGCTCGATGCCGCCGAGGAGGAGGACCTCGTCTCGATCGTCGACGGCAACCTCGCCTGGCGCCATCCCCTGGTGCGCTCGGCGGTCTACCACGCGGCGAGCCCGCCGGCGCGGCGCGCCGCGCACGCCGCCCTCGCCCGCGCCGGGGGCGAGGCGCGGCTGCCCGACCATCGCGCCTGGCACCTCGCGGCAGCCGCGACCGCCCCTTACGAGGCCGTGGCCGGCGAGCTCGATCAGGTGGCCGTCGAGGCGGCGCGCCGGGGCGCGCCGAGCACGGCCCTGCGGGCCTTCGCTCAGGCGGCGAAGCTCAGCCCCGCCGAGGCCGACCGCGCCAGGCGCGAGATCTCCGCCGCGGAGTTGGCGCTGGCGGTGGGGCGCCTGGACGAGGCGCTCGAGCTGCTCGAGGGGGCCCGCGGGCGCAGTGACGACCTGCGCCTGCGCGCGCTCGGCGAGCGGATCCGCTCGCGGGTGGAGATGCTGCGCGGCAGCCCCCACGCCGCCCACGACCGCCTGGTGGGGATCGCCGAGGCCATCGCCGAGATCGACCGGCCGCTGGCCGCCAGCGCCATGACCGAGGCCGTCCTGGCCCGCACGGTGACCGGCCCGCTGCCGGCCTACCGGGAGACCGCCGAGCGCGCGTTCGCGCTGGCGCAGGGCCTGGGCGGCGAGGTCGAGGCGATGGCCGGCGTGGCGCTCGGCTGCGGGCTGGTGCTGTCGGCCGAGACCGACGCGGGGCTGGACCTGTTCGCGCGTTACGGCGCGGTGGTGGCCAAGCCCGAGGTGTGGCATTCGGCGCCTGAGCTGCCGGGCATGTACGCCTGCCTGCACGCGTCGATCGAGCGCTTTGACACCGCCGACCGGCTGTTCGTCGCCATGACCACCAGCGCGCGGGACCAGGGCGCCGTGCGGGCGCTCCCCTACCCGCTGAGCGGCCGCGCGCTCGTGGACCTGGAGCTCGGTCGCTGGCCGGCGGCGCTGGCGGGCGCCGAGGAGGCGGTCGAGCTCTCGCGCGAGATGGCCGGCCCGGCGATGCTGGCGTCCAGCCTCGCGGCGCTGGCCCAGGTCGAGGCCTCCATGGGCCGCCCAAAGGCCACCCGGGCCCACGCCGAGGAGAGCCTGGCCATCTGCAAGCAGCTCAACGCGTGGGCGGTGGAGCCCGAGCCGGTCCTGGCCCTGGCCTCCCTGGCACTCAGCCTCGGCGAGCACGAGGACGCGGTCAGCGTGTGGACGCGGACCACCGTCGACATCCGCGAGTGGGTGCTCGAGCCCGGCTGGGAGCACCTTGACGACGTGATGATCGAGGCCAGCGTGCGCGCCGGCCGCCACGCCCAGGCCGAGCGCGAGCTTGCGGACCTCGAGGCCAAGGCGCAGCGGACCGGCCGGACATGGGCGCACGCCGTGGCCGCCCGCTGTCGCGGACTGCTGGCCCCCGCGTCGGAGATCGACACGCACTTCGAGCGGGCGCTGGAGTGGCACGAGCGCGCGCCGCTGCCCTTCGCCCGCGCCCGCACGGAGCTGTGTTACGGCGAGCGCCTGCGCCGCGCCCGCCGCCGCGCCGACGCGCGCGAGCAGCTCGCCCGAGCGTCGGCCACCTTCCATGCGCTCGGCGCGACGATCTGGGCCGAGCGTGCCGAGCGCGAGTTGGGCGCCGCCGGCTACAGCCGACCGTCCCCGGCGCAGCGATCCCCGTGGGCAGAGCTGACCGCGGCCGAGACCCGGGTCGCCCGCGTGATCCTGGAGGGGGCCACCTACGACGAGGCCGCGAGCGCGCTGTTCGTCAGCCCGCGCACCATCGAGAGCCATCTGCGCCAGATCTACCGCAAGGTCGGCGTGCGCTCGCGCAGCGAGATGACCCGGCGCCTGGCGACGCCGGGCGCGCCATAGCACGCTCACCGCGGTCGCGAAAACTTCAGGGTTTTCCCTGATGCGCGACCGGGCCCAACAGGCGACCATGCATTTGTCGATGGGAAGTCGACCGGGGGCATCGAACCGAGATGAATCGGGGGCGAAAAAGCGGGACCCGGCGCGGAGGTCAGGTGACACCTCCGCGCCGGGGGGCCCATGCCGGCAGGCGCCGTCGCTGCCCCGCCGGCCTCGCGCCCCGATCGCGAGCGCGAAGTCCTGCGGGCGTGGGCGAGGCCTCTCGCTAGGAGGCCGGCACTGCGTCGCTGGTGCTGCTGTTGTAGTAGTTGTCGCCGCTGTAGAGCGCGTAGCTGAGCGCATCCTCGGCGACCGCGGCAGCGAGCTGCACCGGCTGTTCGTGCACGCTCGCGCGCACGCGATCGGTCACCTCCGGCGGGATCCTACTTAGGCGATGGCGGGTGCATTAGCCTGACGGGGATGCGGATCGTCATCGCCGGCGCACACGGGCAGATCGGGCTGCGGCTCGTCCGGCTCCTGGCCGCGCGCGGCGAGCAGGTCGTGGGCCTCATCCGCAACCCCGACCACGCCGCCGATGTCCGCGCGGCCGGCGCCGAGCCGGTGGTGTGCGATCTGGAGCACGCCGCGGCCGCCGAGGTTGCCGGCGCGATCGGCCCCGTCGACGTGGCGGTGTTCGCCGCGGGCGCGGGCTCGGGCAGCGGCGCGGAGCGCAAGCTCACGATGGACCGTGACGGCGCGATCAAGCTGCTGCGTGCCACCGATGCGACGCGAGCCCGCTACCTCATGGTCAGCTCCGTCGGGGCCGAGTCGCCTCCCGCCGGCGACGGCGTGTTCGAGGTCTACCTGCGCGCCAAGGCCGACGCCGATGCCGCCGTCACGGCCTCGGACCGCGGGTGGGTGATCCTCCGGCCGGGCCCCCTCACCGACGACCCGGGCAGCGGGCGCGTGCGGATCGGCACCGAGCCGTTCCGCGACGTGGTCTCGCGTGATGATGTGGCGGCCGTGCTCGCCGCCGTCATCGCCGACGCCGAGGTGGATCGAAAGATCCTCTACCTCAGCGCCGGCGCGGCGCCTGTAGAGCAGGCGCTGGCGACGCTCCGCGGCTAGCGATCTGCCGCCCGCGCCGGGACCGCCGGCTGCCCTCGGCGCTGCGCGATAATGCAGCCGAGCGCCCATGACCTCGTTTGCAGGCTTCGGGCCCAAGGTGCGCCGCTGGTTCACCGGCCTCGAGGCAGACAACACCAGGGAGTACTTCTCCGCGAACCGAGACTTCTTCGAGGAGTCGGTGCGCGATCAGATGGACGCGCTCCTCACCGAGCTGAGCGAGACGTTCGGCGGCGAGGTGAGGATGTTTCGCCAGAACCGCGACATCCGGTTCTCACCCGACAAGTCCCCGTACAAGACCAACACCTACGGCGTCCTGCGCGGCACCGAGATCGCCGCCCACGGGCTGTACGCGTCGATCTCGGCTCGCGGGCTGGTGGCGGGCAGCGGCTATCACGTGATGGCCCGCGACCAGCTCGACCGCTACCGCGACGCGGTCGATGACGACGCGCGCGGCCCCGAGCTCGAGACGCTCGTCGGCGAGGCGCACGCGACCGGGCTCCAGGTCTGGGGCGAGAGCCTGTCCACCGCGCCGCGCGGCTACCCCAGGGACCATGAGCGGATCGAGCTCCTGCGCCGCAAGAGCCTCTCGCTGGGCGCGACCCTCGAGTTCGGGCGCGGCATCGCCCGCGAGGACGGTCTGGGGTTCGTGACCGACACGTGGCGCGCGGCGGCGCCCGTGACCGGCTGGCTCGACCGCCAGGTCGGCCCCACCGCCCTGCCGGCCCAGGAACGCCCCCGACGCCGCTGAAGAATGGATGCTGAGCTGACGCCGGGCATGTTCCGTTAGCGCTAACATGCCCGCAGCGCGCGGGTGGACCGGTCGTGCGGGAGAGAGACGACAAGTCCGGAGGGAAGGCATGCGCAGGGTGTCCTTTGCGGCGGCGGCGATCGCGGTGGCGGCGGTGCTCGCCGGGAGCCTCTCGAGTGGCGCGGGGGCACGGCCTTCGCCGCGGCACAGCGCCGCATCCACCCCGCCCACGATCAGCTATGACCAGAACTCGCTGATCATCGACGACCGGCGCACGGTCATCTGGTCGGGCGAGTTCGAGTACTGGCGCCTGCCCAGCCCGAGCCTGTGGCTGGACATCCTCCAGAAGATGAAGGCCGAGGGCTACAACGCGGTCACGATCTACTTCGACTGGGCCTACCACTCGCCCAAGCCCGGGGTCTATGACTTCAGCGGGGTGCGCAACGTCAGCAAGCTGCTCGACATGGCGGCCCAGGTAGGCCTGTACGTGATCGCGCGCCCGGGCCCGTACATCAACGCCGAGACGAGCGCGGGCGGCCTGCCCGGATGGCTGACCACCCAGGCCGGCAAGGCCCGGACCAACGCGTCGGACTACGAGGCGGCGGCCGACGACTGGCTGCACCACATCGACGCGATCCTGCGCGACCACCAGCTCACCAACGGCACCGGGACGGTGATCCTCTACCAGATCGAGAACGAGCTGGCCAGCACCACAGGCGGCGAGCCGGCCTACATGCAGAACCTCTACGACACGGCGCGCGGCGACGGCATCACCGTCCCGATCTTCCACAACGACAAGGGCCGCAACGGGATCTGGGTCCCGGCGAACTCGGGCGTGGCGGGCACGGTGCCCGGGCCCAACGACCTCTACGCGTTCGACGGCTATCCCGGCGGCACCTGCAGCACCAACGCCACCCCCGACTCACCGTCGACGGCGCCCGACTGGGGGATCTGGGGCCCGGGCGGGGCCAAGGGCGGCGCCAGCGCATCGCCCAACACGCCCGGGTTCGTGGCCGAGTTCGGCGGCGGCTGGTTCGACTACTGGGGCAGCCAGGGGACCTATGACTGCATGGCCCAGCGCGAGGGGCCGGGCTACGAGCGCGTGTTCTATGACACGAACATCGCCAACCGGCTGACGATCCAGAACTTCTACATGACCTTCGGCGGCACCTCGTGGGGGTGGGAGCCGGCTCCGGTCGTCTACACGTCCTATGACTACGGCGCCGCCATCAACGAGGCGCGCCAGCTGCGCCCCAAGGCATCGACGATGAAGGAGATCGGGCTGTTCCTGCAGAGCGTCGCGCCGGTCATCTCCACGGTGACGCAGGGCGACCCGGTCACACCGAGTTCGCCGGCGGTCAAGGTCTATGACGACGTCAACGCGCAGACCGGGACGCACTTCTACATCGCGATGCACAACCCGTCCAACGCGACCACCGACGACAGCTTCACCTTCCCCATCACCACGGCGGACGGCACCTACACGGTGCCCCAGCAGGGCACCCTGGCCATCAACGGCCAGGACGCCAAGATGCTGGTGGCCGACTACGACATGGACGGCCAGCACCTCGTGTACTCCACGTCGGAGCTGATGACGCACTTCGCGCAGGGCAACCGCGACGTGGCGCTGCTCTACGGCCGCGACGGCGAGGACGGCGAGACGGTGCTGCGGTACGCCGGCGCGCCGACCGTCAGGGTCGTCTCCGGCACGGTCAACAGCACGTTTGACTCCACCACCGGAGACCTGCGCCTGGACTACGTCCACGCCGGCCTGGCCGAGGTGCAGATCAGCGGCGGCGGCCGGCCCGACCTCACCCTGCTGCTGGCCGACACCACCACCGCCGACTCGTTCTGGCGCCAGGACACGAGCGCCGGGCCGGTGCTCGAGCAGGGCCCGGAGCTGGTGCGCACCGCACGCGCGGCGGGCTCGACGCTCGTGCTCACCGGCGACACCAGCACCGCCACCACGATGCGCGTCTGGGCCCCGCCGCAGCTGCACGCCATCACGTGGAACGGCCGGCCCGCGGGCTTTGCCGCCGGCCGCGGCGCCGCGGGCAGCGATGGCACCGGCGGCGGGACGAGTGCGACCGTGCGCCTGTCGGGGCCGGCGCCGATCGCGCTGCCCGACCTGTCCACCGCGCGGTGGCGCTACGCGCCCGAGTCTCCGGAGTCCCAGCCGAGCTATGACGAGTCGCACTGGCAGGCCGCCGACAAGACGACGACCAACAGCACCACCGAGCCGCCGTCGGGACAGCCCGTGCTCACCGCCGACGACTACGGCTTCCATCAGGGCGACGTCTGGTACCGGGCCTCCTACTCAGGCGCGACGAGCGCCACCACGCTGTCCATGAACTACGGCGGCGGCGGCGCCGGGATGCTGCAGGCGTGGCTGGACGGCGTGTATCTCGGCCAGAACGTGCTCGCGTCGAACGCGGCATCGCCGCCGACCACCGGCACGGCGACGTTCACGATCCCGACCGCGCTGCGCACCGACGGCCCCCACACCCTCGCGGTCATGGTCCGCAACGACGGCCACAACGAGGACGGCGGGGTCAACGACGCCCAGAAGGAGGGCCGCGGCCTCATCTCGGTCAAGCTCGCCGACGCCAACCAGGCGGCGGTGACCCCGCAGATCGCCTGGCGGATCCAGGGCGACCGCGGCGGCGAGGATATCGCCGACCCGGCCCGCGGCATCGAGAACAACGGCGGCCTGTTCGGCGAGCGCCACGGCTGGTACCTGCCCGGCTATCCCGACGGAGGCTGGACGCGGACGTCCGTGCCGGCGTCGACGGCGATGTCCGGCACCGCGTGGTACCGGACGACGTTCCGCCTGCACATCCCCACGGTGGACGACGCCTCGCTGGGCATCACCATCGGAAACCCGTCGACGCCGCAGTCGACGGGTGACTACCGGGCGCTGGTCTTCGTCAACGGCTGGAACATGGGCCAGTACATCGCCGATGTCGGCCCGCAGCACACCTTCGTGATCCCCAACGGCGTGCTCAACCCCGACGGCGCCAACACGCTGGCGATCGCGGTGACGAGCGACGGCGGCGCCGGCAATGGCCTCGAGAGGGTGTCGCTCACCAACCTCGGCACCGTCCGCGGCGGCGTGGCGGTGCGGATGGACCGCGCGCCCGGCTGGAGCGGGCGGATTTGGGGATCGCCGGCGGTTGGAAGCGAGGTGGCGATGGAGGGCCTGCACGGCAACGCGCCCAGCCCCGCCCGCGGCGGCGCCAGCTTCACCGTCTCGGGGACCGTCGCCAACCTCAGCGGACCGGCGGCCAGGAATGTCAGCGTCACGCTCGACCTGCCGTCGGGCTGGACGGCGACGCCGTCGGGGCCGCAGGCCATCGGCACGCTGGCGCGCGGCGCCTCGCGCGCGCTGAGCTGGACCGTGACCATCCCCGATAATGCGGCGCAGGGCAGCTACGCCGTGTCGGCGCTCGTGAGCTACGAGCAGGAGCGGCGCAGCGGCACGACCGGAGCCTCGTACCCGCTGACGGTCATTCCCAAGGGCCTGGTGTACGTGAGCGACCTGCCGTTCGTGTCGGCCACCAACGGGTTTGGCCCGGTGGAGCGCGACACCAACGTCGGCGGCCCGGGCGCCGGCGATGGCGGCCCACTGAGCGTCGACGGCGTCGGCTACGCCAAGGGCCTGGGGACCAACGCGATCTCGAGCGTGGTCATCGCGGTCCCCGCCGGGTGCACCACGTTCTCGAGCGACGTCGGCGTCGACGACTCGGCCGCCGGTAAGGGCAGCGTCACGTTCAGCGTGCTGGCCGACGGCGTCCAGGTGGCGTCCACCGGGGTCATGCGAGGTGGTCAGCCGCCGCAGCACCTCACCGCGAACCTCACCGGCGTCTCGCAGCTGACGCTCAATGTCGGCGACGCCGGCGACGGCATCGGCCACGACAACGGCGATTGGGGTGACGCCGAGCTCATTTGCTCCAGCTGAGGCTGACCGGGTCCGCCCCGCCGCCGTTCAGCGGCGTCGCGGTGCCGACCGCAACGCAGCGCACCGCCGACGCGCAGGACACCCCCGCCAGGCCGGCGTCCACCAGGTTGGCCGGGGTGCCCAGCACGGGCGTGGACTGGATCGTCCACCCGTGCGGGGTCCAGTGCTCGGCGAGCGGCTCGTCAAGGCCGTCGGTGTCGGTGAACGAGCCCACCGCGGTGCACGCCGAAGACGAAGGGCACGCGACGTCTGTGAGCTGCACCTCGCGGGCGCCGGCGGGATAGCGGGTGCGGCCGATGACCCAGCGGGCGCCGTCCCAGCGCTCGGTCAGCATCACCTGGATGCCGCCGGCCTCGAACCAGCCGGCCGCGGTGCACGACACAGGCGACGCGCAGGCGACGCCGGTGAGCTGGACCTCTGTCGCCGCCAACGGCGTGGGGATGCGCTGCAGCGCCCAGCCGTCCGCGGTCAGGCGCTCGGCCAGGGCGACGCCGGCGCCGGCGCGGCTGGTGGCGAATCCGACGGCGGCGCAGGACCGCGGCGACGGGCACGACACCCCCGAGAGGAACGCGGCCTTCGCCGTCGTCGGGATGGGCGCGGACGCGATCGACCAGCCGTGCGCCGCGGTGAAGCGCGCGGTCAGCGGGCGCCCGGCGGTGCCCGCGGCGTTCCCGGCGAAGCCGACGGCGGTGCACGACCTGGCGCGCGGGCACGACACCGCCGCGAGGTAGTCCACCTCGCGCCGGCCGCGGCCGGCCGGGCGGGGCAACCGCTCGATCGTCCAGCGATTGCGGTCCAGGCGCTCTGCGAGCACCACCGTCCCGGCGTTGGCGTGCGTGGCGCTCCCCACCGCCGTGCATGTCCGCGCGGTGGCGCACGACACGCCGAAGAGGAAGCTGTTGGTCGCCCCGCCCGGGGTGGGCACCGGCTGGACCGCCCAACCGTGGCCCCGCGTCCAGCGCTCGGCCAGCGGCGCCGGCGCGCCCGCCGCGTTGACGGCGTAGCCGACCGCCACGCACGCCCGGGGCGACGGGCACGACACGCTCGAGAGCACCGCACTGCTCACCAGCCGCGGGGCCGGGGTCGGCTGGATGACCCACGGGCTGGTGCGGATCGGCGCGGCGGGTCGGGGTGCCGGTGCCGCAGCGGTCAGTGCCAGCGCGGCCGCCGCCGCCACCGGCCAGCGCGCGACGCCTCGAAGCGGACCCTCGTCGGCCACGGACGAAGGCTACCGGCGGCGTGGCCGTGGGTAGCACGGCGGCCCGCGCGAGAGCTAGAGGACCGGCCCGTCGTCGTGGAACAGGAAGCCCGCGGCCGCGAGCACCCCCCGCGCCTCCAGGCGCCCGAGATGGTCGCCGACGCGCGGCCCGTCGGTGACCTCCCAGGCCCCCGCGGCCGCGGTGCCCTTCAGCTCCCGCAGCCCGTACGCCTCGGGCTCATCAACGGCGTTGCGCAGCCACGCGAGGTCGTCCGAGATGCGCCGCGGGCGGTTGGTGGCGGGCTGCCATGGATCCTGGCCCTGGCGCCGTTCGGTCATTCCGCGAGGCAGCGTCAGTGCGGTGGCCAGCGCCTCGCTCCAGCTGGGGCGGTCGTGTACAAGCTCAAGCAGCATGGGCGTTCTCTACCCGGCTGAGGCGAAACCGCAACCCGCCCGGCGACACCCCGATTCGAGGAGGGAGGATGGCTCGCCCACGTCGCGCCGGCACATCCGCCGAGCGCCGGCCGTGACGGCCACACCCGGGGAGGGTGCAAACGCCACGGTCCTTGCGCTCCCTGAGGAGGGCTTGTCGTCCCGCGTGGCCCTCTACGAACTGGCGATCTTGTGGTAGGCGGCGATCTGCGGGTCGGCTGTTCGACGTGCTCTTCAGTGAGCCGGTTGGCATAGTAATTGTTCGCGAGATTGTATGCAATCCTTCTTACGAGATTGCCCACGACGCGACGGGATGATCGCGTCCCAGGAGGAGGATCGAGCCGACTTGACAACCAGCGTCCGATGACGATGAATCGCGCACAACGCGTCTATTCGCCCCCCAAGGCTCGTGGTAGCTTCCACCGCGTTGGACGAGATGGTTGACAATGCGGGGGTTGTGCCGTTGCGGGCCGAGGACCGCCTGCGCGAGGCCATCGTGACCGGGCGGCTCCAGCCCAACGAGCGGCTGGTCGAAAGCGACCTGGCGCGGTCGCTGGGCGTCAGCCGCACGCTCATCCGCACTGCCCTCGTCCGTCTCGAGCACGAGGGCCTGGTCGAGCACGAGCGCCACCGCGGCGCCCGCGTGCGGCTCGTCAGCCAGGGCGAGGCGGTCGAGATCCTGGAGGCGCGCGCCGTACTCGAGGGACTGGCGGCGCGACTCGCCGCGCACCGCGCCACCGCCCACGACGTCGAGGAGCTCAAGACGATCCTGGCCGAGATGCAGCGCCTGCGCGAGACCGACCACCTCCTCGCCGTCTCCGACGAGAACGCCAAGCTGCATCGCCGGCTCCTGGACATCAGCGGTCACGAAACGGCCGCGCGGCTGATCGGCACGCTGAACTCGCAGATGGTGCGCTTCCAGTACCGCACGATCCTCCTGCCCGGGCGCAGCGAGCGCTCGTTCGCCGAGCACGCCGAGATCATCGCCGCCGTCGCCGCCCGTGACGGCGATCGGGCCGAGGCGGCCATGCGCACCCATCTCTCCAGCGTGGCCGACGCCCTCCGGCGCCAGGCGCCCGCGTAGCGCCGAGCGGCCGGACACGGCCTCGCGGCGCGACGCCGCCTCAGCTCAGCCGACCGCCGAGCGCGCGGCGAGGCCGGCCGCCTCGGTGACGCGCGGGACCGCCTCGACCTCCCACCCCGGGGCCATGATGTGCACGCCGGCGACCCCCTCGACGTCGCGCAGGCGCGTGATCACGTCCGAGGCGATGCGCACCCCCTCGTCCTTGGCCGCCTCGCCGTCGAGCCCGCGCATGCGCGCGAAGGTGGCCTCGTCAACCTCGACCCCTGGAATCCTCTCGTGCAGATACTCGAGCATCCGCGCGCTCCGCGGCGGCGTGACCCCGACGAGCACGGGGGCGCGGTGGGTGAGCCCGGCGGCCACGACCGGCGCGAACCACTCCGCGAAGCGCTCCACGTCGTAGACGATGTTGGTCTGGAAGAGGCCGATGCCGGCGTCGGCCTTGGCCTGGAGACGCTCCACCGAGTCCAGGAGCGGGTTGGCCGCTCCCGCCACGAGAAACCCGGTGGGAGTGGCGAGGCGCTCACCGGCCAGCAGCTGGCCCGCATTCAGCGCACCGATCATCTGGGCCAGCCCGACCGAGTCGACATCGCCGACGCGCGTGGCGCGACCCTCGTAGGGGCCGACCTTGAGCGGATCGCCGCCGAGGGCGAGAACCGTGCGCACGCCGAGCGCCCAGGCGCCGAGCAGGTCGGCCTGGAGCGCCAGCATGTTGCGGTCGCGTCCGGTCATCTGCATGATCGGCTCCAGGCCGCACTCCAGCATCACCACGGCGGCGGCCAGCGGCGACATCTTCACCGTCGCCGCCTGGTTGTCGGTCACGTTGGCGGCGTGCACGACGGGCGCGAGCGCCATCGCTGACCGCCGCACGGGTTCGGCGCTGGGCTCGGCGGGCGGCCCCAGCTCGGCGGTGACGACGAAGGTCTGCGAGGCCAGAAGATCGGCGAGCGGCATGTCTGACACCCTATTGGGAGCCGATCGCGCCGTCGCCGGGACCGGCGCTTCTGGACAAATTCGTGCGCTCGTGGTCAAGCCTCGCCGCTCCCACGGTCGGGTGGGCGCCTTCCATCATCCAAACCAGGTGATGACCGGCCGGCGCGACTGCGGTTCACTGCGCCACGACGGGACCCAAGGGAATGTCCGACATCGGCGACAGCGTCTTTCACAAGGGCCAGGCGATCTGGGTGCTCGGTCCCGACGGCTCCGCGCGCGCCGCCGAATACGTCGGGGAGGGCGAGCTCTCCAGCTGGTTCGGCGGGCCCCAGACGGTGATCGTCATCTACCCCGACACGCGGGAGGGCGAGGCCGTCGAGGTCGATCGCTGCATCCCGCGAGACGACTAGAGCCAGATTCGCGTGGTGAAGCCTCTCGGGGCGTGGAGGAACTCAATCCGCCATGTGAGCTGCCGGGCGACCCACAGGCCACGTCCGACGCCGTCGCGGGGTGCGAGGTAGCCGGCCGCGGGATCGTCGAAGCCCGGGCCCCGGTCGGTGACCTCGCAGACGAATCGGCCGTCGGCGAGTCCGATGCGGACGTCCGCGATGCCGGCGCCGTGGTGGACGGCGTTGTCGGCGATCTCGGTGGCGGCGAGGAGCACCTCGAGCGTTTTCGCTTCGCTCACTCCGGCGGCGATCAGCGCGGGTGCCAGGCGCTCACGGAGTTGCTCCGCGTCGCCCACGGATGGGAGCGGCTTGAGATCCGGGAGCACCTCGGGTGGTGAAGCGATGCGACGCAGCAGATGGTCGGGGTCCTCGAACAGCGCGCTGGTGGTCAACGTGTCGCCGTTCACGACTTCCGGGTGGGTCTGCCACACGCCTTCGATGACGGGATCCGGGGTGCCGTTGGCGTTATACGAGCACAGGACCCAGGCGGGCAGGTGGCCGAAGGAGCGGTTCAAGACGGCTTCGTAACCGGTCCATAGGTCCCATTCGCGGGGGTCGGGACCGAACTGAACGTCGGCGACGGCGCGAAGCTTGGGGGTCCGTTGCAGCTGTCGCGCGTAGACCTTGTGGTAGGCGGCCAGCGTACGCGCCGGCCGGGTGTAGGCCGAGCTGACATCGACGAAGGTGACGTATGCGGCGTCGCCCCCGAGCGCCGCGCGCATCGAGGCTATCCCTCGCCCGGTGTGGGCGACGATCGCGCCCTCATCCGCCTCGAGCGCCGCCTTCAGGAACGAGACCGCCCGCCTGAGGTACTCGTCCTCGGACTCGTAGACGAAGGCGTTGTGGCGCAGTGCTGTGCCGTCAGAGGTCCTGGCTAAGTCGATCCAAGGGTCATCCGGCGGATACCCCGTCTCGGGTAGTAAGCCGCAGCCGGGTGGATTTCAAGTCCTGCTGCCCACGGGCGCGGGTTGGGCGAGTGTCTGGCGGAGCTTGGCCAGGGCGGCGGCCTCGATCTGTCTCGCTCGCTCGGCCGTGAGTCCGAGGCCTGCGCCGATCTCTGAGAGCGTTCGCGCCTTCTCGTCGAGCCCGTAATGGCTGCGGATCACCGTGCGCTCCCGGTCCTCCAGTTCATTGGTCAGGTCGAGCACTTCGTCGATCTCGATGTCGTCGAGCACTCTCTGGTAGGCCTGCTCCGCGACGGGATCGACGATGGTCTCCCCGAGGGTGGGGCTGGACGGGTCATGCGCGCTCAGCCGGTCCCCGATGCCTCGCGGCATGCGCTCGGTCGCGAGCAGGCGTTCGATCAGTGCCGGCGCGAGCCCGGTCGCGGCGCTGAGTTCTTGGCGCGTGGGTTCCCTGCCGTGCCTCTGCAGGTACTCGTTGCGCACCGTCCTGATGTGCGAGAGGTCTCGGGCCGCGCGATCTGAGAGGGCAACGGGCCGGGTGAGCTCGGCGACGAGTTCCTGCATGGCCTTGCGCACCCAGAACGAGGCATACGCCCAGAACGGCGTGTTGAGCTCTGCGTCGTAGCGCCGCGCGGCGAAGAGCAGCCCGGCCACGCCCTCCTGGAGAAGCTCCCGACGCTCGACCCTGCTGCCCCGGAAGCCGCGGGCGAGGTTCGCGATCGCGGGCAGGAAGGCCTCCACGAGCCTGCGGCAGGCCGCAGCGTCGCCGCGCTCGGCTGCGATCACCAGGTCCCGCTCCTGCCGCGCGGTTAGTCGTTGCTCAGCCAGCCGAACGCCTCCGGTCGCGAAGGAGGACCGATTGTCGCATTCCCGCCTTGGGTTGGCGCTCGGGCGGCTTACTGAGGCTTTCACTGCACCTAAGCCGTGACCAACGGAGGTCGACATGAGCAACGTCCACGAGCGAAGTGAACCCGCCACCGAGACTTCCGCAGGCGCAACGGTCGATATGAAGCTGGAGGTCGTCGTCCTCCCGGTGTCCGACGTTGATCGGTCCAGGGATTTCTACGTGGGCCTGGGTTGGCGGCTCGACGCCGACGTCGTCATCGGCGAGGACTTCCGGGTCGTCCAGGTGACGCCCCCGGGCTCGCCGTGCTCGATCATCTTCGGGACGGGCGTCACGTCGGCCGCGCCGGGGGCCGCCCAGGGGCTCCAGCTCACGGTCTCCGACATCGAGGCAGCGCGCGGCACTCTCGTCGAGCGTGGCGCCGACGTGAGCGAGGTGTTCCACGACGCCGGCGGCGTGTTTCACCACGCCGGCACTGACGGGACGCGTCAGCGGCCCCGCTCCGGACCACCGCAGCTACGGCTCGTTCGCCTCCTTTGAGGACCCCGACGGCAACGGCTGGCTGTTTCAGGAGATCACGACGCGGCTGCCGGGCCGGATCGATCCAGCGGCGACGTCGTTCGCGTCGGCGAGCGATCTGTCAAACGCGCTGCAACGGGCGTCAGCGGCGCATGGCCAGCACGAGGCGCGCATCGGCCGGGCGGATCCGGACTGGCCGGACTGGTACGCCGAGTACATGGTCCGCGACCAGGCGGGCGAGGAGTTGCCGTCATGACCACTGACTACGACGTGATCGTCCTGGGTGGCGGCGCCCCGGGCGAGCACGCCGCGGCGGCGATCGCGGAGGGCGGGCCGCGCGTCGCCGTCGTCGAGCGCGACCTGGTCGGCGGCCTGTGCACCTACTGGGCCTGCATCCCATCCAAGTCGCTGCTCCGCCCCGGCGAGGCCGCGCACGGCGCGCGGGAGGCCGCCGCCACAGCTGAGGTCGACGTGAAGGCCGCGCTTGCCTGGCGCGACTTCATGGTCTCGAACTACACCGACACCGGAGCGGCGCAGTGGCTGGCGGACCGGGGGATCGCCCTGGTGCGCGGTCACGGTCGCCTGGCGGGAACCGGAGCGGTCGAGGTCGACGGCGTGCGCTACACGGCCGAGCACGTCGTGCTCGCCAACGGCGCCGATCGGATCGTCCCGCCGGTTCCCGGGTTGCGAGAGCTCGAGGGCGTCTGGGGCACGAACGAGGCCACCGGGATGAAGGCCGTACCCAAACGGCTGATCGTGCTCGGGGGCGGGGCGGCGGGCGTCGAGCTCGCACAGGTGGTGCGTCGCCTCGGCGGAGAGGTGACCCTCGTGGAGGGGGCCGCGCACCTGCTCGGGCGCGAGCCGGCGCCGCTCGGCGAGGCGCTCGCCGAGGCGCTGCGCCGCGACGGAATCGAGCTCGTGCTCGGGATGCACGCGATCGAGGCGACCCGCGACGGTGAGGATTTCGTCCTCCGGCTGGAGGATGGGCGCGAGCTCCGCGGTGATCGTCTGCTCGTGGCGACCGGACGGCGTCCTCGCGTCGAGGGGATCGGGCTGGAGACCGTCGGCATCACTCCTGACCCCAAGGGGGTCCCGGTTGATTCGCGCCTGCGCGCGGGCGAGCGGTTGTGGGCAGTCGGCGACGTCACCGGCATCTGGCTGTTGACGCACGTCGGCGAGTATCAGGGTGAGGTCGTTGCCTCCAACATCCTCGGCGAACCACGTGAGGCCCACTACGACGCCGTTCCCCGAGTGACCTACACCGACCCGCAGGCGGCGGCGGTCGGCGCGACCGAGGCCGAGTTCAGCGCCACCGCGCTGCTATCGGAGGTCGCGAGGACCGCCACCTATACCCACGCCTACGCCGAGTCCAAGGGGTTCCTGACGCTTCTCAGCGACGGTGAGCACCTGACCGGGGCCTATGCGGTCGGACCTGAGGCCGGCGAGTGGCTGCAGCAGGCGACGGTGGCGGTGCGGGCCCGCGTTCCGCTCGAGGTGCTGCGCGACACCATCCAGCCGTTCCCGAGCTTCTCGGAGATCTTCGCCGTCGCGATCAAGGCGCTCCGACGCGAGATCGGCGATTCACGCGACGCTCTCGGGGCGGGCTCTCCATGAGGATCGCTCGCCGACGCCAACGACCGGAGGAAACATGACCACCACCAGCGCCGGTTCCGCTCTGCGGGAACCGGCACTTCTCGGCCAGACCGTCGTCGTCATCGGCGGAAGCGCGGGCATCGGGCTCGAAACCGCCCGGCGAGCCCGTGCCGAGGGCGCCGACGTGATCCTCGCCGCCCGCAACCCCGAACGCCTTGAGCATGCGGCGCGCGAGCTGGACGCGCAGCACTCAGCCGCCTTCGACGCCCACGATCCCACCGCGCTCAAGCGATTCTTCGACGCCCTGCCCAAACCGGTCGACCATGTGATGGTCACCGCCGGCGCGCCGCGCTACGGGCGCATGCTGGACACGGGCGTCGACGAAGCGCGCCAAGCCATCAGCGGGCACATGCTGCTGGCGCTCGCGGTCGCCCGAAACGCGGCGGACACGGTGCGACCGGGCGGCACGCTGCTGCTCATGGGCGGCACCGGCGGGCGCCAGATCGGCCTTGGGCACGGGATCGCGTCGGCGGTCACCGCCGCCCTACCGCCGCTGACCGCCAGCCTCGCCCTGGAGCTCGCGCCCATCCGGGTCAACCTCATCGCCCCGGGCTTCGTCGACACCGGGTTGTCGGCATCGATCCTCGGCGACGACCTCGAAGCGCGGCGCGAGCAGCTGCGCGCCACCCTCCCGATCGGCCGCGTCGTCGGACCGGAGGACGTCGCGGCACTCGCGGTTCACATCATGACCAACACCGCCCTGACGGGCGCGACCTACGACATCGACGGCGGGCAGCAGTTCGTCGCCTGACCAGCCAAGGAGACCACGATGGAGTTCCTTGTCGGATTCGACGTCACCATTCCGGACGGAGCGCCGGAGTCAGAGGTCAGGGAGCGCGACGATGCCGAAGCGGCCGCCGCGGCGCGCCTCGCTCGCGAGGGGCATCTCGTGCGCCTCTGGATCCCGCCGGTGACACCGGGAGAGCGCAAGGCCGTTGGCGTGTATCGCGCCGACAGTGAGGAGGAACTCGACGCGTTCCTCGGCGCTCTGCCGCTCAACGACTGGATGCAGGTGACCGTCACGCCGCTGCGGCAGCACTCCAACGATCCGACACCGCCCCGGCCGAGCAGCTTCCAGCTCCCCGACCCTCGGACCACGCCCGTCTACCGGCTCGAGGCGACGCTCGGTGAGCCTGTCGAGCTCGGCGACACCGCCCACGGTCACCGGCGCATCGTGCCACTGACCGGAGGGACGTTCACCGGTCCCGCGCTCAGCGGCGCGCTGCTGCCCGGCGCCAGCGCCGACTGGCAGACGGTGCTGCCCGATGGCACCGCCCTCGGCGACGTCCGCTACACCCTGCGGACCGACGGCGGCGATGTGCTCTACGTGCAGTCGCGGGGTGTCCGCCATGGCAGCCCGGAGGTTCTCGCTCGGCTGAGCCGGGGCGAGGAGGTCGACGCCAGCGAGTACACGTTCCGCACCTCGACCCAGATCGAGACGGCCGCCGCCGGGCTTGACTGGCTCAACAAGGGCGTGTTCGTGAGCGTTGGCGGACGCCAGCCCGGCGCGGTGGTCTACGAGACCTACCTCGTCCAGTGAGCCCACCGGCCGCGATCATCACGGCGCTTCGCAGGTGAGGTTGGTCTCGCCTCAGCTGGTCCGGGAGCGCCAAGCGGGCGCGCACCGCACATGCGCCAAGAGCGCTCGTGCTCGCTCGCGAAGCCCAGGCTCGCGTGCGAACGAGGTTTCCCGCTCGCCGTCGTGTTCGATCACGATGAGCGGGTCATCCTTCGCGACCGCGTCGCCGCAGAAGATGCATACAGGGCCGGGCTCGTCCGCCACGATGGGGGCTCTATACCCCCAAACCACGATCAGACACCAGACTTGCGAACCCAGCTGGCTGGGACCAACCTGCCCGCGCCGGCTCTGTCGATCTCCGCGATGCCTACCTCACCGCGAACAACACCAACCCCACGCCGTTCACCTGGACCAAGACCGCCGACGAAATCGTCGAGAAGGTCCGGCGCGGACGCGTGACACTCAATGCAACCACCAGCTAAAACGCTGACGCACCACACTAGGTTCCCTGCGGCGCCGGCGGCTGTGACCCGTCCGCGATCACCTGCGCGTTGATCGCTTGCACGGCTGACGGTGTGACCTTGAGCTCGCGTCGGTCATAGCTGATCAGTCCGTCGACTTCGTCCTCGACGTCCGTGGCTGCCGTGTAGATCGCCCCGCTCAGTCCGGCGTGGAGTGCGTCGCGGTCGACCTGGGTGAGGAGGTCGACGTAGCGGCGGGCGAGGACTTGGGAGTCTGGCTCTCGTTCGTAACCGAAGGTCGGTCCTGGCCATGTGTGGCCCGGGATGCGGAGCGCCAGCCCGCCGAACTCGCCGTCCTCGGTGGCCTGAATTGCGCTGTGGGATTGGGGTGCGGGGCTGGGGTAGGAGTGCTGGTCTAGGACATCGCCAGGGTTTGACTGTGCGCACTTGCAGCGGTTGTAACCGCTGACGCTGTCGACCAGGCGGGTGGGATCCCACGTCTGCAGGTCGTGCGTGACCGAGCCGAGATCGAACTCTCCCCACCCCTCGTTGAACGGGACCCACTGCACGATGGAGGGGTGATCGATGTTGGCGTTGACGATTGCGTGCAACTCGCGCAGGAACTCCTGTTGAGCGGCGGCGGTCGGCGTGGCGACGGCCATGGCGGGCATGTCCTGCCAGACCAGTAGGCCGAGGCGGTCGGTGTCGTAGTACCACTGTTGCGGTTCGACCTTCATGTGCTTGCGGACTGCGTTGAATCCGAGCGCCTTCTCGATCTGCAGGTCGTAGGCGAGCGCCTGGGGGGTCGGGGCGGTGTAGCCGCCATCGGGCCAATAGCCCTGATCCAGCGCGCCGAGCATGAAAGTGGGCTGCCCGTTGAGCTCGACCTTAGCCACCCCGCCGACCGAGACGACCGAGATCGAGCGCATCCCGAAATAGCTGCCCACCGTGTCGATCGGGCGCCCGCCGCGTAACAGCCGCACCGTCAGGCCGTACAGGTAGGGGTCCTGGGGAGACCACAGCCGCGGGTTGGGCAGCGGGATCGTGAGCTTCGCGGTCGTAGAGCCTTGGGCGCTGCCCACCCGCTGCGTACCGCTGTAGGCAATCGCCTGGATGGTGTCGCCCGCCGCATCCGTCGTGCCGACGGTGACGCTCAGGGTGTCGTGTGGCACGTCGGGCGTGGCGCGGACGGTGTCGATGTGCGCGACCGGCACGGGCTCGAGCCACACCGACTGCCAGATCCCCGAGCTAGCGGCGTACCAGATGCGGCCAGGCCGCAGCCGTTGCTTGCCAACCGGTTCGCTGCTCCGGTCAACGGGCGCATCGACACCGACCACCAACTCTTGGACGCCGACGGGCCGCAGGGCCGCGGTGATGTCCATGCTGAATGGGTCATAGCCCCCGCGGTGAGTCCCGATCCGCCGGCCGTTGACCCACACCGTCGCCTGCCAATCAACCGCGCCGAAGTTCAGCAGCACTCGTCGCCCGGACCACGACGACGGGATCGTGAACGTCCGGCGGTACCACGAGTGCTCGTAATGGGCGCCGATGCCCGACAGCGCCGATTCCATCGGGAACGGCACCAGGATCCGCCGTGGCAGAGCGAGCCCGACCGGCGCGGGCGCGCCCGCCGGCGCGGGAGCGAACTGCCACACCCCGTTGAGGTTCTCCCAGGCGGCGCGGGTCATCTGTGGTCTGGGGTAGCCCCAGTTGTCACCGGTCGGCGACACCTGTGCCGTCCACGGGGTCGAAAGCACCGGCCGCCTGGCGCGCCAGTCGGTCTGCCCCGGCCCGGCCGGGGCGCTTGCCCCGGGCCGGGGCGGCGCGCTCGGGGGTGGCGGCAGCACCTTCATGACCCCGGCCACAAGCCCGGACAATGCCCCCACCCCACCGGGCTCACCCGCCGCGGCCTCAGCCCGCCCGGCGCCTCCGAGCATCGCAAGCGCCAGGGCCAACATCGCCCACACCCACCACTTGGACACAACTCGACCGCGCACCGCAGCGAATGTACCGACGGACGGCACCGGCCCAGTGCAACCCCAGCCCCCGGACAGCCGCCAGGCCCACGAGCACTCGTTTGCGCCCTCGGCGACCACGGTCCAGGAAGTGGCGTCGGACCGGCCCAACCCCGCCGGTGTGCGGGCACAAGAAAGCCGCAAATACCGGGGCTTTTATGGAGGGAGAGCCGACGCGGGGACTCGAACCCCGGACCCCTTCATTACGAATCCCTTGTCTACAGGCAATTCGTGCGCTTCTCGGTGCGTTTGAGGTCCTCCGGGTGCTCTGAGTTCGCCTCAGAATTGCCGAGTTCGGGACATGGTTGGGGACCCGGCGAGCGTGAGGCACTCGGTTCAACCCCTCTAATCCACGGCGAATTCCGGTCAGTCGAACCGGTATCGAAGACCGGTAGGGGCCTTTCGGTCCTTCGGGGTTCGAATCCCCCCTCTCAGTCTGATTCCGGGGAATCTGCGCAGACCGCGAGGGCGGAGTGCCCCAATGGCGACGGAGCAGACGCCAAGGATTGATCGCCAGTGTCCGTGTTGCGAACATCGAGCATCCGGTGCCGTGCCCGCATTGACTGATCCGGGTCACCCGTCAGTCAGCACGATCGACGCCGTCGCGACGCTGAGCAACTCATGATTGACCTCCGCGCGGATCGCCCACACGACCGGCTCATGCAGCAGCCGGAGCATGAACACCGGGGCGAACCTGCGCTCGTGCTCGAGCAGCAATCTCAAGGGGCCGGCGATGATCCGCCGCGTATTGGGCACTGGGTCGAACGGCTGGAGAGGCTCGCGAAGCTACGAGTCATTGTGCGGAGAACGCGGGTCGTGGATCGTGAACGACTCGACTACCAGCGAGTAGAGATCCATCCGCGGTTCAGGTTCTGCTGAGCGGCGTCTTTCAGCGAGTCTCCAGCGATTCTCTAGCGTCCTCGCGTAGCGTCCGGCGTGTCAAACAAACATGGATCCGCGGGGCAACGAGAGAGGGGCCGGGGCGAGGCGATCGTGCTCGGCGCACAAGAGCTCACCAAGCCCTGGCGACCCCTACACGGCCTGATGAAGGGACGAAGTTCGTGACGGCATTGGCCACATGCCCACATGAAAACTATGCCCGGCAGACGATGCGCGCCAGTGGCACCACGGAGGAGATGTGTCTGTTGATGGTACGCCCTGTTCACGATACGCGTAGGAAACCCGGGGGTGGATTCGCGGAGCCGGTCGCGTCGGACGACCTGGTCTGGAGCCACGCGAACCGGCCGCGCGACCGCCGTCGCCGCTGCGCCAGCTTTGCTGGAGATGCCGATGACCAACGTCGAGGTTGTCTCGCCGACCCGGACCGGGTGGGAGTCGTGCTCCCAGGCCTCACCCAACCAACGACCGAGGACTCCGACCCCGGCCGCCCCGACACCCAACACTCAACCACAAGGATCAGCCGGGACCGTCCGATGACGGTCCCTGGCGAGAGGAGCAATCAATGAAGAGGCTAGTTACATCTGCGGCGCTGATCGCTGTGTTGGTCTGCGCCGGCTCGGCGCTCGCGCACGGCCCGACCGTCGGCGTGTCAGGCATCCAGGCGCCGGTGGACACGACCCCCGGTGCTCCGGGCGACCCGTGCCGCACGGCCGATCCCGAGACGGGGGCGCCGGCGCAACCCAACGCGATGGCCGGCAGCCTAATCGGGTGCTGGTACACCGACACTGGCAACTACATCGACGGCACGCCGCTCCCGGACGGTGTGATTGTCCTAGCCGGCACTGAGCACTTCGTCGGCTGTCTTGACATCAGGCACCAGGGAAAGTGCACACACGCCGATCCAACCGGATCGCTCGCGTTGACCTACACGTTCGAGGCACAATACAGCTCGGAGACTACCGAGATCTGGGGCGGCTGCCAGCATGGGATCGTCCCGGGAATGGGAACCGGCGGCCTTGCAGGAGCGGCGGGCTGGCTCGACTTCACGGACAACGTGACGAACGAAACCGCTGCCTACCATGGTTACATCACACTCGCCGGCCGACGCAGAGGCGCTCACGCGACAGCTGCCGCCGCCGCCGCACGGCCTCGTCTCCCCAGAGCGACGCCTCGTCTCCCCAGAGCGATGTGCTGAGCAGCTCGGATCGCGCACCTGCCGCCACGTGACGACCAGAGGGCGGGACGAACGGTCCCGCCCTCGCACGCTCGCTCGGATCTGAGCACGCCGCCCGCGCAACGCATCCAGTCCCGCCGGAAAGCACGACTGCGGCCCGCTCCTTTGCACCGTGGGCGGGCAATCCCCGATCAGCTGACGATTGCTCGGCCAACACGAACACGGTCGCCCGCTCAATCAGACGGTCTCCCGCGGCTCGAAATCGAAAACTTGAGCCCCTTCGTCCAGCACAAGACCATAACGCCCCTCAAGACCCGTAAAGCGCGCTCGCCAGGGATCGTTCGCCACCTCGCAGTCGAGCTTTGACGGTCCGTGAGCCACACAGAACTGAACCTGCTCGCCGTCATTGGCGCAGGACCAAGCCCAACTGCGGTGGAGCAGCCGCGAAAGGAGCAAGGAGAGCATGCACGTTCAGACGCACCGCGGGCGAGGCGCCGGAAAATGAGCGCCGTCACCGTCATGGCGGTGGTCGTCGCCTCGTGCTCTAACAGCTCGAGGTCCGGCTGGAGCGGCAGCACAGCGACGCCAACGCGACACTGGTCCGCTTCAACACGGCCGATCGGATCAGCCTCGACGGCGCCATGGGTCGGCACAGGCACGGTCGGGGTGGTGCTGGCCCACGAGCACGACAACAACCTGTGCGGCGCCTGGCCATTCGCCAACTACCCAGCCAAGCGGGGCTTGCGGCGCTTCGCCATTACGACCAAGACGCCTCCGTTGACGAGACCCGTGTGATGTATCAGGCGAAGAAGACAGCCGACGAGCGCCTCCTGCTGCTCCCCGGTCAGTTCGAAGGTTTCCGCGACTGGATGGTGCTCCGCAACACGAGCGGACGGTTCTCCTCGACCACGACGGAGGTCGTGGCGTTCATCGCCGCCCACATCGCGAGGCCGTGCAACGAATCTTTAGTGGCATATGGCACAATAGTTCTCAGAGATTGCGGCCCGGGGGCCGCGACTCGGGGACTGGACGCACAGATGCCGAGCAAACATGGGCCCGGATGCGTGCGCCGACGGTGCTTGCGCTGGCGGTGGCGCTCGTGGGTCGTGGCTACCGCGGCCGGCGAGATCACCTACCAGGTGGCGGGGGATGAGCTCGCGGTCGTCGAGGCCGTCGGCAAGCACGCGGTGCAGGGTGGGCTGATCGGCGATGGGACGATCACCTCGTTCGGGAAGATCGCGAGAGGCCCGATCTATCGCGCGGAAGGCGCCGAGGTGTTCTCAGGTGGCCCAGACGTCCAGCGTGACCGGAGTGCATGGGCGATCCGGTGTGCGCGCTGCGCTTCGGCTGCGGATCGTGGGACCAGGTCGGCGAACGGGGCGGGATCGTCGCGGGAACGTGCACGGACCCGGTCAGCCAGGGCGACTCCGGCCTTCGCGGGTGCCGCGGGCGTGCTGGCGGTGGTCGACACCAGGACCGGGCGGGCCATCTCGACGTTCTCCATCGGGAACCTCATGCTCTGCGGCCCGACGCGGTCACGCGCGGGCAGGCGCGGGTTACACCCGGGAGCCGGTCTGGTGGTTGAGGGACGTTGCGGTGGGCGCCGTGGCGACGCCCACCGGTACCCGGCTTGCCATCGAGGGCTCGGTCGGAGACGCGACGCCTCAGGACTCGGTTGACGAGCCAGGGACGGGAGCGGCGGTGAGTCACGGACATCCACTCGAGGGCACGTCGGTCGGGATCTACGAGGTGCGAGCCCGGATCGGGCGCGGCGGGATGGGCGAGGTGTATCTCGCGCGCGATACCCGGCTGGGGCGCCCTGTCGCATTGAAGGTGCTGCCGGAGCGCTTCGCGCTGGACGAGCGTTTCCGCGAGCGGCTGCTGCGGGAGTCGCGGCTGGCGGCGAGCCTGGATCACCCAAACGTGGTCCCGGTCTATGACGCGGGCGAGGCCGACGGGCGCCTGTTTATCGCGATGCGCTATGTCGATGGGGTCGATTTGAAGGCGTTGCTGCGAGACGCCGCGCCGTTGGCGCCCGAGCGTGTGATCGACATCGCGGGCCAGCTCGCGGAGGCGCTCGACGCCGCCCACCAGCGCGGCCTGGTGCACCGCGATGTCAAGCCGGGCAACGTGCTGCTGGATCAGCAGGGCGACCGCGATCACGCCTATCTTGCCGACTTCGGCCTTACCCACTCCCCGGCGGCCGCGGGTCCTGCGGATGGGCAGTTCATGGGGACGGTCGACTATGTCGCGCCCGAGCAGATCCGCGGTGACGTCGTCGACGGTCGCGCCGACCAGTACGCGCTTGGCTGCCTGTTGTTCGAATGTCTCACCGGGTCGCTGCCGTTCCGCGACCGCTCGGACGTGGCAGCGATCTTCGCTCACCTCGAGGAACCGGCGCCGGTCGCGAGCGAGCGCCACGAGGCACTACCTACGGCGGTGGATGCGGTACTCGTGCGGGCGATGGCGAAGGAGCCGGAGCAGCGTTTCGACAGCTGCCGCGAGCTGGTCACGGCGACCCACGACGCGCTCGGGCTGGGCGTGCTGCCGCGGCGGCGCGCGCGTTGGCTCGTGCCGCTGCTCGCGCTTGCGGTCGTTGTGTCTGCTGTCGCCGCCGTGGCGCTCGCCGTCGGCCGCGGCGGGCGGGCGAGCCGTGCGGGGCCGCACGGGACGCTCACGCAGATCGATCCGCGGACGAACCGCGTCCGGAGTACAACGAGCGTGCCGGGCTATCCGCAGGCGGTGGCATCGACCGCCGGCGGGATTTGGGTGGCCGATTTCCGGGAGGGAGTGCTGTGGCGCCATGACCCGAGCACCGGGTCCCTCCAGCGGATCGCGTCCAACGGCGAGCCGCGCGATATCGCGGCGCTCGGCGATCAGGTGTATGTGGCGGTGGACGACAGTGCGCTCACCGGATCAGTCGCCCGTTATGACGCCGCAAGCGGCGAGCGGCTGGGGAGTCTCAGTCCCGAGCTTGCATGCGCGCTGGCATCCGGCGATGGTGTGGTGTGGGCGGCGGGCTGTCCGTATGCTGACCGCCTCAGTACCGATGCGCACCCGCTGCGCGTGCTGCACCACGTCCCCCTGCCGTACCAGCCTCCCTACACCGCTTCGACCATCCGCGTCCAGTTCCGTGAGATGGCGGTCGGCGCCGGCTCGCTATGGGTCCTCGGTGACGCGCTCGACCGCCGCGTGTGGCGACTGGACCCTCGCCGCGGCACGATTCAGGCGACGATCGCGCTGCCCTTCCCGCCGCGGTCGGTCGTGGTGGCGGACGGGGCGGCATGGATCACCGATGGCCTGCACGACACGGTGGTGCCGATCGACGCGCGCTCCAACCGGGTGCTGCCGGCCGTCGCGGTCGGCCGCGGAGCCGCCGGCGTCGCGGCTACGCCTGGCGCGGTGTGGGTGGCCAACGCGATCGACGGGACCGTGTCGCGGATCGACCCGCGAAGCCGACGGGTCGTCAGGACCGTCCACGTCGGCGGGAGCCCCAGCGAGATCGATGCCGGGCCAGATCGAGTGTGGGTGACCTCGCATGCGCCGTGAGTTCGCTGGTTGGGCTGCGCTCGTCGCGGTTCTGCTGACTGTGTCGGCATGCGGCGACACGCAGCGACCGTTGCGGATCGGCGTCATCGCGGACTGCGTCGGCGCGTTGCGTGCTTTCGGGGATGGAGAGCTCGCCGCCGCGCAGCTGCCGCTCATCGTTCGCGGCGCCCGCACTGTCAGCGAGGATCCGAGCGACGGCGTTCGCGGCGGACGCGTAGCCGGGCGGCGCGTCGAGGTCGTCCGTGGCTGCGGGGAGTCGGGCGAGTTCAGCACGCTCACGCAGGTCGCTCGCCAGCTGATCGAACGCGAGCACGTGGACGTAATAGTCGCCGGCGGCTTCGTTCCGGCCGACGGGATCCCGCTCCGAGAGCTCGCCCGCCGCTATCCCGACGTCGTCTTCGTCGCCGCCTCCAGCGGTCCGCGCGAGGTGACCCTCGACCGGCCCGCCCCTAACCTGTACCGGGTGGCGCCGGACTACGGCCAGGGTGTCGCCGGACTGGCGACGTACGCCTACCGCCGTCTCGGGTGGCGGCGTGTCGCGATCCTGCCCGAAGCGTATGCCGCGGGATGGGGTGCCGAGACCGCGTTCGTGCGCGAATTCTGCTCGCTCGGAGGTCATATCGCGAAGCGGATCCAGCTACCGATCCCAGCGGCCGACTCGACGTCCGCGGTCCTGAACGCCATCCCGCGTGACGCTAACGGGGTCGCCGTGCTCGGGGGGTCCGCGTCTGTGTCGCCCGATCTCTTGCGCGCGCTCGCCCGGCGGGGGACCAACAGAGTCGTGCTCGGCCCGGAGGTGATCGGCGACACCGACCTGATGCGCCAAATAACGGCGCTCACTGCGGTCGTGGGAGCGTCGTATTTCGCTCCGGAGTCGAGCTCGCCGGCCGTCCGCGCCTATCTACGTGCCTTCGCCAAGGCGTATCCCGACACGCCACCGGGTGAGCCGCGCGACGCGGTCATGATGGCGTACCGCAACGGGGTCGAGGCGGTGCTCGAGGCGTTCGAGCAAGCGCATGGCGATCTCTCAGAGGGTCGCCGTCGGCTACGCGCACGACTTGCGCGTCTTGATACGACGCTGCTCGATGTTCCCGTTCGGATCGACGCCAACAGGCAGGCCGTGGTGTCAACGACCCTCGTTCGCCTCGGCCCGGAGTCGCCCTCGGGCGCCCCCGAGCTCCGCGCGGTGCAGTCAGTACCGGCGGTGGACCAGTCGATTGGAGGGCTGGTGCCGGCAAACTACGTTCCGACCGCGGCCGGCGAGGCTTGCCGGCGGGCGACCGCACCGCCGTGGGCGAGGTAGTCAGCCCGCGATTGTCCAGGTAAAGCGCGTGCCCTCCTGTCGCGGCGAAAGGCCGCCTGGTCGCAGCCCGCGGCGCACCAGGACCGTCGTGAGGTCGGGCTCGACCGCAAGCGCAGTGCGAGTTCGCCCCAACCCGGCTGTGCGCCAGCCATCCGGCAAGCCGACGACGACGACTCCCGCGGCGCGTGCGACCATCACCAGCGCCGGCGGCGAGGGCTCGACGATCACCGGCTCCGCGGCGATGCCGAGCCCCCGCTGGACAGCGAGCGACGCGTTCGCGAGCAGCCGACTGGCGTCACGCCCCTCGCTGCCAGTGCTCGCGCCCGCGAGCTGCAACAGGCGCCCGTCGCCGCGCGCGAGCCAGGCGCCAAGTTCCACCGCCGCCCAGTCGTGTGCTGACCCCGAGAACGGCACCAGCACTGGGCCCGGGCGCAGTGCCCGCGCGCCGACCAAGATCGCGACATCGCATGGCGCGTCCTGGAGCAACGCGAGCAGGCGCGCGTCCTCGAGCAGGCCGTCGGGAGCGTCGACAACGATCAGTTCGACATCCTGCTCGGCCGCGAGACGAGCGAAATCATGACCGGGTGTGATCGATGTGAACGCCGCCGTGCGGGCCGTCACCCCCTCCTCGCCCAGCCGGTCGTGGACGTCGCTCAGACGCCGCGCCGCCTCGCCCAGCTCAGCGGCGCTCGCGACCGAACTGGCGATGACGAGCTCGCGTTCCGATTCGCCGGCCAGTCGCGCGCAGAGCGCGGCCAAGGCCGGGAGCGAACTGTCCCCAAATGCCGCCGTCATGACGCGACGGGGATCGTCGGCGATAGGTGCGCTTGCAGACGACTGCGAGCGAGGCGCCGCAAGCGCGGGATCCTGCTCAAGAATCGAGCGCTGTACGTCGCGCAGCGCGGCGCCAGGCTCGATCCCGAGCTCGGCCACGAGCGTGCCGCGCGCGCGCTGAAAGGCCTCGAGCGCGTCGGCTTGTCGACCACAGCGATACAACGCCACCATCTGCTGTGCCCGAAAGCGCTCGTGCAAGGGATGCTCTGCGACGAGCGCCTCGAGCTCGGCGACCAACTCGACGTCTCGGCCACAGGCCAGGTCCGCGTCAATCGCACGCTCCAGCGCCACCAGGCGGAGCTCGTCAAGGCGCGCCGCGACCGTCCGCGCACACGGCTCGTCGGCGAGATCCGCGAGCGCGGGCCCGCGCCACAGCTCCAGCGCTCGGCGGAACTCCATCGCGGCCACGCCAAAACGCCCCTCGTCCAGCGCCCGAGCACCGGCACTTGCCCGACGCTCGAAGACCCTCAGGTCGAGTGTGCCCTCCGCCACCGCGGCGACATAGCCGCGCCCCCGGGTCGCGATCGCGTCACGGCCCAGAGCCTTGCGCAGCTGCGAGACATACGTCTGAAGCACGTTTCCAGCAGTGACCGGTGGCTCCTCGGCCCAGACCTCGTCCACAAGCCGCGCGACGGGCACAACCTCGTTAGCGTGCACGAGCAGAACGGCTAACAGCGCCCGCTGGCGCGGGCCGCCGAGGCGCGCCGGCATGCCGTCGACAAGCGCCTCAAGCGGCCCGAGCACCCGAAACTCGAGTCCGAGCCCGGGCGAGCCTAACCCCTCCCGAGGCCCAGCAGTAACAACGCCCGGGGACTCACCGCACGCCGACGCTCCCCTCCCAAGCCGCGACCCGCGACTGTCTCCATCGTCAACTCGCTGATCGGTCGACCAATCGTCGACTTCCTCGCTGGCGGCCCGACCCTGTCGATCACTGCGCTCGCTGACTGGCGTCTCACGAGCTCCGCGAACGAGGCATCCCAGCGATCCCCTGCGGATGCTCGGCCTGATCGTTGCACGCCGCGGGCGCGGTCGACGCCGACGCTCCTAGCGCTGCCTGCGAGCGCGACCATGCTCAAGAAAGGCGGACGCCACGAATAACAACACGGGGGGGACTGTCACGCGAGCTGGGGCTACCCTAAACACGACCGGCGTCCGGCGCAAGCGGTCGCCACTCCCGTTCTCAAGACGCCGAAAGCGACGCCGTGGCGTCTATCGGTGGCATCAGACGCCCGAAACATCCCTTCGCGTCGTTGGAGGCCAGCCGCTTGCTTATTCGGCGCCCCCAAACGACCACGAGCCACTCCCCGACGCGATTTGCGTCATCGGCGGCGCAGAGGCTGGCCGCAGACCGATCATGGAGACCTTCGACTCGTTCAGCGTGCGCGCTGGACCAAAACTCCCGTTCGCACGGGCGAAGGGAGAGGCGCCGCAGCATCCTGGTCGGTCACGTCGACTCCTGCCTGCTGGGCCGCCATCATGAACTGCTTGGCCGACTGGCGGGATTGCTGCTGGGGCGGTCGGGGCGCTCGTGGTTGAATGACCGCGATGGCACGGGGGCTTGATGCTGATTACCTGGTCGTCGGAGCCGGCGCGTCGGGTATGGCCTTCGCGGACGCCCTGACCACGCATGCGGATGTGCGGGTCGCCCTGGTCGATCGCCGGCATGGGGCCGGCGGCCATTGGTTGGACGCGTATCCGTTCGTGCGGCTGCACCAGGCTTCCGCGTTCTACGGCGTTGCCTCGACGATGTTGGGCTCGGGATCGATCCAGCGTGAGGGCCCCGAGGCCGGTCTGCACGAGCGGGCCGGCGCTTCGGAGATATGCGCGTACTACCAGCGGGTGCTCGACGCTCGACTGGTGCCATCGGGCCGGGTGGAGTTCTACCCCAACTGCGAGTACGTGGGTGACGGCTCGTTCGCCTCGCGCTTGTCCGGGGAGCGCTACCAAGCGGGGCCGGAATGCCGGATCGTCGACGCCCGCTACGTCGCCCCGGAGATCCCTGCGACCACCGCGCCGCCGTTCGCCGTCGCCGACGGGGTCTGCGCGATACCGGTCCACGAGCTGGCGAGGCTGGACACCCCACCCGCGGAGTTTGTGGTCGTCGGGTCCGGGAAGACGGCGACCGACACCTGTGTATGGCTGCTCGAACGCGGGGTCGACCCGGACTCGATCTGCTGGATTCGCCCGCGCGAGCCGTGGATGCTCAACCGCGCGTTCGTTCAGCCCGACCCCGCGGTTTTCACTGCGATGGCTGCCGACACCATGGAGGCGGCAACCGCGGCCTCCTCCCCGGATGAGCTCTTCCTGAGACTCGAAGCCGCGGGGGTGATGCTTCGCATCGACTGCTCGATCACCCCCACGATGGCGAAGACACCGACGCTCGCCCAGTGGGAGCTCGATCTCTTGCGGAGCATCGAGCGGGTGGTCCGGCTCGGACACGTCCGCCGGGTCCAGCCAACCCGGATCGAACTGGTGGGCGGCGATACCGCGATCCACCGGAACGCCGTGGTCGTTCACTGCGCCGCCTCCGGGTTGCAGTATCCGCCGCTGATCCCGGTCTGGGGCGATTCCGTGATCACGATTCAGCCGGTCCGAGCGGGGTTCCCTTGCCTGGCGGCGGCCCTGATTGGGTACGTCGAGGCAACCCGCGAAGACGACGCTGAGAAGAATCGCGTGTGCCCCCCGTCGCCGCTGTCAGACACACCGGCCGACTGGGCGCTGATGCAGGCGCTGGGGGGCCACGCGACACTCGCCTTCAACGCTGAGGCCGACATCAAGGAGTGGGCCGACAGCGTGGCGCTGAACCCCGCCCGCGTCCCTCCAGAACGACCGATCGATCCCGCCTTGGCGGCCGCGATCGAGCGCTTGCGCGCCATCGCGAGCCCGGGCATCGCCGCGATGGCGAAGCTTGCGGGCCTCGGCACCCGCGCTGGCGGGCCTCGCGAGCAGTCCCGCCCAGGCGGCAACGGGCTCGATTCTCCGGCGGCGCGTTCGCAACGCTGAGCGCCGTCTCCGTCTGGCAAACCCGAGGGGCGCTGCTGCTACGGCCACCACGACTCGGTGCTCCGCGGCCACCGCCGGGGAATGGCCGAGAACTCCGCCGGCTATCTGTTGCCGTTCCTTGGGCCTGGGATGCGCCTCCTCGACGTCGGATGCGGGCCCGGCACAATCACGCTCGATCTCGCCGCGGGCGGACGCAGGGGAGCAGTAGCCCGGTCCGGGCAGGCGCCGGTCGCCCTCACGCCCCGTCGTTTGTGGAAGCAGCACTGGCTGTTCCGGCGGGGTGGGGCTCTGTGCGAGATGAGACGTGATCTCGGACCTTGCTTGAGGCGCCGGTCGGTCTGTCTTTTCAGGGCCGCGGCCTGGATCGGTCAGCGCCAGCGGTCCGGTACAAGGACGACGTGAAATCCGTCAGGGTCGACAAACGTGGTTGCGTGTTCGGCCCAGTAGGGGTTGGCAGGGACCACCGGGCAGCTCTCAAGCCGCGCCGCGACCCTGTCTACGGCCAGTCTGTCTCGGAGGTAGAGCACCAGTAGCGATTCCGGATTCGGCGCGGGGGCGGGGTGGCTGCCGCCAGCGGTGAACTCGAGGTGCGCACCCGTGCCCGGGACAGCGAGAAACGCACCGTCGTAGCCATCGTGGTCTCGGAATCCGCCGACCTCCACGAGGCCAAGACCGTCGCGGTAGAACCCGACGACTTCCTCAAGGCGTTCGGTGTGTCGGGCAACACGAAGTTGCGCTGCCGGCGGGCGCGCGCGCGAGGCGTCGAGGGTCAGCGAGAGCCAGACCTGATCGCGCAGCGGCACGCCATCGACCTCGGTTGGCGGATAGCCGGCCTCTGAGGTGAAGACGTCTCGCTCGACGCGGAGAAACCGAAACCCGAACCGCTGGTAGAAGCGCAATACGCCCGTGTCCGCAGCCGCGGTCGCCACCAGAAGCGCTGAGCGGTCCTCCCCACGACAGATCGCGATCGCCCGGTTCATCAGGCTGCGGCCGACTCCCGATCCCTGGCGGTCCTCGCGGACGGCAAGGCTCTTGACCTCAGCCTCGTCAGAGCACTCGCCAGGGATGAGTTGCAGATGACCGATCATCGTCACACCGTCCCGGGCCACGAGAACGCGCCCAAGGTCTCGGTAGCGCTGCACCTGCTCGGGCGAGTCATCAGCCAAAGCGAACAGATCGGCCAGCGCCGCGCGGGACCCCTCAAACCACTCGATCATCACGGTCAATCACCTTACGGCAGGCAGCGACGCACCTCTGGACCTGCTTGGTCGCCGAAGCACAAGCTCCGAGCAGCGGTCCGGCGCTACGAAAGCAGTCGTGAGCGGGTGGTCTCGGCGGGCGATCGCGTGTAGCCGTTGCGGAAGCGAGGCCGAGGCCGCCGCTACCAGACGCCAGAGGCGTCGTCCTGAATGCCTCCGGCGCCCCGGCGACGATGAGAACGCCGGCGAGGATTGGCGATTGGCGCCACGAGCACGAGTCGAGCATTTGTGTCGCTGCCCTGCTTTGGCGCCGCGACGCCGTGTCGGCGCTTCGGCTCGTGCTGCGAGCAGCATCGGCCGCCCGCTGAATCGGACTCTGTCCTCGTCCGCGGCGAGGCTCTCCAGGAGCCGCACAGGACGCCCGGATCCGTCCGGCAGTGGGGCTGTGGCGTCCGGCGACAGAATTCGCTGACGCGCTCTACGTCGGCGTCCCTCGCGCTTCGCTCAGCGCGAGGACTTGCCGCGCCCCGGTGAGATCCCAGCCGGGTTGGTCGTGACACGGGTACTGCTGGGTGCGCTCGGCGTGCGCATCGCGTTGTAGGCGAGTTCATCCAATAGTTGGAGGTCAAGCGCGCGGGCTCCGTGGTCGGGCAGCAGGGCGTATACGGCGCGGCGGGCCGGCGTATGGTTGACCGCGAGGATGCGCACGCCCTGCAGTTGCCCGGCCAGCAGCTGGGGCGTCAAGGTCACCGCGAGGCCGGCGCGGACGACGGCGCCGATGGCCAGCGGATCGCTGGTCTCGATCGTGATCCGCGGCTCAAAGCCGGCGTCGCGACACGCGCGGGCTACGAGGCCGTCGCGCGACGGCGCGGTCCACGACTCGTCGCGGAGGTCGTCCAGCGACAGTGACTTGCGGCGCGCGAGGCGGTGGCGTGGCGGGAGCGCGAGCATCATCGGTTCGTCGAAGAGCTCGTGGCGACGAGTGCCCTCGTGTTCGCGGCGCGGCGCCGTGGCGTCCTGGAAGCACACGGCCGCGTGCAGCTCGCCGCTGCGGACACCTTCGGCGAGCTCGACGAGCGGGCCCTCGCGCAGGCCAACGTCCAGGTGCGGCATCCGGCTCACGAGCCGCGCGACGGCGGCGGGCACCAGCGTGGCCAGGGCGCTGGGGAAAGCCCCGATGCGCAACTTCCGGTGCTCCTCGGTGGCAAACTCGGCGAGTTGCACGCCCGCTAGCTCGACGCGGTCTGCGAGCGCGGCGGCGTGCTCGAGCAGCCGTTCTCCGGCAGGCGTGAGGCGTACCCCGCCGCGGTCACGGTGCATCAGCGACATGCCGAGCTGCTGTTCGAGCCCGGCGATCTGCTGGGACACCGCCGGTTGCGTTAGCGACAACGCCTCGGCGGCACGGGAGAACGACTGCTGACGAGCGACCTCGCGGAAGGTCAGCATCCGCCGCGGATCCAGTTGCATCAGCTCATCTTATGGACAGGCAGAAATTCCTGTTGCTGCTAATGCAATCCGGCGCAACCATGACCCGCATGCATCCGATCGCAGCAATCCACGTCACAACCGCCACCCAGCGCGCCAGCGTGGGGGCGCACGCCGCCGACCCCACCATTCCTGACGCCCCGCGTCCCACGCGCCGCCGGCGCTTCCCGCGCCCTGTCCGCCTCGGCCGCAAACGCCCAGCCGGCACGGGCGCGACTCAGCGGCCGAGGTCCACAGCGGCCACGAACCAATAGCCCGCACCGCTCGAACGACCGCCAGCTTGGCGCCGCCTCTTGCTGCTTTCGGACTGGCAGAGCCTGAAGCAGAAGCACGGCTACCCGCCAACGGCCGCTCGGCCCTTGCCCGTCGGTCGTGCGAGCAGCAGCCGAGTCAGGCCGCGGGCCGGCGGTCGCGAGTCCGATCCGGATCCGGATCCGAGGCGATGCTGTCCCAGGTGTCATCAGTGGGTTGATAGCCGATGCTGTGCTCGGCCTCGCCAAGCTCTGCTACGCGGTAGCGATTGGCAGAGATGCCGTTTGCGACCGTCAAGCCGGTCTGCTCAGTTTCGACGGCTGCTTGGATCAGGCGGGTGCAGTCGTCAGGACTCAGCCATCCCGCGAGGTCGTTGGGCGTGGCCTCGTCGCACTGCGGGGCGGCCGGCGAAAGGTAACCAATGCGCAAGGCGACCACCGACGTGTGCGAGGTTGATGCCACCCAGCCGCCAAGCGCCTCGGCCCAAGCTTTCGTCGCCCCGTAGAGGCTGGCTGAGCGCGGAGGATCGGCTGCGCGCCGCTGCCGCGTCTGCGGATATCCCGAAACGGCCTGCAGACTGGACGCAAGCACCAGTCGCCGGACCTCGCACTCGCGCGCCGCAGCCGCGACCGCGTAGGCGCCCTCGACGTTTGGACCCCGCAACGCGCCCCATTCGGCGTTGGGGTCCGGGTTGGCAGCGAGATGCACGACAGCATCCGCGCCTTCGAAGGTCTCAAGACAACGCTGCATGTCGGTCACGTCCAATGGTTCGATCCCTGCCCGGGATCGCACGTCGGTCGCGCGGATATGCCAGCACGTGCCCAGCCTGGCCACGATCAGTGACCCGATCGCCCCGGCCGCTCCAGTGACAACGACAGGTCGCCGGGGATCGGCACGTTCTGACATCGCGTCCTTTTGTACCGCGGCCGCGGCTTCGGCGCTCGTAGCCAAGTGAGCGGCTACCGATCGGTGTGGCCCAGACTGCTCGTCTGTCGCCCAGACGGGTCTCGCGACGCGACTTCTGCTTCGGGTTCCGGCGGCGCCTAAGCAGCAGCGCGACCAGGGGCGCCGGCGACCCGCGTCACGCCTGGTGGTTCGTGGAGCGGGGAGTAAGTCATTTCGTGAGGCCGAGGCTTCGGAAAGCTCGGCCGTAGATCCCGCGTAGAGCGTCTTCCTTGCGGCCGTTGTAGTCCATCGTGTGCCCGTGGACTGCACGTGTGTCGTCGGCGGCCACGACCTTGGCCGTCTGATAGAGCGCGCGGTCTTCACGGTGGTTGCGCAGCCAATCTCGGAAGATGCAGTGGCGTTCAGCTTCGGGACTATCTGGCGAGAAAACGTGCAGATTGCTGGCCGGATTGTCGTGCCGTAGGCACCGGTGCTCATACCACCACGGCTCGCGGATGACGAGGACAAATCCGTGCTGCTCAAGCGCGGGGACATACGCCTGCTCGTTGCCGGAGTCCTCGACCATGAGATCGATGTCGATCACTGGTTTGGCCGCCAGGCCGGGTACCGAGGTTGATCCGACGTGCTCGATGCTGAGAGCATCGTCACCGAGCGCCGCGATGATCCGTTCAGCGAGCCTCGCATACCTGCGTGGCCACGACGGGTCCGCCGCGACAATGCGCACGTCGCGGTCTGGGTGCTGCCGGTCTACCCATGGGCTCTTGCCTGGGGGCGGCACAGCATCATCGAACGTCACGATCTGCTCGGCGGTGAGCACGCCGTCACTCTCGCATACGGTGATAACCGGGTTTCCAAGTCGTGGGCTCGTGCGATCGCATCCGTCTGCTCACCCATGTCCGCACCATGCCGGGAAGCACGCCGCGGCGTGCGTCATCCAGGGTTGTTCGTAGCCACGCCTCGGCGGTGCGCTTCGTGAAATAGCCGCTCGCTGGCCTGCCTCGGTCGGATCCAGGCGGGTCCGAGCTTCTTCTGTACCCGGCGGCCATCAGGGAGCCGGTACTTGGCGTACCAGACAGGTTCTCTGGCTCGATCAACGCGGAAGACGTGTCCCGTAGGTATCCGAGGACCTGCAGCCATGCGCGCGTCGTACGCCCATCTCGGCACATATTGGAGACACGGCTTAAGCCCAGCGGTCGTGCCGTCCAAACGGAAGGCGTGCGTTTGCAGGAACTACCTGAGAGCCGTCGCTCTGTGCCGAGCGTCGTTGTTCGCGTCGTTCGAGCAGCAGATCCAGCGGGTTCACGTTGGCCACCGCGCCATATCTTGCCGCACGGCAGGCAACCGGCGCTCGGCAATGGTCAGGCCGAGCGCCGCCAGCCCGCGAGCGCAGCTGGACGCAGAAGTGCATTCGCGCCGCGTCCTCCGATGTATCGTCCACCACGGATGCGCTCGCCGAGTGGGGAGCACCAAATCATCCGAACCCCGTAAGGGAGGGTCATGTTCGCGTTTTGGTACTACTCGACCTCGTGGTTGACGTTGGTCGGGCTCACGCTGCTCTCAGTCGTGACGACCGAGCGCAGCGGGACCGCTCGCGCAGACTGAGGGTTGGACAATCTGAATCTCACGTCAAGGCTCTGTCGGTTGCGGTTTCTGTCCAACTGATCGTTTCGCAAGCGCCCCCTCGACTCGTTGTAGTTGTGCTGAGATCTCCCTTAGCTGCGCAACTAGATCTTCTTCGGTGAGTTCGGGTTCGTGGACCCGGGGATTGATGAATCGGTCAGCGAAAGCACCAACGACCAACGCGGCGAAGCCGATGCCGACGAGCATCAAGGTGATCGCCAGCACCTTGCCCTCCGGCGTCGTGGGCGTGATATCGCCGTAGCCGACCGTGGTCATGGTGGTGATCGCCCAATAGATGCCGTTGCCAACCGAAGTTTTCTCCACGGATGCGAAGGCAGCGCCGCCAGTTAGTGCTGTGAGTCCCGTGAACACTGCGGCGTAGCGAAGCCCTCCGGCACTAAAGAGCGCTCGGACGAGGGGAGCGAGCCGCAGAAAGCGAGCCAGCCTCAGGAAGCGCAGCACTCTGATGGACTGCACGGCGTTGACGAGGAACGGCGGCGTCAGAACGACAATCGCGACCTCAAGGAGGTGATCACGTAGCCATCGTGCCTTCGACGGTACGACAGCAAGCATGACCACTAGCTCCGCCAAGAACGCGAGCCAGATCGCCCAGTTCAGAACGTCGGCGATCGTCCGCCACGGGTCACCGGCAGGGAGCAGCTGGAGGATCGTCACGGGGATCGTGAGTACTGCGGCGACCACCAGCGGCCACTCGAAGCGTTTGGCGATTCGTTCGCTCTTCTCATCCATCCCGGAGGAGATTTCGACGCGCTAGCCGCCCAGCCTCCCAGAAGCTCCGGGCTACCGGACCCGCCGTTACGCGAGCGATTCGGCTGGTCTTACTTGTTGGTGTTGAAGTGGACGACCTTCGCCACCTTGAGCGCTTGCTTGATCGTTCCGCATCCGGGATATGTGGTGCTGATCGTCATCGTCCCGGTGGTCGGAGTGAAGAACCGGCCGCTGATCGTGGCCTTGAATCTCGCATCGCTGGTGTAGGCGGTGACGGTCTTGGAGAACCGACCGTTCTTGATGTAGATGCCTCCGACTGCGGACGAGAAAATCTGGCCTTGCGCCGGCGCATTCCTCTCCACCTCCGGCGCACCAACCGGGTTGAACTCATTGACGGACTGAGGCGTCGATCCGAAGCACCACAGGTAGTCGTTGATGATGTCGATGTACGGGTGGCCGACAAAGTTCTGCGAAATCTCAACCTCCGGGCTGGGCACCCACGGTTGGGAGGGCCAGTGCTCAGTACACGTCTTAGGCGTGCTCGGCATTGACCAGCATCCGAGCTTCGGCATCACGGGCGCAGGCGATGCCGCGAACGCCGATCCGGCTGTAGCCACAAGCGTCGCGGCACCTGCCGCGATCGCAGCGAACTTCTTCATACGTCCTCCTCGGTCGGGTTTACCGAGGATCTAACGCACGCCGTTAGCCAGAATTGCGGGCTGTCCTGCCGCTTCGGCTGCCCCGAGCGTGGCGATCTTCACCAGCAGCGACGACGTTTGGTCGGCCACGGGCGAAGCGTAACCCCCACCGATGCGGTGTCAACGGCGGGGTGTTGCCACCTACGTTGCCACCCTGCCATCCCAACACCCCGGATCCCTAGAGCCGACGCGGGGACTCGAACCCCGGACCCCTTCATTACGAATGAAGTGCTCTACCAGCTGAGCTACGTCGGCGCTTGCAGGGCCTTCCGGGGTTCTTGGCCTCGTTCACCCCATTTTCGGGCTGCGCCGGGGCTGCAAATCCTGGTTAGCCGCTGATCGGGGAAGCGTAGCCGACGGCCGCAACGGCTCACTGGCGACGGCACGACCTGTCGGTCGTTATCGGCGTCCTCGGGCCGCGCGGCGAGCCTCTCGCAGCTCCTTGAGCTCGCGCTCCTTCACCTCCGCGGCAGCGTAGGACTGCTTCACCAGCTCCCTGCCGCCCGACCATCCGAAGACCCAGGCCACGAGAGCGATCGCGAACACGACGTCCCAAGCGGTGACGATCAGCTGCTGCGCGACCGAGTACGCGGTCGCGTTTGCCGTGCTCGTCGCACCTTCGAGCACCACCACGTTGAGCGCCTGGGTCACCCCGACGCCGCCCGGGGTGAACGACAGGCTGCTCGATACCGAGTTCGCGCCGGTGACGGCGATCACCCTGTGGAAGGTCACCGGAATCGAGAACGCGGCGAGGAACACGGCGACGATCCCAAGGCGCGCCGCGAAGCTGGCAACCTCGGGGAACGCGACTCCGATCATGAAACGCCGGGGCTGGCCGAGGACCGCGCCGCCGCTCTTGACCTCGTCGCGCAGCTTCGTCGCACGGTGCCAGAAGAAGCGGCCGACCAGCACGAGCAGCACGACCGCGCCCAGCGCGATGAGGACGGTCAGGACGGGATGCTCGGACAGGAAGCCGAGTTCGAGCGACAGCGAGCCGGTGACCGTCGCAAAGAGGTAGACGTAGACCGCGATGCTCAACACGGTGAACGGGATCTTCTGAACGATGAAGCCAGAGAAGATGGCCGCGAACGTTGCCCCAGCGATCAGCGTCACGAACATCAGCATCATCACCAGCGTGCCGATGTTGGCCGGCAGGAAGCCGTTCAGCGCGACGGCCACGGCATACGACGCCAACACTGGACGGAACGGAAGCTCCGCATCTGGGAACGCTGCGCGCAGGATCGTCAACCACGCCACCGCCGCGAACACGGTCTGGAGCGTCTCGAGCACAACCCCGCTGGCGATCGGCAGCTGCCGGCACAGCCCGGATCTCCTTGAACAGCTCGCGGATCCAATCCGTCACCGGGACCCCCAGCAGGTCCAGGACGAACAGAACCAGCGCAATCCCGGCCAGCCATGCGGCGATTCGGAGCCAGCCGGGTTAGGGCCGGGTCGGAGCCGTCATCGCCATTTTCACCGTGCTGCATCAGCTAGATGATCTTCGACGAGCCGCCGTCGGAGGTCGAACGGGGACAACCAACCGGTACATGAGCATGACGGCGCTCGGCTGCATGCAGCGCCGAACGCAAGAGAGTGGCCGCATCGGACCAGGGCGTCGAGGACGACCGCGAGGCGCGCGAGGAGGATGATGGGGCGAAAGTCTCGGCGCACTCTGAAACGTGTTGACGGCAAAGAATCCGAGCACGATCGCGGTCAGGCTACTCGCGAGCACAACGATGACCGGGTCCGGTTGGGGTTGGGCGCGCTGCCGCCGCTTTCCCGCGACCGCAACGAGCCTAAGGACGTGAGCTACACGGGGCTGTCGACCGAGGCGCAATCGCGGTCTCAGGGCGCCCAGCTCGCGGAGTAGTGTCGGTCGATCGTGACCGCCGTCGAGACCATCCCGGCTGGGCTGAGTGAGGTCGACGCCGCGCAGCGCCTAGCCGCGCGCGGGGAGCTTCCGCGGCGGAGCTCGAGCCGCTCGTACGCGAGCATCCTGCGAGCGAACACCGTCACGGTTCCGAACGGGATCCTGTTGTTCTTCGGCGTGCTGACGATCACGTTCGGGTCGTGGCGGGACGCGCTGTTCCTGGGGATCCTGGTCTCGAACATCGCGATCGGCTCCTTTCAGGAGATTCGCTCCAAGCGGGCGCTCGACCGGCTCGCCGCGCTGGTCGCTCCGCAGGCGGTTGTGGTGCGCGACGGGGTCGATCGCCGGGTTCCGGTCGAGCAGGTGGTGGTCGGCGACATTGTGCGCCTGGCGGCCGGCGACCAGGTGGTCGCCGACGGGACCGTCGTGTCGGGGGACGGGCTCGCGTTGGATGAGGCGAACTTGACCGGCGAGTCCGAGTCGGCGGTGCGTGGACCGGGGGAGCCGGTGTGGTCGGGGTCGTTCGTGGTTGAGGGGGAGGCGTTGTTCGAGGTCCACGGCGGTCGGTCCGGAGAGTCGTGCGGAGCGATTGACGGCGACCGCGCGCGCGTTTCGTCACGCGCGCTCGCCGCTCGAGCGCGCCAACGATCGGCTGTTGCTGTGGCTGATCGCGCTCTCGGCGCCGATCGCGATCGGGCTCACGATCTCGAGCTTTACGCGCCCGGAAACGGCTGCGGTCCGGGTGCAGTACCTCACCGCTGGGATCGTCTCGCTCGTCCCCGAGGGGCTGATCCTGCTGATCAGCGTCACTGCGGCGGTGTCGGCGCTGAAGATGGCCCGGCGCGGGGTGCTTGCGCAACAGCTCAACGCGGTCGAATCGCTCGCCTCGGTTGACCTCGTCTGCACCGACAAGACGGGCACGCTGACCGAGCCGACGCTGCGGATCGTCGGTGTCGTACCTGCCGATGGCGAGGACGCCACGTCGGTCGCGCGCGAGTTCGCGACTTACGCTGCCAACGCCCCGTCTCGCAATCTCACGCTCGAGGCGATCGCGGCCGCCGGGCTGGCGGATGCCGAGCAACGCCGGGTCGTCGCTCAGGTGCCGTTCTCCTCGCGGCGTCGTTGGAGCGCGCTTGACCTGGGGAGCGAGCGGCTGGTGCTCGGAGCGCCGGAATGGTTCGCCGCCGCCGACCCCGCCCTACGGGACCGAGCCCGTGCAGAGGCGACCTCCGGGCGACGGGTGCTGGCGCTCGGCCGCACTCAGTCACCTCTGCCCGGATCCGACTCCGAACCGCGGTTCCCGGACGACGTGCAAGCGCTCGGCCTGGTGCTGCTCGCCGAGCAGCTGCGGGCCAACGCGGGCGAGACCGTCGCCTTCTTCGCCGACCAGGGGGTTGAGCTCAAGGTCCTGTCCGGTGACGCGCCAGCGACCGCGGGCGCAATCGCGCGCGACGCCGGTGTGCCGGGCTCGGCGCCGGCGCTCGACGGCGAGGCGCTGCCATCCGACCCGGCGGCGCTGCGCGACGCCGTCCTGTCCGCGCCTGCCGTCGGGCGGATCTCCCCGGAGGGCAAGCGCGCGGTCGTGGACGCGCTCGCCGGCGCCGGTCGCTACGTCGCGATGGTCGGCGACGGGGTCAACGACGTGCCGGCGCTCAAGGAGGCGCGCCTCGCGATCGCCCAGGGCTCGGGCGCGCAGATGTCGCGCTCGGTCGCCGACCTCGTGCTCGTCCGCGACGACTTCGGCGTCGTGCCGGGCATGGTCGCCGAGGGCCGCCAGATCCTGCGCAACATCCAGCGGGTCGCACGGCTGTTCGTCACCAAGACCGTGTTCACCGCCGTCGTGGGCCTGGCGATCGCGATCCCAACCGGGACCTTCCCCCTGCTCCCGCGACAATTCTCGGTCGCCTCGACCGTCACGATCGGCATCCCCGCGTTCCTGCTCGCGCTCGCGCCGAGCTCCGGGCCCTGGCGGCCGGACGGGTATCTCCGGTCGGTCGCACGCTTCGCGATCCCAGCCGGGCTGGCGATCGGGATCGGAATCGTCGCCGGCTACGTCCTCGCGCGCTACGGATTTGACGTGGGCCTTCGCCGCTCGCGCACCGTCGCGACCGGGATCGTGGTCGTGTGCGGACTTGCCGTTGTGATCCGACTCGATAGCGAACCTGGCCGGCGACGACTCGCGATCATCGGGCTGTGTGCCCTGATGGCGCTGCTCTTCGCCCTCGCGCTGATCATCCCGTTCCTGCGCAGCTTCTACGAACTCACGACCCCGACCGCGGAAACCCTAGTCGCCTGGGCGTTGGGAACCGCGCTCGGAGTCGGGACGATGCTCGGCGCGCTGCACCTCCTGAGGGTCTGAAGGCTCGGATCTAGAACGGACCGTCGGGCTGCTCGGGCTCGCCGGTCCGGCCGCGCCACTCGTCGATGAGGATCGCCCACCGCTCGTGGTCGCGCCAGCGACCGCCGATCTTCAGGTAGCGCGGCGAGAACCCCTCGCGGCGGAAGCCGGCGCCCCGCGCCAGCGCCAGCGAGTTGGCGTTGCCGGGCTGGATGTTGGCCTCGATGCGGTGCAGCTGCAGCCCGGTGAAGGCATGGCGCAGCACCAGCTCGATGCCCTCGCGCATGTAGCCCTGGCCGGCGAACGCCTGGCCCACGGCATAGCCGAGGTAGGCGCTCTGGAGCCGTCGGCGCACGATCTGGGACAGGTTGAAGAAGCCCATGATCGCGTCGTCCTCGGTCCGGCACAGCAGCATCGCCTCGAAGTCGGCCCGGCGGGCATCGGCGAGGTAGGCGGCGAAGCGCTCGTCGTCGGTGGGGGCGGTGGCCCACGGGCTGTGGAAGGCGCGGCTGACGCGCATCAGCTCCGTGAACTCCTCGCGGTCAGGACGTGCCGGCGCGCGGAGGTACACCCGCGCAGCGGCGTTCATCCGAGCAGCGTCTGCTGCAGGCGGTAAGCCAAGGCCTCGCATGCCAGATCCTCCGACACATTAAGCAGGAAACGCTCCCGGGTGTCCTCGACCAGCTCGATCGCGCGGCGCAGCCGCACCGGGTCGATGCCGGCGTCGGCGTCCAGCTCGGTCCGGCGGTCGCGGTTGCGCACGAGGTCCTCGGCCCGGTAGACGAGGAACGCCAGATCGGCGAACCACAGCGACACGATCTGGAGCGCCAGATCCAGCGCGCCGGTCTGGACGCGGCGGCGGCTGCGGCGGATGCGCTCATCCCACTCAGTCTTCGCGCGCTTCTGCTCCTTGCGAGCGGTCAGCTCGAGCTCTGCGTCCTTGAGCGCCTCGAGCTCGGTCTCCGCCGCCTCCCCGCGGGCCCGGACCGCGCCGAGCACGTTCGTCCAGGGCCGAGCGGCGGACATCTCCCCCGCGATGGCACAGCGCGCGTAGCGCTCGGCGGCCGCGCGCAGGGCCTGTCCCTCGACGCCGCCGAGCTCGCGCGCGTGCTCGGCGTCCTGCAGAGCCAGCCGCGCACAGGCGAGCGCGGTGTCCGGCGACACGCCCAGCTCCTGCAGCGCCGCGGCGGCGTCCTCCTCGCGCGGCGGTTCGAAGCGCACGGTCTGGCACCGCGACCGGATCGTCGGCAGGATCTCCCCGAGGCGGTCGGTGAGCAGGATGAGGTGCACGAAAGAGGCGGGCTCCTCCAGGGTCTTGAGCATCCGGTTGGCCGCCTCGTCGCCCAGCTCGTCCGCGCGCTCAATGACGAACACGCGCCGGCTGGACTCGAACGGGGTCTTGCTGGCGGCCGAGATGACCGGCCCGTCGACATCGGAGACCAGCATCTCGTGCGCGCCGCTGGGGACCACCCAGGTGAGATCCGGATGGGCGCCGCTCATGACGCGCGCGCGGGCGCTTTCGGGGTCAGGCTCACCCTCGGCCAGAAGCTCGGCGGCCAGGGCGCGTGCCGCGCGTCGCTTGCCGGCGCCGCCCGGGCCGTGGAACAGGTAGGCGTGCGACGGGCGCCCCGGGGTCTCCAGCGCGGGCGCCAGCACCGCGCGCGCGTGGGGATGTCGTTCGAGCTCGGCCAGCACCAGGCTCGATGCTAGCCGTCGCAGAAGCCGAGGTGCAGGGGATCTGATCGGTCTTGTCCCGCGTCAAGCAAGCGTCAACGAGCCGGCCTAACGGGCGCGTCGCTCCACTGGCACTCCGGGTGTTGGCGGCGTATGATCGGCGCTGGTCGATGCGCACTGCCGTCACCGAGCATGAGGGTGAGGCAACCGGCCCTAAGGTAGCGCCGTCTGGGCCTCCTCTCGGGTGGTCGCTGTTAGACGGGCTGGCGGCCTGTGACCCGCGAGGCGTCCTGGAGCTCCAGCGGAGCGCCGGCAATCGCGCCGTCGCCGCGGCGCTGATCTCTGGCGATCGCCGACGACGGTCGCTCTCGCGGGTCATAGAGGAGACCGACGCCGGAGCCCTGGCGGGAAGCCCCAGGCTGACGTCACCGCGCTTCTCCGACCAGGCGCGGCTTCAGGCATGCTTCGCGGACCGGGCCCGCCTGACAATGGGCGCACAGGACAGCGTCGATGACCACTCGGTGAGCGCCGTACAGCAGGCGTTGATTGACCTCGGATATCACCTGGGGCCCAGTGGCGCAGACGGGATCTACGGCAACCTGACATGGAACGCCGTCAAGGCGTTCAAGCAGGACCAGACCCTCGGCTGGGAGAGCATGGGCGATGTCGGACCCGGCACCATGCGTCGGCTCGATACGCTCTTCCCGGAGGAGGGGCGCCCGCCGTGCGATCTGGACGAGGTACTCGATGAGGCGTCGCCACAGGCGGCTGTCTCCGCGAGCCCCAGCCTCGTGGTGGCCCGCAGTATGCGCACGCTGGCACGGGCTCCGGCGGCTGGCGTGACCGCCCCGCCGGGCGCCGTGGCCGCGAGTGGCGGTCATTCTGCCGTGGGCACGCCAGGTGACGGAGTGGTCGAGATCCCGTTCAAGGGCTCCGTGGCCGAGTCTCTGTTCAACATCGCGCGCTGGATGCACGCCCCGGGGCAGTCAGTCGATGAGAACAGAGCCGCAGCAGCGGTGCAAAAGGTGCTGTCAGACCCCGACACGCAGCTCAACGTCACCGACGACCCCGTCTTCTGCCACAACAAGGCGGGCTGGTGCCCGGTGCCACTGCACGCCTACGAGGAGTGGGCTCGGCTGAAGGGCAAGACGAAGATGAGGGTCGGGCCGGGACCGATAAAAACGCTCTGCGACGAGCTGGGGGTGTCACCCCAGGCCGCGTCGGCAGCCGCCAAGGACGAGGAGCAATTCGGCAAGACGCTCGACGCCGCACAGGATTGGCTGTTCTTCGGACAGCCCAGCGTCCCGCACGACCCGGAGCAGGCTGACGCCGACAGCCGCAAGGCGCGCGAGAAGCGCATGCCCGTCAACCGCGACGACGCGGTGCTGGAGAACCCGCAGTACGCAAAGCTCTACGTGACGATGATGAAGGCCAAGGTCGGTCTCGGCGTGGACGAGTCCACTCTGACTCCCGACAATGGCCTGTCAACCAAGAATGTCTCCGACATCATCGCTGGCAACGCCACTCGCAGATATCTGACCGACCTGTTCGAGCAGGGGCTAAAGGAGTATCGCGATGCGGGCGGGACCGACGTCGCGGGCGGCTACGTGATCCTCGAGGCATCGCTCTGGGACCAGGTCCTCTGGGGCAATCCGACAGCCATTCGCAACGAGCTGATGATCGGGATCGGCAAGCCCGAGCGACAGCTGGGGCTCGTCTACAAGTACGACGGCATCCTCTACTACAACGAGCAGGGAGAGCCGATGACGTCGTTCAGCGGCACCGGCTACCGGGATCCCGGCTTCAAGGGCACGGCCAAGGACCCGGGGTTCATCAACCTGGACTGGATTGCCGACCCTGAGTTGCGCGGCTTCCTGAAGCTGCTGCATGACACGTTCAAGACCCCGACGATGATCATCGCCAAGGGGGCCGAGGCGTACGCCGAGAACTTCGACGACGTCAACGACCTCATCCGGTCGGGGCTGGCCGATGAGATCAAGGACGAGCTCGAGGACGCGATCAAGGTGATGATCGGTTTCCTTCTTTACCGCGCCGCGTCCATGGCACTGATGCGACAGCCGCACCCATGGCTCAAGGCGATCGGGGCGGGGATGGAGGTGACTGCCGAGGCGGCGGGCTACCTGCTGCAGATCGAGTTCATCGGATCAACTGAGGACAAGCTGGTCAGGGCGGGCTACCACCTCGCCAAGGTGGTCCCGCGCGACAAGGACGGCAACATGGACGACCTCTCCAGGATGGAGATGACAATCGCCGCCGACCGTATCCGCCCCATGGTCGCCGAGATCGCAACGATGATCATCATGGCGGTCGGAGAGCGCGTCGCCAAGGGGCCCAAGCCGAAGGCCAAGGCAGAGTTCGAGGCGATCACGAAGAACGGCAAGCGCATGCGCCTCAAGTGCACCTTCTGCGAGCTGGTCGAAGTGGCAGCCGAGTTCACCCAGTCGGTGTTCAAGGAGATCTATGAGACGACGCGCGCCGAGACTGGTGCAGCCGAAGGGGAGGTTCTGCACCACCCCGACTACAAGTCGGTGGAGCTGCATCCCGACGGGAGCATGTACGGAGATCACGGCGAGCTCACCAAGCTGCTGAACAAGTACAAATGGTCAGGCAAGCGCAGCGGACACCGCGCGACGTTCGAGTCACACCATCTGATGGAGAACCATCAGATGGAGCGCTTCGGGGTACCCGAGAACAAGGGGCGCGCCGTGGCCCTGGACTCCGACGACCACAAGGTGTTCTCAGCCTGGATGCGCGGCCTCCTCGACCGCCGGACGGTCATGGACGTCGATGAGCTCTACACCCTGTCACGCGACATGTACCAGATGAACGGTCATCCGGAGTTCATCGACGAGATGGACATCTTCATGCGGAAGTGGAAGGACGTCATCCGAGATCGCTACGCGTCGGGTCAGAAGGATATCCCAGGCGTGAGGCGCGCTGACTTCCCGCAGCGGCGGGACCGCGTGCTCAAGTTCCTCGACGACTTCTGACACCCCCACGGCGCCGCCAGAGGTCGCCCGCATGACGCGGGACTCGCGGACGGGGCCACTCGGTGCCCGGTAGGGTCGGGCCGGAGTTCATGGCACGCGGCAGGCTCATCACCATCGAGGGCATCGACGGAGCGGGCAAGTCCACGCTCGCGGCGGCGCTGGTGGACGCGCTCTCGCAGCGGGGCGTGACGGCCGCGCTGCTGCGCGAGCCCGGCGGCGTGCGCACGGCCGAGCGCATCCGCGAGCTGGTCGCAGACCCGACCGCGACGATCGGGGACCGGACCGAGGCGTTGCTCTACGCCGCGGCCCGGGCCCAGCTGGTGGAGGAGGCAGTCGAGCCGCTGCTCGCCGCCGGCCGGTTCGTCCTGCTGGACCGGTTCGTCGACTCGTCGCTGGCCTACCAGGGTGCCGGGCGCGGTCTCGGCATCGACGCGGTCCGCGCGATCAACGCGTTCGGCACCGGCGGTCTGGTCCCGGACCGGACGCTGCTGCTGCGGATCGACCCGGCCGCCGGACGCGCGCGCTTGCAGCAGCGGGGGGCGCCGCCGGAGCGCCTCGAGCAGCAGCCCGACGACTTCTTTACCCGCATCGCCGCCGCCTATGACGAGCTGGCCCGCTCGGAGCCCCACCGGATCCGGGTGATCGACGCCGGCCAGCCCCCGGACGCCGTGCTCGCCGAGGCGCTGGCGGCGATCGGCGATCTACTGATCTGAGTAGCCGCCGGGCCGGGTCTGGGCGAACGCCCACGCGTCGGCGATCATCCGCTCGAGCTCGGGCTTGCCGGCCTCCCACCCCAGCTCGGCCCGGATCTTCTCCGAAGCGGCGACGAGACTCGGTGGATCGCCGGGACGGCGGGGCGCCTCGCGCACCTCGATCTCGCAGCCGGTCACGCTGCGGGCCGTCTCGATCACCTCGCTGACCGAGAACCCGTTGCCGTTGCCGAGGTTGAAGATCCGATGGGTGCCCACGGTGGTGCCGTCGAGGGCGAGGAGGTGGGCGTCGGACAGGTCCTCGATGTGGATGTAGTCGCGGATCGCCGTTCCGTCGGGCGTCGGGTAGTCCGTTCCGAAGACCTCGACGTGGGAGTTGCGGCCCTGGGCCGTGCGCAGGATGTTGGGGATGAGGTGGGTCTCGGGATAGTGGTCCTCGCCCGCCTCGCCGCTGGCCCCGGCGACGTTGAAGTACCGCAGGCTCACCGCGCCCAGCCCGTGCGCCCGGCAATAGTCGGAGATCATCATGTCCACGGCCAGCTTGGACGCGCCATAGGCGTTGGCGGGTCGCGGCGGGGCCGCCTCGGAGATCGGCACCTCATCGGGCTGGCCGTAGACGGCACACGTTGAGGAGAACACGAGACGCGGCACCCCGGCGTCGCGCATGGCGTCGAGCAGGTTCATGGTGCCCACGACATTGGTGTGGTAGTAGCGCTCAGGGTGGCTGACCGACTCGCCGACGAGCGCCAGCGCCGCAAAGTGCAGGACACCGTCGAACCCCGGCGACACCGTGTCACTGACCGCGGCGGCGTCCCGCAGGTCGGCATGCACGAAGTGGGCCTCGGGGGCCACCGCGGCGCGATGTCCCCGCTCGAGGCTGTCGAGGACCACCACCTCATGACCGGCGCCGAGCAGCTGACGTGAGACGATCGAGCCGATGTATCCGGCGCCGCCGGTGACCAGTAGTTTCACGGCGCGCACCTGCTGTCCACGGGAGCCCAGGGCATTCGCGCTCGACGTTTAGCACACCTAGACTCGCGAGCACCGTGACCGACGAGTCCGACGCGCTGAAGATCGCGGAGTTCGAGCACGTGGCGGCTGGTCCGTCCGTGACGCTGCTGCGCGTCGCCGGCCGGGTGCCGCCCGGGGTTCAGCAGCCGCAGCCGCGGCCGGCACTCATGGCGAAGCACCGCGCGGGGCTCGACCGCTTCGACCCGCTTCCCTCCCCGCCCGATCCCGCCGGGGTGGTGCGCGCCGCGTACTCGGTGCCCGCGACGCTGATCGCGCCGGCGACGACCTTCCGCCTGGAGCTCGCCTCGGGGTCGCTCATCGAGCTGCCCGCCCCGGTGGCCGGTGTCGCGCGGCCGCCGACGGCCGCCGCGGACGAGCGCGTGCGCCACCTTGCGGCCGAGAACGAGAGGCTGTCCTCCACGCTGGCCGAGCTCGAGATCTGGCGCGGCGAGCTCGAGCGCCGCCTGACCGAGACCACCGATCAGTTGGCCGACGCGCGGGCCCGCTTGAGCGCGGCCGAGCTCGAGGCGCTCAGCCTGCGCGCCCAAGCCGAGGCGTCCCAGCAGGCCGCCCGCGAGCTCGGGCAAGCCACCGGCGCGGGCCCAACACCGCCCTGAGCCTGCCTGCTGTCTCGCCCGGTTTAGCCCGCAATGTGCGGCATCTCGGTGCCCCGGATTCGGCCGCATCGTGCGGCATGTGCCCGACCCGTTTTGGCTGCGTCGCGCAGTAAAATGAATCGAGAAGAACGCCTCCCCCATCGCCGCCGTGCCTGGCCGTTTTTCCGTCCGGGACGTCCGCAAGCATTCCCTCCCCCGCTCGGCCGCCACGGAGCCGAGATTGGACAGCCGAGGCAGGCGGAAAACGAGAGGAGCAGTACTTGATGTCCAACGCACCGCAAACGCAACTCAACTCCGGTCCCCAGGCGGTCGGTGGCCTCTCGGTGCGCCGTTATTTCACGACGCCTGGGACGCACCCGTTCAACGCGGTCGAGTGGGAGCGGCGCGACGCGCGGATCGGGCACGGCGACAAGGTGTCGTTCGAGCAGCGCGACGTCGAGTTCCCCAAGGCGTGGTCCCAGAACGCCACCAACATCGTGGCCCAGAAGTACTTCCGTGGTCAGCTGGGCTCCCCCGCCCGTGAGCGCTCGGTCAAGCAGATGATCGGGCGCGTGGCCGGGACGATC
>CAWDFE010000008.1:0-63313 GCA_963801435.1 uncultured Actinomycetota bacterium
GTCCGCGCCGACGCCGTTGCCGTCTGCGGCTACGCCATCGAAACCCCGCGACTGCTCCTGCACTCCACCAGCCGCCGCCATCCCGACGGGCTGGGCAACCAGCACGACCAGGTCGGCCGCTACGTCATGGTCCAGGGCGCCACCCAGGTCGCCGGGCGCTTCCCCGAGGACCTGCGCATGTACAAGGCGCCACCTCCCGAGGTATCCAGCGAGCAGTTCTACGAGACCGACGAGCGCCGGGGCTTTGCCCGGGGGTTCTCGATCCAGACCGTCTCGCCGCTGCCCATCGGCTGGGCCGAGCATGTTCAGGGCGACGGCCACTGGGGCCCCGCGCTGCGCGCCTACATGCGCGACTACAACCACTGGAGCGTTCTGGGGGTCCTGTGCGAACTGCTCCCCCAGGCCGAGAACCGCGTCACCCTCGCCGACGAGAACGACGCCGACGGGATGCCGGTGGCGAAGTTCACCCACTCGATGTGCGACAACGACCGCGCCAACATCGCGTACGCCACCCAGACGATGCAGCGCATCTGGGAGCACGCCGGCGCCCAGGACATGCTCACCATCGACCGCTTCGCCCACCTCGTGGGGGGCGCCCGGATGGGCTTCACCTCCCAGGACAGCGTCGTCGACTCCTCGCACCGCGTCTGGGGGGTTGACAACGTGTTCGTGGTCGACGGCAGCGTGCTGCCCACGCAGGGCGCCGCCAACCCGGCGCTGGTCATCATGGCGCTGGCCGACCGGTGCGCGCGCCTGCTCGCCGGCAAGCGGGTGACGGCGTGAGCGCCGTCCACGGCGGCGAGGTCGTGGTCGTCACCGGCGCCTCCGGCGGCGTGGGCCGGGCCACCGCGCACGCCTTCGCGCGCCGCGGCGCGCATATCGCGCTGCTGGCCCGCGGCGAGCAGGGTCTCGAGGACTGCCGCCGCGAGGTCGAGGCGCTCGGCGGACGGGCGCTCTGCATGCCCACCGACGTCGCCGACCACCGCCAGGTCGAGGACGCCGCCGTCCGCGCCGAGGCCGAGCTCGGGCCCATCGATGTCTGGGTCAACGACGCCATGGCGACCGTGTTCGCCGCCTTCGCCGACGTGACCCCCGAGGAGTACAAGCGCGCCACCGAGGTCACCTACCTCGGCGCCGTGTACGGCACGATGGCCGCCCTGCGGCGGATGCGAGCACGCAACTCCGGGACGATCGTCCAGGTCGGCTCGGCGCTCTCCTACCGGGCGATCCCGCTCCAGGCCGCCTACTGCGGCGCCAAGTTCGCCATCCGCGGGTTCACGGACTCGATCAGGACCGAGCTGCGCCACGACCGCAGCGCCGTCCACATCACGATGGTCCAGCTGCCCGGCGTCAACACCACCCAGTTCAACTGGTGTCGCTCCAAGCTGCCCGACCATCCCCAGCCGGTCCCGCCCATCTACCAACCCGAGATCCCCGCCGAGGCGATCTACTGGGCCGCGCACCACCGACGCCGCGAGCTGTGGGTCGGCTACAGCACTCTCCAGGCGATCATCGGCACCAAGCTCTCGGCGCTCGCCGGTGACATCTACCTCGCGCGCACCGGCATCTCCGGTCAGCAGATGGCAAACCGGCCCGTCCCCCCCGGCCGGCCCGACAACCTGTTCGAGCCCGTCGAGAGCAAGGCGGCCACGCACGGCATCTTCGACGACCAGGCCACGCCGCGCAGCCCGCAGCTGTGGCTGTCCATCCACCGCCGGGCCCTCGGCGGCGCGGCGCTGGCCGCGGCCGCCGCCATCGGCGCGGGTGTGGGCGCCGTGCGGCGATGAGCCCACCGCACGCGCCCGTCGGCGAGGTACGCGCCGCGGCGTACCGCGTGCCCACCGAGCAGCCCGAATCCGACGGGACGCTTGAGTGGGAGGCCGTCACCGTCGTGATCGCCGAGGTTGACGCCGCCGGTCACACCGGGCTGGGCTACACCTATACCGACGCCGGCGCCGCCGGGCTGATCGCCGGGACGCTGGCCGGCGCCGTCCGCGGCTGCGACGCCATGGCCATCGGCGGCGCGTGGTGGTCGATGGTCGGCGCGATCCGGAACCTTGGGTGGCCGGGCCTGAGCGCAACCGCGATCTCGGCGGTGGACGTAGCCCTGTGGGACCTCAAGGCCAAGCTGCTGGGGGTGAGCGTGGCCGACCTGCTCGGCCGCGCCCGGGACGCCGTGCCCATCTACGGGTCGGGGGGATTGACCTCCTACCCGGAACCCGAGCTGTGCCGTCAGCTGGCCGGGTGGGTGGCGGAGGGGATCACCCGCGTGAAGATGAAGGTCGGCCGCGATCCCGGCGCCGACCCCGCGCGCGTCCGGGCCGCGCGCGAGGCGATCGGCGAGGACGCTGAGCTGTTCGTGGACGCCAACGGCGCCTACTCGCGCACCCAGGCGCTCGCCCTGGCCGCCGCCTACCAGGAGGCCGGCGTCACCTGGTTCGAGGAGCCGGTCTCCTCCAACGACCTGGACGGGTTGCGCCACCTGCGCGACCGCGCTCCCGCCGGCATGGCGATCGCCGCCGGCGAGTACGGCTATGACCCGGGCTACTTCCGGCGCATGCTCGACGCCGGGGCGGTCGACGTGCTCCAGGCCGACGTCACCCGCGCCTGCGGGATCACCGGCCTGCTGGCCGTGGGCGCGCTGTGCACCGCATACGAGGTCCCCTTCTCGGCGCACTGCGCCCCCCAGATCCACGCGCACGCCGGATGCGCGATCGGGCCGCTGCGCCACTGCGAGTATTTCCATACACACGCGCGCGCGGAGCGCATCCTCTTCGACGGCGCGCTGGCCCCGGTGGACGGCGCGCTGACCCCCGACCCGGGGCGGCCCGGACTGGGGATCGAGCTCAGGAGCGCCGACGCGGAGCGCTACCGGGCGTGAGACACGCCGACCTCGCCGGCCTAGCCGACATCGGCGTCCCCCACATCCTGCGCGAGTACGCGCTCATCGCCGACGGCGAACGGGGGGCGCTCATGGGTCCGCGCGGCGACATCTGCTGGATGTGCTTCCCCCGTTGGCACTCCGACGCCTGCTTCGCGACGCTCATCGGCGGACAGGGAACCTACGCAGTCACTCCGCTGACGCGCTTCGTGTGGGGCGGGTACTACGAGCACGGGCTCATCTGGCGCAACCGCTGGGTCACGGACGAGGGCACCGTGGAATGCCGCGAGGCGCTGGCGCTGCCGTCCAACCCGCGGCGCACGATCATCCTGCGCCAGATCCGCGTGCGCGAGGGCACCGCCCGCCTGCGCGTCGTGCTCGATCTACGCGGCGGATTCGGCGCCGAGCGCATGACGCGGCTGCGCCGCGAGGACGGCGGACGCTGGACGGCCCGCCTGGCCCAGACGCGGATGACCTGGCTCGGCGCCGCCGACGCCCAGCGCGTCCCCGACGGCCACGGCGGCAAGCCGCTGGTGACCGTGATCGAGCTTGCCGAGGGCGAGAGCCACGACCTCATGCTGGTGCTGGACGCCGACGGCGACGGCGAGCCGCCGCCGGCCTCCGACGCCGCCTGGAGCGCCACCGAGGCCGAGTGGTCAGAGCGCCTGCCCGAACTGCCCTCGAGCACCGCCCCGCGCGACGCCCGCCACGCCTATGCCGTGCTCTCGGGACTCACCAGCGCCGGCGGCGGCATGGTCGCCGCCGCCACGATGTCGCTGCCCGAGCGCGCCCGCCAGGGCCGCAACTACGACTACCGCTACGTGTGGATCCGCGACCAGTGCTTTGCCGGGCAGGCAGTCGCCAAGGCCGGCCCGCTGCCGCTGCTCGACGACGCTGTGCGCTTCGTCGCCGACCGTCTGCTCGCCGACGGCGACCGGCTCGCGCCCGCCTACACCGTCGACGGCGAGCCCGTCCCCAACGAGCGCAGCCTCGACCTGCGAGGCTACCCGGGGGGCGCCGACATCGTCGGCAACTGGGTCAACCGTCAGTTCCAGCTCGATGCCTTCGGCGAGGCGCTGGCCCTGTTTGCGCACGCCGCCGCCCACGACCGCCTCGACGCCGCCGGCTGGAGGGCCGCGGAGGCGGCCGCCGCCGCCATCGAACGCCAGTGGCGCGAGCCCGACGGCGGCATCTGGGAGCTCGAGCCCGACGCCTGGACCCACAGCCGGCTCATCTGCGCCGCCGGGCTGCGGCGCATCAGCGCCCACCAGTCTCGACGGCACGCCGCAGACTGGCTGGCGCTGGCCGATGCCATCGTCGCTGACACCTCACGTCACGCCCTGCACCCTTCGGGACGGTGGCAGCGGTCCCCCGGCGATGACCGGCTGGACGCCGCCCTGCTGCTGCCCGCCATCCGCGGCGGCATCGCGCCCACGGACCCTCGCACCATCGCGACGCTGCAGGCGATCGCCGAGGAGCTCACCGAGGACGGCTACTGCTACCGCTTTCGCCCTGACGAACGTCCCCTGGGCGAGTCCGAAGGCGCGTTCGTCATGTGCGGCTTCCTAATGGCGCTGGCGTACGCCCAGCAGGGCGACGCCGTCCGCGCCGCGCGCTGGTTTGAACGCAGCCGCGCCGCGTGCGGGCCCGCCGGACTGCTCTCCGAGGAGTTCGACGTCGTCCAGCGCCAGATGCGCGGCAACCTGCCTCAGGCCTTTGTGCACGCCCTGCTGCTGCACTGCGCCCTCAGCGAGCCTGACGGAGCCTGATCTCCTCGAAGATCAGAAACACCCCGGTTGCGCAGCCCCGGGATCATGTCGATCTTGCGGTAGCGTCGGCACACAGAAGCTGTGGATCACGTCCGCCGACGTCGCCACCACGTTGACGCGGGTGTGAACCGGGATGTGGATCTCGTCGGCGGTGAACGTGCGGCCGTTTGCATAGCGAACCTCCCACCACGCGATCACCAGCGCTGCCAGCAAGCGCAGCAGGCCGACCGAGCGGAGACGGGACGAGAACCGAGGCGAAGAAGCGCGCTAGCTACCCCGCTGCGGTCCGCCGACGCAGACCCGGTCCGGCCGCTGACGTCAGTCCGAAACGCAGTCCGAACGGAAGGGCTGGAGGACATCGCCCAAGCGCTCACCGCCACCGATGCGGCACACCGCGACCGGTCAAAACCGGCCGCGGCGGCCGGGTAGCGTCAGGACGTCGCGCCGGCCGACGCCACCTCGTGCCTCCCCTCGGCGAACTCCTCCACGATCTTGGCGCAGAACGCAGGCAGATCATCGGGGTTGCGCGACGTGACCAGGCCCTGGTCCACCACGACCTCCTTGTCGACCCAATTGCCTCCGGCGTTGCGGATATCGGTCTGGAGGCTCGGGAATGAGGTCAGCGTGCGATCGCGCACCAGGTCGGCCTCCACCAGAGCCCACGGACCATGACAGATCACCCCGGCGGGCTTTCCGGACCCGAAGAACTCCTGCACGAACGAGACCACCCCGTCCTCGAGTCGCAGACGGTCGGCGTTCACCGTGCCCCCGGGGAGGATGAGCCCGTCGTACTGATCGGGCGACACGTCGCCGATCGCCTTGTCGACGCGGAACGTCTCCGCCGGGTTGATGTCCGAGTTCATCGCCTGGATCTCGCCCGTCTCGGGCGACAGCAGCACGGTGATGGCGCCGGCATTCTCGACCGCCTTGCGCGGCTCCGTGAGCTCCACCTGCTCCACCCCGTCGGTGGCGATGATCGCAATCGTCTTGCCCTGCAGTTCGTCTGCCATGTGACGCTCCAATTTCGTCGGTTGCGAATCCGTGGTGGTTACCCACGCCGAGGGCGGCTACGCAACGGGAGCGCGCTCGCGGTGCCGAGCCTCAACGGTGCCCGCAGTCGCGTGTCACGCTGGGTGCCCGGGCTCGAGAGCGTCCACCTGCTGGAACATGAGTCCGGGAGCTGGGTCAGAACAGTGGGCGGCGACGGGGTCCAATACGTAGGCGACGTGATCGCCGAGAGGTCGCCGCTCGACGATGGTTCCGACGAGCCACCGCCCGCAGCCGTCGAGGATGGGAGCGCCAGTGTGGTCCCTCATCCCACCAGCACGTGAGGCCGCCCGTTCGCCATCAACGTCGCGGCCACCGTCGTCGTCACGCAGGACAGCGCGGTCACGACGACCGCGCAGCCGGGCACCGCCGCCCGGCGGCCTCGCTCTGCTCGCCTCCCGGGTGACCAACAGAGATCCGGCGAGCAATCCGCTCACGTTCAGCGACGCGGTCCCGGCCGGGTTGAAGATTGACGCGGTGCTGTGCCCAAGACTGCGCCACGCCGACGGGGCAACCCGCCGGCTTGGCGCAAGTTGGCGGTGACCGATCCACCAGTGCACCCGATCCCGGACGAGTTGCTCTTCCTGGGATGTGATCAGGAAGGCGTCCTCGAGCCGTTGCGTCGAGTAAGATCGACGCATCGAGGTCTTGTCGGCGGGACCGTCCTGGTGCTGCTGGAGCGCTTCGACCTACGAGCAACTCGCGCTCGCGGCGGTCTGAGGGCGGCATGCGGGAGCGGCGCGGTTCGCAACGTTCATCCCAAGGTCGGAGCTGCGCTCATGCCTCAAGCCAAGCCCGCGCCGGGCCGCCAGATCCCGGCTCGCTGCTACCCGCCGCGCCTGTCGAGAAGCGTGCTCGACGTGGCCACGTCGATTGTGCCGTACTTAGCGCTGTCGGTTCTGCTGGACCTCACGCTGGGGATCTCGGTCCTGCTGACGGTGCCGCTTTTCGTCCTCGCCGCCGGTTTCCTGGTACGGACATTCGTCGTCTTCCATGACTGCGCCCACGGAGCGCTGTTTCCATCCAAGCGTGCCAATCGGTGGGTCGGACGGTCGGCGGGGCTGTTGGTGCTCTCACCGTTTGAACGGTGGCGGCACGATCACGCCGTGCATCACGGCACCTCGGGCGATCTCGAGCGTCGTGGCGTCGGAGACATCGTCACCCTTACGGTCGACGAGTACCGCGCCCGGTCATGGCGTGGGCGGGTGGCATACCGGGTGATACGCAATCCGTTGTTCATGTTCGGGCTCGGTCCAATCGTCGCGATGGTCATAGGCCCGCGAATCGCCACTCGCGCTCAGCGCCCCCGTCTGCGCCACAGTGTGCTCATCACGGACGTTGCTCTCGTCTCGCTCGCCGTTGCGCTGTGCTGGCTGATCGGGTGGGAGAGGCTTCTATTGGTGTGGGCACCACCGGCGCTCCTGGCCGGATCGGTCGGGATCTGGCTCTTCTACGTCCAACACCAGTTCGAGGACGCGTACTGGCAGAACGCCGCCGACTGGGACTACACCGACGCGGCGCTCCGCGGCAGCTCCTACCTCGAGCTACCGAGGCTGCTCGAGTTCTTCACTGGCCACATCGGGTTTCACCATGTGCACCATTTCAACGCGCGGATCCCCAACTACAACCTTCGGCGCGCTCACCGCGACAACGCGATCTTCGATCAGGTCCCGACGCTGTCGCTGCTCGACGGGCTTCGCGCGGTCAATCTCAAGCTTTGGGACCCAGACCGAGGGAAGCTGGTCTCGTTCGCGCAGGCTCGCCAACCCAAGCTCGGGACCCGTCACGCAACCGACCTGTCGCGGATCGCAGAGGTTGATCTGTAGCTGTCCGCGCCGTGCTCCACATTCGCGCTGCTGAGGCCCTCCCCCTAGGGTTCGCCCTCGCTCACGTCCTCCTGACTCACCGATCCGATCGCGCCGCTGCACGGCGGTTGCGGGAGATCAGGGCGATCGCCGAGGCGGCGTTCAGTGGCTCGGCGGTGCGATGGCGGTGAACCGGAGCCCGGCGCGGACGACGCGGCTCTTGGTCGTCAGATCGTCCCAGTTGGGTCGACACCCGTCGGATTGACCGCGTCGGTCACAGATCGAAGTGATCACCGCGTCGCGGATCGTCTGCCGGTGTCGCGACCCCTGTGCGTGACGGCCGTTCGATCAAGCAGGATCGAAGAAGCGACGACACACCGGCCGTCCTAGGCTTTGCGCTGAACCTGTACCGATATCTCGAGGAAGGGGACGCGTATGAAGGTGATGACATGTCGACAGCTGGGTGGGCCGTGTGACTTCGAGCTGCACGGGGCGACCGCTGACGAGGTGATCAAGGCGCAGGATCAGCATCTGAAGGAGAGGGTTGCCGGCGGTGATGGGACTCATGAGGGCGCGTCGAAGGAGATGAAAGGACGGTGGAAAAGGCCGATCTCAGGTATGGGTTGGTACCGGCAGGTCAAGCGTGACTTTGCGGCTCTTCCGGAGGACTGAGGGGTGGGCGGCGCGCGGTGCTCACTGCCGGCCCCGGCTGGCGACGGCGCCCCGGAACTCGGCCGTGCCCCGTGGGCGTCGCTTGACAGACGAAGCGCGGGCCGCCGCCTTCAGCAAGTCGCGCGAACCGAAGCCTGGGCTCCCGGGGAGCGTGCTACTCCGTGTCGGGCCAGGTTGCCGACGCCCCGACCCCGTCGCCATCCTCCGGTTTCGGACCCCCGATAGCGATGATGTCCAGCCCCTCAGGACCCGCCTCGAACGCACGCACGACCTCGGGCGCCACCCGGACGACATCCCACTGGTTGAGCTCGTAGACCTCGTTATCGAGGAGGATCTGACCAGAACCGGCGACCACGACGTACGCCTCCTCCTGCTCCCGATGACTGTGCGCCATCGGGCTACGCAGATTCGCCGCGTAGCGAAAATGGCTGATCCCAAGATCTCGGGAGCCGAGGTGCTTGCGACCGAACCGACCCTCGAGGCCCGGAACCCGCTCGCCGACGGAGTTGTCGAGCTCAAGCAGATTGACCTTCGCGAAACGGGACATAGGTTCTCCTTGGTGGCGGCGAGGATTCGCCGATGTGGACGAAAGCGCGGCGCGGGTGGCAGGCGTCGCTGTAAGTCGCGGCGGCGTGCGGACTGCCTGCACACCCGCAGCTTAGTCGTGCGCTTTGTCCCCGTCCTCGGCGCGCTCAGCCTCGATCGAGAAGTGACCCGCCGAGAGTCTCGAGTCCTGGCGCTCGCGGCGTATCGGGGAAGGGCTCGTCGCTCTGGCGTCCTCCCCTGCGGCAGCCCTGAAGCTCCGCGGGAGCAGCGCCGCGGTTGTTCAGAAGTCGGTGCTGGGGGTGTTCAGTGCGCCGCCGGCCACGATCGCGGCCCACACGATTCCGGCGACGATGCTGACGGCGATGACCCACGCGCCGTGCTTGGAGGCGGGCTTGTCGAAGCGGATGGCGAGGATGAGTCCCAGAATGACTCCGATCGGCGGCATCGAGACAGCGATGATGTAGGCCAGCACGACGAACCGGTAGGCGCTCGCGGTCTGGCCCTTTGGTGCGCGGCCGTTCTGTGACACGCGGGGAACGGCCCCGCGTGCATCATCCGAAGGGGGCGGTGATGAAGCGCGCATCGGCGATACCTCCGCCCGCATCCTAGTCAGCGACCCGATGGCCGGCCCGACAATCGGCCCGACTCTGCCGTACGCGAACGCATTCCCGCTCTCACAAACGACGGGAGTCCGGGGTCCGATCATCCCTGCTCGTCTGTCACGCTCGGCGGGGGAACGCCCAGGGACGCGAGCCGTGGCTGGAGCCTCGAATGCATCCTCGCCGGACGCCCGAGGAGAGGTGGGCGTCCGGCGAGGCTTGGCCCGCGTCCGTCGTCCTGACGGGACGTAGATCATCGCCGGGTCCGCTCCGGTTCTGGTGATCGTGCTGTGCACGTGAGATCAATTTCTGGTAAAGCCCCGTCAACCCTGTACCTCGGGTGCGTCATCGCGGTCCGACCCGGGTCAGTCCAATCAGCACCACCACGACGCCCGCCCGGTGAGCTACCAGCGGCGACGGGGCGAGTCGTGCGCGCCCCGGGATTGCATCGCCGAGTCCCGGGCGCGATGCTTCACCAATCGTGCGGCTGTTTCGCAAGAGCGAGGAGAAGATCGCCCGTGAGGCTGCCGCTCAGACTGAGATCGAGCGTCTGAGGAAGCTCAGCGCCGAGGAGCTGGCCGTGATCCTGCTGCCGAGGCTGGGACCCGAGCACACGCCCCCCGGACACCACCTGCGACCCCAACAGCTATGTGAGTACCTGCTCAGGGACTTTCCCGGTATCGGGCAGACCAGGCCACTGCAGCTCATGGCTCCGGTGCGTCGAGCGCTCGACAGGCTCGACGACGCCGGGCTGGTCTCCTCGTTGTCATACGAGCGGTCCCCGATCTGGCGCATCACAAGCCTCGGCACACGCGTTCTGGCCGACGGGACCGCGGAGCGTCACCTCGTCGAGCCGGCCTAGTTGCCGCCGGCGGAGGCCCCGACGTGGAATCGTCCGCGACATGCGCGCTTGGCCGCTGTGGTTGCGAGAGCGGGTCGCCGGAGTTCCCGCGCTCTGTGCGTGGCCAGCGACCAGAACCGCAACATCCTGACTTCGACCGATCGGACCGCTCGCCGTTCCCGGGCGCGAGGACCCCCCGATTCTAGGATGATTAGGAATGACGAAAGACTCCATCCGAAGGCAGTTCTTCTGGCTGTTGAACAACACGCTCAACCGGGTGACGCGTCCGATGGCCAGAGCCGGACGCGGGCCGTTTTCGCTCACCCGCCACGTCGGACGCAAATCCGGCCGGATCTACGAGACCCCGGTCATCCTGGTCAAGACGCCCGACGGGTTCATTGCTGAGCTGACCTACGGCGATGCGGTGAACTGGTATCGCAACGTCGTCGCCGCCGGCGGTTGCGTTGTCGTCCACCACGGCCGGGAGTACCGCGTCAATCAGATCGAGTCATGCAGCGCTGAGCGCGGTCAGAGCGCGTATCCGGCACCGTTCCGGTCGGTGCTGAGAGTCACCGGCCGCAACGAATTCCGCCTCCTCCGCACCGCCGACTCGCAGTCAGGTTGACGCAGACGGCCGGCTGCTGGCCAAGGCCGTGCGCGGCAGCTGCGCGCTCGGTCGCACGTCGCCCTGGCCGTGACCCACGACGATCCAGGGTCTCTCACCAGGGCGGGGACCGGAGCACTGACGATCGGCGACGGCCGCACCTGCTCCGACAACCACGCTCTGACCGAGAGCCCGAAGGTCTTCGACGTCTACCGCAACCTGGTGTTCAACGGCCGCCCCGATGACGTCAGCACGATCAGCCGCTGGCGTGCGACCACCTCACCGTCGCCTCCGACTCCACGATCGTCAACGGGCACCGCCACCGGTGGCGACGTCCCGGCGACCGGCCAGGAGGTCCAACACAATCAGTCCTGCGGCGCTGGCAGCGGAGGTAGGGATGACGAGGTCACCAACGAGCTCTCTCAGCACCTGGAACTCAAGCTGATCGGGAGCCTCGGCATCCGACCCAGCGACCTGCGCCATTGCGTCGAGCCGGCCGAGCGTCGCCACCAGCGACTCATGGTCAGCAGGCTTGGCCCTGATCTACCTGTCCTCCCGGTGGCGTGGTTTCAGACAGCGGAACGTCGCGTCACCCGATTCGGACGACGCGCGCGACCGCCTGGTGCCGGTAGCGTCGAAGCGCGATGAAGCCGACGGGCCTGGATTTCGCGCTGATGGTCTTCGAGCACACCGGCGGCGCCGAGCACGCCTACGCCGACGCGGTGAGCCAGGCGTCCGGGGAGCCGTGGGCGCGCGACATCGCGTTTGCCGAGCATCATCGACGCGACCGAATCGTCGTCCGCGGGACGTTCGCCGGGCACTACGTGGACGCGGACGACGAGGCGGACTTCATCGGGCGCAAGACCGCCGAAGGCGCGGTAGCCGGGGCAGCGGCCGGACTGCTGTTCGGTCCCGCGGGGCTCGCCGTCGGGATGGTGGCCGGCGGCATGGCCGGGGGGGTTGCCAATGAACACTCCGGTCCACGGCTTCGCAGTGCGCTGGTCGACGAGCTCCGCAACGAGGTGCCGGAGGGATCCTCCGCCGTCATCCTCATGGCCGGTCCAGAGGAGGTCGACGCAATGGCAAGCGCGCTGCAAAGACATGGCGGTCGGCTGGTGCGCCACCACCTCACCTCTGAAGGGGCTGAGGCCTTGACATCCGCTGTCGCGGACAGTCCGAGCGTCGCGCCCCGGGCCGAGGGATGAAACGGGTCCACCCCGGTTGCCGGGCGGGCAGTGGGTGTAACCCGTAAGTTGCTCAGGACGGTCAAACTCCGGGGCGTGGGCTTCTGAGCGGCCCGCACCGCTGACATCACCCGTTCGGGATGATGGCTCTGTGGCGCGATCCGTTTGGCTTCCGTGGCATGTCGAGGAAGCAAGGCGCGTGGGCTGACGGCGTGGGCCCAGACGAGGCGGTGATGCGAGCACCGTCGGTCGGCCGCCTCGGCGACCGCCGAGCCTGTCTGAGCACCGCCGGTCGCCAGACCAGAGGGAGGCACCGATGACAGATCAGGTGGCGACTGGAGATACGGGCGTCACGGGGTGGATTGCCGCAGAGGTCCAACACAACCTCATCGGCCCGATTGAGGACTTTCAGAACCCAGGCCAGGAGTGGCGGCGTCTGTTCTCGGAGTTCTTGGGGACGTTCTTCTTGGTGTTGGTTGCCGCCGGCGGGGGGATGATGGGCGCCGCGTTTCCCAACACGATTACTCGCACCGCCGCCGTTGTCGCTCCGGGGTTGATGGTGTTGGCGATCATCATGTTCATGGGGAAGGTGTCGGGCGCGCACCTGAACCCGGCGGTCAGCATCGCGTTCGCGCTGCGGAGGGATTTTCCGTGGCGGCGGGTGCCTGGCTACATCGTCGTGCAATTGATCGGCGCGACGCTGGCGGCGCTCTTCTTGCACGCGGTCATCGACGTTTCGGCCGTGCAGGGCTCGAACTATGTGGCCCACGGGTACAGCGCTGGGGCGGGGTTCTGGATGGAACTGGTCCTGACGTTGGGGTTGGTGAGTGTGATCCTCGGGACCGCTTCGGGCGCGCAGAACATCGGGATCATTGCGGCGATCGGCGTCGGCGCGTACATCGCGCTGGCCGGGTTGTGGGGAAGCCCGATTTCGGGAGCGTCGATGAACCCGGCGCGAACGTTCGGCCCGGATCTCGTCGGCGGCAAGTTCACCGATTACTGGGTGTACGTGGCCGGCCCCATCGCGGGCGCCGCGCTCGCGGTCGGGACCGCGTTCGTCCTGCGAGGGCCCGGCGGCGGGCTCAGCGGCTCGGGCGCCGCCCAGGGCGCCCTCTTCACCGAGGCCGCGAAACCCGACAAGCATTAGCACGTATCGAGCGCCGAAACGGAGGATGACCGGCACGTTCGGTGGTCCTCGCGTAATCGTCACGCAGACGAGGGTGGTGTCGACACGGCCTCGCGCGATGGTCACTCACCTTGTCGGCACTCGAAACGGGCGCAGCGAAGCCGACGGAGCTGTGAGGCTTACTCGACCCGCACGGGAACTCCGGGTAGCGCTCCGGCGCCGATCGAGTGGACGAGCCAGTCGATCGACGAGTTGGCGACCCGGATGCACCCATGGCTACTGGCCGACCCGAGTGGATCGAGCAGACTCGCGCCGCCGCGCCCATGGATACCGACAGTGCCGTCGCCGCCGTCGAATTGCTGCAGCACGCCGCTGTGGGCGGTCAGAGGCAGAATCCAGGAGCCCAGAAAGGCATTCGGCGGGTCGGTCCACGCACCGATGATCGAGAACAACCCCTGCGGGGTCGGCGTGCTGGGCTTGCCGACCACAACGGGTACGCGCCGCACCAGACGTCCGCGGCGATAGACCGAGAGCGAGCGAGCGGCAGTTGACACCACGATCCGCCAGGCGTCCGGACGCAAGACCACCTGGGAAGCAGCCACCCATCCACTGGCGTCGTTGGGCCGCCACGGAAGCCGCACCTGCACCCAGCAGCGCCCACTCCGGGTCTGGGCCGCATCGAGCACCAGCAACCACGACGCCTGCCCCGGTCCGACAAAGGTCCGGGCCCTCCCACCTACGCGGGAGAGACGACCATGAACACCCGTCCGTCCGAGAAGCTCCGCGCGCCAGGCCACCGTGTCGGTGGGTCGACCGATGACCGAACCGGTCGCACCGCTCCGGTGGCACAGAAGAGCGGCCGAAGCACGCGCCGGCCCGACGAGGCCGATCGCGACAAACACGAACACGGCCGCCCGGCACACCGCCTGAAGTCTGTGGACAACGTGCGCGGGCGCCCCATCGGGCGACCCGCCCGCGCAATGCGCCACTTCTCGATCAGGGGTGACCGCGCCGCCAGATGAACTGTTCGCAGGGGGCGCCGTGCCCCGACTCCCCGTTGTTATCGCCGCCATTTTCGCCATTGTCGCAGCCCCAATGGACCGGAACAGCGCGAACGACAAGCCGGGTTTGCCGAGTCGAGTGCACGCTCGTCTCCGGAGCCCGACTGGTCGTACGCCGGTCAGAGGGCCCGACGGCCCCTGGGTTCCCTCGCACACAGGGTGTACGCGCCCTCGCACCCACGGGGGTATGCGAACCCCAGCGTTGAGCAGCTTGCCTGCGGCGCCCCGGCGCGTCGACACCCACCAGCCTCACGACTAGTGGGCAAAGAAGCGAGCCACCTCATCGGGCGGCATTTCAGGGCGTCGCCCTCGACGGTGACCACTTCGTCCGCCCAGTAGTCGCGATTTGCAGGCACCTGATGCGCGCGTATGTCGAGATCGAGGTGCGGGCGCGTCGATACATCAGCTGCGGTAGGAGCGCGGTTCGCGGCTCACGCGCCTCGAGCCGCCAAGGCATCGGCACTAGGTTGCTAGCGCGCCATGCCCTGACGGGGGCGCTTCCGACGCCGGCGACAGTCAGGTGGACGACGGTAGTGGAGCTATAGCGGATCGGGGCAGCGCGAGAGCATTGCAGCGCTGTCGGGCAATTCCCAATCAGTGCCGCCTACTCGATCAGATCGCCTCTATCAAGGCTTGGCGTGAAGCCGATCGCGGTTGCCGGGTGGGCTTACCGCGTGCGCTCGGCTTCGTCCTCGGCGACCTTGAGCGCTTTTTCGGCCAGCGCGTATCCCTGGTCGCCGATCGCGCGGAGTTCCTCGGCGAGGGCCCGCATCGGGTAGGGGTTTGCGTCGGTCGCCATCTTTGCGCGCATCAGCGCGGCTTCGCGGACGAACTGGGAGACGCTCGAGCCTTGGCGCTTGGCGGCCTTTTGGATCAGTTTCATCCCCTCGCGGGTGAAGCTGATCGTGGTACGTGTCATGGGCATGGCAAGAGTTAGAGTAGAGGTCCTGAAGGTATCCCCTGCTAGCGTCGATGCTATCACCACCGACGGCATGGGGGGCGAGCAGCGCACGGCTACTGGTCCGCGATCACCCAGCCGGGAAGCGATGCGCCGATCGGGGAGATCGGACTCGTCGGGATCTCCTGGCCCAACCGGCGTACCGAACTCAGCATCCAGGTGCTGCCTCAGCATGGGCGCGCCGAGCTGGGATCGTGCTTCCGCGGGCGGAGTCGTGAGTCGCTCCCGACTCGACGCACCGCGCAGGTCGGGCGTCAGTTGGGCCGCTTCGCGGCGGCCGCGTGACCGAGTTCCCGGCTCAATCTCGCGATCGCATCGTCACCTTTCGCGGGGTCCTCTTCAAATGGGGCCTCGCGACCGGTCAGCTTACTGAGGTATCGAAACGCGAAGTCCTTGCTGCGGTAGCGGTAGAGCTTGGCCATCGTGGCCTCCTCCGAGCCTGACAGCGGCGCGCGCCGGCGCGAGGGCGGACTCTCACGGGATCTCGCGGACGGTGATGAGGTTTGTTGCCCCGGCAGCTCCCGTCTGGCGCCCGGCGGTGATCACAACGAGCGAGCCTGTCGGAAGCCCGGCGAATTCCTTTGCGGTCAGCAGAGCGGACTCGATCAGCTCGTCCACAGACTCGCTCACTGGCATTGTTTTCGCGTAGACGCCCCACTCCAGGGCGAGTTGATCGGCGGTCGCCTGCTCGTGCGGCAGAGCGATGATCGGTCGCCGTCGGCGGTACTTTGCGCAGGCGCGTGGTGAGCCACCGAGCGATGTCGGTACCAGCAACGCGGCGGCATCGAGCTCCTCAGCCAACTCGACCGCAGCGTGCATCACTGCGGCGGCGGGGGTGTCTCGCACGCCCGGCCGCACCCGCCCGTGGATCTCGGGGAACTCCTCGGCGGCTTCCGCGAGCTGCGCCATCTCCCGCACCGCCTGGACTGGGTAAGCGCCGACGCTCGTCTCCGCGGAGAGCATGACGGCCGACGTCCCGTCGATGACCGCGTTGGCAACGTCGGAGGCCTCCGCGCGCGTGGGCTCCGGCGCGTGGATCATCGACTCGAGCATCTGCGTTGCGGTGATCACCAGCTTGCCCGCCTGAGTCGCGCGGTAGATCGTGTCCTTCTGCATCAGCGGCACCTGGGCGACCCCAGCCTCGATCCCGTAGTCGCCCCGGGCGACCATCACGCCGTCAGCCACCGCGATGATCTCGTCGAGATGCTCGTAGGCCTCGATCTTCTCGATCTTGGCCACCGTGCGCCCGCGCCAGCCATGCTCCTCCAAGAGCGCGCGAAGCTGCTCGATGTCCGCCGCCGAACGCACAAACGACAGCGCGACAAAATCGGCGCCCAGCTCAGCGGCAAGCGCCAGATCCCGCAGGTCCTTCTCGGTGATCGCCGGCAGCTCGGGCCGCGCGTACGTCACGTTGATCCCCTTCCGCGGGGCGAGCTCCCCGGTCGACATCGCCCGAGCGACGACCTCCCCGGGCCCAGTGGACGCGACCACGAACCGCGGCAGCCCGTCTCCGATGACGATCTCCGAGCGCTCTGACACCAGTCCCGGGAAGCCTTCGAAGTCCACCGCGATGCGGTCATCCGTCGCCGCCTCTGCGCCCCCGAAAAACGTCACCATCTCGCCGGCCTGCACCACCCTCGGCGTGAGCCCGGCCGACAGCCGCAGCTTGGGGCCCTGCAGGTCAAATAGCAGGGCGACTGATCGACCGGCGCCGGCAGCGACGGCACGGACCTCCGCAGTCCGACGCCGCAGATCTTCGGCCGTGCCGTGCGAGCAGTTCAGCCGCGCACAATCGACACCAGCTGCCACCAAGGCTTCGAGCACTCCCGGCTCGTCGGTCGCCGGGCCAAGCGTGGCAACGATCTTCGTCCTTCGGCTGAACACAACCTGGCTTCCCTGGAGAGACAATCTACTCAGAGCCTAGCCACGAGTGAGTCCGAGGAGGGCAGGCCAACCACACGCCGGAGCCGGATTCCCGGTGTCGGCCACCTCTCGAGCGCGAACACGATCGATCCCGACCTGGATTGTCGGGCAAGTCGGTTCGGCGCTCGACGAAGTCGCAGGCCCCGCTCGGCCCGACGGCAATCCTCTCCGCCACAACGCATCGAGGCCCGCGGCGATCCGTGGGCCCTCGAGCTCAGAGCGGGACCGGCTTATGAGACGACCCCTGCGTTCCGCGCGGAAACCAGGACTCCCCGCGCGGCCGATCGCTGAGCGGACGCCATGACGTCGGGGCGTGCCGAGGCGGCTAGCGGACGCTCCGCCAATGGCGGGTTAGGCTCGGTGTGTGGAATAGAACAGGCATCGGCGGCCGAGCAGCTCGTGCACCTTCTTGATGGTGCGCGTCCGATGCCCCTTGATGCGAACCGCGTTCGCGGGGATAAGGTAGACGTGGCCTCGCTCCTGGAGATCGTGCTGACGCCCGGCCGCGACGACTCGAGCCAGGAGAACAACGACGACCTCGCCGCCGCCGCCGCGGCTGCCAGAGGCCGACGGGCTGGGGCCTGAGCCGGCGAGCAGTCCGGGGGAGGGAACTTCGTGCCCCGCGGCCTTGCGGGCCCTGGCTCGTGGCGTGGGTCGATGAGATCCTGCAAGAGGATCTGGCCGAAACCTACGTTGCGTGAGGTCAGGCCCGACCGCCGTGCCCGCACCATCCGCATCCCGCGCGCCCGGTGGTGCGTGAGCGTGAAGCCGGGTGGATCTGTGAACGCCTACGCGAGCCGCGTACCGGATCAGCCAAGGCGGAGTTCCAACACGCCGCAGGCCCTCACCAACCTGGTCGACCGAGACCCGCCGACCGCGCAAGCGCAAGCACACACTCTGATCGTCAGGCACCCCGGTATGGCCGGGCTGGGCCGCCCACCAACGCTCATTGCGACGAGCGGTCGGCTGGCGGCCAGCCGCTTCCGGACCGCGATCGGGCTCCCGCTCTCCCAGCTGAGCGGAAACAGTTGTCTTGCGCGTCCCGGCACGCGAGTTTGAGAGGGCCGTATGTGTGGATGAGCGGGCGGCGTCAGCCGCGCCAAGGCGCGTGAGCGAGGGCGCGCTCGAACGCCGCCCGATCATGTACCGGGTCACCGTGAGAGACGATCACGCGCTCAAACGGCAGTTCGAGCAGGTCACGTAGCGCGGGAAGGGCGCGCTGCTCAAATGCCGGGCAGTCCCATACCAGCAGCTCTCCCCGAGGAGCTGCGAGCGCGTCAGCGAAGACCAGCGTGCGATGCTCGGCGATCCAGATTGGCGTCTCGGCTCGACCGCGGCCGTCATAGAGCGCGTGCAGCCCGCCCGGGATCCGGCTGCCGGGTTCGATCACGGTCATCTTGACGCGCGGAACATCGCCCGGATAAAACAGCCACGGTCCGAACGCCCGGGCGCCATATCGACGGGAGAAGAGATCCACGTCTCTGACGTGATCAGGCTTGAGCACGACGGCGACCGTGGGCGGCGCAGCCTCCCACCGGCTCCATGCTTCCCGACAGTCCGGCGCGGGCGCCAGCGGGTCCAAGACCACGACCTCATCACCCACCGAAACGCAGGTACACGTCACCGGGCCATCGAAATCGCTGTTCGGGGTCCAGTCGGGATGCGGTGTGCGCCATACCCACAGTCCCGGCGCAATGTCGCGAACCTCGGTCACGAGCCGATTATCGATCACCCAGCAAGCCGAACACGAGCTGCGCGCAGCCCTCGCCGCCCTGCACGCTCGCCTCCGCGTTTGACACACTCGCCGACCGCAGCTGCCGCCATAACGCTGGGCCGCCGACATCTACAGGCGAGCACGTGCCCGCGGCGCCGGCCGACCCCAACCGCAACACCGCCCTAGAGCGCCTGCTCGCGGCCGGAGGCTGACATCTAAGGTCTAGGGTCTAGATCGCCTCGGTCGGTCGCTGCGACATCTCATTGAGTCCGTGGGCGAAATCGAGCAGCAGGCGTCGTCCAAATTCCGTCCCTCTGCCTCTCCCCTGTTACTGACTTTGACGCCGCGTCCAAGCACCACTGCGACGGAGTAGCCTTGCCGCGAGGTCGCCTGACCGCATACAAGGAGGGCGGCTCAGGAGCCATGGCATTCAATCGGGAAGACATTCGAGAGTCGATAGAACGGGCGGGTGATGAGCACTGGGAGGCCCTTGTCCGCCACCACACAGACGTATACCCGGAGAGCAATCCCACCCCCGGCGACGTGTGTAGGGCCGAAGCCGAGCGGCTGAACGACCTCGAATTGGGCGATAACCCCAGCCTGGAACTCGCGGAGAGCCGAGTCGAGCGGGTCCCACCCGCAGTTCGGATCACCCATGTTCTCAACGACCGCGAGAAAGGCACCCAGTTCGAGACCGAGCCGTTCACCAACTACGAGTAAGTGTCGCCCCCGGCTCGTAGAGGGACAAGCCGCGGACGACGCCGCAGCGAGAGTGGTCAGCGTTGAGCCGAGCATCTCCTTGCAACAGGTGTTGTCTGGTACGCCCGACCGTGAGCAGGGCCCAGCTCCTCGGCGGGAATGGGATGACCGAGAAGCGGATGCCGGTAGCGGAAACGTGACGGGAAACCGGGCCGAGTTGCCTTCCGTCGCCCCCATGGCCCGTTTGGCGCTACAGCCCGTAACGCGGGCCGGGAGGCGTCTCGCGTGGAGGCCTCCCCTGGGCCGTCAAACGCGAGCCCGTTGTAGCCGCGAGCCGGGACCACGGCTTCACCGGCGAAGTCGAGCTCCCCGCTGGTCCTCATTGTCAGCCCTGCTTCATCGCCAAGGCAGCCACGAAACCGAGACTGCCGCTCGCCGTCAAAGGCAGTCACCCCGACGGAGTTGACGTCTCAGCGGGGATCGACAACCCCGCGCTTCGGAACACCCGCGCAGGGCGTTCGACGCCGCCCGTGACCGCGTCGCGCAGCCCAACGCTGACTGCGACGAGTCGAGGTTGACCGCGGGTTGTCTTACCCAGGAGCGCTCATCGAATAGGGGTTAGGCTTGCTGGACCATGCTCGGGTTCCTCACACGGCCGATCCGATCGGTGCTCGGCGTGACCGAGCGCGACGTGGTCGAATCACTGAACGAGACGCGCGACGTCGAGGTGAACTTGCTCGGCGCGGTTCATGCGATTGAGAACGCCACCGATTCGATCGAGCGACACGTCGAGGTCATCGAGACCCTCGCGACGTCTGTCGATCCGCTGCGGGCCTCTGTGGACCGCCTCACGGACACGATGCAAGAGCTGGTGGCGATGATGGCTCCGATCGGAGCGGCCGAACACGAGATGCAACGCGCGGGGCGCTTCTTTGGTCGACACCGCCACGCCGATCGGCCGGCGGGCGAAGGCTCAGTCGAGCCCTAGACGCCGTGGGTGCTGAGACGCTCGAGGCGCGACGACGTTCACGCCGTCGCCGTTGCTCGCGGCCTGCCGTTCTCACGGCAGGGGCGCGGAGCCCGCGCCGTAGGGATGCCGCGGCCAGCGACGCAGCCATCGCGACCGCGGCGATCGTCGCCGCGAGAGAACGAAGATGCTGCGCATGTGCCCCTCCCACTGTCTCGGGCTACCCCTGGGGCAAGGCCGGCAGCGCTCGCGCCGCGCGCCGCGCGCCCGCGACGGCCAATCCGGTCGCCGCCACCATGATGGCCATCGCCAGAACCAGCTGCGGGACCAGCGCCGACGGGTCACCGACGTCGGCCCCGCCGGTGAGCGCCGCTGGCGACGCGGTCGCGACGACCGCCCACCACACGGCGGTGGCGGCCGCGATCACGCCCATCGCCGCGGTCGCCGCCGCGGCGAGCCGGGCCTGCAGCCGCAGGGTCCACGTCGCTAGGTGGAGGTGGCGCGCCGTGCGTGCCGCGGCCGCGGTCCAGGCCAGCAACGTGCCGGAGCACAGCGCCGCCCAGACGAGGAACGCGCCCTCGTAGAGCGTGTCGTGGCCGTTGCGCGCGCGCGGCGTCAAGCCGTGCGCCCAGGCGGCAAGGCCGACCGTGGCGGCGATCAGCGCGGCGGTCAGCCAGCTCGCGATGAGGACTCGTGCGCGGATGTCACGCCAGCCGCCGCCGCGCAAAAAAGACAGCAGGCTGGGAACCGCCAGTCCGATCCCCGCGAGCACCAGCACGGCGGCGACGACCGCCACGGCGATCAGCGTCGTGAACGTCGCCGTCGCGGTCGAATGACCAGCGCCGGGCGGCATCGCGGACCGCCAGTGCTCGGTGCTCTTGGCCAGCACCGCCCCGGCGAGCACGAACAGCGCCCAAGCCCACATCACCAGCACGGCGCCGGCGCGAACACGGCTCGACGCCGGGCCGTCACCAATCAACCCCGCGGCTCGCAGCCGCTCGCGGGCGCCGGCGCCCACGACGTCAGCGCGCACCCGCCACGGCACCCGCCGGCCGTCGCTCATGTCCAGGATCAGCCCCTCCAGCTCGTCCCCGTAGCGGGCTCGCCACGGCGCCGGGTAACACCACAGCAAGCGGGCGATCGTTCGCGAGGCGCTCACGGGGTCACTCCCTGGGCGACCACGGCCGTCGCGGGGCGCCGGGCCAGCCTCGCCGAGCCCTCGTCGACGATCGTCCGCAGCTCGGCGAGCGCGGAGCGCAGCGCCTCCGCCCCGGCGCCGCTGAGCCGGTAGGGGCGCCGCCGCCCGGGCGCCTCGACGGCCGCGATCAGGCCGCGCTCCTCCAAGCGGCTGATCGCGCCATACAGCGTGCCTGGGCCGAGCCGTACGCCGGCGAACGCCTCGATGTCCTGGAGCAGGGCGTAGCCATGTTTCTCACCATCGGCGAGACTGGTCAGGATCAGGATCGACGGGTCGTTGGAACGGCCCGCCGGAGCTTTGTCGGGGTGTGATCGCGAGATCATGACGACCACAATACTACGCGTCGCGTAATAACGCAAGACGTAATAGTTGCATCACCCGGCGGCCCGGATCACTCGATTGCCGGCGGGCACCCCCGGCGCCGCCGCGCGCGAGGGCATCGAGGTCGACCAGGGGCCGGCTCGTGGAAGATCATCGGTAGTTGGGGGCCGACAGGACCTTGCAGCGGTCGGTGGAGGTGCCCATAGCGGCGGCGAGCTCGGGAGGGATGCGTTTGCTGAGGGGGCATCTGGTCGGAATCGAGCTGGATCACTTGAGCGCCAGGAAGAGGTAGCGGTTGAGACTGAAGAAGTACTTGCGCCCCAGGCCAGCCAGATCGGCCGCCCACGCTCGCGCCTCAGCCTGGGTCACGTCGCGACGGCCAGGGACGAACCCGGCGACGAGCCTGATCACCCCTGCGCTGAACGTCTGCGCGTCATAGCCAACGTTGAGGATCGGCAATACCTCGCGGCCCGCGACCGTGAAGCCCGCGTCCTCGAGCAGGCCGGTCAGCCGGCGCGGCAGGTATGGATCGACGAGATGCTCTTCCCACGCCGCCAAGACGCGCAGCATCCGCCCGACATCACTCGAGCGCCAGACGATCGAGTCCCAATCGGTGTCGACCACCAGCAGCCGTCCGCCCGGCCGCAGCACCCGGTAGGCCTCCGCCAACGCTGTCGGCATCTGGGACACATACTCATACACCTGGACCGCCGCGGCAGCGTCGAAGCTCTCAGCGGCGAACGGCAGCGCGCACGCGTCACCCGCCTGGAACCGTACCGGAGCCGCGCCCGCCACCGGCTCGCTCCGGCGCGCGGCGATCGCCAGCATCTGGTCGCTCGGGTCAATCCCGTGCACCGAACCGCTCGCCCCGACCGTCGCCGCGGCGTCTGCAGCCAGCAAGCCCGGGCCCGAACCAATATCGAGCACGCTCTCCCCAAATCTGAGATCGAGCGCCGCCAGCTGCAGCCGGCGCTGCTTGACGATGTCGGGGGTCAGGTAGGTGGCCTCGAGTTGGTGCGAGACCTCCGCGTCGAACTGCATCACCTCTGGCATCTACGTGTCCACATCGTCGCCCTGTCCGCAGGCCGCAACCTCGGAGAAACCTACCGACCGGCCGGCGCTCCGCGCGGCCTCATCATCACTACGATCCCCGCCATGGCCAACCTCGAGGTGTCGCATATCGCCCGCAGCATCACCGGGCGCATTGGGGAGGTGTCAGCGCCGCGCACGGACCACCCGGCGTTGAGCGACGAGCTCGAGCGTCTCACGGGCGCGCTGAGTCAGCTGGAGGGCGGAGTGCGCGTCGACGGCCGGCGCCAGTCGCCGGTCAGGCAGCGCACGACCGCGCCAGCGCCCCAGGACACCTCGCCGGCGAGACTCACCCACGCCCGCGCGCCACGGGGTGAGAATAAGACGAATATCCTCGCGGCGCTCACGGGCGCGCCCCAAACCGCCGCCAACGATCGGAAGTGAGCATGGCCTTTGCAGTCGGCAAGCGCGTCGTAGCCGAGTCTGAGTCAACCAGCCGCCGACCTCGGTCCGGTGTCGTTGAGGAGGTGTTGCGCGGCGACCCCTCGCCTCGGTATCGCATCCGCTGGGACGATGGCCACGAGAGCATCTACACGCCCGCCAGCGGAGCCCTCCGAGCCGAACCGCGCCCCAAGAGGCAACGACAATCGACGCCGCGCAAACGCTGACCCAAGCCTCGCCAATCCATCTCATACCCGCCGTACCGGCTCTGGCTGCAGGACCTCGCGCGAGGCGCCCGGCGCGGGCTCCGAGCCGTACAGCTGCTCAACAGCCGCTCCGGGAGCCCAGCGACCGGCTCCGCCTCCGTCATCGCGTCGCGCCGGAGGAGAAGTCCAACCGCTGGCTGGTGCCGGTCGGGATGCTGTGCGTGGTGGATCGGGAGGTGTCCCCAGCGTGTCCTGACAGCGATCGCGCGTCCCGGGTTTGGCGAGCGCCAGATCCTCGGGCGTTGGAGTGGCCGATCCCTGAGTTCATCCTGACGCGCTGCCCCCGGCCCACGTAGGAGCCCAGTTGATGGCTGGGCGACCTACGTAGCGACCGCGCGGGTACTAACCCGCGAAGGTCTCGTGAACAGAGAACTGCTTGACGTCCGGGGGTCCCGCGAGCTGGGCGCCACTGGCGGCCACCGCGGCTCCGATCCGCGGCTCGAACGCGTCGAAGTCCTGGCGTGACTCCCAGAAGTCGATCACGCCCCACCCTTCGTCGATCGGGCCCGAGGCGTGAAACAGCAGCCCCTTCGGGGGGTTCCCTGCCGGGTCAACGTGCTTGTTGACCGCGTCAAACTGCTCTTCGGTGACTCCGGCGAGCTTGATTCGGATTCCTACGGCCATGGTTAGGCCCTTCCTGTCGTGGATACGTATGGGTACGTTGTGCGACCGATGGCTCTGCCGCGCCGGGCGACGCCGGCCGGTCGAACGATCGGGCAGGTAGGTAAAGCGCGGGGTCGCTCGAGCTCACCAGCGCCGTGGCCGAAGCGATCCGAATTGGGACGCGTCCACCACGTTTGGCGGAGTAGCGCCGATAGGACAGAGGACAAGCCCAACGGTCAAAATCGAGTTGGCCCGCTTCGCGCCTCGTGGCGCAGTAGCGCCGTCGGTGGCATCCAGGCGTGGGCTGACTGTTCTGGCCGCCGGGCCAGGTCTCAACCCACACTACTCCAATGCATCGTGGGCCGCTCGCGAGAACCTCGCCTGACACCCGCTTCGGTCACCGACGAGGCCCTCCCGGCGGACGTCCAACCGTCTCCGTGCTGCACGCGGAAACCAATGCTCTGGGCGTCGGGAGGCGGATTCTGAGCAGACCTCCGGCGGCATGCGCGGCTTAGCCCGCCACAACCGCTGAGGTCGCCGTCGGGTCTCGAAGGTACGGGTGCGTGGCGCGGTATCCACGCAGCTTCGCGAACGGTGCGATCAGGATGGCCGTCGTCTTGAGCACCGGCAGGACGGGCTCGTCGGCCTGATCTCCGCCTTGAATGCGGGCAATATCCCGCCAGTTGGAAGAGGCTGGGCATGCCCTGCTCGTCGAGATCGCCGGCACGCGCGAGGGCGAAGTAGGTCTCAAACCTTCTAACACCGTCCGATCGGGAACGCGGATCGGACTTCTAAAGCGGTTCGCGCTTTGTCTGCGGGTGAGGGGTGCATACGCTGTGTCGCATGGGCGGACAGGAGAGGTCGGCGCGGCTCGCTGATCGTGGGTTGGCCTGGTCACACCGGGTCCAGGAGCGGGTGTGTGACCGGATCGAGGCGTGGGAGCACGGGACGGTGTACCGCTCCAGCCGCTATCCGCGGTATTTCACGGCGAACCTGGTGGTGGTGCGCGATGACCCCGGGTTGAGCGTTGACGAGCTCATCAGGGTCGCCGATACCGGGCTGGCCGGGCTCGGGCATCGCCGGATCGACTTTGATTGCGCGGCGGCCGCCGAGCCGTTGCGCGAGGGGTTCGCGGCACGCGGGTTTCAGAGTATGCGGTTGGTGTGGATGCATCTCGACGCCCGCCCGCCGGCCCAGCCCGGCGTTCTGGTCACTGAGGTGTCCTATGACGCGGTCCAGCGGCTGCGCGTCGCCTGGCACGCGGAGGACTTCCCAGGCCAGGACGCCTCCGAGTTTCACCGGCAGGCGCGCGAGATCAGCCTCGCCCTGGGCACCCGCGTGCTGGCGGTCTATGAGGACGCGCGCGCGGTCGGGTTCGCCGCCCTGAACATCGGCGACGACGAGGTCGAGATCGGCGCGGTCTACGTGTCGCCCGCGTACCGCGGCCACGGCCGCGGTACCGCGCTGACCCAAGCAGCGATCCGTGCCGCCGGCGATGTCGCGCATCTGTGGATCTGCGCCGACGACGAGGACCGCCCCCAGCACCTCTACCGTCGTCTCGGCTTTCGACCGGTCGTGCACACAACCGAGGTGTGGCGAGCCGAGTAAGCGGACGAGTCGGCTCTGGCCTGCGACACCAAGCTGGGTTCCGGTGTCAGTCGCCCGAGAGCGGGAGGGTGACGCCGAGTGCCATCAAGGCCGCTATTGCGACGAACGCGATCCCGGTCAACAGGTCGGTGTTGATGCGGGGGATAAAGTCGAAGAAGTGCGCCACTGTCCGACCGATCTGATGCCCGGCGACCGACACCACGAAGGTGATGACCCCGAATAGGATGGGCGCGACCCAGGGGGAGTATCCAGCGAGGCCAAGGGCGGTGCCGGCGGCAACGTTGTCGACGCTCAGCGGGAGCGGCAGCCCGCGCCTCGCCCACGTCAGGTTCGGATCCGCGCGCTCGGGTGAGATCACCGCCCGGACGATGAGGAACACCCCGTATGCACCGAGGCCGATCATCGCGACGGTAGTAGCGGTGTTGTCGATCTTGTCGCTCAGGAACCCGCCGATGAGGATCCCGATCGCCGGTGCGACGCCATCCCACAGGCCGAAGATGGCGGATGTCTTGAGCGACTGACGAAGCGTCGGCTTCAGGCCGCCCAGCACAAGCGAGCTACGGAAGTTGTCGAGGCTTAGCGTGAACCCGAGCGAGAGCAGTCCGAACATCCGATCAGGATTCCTTTGGATTGCGTGTTACCAGCGACCGATCAATGGGAGGACAACGGCCCATCGACCGGCGGCTAAATCAACGGCGGATCTCGTCGCAACCTGTAACGCATCGCAGTTCGGTGGACCCAGCCGCGACACATTTCATGGTCATGAGTCGCCTTAGGTTACTGATCCGCCGCGAGCGTGGCCGCTGCCGATCGCGTTCGACTGCCTGCCATTGTCCGAAACCTGACGCCTGGTCCAAGAGTAAGACCGCGCGGCAGTGAGCGAAGCGACACGCACGTTTGCGTCCCGCATGAAACGCATGTTTCGTAATGGCAGTAACAAGGTGAGGATGGCTGTAGGTCCATGACCGCCGACGCGTCCGAGCCACACGTTGCGCTTGGAATGAAACGCACAGTACATGGTGCTCGTAACAGTACGAGAGGCGCGGTGACGCGCCCAGCTGAGACGTGTGGGATGATGATCGCCCTGTGGAACGAGATTGGTTGCTAATCACCGTCTCCACCCCGCCGGGCGGAAGCTCGACGCTCCGCGTGTATGCGTGGCGTAATCTGCGCAGCTTGGGGGCCCACTACCTGCAGCAGTCCGTGTGCGTGCTCCCGGCGACGCCGAGGACCACCCGCGCCGCGGCGCGGGTCGTCGCCCGACTGCGCGCCGAGGGGGGCCACGGCGAGATGCTTCGCATTCGTCTGTCGGACTCCAAGCAGGAGGCCGCGGTCATCGACGCGATCCAGCGCGAGCGGACCGACGAGTACCGCGAGCTGGTCGAAAGCACGAGTCAGTTTCACGAGGAGCTCCAACACGAGCGCCGCCGAGGCCGGGCCACGTACACCGAGCTCGAGGAGTCTGACGCCGATCTCGCCCGCTATCAGAAGTGGCTTACGGCGATCCGTGCGCGTGACTATTTCGATGCGGCCGGCGGTCAAGAGGCCGCCGCGGCGGTCGCCTCGTGCGAGGAGGCGCTGGCCCGGTTTGAGAGCGAAGCGCTGTCTGCGGAGCTCGACGAGCCCGTGACCGACAACCGACCCGGACTGCACGCGGTCGAGGGGCCCAACGACTGACGCACACGGCCGCCAAGCCTCCGCAGCTGCGCGCCGGGGTGCGGGCGCTCACGCCGGACGAGCGCCCTGGACCCTTGCGGCCAGGATGAGAGATCAAGGAGGTGGGTGATCTGCACGACCTCACCCTTCTCGCGTTCTGAGTCGTCTGGATCGAGCGTCGGAACCCAAGCATCGTGGGGGATCTGGAGGATCGCGGCGCGTACCTGCTCGGTCAGCTCATCGCCGAACGAGAACCGCAGGTTCCCCTCAAAGCGGTGATCGGCGGTCTCGTGCGTCGCGCCCGCCGAGGCTGGGCGGATCAAGATCTCGATGGTCTCGATCTGCTCGGCGGGGATCTGCGCAAGCGCCCGAGATGCGACCGATCGCACGACGCGCGTTCGGGTTCCACAGCCCCCGGGCCCTGATTGCGCTCGCGATGCTCAAACTCGCTGACCTGTGTCCACCACTACCGCGGTGACACGGCCCACGGAAAGGTCAGGAGATTCCGAAAATGCTGCACCCCCTCGGGATCAGCCGTCCGGATTCACGGGATCAGCTTCCCCGGCATGTCATCGACGGGAGCGGAGGAGGCGATTGGCGCGGGTCAGGCAGGTTGCGTCGGCTCCTGCATCGTCGCCAAGGCAACCACGAAACCGGCACTGCCGCATGCCGTCGAAGGCAGCCGCACTGACGAAGGCGCGTCGCAGAGGAGATCGACGAGCGGACGCTTTCGACCGGGTTGCCGGCAACGGTGGTCGGTCTTCTCGGCTGTCGCGCGGAGACTGTTGCATGCGCGTTCGCGCTCTGTCGGGGCCGTGGTCTAGGTTCTGGCGAACTTATGTTCGTCAGCCTGGATAGCCCCTCTGAGCCCGCGTGGCTCATCGATCTGAATCCAGAGCAGCGGGCCGCGGCCGAGCACGAGGGCGGCCACTTGTTGATCCTGGCGGGGGCGGGGACCGGTAAGACGACGACGCTGTGCGCGCGGGTTGGCCGTCTGATCGAGGACGGCGCCTCGCCGGAGCGGATTCTCCTGTTGAGCTTCACCCGCCGCGCGGCCCGCGAGATGATCGGCCGGGCGGTGGCGCTGACCGGGGGCCATTCTGGTGGCGGTGCTCGGCGGATCGCCGGCGGCACCTTTCATGCGATGGCGCACCGCTTCGTGCGTGCCGACGCTACGGCGCTGGGCCTCCCCGCCGACTTCGGCCTGCTGGACGCCGGTGACGCCGCGGATCTGATCGACTTGGCTCGTCAAGAGCAGGGTCACGCTGAGACCGGGCGGCGTTTCCCGCGCAAGCACACCCTCGCCGACGTCTACTCGCGCACGGTCAACGCGCAGCGTCCGGTCAGGCAGGTGATCGAGGAGGCGTTCCCGTGGTGTGCCGAGCACAGCGATGCCATGGCCGACCTGTTTCGCGCCTACACCGCCCGCAAACGCACTCTCGGCGTGATCGACTTGGACGATCTGCTCCTCTTCTGGCGCGCGCTGGCCCGCGACCCGCACGCGGGCGCTCGGCTGGCCGCCGGCTTTGATCACGTCCTCGTCGACGAGTATCAGGACGTCAACGAACTGCAGGTGGAGGTCGTCGCTGCGCTTGCCGGGCACGGCGTCACCGTGACCGCGGTCGGCGATGATTTTCAGGCCATCTACGGCTTCAGGTCAGCCAGTGCCGAGCACCTGCTCGGCTTCACTCAACGATTCCCGGGCGCCGCGACCGTGCTCCTGGAGCGCAACTATCGTGGCGGCCAGCCGCTGCTTGACCTCGCCAACGCGATCGCCGCCGACGCGGAGATCGGCATCCCCAAGACGCTGCGCGCCGAACGCGCGGGCGGTGAGCGCCCAGGGCTCGTGTTCTGCCGTGACCAGGCGCACGAGGCCGAGGAGATCTGCGATCGCGTGCTGGCCACTCGTGAGCGCGGGATGCTCCTTCGCGAGCAGGCGGTCCTGGCTCGCACCGGGCATGACACCGACCTGCTCGAGCTCGAGCTCTCGCGGCGCCGGATCCCGTTTGTCAAATACGGCGGCTTGCGGTACCTCGAGGCCGCGCACGTCAAGGACTTCCTGGCGCTGTTGCGCCTGACCGACCGCATCACCGACGAGATGTCATGGTTCCGGGTGCTGATGCTGCTCGAGGGGGTGGGTCCGGCCCGGGCTCGTCGGTGCCTGAACCAGTTGCTCGCCGGCGGATTGCTATCGCCCACGCAGCTCCCCCAGCGGTGGACCGATGCGCGAGTGCACTTACCGACGGTGGCGCAGGAACAGGGCGATGTCGTCGCGGCGGCGCTCGCCGCCGGTCCTGACGCCGAGCGACTGCGCGACGCGCTCGCCCCCATCGTCCACGCTCACTATCTCGACGGAGCCGCGCGAATCCAGGATCTCGACGCCCTCTGCGGCCTGGCGCGTGACGCCAGCGATCTACGTACCTTCGTAGCCGAGCTGCTGCTGGATCCGCCGGCCTCATCCGCCGACCTGGCCGGCCCGGCCGTGGAGGATGAGGATTGGCTCGTGCTCTCCACCGTGCACTCCGCCAAGGGGCTGGAATGGCAAGCCGTCCACCTCGTCGCTGCCTATGACGGCAACTTTCCATCCGACCTGGCCGCCGGCAGCCGCGAGTCGCTGGCCGAGGAACGACGGCTGCTGTACGTCGCAATGACCCGCGCCCGACGCTCACTGACCGTCTACGTGCCGCGCCGGTACTACCACCGCAGAGACCGCGGCGATAGCCACGGGTACGGCAAGGCCTCGCGCTTTCTCAGCGCCGCCGCGCGAGCATGCTGTGACGTCGTGCACCTGGCCGACGACCCTCCCCGCATGGCGCCTGCAGCCACAGCCGGCGGCCGACGGATCCAGGTGTCCGTAGACGACCTTTTCACCTGAGCGCGTCGACCCGTTCCGTGCGCGACAGGAACGACCAGCGAACACCGGCCGGAGCCAGACGATCGAGCGCCGCCCGCGTTCGGCACTGGCCGGGAGTCCGAGTGCTCGACGGACTCTGGCGAGGACGAGGACGAGGACGGTACGCGGTTGTGGGACGCGTGGGGGCTTCGCCGCGATTCCGGTGAGGGGAGTGATAGCGTGCCGGGGCACATAACGAGCCGAGTCGCCGTGCCATCCGTGGCCGGCGAGCGGGGGACCCGAAGCGATCCACGTGGTCGCCGGGGCGAATCGCCGTCGCAGTGCGGCGTAGCGCGCAAGCGCGAGCCCGTCAGCTAACTCCGCAGGCTTTTCCAGCAGCCGTCAAAGGAGGATTGTGGACGCCGTCCGAGACCTTGGACGGACCGAGCCGTGGCAGGAATCGCTCGAGCGCTCGCTGACGCGCAGGAACAAGCCGGGGCGTGCCTCAGTCGAGCGAGACCAGAACCGGCAGGACCGCCCGCCAGCGCAGAGGACATCAGTGCGGCGATCAGCGACTGACCGGGCGCGCGCCCGCGGCCGCGAGGCGAGCCGCTCGCGGATACTCGTGAGGCGCGCTGTTGGAATCATCGCCCTCACGGTGGCGGGTGTCGTTCTGGTGAGCGCGCTTGCCGGCCGAGGCACCCAAAAGCCTCCGATCGGGGCGCGAGCGGCGGCCATATCGGCGCCGAGGCATCCTCGATATGCCGACTCAGGCGGTGCAGGACCGCTGTCTCGCTGGCCAGTCCCGCGGGTTACCGGAACGGGGCTGGCGCCCGCTTGTCAGCCGGCGAGCGGGCCGAGCGATTACGTCAACCCGCTCGGTGGCGCGCGCGTGAGGCCGGAGCGGATCGATCAGGGGGTTGACTACGCCGGCTCGGGCACGCTTGCGGCTATCGGCGGCGCGACGATCACGTACGTGGCGACCACGGCGACCGGGTGGCCGGGATCGTTCATCGAGTACCGGCTCCGCGACGGACCTGACGCTGGCTGCTACGTCTATTACGCCGAGGGGGTGAACCCTGCGGCTGGCCTGCGGGTCGGGGAGACGGTGGCGGCCGGTCAACCGATCGCACGCATCATCCCCGGCTGGCCGACCGGGATCGAGCTCGGATGGGGCGCCGGGATCAGCACCGCGACCTACGCGGCGGAAACCCACCAGTGGAGCGCCACGAGCGATCAGAACAGCGTCGCGAGCGCGGCGGGCGAGAGCTTCTCGGCGCTGATCGCCTCGCTCGGCGGCCCACCCGGGAAAGTGGAGGGTAGGGCGGACAGCTTCGCCGCGGCCCCAGAAGCCTCGGCCGGCTATGCGATGAACTCGTGAGCTGCATCTACGCTCTACTGTCGGAGGCGCGAGCTCATGTGGACGACACCTTCTCGCTTCTGCAAAGCCGCCGACGGGCTCCGACGACTTCACTGCTGCTCATGGAGCTCGTCGGCCCAGAGCAGAACTCTCGGGCCTTGGAGCTCACGCCGGCGACACAGCTGAGGATTCGTGGGAGAAGCAGCGATAGCGCCGGCTGCGTCACGTGGCGGCTCGTGCTCGGATGCGGCAGCGCCGTGATTCCCGCTGCAGGTCGATCCGGTGCGGCAGCGTTCACTCGACGCCGAGCGCTGGCGCAATCTGTCGCGTGGACAGCGCGGCCGGTCTACCGGTAGGGGTCGGGCGCGTGGTGGAGCTGCCCCCAGTCCGCCCGGAGCTGGGCTTCGCAGTGCTGTTCTTCGCTCATGTGAACTTCGAACACGTCTGCCAGTGCGCCCCAATGGGCGTGCGGGTCCCCTGAGACCGCGAGGGGGTTGCCGCCGTCGATGACGATAAGGCCTTGGGGATTGCGCGGCAGAAGGAACGGGACCGGAACCTCGACGCCGCCGAGCGCGAGTGTGCCGCTGTCGAAGAGGTAGTGCTCTCGTTCTCCGGCCACCGGCCGGATCGTATGTCCGCTGGGGCAATCGGATAGTCGGCCCGCGCAGTGCGAGCCAACACGGGCTGCATACCTCGAGCGAGCTGCTGACGACCGCCGCCGGAGAAACCGCACTCGCTTCTCAAGCTCGATCCCGGCCCGCTCGCACGCTGGCCGGCGTTTCGTCCTCGGCGATCACGTCTTCGCAGGGGCCGAGTCCGGCTCGAGCCGCCAGGCCGCTACTGGTTCTGACCATCTCGGCCGGCTGTGCGGCGAGGCAGAGACTGTCAACGCCATCGACTTGCTGACCATCGAGCTGTCCCCTGCGGCATGTCTCGCTCGTCTAACAAGCAGCTGAAATCCAACCAGAAACTATTGGAGCCACCGATGCGCAAGATCACCGAGTCAACCTTCGTCTCGCTCGACGGCGTCACCGAAGACCCGCGCGCCTGGGCGATGGGTTACTTCAACGAGAACGCCCAACAAGCAGCCCTCCAACAGCTGCAAGCCAGCGACGGGATGCTGATGGGACGAGGCACCTACGAGTACTTCACCGCGGCCCTGCCAACCGACAGCCCGTACGCCGACGCGATCAACGCGATCCGCAAGTACGTGTTCTCCTCCACCCTTGAGAGGGCGGACTGGAACAACTCCACGATCATCCCCGACGACCCCGTGGCCGCCGTGAACGATCTCAAGCAACAGGACGGCCGTGACCTCATCATGTACGGGCACGGGCGACTGAGCCAAACCCTGCTCGAGCATCACCTCCTCGACGAAATCCGATTCGCGGTTCACCCACTAATACTCACTGGGCGAGCCGCCGGTCGTGACAACGGGCAGACACCCCCGCTGAAGCTCATCGCCGCAACCCCGCTGCCGAGCGGCGTCGTCGCCCTCTCCTACAAGCCGGACCAAAACTGAACCGGATGCGCCAGCGGTTCCCCAGCCCGCTGGCCCGCATCGGGGCGACGACGGGGCAGGTATCCGGCGCTCGCCGCCGCCAGGACCGAACGACCGGGCCGCCGACCACACGGCCCTCCGGATCGCCGAAGCGAGGGTTCGGCTCCTGGATCGCATTGTGGCGACGGTTCCTCACGTCCTGGATCTGCCAGCCGAAGGCCTCTTCATCGAACGAATTGGAACTAACTCGCCTCGATCACCACCGGTCCGGGATCGCCGGCCCCTCGCGTCGCGCTCGTGGCGGCACCGGGTCCGCCGGGTCGTACTCCTCGCCGCGGTCGTAGGCGAGCCCGGACAGGATCCGTGTTGACGGGGTACGCAACAGGTACCCTCGTGTGTCGGTACCGGCGCGTCACTGCCAAGTTGGACGCGGGCATTGGTTTGTGCGGCCGTCCCAGTCACTCGGGGCGGCCGTTTCTTGTGGTGAAGCAGTGGCGATAGAGCCGCTACTACCGAACTGCGCTTTGACGCGGTGAAGGACGCGGCGCTCCGCGGCCCACCGCCCCGCGCGGGGGATCGTGCGCGTCCTACCATCGAGTTGGGTGAGACGAGCTTGAGATGTGCCGCCACCGGTGAAGGCCGGCCGCGACAGACGCCGTCACTAGTCGCGGCGCAGAGACCGACGCGACCCCACGCCGCGTCGACGCGCACTTTGCGCCGGGGGCCGTCGAGCCAGTCCGAGCCCGGTGGGGCCTCACGGCCGCGTGGGCGGGCTTGCGTCGTCGGGCTGCTCTACAGCGCGGTCAGTGTCTACTGGGGGCTGGGCGGCACGTGGCTGCTCTACACCGTCGGCGGCTCATTGGCCAAGCTGGGGCGCGCACACAGCGCCGGCGTAATCGCGGCGGTCTGGGGAGCCGCGGCGCTCAAACTGATCGCCGCCGTGCTGGCCTTGCTCGCGGTTCATCAATGGGGCAGCTCACGGCGAGCTCACGGGCTGCGGATCCTGGCGTGGATCGCTGCGGGCGTCTTGAGCCTGTACGGCCTGGTGTTGACGGCCACGGGCCGTTGGTCCAGACCGGAGTCATCCACGCGTCGTCCAACGCGGATCACCGGGCGCTCGCCTGGCACGCGTACCTCTGGGATCCCTGGTTTCTGATCTGGGGACTGCTGATCGCGGCTGCGTTGCTCGTGAGCGGCCGAGGTGCCGACGCGACGCAATCTCGTCGATCAGCCACCAGGTCAACAGTCGGTCGCGGACATTCGCGTTAGCCAACCGCTTGCCCGCCGGACCTCGCCGGCGGCCGCCTGCCTCTCCGATGATCGGCAGTGTGGAGCTCGGACAGCCTGTCCTGCATTTCCCCCTTGATCTCCTCGTAGACCTGTTCGAGCTCGGGCCGGGGTCCGAAGCGCTCGACAAGGCCCGATCGGCGGTCGCACCTCGACGGTGATCTTCGCCGGAAGCGGCAAGCGCCCCGGGAGGTCCAGCACGGTGGCGCCGAACGGCGGCCCGAACGCTACCGACAACACCTTGATCCGCGTGAGCGTGGCCCAGCCGGTGGCCTTGGCGGCGCGCTCGATCGGAGCGCCTCTCTCGAGGGCTAACCTGATGAATCCCTGGCGCCCGCCGAACTCGATCCGGTCCGAGTGCCAACTGGGCCGGAACGTCTCCCAATCGCCGCCCGGGTAGACGAGCACAGGAGCACCCCTGTCGAACGCGTGCTGGGCGTTCTCGTGTGAGGCGGCCGCCGTCCCCCAACGACTGAGCCCAGTCGCCGGAGGCGGGCGGCGATGTCGTGGGCGAGCTGGTGGAAACGACGCTCGGGCCCAAAGTGCGTGTAGAACCGGGTAGCGAGGATGAACGTGTCCGTGATGTACGCGCCGCCGGAGTGGTTTCCGACCAGCAGCGACGGCCGCGGCCGGGGGTGTTGTCCAGGCCGTGAACCTCAGCGCTACCCGTGAGTAACTGACGTGAGCGAGCGACTGCGAGAACAGATCCAAGAGCGGCTTAACCCAGTTCGCGGGCGAGGCTGACCGCCTGCGCAAGGCCCTTGCAGCGCTCAATCCGCGCGCCTCCAAAGCGCCAGCGCGCGCAAGCCTCCCGCTCGCGTCGGCGCCGCCCGCGTGGTTTGCCACGCAGGCGATCTTGAGCTCGAGCCCGACGATGGCCTAGCGGGGCCGGCCAGCGCGCCGCGTGTAGACCGCGACAGAGCGAACGGTCATCGTGGCGCCGGAGGTGGTCTGGTCGGTGGGCGTGGTGCAGCTGCACACGCCGTCGGGATAACTTCCACCGATCGCCAGGTCAAAGATGATCGAATAGCCGTGGTCGACCCCCGCGGTCCACGCGGCCTGGCCGACCTGCTGTTCATCGACCACGAAGAACTCCCGACCATCCAGATACCAGCGGATCTGCTCGTCGGCGGGGTGCCTGCGGTCAACCACGGCAGTGTAGGTGTGAAAGCTCGACTGGCAGGTCGGGCAGGGCAGTAGGCCGCTCGACAGTCCGGTGAACTCGTGGCAGGGACCAAGCGTCCCGTCGGAGTTGACGTCGTTCAGGTTGCCGCAATGAAGCGTTCCAGAATGCTCGCTGAGCGCGTTGACGTCCTCGAGAATGTCGATTTCGCCCGTCGCGGGCCAGTCTCCGGGGCCGAGCATCCAGAACGCGGGCCAATAGCCGAGCCCGCTTGATGGATCGGGCTGCCTGATCTGCGCCGTCACCGCCATCTCTCCCCCCGCGGGAGCGCCAAAGCCGCTGCCGATGGTCTGAATCCGCCCCGATGTCCACGACTGGCCCTGCCCCAGCGCAGTGATGTCGAGATCGCCGCGGCCGTCGAGATGCACGTTCGCGGTCGAGTTCGTCATGGTCTCGATCTCGCCGGTCCCGAAGACTCCCTGCCCAGTGTCGTACTTCCAGATCGAAGGATCGACTCCGGTGCCCGCCGGGCCGTTGAAGTCATCTGACCAGACGCGCTCCCACCCACCCGCCACCTGCGCCGGCGGCGAGCCCTGGCCTGCACCCCCTCCCCCCGTTGTTCTGGCAGTCGCGATCGCCGGCAAGACACCGACAGCCGTCGCCATCAAGAACAGAACGCCGACCAGCAAACGTCGCATCACATCTCCTCCCACACCGATTCAGGCATATACACGTATTCCCACCAGCTGCCGTCGCGAACCATCGAGTCCGCGGACCTGGCAGCACCTGGTGAAGATGCTGAGCCCACGGAATCGTCAACGACCGCCTGGCGGACTTCGGCAATCCGCGTTCTGCCGCGCCGACCCAGCTCGGCGATCATGGCGCGCTAAGCAGGTGAGGTTGCGGCGTCACAAGGAGCGCATACCCCGAGCAAAGCGGGCTCTGCGCCTCGGCTGACGATGGACAGAATGCTGCTTTTGACCCTCGTGCAAAAGCCTCTATGACCGGCGGGGACGGGCGCGAGACTGCCGCAGATGCGTGAATTGGGAAGTGCGGCGGCAGACGGCTCGACCTTCGGGAATCCTCTAGAGGGGCAGAGTCGTCAGGACTACTGGTGCTCGGTCAAGGGGAAGGCGACCGAGCGCAGCCTGAGCTGTGGTGACTGAATGATGGGGTGTAGGCCCCATTGGCGGGCGCTCGTGCGCACCCTAGTGTTGAGCGCCACTCAACAGCGCTGGAGCATATGGTCGCAGAGGAAGTGCGTGACGTCGTGTTGCAGCCAACTTTGGGCTCGCAACCCCGCGGTGGGCGCGATCACGATGCGCGGCCGGGGTTCGGTCCGGGGACCGCGGCGTCCTGGTGTTGCGTGATCTGGCCGGGTCCGGAAGGTCCGGTGCTGCGGCTCGCGGGCCGGCTACCCGCGGAGGCGTGGTTTTGATCGTGTTGCCGGCGCTCCGCTCTTTGACCGCGAGTTTCGTACGGGCTGGTGACAGGTGTTCGAACGTCACTCCCTCGAGGCTCCCGCAACCGAAGGCAAATCAGCATCACCCGGTTTCTCGCAAAGTGCGACCGACTCCGAGCGAAAGGGGCCAGCAGTTGGTCACTCGTCAGCCAACCATGCTTCAAACGCGGCGTCGTGGCCACATAGTCGCAATGCTGGTGCTGGGGACGCTCTGGCTTGCAGCGACACTCGCTTTGTCGTTCGCCGGACCGGCGAGCGCCTACACCCCGCCGCCGTGCGGACCAGACGCAAAGCCGGCCAGCGCGTGCCCGTTCCCCGCCCACCCAGACAAGGGGTATCCACCGGGCCAACCGGCCTATACCTACAACAATTGCTTGTGGGGCTACCTGCTGAACCCCAACCATTGGCGCACGAACAATACGGGCATCGACGCCAACAACGCCTATTACACGGCGAACTTCGCGATGCCGCCGAACAGCAAGATAATCCTCCACGGGCAGTTCCCGCACTCGCGGTTTTATAGCTTCACAACGTACGGGACTGTCAACGGAGTGGTTGGTGTCGCTACCAGCTCGATCTTCGATTATCAGATCAGCCCCGATCTGGGTTCGCAGAACCCATTCCAGCCCGGCGTGCGTCGAGATGTCAGAAACCGGAATTTCACCCTGACGATCAGCCCACAGGTCAAGCCCGCCAATCCCGCCCTGAACACCCTATACGCCGGAGCGGCGGGCCAGACCGATCAGGTGCAACAGATCAACGTCACGCTGCGCTTTTACCTCCCGGATCGACTCTACCTGCCGGTGACCCCGACGAGCAACATCATGGGCGGAGTCGCACCACCGACCCACACCATCGTGCTCGCCAACGGGAAGACCTACACCGGGAAGGCCATGTGCCAGGTCGTGCACTCCGCCCCAGGGGCGAACAACGGCACTACCTTCTACTCGGCGGGCGTCCCGAACGGCCTCTACGCCGCGCTGCGACCGCTCGGCCCGGTGGGCCACCCGGCCACACCCGTGCCCGAGTGGCAGAGGTACTACAACCAGACTCAGATCCTAAAGCCGCTGTTCCAGAACACGCGGTTCGCGTTCCTGATCCCCTACTTCTACAACGAGACTCCCGCCCAGTCATTCTTCCCCAACCCTGCGAACACGTACATCTTTGCGGCCATCGACCGCCGGCTCGGACCGGCCTCCGGTGGACATAACTTGTTCGTGATGCATTTCAAGATTCCCACCACCCCTGAGACGTATCTTGGAGATCCCGGACCGAATGACAACGGCACCGTCCAGGCGCGGTACATGTCATTGTGCATCTACACCTCGTCCGCGATTGCCACGAACATCCAGCAGTTCGGGAAGTGTCTCAACGACCAGACGATGCTGCCCGACCGGAACCGCATGGTCACAATCGTGCTAGGCACTGCCCAGGCCCGTCCCAAGAACGCGACAGAGCGATGCGGCGTCGCCTGGCAGCTGCTAAGCCCCTACGGCAACAATTTCGGGATAATCGGCCACGGCAAGCACCTCGTCGATCCCGGGGTTCTCCCCGGCGGCCGGCTGGGGGTAGGCACCGACCCGTACCTGTACGGCGTAACCATCCGTCAGCAGCTGCCGAACCCCGACTTCAAGCAGGCGTTTGCCAACATCCCGACCAACGCGGTTATCAAGTCGTTCCTAGGCTCGTACTACCCCGGCGGTACCTATATGACCGCCCACCAATTCGACCGCACGCATCCCTGCAACGGGCGCTAACACAATCGTGGGCACACCACAGTCTCGGCGGGGCCTCCAGCCCCCGCCGAGACAACCCGTACGAACGATGAACGGTGCGCTCGCATCTCGACGGCTAGATTCGCGTGTCGTCCGCAGCTCGGATTGTTCGAGTTCGGAGACAACTCGGTACACGACGGAGCGGAAGCCCGGAGGCGCCCCGAGGCTTGCATGGATCCGCGGACTCTTGCACCGGGCAAAGCAATCACGGTGAGCAGTCCGGCGGGACGCCACCCTGAGCCAGCAGCGCGTCCCGGGTCCCGCGCGAGCAGGCTCCGAGCAATCGCCACGGCCTACCCGCTCCTCGTGCACCGGGCTCTCCCCTTCGGAGGTGGCGATGCTCGTCGCTGGCGCTTGGAAGACCCCGGACATCGCGCCGTCCGCCCGACCGCGTCGGACTCTCCCTGCAGCGGTGAACGCCGATGTCCAGGCCCGCTATCCGGACGGCGTGCGCGTTGTGGGCCTCCACGTTGCCAGCGTCCGGGCGGCAGCGACACGCGTGCGCCCGCCACGCGGCGAGCTGTTCGAACCCGAACTGGTCCATTCCTGCCTTGCGGCGCTTGTCACCCTAGCCATGGCGGATCAAAAGCGACCCTCGGCGTTCGTCGACGTCGGTCTCGTTGAGCGCCAACGCCTCGGAAATCCGCAGCCCACCACGCCAGAGGACGGCGACGAGCGCGCGGACAAGCGGCCCGTGGCGGTCGTGGCGGTCGTCGCGGTCGTCGCGGACGTGACCGGCCTGGCGCATCACCAGCACGATCTCCTCCGCCCGCGGCGGGTCAGGCGGATACTGCATGCCCTTATTGCGGCCCGCGAGATACCGAGGCATCGTTGCAGGCGACCGCCGACGCCCCGCCCCGTTGACCCGAATCATCGAAACTGAAGACATGGCCGGCTCCCCTCACTGACTTGCGTCCCGGCCAACCCAGGACACACCGCCCCAATCTTCAAGTCCCGACACGCCAGCCGCGATGACTTGATCGCCTCGCTTCTGCTTCTCGGTCGCGTCGACGCAATGCGGCGCCGATCGCGCGGTCTCCGCCGTCCGACCTCATGCCTCGTCGTTCGTGAAACCCGCAGCACGGCGATTGATCCGGTCGGCGATGACTTTCGCCGTGGTCTTCAGTCTGAGTACTTGACCATCGACTCGAGCAGCTCGGGTTATCCATCCCGGAAAGGAAGCACCGCATGGCCTCACTGATCCTCAAGATGTCGGTCTCGCTCGACGGGTACGTCGCATCACTCGACGGGAACACCGACTGGCTCGCGGCGGGACGCTCCGATGACTCCACGAGTTGGGTGCTCGAGACCGTGAGCAACGCCGGCGCGCACCTCATCGGTGCCGCCACCTACGCGCAATGGGCCGGCTACTGGCCCACCGCCTCGGGCCCGTTCGCCAAGGCGATGAACGAGATCCCCAAGGTCGTGTACTCCAACTCGCTCACATCCGCCGACTGGAGCGAGACGGAGATCGCCACCGGAGACCTCGCCCAGGCCATCACGCGACTCAAGCAGCAGCGCTCCTCCGACCGATACCTCCTCGCTCAGGGCGGGACACGATTCGCCCGATCGCTGGTCCAGACCGGCTTGATCGACGAGTACCGCCTTGTCATCCACCCGGTCGTCCTGGGCGCGGGCGAGCGGATCTTCACCGCACCGCTCACCATCGAATCGATGGGCACCACCGTCTTTAGCAGCGGAGCCGTCGCCCACGTCTTCGCCGCGCACCCGTGATCGAGCCCGATCGGCAACCAGGCAACGGACGCGCGTCCAACACAACTCCCTTTGTCGCCAACTGAGCCACGTCGGTCCGGCTGCCGCTCCGCTCGCTCAACAAGCCGAAGGAGAAGTGCGTCGAGTCGGTGCATGGGGCGGCGGCGAGGTGGCTCCTGATTCGTGAGGATGCAGGAGCCGTCGATAATCGGGGCATGAGCGAGTCCTGGGCGTGGGATGAGACTCTGTATGCCCAGAGCGCCGGGTACTACCTCTCGGGCCGCTTGACCCATCCGAGGCAGCTGGCGGCACAGATCGTGTCGGCGGTCGGGGTGGGCGGTGATTCGCAAGCGTTGGATGTGGGTTGCGGTCCGGGGTCACTGACGCTGCTGCTCGCCCCGCTGGTCCGTCAGATCGTCGGGATCGACGCCGACGGGGGGATGATCGCGCAGGCGCGGCTGGCGGCCGACCAAGCCGGGATTGACAACGTGGCCTGGAGACGCCTTCGCGGCGAGCAACTGCCCGCCGATCTGGGCGACTTTGATCTCGCCATGTTCGCCCAGTCGCTGCATTGGATGAAGCGCGTCGAGGTGTTGGGGCTCGTCCGCACGATGCTTGTTGCCAGCGGCGCGTGTGTTCACGTCCACGCGACGACGGACCGAGGCGACGAGAGCATCGATCCTGTCCCGCGACCGCGACCACCGTATGAGGAGATCGATGCGTTGGTGCGTTCGTACCTCGGGCCGATACGTCGCGCGGGACGATCGGTGCGCCCAAGCTTCGCCGGCGGTGACGAGGCCGAGGTCTACCGTGCGGCGGGGTTCGACGGCCCGGAACACTTCACCGTCTCGTGCGGCGACGTCACCGAGCGGTCCATCGATCAGGTCGTCGCGTCGACGTACTCGCTCTCAAGCTCCACCGCCCATCTTTTCGCAGACCGCCGCGCCGAGTTCGAAACCGAGCTCCGGACCCTGCTGCAATATGCCTCAGATGCGGATGACCTGTTCTGTGAACGAGCGCGCGACATCGAGGTCGACGTTTGGCGACCTCGCCGGCACGCGAGCTGACCGCCTGGCGAAGCGACGGCGCCGACACGGCTTCCGCTATGTCACCGACACGGGTCTGGTAGCGGCGCCGCCGCTCTGGCTATCCGCCAGGCCGAAGCAGGGCCGGCGTGCCTCTCGTCTCGGCGGATGACGTGGCGGCCTATTCGTGGAAGCGCGTGTCTACCCAACTACGACAGTCGGCCTGCGAGCTGCGTGCATGACTTGACGCCGATCTTGCGGAACGCCTTCGGCAGGTGGTACTGCACGGTGCTAGCGCTGAGGAGCGGTTGAGCGGCAATCTCTCGGCGAGAGCCGCCTTCGCTCGCGATTGGAAGTCGAGTCTCCTGATGCGTTAGGCCCTAGGTCGCCGCGAGAGGAGAATGGCTCCATCGCCGAGAATCCCGCGACCGTCAGGCCCTGTGCACGGATGCTCGGCGCTCCCTCCGACACAGCGGCCTACCGGAACGGCTTTCCGTCCGGAATCGGGTCCCGCATGTCGATGTTGACGACGCCCTTGAACGGCTTGGCCAGCAGCTAACTCGATCCTCCGAGGTCAGCGGTTCGAGCCGTGTCGCCATGGCAGTGCTTCCACTTGCGGCCACTCGCGCACGGGCAGGGGTCATTGCGGCCGCGTTGTGTATCGCGCGTTAAATAGATGTTCATGATCTCGGCGGGGGCGCGATCCTCGCCGAGCAGCTCGGCCATCGTTCGCATCGGCTGGTGCACGTGATGAAAGAAGCGCTTGAAGGAGGGGCAGAGGTAGTTGAGACCCGGTTCGCCGTCGGGGGTGGTCGTGAAGCGGTCCTTTGGGCAGCCGCCATGGCAGGCGAAGCGGACGTCGCATTCGCGGCAGTAGCGCGGGAGCGTGTCGCGCTTGTCCCGGCCGAACCGTTGCTGCTGCTCGGAGGCGACCAGATCGACGAGGTGATGGTCGGTGATGTTGCCAAGCAGGTAGCCGGGCTCGACGAAGTGATCGCAGGAGTAGACATCGCCGGTGTGCTCGAGCGCGAGCGCGGTTCCGCATGTCTCGCAGTGAACGCAGAGGCCCGGAGGCTCGCCGACCCAGTTCGCGAGGGCGGTGTCGAACATCTGGACGTACACCCGCGCGACGTCGTTACGGACCCACTCCTCGAAGACCTCGATCAGGAACCTTCCGTAACCCTCGGGCGAGACCGACCGCCCCGTGGCGACCGCGCCGTCTTGGACGTAGAGCGGCCGATCGCGCCATGACGACCACGCCACCGTGCCGTCGTCTGTCGCTTCGGCGACTCGCTCGATGATCGGGATGAACTGCATGAACCTCGCGCCACAGTCGTCGCGCAGGAAGCGGTACACCTCGCGTCCGCGCGATTCGTTGACCGCGTGCACCGTCGTGAGAACGTTGTATTCCGCGCCCGCGGCGCGCAGGTGACCGAGGCCGCGCATGACCTGGTCGAAGCTGCCCCGACCGCCCTTCGTCACCCGGAAGGTGTCGTGGATCTCTCGGGGGCCGTCGATCGAGATCCCAACGAGAAAGTGGTGTTCGCTGAAGAACTGCGCCCACTCCTCGTCGAGCTTCGTCCCGTTTGTCTGGATCGTGTACTCGGCGCGCTGGCCGGGGCGCAGGTAGTGGTTGACAAGCTCCACCGAGCGCCGGAAGAACTCGACACCCATCAATGTCGGCTCGCCGCCCTGCCAGGCGACCTGCACGACCGGGACGCGCGCGTGGGCCTCGATCAGCTGACGGACGTAGGTCTCGAGTAGCTCGTCGGCCATCCGAAAGCGGCTGCCTGGGTAGAGCATCTCCTTGGAGAGGAAGAAGCAATAGTCACAGTCGAGGTTGCAGACCGCGCCGGTCGGCTTGGCGAGCAAGTGAAACGCCCGCGGCGCGGCTGCGGTGTCGGCTGGCGGGATGCTCGAGGCCGTGGCCGGGTTCCGGGAGCTCGTCATGTCCGAGGCGTAGCTCGGCTACTGGGAGAAGCGACCGGGCCAAATGAAGATCGTGCGCCTTTCATGCGCCGATGGCTACGGAGGTCGTCGGTGTCTTGAGCCGGAACGGCCGTATCTCTTCGCGGCCCGGGCCGACGACCCCCCAGCTGCCGTCGGGCACCTCGTTCCAGACGCCGGCGACGTTGCCGAGGGGTTCGGAGACGATCAGCCGGGCATCGTCTGAGAGCTCCTGCAGCAATTGTATTTCGGGATGTACCTCGCATAAGGTCGGCACCTTGGTCGTGTAGAAGAGCGTGCGCGATTTGTGTTCGCTCGAGTACCGGAATGCCCAGATGCTCTCGCCGTCGGTGGTAGCGACGGTGCCCTGGAATGGATGCGGCACACCGTGACGGCCGGCGACGTCTTCGACGAGCCCGATCGCTTGCTCGACGGCGGTCGGCGGGTCGTCCTGCAGGCCGAACGTCAAGGCGAGGTAGAACAGCACCTCGGTGTCGGCCTGGCCCTTGATCTCGGCGTACAGGGACGGGTCGACGGCGAGCATCAGGTCGCGTTTGATCGCGGCGAACTCGTTGATGTAGCCGTTGTGCATGAACAGCCAACGGTCGTGACGAAAGGGGTGACAGTTGGTCTGTTGCACGGCGCTGCCGATCGCCGCGCGGATGTGGGTAAAGAACAACGGCGAGCTGATGTGGCCGGCCAGTTCTCGCAGATTGCTGTCGTTCCACGCCGGTTCGATGCTGTGGAACACGCCCGGGGTGTCGGGGGCGCCGTACCAGCCGACGCCGAACCCGTCGCCGTTTGTGGTCTCGGCACCGAGTCGCGAATGCAGGCTCTGGTCAACCAATGAGTGGGTTCCCCCGTAGAGCGCCTCCTTCATCAGGATGGGGGCGCCGGAGTATGCGAGCCAGCGGCACATGGGCCGCTCCTTTCGGTCGAGTTATCAGACTTGTTCCCGTTTCTCGCCTCGGTGGGAGTGCGCGAGCGCGGCGCGAGAAATTGGTCAGCGAGGCTCATGACCAGGTAGTTGAGGCGCCCGCTGCGGGCGACGAGGGCCCGCTGCCGTGCGGCCCCGTTTGTCGCTGCGAGGCGCTGCACCCGATCTAGCGCACCAGCGCAACCCAGCCTGACCGCAGGGTCCCGGCAATCGGCCAGCAGCGAATCGAGTATCGCCCGGACTGGAATTGGACAACGTCTCTCCGGGTCGATCAGCCGGGCGTCCATCCCGTCTCGCGCGGCCAGGAAGCGGTTCTCGGCGAGAACCTCGGGGCTCGGCGCGAACGTTGACGGCTCTCCTTCGAGCTCGAGACAGGCGAGCGCCTGGATGAGCGCGACCAGGGGAGCGACGTCTCGGATCTGGGACTGGGCGTCCATCACGCGCACCTCGACGGTCCCGAGTTCGGGTTGCAGTCGCACGTCCCACCAAAGGTGGCGTGGATCGGGTATCGCGCCGGATGCGATCAGCGGGTCGATCGTCTCGGCGTAGTCGGCGTAGTCGGCGAAGAGTCGCGGCGGGCCTGCCCGGGGGAATGCCTGGAAGATCAACGTGCGGGCCGACGCGAACCCGCTGTCACGCCCCCGCCAGAACGGAGAGTTGGCCGAAAGCGCAAGCAGCACCGGGATGTTGCGGCGCAGACCGTTGAGCAGGCGGATCGCGTCCTCGGGGTCAGGCACGCCCAAGTGTACGTGCACGGCCATCGTCGGCTCCCGTCGAGCCAGCACGCGCAGCGAGGCCCCGAGAGCGCGGTAGCGCTCCGCGCCCGAGACCTCGTTCTCCTCCCGGACAGCCAGCGGATGGGTGCCCGCGGCAGCGACACTCAACCCCATCGCGGCCAACTCTTGCGCGAGCCTGGTGCGCAGCGCGGCCAGCTCCGCCATGACCCCGTCCACGTCGGGGTGGATGCCCGTTGCGAGCTCGATCACCGCCGCGTGCGTCTCGGCGGATGTGTGCGCGGAGAGCTTCTTAGACAGCCGCACGAGCACCTCGTCGCTCGACTGCGCAAGCGACCCGGCACGCGGGTCGAGCAGCATCAGTTCCTCCTCGACTCCGAGCGTATAGCGCTGACCAAGTTCGTCGTTCCAGCGTGCCCACAAGGGCCAGGTAGCACGCGGCCCGCCACGTTGGTCGAACCGGTCGAGATCCAGGCGCTGGTGTGCCCCAGATTCTAGCCTCACTCCGCGCCCAGTCCCCGCTTCCGCGGATCGATGCCAGTAGTGCAGTGCCCCGCTTCGACGAGGTCGCTGGTGCGCTCGACCTCGGTGGCTACCCTTTCCTCGTCGGCGCGCGCGGCCACGAACGCGCGATAGCGCTCGCCGCGATCGCGGCGCTCGGCGGCAAGCCAGGCGTTCCAGGCGCGCGTGACGCGTTGCGCCGAGCGCCGCCACTCCATGAGCGGCGCGGGCTGCGGCACCGTCGCGTCGTCGGGCCCCGCGTCGCTGATGTCAGCGACGCGGGGGTTATCGCCAGCGCCTTCGTGTCTTCTGGCGCGAGAGAACACTTCGTCACTCCGAGGGTCCGCCGACACGGATTCCGCGTGCTCAGTCGGCGCTGGAGATCCGCTTGCCGTACGCGATCAGACCGTAGAGCGCGAGGATGTCGAGCGTGAAGATCGACAGTGACCAGAACGGGTAGGCGGGGATCATCATCAACTGCACGATCGCGTTCAGCCCCAGGATGATCACGCCGACCCAGCGCGAGAACTGGTTCTTGACAAACACGCCGACTCCGACGGCCCACTCGACCACGCCGATGCACAGCACGACCCAGCCCCACGTGTTCAGGCTGCCAGCAATGTAGTGGGTGTTGGCCACGAAAAAGTGCGCGTTGCCGATCGCGGCGAGACCCTCGATGAAGTTCAGGGTGCCGAGCATCAGCAACAGCGTTCCGGCAAACACGACCCAGCCATAGCCGCGCTCGTCGTCTGCGGCGTAGGCGTCGTAGCCCGCCTGGGCGTCTGTTGGGGGAGTTGCTTGAACAGCCACTTTGCGCTCCTTTATGTGGTCGGAGTTCGCGGGCGACCGACGTTCCGTCACAGGTCACATCCGCCGACGTGTTGCTGACGACAATCATTGCGCTGGATGGTCGAGGATTTTTAACTCGCAGTGATGTTCACCCGGGTGATTGATGCTCACCCGAGTGGTTGGCTCGGGCACCATCCCTTCAAATTGGTGCACCATCAGCTACTCTCAGCATGCCTGCAGGGTGCTGAGGCTTGGGGCTTCGGGGCGAGGATCACCCAGGGGATCCGGTGTACTGAGCAGGCCTAGCGCTTCCGCGCGGGCGACAGCGTCGTTTCGCGATGTCGCGGCCAGCTTGCGGTACAGCTCACGGGTGTGAGACTTGACGGTGTTGAGCGAGATGTAAAGCCGGTCGCCGATCTCTCGTCGCGATAGACCCGTCACGAGACCTCGCAATACGGCGAGCTCGGCCGGGCTCGGCTGCTCGACAATGTGGCATTCCTTGTCGTTCGCTCGGGCCGCCATGAGGTCCCGCTCGATGCTGGCGGCGATGGCAGGCAACCGTCCCGGATCGCGGAATTCCGCGATTGAGCGTTGGGCACGCCGGAGGTCGCCGGCGGCGCGCGCCAACCTCGATCGAGCGATTCGGACCTGCGCGAGCATCAGCAGGGCGTGCGCGTGACCGACCGTGGGCTGTGGCGAGCGTCGCAGACGTTCGCCGCGGAGCGCCTCGCGTTCGGCCTCGTCGAGACGCCCCATAGCGACAAACGCCAGAGCCAGCCCGAGGTGCGGCAACGAGGCAACCCAGGAATCGGCTTGGAATCGCTGGCGGACGAAGCTAATCGCCTGATGAGCCCAGGCTTGCGCGCTTTCGCTCCGCCCCTGCTCGGCATCGATCAGGGCGAGCAGCCCGAGGCTCTCGACGTAGCCCTCGGGGACGCTGGATCCATCGGGGCGTTCGGCGGCCTCGAGCGCTACGCGCCGCGCCTCATCGAGATCACCGGCGAAATACAGCGCCTGCGACAGGGCTGCGAGGACGACGACGGCCAGGACGTCCGCGCTTGACTGACGGGCCGCCGCGACCGCACGACGAGCGTGACCAACCGCAGCACCAACGTCGCCTCGGGAAAGCCCGTTGGCCCGGGTGACTTCAGCGATCGCCTCCGCGTAGGGCGACCACAGCTCCGGGCGCTCCCGGCGTGCACGCTCGGACACCGTGAGGAGCCGCTGGATCTCGACCTCCGGTGCCGCCAGCAGCGACGCCGCTACCGCTCCCGGCGGCGGGCAGCGAAGGGCGCTCGATGAGCAGCTCGGATGGAAGCCACCGTACCCAGCGAAGGAACTGCGCCGACCCCCCCGCCCCAGACGAGCTCGCGGTCGTGCTCGACGAGCAGCTGGGCCACCAGTTCGGCCTCCCCTCCGGCGGCGGCATACTCGATCGCGTCCTCGATGTGCCCGTGGGCACGGCACCAAGCCACCGCGCGGCGTCGAACGGTGTGAGTTTCCTCGCGAGCCCAGCTCTAGCCGCAGAAGCTCGCCGAACAGATGGTGATAGCGATACCACTCCCCTCGGGCGTCCAAGGCCACCAGGAACATATTTGACCGGGCGAGCCGCGCCACGACCTCGGCCGAGTCCTCGCGACCCACGACCGCGTCACACAACTCCGGGGTGAACCGATCAAGAACCGAGGTGCGCACCAGGAAGTCCCTGGTCTGGGGGTCCAGCGCGGTCAGGACCTCGGCGGTCAGGTAATCGGCGACGTGCCGCGCACTGCCCGCGAACGCCTGCACTCCCTCATCGGGCTCAGCGAAGTCACGAAGCCATAGCGCCGCCAGATACAGGCCCGCGGGCCATCCCTCCGTACGCTCGATCAGCAACTCGAGGCTCGTGCCCGACAGCTCGATCCCCTCACGGGCGATCAGCTCACGCGCTTCGTCGACCGTGAAGGCAAGCTCACGCGCACGGATCTCGATCAACGCCCTGCTGGCCCGCAGCGGAGCGAGACTGATCGCCGGCTCCGAGCGCGTCGCGGCCACCAAGCGCACGGTCGGAGGCAGCCGCTCGATCGCGTGCTCGATCGAGCGAAGCGAAGTCTCGCTCCGTAACGTGTGCAGGTCATCGAGCACGATCGTCGCTGGCCGGCCGTAGGCAACCAGGCCGTTCATCACCTCATCGACACCCACCTGGACCGCCGCGGGCGGGACGCCGAGATGCGTCAGCGCCCGATGCCCGAGACCATCGCCGAGCCGCGCGACGCCCGTCGCCAGGTGCGTCCACAAGCGCCCCGGATCGTCGTCGCTCCCATCGAGCGTCATCCAAATGACCGGCTCCGCGCGCTCGGCACACCACGAGCGCAAGAGCGTTGTCTTGCCATAACCGACCGGTGCGTCGAGCACCGTCAGCGCCGCATCGACGTCATCGAGCAACTCAAACAGGCGCGCCCGGCGCAGCGTCCCGGCATGAACCCGCGGCAGCACCAGCTTGGACTCGATCACCGGCAGAGCGGGCGGGACCATCTCTGCTGTCTGCGTGCTCATGTCGACCTCCCGGCCCCATCCCTTCCTGCGGCCTGCCGCTGCCTGGTGCACCCCAGTCGATCAGCGGGGGTGGGTCGGTGACCGCTGGCGGAGGTTGGCGAGCTAAGCATGAATCAACTCCGGTTCGAAGATTCCGGTCAACGCCAACGGGTTAGGCATCCAGGCCGCTCTTGATGACAGGCCAAGTCTTGCTGCAGGTGATCGAAGGACGCAAGGGAGGAGGCGCGCCTAACTCCGGGGAGGCTGTCACCCCCGGGATCGGCGCGGTTTGACTCCCCGGGTGCCATTGATCCGCGTCGCGGATCTGACCGTTAACGCCGTCCGGCCCATACCACCAGCGAGCAGCCGCCCGTGGTCTTGCCGACGCGTCCACCAACGTCGGAGCAGGAGCGGGAGCAGGTCTAACCTCAACCGCTGAAGCACGACGGCAGGGTTCAAACGCGCTCGCCGATGGTGCCAGCCGAAGGACATCCTGGGAGTGCTCGAGGATGCGGCAGCGCACGTCGGCGCTTCAAGAGCCGTGGCTGCCGCGCCGGAGCTGATGGTCGCGCTCGGGTTATGGCTTCCCGACCGCGCGGAGTAGGCGGACGCGATGCCACTATTCGCCGCCGCCCGTGGCTTGCGCAGCGCGCCGTTGGTGGCGGCCCTCCTGTCTGGGCCAGTGTCACGCGGAGACCGACACACTCCCCCACTTCGGGGCATCGCGGCCGCGTCTCCCTCGCGGCCACCGATGGTGAGCGGCGGCGGGCGCCAATGATCTCCACGACTGTGAGCGGTGTGCGGCCTGCGAGCCAGTGCCACGGCCAGAGGGTGGAGCGGACCGCCAGCTCCCCGCCGACAGTCCTGGGGCCTATTAGGCGTGGTCTCGGCGGACGTGCAGGCGGGCAGTGGGCCGGCTCAGCCCTCGCGTGTGTCCGGCATCTCAGCGAGGAACATCAGCGTCGCCTTGACCCGCTTGCTGACGTCCTCAGCGCTGCCGAGTCCAAGCTTCGTGAAGATCGAGTTGATGTGCTTTTCGACGGCGTGTCTGGTCAGGAAGAGCGCCTCTGCAATCGCCGTGTTGCTCTTGCCCTGAGCAATCTCGGCCAGCACCTCGCGCTCGCGTGGCGTCAGATCAGCGAGTGGAGAGCTCGCCCCCTCAGAGCGCGCGAAGACGAGTATGTCGACGACCTTCGGGTCAAGCGACGATCCCCCTGCGGCCACCGACCGAATCGCTGACACCAGGACCGACCGGTCGCGCAGCCGCTCCTTGAGAAGGTAGCCGCGCCGGTCGGCGCCGTCCTCAAAAAGCGCCAGCACGTAAGCCGGGTTGGAGTACTGGCTCAGGACGACCACGCCGACGTTCGGATGCCTGTCGCGCAGCTGGCCCGCCAGACGGATCCCCTCATCAGTTGACGTCGGCGGCATCCTGACATCAGTCACCACGACGTCCGGATCCTGGTCCTCGACGGCCGCGATGACTTGGTCGTAATCCCCACACGACGCAACGACGTCGATATCGGGCGCGGTCGACAAGAGCCCCACGATGCCCTCTCTCACGAGGAGACTGTCCTCGGCCACTACGACCCTCAGCGACATGGCGACATACAGATATCCGGATCATCGGGCGGTCGCAGCCGCGCCCCCCCAACTCGGCATGCCCGAGCACTGCCGGCCGCGGGCACCCGTGCTGGGGGAGCAGGCTGCCTTTTGTCGTTGCTGCGAACAGAGACGGCCGCCGCCTCCGTGGACTTCAAGAGCCCGAGCCCGCCGGTGTCGGATTCCGCAGGGAGCCAGCCGATGTTTAGCGACGTCTGCATTTGGAGTTCAAGCCCGGAGGCTTGTGCAAGAGGATATTCGGCGTCGACGGGTATGAGGGCTGAATTCACACTCCAGCCCGCGAGAGACGCAGTCCCATCCGGGAGGCGACGTCGTTCTCGCTCGACGCCATCGAAGGCTTCGAGACCGCAGTCGCGTCCTGCCGCGCGTCGCCGTTCCTGCCAAGCAGGACCGTGCCCCAGAGGTGGCCGCGGAAGCAAGCATGCCTGTTGCTGGCCGGCTTGCTCGATTGCGATGGCGATGCCTTTGAACGACGATGCGTGGACCGCGCCCACCCGTTCGCTCCGCGGGTGCGGAACTGTCACTCCAGATCCGTGGGTCGTCGCCAGACCTCGAGCCACGGTCATTGCTTGCATGCTCGTGATCACGATTTGCGCCCAGGCAGGAGTTCGGCGCGCCCGGCACGTTTCAGACAGGGCGGCACACGGGGCGAACCGACGTTCCTTCTCACATCCCCATGTCGGTTAGACGCAGGCGTTCCCACACCGAATCACAGATCATCCGCGTCCATCTGGCGGACCGCTAAAACAGAGAAGGCGAGCTCTGGTCTCGGTAACGCAGCCACATGTCATCCAGCAGCCGGGGGTCGAGCTTACTCTTCCAGATCACCGCGTCGGCGAACGTGTCGTGAGCGTCACGCGGAAGCTCCTCGGGACGCGTCGTCGACATCAGGACCATGAGCGTCGACGGCCGGCACGCCTTGATCTGCCTGGCGGCGGCGATTCCACCCAGGCCGGGCATCCGCACGTCCATTAGCACCATGTCGGGCTTCAGCTCCCCAGCAGCCTGGATGGCTACTTCTCCCGACTGCGCTACGCCGACCGCTTCGAGCTCGGCGGTGGCGCCAACGACGTCGCGCAGCACAGCCAGGAAGGGAGCGTGGTCGTCGACGGCGAGCACACGCCCGCGTCGGCGGCTGGAACGTTCGAAACTAGACATCTCGATCTCGGTAGCTTGGCGTGCAGCGGCCGGTGCGGCGAGGTGGCAGGCACGTGCTACTGGACGGGTGCTACCGGGCCTGCAAGCGCGAACAACAGGGCCGCCCTTACCCGCCAAGTCACGTGCTCGGACTCGCCAAGGCCCAGTTTCTAAAAGATCGAGTGATGTGCCGTTCGATGGCGGGCTTGGCGATCACGAGCTGCTCGCAGATCGCACCGTTGCTCGATCCCGCCGCGACAACGCCAGAATCTCCCGCTCGGGGGTGACAGCAGATCGAAGCGCAGCTCGTCGCGTTGGCGTTTGGCCGACGGCGGCCGGCTCCACGATCGGGAGTCGACGACCCACGGCCCCTCGGCGACTACGCGCACCGCGCGGCACGGGTCGTCCGCGCGCTAAATGCGGTCCTTGAGCACATAGGCGCGGCGATCCGATCGTTCCTCGAGCGGCGTCGACGCGGACGAGCCTGGGCGTACTGGCTGAGGATCACGACGCCGATCTCCCGGTGGGTCGTCCGCAGCTCGGCCGCCAGCCTGACCACCTCGTCGGTGTTGGTGGGCGGCATCCGGATGTCGGCCACCACCACGTCTGGTTGCGTCTGCCGACCCCTTAGCGAAGCGTCGCGAGGTGGCTGCGCGGTGGTTACGGTCTCAATGTCTTCTTCGATCTCGAGGGTCGGCAGATCCCGTCGCGAGCGCGGATGTTGTCCTTTTCCAACACGACGCGAATCGTCACCGCTCCGCCTCGGACGCTCGCTCTGCCTCGGACGCCGGCACTGCGGCTTCAGAGCCTACGTCGGGGATCGTTCCCCGCACGCTCGTGCCTCGGCCGGGCGACGAGACGATCTTCAGATCGCCGCCGACGGCGCCGATGCGGTCGCGCATGCCCGTCAAGCCCGCGCCGTCGCTCCCATTTCGGGTGTCCATTCCCACGCCGTCGTCCGCGACCGTGAAATGGACGCCGTCCTGCTCACGTCCGAGCGTCACGATGACCCGAGCGTGGCTACCCGCGTGCTTGATCGCATTCTGGATGGCTTCGAGCGAGCAGTAATAGATCGCGGCCTCGATTGGCGCAGGGCACCGCCCGATGCCTTCGTCGGCCACCCGGATGGCGATCGGGCCCCTCACCGCCACATCGCGGAGGGCGTCGGCGAGGCCGCGGTCCCGGAGCAGGGATGGATAGATGCCGTGCGCAAGCGTGCGCAGCTCCTCCACCGCCGTTTCCGCGTCGACGCCGATCGCCTCGAGCTGCGCGGCCAGATTCCGCTCGTGGGTCTCGTCCCGCGCCAGCTGGAGCTTCATCTGGATCGTCATCAGCCGTTGCTGTGCTCCGTCGTGGAGATCCTGTTCGAGACGCCGTCGTTCCCGATCCGCCGTCTCGACGAGACGCGAGCGCGACGCGCGCAGCTCGTCGGCGAGGCGCGTGTTCTCGAGCAGCATCAGCGAGCTCGCAGCCAGTCCCTGGACAACGTCGGAGTCGGTATCGAGCGACGGATCATGAATCAAGGCCGCGACGGGACGCTCGTGCCGGGTGACCTCGGTCACACCGCGCATACCGGAATCGCGCGGAAGCTCCAGCGGCGCACCGCCCACGTCGACGTACCGAGCCCGCTCGGGGGACCAAAGGGCAAGCGTTAGGGTCGAGTCCCCGAGCGCCTCTCCGATCAACGTCTGCACCGCCGCGGGAGTCAACGACTTTCCACCCTCTCGGACAACGATCTGGCCAAGGCTCACCGCCGCGAACAGATCGCCACGAAGTTGGCCGGCGAAAATCGCGACCGGGACCGCGACGCCGGCCAGACCGTTGATGATCTTGAGGGTCTCCGCGGTCCCCGGAAAGGCGGGCCGGAGGAATAGCGCCAACACAAACTCGATAACCCCCGCGAGCACCGCGATGGTCAGCGGCGCCAGCGCCCGGCGACGCAGATGCGACGGGGACCGCGCCTTATTGAAGACCAGCATCGCCACGCCAATCGCCGCGATCGTGAAGACGATGTCGGCGGCCGTGAGGAGCGCCATGGTGTCGCCGTGCCCACTGGCGATCTGCAGCGCATTATGAGGGCAGGCGGTCCCGCAGTTTGTGAAATCGCCTCCCGCCGGAAGCGTCGGAGACAGCAGCAAGATCAGCCCCCACACCACAACCGCGCTCAGCACGAAGGCCAGCATGAACCCACGCTCCAGCGTGGACTCAAGCCGGCCGCGCGGGAAACACAAGTACAGGTAGCCCACATAGACGATGTAGCCGGCCCACGCGACCATCCCGATCGTGTACGCGAGCGGCGCGCCCGAAGCATTCAGGGACGTCACGCTATACAGAAACCCAGCCCCGGCGACAAGCGGCCCCAGCGGACTCGCAGGCCGGCGCCACCAGGTGTACGCACCGACGGCGACATACGCCGACACGAACAGACTCCTCCAGATCACGTCCGCCGTGCGGTCGACCAGTATCGGGCTGTTCCCGACCGCCCAAGCCGTCACGATCGTCGCCACGGTGCCCGCCACCACGACGGCAATCAGCACGACCGCACGCGGCTCGCTGTGCCGCCTCGCCTGCACCCCGGATACGGATGCTGTCGCCACCTCAACCGACCCGACGGCCATCGTAGCCCATCCAGCGAAACGCCGTCCTGACCCCAAACGGATGATCCTCACGGCCGCGTCGGCGGCATGCCGAGGGTACTGGGCCTGCCGGCCGCTGCGTTCGCACATCCAGACCCCGTGCTTCGGGAGCGGGGGTCCGCCGGCAGACGAGGCTCGCCCGAGCCACAAGCAACATGCGCATCTTGCCAACTGTCCACGCGACCCAGGGCGTGCACGAGATTCCCCGACAACGCCGATCATCCAGCGCGCGTCGGTGCGCGGCTACCCAGCGTGGGAGGCGAGCCATGCCTCGGCGACGTCGATGGCGGTTTGGGTCGATTCCAGGATCGTCTCGGTGGCGGGGATCACGGTGACGGCGTCCTCGAGGTCGACGCGGTGGGTGTCCCGCAGCTGCTCGCTGAGCTCGGCCGTCACGCCGCTGAGGTACATGTGCCCGCCTGCGGAGCGCAGCCGCTCCGCGTAGTCGGCCAAGACGATGAACGCGGTCGCACCGAGCGTGGTGCGACCGCGCAGACGGACCACGACCACCGCCAGCTCCGATTCGGCCAGATCCGGCAGGAGCGTCTCCAGCGTCCGGGCGCCGGCGAACAGAAGGCTCCCGTATACGTCCAGGAGCGTGACCTCGCGGCTGGGAAGGGTCGCCGGCGCCGGAGACTCGATGAGGTCGTACTCCTCGTCTCGACTGAGCCGGACCACCGTCAGATCGACGGCCTCCTGATTGACCTGAAGCAGAAGGGAAAGGAGCACGCCGAGACCGACTGCAGCGGTCACCGATAAGAACAGCGTCGCCGTGAAGGTGGCGAAAAATGCGAGCTGCGACGGCAGCCCGGTGCGCAGGATGGTGTCGATCCGGGCGGGGCGCAGCGAGCTGGCTGCGGCGAAGATCAGCACGGCGGCGAGCGTCGCGATCGGGATCTCCCCGACCACCCCCGAGAACAGGACGAGGATCAGCAGCATCCAGATGCCGGAGAAGATCGACGCCCAGCGCGTGCGCCCCCCTGCGGCGACGTTCAGCGCTGTCTGGCCGACCGAGCCGCCGACCGGCTGGCCGCGAAACAGCCCCGAGGCGATGTTCCCAACCCCCTGTGCGATGAAGTCGCGGTTCGGGTCAGACCGCGATCCCCCGGGGTTCGGCGCGGCCTCCGCCACGCCGGTGCCCTGGACGAGCACGATCACCGCGACGGCCGCCGCCGCGGCGATCAGATCGAGCGATGAGAGCAGCGACAGCTGCGGAAGGTGCGGCGTCGGGATGCCGCTGGGGATCTTGCCCGAGTCCTCGACACGGACCAGGTTGCTGGCGCCCAGCGTCAGCAGTGTCGGGATCGCCAGCGCTACCAACGAGGCGACCGAAGCGATCCGTGTGCGACTCAGCACGATCATCAGCAGGAGTGCCGATACACCCACTGCCGCCGCGGTCAGCGACATCTCGCTTGGATGGGTGACGACATTCCAGGCCTTGACCACTGCCGGCTTGCCGGTCTGCGGGGAGCCGAGGAGGTCGCCGAGTTGGCCCAGCACGATGTTGACGGCGACCCCCGTGAGGAATCCGGTGATCACCGACACCGAGACCAGGCGCGTGAAGCGCCCCCAGCGCAGCACCCCCGCGAGGATCATCATCACGCCGGCCAGCGCGGACAGCACGAAGAGCGCCTCGGGGCGGTCGGCGCCGGAGAAGCCGCTCAGCGCCGAGCCAGCGGCGAGCGCCGCGGCGGTGGTGGTGGTCACCACCATCAGCCGCGTGCTGACCGCGAGACCGCCGCCGATCGGACCGGCCATGCTGGCGTACAGCCCGTAGACGGGATTGACGCCCACGAGCACCGCGGAGGCCATCCCGTCCGGAACGCTCGCGATCGCGCCCGGAACCCCGGCGACGGCGTCCTGGCGCAATGTGCCCGGATCCGGCCGCAACGACCGCACCCATGCCGACGGTCGGCTCACACGGCGGCTCCCACGGGGAAGCCGCCGCCAGATCCGGGCCGTGACGTCCGGGAGGAGATAGAGCCGCACGTCGAAGCCGCGGAGCAGATCGGGCAACCCGCCGCCCGCTGCGGTCGGGCCCGACGGCCAGACAAGGCGCGAGACAGCGCCGCGCCGGGGACCGACGGGAGGACCGATCCCGAGCCGACCCATGTGATGTTCTCAGCACGCAGACGGTTCACTTCTCGAGTCCTCGCTTGACTGCCCCACCGACCAGGCCAGCTGTCACGAGCTGTTCCGGCGTCGCGTTCCCCAGCCAGATCACGTGCCGGGAGCCAGGGATCTCCTTCGGGCGCTTGGCAACAGCGGCGAACGCACGTGGCGGTCCGATCACGCACGGCCGTGACACGCGACTCAGCGGCCGGTCCGGCCGATCGCGTCGTCCACGCTGCCGACGGCGGCGACGTAAGCGATGTGCGTTGCGATCGCTGTAGCCATCACGTCGGCCGGCCACCGCCACGGCGGCGGCGTCCGTCCGAGCAGTGGAAATAGCGAAAGCGTCGCGCTCATCAGCGTGGCGCCGAACAGGGCGCTCGCCCAGGGCTCGCGGATCCGCCGGTGCAGCAGGCCGTGCCAGATACCGAACACCGAGCCGTAGCTCCAGCGCAGCGCGAGGCCGAGCTCGTTGTCCTCCTTTGCCGTGACATGGCCCAGGTGCATGACCGAAGCCACGATGGTCCCCGGGACGAGCGAGTCGTCGTAGTCGAGCGGCCCGCGATGGTTGTGCCGGAGGCGTCGTTCGGTCGCGTACGCGGCCGTCATCGTGGCCGTGCCGGCGGTGCCGGCGAGCGTGCTTCGAATCGGCCACGGAATTTTCAACTTGGTCATCTCACTCCGATCATGTTTGGATTCCCCATGCCGTCATTTCATCCCCGGCCAATGCTGACCACCCCGGTCAGCGCGATCGAGCCCTCGCTGCGATGGGTGATCACCAACACCGTCTGGTTGCCCGCGGCGGCGAAGACTCTTCGATGACCTCGCTCGCCGTCCTCGGGTCGAGACGCGCCGTGGGCCGACCGAGCACCGGCACCGCGGCGCCGGCGAGCAGCGCCCTCGGAGGACGATCCACTGCACCCACGAGCGCCACCGTCTGCCGGGGCCGAAGCTCGAGGTCCAGGCCGTTGCGCACGAGCCCGTCGCGGCCGGGGTATGAGAGCGAGACGCCTTCGAGCCGTACTGCTGCGAGCGCCGGGCTCGCGGCCTGCCGCGCGCGACGGCGGCCCGGGCGTCGCGCAGGACGAACAGCCGCGCGGCCACCGCGAGGCCGTCCGCGCTCGCGTGGTACTCGGCACCGTGGCGCCGGAGAGCGTGTGCCCCCGACGGGGCCGGTTGCGAGGCAGTGCCATGCGGGCCTCAGAATGCCTGGCAACGGCCGCGGTTTGGGCCGTGCGGGCCGGAGATCACCCGGGTGATTCGGCCAGCTCTAGCAGGCCGAGTCCTTCCGCGCACGTCCGCATCCGCTCGCGATTTGCCGCCCAGTTCACGCTACTACACACGGCTATGGGGTCTCGACCGTGTTCAGCGAGATGTGCGGCCGCGCGCCACCATGCCCGTGACCTCATTCCCGTTCCCGCCGCCCATCGCCCTGTCGGCGTCAATCACCCGGGTGAACATCGCGCTGAGCCGATCGCACGCGAAGGGATCTGGGTGATGATGTCGCAACAACCTCGTGGCCCACACGCTGGCGGTTGGTCACCGCGGATGCCGGGGCCACAGAACGGAGGAGCAGACATGAGCGACATCAACATTGACGAGATCGGGCCGGTCGACTACCTCGTAGTCGGTTTCCCGGCGGACAGGGCGAACTTCTCGGGCGAGATGGCCACTCAGCTCAACGCGCTGATCGACAGCAACACCGTCCGGGTGCTTGATCTGGTGATGATCACCCGGGCCGATGACGGCTCGGTCGAGGCGGCAGAGCTGCGCGATGCCGACGACAGCGAGGTCGGCGAGCTGCGCGCGCTTGAGCGCGACCTCGCGATCCTGCTTGCCGAGGAGGACATCGAGGAGGTCGGCGGATCGCTGGAGCCCGGCAGCGCGGCTGCGGTGCTGGTCTGGGAGAACACGTGGGCGGCGCCGTTTGCCTCTGCGGTCCGCAGATCGGGTGGTGAGCTGCTCGGTAATGGTCGGATCCCGACACAGGCGCTATTCGCGGCAGTGCAGGCGGATCGACAGGCCGCAACGAAAGGAGCATGAAGATGGGACCGCTCAGAGATAGAGCAGATCGACCCCGCCTGCTCGGCCCCGTGCGGCGTCATGACCGGCGCGCTGATCGGCGCGATGACCGCGGCGACAGGCGCGAGGACCGACGGGACGACCGCCGCGACCGGCGCCCCGGACCCGGGCTGCTGCGGCGCTGACCCCACGCCGAGACGAACACGTAATTCCTCGTAACGACGGGCGGGCGGGCAGCCGTCAGGCGAACGAGCATCGGGCGTCGGGCGCGACTTAGTCTCTTATCGCAGTTTCCACCGTTTGCGCCCCGAATGTGACAGGTGTGCTGTCCACCATCCCCGCCCATCCGCCGGAATACTCGGCCAATCTCCGTGTCCGACGCCAATGGGCCAAGTAATCCTTCTGTCGCTGACGGCGTCGTTCAACCCGACGTTGGTCGCGGCTACGACGGTGATGCTGATGCTCGATAACCCGGCGAAGCTGATGCTGGGCTATCTGCTCGGCGCGTACGTGACGAGCATCACGCTCGGCCTGGTGATCGTGTTCTCGGCGTCAAACTCCAGCACGACCAACACGACAGAGAACACCCTCAGTCCCGCGGTCGACATCGCGCTGGGGGCGATCGCGCTGGTCGGCGCGTGGGTAGTCTGGAGCGGACGCCACGAGCGCTATACAGAGCGCCGGCGGGCGCGCAAAGCCGCAAAGCCCGACAAGGGCCCCCCGAGGTGGCAGCGGGAGCTGAGCAAGGGATCTCCGCGGACCACGTTCCTTGTCGGGATGCTGCTCACCCTCCCTGGCGCTTCCTACCTTGCGGGGCTCGATGAGATCCACAAGCTGAACTACTCAACCACGGTCACGGTGCTGCTGGTGATCGGCTTCAACCTGGTCATGCTGTGGCTGCTCGAGGCTCCGCTCGTCAGCTTCCTGATTGCACCCGAGTGGACACCTCGCGCGATCGCGCGAGCCAAGGCCTGGGTCTCCCGGCACTCGCACATGTTCGCCGTCAGAGGACTTACCTTCCTCGGCGCACTGCTGATCATCAAGGGCATTATCGGGCTCACATGACCTCTGTCGCGGCGGGACTGGCGCTGTGCTGGGCAGGCGCGCGGACACGTCGCCTGCGCAGCGCGCTGGATCGGCTCGACTGGGGCGAACCAGCCGAGGCTGATCTGCCGATCCGCTTCAACGGGCTTGCCGACTGCCTTCATCGTCGTGGTGCGTGCCGGGTTTAGCACCGACTTGGCGGACCTATTTCTGGCCGACCTACGCAAGCAGACCGGGGTTGCTCCAGTCGCTCGAGAGCGCGATCCCTTCTTGTTTTCCTCGGATTCACAAGCTACGACCAATCGCGCCGCTGCGGCAACGCTCATGGTTTCAGGAGCTTGCGGTACCAGAGGACGTCAGTACCTGAGGGGAAGTTCTCGACTCCGCCAACCAGTTCGTAGCCGTTTCGCTCATAGAGTCCGCGAGCCTGAAACTCGTAGGTGAGGTGGACGGTCTGCGAGCACCCTCGCGCCGCCGCCTCGGTTTCCGCGGCAGCGATCAGCCGCGTCGCGAGGCCGCAACCTCGGAGACTCGGCGCCACCCAGAGGCTCTGGAGCTCGCAACAGTCGCCCCAGGTCCATCCGCTGATGCCGGCTACGACCGTGTCAGCGTCGCGGACGAAGATCGCCAGCTCGACTTCGTCACCGAGGCCCATGGCGGCCGACGCCTCACGACGAATCTGCGTTTCAAGGAATTCGACGTCGAGCGGATCCGGATCGTCCTCGACCCGGAACCCCACCGCGACCGACTCCTCAGGCGCCGACGATCTGCTCGATCATCGAGAGATCGTCGAAGTATGTCCGGTAGGACCGGATCCTCCCCTCGCGGAAATCGGCGACCGTGACGCCCGGCAGCCGAACATGCCGCCCCGTTGCCTCCACCACATCGTCGCCGAGGACGAGCGGCCCGGTGTGATCGGCTTCGATGAGCCATTCGGCGAAGGCCTTGTTGCCCACTTCGTCGAGGCCTCGGAACATGATGACGACATTGGAGAACGCCTCCTCGCGGAGGGTCGCGAGCTCGGCCAGTGCTTCCCGGCCTGACACCGTCGCGTACGGCGACCATCCGACGACGTCGTCGGTGAACAGGGTGCCCAGATCAGCCGAGGCGCCACCGACCTCGGCCTCGAGCGCCTTCGAAAGCACGTCCCTACGCGATGGACTCATTGCAGCTCCCTGTGTCTCCGTTGCCGATTTGCTCAACGTCCTTTCGGCAACCCCTGTTGCGTTCAGGTGCCAAGGATTTTCGCCTTGGCCGACGCAAACTCATCGTCTGTCAGCACGCCCGACTCGTGCAACTGCCCGAGGTGCTCGAGCTCGTCGGCGGGGTCCGCCGGAGGCGGTGCATACGCCGCCTGCTCCTGCTCGACAGGAGCCTGCTCCTCGGGGGGCGCCTGATCGTCAGCCTGCTGTTCCTCCGCGGCCTTGCTTCTCTCGTGGTGAGCCACTGCCGCTCCGGCCACGAGCGCCCGCCGCCTTGTCCGTCGCCTGAATCCCATCGAGGACCCCCTTCTTTCGTTGGCGGTGACATACGACTCTCAGGATGGCTGACCCAGGTCGCGGTGTGGGCGTGGCGGCCGACGATCACCCGGGTGATTCGGTGAGCTCGAGCCAGGACACCACCTAAGCCACTTACAATCCCCGCGTGCGGACGCCGATCAGGAATCCGCCGGATCCGATGTACGCGGAGTTCGAGGTACATCGCACCATGATCCGCGACCGCGTCCGCACCGAGGCCTTCCGGCGCGCGATCCACTCGGCGGTGCGTCCTGGCGACAGCGTGCTCGATGTCGGCGCCGGAAGCGGCATCCTGAGCGTCTTCGCGGCGCGCGCCGGCGCCGCAAGCGTTTACGCGGTCGAGCGGACGTCAATCGCCGTCCTGGCGCACGAGCTGGCCGCCGCGAACGATGTCGCGGGGATCGTCAACGTGATCCACGGCGACGTCAGCGACATCGAACTCCCCGGACGCGTGGACGTGATCGTCTCGGAGTGGCTTGGAGGGTTCGGGATCGACGAAGGGATGCTCGCTCCGGTCATCGCCGCCCGCGATCGCTGGCTCAAGCCGGGCGGGGTCATGATCCCCCGCTCGGTGACGGCGTGGACCGCCCTGGTACACGACCGCTATCTCGCGCAGACGATCGAGTTCCTACGGGACAACCCGTTCGGCCTCACGCTCGAGCTCCTGGTCGAAAAGACCGTCAACGAGGTCATCTACTCCGGCACCTTCCGTCACCTTGCGGCGGGTGACAGCCGCTCCGAGCCGCGCCGATTGTGGACGACGAACGCGGACCGGATACCGCTCGAGCAGGCCCAAGCGCCCCACCAAGCCGAGACGCTGTTGCCAGTCCACGACCACGGAACGGCCAACGCGCTCGCCCTCTGGTTCAGCGCCGAGCTCGCGCCCGGCATCCCACTCTCCGTGGGACCCGGCGATCCACCGACGCACTGGGGGATGACGACAGCGCCGCTGCGCTCACCCGTCGAACTCACACCCGGCATCGCCGTCCGCGCCAGAGTCAGGACCGCCCCGGCCCGACCGATCGGAACATGGACAAGCTGGGCCATCGCGATGCCAGGCGCCGACTGGGAGGAGCACGACGAGCAATCGGTCTGGGAGGAGGTCGACGACTGACCAATCTCACGAGCTCAGTGGAGGCTCCCCGGCACCAGGCGCCCACCGGCCGCGACGCCTGCATTCTGTTGAAAGTTATCCGCCAGACACAGCCGGAAGTCAACCTAACGCGCCGGTCGAAAGCCAGGCCAGTTGAGGGTTCCTGAGCCGGCGGTTTGCGAGCGAGCCGGAGGCGAGCGGAGCGAAATGCCGGCTGCGCGCCTGGTCGGCGCGCGACCAGCCACTCGAAGTCCGTCTGTCGTCGCCTCGGCGATCTCCTGGTAGCCCGCGACAAGCACATCGGTCGGTGTCTCAGCCATCGCAGCCCTCCCGCACTTTCGGACCATCGCGGCCGATTTGAACGACGCACGATCGGAAGCTGGGATCGATCGAGCGGGCTCATCCCCGGACCTGCAGACAGGTCGGCATCGATGGTCTCTTCCGCAACAGCTGCGGACGACGACCCAGAGGTCGGTCACGCGGTCATCACCCGATCCGGTACCTCGAAGGGCTGCGAGCGAGCTGCCCCGTGCTCGCTCGACAGACGCGAACCCGCGCCACCCGGATCCCAGGAGGTCGCCGTCGCCGACCGAACGTGGGTTTGCCAAGCGCCCGGTCAGGCATCAGAGACCCGTCTCGGCGGTGACCCGGCCCGACTTGACTGCCAACGCGAGCCGTTGGTAGTCGCGCTCGTTCTGCTCGGCGTAGGCCTTTGAGAACGCGAGGATCGCGCGGTCGAAGCTGTCGCCGTTGCCGAGGTACGATGCGATTGCGATCCGGTCGCCGCTGCGGGCGTGCGCGCGCGCGAGCGTCCACCCGCACAGCGTGCCGTATGTGGCCATGCCTTTCGGGACCATCTGCTCGAGCTCTGCCGAGCCCTTCCAGTCCTTGAGCTGCCGGCCGTAGAAGTCGCGCGGCTTCTCATCGAGCCCGGAGTCGACATGCAGCCACCCGAGGAAGATGTCGCTGGTGGCCTGCATCAGGCGCTGGCCGGTGACGACGCGCTCGCCGTGGTTTGAGAACTCGCTGGGGCCGAGGATCTCCTCCAGTACCGACGCCTCGGCCTCCTTCATCTGCAGGAACAGGGGGTCCTCGCCGTCGCGACCGAGGAGC
>CAWDFE010000009.1:0-60442 GCA_963801435.1 uncultured Actinomycetota bacterium
CCCAAGAGCAGCAGTGTCGGCGCCGTCCACCAGACTGCCGGTCCTGGTGCGGAGCGGTCACGACTTCGCCGTGGCTGCTTGAGGCGTCAAGCGGCTACGAACGGCGGCGAGCGGTCGCTGGGGCCGGCGCGGACCGGCTGCCGCACCCGCGTTGCATACGCAGCCGCGTGATCCGGCACGCTTTGATCTGCGCCCTGCTTGCGGCGACGTGCGCGTCTCACCCAGCAAGGTCCTGCGAACACCGTTGAGAGACGTGCGTCTGCGAATACGAGGGCGTTTGCGAGAACGACGGGGACGCCTGCATCGTTGAGATCGCGGTTCTCCGGCGGCGCAATCGAGTTGTGCTCGGGGTCGTTCGAGGACCCAACAGCGCGCAGCAACGGGAACCGACTTCGCGTGGCTTGTTGAGCACTACGCACTTGAGGCAGCGCGCGTCTCGTTGCTGGTGATGCCGTAGCCTACGCAGCACCTCGGCGACGTCTTCGCTCGGTGGCTTGCTTGGGACCCAGACGCCGGCTCGGTCCGCCCCGGCGTTGAGCAGGAGTTCGACAGTGGCGACCCAGTCGCCGTTCGTGCTGGGGTGTTCGCCGCTTCCGACGGTCGCGTATCCGAGGGGCGTGCCATCGAAGTTCGCGTCCCGGGCGTCGAGTCCGGCGCCGTGCTCTAGCAGCAGGCGTACCGTCTGTGCGTCCCCGGCGGCCGCCGCAGCGTGCAAAGGCGTCTCTCCGAAGTCATTGCGAGAGTTTGGGGAGAACCCGAGCTCGATCATCAGGCGCACGGCGTCCGCCGCGGCGCCGCCACCGGCGACCTCGACAATTGCAGCACGGTCACGAGCGGAGAGGCGATCGCGTAAATCTGGCCGTTCGGACAGAAGCAGCTCGGCGCGGACCCGATCGCCACAGGCACTGGCGCCGAGGAACCGGTCGATATGGGTGGCATCGTCGATCACGCCCCGGCTGAGCAGCACAGCCACGACCTCCTGACGGCCAGCCCGCACCGCTCGGCGCAACGGCGAAAGCCCGTCCTGACCAAGCCTGCTCGGATTAGCAGCACCGGCAAGCAACTCCTCGACCACGAGCGAGGCGCCCGCAGCGCAGGCGCGGGCAAGCAAGCCGCTCGCAAGCTCGCTCACCGGCTCTTGGGTCTGCCGCTGGGCGGCGTCGAGCAACAGACGGACCCCCTCGGCGTCGTTCCCCCCGACCACGACGTCAACCGCCCAACTGCCGGCAACGGTAGCGCCATGGTCCAGCAGTAGCCGCAAACACTCGTGGTCGCGATGTGCGGCGGCCTGGTAGAGCGACTCGCCGTCATTCGGGTTGGCCGACCGTTCCAGCAGAAGGCGAGTGACCCCGGGATTGTTCGCCGTCACCGAACCGTGCAGGGCGGACCGGTAGCCATGGTGGGGCCTGGCACCGTTGTTTGTGTCCGGGCTGACGCCGGCGTCCAGCAACAGCCGGGCGACCTCCACCATCCCGGCCGCGCGGCCGGGGTCGATCCGATGCCAGCGCGAGTAGCAGACGTACAACAGCGGCGGCCAGCCGCGCTCGCGGTCGACCGCGTTCGCCGCCGAGGGGTCGGCCGCGAGCAGCTGCCCGACGAGGCGCACGTCGCCGAGAACAGCCGCGGCACGAATGTCCGCCCGTGCCAGACGCGGATCATCCTCGAGCAGGATCCGCGCCCGACGCTCCCGATCTTCGACTGACGCCGCCACAAACGCCGCAGCCCGCTGCGTGATCCCGGCTCGCGACTGCACCGCCGCCTTGAGCTTCGGCCAGCTCGCGAACCCGAGCTCGCGGGCGATCACAAGCTGAGCGAGCGCGAGCGTGACCTCCCTCGGCCCACGCGCTCCAACCTGCCCGACGACCCGCTCCAGCGACACCGCCTCGCCGGCACGCGCCGCGTCCCGCAACTCTTTCGCCTGCCGGCGCAGCTGCTCGAGATCCAGACGATCACGGTAAGAGTCAGACATGCCATCTCCCTTCACTGCCTGCGGCCCGCAGCTCAGGCCAAGGAAGAGGCCACGAACATCGATTAACCTCCCAGAGGTGGACACCGTCCTTCCCGCGGACCCGGAGGCCCCCTCCGGCGCCCACGCAAATCGTAGCCGTGGACTACCCTGGCACGACACCCGCCGCCACACCCCTGCTCAAGCAAACGCGTCAAGCCGTATGCCGGCCAGGAGGCAAGACCAGGCCGCCGCGACCCCCGCTCCTCCTTCGCCCGCGCAACGAGCATCTCATCTGCCGGGCACCGGTGCCTGCTAAGCGCGCGGAAGGCAGGCCTCTCCGCGACCCCATCAAGCGGCGATATGGGCGAGTGGTTCGTTGGCTGTTGCGCTCGTCCCTTCGCGCTGGCTGGAGCAGGAAGCGCTCGTCCGAGCAGTTGCCGCCGTCGCGCGTCGCGGAGGTGGGGTAGGCGCCGGCGGCGGACGATGGTGCGCTGTGGTCCCGCTGGCGCTCACTGCGCGGGCGCCGCTTGTGCGTTCGCCATCTCGAGGTGGGCGCGGCTGTCGCGCGTGCGGATGAGGACCAGCGTCGCCACGAACCCGAGTGCTGCGATCGCGGCGCCGCCCAGGAATGCGGCCTGGAATCCATCCGTCAGCGCGTGCGGGAGGCTCGACCCGCTCGCCATAGCGTTGTGGGTGTGGGTCGTGGCGATCGTCGAGAGGACGGCTAGACCGAGCGCGCCGCCGATCTGCTGTGAGGTGTTGATCAGCCCGCTCGCCAGCCCCTGCTCGCGTTCGTTGACGCCGGAGACGGCCGCGATCGTCGTGGTGACGAAGCCGAACCCGAGACCGACCGCCGCGAGCAACGACGGCCCGAGGATGTCGCTCACGAACCCGCCACCGACGGACACCCTGCTGAACCAGAAGAGTCCGAGCGCGATCACGAGCATCCCGGCCGCGAGGATCGGCTTGAAGCCCAGCCGGGTCACCATCTGGCCGCCGAGGCCGGCGGCGACGATGATCGTGAGCGCCAGGGGGACGTAGGAGAGCCCGGCGTGGATCGGGCTGTAGCCGAGGACCTGCTGCATGTACAGGGAGATGAAGAAGAACATCGAGAACAGTGACGCGCCGAGCAGAAGCCCGACGACGTTGGCGCCGGTCAGCGTTCTGAGTCGGAAGATCCGGAAGGGGACGAGCGGCGCCGACGAGCGCTGCTCGATGACGACGAACGCTCCCAGCAGGACGACCGCGGCTGCGAGCAGGGCCACGATCTTGGTGGACCCCCAGCCGGCGCTGCTGGCGTCGAGCAAGGCGTAGGCCAGGACCGAGAGGCCGGCCGTGACGGTGATCGCCCCGGCGGCGTCGAAGTGCCGTGTCGTCGCGTCCGACCGGCTCTCGGGAATCAGCCCGGGCGTGAGGGCCAACGCGATCAGCGAGACCGGGACGTTGACCCACAGAACCCACTGCCAGCCCAGCCCCGTGGTGAGGATGCCGCCGAGGAGCACGCCGGCGGCGCCGGCGGAACCGACCACGGCCCCCCACAGGGCGAGTGCCTTGTTGCGCTCCGCGCCGTCCTTGAACATGGTGGTCACGATCGAGAGCGCCGACGGCGAGATGATCGCGGCGCCGAGGCCCTGTGCTGCGCGGGCGGCGATCAGTTCGCCCTGCGTGGCCGCGAATCCCGCGGCCAACGACGCGGCGGCGACGACCAGCAGGCCGGTCATGAACACGCGGCGGCGGCCGAGCAGGTCCGCGGCGCGCCCACCCAGCAGCAGGAACCCGCCGAACGCGATCACGTACGCGTTGACGATCCATGGGAGGTTCTGCTCGGAGAAGTGGAGCCCCCGGCCGATGCTCGGCAGCGCGACGTTGACGATCGACGCGTCGAGCACGACGACGAACTGCGCCACGCAGAGCAAGATCAATGCGGTCCACCGGCGGTCGAGATCTCCCTGTGTCGTTCTCATGTCTTCCTCTCTTGTGGCTGTGTGTCCCTGGCTTGTGTCTCTAACGACGAACGGGAGGGCGAAGTCGGGACATGGCGCTAGACTTAATTCGGAAACCGGATTCCGCTTTCGGTTCAGAATAACATATTCGGAATCAAGATTCCGTTTGTGATCCGCCGTCGGCACGAGGCGCGAGAATGGGACCGCAGAGAACGATCAAAATGACCAAAGCCACCGCCACCGCCACCGCCATCAAGGTCGAGTCGCGAGACGCCGTCAGGCCGCTTCGCGCCGATGCCCGCCGGAACCGGCAGGCGGTGCTCGACGCCGCGAGCAAGTTGTTCACCGAGCAGGGCCTCGACGCCCAGATGCCCGACGTCGCGCGCGCCGCGAACGTCGGTGTGGGAACCGTGTACCGCCACTTCCCGACCAAGGATCAGCTGATCGCTGCCATCGCCTCCCAGCATTTCGATCGCATCGCCGAAAGGGGACGCGAGGACCTCGAGCTCGCGGATCCGTGGGAAGGGATCTCCGACTTCATCCGCTTCGCGATCCAGATCCAAGCGGACGACCGTGGGCTGTGCGAGATCATGAGCTCCCGCCCCGAGCTGATGGACACCGCCGCGCGTGCGGCCGGATTGCCGGAGCTGTGCGACAAGCTCGTCAAACGCGCCCAGCAGTCGGGTCAGCTGCGATCAGATCTCGACTGGGAAGACGTCCCGATGATTGCCTGCGGCATCGGACACATCACGCAGGGCGGCCCGCCGCCCAGCGTCGGTCGGTGGCCCCGCCTGGTCGAGCTCATCCTCGACGGTCTGCGAGCGCCCGCGAGCGGGTCGCTCCCCCGGCCGCTCTGACCGCGCTTCCTGGACGCCGAACGAGAGCGCGCGAGCGCGAAACCGGTCGGGCTAGCCAGATGCTGCCGGTCCGACCATCAGTCCCCGGTCAAGCCGAGCGCTGAGCCACGTGTCGGCCAGCCCCGTCCAGGCCGAGGCCTCGCGCGAACCCGCGGGCGAGCCCCCAGGCTGTGCGCCCCCCCCGCGAGAAGACGTGCAGCGAGAAGCTCGACCCAATAGAAACGATGGCTTGCACTGGCCCCGGGGCGATGGAATCCGCCGAGCTCACCGCGGCCGCGTTGCGTCGCTTCTGCTCAGTCGCCGTTACGGCAGCGTTGATCAGACTGCCGCTCGCCGCCGAGGGCAGCACCGCTGACGACGTCGTCTCAGACGGGATCGACAACCGGACGCCGCCAACGCCGGTGAGCGCCTCCGCCGCGCCGCTGGCGGCGTCGCATAAGCCCAACGATCAGCGAACCGCCGGGGCGCTTGTCTGGGAGTTTGGTCGTGTCTGCGAGCTGATCGGCCAGATGCTGACCTCCTTCGCTGTGCGCTAACCCCTCTACCGATGCACTCGGGTCAGCGGAGGCAGGCGGGGAGTTGCGCGAGCGCATCGTCGACGGTGAGAAGACTGGCGGCGGTCATATCTTCGAGCGGGACCCATTCAGGGAACGGAATCTCGGTCGTTCGGTGGGCGCCCGACGCAGTGTGCTCTTCATCGACGGCGGCCAAGCGGCTGCCGGGGAAGCGATCCGCGACACGAACGAGGGCGGGCCACAGCCGACGGTGGATGAGAGTGATCTTTCCGTTGACCAGGCGTGTGGCGATCACGTCTGGTGAGCTGAGCACGCAGGTGAGTACCGCGAAGATCTCGTGGCCGGACCCGTGTCCCCACCAGCTCCCGCGGATCGGCTCACCGGCGACGTGTTCGGCCAGGTTGGGTACTGGACCGCGGGCAGACTGCAACACGACGCCTTGCTCACGCACCCATTCAAGCGGCTCCACAATCGTCGATTCAAACACGCGAGCGCCCCGCCCGCCATCCGCCAGGAGCCCGCGCCCGCTGAGCCTGACCGCCTACCGCGCAGGCAGTCACCCAGCGCTGATTCTGCGGCAAGGCGGTCCTGAGACCAGCTACGCGCGGCACCAACGCTCCCGATCTCCGACCTCGTGGCAGGCAGTGAGGTCGGCTCGCCTGATCCGTCTCCATCGCCCAACGCTCTGCGCGCACAAGGCACCGGCCCCGCGTTCTGCATCCTGGGCCAGGGCAGCGTTTGCTGGCCGACGCCCAGACGACCAAGCGCTTCCTCTTCCGGAACGATCCCTGTGAGCTTCCTTCCGGGGTAACTCGCGCGAGGCGCCTCCAGCACCTCGACCGTCGCCAGTGAGATTGCTCTTGAGACCCCTCCTGGCAGCCGGTAGCGCATCTCAGCTGAACACCTTTGCGGCCGCGGCCACAACCTCGTCGTGCGGCACGTCACGCAGGTGCTGCCCGATGTTCCAGTGGTGCCCGAACGGGTCCTCGAGCTGGCCGTGCCGATCGCCCCAAAACATGTCCGCGAGCGGCTGCCGAACCTTGGCGCCGGCCACGATGGCCTGCGCGAATACGGCGTCGGCGTCGGCAACTTCGAGAGCGAGTACGACTGGCGTGCCGCCGATCGACGGCGGAGCGAGCACGCCCATCTCGGGGAACTCGTCAGCTAGGTGCAGCATTCCCCCGCTAATGCGCAGCTGGACCGACATCAGCCGCCCGTCAGGAGTCGGGATCCGGTCGACCTCCTCGGCCCCGAACGCGTCGTGGTAGAAGGTGGCTGCGCGCCCGGCGCCTTGAACAACGATGTGAGGTGTGATTGACATCGAACAATCGTAAGTCCGGCGGATCGCGACGTCTTGAACGTTTTTGCCGCCGGTAGGCTCGGTGCGTGCCGATCGAGGAGGTCAGGATGTGGCGCCCGGCAGACGAGGACCGGGTCCTCGTCTGCCGGGCCGGACCACCGGCTACACGATGGAGCCGCGCGGCGAATACGTCTTCGGGATCGTGGACGGAAAGCCAATGCGTTCACTTGCGGCCGCGAGCACCGGCTCGTCGTACCAGGCCAGCTCGTTGCCTGGGATCCATCAACTCGCACACCGGGGCAGCCATCAATGACCGGCCGTGGACGTCTCGGCTGATGGTCGTCGACGTGGCCCACCTCGACGCGCTCGCGACCGACGGAGAGACAGGTCGCCTTCCCCGAGCCGGTCCTCTCTGACCCTCAGCTCGCGACCGACTTCCTACGACTTCACACAGCGCTCGAGACGGGCGCGACTCGCCTCGAGCGGGATGAACGGCTCGCGGAGTGGCTGCAGGCGCTGATCGAACGGTCATCCGCCGTCCGCGCGACGCGATCGCCGCTCACTCCCCGCGACGACCGGGCCGTGCGTTTGGCCTTTGACTACCTCGGCGATCGGTCCGAGCGCAACGTCGGCCTCGACGAGCTCGCAACCGCCGCCGGGATCGGCAAATTCCGCCTCATCCGCCTCTTTCGAGACCGGACCGGGCTGGCACCCCACGCACTCCAGGTCGCCCACCGCATTCGCAAGGGCGCCGCCTGCTCGAAGCTGGCCAAACGATCGCCGAAACCGTCACCGCCACCGGCTTCGCCGACCAGAGCCACTTGCACCCAACACTTCCAACGCAGCCTCGGCCCAACCCCTCGCGAGTACCAAAAGCGCTTCAACGCCCTGACCAAGCCCACCACGTCGCAGCCGTAGCCTCGCTCGGCCTCAGCGGCAGCGCCGCCGACCGATCCCCGGGCGCCCCGGACGGCAACACAAAACGTCTCCGACCTGACGGGCTGACCGTCGGCATCCGCGCATCGGGCACTCACACCAACGGATCGCAAGCGCCCGGCACCCCACCCTGCCGCCATCAACCTCGCCGCCCCGCTGCCGAACCCAGTGATAGCGACAGCAGGGCTCGCGTCTTGGGTCCGACCGACCCTGACGATGGCTTCGAGACCCGTGCCCAGGAGTGAAAGCTCCCGCTCCTCGTCCGTCTTTCGGCTCGTCACACCGGTTAGCGCTAACCCGTCTGAATGCACGGAAGGCGGGCTCGTCGCCGAAGCCGATCGACGACTGCGACAGATCTGAGCCTTCGATCAGACAGACGCGCTGCCGTCCGGCCGTCGCAGTCACCCAACGCTCATCGAAGATGGTCGAGGTTGCGCGTGCCACGCCCATTGCTCAGGTTTCGCCTGCACGAGCGGCGGTTCAGCGTGCGAGGTCATCGACGCGCGCTTGTCGTCCACGGTCCATGCGTCTCGCGCGTGACCGAGTTCGCCGCACGCTCTGGCGTAAAACGAGCGGTTAGCGGCCGCAGACGCCCTCGCCGTGAAACCAATTAGCGATGCGGCCGCTCAGCCGAGGACGCGGCGTTCGAGCGTGGCGGTGACACGGTCAACGCCGCTGGCGTGTTCGAACTCCGCAATGACGCCGAGTATCTGCATCACCGTCCGCCCCCGCGGGCGAGCCGGTGTAGCTGGCTCGGTCGCCAGCTTCAGGACGAGCTCGAGCTGTCGCGCCCGTCGGCCGGGCCGGCGCTGAGGGCACGTTCCTGCTGAGCCGGCCTACGCGGTCGACGAGCAACACATCGAGCCCGGGTCGGGTCGAGCCGTGCGCCTGCCTGCAGCCCGGTCGATCAAGCGTGACGTCGGACGCCTGATTCCTCCGCCTCCGTCGCAGACGAGCCAGATCCGCGCCACGGCCGCGGGATCCGGGTGGCGTCGGTTCGACGGCGGCCAAGCCCGCTACTTGGCAGGGGCGGCCGATCGAGGCGGCGGGAAGTCACAGAGCAGGTCAGCCGCGGCCACTTGGTAGAGATCCACCGGCTCGGGCAAGCCGCGGAATCGCCAGGCGCCAAGGCTCCTCAGGCTGACCCCGCCTGCGAGCGACTCGATGACCGCCGCGCGCACAGCAGAGGACAAAACGATCTGGCCGCCGTGCGCAGCGAAGCAAATGCGCGCGGCGGCGTGGACCGAGAGCCCGACGTAGCCGCTGTCGGTGAGCGCGGGACGCCCGCGATGCAGGCCAATTCGCAGCCGCACGTCGATCCCCCCGGGCCAAGCGCCGGCATGCATCGCCCGCTGGATCGCCAGCGCGGCCTCGAGTGCCGCCGGCGCGCGCTCGAACACCGCAAACAGATCGTCCCCGCGGGCGGATACCTCACGACCACCGGCAGACCGCACCGCGGCGCGCACCAGACGGCGGACATCGGCGAGCAGGCGAGCGTATCGATCGTCGAGGCGCCCGAGCAGCTCAGTTGAGCCCTCGAGATCGACCAGCAAGAACGTGAGGTGACCTTTCGGCAGCTTCCGCTGCGGTTGCAGCTGCGCGCTGACGAATCCGATGGGCATGATCCCGTGCTTCATCGCCGCCCTCAGCAGCCGGCTGCGCGCCCGGTCCCGCGCGCCCTCGTCCTCAAACCCCACCTGGCTGAACCGCGCGAGGGCATTCCGGACGTGCGCCGCGTCGTGGATCGGCAGACGCCGTCGCCCGCGCGAATCGATATATGCAAAGGAGCGGTCGGGAAGCTGCGCACGCTCCTTCGCGCCGAGCCGTGGCATCCCCGCATAATCACAAGAACCGACGGCGACCGAGGCGCTGGCCGCGGCGCGAGCGCACCCGGCAGCCAAGGCCAGACGCGCCGTCACCTGCACATTGGGAGGGGCGCCGCCGCGATGCAGCGTCGTTGCTACCGCATCGGACCAACAGCCGGTGCCCGCGCGGGCACGTTCGCGTACACGAGACGACCGCTCCGCACAGGCAACCACATGAGCCGGTGCGACGGCATGTCCGCCCGCTCGGGCCGTCCGTTTACCGATCGCTAAGCGAACATGGCGCGAGCCGACCGGTCGAACCCCGGTCTGAGGCCCGACGGGCCGGGTGATGTCGCACATAGGCTGTTCGCACATCTTTCGCACGCACGGGGGCTATACGAACACGTCAGAGGAGCGAGTCGCAGCACAGCGAGGGGCTGCGGCCGGACGCTGCGGCCGATCGCGGCCACCCCGAGGGCGACGTCGTCACCGAGGCTTTGCCTACGCACTGGAGCGGACGACGCGCCCGTCCTGGTGGCCCCGCTTTCGGCGAGCTGCAGGTACCAGAGCGTATGCGTTCAGCACCCACCGACGTCGGAAAGAGAGCTGTGAAGGTGCGCACCGATGTCGTTGAGCGCGACGTTGACGACGAACAGGTTCAGCACACTCATCACGCTCGCCAGAGCGAGCGTTGCGAGAACGATGCCGGGATGCCCGTGCTCGTGCTCAACGGGTGTAGGTGTAGTCGTAGCCATAACTCAGCCCTCCGGGACCAGGACCACGCGGCCGCGTAGGTCGCCGGCCACGGCGCGCTCGTGGATCGCCGCGGTGTCCCTCAGAAGCTCGTGCTCGCTGATGTCCAACCCGCAGCTCGCCGGCGGCGATGAGGGCTGCGATCTCCGCCACCGGCCCGCAACCCGGCGACGTTGCCCGGGTTGCAGGCCAGCAGGAGCCGGCGGCCGAGTGGCTTGGTGTCCGAACGTTGCCGGGAGTGGTGACGAGGATCATCTCGTCTCGTCTCAGATCGCGGTGCGGCCGCCGTCGACGTGGATGATCGCGCCGTTGATGTAGCCGGCCGACGGAGTCGCGAGGAACGTGATGACGTCGGAAAGCTCGTGCACGTCAGCGACCCGACCGAGTGGAATCGTCTTGGCGAACTCTTGGGCCAGCGCCATCATCGGCTCTATGGCCGGGGTCCGCGTCGGACCGGGAGCGACCGCGTTGACCCGGATGTTCTGCGGCCCGTATTCGGCGGCCCACGCCTTGGTCAGCAGCTCGATCGCGGCGCGCGAGGCGCCGTAGGCAACCAAGCCTGGCTGGCCGTAGCTCGCGACCATCGTGGAGACGTTGATGATCGATCCGCCGCCGCGGGCGGCGATCTTCGGGGCGAGCGCAGCGACCAGGAAGAACGGCGCCTTGACGTTGATCTGGAACAGACCATCGAACGCAGGCTCGTCGGTGTCAGCCGTCGACGCCCGGGCGGCAAAGCCGGCACAGTTGACCAGGACATCGATCTCGCCTGCCGCGTCGGCGACGCGCCGCACGTCGGACATCTCAGAGAAATCAGCGGCGATGAACTGCACATCGTGTCCCCCCGCGCGGATCTCCTCCACGGTGCTCGCGCCGCGGGTCTCATCGCGCCCGGTGATGATCACTGACGCGCCCTTTTCGGCCATCGCCAGTGCGGCGGCGGAACCCATCCCGGAGGTGCCACCGGTGATCAGAGCCTTTTTGTCTTGCAGATCCATCGTCGACATCCCTTTTGGTAGTTGGAACACCCAAGCCACTTTTGCAGGAGCCGACCCTAACAGAAATGGCTTACTTAATCCAAAATAGGCCGATCTGGTAACGCGCGCTCCGGGATGCCTCCCCGTAAGTCGTCGGTTTGGGGGCCTCAGCGGTCGAGCGAGGTGCTCGTGGTGCTGCTGAGGGTGGCGATGAGCGTGAGCATCGCGTCGAGCGCGGCCGCGAGCGGCTCGGGATCACGCTGGACCTGAGCGAGCAGGAGACCCCCCTGAAGCGCGGCCAGCGTGGCCAGCGCGAGCTGGCGCGGATCGGCCTCGGGTGCGAGTCGGCCCAGCGCATGCATCCGCAGAAAACCAGCCATGATGCTGGCCTCCCAGCGTTTGAACGACGCGGCAACCATCGCCCTGGCCTCGGGCTCGGTCTCGGCGAGCGCGGAACCGAGCGAGCCGACCGGGCAACCACCGAGCCCGTCCGTGTCGCGGGCGTGATCGACCACGAAGTCGCGCCACTCCCGTAGGCCGTCGAGGGTGCTGAGGTCAAACTGCTCCTGGGTGCCGATGGCCCTGTCGGCCTGGCGCTCGATGACCGCGCGGACCAGCGCCGGCTTGTCGTCGAAGTAGTGGTAGAGCTGCGAGCTGCTCACCTGGGCACCGTCGCGCACTTCTTCGATCGTCGTGCCGGCAACGCCCTGCTGAAAGATCAACTGTGCCGCGGCGTCAACGATCCGCGCGCGCGTCGCCTCACCCTTGCGGGTCAACCGCGGCCGATCAGAACTCCTTGCAGACACCAGGAGAAGTATAGCGACCAGAATGGCTTTGACAATCCAGATTCACTCTGTCACAGTGGATCGAGCAATCCAGTATCGCAAAAGAAACCCGAGGCCGCTAGCTCCGGAAAAGCAGCAAGCCGCTGTTGCTGGGCCCACGCCGTGCAGGGTCTAGCCGCCACATCTGCCTGTCGGTCTGCCCACACCATTCAGCCAACCCTGCCTGGACCTACAAAACATGAGAGGAACGCAATGAGCACAACACCGGAAAAGACCGTGTTGATCACGGGCGCGAACGCCGGAATCGGCAAGGAGGTGGCCCGGCAACTGGCCTTACGTCCCGAGATCGCCCGCATCTACCTGGCGTGCCGGAACCGAGACAAGGCGACAACGGCGAAGGCCGAGCTCGAAGCCGCGACCGGCCGGCGCATCTTCGACATCGTTGTCATGGATGTCGCCGATCTGGATTCGGTCCGCGCCGGCCTGGCCGGGATCATCGGATCCGTCGACGCGCTGGTGATGAACGCTGGTGTCATTGGCCCGAAGACGATGGACTTGACCGTTGACGGGGTCACCACCGTGTTCGCGACCAACGTCCTTGGCCACGTCGTCCTCCTCGAAGGGCTCCTGGCCGAGGATCGACTTGGCGAGGTTGCGGTCCTCGCCCTCGCCGACGACCTGCGCGAATGGTTCCTCGCGTGCGGACGTCCCGGCGGGCATCAGCCGGTCCTCCCGGCGCATGACGAAGGCTTCTGGGCCGAAGATGACTGGCGCAACTGGCGCCGCCGCGTCTGGCACGGCGAGCCCGCGCGAACGATCAAGCGGACGAAGGCAACGCCGCCACGACCCGGTTGCGCCCCGGCGGGCACGCGTCCGCGCGACCTCCGCTCCAGCTTCGTGACGCTCCGGGTCTACGAGGGCGTCCCGCTCACGCAGATCGCGCGTGAGGTTGGCACGAGCGTCCGGATGATCGAGCAACATTACGCGGGAGTGATCGCGAATTGGGACGGAAATCGTGTGCCCGCCGACAGGCAAATTCGTGCTGCGCGGAAAGCTGTTGGACGCGGAGTGGACGCGCTAGAAAAAGAGAGAGGAGCGAAGGATGAAGAAAATCCCTGCTAATCCGGCCAAGCCCTCTGTCGGACTCGAACCGACGACCCCTTCCTTACCATGGAAGTGCTCTACCAGCTGAGCTAAGAGGGCATTTGCAGGGATTTCCCCGGGGCTCTGCGTGTCCGCTCACCGGTTCTGGGCTACGCGGGGGCTGCACAATCTCGGTCGGCCGCTGCTGCAGGCAAGCGTAGCTCATGGTCGTGGCGACCGAGGATCACGCGCACCCACCCAGGACACAGGAGCTCCTTGCGGCACGCGCCCACGCGCATGTTCCACAACGTCAAGGCATCGCACGTCCGGATGATCACCCGGCCCGGCGCGGCGCGGCGCTGAAGGTGATCCACGCCGCGGCGAGAACGCCGGTCTCGCTTGCGCGCCATGTCGATCTCAGGGTGCTCCGTTCGATGATTTAGCGGAGGATCCAGACGGATCCGCGATCATCGACGAATGGAGGATCGAATGCGCAAGGTTGTGGCGATCGAGAACGTGACGCTGGACGGTTTTGCCGACTCGCAGGAAGGGCTGGGCTTCGAATGGACAGCCCGTGCCTACGACGACGAGGTCGACCGCTACAGCAACGAGCATGTGCGGGCCGACGTGGACATGGCGATGTACGGGCGTGCGACGTACCTGGGGATGCAGGGGTTCTGGTCGCAGATGCTCGACAACCCCCAAAGCACGCCGAGCGAGCGGGCACACGCGGAGTGGGTCAATGCCGTCGACAAGATCGTGTTTTCGACCACGCTTGAATCGGCCGACTGGGCCAACTCGCGGCTCATCAGCCGGAACGTCGCTGAGGAGGTCGCGAAGCTCAAGTGGCAGCCGGGGGGAGCGATGGCGATCTATGCCAGTCCACGGCTGGTGCACGGGTTTGTCGCCCTGGGCTTGATCGATGAGTTCCGCATCCTCGTGCACCCCCTGACGCTCGGCCGCGGCACGCCGCTCTTTGACGACCAGTCGAGGCTTGGACTGAACCTTGTGGAGTCCAAGGTTTTTGCGTCTGGCGCCGTCTACCTCCGCTATGAGTTCCGTCACGCCTCTGCGAGGTGATCTCGATGCGCTACCTGCTGCTGATTCAGACCAATCCGGAGGCGGCGGTCCCCACCGTTCCGGATGAGCGACTTGCCGAGGAGATGGGCAGGCTGCTCGAGGACATGACCAAGGCCGGGGTGCTGCTCGACACGGCCGGGCTGCGCCCGATCGAGGAGGCCACCCGCATCCGTCTTGCCGATGGCAAGCAGACCGTGATCGACGGTCCGTTCACCGAGTCGAAGGAGGTCATCGGCGGTTACTGTCTCCTTCAGGCAAGGTCGAAAGACGAAGCCGTGGAGTGGGCCTCACGCTTCCTCGCGCTGCACGGCCCAGGTTGGGAGATGGGCATGGAGATCCGCCAATTGGATGACCCGGTCTGAAGGCCCACAGTTGATCGGTCACGACCTGGCGCGAAGCGAGCGGGGTCACAGGGCGGCCGAGGCGGCCTGGCGGATCGAATGGCCAAGGCTGGTCGCAGGGCTGACACGGATGCTCGGCGACATCGACGCGGCCGAGGACTTCGCGCAGGATGCGCTGCTCGCCGCGCTCGAGCAGTGGCCTCGGGACGGAGTGCCCCCGAACCCTGGAGGGTGGCTGATGGTTACCGCCAAGCACCGGGCGATCGACCGGCGCCGACGCGACGCCGTGTTCCGGCGCAAGCTCTCGGTCCTGGGCGGCGAGCTCACGGTCGAGGATGCCGAGCAGCCGCTGCCGGCGAGCGTGGACCCCGACCGGGCGATCGAGGATGACCTCCTGCGCATGGTGTTCATCGCGTGCCACCCGGTCCTTGCGCCGCCAGCGAGGGTGGCGCTGACGTTGCGCATGGTGGGAGGCCTCACAACTGCGGAGATCGCGCGTGCGTACCTGGTGCCGGAGGCGACGGTGGCGCAGCGGATCGTGCGCGCCAAACGCCGGCTCGCGGCGGAGCGAATCCCGTACGAAGTGCCCCACGGCGCAGAGCTGGCGCGCCGGCTGGAGTCCGCACTGGATGTGATCTACCTGATCTTCAACGAGGGTTACACGGCTACGTCAGGCGAGGCATGGGTACGCGTCGATTTGGTTGAGGAAGGGTTGCGGTTAGCGCGCGTCCTGACCGGGCTGATGTCCGCCGAGCCCGAGGTCCACGGGCTCGCGGCGCTGCTCGAACTGCAAGCGTCCCGGGTGTGGGCGCGCAGCGGGCCGCCCAGGACGCTCCTCTTACTGGCGGATCAAAACCGGTCGCGCTGGGACCGCTTGCTCATCCGCCGTGGATTCGCCGAGCTGGGACGCGCTCATGCGCTCAATCACCAGCAACGACGACCGCCCGGACGTTACGCGTTACAGGCGGCCATCGCCGCTGCGCATGCGATGGCAGCGACGCCCGAGGACACCGACTGGCGCCGTATCGCCGGTCTCTACGCCCTACTTGCGCAAAGGTTCCCGTCCCCGATCGTCGAGCTGAATCGCGCGGTTGCCGTTGCCATGACGGATGGTCCGGGCCCGGCCCTCGAGCTCCTCGAGCCGATCGCGGCATCCGGTGCGTTGAGCGACTACCACCTGCTGCACGCCGTACGGGGGGACCTCCTGGTTCGCCTGGGGCGTGACCAGGAGGCAGCAGGGTCATTCCTCGAGGCGGCCGAGCTGACCGGGAACATTGCGGAGCAGCACTTCCTGCGGGACCGGGCCACCGCCTGCATCCACCGTGGAGAGACAAAGGCTTCCACCAGTTGACGTCCCGCGGTCAGTGAGCCTGGCGCGCGTGCTTGGGCAGCCACAGCACCGCCGCGCCCGCCGCCACCAGGAAGGCGACCGCGACCAGCAGGGCGTGGTCGGCGGCGCCGACGAACGCGGCCGGCCCGTGGCCGCTGCCCAGTGCGCCGAACAGGACGGTGCCGACCACCGCGATCCCCAGGGACATGGCCAGCTGCTGGACGGACTCGAGCAGCCCCGAGGCCGAGCCGACCTGGTGGGGCGCGACGCCGGCGAGGATGACGTCGAACATGGGCACGAACACCATGCCCATGCCAAAGCCGGCAATGGCCAGCGGTCCCGCCAGCTCCCACGCGGTGAGGCCGCCGTTGGCCGAGCGCATTACCAGATCGACCACGAGCAGGCCGACGGCCATGGTCACGATGCCGATCTGCATCGTCCCGCGGCCGATCCGCGCCAGCAGCGCCGAGGAGGTGATCGACCCGCCGATCGCCGCCAGCGGGATCGCCACCGTGGCCACGCCGCAGGCCAGTGGCGAGAAGCCCAGGCCCACCTGGAACATGACGTTGAGCGCGATCATCATCCCGCCCATCGCGCCGATGAACCCGACCACGACCGCCAGGCCGGCGACGTAGGGGCGGCGGCGCAGGATCGACGGCTCCACCAGCGGCGTGCGGCCCTGGCGCGCGTGGCGCTTCTGCTGTGCCGCGAACACTCCGAGCATGACCGCGCCGGCGGCCACGAGGCCGAACGACCAGGCCGGCCAGCCCAGCGACTGCCCCTCGATCAGCGGGTAGACGAGCGCGACGCTGCCTGCCATCGCGAGCAACACGCTGCCCGCGTTCAGCCGCAGGCCGGGAGCAGTCGGGGTCACTCGCGGCAGGTAGCGCCGGCCGGCGGCGATCGCCATCAGCCCGATCGGGACGTTCACGAGGAAGATCGCGCGCCAGCCCGTCCCCAGCACATCCAGGTCCACCAGTCCGCCGCCCAGCAGCGGACCCGCGACGGCGGCGAGTCCCATCACCGGTCCGAACACGCCGAAGGCCTTCTGCTGACCCTCGTCGCCGAACAGGTCACGAATGAGGCCGAACCCCTGTGGCACCATGATCGCGGCGAGCGCGCCCTGGATCGCCCGGCCGGCGATCAGCGCGCTCGACGACGGCGCCAGCGCGCACAGGACGGAGGCGACGATGAAGCCCGCCATCCCGACGAGCAGGACCCGGCGGCGACCGAAGGCGTCGCCGAGCCGGCTCCCCAGCAGCAGAGTCGCTGACATGGCGAGCGTGTAGGCCGCGGTGATCCACTCCAGCGAGGCGTAGGAGCCGCCCAGGTTGCGATGGATCGCGGGGGCGGCGGTCTGCGCGATCGTCGAATCCAGCAGGTCCATGACCGACGAGGTGATGACGACGAGGAAGCCCAGCCACGCTGCGCTGAGCCGGAACCGCGAGCGAGTCGCCGCCGGGGAATGAGTGGTGAGTGTGGTGGTTGACATGGGGGCAATGCTCTCGATAATTGAGGACTATTCCGGTCCTCAATTAGCCTCCGAAGCTCCCCTTGCGGACAACTTCGGTCCGCAATTAGTGGCAGGCTTCGCCGCACCATGGTTCAGACATCCGCACGCCTTCTCGCGCTCCTCTCCCTGCTGCAGGTACGCCGCGAATGGACCGGCCAGGAGCTGGCCAATCGCCTCGAGGTGACGCCGCGCACGATCCGGCGCGACGTCGACAAGCTCCGCTCCCTCGGCTATCCGGTGGAGGCCGCACCGGGGGTGGCGGGGGGCTACCGGCTGAGCGCCGGCGGCGAGCTTCCGCCGCTGCTGCTCGACGACGCCGAGGCGGTCGCGGTGGCCGTCGGCCTGCGCACCGCCGCCTCGGGCACGATCGCCGGGATCGAGGAGACCTCGGTGCGGGCGCTGGCCAAGCTCGAGCAGGTCCTCCCCTCCCGGCTCCGCCGCCGGGTCAGCGCGCTGAGCAGCGCCACTTCGGCATTCACCTTCCAGGGGCCACGGATCGACGCCGACGTCCTCGCCGCGCTGGCGGCCGCCTGCCGCGACGCCACCCGGCTCCAGTTCGCCTACGTCGCGCGCGATGACAAGTCCAGCCGCCGCCATATCGAGCCCGCGGCGGTGGTCTACAGCGGCCATCGCTGGTACCTGGTGGCCTTCGACCTCGATCGCGATGACTGGCGCACCTTCCGCCTGGATCGCATCAAGGGACGCGTGCGCGACGCCGGCCGCGGTCACCGCCGCACGGTTCCCGGAGGTGACCCCGCCGCCTATGTGCAGCAGCAGCTGGGCCGGCGCGCCTGGGAGGATGCCGTCCCTGGCCGCGTTCGGCTCGGCCTCGCGGCGGAGGCGGCGACCCGGCGGATCCCAGCTCGCTATGCGACGGTGGAGCCCGACGGCGACGACGCGTGCGTCGTGAGCACCCGCGGGTCGTGGTCCCAGGAGTTCCTCGTATGGATGGCGCTCATGGACGCGCCCATCGAGGTCCTGGAGCCGCCCGAGCTCGTCGACGCCGCCAGGTCGATGGTGGCGCGGCTCGCCGCGGCCGCTTAGCCTGCGTAGGCCGCGCGCAGCAGCGACATCATGGCCGGCGCGCTCGAGGGCCCTACGGGCGACCCGCTGGAGTCTGCGAACCCGATCTCCAGGTGCGGGCCCGAGGAGATGCCCACGATCCCCGAGCCGACCTCGGAGATGACCTGTCCCTGGGACACGTGGGTGCCGATCGGGGTCCAGTTGCCGGGCCCCGCGTGGCCGTAGTACACATAGTCATATCCGGCCAACGGGCGGTCGCAGTGCAGCACCGGCGCCGACGGGCCGAAGCCGCCGATGCCGTGCAGGACGACAGTGCCGCTGCACACCGCCAGCTCCGGCGTCCCGCCGGGGGCCGAGATGTCGACCCCGTCGTCCAGTGACCACGTCGCCGACGGCGACACGTCGTCCTTGGGCATCGGGAACTCGAAGCCGTGGCTCGACGGTGCGCTGGGGGCCGGTCCGGAGCTCGAGCTCCCCGCGCCCGAGGAGGACGGCGCCGACGGGCTGCTGGCGGCGCGCTGAGCGGCGGCGCGCTGAGCAGCGGCGCGCTGGGCGGCCCTGAGCCGGCTGAGCTGCGTGCTCAAAGAGGCCACCTGCGACTTGGCGCCGGCCAGCTGGCCGGCCTTGGCGTCACGCGCGCGGGCGGCGCTCAGGCGCTCGGAAACGAAGCTGATCCGAAGCGAGGCCACTCGGTTGCGCTCGGTGAGCACCTGCTCGGTCAGCCGCTGCTGGCGCGCGGACAGCACGCCCAAACGGATGGCCTCCCCGGCGACCGCGCGCCGCGCCGCCTTGACAATGCCGACGATGTGCGCGTTGTGGCGCCCGATGCGCTGCGCGAAGTCCAGGCGCTCGAGCAGGTCGTTGAATCCGGTGGCCTCCAGGACGACGCTGACGATGTCGGGCTGCGCTCCCTCGTAGCTGCCGACGAGCTGCTGGGCGAGCACTCTCTCGTCCGCGGCTTCGCTCGCCTGCAGTTGAGCGAGCCGGGTCTGGGCCGCGGTCAGCTGGGCGCGCAGGGCGAGCAGCTGGTCGCGTTTGGCGTTCAGGTCGCTCTGGATCCTCGATAGCTGGCTCGAGGTCGCCGCGATGTTCGTGTTGAGCTGATTGACCTTGCGGTTGGCGGCGGCGAGGGCGCCGGCGAGGTTGGAGACCCGGCTGCGGCCGCTCGAGATCTTCTGCTGGAGCTGGCCCGTGCTCGTCGCGCCGGCGGTGGCGCTCGCGATCGCCACCCCGATGGCGACCCCCGCCATGAGCGCGAGAAGGATTCCGCGTCCCCGGCGCGACGGCCGGCGGGCGCGTGAAATTGGTCGGGGTGTGGGCCGCATAAAACCGCCTGGCTGCACGGCGGGGCGCTGAACGTAACACGCGGGCCCGCGAGCGGCGTGACGGCTCTCGACCGTGCAAGAAAAGCTGCAAAAGTGCTCAGTCGCGGCTGATCCGGACCACGTACAGATCGCGCGGGGCCCCGTCCGCGCGCAGACGCTTAGAGCGCCCGGTGCGCAGGTCGGTCGCGTCGATCCGCGCCAGCAGGGCGTCGGAGACGAGCACCTGCCCGGGCTTGGCGGCGTCCCCCAGCCGCGCGGCGATGCTCGCTGGGCTGCAGGTGTGTGACTCGCCGTCAGAGGCGGCGGGCCGCGGGTGCCTCCGCCGGCTGGGCGCCCGCGGTGGACAGCGGATCGCCGAACTGATCGTCACCGGGCAGCTGGCGGCGCAGTCGGCGCGTAGCGCCCGGGAGTGACGAGTGCGAGTCGGCCCAGACCGCGAGCCGGCGAAGGTGCGCGACGCGTTTCTCGGGCTCCGCCGAGGAGGCGAGATCGGTCTCTCTGAAGGTCTCAGGAGTCTCGAGTTCGTCGGATTCCATGAGCTCAAATCGCCGTACCCAGGGCGGAATGGCGGGGGCAGGATTCGAACCTGCGAAGGCTGAGCCGTCAGATTTACAGTCTGATCCCTTTGACCGCTCGGGAACCCCGCCGGGGGGCGCTGAGTCTAGCGAGGAGGGGGCGAACGGAGCGGCAAGCCTGGCTCGATCTGAAGGCGCTCGTACTTCGGTCCGCCGAGCAGTAGACCACACGTGGCGTTGACTTCAGATGACGGAATTAACCACCGTCGTCCATCACCGACCAAGACGAACAGATAGTCATATTGCGACGGGTCGAGGTACTTGACAAGCCCGTTCCAGCTCCGGTTGCCCCCTCGGGTGCACACCGTTACTTCCCAGCGCTTGTTGCGGAACACCGACGAGGTTTTTGACCTGGATCCGCTTCGGACCCTCGCCCCAATCGGCGATGAGGTCGACGTGGGGGTTGCTGTGGAATAGGGGTATGAAGACCGACGCGCCCCGCTCTCCGAACCAGAGCGCGGCGGAGAGCTCACCCTTGTCGCCCTGCCCGCGCGGGTTGCGTTTGGTTGTTTGCATGAGCAGAGGCTACGCCGCACTCCGGACAGAAAAGCACTGCAAAATGTAACGTTTTCGTCCACTTCGCGACCCGCGACGGAGGAGCGGAGCGCCGCCCTCCACCACCCCCTACGACGCGTCGCGCAACCGCTGCGCCTCGGGCAGCGCCTCGAGTTTCTTGAGCGTGTGGTTCTCGATCTGCCGGATCCGCTCGCGCGTCACATTGAACGCCCGCCCGACCTCCTCCAGCGTGTAGGGGCGCTCGCCGGTCAGCCCGAAGCGCATCTCGATCACCTCGCGCTCGCGCTCGGGCAGCGCGGCCAGGGCGCGACGCAGGTTCTCGCGGCGCAGGCGCTCGGCGGCCAGCTCGAACGGCGACTCGGCGGTCTGGTCCTCGACGAAGTCACCGAGGGCGGAGTCGTCCTCCTCCCCCACCGGCTTCTCCAGTGAGATTGGCTGCTGGGCCATGCGCAGCACGTCGCGCACCTCGCGCACGGTCGTCTCGAGCTCGGTGGCGATCTCCTCCGGCGTCGGCTCGCGGCCGAGCTGCTGGATGAGCTGGCGCTCGACGTGGACCACCTTGTTGAGCTTCTCCACCATGTGGACGGGGATGCGGATGGTGCGGCCCTTGTCGGCGATCGCACGGGTCACGGCCTGGCGAATCCACCACGTGGCGTAGGTGGAGAACTTGTAGCCGCGGCGGTAGTCGAACTTCTCCACCGCGCGGATGAGCCCCATCGACCCCTCCTGGATGAGATCCAAGAACGTCAGGCCCCGCCCCAGGTAGGACTTGGCGATCGACACCACAAGGCGCAGGTTGGCCTCGATCATCTGCTGCTTGGCGCTCATGTCGCCCCGCTCGATGCGGCGGGCCAGCATGACCTCCTGCTCGGCGGTCAGCAGCGACACGCGCCCGATCGAGCGCAGGTACAGCCGCAGCGAGTCCAGCGACGGCTCCACCGTCAGATCCACCTCGACCTTCTTGCGCGACTCGCCCTCGCCGTCCGACGAGCCGTGCGCGCCGGCCTCCACGGTGCCGCCCTCGGACTTGGCCAGCTTGCCGTCGGCGCCGACCACCGCGATGCCCTGCTCGTCGAGGTAGGCGTGCAGTTCCTGAACCTGCTCCTTGGTGACCTCGACCTCTTCGAGGCAGGCCTCGATCTCGGCGAAGGACAGGAATCCCTTTTCCTGCCCCGCCGCGATGAGGGGCCGCAGTTCGTCGAGCTCCACAATAGGAGTCTCGTCGCTCAATAGAACGATCTCGTCAACGCTCACAGCCCCTGAGCTTCCTCTCTCATTGCCTCGAGCCGCCCCCGATTGCGAGGCGATCTCCCTCTCCTTACGACCGATCCGTCCGGGCGATTGATACCACAAAGCCGCGGGATTCCGAAACGGCGCACCCGCGGCCGGCCAGCCGACCACTCTACCCTGTGTACAGCCATGACCACTCAACGCACCGCAGCCACCGAAATCGACGTTCAGTCGCAATCGCCCACGCTGGCGCTCAGCCTGTCCCGGGTCGGGGTCACCGCCGTCGAGAAGGTGATCCGGCTGGGACACAACGGCACCGAGCAGCTCTTCTCGGCGCGCTTTGAGTGCGTGATCGAGCTCGGGTCCAATCAGAAGGGCGCGCACATGTCGCGCTTCGAGGAGGTCGTCAACGAGGCCATCGGCGAGGTCGTGCTCCGCGAGCACACCTTCCGCGCCGAGACGCTGGCCGAGCACATCGCCCAGCTCGTCCGCTCCCGCCAGGACGCGCGCCGCGCCGAGGTGACCGTTGAGGCGCGCTTCCCCGAGCACAAGCCCGCGCCGGTGTCGGGCATCCCCACCCAGGAGCTCTACACGCTGCACGGGGTGGCCGTGGCCACCGAGCTGGGGACCCGTCGCCTCACGGGCGTGACCGCCCAGGGGATGACCGCGTGCCCCTGCGCACAGGAGCTGGTCGCCGCGGGCGCCCGCGAGCGTCTGGAGATCGACGGCTTCAGCGCCGGCGAGATCGAGCGGATCCTCGAAGCGGTCCCGGTCGCCACCCACAACCAGCGCGGCCTGGGCACCCTGTACGTCGGCTGCCCCGAGCAGTGCGATGAGGAGATCGACGCTGCGACGCTGGTGCGGATCGTCGAGCAGTCCATGTCGTCGGAGATCTACGAGCTGATGAAGCGCTCCGACGAGGGTCACGTCGTGGAGAAGGCCCACCGCCGGCCGCGGTTCGTGGAGGACTGCGTGCGCGAGATGGTGGCGGGCGTGATCGACCAACTGCCGGCGCTCGACGACGACGCGTTCGTGCTGGCCCGCCAGGTCAACCTGGAGACGATCCACCAGCACAACGTCGTGGCCGAGCGCACCGGCACGATGCGCGAGATCCGCGCGGAGCTGCGCACCCGCGAGACCGGGCCGATCCACACCAGCCTCCAGGCCTGGCTGGCGGCGACGCCCTAGCAAACCATGCACGCGATGGTCCTCGAGCGCCCCGGCGAGCCGGTCCGCGCCGCGACGCTCCCGGACCCCACCCCCGGCCCCGGCCAGCTCCTGCTCGAGGTCGCCGCCTGCGCGGTGTGCCGCACCGACCTGCACCTGCGCGACGGCGAGATCGACGCCCCCATGCTCCCGATCGTGCTTGGCCACCAGATCGTGGGCCGCACCGAGGACGGCCGCCGCTACGGCGTCCCGTGGCTGGGCTTCACCGACGGCACATGCCACTACTGCCGGACCGGCCGCGAGAACCTCTGCATCGGTGCCCGCTTCACCGGGCGCGACATCAACGGCGGCTACGCGGAGCTGACCGTCGCCGACGAGCGCTTCTGCCTGCCGTTGCCCGACGGGTTGCCCGACGAGCAGCTCGCGCCGCTGCTGTGCGGAGGGCTCATCGGCTACCGGGCGCTGCGCATGACCGGCGACGCCGAGCGTCTGGGCCTGTACGGCTTCGGCTCGGCGGCGCATCAGATCTGCCAGGTCGCCGTGCACCAGGGCCGCACCGTGTTCGCCTTCACGCGCCCGGGCGACAGCCGCACGCAGGGGTTCGCCCGCTCGCTGGGCGCCGCCTGGGCGGGCGGCTCGGACGAAGCGCCGCCCGAGCCGATGGACGCCGCGATCATCTTCGCCTCCGCGGGGCCGCTCGTCCCGGCCGCGCTGAGACAACTCGCCCCAGGCGGCACGGTGGTGTGCGCGGGCATCCACATGTCCGACATCCCGTCCTTCCCGTACGACGATCTGTGGGGGGAGCGCTCGATCCGCTCGGTGGCCAACCTCACGCGCGAGGACGGCCACGAGTTCCTCAAGCTCGCCCCCGAGGTTCCGGTCCGCACGACCGTCACGACCTACCCCCTCGCTAACGCCGAGCAGGCGCTCGCCGATCTGCGCGCCGGCGCCTTCGAGGGCGCCGCGGTGCTGCTGCCGTAGGCCGCCCGCTAGATTCCGAGCCATGCCCCTAGTCCCCATGGTCATCGAGCGCACCGCGCGCGGCGAGCGCGAGTTCGACATCTACAGCCGATTGCTCAACGAACGCATCGTGTTCATCGGCACGCCGATCGACGACCAGATCGCCAACCTCGTGGTCGCCCAGTTGCTGCACCTGGAATCCCAGGACCCCGACAAGGACATCTCCATCTACATCAACACGCCGGGCGGCTCGATCTACTCGGGCCTGGCGATCTACGACACGATGCAGTTCATCAAGCCCGAGATCCAGACGATCTGCGTCGGAATCGCCATGTCCATGGGCTCGCTGCTGCTCACCGGCGGCGCCAAGGGCAAGCGCTTCTCGCTGCCCAACAGCCGCATCCTCATCCACCAGCCGTCGGCAGGCTTCGAGGGCCAGTCAACCGACATTGAGATCCACGCTCGCGAGATCCTCAACATCCGCAAGCGGATCGACGAGATCTACGCCCACCACACCGGGCAGACGTTCGAGCGCGTCCACGAGGACATGGAGCGCGACCGCTTCTTCAAAGCCGACGAGGCCGTCGAGTACGGGCTCATCGACCGGGTCATCGAGCACCACTAGAACAGCTATGGAAGGCCGGGTCGCATGCGACCCGGCCCGGGGTGGCGCATGCGCCACCCCCGGCGCGCGCATGCGCGAACGGCAGCGTCTACGTCGCGGACACCTCGGGCGCCGTGGGCCGGCTCAGGGCCCAGAAGATCATCAGTCCCCCGAACACGAGCATCCCCAGCCCGGTCCAAAGGTCGATGTTGATCCCGGCCGCCTTGTTCTTGACGTGCGCCGAGCCGAACAGCCCCAGCGCGATAAGAATCAGGCTGTAGAGGATGAACACGCCACCGATGATGCGGCGGATGTCGAAGCGGTTGGCGGCGCGCGCCGCCTTGATCTCGTCCTCGTCGGTGGCGCCGGTCGGCTCCATGGGCTCGTCGCTCATGGAGAGGGGGTTGCGCTCTTCAGGCATCTCAGGACTCCTAGGCGAAGATGATGTTCAGGACCACGAGGATGCCGAGGGCCACGCCCCCGAGCAACCAGGGCGAGCGCCACCACAGCTTGTCGCGTGGATCGGGGTGCTCCTCTGCCTCCTCCTTGCGCGTCAATCCCCACACGAGGCCACGCAGGTCCTCGGGGGCCTTGGGCTTGGTGACGAGCGAGACGACGACGAGCACGACGCCGCCGACGACGAAGGCGATGATCGCCTGCCAGAAGCTCGCGCTCAGCGGCGAGCCGAAGTGGAAGATGGTGTGGTACGCGGCCAGCCGGTTGGTGGCGTACGCCGCCGTGGTCCCAGCGACGAGGCTGAAGAACCCGCCCCAGGCGGTGGCGCGCTTCCAGAACATGGCGATGATGAAGGTGGCGAACAGCGGGGCGTTGAAGATCGAGAACAACGTCTGGATGTAGTTCATGATGTTCGAGTAGCCCTTCGCGATGAGCGCCGTGACGATCGAGATGAGGATCCCGGCGATCGTCACCAGCCGCCCGGAGCGCAGGTAGAAGGCGCTGTCGCGATCCTTGAAGAAGTACGGCTGGATGAGGTCGTAGGTGACCACGGTGTTGAACGCGGTCACGTTGGCCGCCACCCCCGCCATGAACGCCGCCACCAGGCCGGTGATGGCGATCCCCATCATCCCCTCGGGCAGATAGTTGCCGATCAGGTGCGGGATCGCGGTGTTGTATTGCAGCGCCAGGCTCTTGCCGACGCCCAGCCCATGGACGGTGAGCACCGCGATCAGTCCCGGCAGGATGATGATCGCCGGCAGGAAGATCTTCGGATAGGCGCCGATCAGCGGGGTGCGGCGCGAGGCCGACATGTTGCGCGCCGACAGCGCGCGCTGGACCTCGGCGAAGTTGGTGGTCCAGTAGCCGAAGCTCAGCACGAAGCCCAGGCCGAAGATGAGGCCCACCCAGTCAGACGCCAACGGGTTGGTCACGTGGTGGATGCCCAGCCCCCGCCACGCGTGAAGCCCTCCCTCGCCGAGCTTCTTGAATGCCTTGACCCGGCGCTCGACGCCGGAGATTCCGCCAACGCTGTGCAGCGCCACCAGCGTGAGCGGCAGCAACGCGGCGACGATCACGAAGAACTGCAGCACCTCGTTGTAGATCGCCGAGGTCAGCCCGCCGAGCGTGATGTAGACCAGCACCAGCGCCGCCGCCACGAGGGTCGCGGTGATGATCGAGACCCCCAGCATCAGGTTGATGATCAGCGCCAGGGCGAACAGGTTGACCCCGGAGATGAGGACGGTGGCGACCGCGAACGTCGCGGCGTTGAACGCGTGGGTGGCCTCGTTGAAGCGCAATCGCAGGTACTCCGGGACCGATCGCACCTTGGCCCCGTAGTAGAAGGGCATCATGAACAGGCCCAGGAAGACCATCGCCGGCACCGCGCCGACCCAGTAGTAGTGCACGGCGGGAATGCCGTACTGGGCGCCGTTGGCGGCCTGTCCGAGGATCTCCAGGGCGCCCAGGTTGGCGGCGATGAAGGCCAGCCCGGTGATCCACGCCGGCAGCGAGCGCCCGGAGAGGAAGAAGTCCAGGTCGGTCTTGATGGCCAGCCGGGCCACGAACCCGATGCCCAGGACGACAACGAAGTAGATCCCGAGGATCACGTAATCGATGACGCTCGGATGGAGCCTCAGCATGGCCGCCTCCCCTTTCAGACGGTGCGCCCGTCCGCAGGCGGGCTCTGGCTATTGGACGGAGTGCTCTATCTCGCCGAGCCCGTCAATCGCAATTCGTACCCGGTCGCCGGACCGCAGAAACCTCGGTGGATCCTGCGCCTGGCCCACGCCGCCGGGCGTGCCGGTGAGGATGAGATCGCCGGGACGCAACGTGCACGTCTGCGAGATGAACTCCACCAGCTCGGCGCAGCCGAACACGAGGTTGCAGGTGTTGCTCTCCTGGCGCAGCTCGTCGTTGACCCAGGTGCGCAACGCGAGGTTGCCGGGATCGGCCACCTCGTCGGCGGTGGTGATCCACGGCCCGTAGGGGCAGAAGGTGTCCGCGCCCTTGGCCCGGGTCCATTGGGGCTCGCGTCCCTGGAGGTCGCGGGCCGAGACGTCATCGGCGATGCAGAAGCCGCCGATCGCCCCGCGCGCGCCCATGACGACGACCATCTCCCCCTCGTAGTCGAGGCGGCGGACGACCCCGGGGCACACGATCGGACCCCCCGGCGGCGCCACCGACCCGCTGACCTTGACGAACACCACCGGCTGCTCCGGTGCCGTGTTGCCCATCTCGGCGATGTGGTCGGCGTAGTTGAGCCCGATCGCGTAGATCGTGCCCGGCTGCGGGATGGGCGCCGCGAGCCGGACGTCGCCCAGCGGCCAGGTTCCGCCCGACGGCCCCGGGACGCGACCGGCGGCCAGCGCTTCCTTGACGCCGTCGGGACCTCCGAAGGCGGTGACCCGATCGTCCTGGACGAATCCCGACAGGGCGCCGGAGTGCCCGGGGGCCTCGAAGGTGACCAGCCTCATGCCCGCTCAGCCTATCCCAGAGGCCGCCGAAACGACCGCTCAGTCGAGGCGGTACTCGCCATGGGCGACGACGACCGCCGCGCCGCCGACGGTCACGCGCTCTAGCCGCTCGGCGGACCCGTCGGCCTCGGCATACAGCGTTGACGGCCGCCCGATCTCCGCCCCCTGGTGGATCTCGATCCGCTGGCCGAAGCCGGTCACCCCGTGGCGGGCGAGGTGCACCGCCAGCGGGCCGGCCGCCGAGCCCGTCGCGGGATCCTCGGCCACGCCCAGCCCCGGGCCGAACATACGCGTCTTCACGCGTCCGTCATCGACCGCGAAGCAGCTGACGCCGACCGGCCCGAGCCGCCCCAGCGCGGCGATGTCCGGCGCCAGCGCGCTCACCGAAGCCTCGTCAGGTAGGCCTACGTAGGTGTGGCGCGACCCGTTGTCATAGACCTCGATGGGCAGCTCCGAGCGCTCCACCCCGACCGCCGCGAGCACCTCGGCGGCGCGGTCAAACGCCGTCCACGTCGGCACCGGCTGGCTCATCTCCCCGAACCCGACGCGCCCGTCGGTGCGCGTCAGTAACACCGGCACGACGCCCGCGCCGGTCCTCAGGCGCACGGCATCCAGCCCGAGGCGGTCGCCGAGCACGAACGCCGACCCCAGCACCGGGTGGCCGGCGAAGGACAGCTCCAGGGCCGGGGTGAAGATCCGGATATGGGCGTCGCAGTCGGGGTCGTTGCCGGTGGAGACCACGAACACGGTCTCTGACAGGTGCAGCTCGCGCGCGGCGCGCTGCATGACCTCGGCGCTGAGCCCCGCGGCGTCGGTGAACACCGCCAGAGGATTGCCCTGCAGCGGCGCGTCGGTGAAGACATCGGCCACGACGTAGGCGCGCACAGCGGCTAATCTCCCAGCGCCTTGGCGAGCAGTCGGTGCAGGGTGGCACGCTCCGACGTGGTCAGAGCGCCCAGGACCTCGTCCTCCACCGTCTCGCGGATGCGCTGGGCGCGCTCGAAGACCTCGTGCCCGTGCTCGGTGGCCTCCACGAGGTGACGGCGGCGGTCGACGGGGTCGCGCACCCGGCGGATGAGGCCCTGGCCCTCCATGTCGTTGAGCAACAGCACGGTGTTGTTGGCATCGATCCAGAGGATCTCCGAGAGCTGCTGCTGGGAGATGCCGCCCGGGTCGACGACGTAGGAGAGCGCCAGGAAGTGGCGCAGGCTCATGCCCAGCAGCGACTCCGGCATCTTGCGATAGCTCGACTTCGACAGCCGGGACAGGAGGGCGATGGTGCCGCGCGCGTGAGAGACCGCCACCGGGCGAGCGTATCAGCGCCAGTGAGCATCAGCGGGCAGAGGATCATCACCTGTGCAATGATGTTCTTGTGACTGACGATTCCCGCCTGCACGCGCCCCGGGCCCGCTGGATTGCGCTCGTCGTGGTCTGCCTGGGCCAGCTCATGAGCATCGTCGACGGCACCATCGTCAACGTCGCCCTGCCCCAGATCCAGCGTGACCTGCATTTCACCCAGTCCAACCTCACCTGGGTGCTCAACGGCTACCTGATCACCTTCGGGAGCTTCCTCCTGCTCGCCGGGCGCCTCGGCGACCTCGTCGGCCGGCGGCGCGTCTTCCTCACTGGGGTCACCGGGTTCACGCTCGCCTCGGCGGCGTGTGGGCTCGCACAGTCCCAGGAGATGCTCGTCATCGCCCGCTTCCTCCAGGGCCTCGCGGGAGCGGGGGCCGTCGCGGCCATCGTCGCCATCATCACCGCCGAGTTCCCCGCCCCGCGCGAGCGCGCCAAGGCGATGAGCATCTACACGCTGGTCATCTCCGGCGGCGCGTCGCTGGGGCTGATCGCCGGCGGGGTGATCACGGAGGCGCTCAACTGGCACTGGATCTTCTTCGTCAACGTGCCGATCGGGATCGTCACCGTGCTGCTGGGACGCCGATGGATCACCGAGAACGTGGGCCTCGGGATCGGGCACGACATCGACGTGCTCGGCTCGGTGCTCATCACCGCGGCGCTTATCGTCGGCGCCTACGCCATCGTCACCGCCAGCTCCCATGGCTGGGGCTCGGGCCACACGCTCGGCTTCGGGGCGCTCTCGGTGGCGCTCATGGTCGTCTTCGTGGCGCTCGAGGCGCGGCTGCGCAACCCGATCATGCCGTTGCGCGTGTTCCGCATCCCGGGCTTGGCGAGCTCGAGCTTCATCCGCGGCCTGCTCATCACGGGCATGTTCGCCACCTTCTTCATCGGCGTGCTCTACCTCGAGCGCATCCGCGGCTACGGCGCGCTCACCGCCGGCCTGGCCTTCCTGCCCCAGACGGTGCTGCTGGCCGCCCTGTCGCTCGGCCCCATCGTGTGGATGGTCACGCGGTTCGGGCCCCGGCTCCCGCTCGTCATCGGCCTGTGCTTCGCCGCCGCCGGCCTGGGCCTGCTGTCCACCGTCGGCGAGCGCACCGGGTATGCCCCGGTGCTCGTCGGGGCGTTCCTGCTCATGGGCCTAGGCGCCGGGATGTCGTTCATGCCGCTGCTGACGATCGCCATGGCCCACGTGCCCGCGCGCGACGCCGGCCTGGCCAGCGGCATCGTCAACACCTCGCTGCAGGTCTCAGCCGCCATCGGGGTCGCCGTCCTTGGCACCGTCTCCGCCGACCACACCCGGTGGCTGCTGGCTCACGGCGCCGCGCTGGACCCGGCGCTGCTCAGCGGCTACCAGCTCGCCTTCCGGATCGGGGCGGTATGCGTGGTGGTGGCGCTGGCGGTGGCGGTGGCGTTCCTGCGCACGCCGCGGCGGACCGAGGAGGTCAGCGCCGGACGCGGCGAGCCGGCGCTGAGCGCCGAGACCGCCTCGTCGTCCTAGGGCGCGCGCGTCGGATGCCGGCGCGCCGGATCGCGCGGGCGGCGCGCAGGCCTTCGGCGGGTCCGCGGTCGTTCGCCGCGCAGCCTGACCGCTGCGGGCTCGGCGTCGTCGAGCGGGATCCCGCCCGGCCACGGCGCCGGAGGGTCGGGTGGTGAGGGCGGTCCCTTGCCTCCGCCGCCGTCGTCAGGGGGCGGATCGGCATCGGGTGGGGGCCTGTGGCCACCCACCAGGAGCGACGCCGCGAACACCACGGTCATCACCACGAGACCGATCGCCGCGGGGATGTTGATTCCGCCGACCTGATGCGCGTTTGGCACGTCCCAAAGCATACGGCGGCGGTCTACCCGCCAGCCATCTCCAGCAGAGTCGTCACCGTGGTCCAGTTGCGCGCGGTGGCGGTCACCCCCGGCCCCAGGCCCTTGCCCGCCAGCGCGTTCCACAGCTTGGAGCGCGCCACGCCCTCGGGGTGCCAGGCGTAGATCTCGCGGCCATGGGCGACGACGCGCTCCTCGCTGGTGGCGGCCGCCTGCAGCGTCTTGACCACGGCCGCGGCCGGCTTGGCCGAGAGGAAGCTCACCTGGTAGCGCTTGGGGTTCTCAGCGACGTCGCCCAACGGGTTGAGCTTGACCACCGCGGCCATCTCGCGCCGGGTGCGCACCACTACCGGGACCTCGAAGCCGAAGCGCTCCGAGATGAGCGCCGCCGCCTCGCGCTCGAGCGCGCTGGGTTTGGCGGTGCTTTCGAGCACCACGTTGCCGCTCTGCACGTAGGTGCGGACGTCCGCGTAGCCCGCCTCGCGCAGCAGCGCGCGCAACTCGGCCATGGGCACCCTGCGGTTGGGCCCGAGGTTGATTCCCCGCATCATCAGGATCTGCTGCACCGGCCGCAGTTTCAGGAACCTCCCGGGCGCAGCCGGGTGGCGCCTCCCGCCGCCCGCAGACGGCGATCGGTAATGTGCTGCTCATGCAGCAGGCGCAGCTGCAAGACGGCCGCTCCGGTCCGGTCGTGACGGCGTCGGCCGTCAGCCGCCGCTTTGGCGAGGGCGACACGGCGGTCACGGCGCTGGACGGTGTCTCGGTCGAGATCGAACGCGGCAAGCTCACCGCGGTGATGGGGCCGTCGGGCTCGGGCAAGTCGACGCTGATGCACATCCTGGCCGGGCTGGACAAGCCCACCGACGGGTCGGTGACCGTCGACGGCACCGAGATCACCGAGCTCGGGGACGATGCCCTCACACGGCTGCGACGCGACCACATCGGCTTCGTCTTCCAGTTCTTCAACCTGCTGCCGATGCTGACGGCCAAGGAGAACATTGAGTTGCCGATGGCGATCGCCGGCCGCGATCCCGAGCCCGAGTGGCTCGACACGGTCATCGACGAGACCGGCCTGCGCGACCGGCTGACCCACCGCCCAGCCGAGCTGTCGGGCGGCCAGCAGCAGCGGGTGGCGATCGCCCGGGCCCTGCTCAGCCGGCCCACCGTCCTGTTCGCCGACGAGCCCACCGGCAACCTCGACTCCAACGCCTCCGACGAGATCCTGGGGCTGCTGCGGCGCTCGGTCGACTCGGTGGGTCAGACGGTGGTCATCGTCACCCACGACCCCAGGGCGGCGGCCATCGCCGACCGGCTGCTGTTCCTCTCCGACGGCCACATCGTCAAGGACCTCGCCGGCGCCGACGAGAACCAGATCGTCGACGCGATGAAGGATCTCTAGTGAGGGGCCACTAGTGGTCGCTCACGTAAGTACGTTCGCACCGAGAGGTGCGACTGGTGGATGCCGGGCGAGGACGCAGGACCCGACGTGTAGCAGCGCTACACGAGGGTCCGAGGACAAAGCCTGGCGCCGCCAGGCGTGCCTCGAATGCGAGCGTATTTGCGTGAGGGGCCACTAGGACGCGCGATGCTCCGGGTGGCGCTCAGGGGACTCGCGACGCGCCGGCTGCGCGCGGCGCTGACCGCGGTGGCGATCGTGCTCGGGGTGGCGCTGGTGGCTGGCACGTTCGTCCTCACCGACTCGATCACCGGCGCCTTTAACTCGATCTTCTCCACGATCTACCAGGGGACCGACGCGACGGTCACGGGGCGCAACGTGATCGATACCAAGGCCACCGGGGGCGCGGGGGCCAACGGGGACGTGCCGCCGTTCAGCCAGTCGCTCCTGACCCGCGTGCAGGCGCTCTCCGGCGTCAAGGACGCCATCGGCGACGTGTCGGGCAGCCTCCAGCTGGTCAAGGACGGCAAGGCGATCACCTCCGGCGGCGCGCCGAACCTCGGCTTCAGCGTCAACCCGGCCAAGCCCCAGTTCAGCTCGCTGCGGCTCGTCAGCGGCACGTGGCCTGGCCCCGCCGGGGTCGTGATCGACACCACCACCGCCAGTAAGAAGCACCTGCACGCCGGCGACACGATCGGCGTCCAGGGCGTCGGCCCGGTCGTCCCGCTGCGGATCTCGGGGCTGGTCAAGTTCGGCTCGGCCTCGAGTCTGGGCGGCGCCACGCTGGCGGGGCTCGAGCTCCCCACCGCCCAGCGCCTGCTGGGGCGCGTGGACAAGCTCGACGAGATCCGCGCCAGCGCCAGGCCCGGAGTCAGTCCCCGGCAGCTCGTCGCCCAGATCCGTCCCGTCCTCCCGCGCGACACCCAGGTCCGGACCGGCGCGCAGCAGGCCCAGCAGGACTCGTCGTCGATCACCGGCTTCCTCACCTTCCTCAGGACCTTCCTGCTGGTGTTCGCGGGGGTGGCGCTGTTCGTCGGCAGCTTCGTCATCGCCAACTCGCTGTCGATCACCATCGCCCAGCGCACGCGGGAGTTCGCCACGCTGCGCACGCTCGGCGCGTCGCGGCGCCAGGTCCGGCGGTCGATCCTGATCGAATCCCTCGTCATCGGGTCGATCGCCTCGGTGGTCGGACTGGTGGTGGGCCTCGGGCTCGCCCAGGGCCTGTTCGCCCTGTTCAACGCCGCCGGGCTCACGCTGCCCAACACCGGGACGGTGGTCAGGCCCCGCACGATCATCGTGGCCATCCTGGTCGGCGTGGTCGTCACGGTGCTGGCCAGCCTGCGCCCGGCGATCCGCGCGACGCGCGTCGAGCCGATCGCCGCGGTGCGCGAGGGCGCGACGATCCCCGAAGGGCGGCTGGCCAGGTACCGCACGGTGATGTCGGCCGCCACCGCGCTGCTCGGCCTCATCGCCCTCCTGCTCGGCCTGTTCGTGGCCAGCGGGACCGGCGGCGTGCTCGCCCTCATGGGCATCGGCGCGGTGCTCATCTTCGTCGGCGTGGCGATGCTCTCGGCACGGTTCGTGCCGACGCTGGCGAGGTGGCTCGGCTGGCCGGCGACTAAGATCGCCGGCGCCGTCGGCGAGCTGGCGCGCGACAACACGATCCGCAACCCGCAGCGCACCGCGTCCACGGCGTCGGCGCTGATGATCGGGCTGGCGCTGGTCACGTTCGTGACCGTGCTCTCGGCCGGGATCATCGCCAACTTCAAGAACGCGGTGAACGACGTGTTCACCGGGGACTACGCCATCACCGCCCAGAACAACTTCTCGCCGATCCCGGTCTCCGCAGGCGAGGCCGCCACCCGCACGCCGGGCGCGACCGCGGTCGGCGACGTGCGCGCCGGGCAGGGACGGGTCTTCGGATCCAACGAGCAGCTCACCGCGGTCAACCCGATGATCGGCCGCGTCGTCCACCTCGACTGGAAACACGGATCGCAGGCGGTGCTGGCGACGCTGGGCTCCAGCGGCGCGTTCGTCGACGACGGCTACGCATCCAAGCACCACCTGTCGGTCGGCTCGCCGCTGGTGGTGATCACGCCGACGGGCGGGCGCGTCCCACTGGTCGTCCGGGGCGTGTTCAAGCCCCCCAACGGGGGCTCGCCGTTCGGCCCGGTGACGATGTCAGCGGCGACCTGGGATCGCGCCTATTCCCAACCGGAGAACCTGTACACCCTCGTGAAGATGAGGGGAGGTGAGACCGACGCCAACTCCGCCGCGCTCAAGCGCCTCATGGCGCCGTTCCCCAACGCCAAGGTGCAGACCCGCCAGGAGTTCATCAACAACCAGATCTCCGGCCTGTCCAGCGTGCTCAACATCCTCTACGTGCTGCTGGCGCTCTCGATCGTGGTCAGCCTGTTCGGCATCGTCAACACGCTCGTGCTCTCGGTGTTCGAGCGCACCCGGGAGATCGGCATGCTGCGGGCGGTGGGTACCAGCCGCCGCCAGGTGCGGCGGATGATCCGCCACGAGAGCGTGATCACCGCACTCATCGGCTCGGTGCTGGGGATCCTGCTCGGGGATCGCGTTCGGCGCGCTGCTGGCCGCGCGTGACAGCTCGTCGATCGCCTTCGTGATCCCGGTCGGGCGGCTGATCGTGTTCCTGATCGCGTCCTGGCTGGTGGGCCTGCTCGCCGCCATCTTCCCGGCGCGTCGCGCGGCCAAGCTCAACCCGCTGCAGGCGCTGGCCTACGAGTAGTAGAACAGCGGGTCCTGGCCGGGGATCTCGCCGCTGTTGGCACCATGGCGGCCGCGGGGCGTCTCCTGGCCCAGGGCCACGGCGATGTCGTGGGCGATGGCGCCTTCCGAGCGCGAGGCGACGAGCGGCTCGGCGATGCCGTCGACGTGGACGTGCGTGCGCCTGCCGTCACCGCGCTCGGGCGGCTCGATCGGCACCAGCGCGTAGACCCGGTCCGCGCGCACGAACTTGCCGTAGCCGAGGGCGACCATCGGGGCAAGACGAGCCATGGTCCGCGGGATCCTACGCCCCCGACCGGGCGCTCCGAGGACGCGTCAGCCGGCGAGGATGAGCTCGAGGCGGCGCTCGAGGGTCGCCGCGAGCGTCTCGCGCGCCGCGCCCTTCGGGAAGCGCTCGACGAGCGCCGCCAGGAAGCCCTCGATCACCAGCCGCTTGGCCGTCTCCTCGGGCAGGCCGTGCGCGCGCAGGTAGAACAGCTGCTCGGGGTCGACCTGGGCCACTGCGGCGGCGTGGGTGCAGCGCACGTCGTTGGCCTGGATCTCCAGGCCGGGGATGGCGTCGGCGTGGGCGCGCTTGGAGATGAGCAGGTTGCGGCTCTCCTGGAAGGCGTCGGTCTTCTGAGCGCCGGGGTCGACGATGATGTTGCCCTTCCACACGGCGCTCGAGCGGCCCTGGAGCACACCGCGGAAGGCAAGGTCCGAGGTGGTGTTGGGCGCGGCGTGCTCCTGTGTGGTGTCGAAGTCGATGTGCTGGCGGCCATGGGTGGCGTAGGCGCCGGTCACGCGGGCGTCGGCGCCCTCGCCGGCCAGGCGCGTCTCCATCAGCACGTGCCCAGAGCGTGAGCCGAAGCCGAGAGCGACCCAGTCGAGACTCCCGTCACGGCCGACCGTGCCGCGCTGCGCGCCGAACACCCAGCTGCGCTCCGACAACCCCTGACCGCAGACGTAGCGCAGGTGGGCGGCGTCGCCGACCACGAGCTCGGTCGTGATGTTGAAGATGCCGTCGAGGTCGTCGGCCGCGGACAGGAACTGCTCCCAGACCTCGGCCTGCGCGCCCTCCTCGACAACGATGCGCGTCCGCTGGTTGAGGAGCGTTCCGCTCTCGGGCTGCACCGCGGTCAACGAGATCGGCTGCTCGAGCACGACGTTGCGACCGACCGTGACGGTGGTGACGTCACCGTCGACCTCAACCGCCACGCCCGCCGGCAGCTCGGCGTCGTCGAGCGACCACAGCTCGCCGACACCGCCATCCCGCGCGACCGGCGCCGGCGCGTAGGCCTCGAGCTCGAGGTCGGACAGGTCGGTGAACTCCCAGCCGGCGCGGCCCTTGAAGGTGGGGAGCTCGACCGTCGACGGACTAGCCAATGGAGCCCTCCATCTGCAGCTCGATGAGCCGGTTCATCTCCACGGCGTACTCCATCGGGAGCTCCTTGGTGATCGGCTCGATGAACCCGTTGACGATGAGCTTGCCGGCCTCGTCCTCTGGGATGCCGTGGCTCATGAGGTAGAAGAGCTGGTCCTCGCCGACCTTGGAGACCGTGGCCTCGTGGCCGACGTTGACGTCGTCCTCGGAGATGCGGATCGTCGGGTAGGTGTCCGATCGCGACTCTTCATCGAGCAGGAGGGCGTCGCAGACCACCTTGGAACGGGCGCCGTGGGCGCCCTTGGCGATCTCCAGCAGCCCACGGTAGGAGCCGCGGCCGCCGTCCTTGGAGATCGACTTGGCGAAGATGTTCGACGTCGTGTTTGGCGCGGCGTGGATGATCTTGCCGCCGGCGTCCTGGTGCTGGCCCTTGCCGGCGAAGGCGATCGAGAGGATCTCCCCGTGGGCGCGCTCGCCCATCAGATAGACGCTGGGGTACTTCATCGTCAGCTTGGAGCCGAGGTTGCAGTCGACCCACTCCACGGTGGCGTCGGTCTCGGCCACCGCGCGCTTGGTCACGAGGTTGAAGACGTTGTTGGACCAGTTCTGCACCGTGGTGTAGCGGATCCGCGCGCCGGGCTTGGCGATCAGCTCGACCACCGCCGAGTGCAATGACGACGAGCTGTAGGTCGGCGCGGTGCAGCCCTCGACGTAGTGCACGTAGGAGCCCTCGTCGGCGATGATCAGCGTGCGCTCGAACTGCCCCATCGACTCGGTGTTGATGCGGAAGTACGCCTGGAGTGGCATCTCGACGTGCACGCCCGGCGGGACATAGACGAACGACCCTCCCGACCACACGGCGCTGTTGAGCGCGGCGAGCTTGTTGTCGTTGGGCGGAATGATCGTGGCGAAGTACTCGCGGACAAGGTCCTCGTGATCCCGGAGCGCGGAGTCCATGTCGAGAAAGATCACGCCCTGCTTCTCGAGCTCGGCGTTGACCTGGTGATAGACGACCTCGGACTCGTATTGGGCTCCGACGCCGGACAGGAACTTGCGCTCGGCCTCGGGAATGCCGAGCCGGTCAAACGTCTTCTTGACATCGTCGGGCACGTCGTCCCAGGAGCGCTCGGCGCGCTCGGAGGCGCGCACGAAGTAGTGGATGTCGTCGAAGTCCACCTCGGCCAGCATCGGCGAGCCCCACGTGGGCATCGGCCGGGCCAGGAAGTGGTTGAGCGCCTTGATCCGGAAGTCGCGCATCCACTGGGGTTCTGACTTGAACTCCGAGATCTTGGCGACCAGCTCCGCCGTCAGCCCCTTGGGCGCCTTGTAGAGGTAGTTCTCGGCGTCGTGGAAGCCGTAGCGCTCGGCGTAGTCAGCGTTGATCCCGCGCAGCGCGTCGTTCCCGGAGAGGATCGGCGGGGTCGCCGGGATGGTGTCGGGAGCGGCCATTTAGTCGACCTCCAGCTTGATCGTGTTGTCCTGGATGACCACCGGGAAGGTGTCGACCGGAACGTAGGCGGGCAAAGTCTTGGGCTTGCCGTTCGTGAGGTCGAACAGCGAGCCGTGGCGGGGGCATTCGACCGTGCACGCCTCCGGGTCGAACACGCCCTCCACGAGCGGCCCGTCGTCGTGGGTGCACCGGTCCTCGATCGCGTACACGGTGCCGGCGCAGTTAAAGACGCCGATCTCCAGGTCCTCCCATTCGACCAGGCGCTTCTCGCCGGGACCAAGCTCGGAAAGGGCGCAGACGTCGATAATCTGGGGCATACGGAGAAAACCTAGCGCGGGGATCGGATTTGTCCTCAGAGTCTAGCGGGAAGTCGCCGCCGCGCCGTGTCGCTGAGGACGGCACAGCCACAGCTCCTCGAAGGGCGCGATGCCACAGTGGCGGCAGCGCTCCTCCCCGAAGGCGGCATAGGGCTGGATCCGCTCGCAGTGAAAGCCGGCGGTCTGCAGGCGCTGCTCGATGTCGGGCGCGTACAGGCGGACATGGTCGGGGCGCCAGAACGCGCGATGGCGCGCCTGCGGAGTCGCGATGGACGGGTCCTCGTAGGTGTGGGCGCGGTTGACGTCGAGCGGCACCATGACCAGGCACCAGCCGCCGGGCGCGGTGATCCGGCGCAGCTCACGCATCGCCGCACTGTCATCGGGGATGTGCTCGAGGACGTGGGAGCAGATGACGCCGTCAAAGCTCGCATCGGGCAGGTCGGAGGCGGTCAGGTCGAGGTGAACGTCGACGCCGGGGGCGTCGAGGTCCGCGGTGACGTAGCGCAGATGGCCCAGCCGACCGAGCCGGTGACGCAGCGCCCACTCGGGGGCGAGGTGCAGCAGCGAGCCGATGTCACCCAGCAGTTCCGGTCGCGACTCAAACAACAGCCACTGGGCGCGATGACGCGCGTGCGAGCCGCAGCGCCAGCACAGGCCGAGCGCCACGTCGGGAGCGTCCTTGAACGCGTCGAACCCCCGCTCGCAGATCGGGCAGTAGACCGCGTCGCCGCGGTGACGGGCCAACTCGGTCCGCAGGGCGACGCCGCGCGCGATCCGATGCGGCCGGAGGGAGACCACCGACGACCCGGCCAGGCGGTCAGGCCGCGTCCGCGTCCTCGGCGCTGGAGGCCGGGGTCTCGGGCTCCCAGCTCGCCGCGTGGCCGAGCGAGGCGCTCTTGAGCACCTTGAGCGACAGCAGCGCGCACTTCAGGCGCTGGGCCGAGATGTCGATGCCGAGCAGGTCCAGCACGAACGAGCGGTCCAGCGACATGACCTCGGATACCGTCATGCCCTTGATCTCGTCGGAGGCCATCGACGCCGCCGCCTGCGAGATGGCGCAGCCGTGGCCTTCGAAGCGCACCCCCTCGATCCGCTGGTCGGGGTTCACGGCCAGCTTGACCGTCAGCTCGTCCCCGCACAGCGGGTTGAGGTCGTGGAACTGGAGGTCGACGCGCTCGAGCTCGGGCTCCGGCGGGCTCCAGTTATGGGGCCGCTTGTAGTGCTCCAGAATGTTCTCGCGGTAGAGGTCGTCCATCGTCTCGCCTCGAGGCTAGCTACAGCTGGAGAACGCGAGCGACGGTACCGAGCCCGTCGATCAGCCGGTCGGTGTCGGCCACGGTGTTGTGCACCGCATAGGACGCCCGGGTGGTGGCGGTGACGTTCAGGCAGCGCATCAGCGGCTGGGCGCAGTGGTGGCCTGTGCGCACGCACACGCCCTCCCGTCCCAGGATCTCGCCGACATCGTGCGGGTGCGCGCCGTCGATCACGAACGACACCAGGGCGCCGCGGTCGGCCGCGTCCAGCGGCCCGTGCAGCCGCAGCCCCGGTACCTCGGCCAGCCGCGTCAGCGCGTCGGCAACCAGCGCGCGCTCATGAGCGCGGATGCGCTCCACGCCGATCGACTGGATCCAGTCCACGGCGACGCCCAGACCGATGGCCTCGGCGATCTGCGACGTGCCGGCCTCGAACTTCCACGGCAGGTCGGCCCAGGTGGACTCGGTGTCGCCGACCATCTTGATCATATGGCCGCCGGAAATGAAGGGCGGGATGCGCTCGAGCAGCTCGCGGCGGCCGTGCAGGACGCCGATGCCGGTGGGGCCGTAGGCCTTGTGGCCGGTCCAGGCGTAGAAGTCGGCGTCGAGGGCACGCAGGTCGACGGGGATCTGCGGCACCGCCTGGGAGCCGTCGACCACCACGATCGCCCCCGCGGCGTGGGCACGGCGCGCGATCTCCTCGATCGGATTGATCGTGCCCACCACGTTGGAGACGTGCGCGACCGCCACCAGCTTGGGCGAGCGGACCAGCAGCGAGTCCAGCGCGTCCATGTCCAGCTGCCCGTCCTCGAGCAGCGGCACGTAGGCCAGCTCGGCGCCCATCTGGAGGCACAGCTGCTGCCAGGGGACGATGTTGGAGTGGTGCTCCATCTGGGTGAGCACCACGAGGTCACCCGCGCCGACGTTCTGGCGGCCCCAGGTGTAGGCGACCAGGTTCAGCGCGGCGGTGGCGTTGGCGGTGAAGATCGTCTCCTCGACGGCCGCGCCGAGCCACGAGGCGATCGTCTGGCGGGCGCCCTCGAACTGGTCGGTGGCCTCCACGGCCAGCGGGTAGACGCCGCGGTGCACCGACGCGCGCGTCTGCGTGTAGTAGCGCGTCATCGCGTCGATGACCACCTGCGGCGTCTGCGACGTCGCCGCCGAGTCCAGGTAGGCCACCGGCCGCCCGTCGAACTCCCGGCGCAGGGTCGGGAACTCGCCGGTCAGGTCGCGTATGGCCTCGATCGTCGACATCAGCGTCCGGACGCCGTCACGCGACGGCTTCCTCGAGCTCGTCGGTGATCCAGCCGTAGCCCTTGGCCTCGAGCTCGGTCACCAGGTCGGGCCCGCCCTCCTTGACGATGCGCCCGCGATACATGACGTGCACGTGACTGGGCTGCACCAGGTGCAGGATCCGCTGGTAGTGAGTGATGATGAGCACGCCCATGTCCGGGCCGGCCACCGAGTTGACGCCCTCGGCGACGACGCGCAGGGCGTCGATGTCCAGGCCGGAGTCGGTCTCGTCCAGGATCGCGAGCTCGGGGCGCTGGAGCGCGAGCTGGAGGATCTCCATGCGCTTCTTCTCACCGCCGGAGAAGCCTTCGTTGAGGTAGCGACGGCTGAACTCGGAGGGGACTTTGGTCAGCTCCATGGCCGCCTCCACGCTCTGGCGGAACTCCTTGAGCCCGATCGGCTCCTCGCCGCGCGCCTCGCGATGAGCGTTGAACACGGTGCGCAGGTACTTGGTGACGGTCACGCCGGGCACCGAGACGGGGTACTGGAACGCCATGAACAGGCCCATGCGCGCCCGCTCGTCGGTGGCGGCCTCGGTGATGTCCTCGCCGTTGAAGATGACCTGGCCCTCGGTGACCTCCAGGTTGGGGTGGCCCATGATCGCGTTGGCGAGGGTCGACTTGCCGGAGCCGTTGGGGCCCATCAGGGCGTGGATCTCGCCCTTGCCCACGGTCAGCTCCAGGCCGCGCAGGATCTCCTGCTCACCGGCGCGGACGTGAAGGTTTCGAATCTCTAGGTCTGGCATCTCTTTGGTTTCGTTGGTGTGTCGTTGTCAGCCGACCGGGGTCGCCTGCGCGACCGCGCCGGCGGCCACGGGTTCCGCCTCGTGGCGGCCCGAGAACTCGACCAGCTCGGCCAGGGTCGTGTTCTGAAGCGAGCGGATAATTCCGCCCTGCACGCGGGTCCACAGCAGCTTGGTGGCGCAGCCACGGCCGGCGTCGGGCTGATGGGAGCACAACACGCGCTCGGTGTGCTCGTGCACGAAGCACTCCATCGGCGCGATCGAGCCCTCCAGCGCCTGCACCACATCGTCCATGTTGATCTCCTCGGCCGGACGGCTCAGCCAGTACCCGCCGTGGGCGCCCCGTGCGCTCATCACGAGTCCCGCCCGCCGCAGCCGTGCCACCACCTGCTCCAGATACGCCAAGGGCAGCCCCTCGGCATCGGCGATGGCCTTGAGGCTGGTGGGGTGCTCAGGCGCCTGACGACCCAACTCGATCATCAGCCGCACTCCGTACTCGGCTTTAGAGGAGAAGATCATGAGTGACCTAAATCCTACCAGGGGGGTCGGTTTAACCGGCTGCGCCTGGCGACACGGGGCTCGAAAGTCCCCGCGCCGTGTAGGGTCCGGACATGCATACCGCGCCGCACACCCAGCTCGCCGGCGACGCCGATATCGCCGAGGCGGCGGACGGAGCCCGCCGTGTGGGCAGGCTCGGGATCGACACCGAATTCATGTCCGAGGGGCGCTACCGCGCCCTGCTGTGCCTGGTCCAGGTGGCGGTCGACGCACCCGAGGGCGACGGCGAGCCGCTCATCTACCTGATCGACTCCCTGACCGGCGTCGACATCGGCCCGCTGGCGGCGCTGCTGGTCGACCCGTCCATGGAGATCGTGCTCCACGCTGGCCGCCAGGACGTCGCCATCCTGCGTCGCGCGTGGCAGGCCGAGCTCAACAACATCTTCGACACCCAGATCGCCGCCGGCTTCACCGGCGCCAGCGCGCAGGCCGGCTATGGCAATCTGCTTGGCTCGGTGCTAGGCCAGCGCGTCGGCAAGACGGCCAGCTACACCCGCTGGGACGCCCGCCCGCTGACCGGCGAGCAGCTCGGCTACGCCGCCGAGGACGTCGCCCACCTGCTCCAGCTCGCCGATGAGATCCAGCGCCGTCTCAGCGGCAGCGGGCGCCTGGAGTGGGCGCGCGAGGAGTGCCGGCGGCTGGAGTCCGCCACTGACGAGCGCGACCCCGACACCGCCTGGGAGCGCCTGCCCCGGATCGGCCAGCTGGACCCGCGCTCGCGCGCCGTGGCCCGGGTGCTGGCGGCGTGGCGCGAGCGGACCGCGTCCGAGCTGGACCGGCCCGTCGGCTCGATCGTCGCCGACCCGGCGCTGGTTGAGTTGGCCAAGCGCCGCCCCTCGAGCATCGGCGCACTCGACCAGATCCGGGGCCTGCACCCGCCCACGATCAAGCGCCGCGGGGACGCGATCCTCGACGCCATCCAGCACGGGCTCGAGGCGCCCCCGATTCCGCGTGACGAGGCGCGGGGCCGCTCTGAGCCGGGCGACGCGCCGCTGATCGCGCTGGCCGAGGCGCTGCTGCGCGCCCGGGCCCTGGAGGCCGGGCTCGCCTACGAGCTGATCGCGTCGCGCGCCGAGCTGGAGCTGATCGTCGGCGCCGCCCGGCGCAACGAGCGCGAGCCCGACGTGCGGACGTTGACGGGCTGGCGACGCGAGCTGGTCGGCGACGATCTCCGCGATCTGCTCGCCGGGCGCAGCGCGGTGTCGGTGGGCCCCGAGCGCCGCCTCGAGCTGCGCGACCGCCAGGCCGCTTCCTAGTGCAGCGTTTCGTAAGTCCCTTGATGATCTGGCGAGTGGCTGGGCGTGCCTGGGCTGTGTCCGCCGGCCCAGCTTGTACCGGGCGTACCTGCCGGGCCGGCGGACCCGGCCAGGCGCGTCCAGACGCCGTCAGAGCGCAAGGGAGTTCGGAAACGGTGCACTAGGCCTACTAGGAGGACCCCTTCACCAGCATGAGCGACAGCGCCGGCGAGCGGTCGAACATCGTGTTGGACAGCGAATGCGAGATCGCCGCCGTCCGCTGGACCCAGTTGGAGTCGACCCCCAGCAGGTCCTCGTAGGCGGTGGCGTAGGTCAGCCGCAGCTCGTGGCCGGGCGAGTCGGCCGCCGTCTCGTTGCCGTCGGGCCCCTTCGCCGACGTCCAGCCCAGCTTGGCCAGCTGCTGGGCGTAGGCGGCCCGCAGCGCCGCCGAGCTCTCATAGCGATTGCTCACGATCACCGCCTGGACGGCGCAGAACGGGTGGACGCCCCGGTCACAGCTGCGCACCTGCGTGACCACGCGCGCGCCGGCGGGCAGCGGGATGTTCCGCAGCCCGATCGCGCGGGGCGTGCCGCCGCGACCCGTGATGATGATGACCGCCACCACGACGACCACCGCCGCCAGCAGGACGCCGACGCCGGCCAGCGCCCATAACAGCGGCTTGCGCGATGACGTGGTGGCCGGCATGGGATGAGCAGGCCGAATCTAATCAGGCATCCCACGGCGCCAGCGCCGATGCGATGCCGTCGCGATCGAGCCCCGCGCCCAGGCAGCACAGCAGCGCGATCCGCGCGGCCCGCGCCGCCAGGAAGGGCGCGCACACCGCGCCGCTGGAGCGCACGTCGCGCTCGGAGCCCTCGAAGCCGTACGTGGCGTGCATCATCGAGCCCCGCTCGGGAGCGACGGTGACCACCACGGGCACGCGGACCACGGCGTCGTGCAGCGCGTGCAGCATTCCGGGCGTGAGGTGGCCGGCGCCGAAGGCCTCCACCACCAGGCCGTCGGCGTCGCCAACCGCGGTCCGTAACAGGTCACCGGGGTCGCCCAGCGCCGCCGTCACGATCGGGACCGTGTGGCTGATGGTGCCCGGGTCAAGCGCGGGGTGGCGCAGCGGCCGGGCGTGGAGCCACACGCGCCCCTCCACCACCCGCCCGATCGGCCCGGCCACCGGCGCGGCAAACGCGCTCGGGCCGGTGCTCTCGACCTTGCGGGCAGTCGTGGCGGCCAGGATCTCGCCGCCAAACACCACCACCGTGCCCAGGTCCGCTGCCGCCGGCGCGGCGGCGAGCGCCACCGCGTCGAGCAGGTTGGCCGGGCCGTCGGCGCCCGGGGCGCTGGCCGGGCGGTTGGCGCCCGTGAACACGATCGGCGCCGCGCCGTCGTGCAGCAGCGCGCACAGCACCGCCAGCTCCTCCAACGTGTCGGTGCCGGTGGTGATGACCACGCCCTCCCCGCGCGCCGACGCCGCCAGCGCCTGACGGACGAGACCGAGCCCCTGGTCGAGTGAGATCTGAGGACCGGGTAGCCCCAGCACATTCTCGGCCTCGAGGTCGCGGAACCGCTCCAGCTCGGGGATCGCGGCCATCAGACCGGCGGCGTCGAGGGTGGGGACGGCGTGCTCGCCCTGCATGGAGATGGTGCCGCCGGCTGCCAGCAACCGCACCGGCCGGGCCTGCGTGATCTCGGCCTTCTGACCCATCGCCGCGCAGAAGCTAGCGGGCCGGGCGATGGCGGGATTGGCGAGGCCTGAAACGGCTAAGCCTGGATCCACCGAACCAGGCTAAGCTCACCAAAAATGACGAGCACCGCGCAAAACCTCGCTGACCCGGAGCTGCTGGAAGCGTCCTGGGACCTGAGCGCGCTCGTCAACGGCGACGAGGCCGACGGCGTCACGCGGCAACTCGACCAGGCGCGGGAGCGCGCCACCGCCTTCGCGGAGGCCCACGCGGGCAAGGTCGCGGAGCTCGACGCCCCCGGCCTCGCAGCGGCCATGCACGAGCTGGCCGACATCAATGAACTCGTCGGCAAGGCCGGCTCCTATGCCTCGCTGCGTTTCGCCACCGATACCGCGGACTCCACCCGCGGCGCGCTGCTCCAGCTGGTGCAGGAGCGCGCGACCGAGATCGAGACCAAGCTGCTGTTCTTCGAGCTGGAGTGGGCCGCCCTGGAGGACGCCCGCGCCGAGGCGCTGCTCGCCGGCGATGACCTGAGCTTCTGCTCGCACTACCTGCGCAGCGCCCGTCGCTACCGCCCGCACCTGCTCTCCGAGCCCGAGGAGACGATCATGGCCGAGAAGACGATCTCGGCCGAGAGCGCCTGGTCGCGGCTGTTCGGCGAGCTGGTGGCAGCGTTGCGGGTACCCGTCGACGAGCAGGATGTCCCGCTCGACGTCGCCCTCTCAAAGCTTCAGGACTCCGACCGCGACACACGGCGCACCGTGGCCGAGGCGGTCACGGCGGCGCTCGAGCCCGGGCTGCGGACACGCGCGTTCATCTTCAACACGCTCGTCCACGACAAGGCGGTCGACGACCGGCTGCGCTCATTCCCACACTGGCTGGCCTCGCGCAACCTCGCCAACGAAGCCTCCGACGAATCGGTGATGGCGCTCATCGAGGCGGTGCGCGGCCGCTTTGACATCCCCCAGCGCTGGTACCGCCTCAAGGCCCAGCTCCTGGGCATCGAGCGCCTGGCCGACTATGACCGCAGCGCCCCGGTGCTGCCCGAGGACGTCACGTTCTCCTACGCCGACTCGCGCGAGCTCGTTCTTGACACCTATGACGCCTTCTCCCCTGAGGCCGGGCGCGTCGTGCGGCGCTTCTTCGACGAACAGTGGGTGGACGCCCCGGTGCGCCCCCACAAGCGCGGCGGCGCCTTCTGCGCCTACACGGTGCCCAGCGTCCACCCCTACGTGCTGCTCAACTTCACCGCGCGCCGCCGCGACGTGCTCACGATGGCCCACGAGCTCGGCCACGGGCTGCACGCCGCGCTGGCCCAGCCCCAGGGCGTGTTTCACCAGTCCACCCCGCTGACGCTGGCCGAGACCGCCTCGGTGTTCGGCGAGGCGCTCGTGTTCGGGCGGATGCTCGAGGCGGCGCCCGACGATGATGCCCGCCTCAGCCTGCTGGCCGAGCGCATCGACGGCGCCATCGCCACCGTGTTCCGGCAGATGGCGATGAACCGCTTCGAGCACCTCGTGCATACCCGCCGGCACAGCGAGGGCGAGCTGAGCGTGGAGCGGATCTGCGAGTCCTGGGTGGAGAGCCAGTCCGAGCTGTTCGGCGACTCGGTGCACATCACCGACGGCTACCGGATGTGGTGGTCCTACGTGCCGCACTTCATCAACACGCCCGGCTACGTCTACGCCTACGCTTACGGCCAGCTCCTGGCGCTGTCGGTGTACGGTCGCTATCTGCAGGAGGGCGAGTCCTTCGCCCCTGACTACCTCCAGCTGCTGGCCGCGGGCGGCTCGCGGACGCCCGAGGAACTTGGCGCCATGGTGGGCATCGACCTCGCCGATCCGGGCTTCTGGGACGCGGGCCTGGCCCTCGTGGAGCAGCAGCTGCGCGACGCCGAGGAGCTGGCGCTCAGCCGCTGAGCCCGCCCGGCGCTCAGTGCGCCTTGGCGTGCCGGGTGCGGGAGCGCTCTTCCTGGCGCTCCACGACGTTGGCGATCAGCTTGATGATCTGTTCGATCCCGGTGACCCTCGCGTCGCCGTGCTCGAAGGCGGCGCGCCAGTCCTTGATGTGGCCCTTTTCGGCCAGATCGTTGAACTTGGCCCGCGGGATCTCGAGGCGGACCTTGGCGTCGGTGGCGATGTCCTTGGTCACCTTGGGGCCGGGGAGCTCGACCCGGTACATCTGGATGTCGCGCCCGCCGCGCAGCTCCAGCTTGGCGACAAGCTTGAGTGGCTGAAGGGCCGGCACCTCATCAAGGAACCGCGTGACCGCGGTCTCGATCAGGCTCTTGGTGTCAGCGGGCGAGGACAGGGTTGGGGAAGTCTAGTGCAGCGTTTCGTAAGTCCCTTGATGATCTGGCGAGTGGCTGGGCGTGCCTGGGCGGTGTCCGCCGGCCCAGCTAGTACCGGGCGTACATGCCCGGGCCGGCGCACCCGGCCAGGCGCGTCCAGACGCCGTCAGAGCGCAAGGGAGTTCGGAAACGGTGCACTAGTGTCCCCACGCGCGCATCCGGTCGGCCGCGCCCCTACGGCGCGGGGTTGACCGGGGCCACACCGCCGTCGTACCCGGAGACGGTGGTCGTCCCGTCCTTGGCCAGGAATGCGTGGACCAGCGTCTGGCGGGCCGAGGTGGCGGCGGGCGCGAGGGCCGCGGCGAGCGCCACGGCGGCGACGGCCATGATGGCGAGCCGGCGGCGGAAGATGATCAGGGGCGATGCGGTGAGTGCGGGCATGGTGTCTGCTCCCTGCCTAGCTTTCCGTCCCTTTACGGTAGCGCGCGCGTCAGATCTTGTAGCGCTGGAGCAACTTGCGGCCGATGACCATGCGCTGAATCTCTGAGGTGCCCTCGCCGATCAGCAGCAGGGGCGCGTCGCGGTAGATCCGCTCGATCTCGTACTCCTTGGAGTAGCCGTAGCCGCCGTGGATGCGCAGGCATTCCTCGGCGCACAGGCGTCCGGTCTCCGATGCGAACAGCTTGGCCATGCCGGCCTCGATGTCCGAGCGCTGGCCGGCGTCCTTCATCCGGGCCGCTTGGCGGGTGAGCAGCCGGGCCGCCTCCACCTGGGTGGCCATGTCGGCCAGCTTGAACTGGATCGCCTGATGCTCGGCGATCGGCTTGCCGAAGGCGCGCCGCTCCTGTGCGTAGCGCAGCGCGAGCTCCAGCGCGCGCTGGGCCAGGCCCACGCCGCGGGCAGCGACGTTGACGCGCCCGAGCTCCAGCGCATCCATCATCTGCGCAAACCCCTTGTTCAGCCCGGCGTCCTCGCCGCCGAGGATGTCGTCGCCCGAGCGCCGGTAGCCGTCGAACACCAGCTCAGTGGACTCGACGCCCTTGTAGCCCATCTTCTTGATCTGCGGCGGGACGTTCAGACCCGTGTAGTCCCCGGAGTTCTCGGCGGCGCCGGGCTCCTTGTCGGCGATAAAGCAGGTCAGGCCGCGGTGCTTGGGCTCGAGCGCTGGGGTCAGTGCGGACCAGGACGAACACCACCCCGGAGCGCAGGCCGTTGGTGACCCACATCTTCGTGCCGTTGATCTCATAGGTCCCGTCCGCGCCCTTCTTGGCGGCGGTCTTGATCGCGGCCACGTCAGACCCCAGCTCGGGCTCAGACAGGCTGAACGCGGCACGGATCTCGCCGGTGGCCATCCTGGGCAGGTAGCTCTGCTTCTGCTCATCGGTCCCGAACTTCATGAGCAGATAGGAGCCGATGAAGTGGGTGTTGACGATCCCCGAGATGGAGATCCACCCCCGCGAGAGCTCCTCCACGATCATCGCGTAGGTCGACAGGTCCAGCCCCATCCCGCCGTACTCCTCGGGGATCGTGACCCCGAACAGACCGAGCTCCTTCATCTGCTCCACGATCGGCTCCGGGAACGCGTCCTCGTGGTCATAGTGCTCGGCATTGGGGAGGATCTGCTCGTCGGCGAACTGGTGGACCATCTCGCAGATGGCCCGCTGTTCATCGGTGAGATCGCTGACTGGACTCGTCGCTGCCATGTGGGGTCTCGGGCTCCTCAGATCTTCTCGGGGAGGCCGAGAATAGCTGGGGAGGCTGGAGAGGCTGCTACCGTCGCCTGTCCCTTTTCTGGGACTTACTGAGAAATTCGACGGAACGCCCCCACGGCCGGGGGTGGGCTTAGTCATTGCAAGGAGGAGTACATGTTCAGTCGTTCGATTCGTCGCGCGGGCGTCGGTGCGGCGATGACCACGGCGGCCTCCCTCGCGCTCACTGTCGGAGCGCAGGCCAAGCAGCCACAGGCGCTCACCGTCTGCAAGCACGGGTGCCGCTACTCAACGATCCAGTCGGCGGTCAACGCCTCGGGCAAGAACGCCACCATCAACGTCAAGCCCGGTAAGTACGTCGAGGGCGTGATCATCAGCGGCCACAAGCACGATGGCCTGCACATCATCGGCCTGACCAAGAATCCGGCCAAGGTGCTGATCGAGGGCAAGAACGCCAAGGGCCCGGGCGGAGCCGCCCAGAACGGCATCGAGGGCGACGGCGCCAACAACCTCGTCTTCGAGAACATGAAGGCCGAGCACTTCGCCGCCAACGGCTTCTACGTCAACCAGTGCACGGGCTACCTGTTCAAGAACCTGGTGGGCGCGTTCGAGCACGCCTACGGCCTGTTCGCCTTCCGCTGCGTCGGCGGACGCATGACCCAGTCGGTCGGATACGGCAACGGCGACTCCGCCTTCTACATCGGCGGCACCCCGTTCCAGAAGCATCCCGTGTGGTCAAGCGTTGATCACGACACGGGCTATGAGAACGTCCTGGGCTACTCCGGGACCAACTCCAAGTACATCGTGATCCGCGATTCGCAGTTCTACAACAACGGGGCTGGGGTCGTCCCGAACACGCTGACCTCCGAGCCCGACCAGCCCGCCGATATGGGGATCATCGAGGACAACCAGATCTTCTGGAACAACTTCGACTACTACCGCAAGACCTCGCCGGTCCAGACGGTGTCGAGCGGCGTGGGCACCCAGCGGGCCAGCTACCCGATCGGCGCCGGCGTGATCCTCTTCGGCAGCACCGACTGGACGGTCAAGCACAACTCCATCTTCGGTAACTTCCTGTGGGGCGTCGGAGCCTTCTCTGATCCGACCAACGCCACCGGCAAGGCGCTGAACTGGGGCAACCACATCGTTGACAACAAGATGGGAGCAGCCTTCAACGACGCCAACGGATCCGACTTCTTCAACGACGGATCCGGCAAGGGCACCTGCTTCCAGGGCAACGGCGCCAACGTCACGGTCGACGCGTCGACGAGTGAGCCGAGTTCGCAGCTGTATCCGACCTGCCCGAGCTCGAACGGCACCGGCACGACCGCGGCCGACTCAGACCAGTTCTCCAAGCTGGCGGCGATCGTCCTGGCGAACCCGCCGACCACGCAGGAGAACTTCTGGCACGTTCACAAGCACCCGGCGCGGGCCGGGGTCAAGCCCTTCGAGGGCTGAGTAAGGGGGTAGTGATGCAGATGAAGCACAAGGGGCTCACTTCGCTCATCGCATGTCTTGCCGTCGGCGCGGTCGCGGTCCCGACCGCGCTGGGCACGACGACGAAGAAGCCCACCGTCAAGAAGGTCCAGGTGGAAGACAACCTCTACACGCCGACCAAGGTCACGATCAAGAACGGCCAGCAGGTCAACTGGGTCTGGAGCAACGCGAACTACAACACCCACACGGTGAGCCTGATCAAGGGCCCCCAGGGCGTCAGCAAGCACAAGTTCAGCTCAATCCAGGCCAGCACCGGCGTCCACTTCAAGCGGACGTTCATCAAGCCGGGCGTCTACCACTTCGAGTGCATGCTTCACCCGCTTGAGATGAACATGACGGTCACCGTCAAGAAATAGAGGGAGCCATCGTGACCGGACCAATCGGCCGGCGCCAATTCGTCGCCAGCGCCGGCGGCACCCTATTCTGCACGCTCGCGGGACAGAAGCTGAGCAGCAATTCCCACGTCGACATCGAGAAACTGAGCGGCGGCGTCCCGGTGCCGCCCCAGGTCGCCGCGTACTACGACGCGCAGTCCAACGTGCACCCGGACTTCGTGTCCGACGTGCGGCCGCGGGACGCCACGGCCACCGGTCAGACCCACAAGTACTGGATCAAGGCCGTCAAGGCCCCAACTGGGACATCGTCCCGAGCCATCGCGACGGGATGATGGACCGGCCGGTCAAGGGCAAGACGAAGATCACGGCGCTGGCCTACCAGCGCTTTCCCCGGGCTTCAAGAAGCCGATGGGACCGCCGTCGATCCCGGGGCCGCTGATCGAGGCCAGATCGGCGACACCGTCGTCGTCAACTTCCGCAACGAATGCGGCACGCCGGCGACGATGCACCCGCACGGGATCTTCTACACCGTCGACATGGACGGCGCCTACAAGGGCAAGTACACGACGCCCGGCGGGTTCGTCGAGAACGGGCGCACGTTCCAGTACGTCTGGGAGGCCCGTCAGGACACGGTCGGCGCCTGGCTCTACCACGACCACGGCCCGATGGATCCGATCCCGGTGTTCAAGGGCTTGTTCGGTCGCTGATCGTCCGTGATCCGGCCGCCCCGCGGCCCGACCGGGAGTTCTTCGTCTGCTTTCACTCGTTCACGCCGCCGTCCACCTCGCTGGACACCGAGTTCATGTGCGTCAACGGCCGCGCCTACGCCGGCAACACCCCGACGCTGCGCGCCAAGACCGGCGACTCGGTCACCTGGCACGTGTACGCGTTGGACAACAACTTCCACACCTTCCACCTCCACGGGCACCGCTGGCTGACACCGACGGCGGCTACCTGATCGACACCAAGACGCTCGGCCCCGCCGACATCATCACGTTCACTACACCGAGGACAACCCGGGGCGCTGGTTCTACCACTGCCACGTGTTCTCGCACCTGCACATGGGAATGAACGGTTGGTACATCGTCGCTCCCTGAGCGGATGCGCTGGGCGACCGCCGGACTGGCGTCGACCGCCGTCGCGCTGCCGCTCGTCGTTCCCCGGCTCTGCCCGCGCCGCCGACGCGCGCGTCGCGATCGGCCACTACCGCTGGTCGACGCCGGTCGTGCACGTCGACCTCGACCAGCACGTCACCTGGTACTGGGTCGGCCCCGACACGATGCACTCGGTCACCGGCGACTCGCCCAACGACCTCGGGATCGATTCCGATCCCGGGCAACCCCGAGCCGATGCACAAGGTCGGTTTCACCTTCACGGTCGTCTTCACCCAGCCCGGCGTCTACCAGTTCCACTGCAAGCTGCACAACGTCGTCCACGGCGAGGTGATCGTCTCCGATACCCCGGGGAACCCCAATGACGATCCCGACCCGATCCCCAAGCCCAACGTCAACCTGTCGCGACCGTCGATCTCAAGCATCCACCTGAGCCCGAAGCGTTTCGGGAGCGGAGGGACGACGCTCAACTACGCGCTGGACGCCCGCTCGTCGATCGACGTGGAGATCTGGCACCGGTCCCACGGCCACCGCGGCGCCTACGCCGGCTGGCAGGAACTGCACGGCCATATCGGCCTCAACTATGAATCGTTCGCCCGGCGGGGCCCCCATTTCACACCCTCCCCGGGACGCTACGTCGCCTTCCTCACGCCGACCGACGTCTTCCACAACGTCGGGCGCGACCCGGCGGCTCGAGTTCACGATCCGGGGCGCGCCCCACCCGCGGATCGGGGCGCGGTCGGCCTGCCCGACGCTGACGCCGCTCAGCCGCGCGTCACGGCCGGGTCGTCGTTCTGCGGGCTGCGCTGCTGCATCGATCCCACCGGCCCCGTCCAGCCTTCGCCCCGGGGCTGCGGCTCACCGTCGAGCTCGATCTCGACCTTCTCGTTGAAGAAGCAGACGAGGTCCTTGATCCGGCGGACCTCGTCGTAGGGCTCGGGGTAGTACCAGACGAGGTCGCGGCCGTCCTCGCCCTCGGGAACCGCCACCGAGTAGTAGTGAGCCTCTCCCTTGTACGGGCAGCCGCTGGTGGCGTCCGACGGGGTCAGTGCCACGAGCACGTCCTCGATCGGCAGATACCAGCGCGCCGGCAGGCTCGTCTCGAACACCGCCAGCGCGCGGTCGGTCTCGGCCAGCAGCTCACCGCCGAGCGAGATCGTGATGTGGCGGTCGGTCGCGAGCACGTCCACCCGTGCGTAGGGGTCACGAGGGTGGGTGTGAATCTCCTGGCCCTCCTCCAGCCACCGGCTCATCCGGAAGAAATAGAACGCGATCAGGCCTTTGAGCTCGGCCGGCGCCCCGGCGACCGGATCCGCGTACGTCCACGCCCCGTTGTGCACGACGGCCTCGCCCGAGCGCACCGTGAAGAACGACGCATGGCCCTTGGTCGGCACGTGCGCCTGTCGCGGCGATGGCTCCAGCAGGTCCAGGCGGACATCATGCGGCGGGAAGTAGTAGACCGGCTGCTGGCCTGACTCGTGCAGAAGGAAGGCGCGGCGGCGCGCGTGACGTCGTCGATGCGGCCCCGGGCGCCGACCGAGCCCTGGTCGAGATCGACGCGGCGGGAGCGCGGCGCGAATGGACTTTCGCCGAGGTCGTCCGACGCCTCGGCGCGGTTGGCCGGGACGTTCGTCGCCCGTGGCGTTCGTCGTGGCGACATCGTGCTGACGCTGATCGGCAGCCGGCCGCAGTGGGTGCTGTCGATGGTCGCGTGCTTCCGCATCGGCGCGATCGTGCTGCCGTGCAACGAGCAGCTACGCGCCAAGGACCTGCGGATGCGGATCGGCGTCGCCGCACCGCGGCTGATCGTCGCCGACGTTCGCAACGCCGGCGAGCTGAGCGAGGCGCTGGCGGGCGTCACCGACCCTCCGGACGTGATCCTGATTCCCGACCCGTCGCTGCTTCAGTCCGAGCCCGCGCCGGCGGTCGAGCTGGCGCCGACCGACCCCTGCCTGATCACGTTCACGAGCGGCACCACCGGCGGTCGCGAAGGGGATCATCCATGGCCAGCGATACCTGCCCGGCCAGGCGTTGCAGGCCTCGACCTGGCTCGGCGCCGAGCGCGGCGACCTGGTCTGGTGCACCGCCGCCAGCGGCTGGTCGAAGTCGGCGCGCAACGCGTTCATCGCGCCGTGGCTACGGGGCGCTGCGGCGCTGCTGCACGACGCCCGCTTCGATCCCGAGCAGCGGCTGGCGCTGCTGGCGTCCGAGCGCGTCAACGTGCTCTGCATGGCGCCAACCGAGTACCGCGTGATCGCCAAGCGCGCGACGCTTGCGCCGGTGCCGTCGCTACGTGGCCTGGTGGCGGCCGGCGAGGCGCTCAACCCCGAGGTCCTGCGGATGTTCGAGGACGGGATCGGTCTCCCGATCCGGGACGGCTACGGCCAGACCGAGACCGGCCAGCTCACCGGCGTGCCCGCGGGCGGTGACGGTCCGACCCGGTTCGATGGGGCGGCCGCTGCCCGGCGTCGCGCTGCGAGGTGCTCGACGGCGAACTGGTGCTGACCGACCCGACCACCGACCCGACGTTCTTCGTCGGGTATCTCGATGGCGGGCCGGCGCCCGATGAACGCGCCCTGGCACACCGGCGACCGGGTCACGCGCCGACGACGACGGCTTCCTGTTCTTCGAGGGTCGTACCGACGACGTGATCATCTCCTCCGGATACCGGATCGGGCCATTCGAGGTGGAGTCGGCGCTGGTCTCGCACGCGGCCGTCGCCGAAGCGGCCGCGGTCGCCGCACCTGACGACGAGCGCGGCTCGGTGGTCCGCGCGGTCGTCGTCCTGCGGGACGGCGTCGAGCCCTCCGACGCGCTCAAGTCAGAGCTCCAGGACCATGTCAAGGCCGAGACCGCGCCCTACAAGTATCCGCGAATCGTCGACTTTGCCTCCGAGCTGCCCAAGACCGCCAGCGGCAAGGTCCAGCGGGCGCTGCTGCGGTCGCGGCTAGATTGATCTGAAATGCCCGACGCGCGCCCGGTCATCGCAATCCTCACCCAGATCACGGAGGCCAGCTTCGGCGTCTGGAACCAGCCCGCGGTGGTGTTGCCCGCGGGTTACGCGACCGGGGTGCAGCGCGCCGGCGGAGTCGCGCTGGTCCTGACTCCCGACGGTTATCTCGTCGACCACCCCGACGAGCTCCTGGACCGCGTCGATGGCATCGTCCTATCCGGTGGCGGCGACATCGATCCTGCGGCCTACGGCGCGGAACGCCACGCGGAGACGTCACAGGTGATGCCGGAGCGCGACGCATTCGAGCTGGCTCTGACTCGCCGCGCGGTCCAGCGAGACCTCCCGGTGCTGGGGATCTGCCGCGGCATCCAGGTACTCAACGTGGCGTTCGGCGGCACGCTGCTGCAGCACCTGCCTGAGCACGTCGGCCACGGCGAGCACCGCCGCACCGCCGGCAGCTTCGACAACAACGACCACGACGTCCGGCTGACCAGCGGATCGCTGGCTGAGCGCGCTGCCGGCGAACGCGTCCACGTCACCAAGTCACACCATCACCAGGGAATCGACCGGCTCGGTGACGGGCTCGTCGCGACCGGGATCTCGACGCTGGACGAGCTCGTGGAGGCGGTCGAACTGCCCGAGCGGCGATTCGTGCTCGGAGTCCAGTGGCACCCCGAGGCCGACGAGCGCAGTCGCATCATCGGTGCGCTGGTACGCGCGGCCGAGCAGGCCCGAGCGCAGCGAGCGCTCGCTCCAGCCGCATGACCGTAGCCGGCTCGCTGCGCGGGCGCACCGCCCTGGTGACCGGTGCCTCACGCGGGATCGGCGCCGCCACCGCGGCAGCACTGGACGACGCCGGCGCGCGGGTCGCCCTGGCCGCGCGTGACGGCGAGCGGCTGCGCGCCGTCGCTGCGGAGCTCTCGCACGATCCGGTAGTGCTGGAGGTCGATCTGGCCGACCCCGACGCGCCCGGCCGGCTGGCGGCGGCAGCGTCCGCTGGGCTCGGCGGCGGCGTCGATGTGCTCGTCAACAACGCCGCGTTTGCACAGCGGTTGCCGATCACCGCCCACGACGCCGCTGTGATCGACCGGATGCACGCCGTCAATGTTCGGGCGCCGCTGCTGCTGATCGCCGCGCTCGTGCCGGCGATGATCGAGCGCGGCGGCGGCTCGATCATCAGCGTCTCGTCGGTCTCAGGCCTGATCGGCACCCCGATGCGGGCCGGCTACGGCGCCACCAAGGGCGCGATCGACGCAGCCTCACGCTGCCTGGCCCGGGAACTCGGCGAGCACGGGATCCGCGTCAACACGGTGGCACCCGGCGTCGTCGATACCGACCTGTGGGCCCGCAACAAGCAGATTCCGGGCGTCATCGAGCAAGTCAACCGCCAGACGCCACTCGGCCGCTGGGCCACCCCGCACGACATCGCCGATGTCATCGTGTTCCTCGCGTCCGACGCCGCTCGATTCATCACCGGCGAGACGTTGCGGCCCGACGGCGGCATGTCGACGACGCTCGACCTCTACAGCGGGAACGTGTAGTGGTTCGTTGCAGCATTGCTGACCGGCAACATGTCGGGATGGCCGCCCGCCAGACCGGCTCGATCGTCGGGTCGATCCACTGCTGATCGCTCAGCCGCCGAGCGCGATCACGGCGTCCATCTCCACCCGTGCGCCCTTCGGCAGCGCCGACACGCCGATCGCCACGCGCGCCGGCGGGCTTGACTCGAAGAACGAGCCGTAGACCTCGTTGACGGCAGCGAACTCGCCCATGTCGGTCAGGTAGATCGTGACCCGGACGGCGTCTCCGAGGCTGGCGCCGGCCGCTTGGCAGACGGCCGCCAGGTTCTCCAGGCAGCGGCCCGCCTGATCGGCGACCGAGCCGCCCACCAGCTCGCCGGAGCGTGGGTCAAGCGGGATCTGCCCTGAGCAGAACAGCAGGTCGCCGGCCCGAACGGCGTGGACGTACGGGCCGATCGCCTCAGGCGCATTTGGCGCGGTGACTGGCTCACGGTTGGTTGACATGGCGTTCCCCCCTCGTCGGCGTTGACGGTCAACAGCGTATTGCCCAGCGGACGGCTGGGCTACGCCACCCGTGGGTAGCCTCCAGCCGAGATGGCCAACCGGCTCGCTCTCGAAACCTCGCCGTACCTGCTGCAGCATTCCGAGAACCCTGTCGACTGGTACGCGTGGGGCGAGGAGGCGCTGACGCGCGCGCGGGAGGAGGATCGGCCGCTGCTGGTGTCGATCGGTTATTCGGCCTGCCACTGGTGCCACGTGATGGAGCACGAGTCGTTCGAAGACCCGGAGATCGCTCGGCTGATGAACGAGCAGTTCGTCTGCATCAAGGTCGATCGCGAGGAGCGGCCGGATGTCGATGCCGTTCTGATGGAGGCCTGTCAGGCGATGACCGGCCAGGGCGGGTGGCCGCTGAATGCGTTCCTGACTCCTGAGCAGGAGCCGTTCTACGTCGGCACCTACTACCCGCCGGAGTCCCGACACGGCCTGCCGAGCTGGCGAGCGGTCCTCGACGCGATCGCGGGGGCGTGGTCCGAGCGCCGCGACGACATCCGCCAACAGAGCTCGCAGGTGCTGCGGTCGCTCGGCGGCGCCTCCCGGTTGCCGGCTTCTGACGAGCCGATCACCGATGCGCTGCTGAGCGAGGCGGTCGATGGCCTGCGCGGCGCATTTGACGCCCGCAACGGCGGCTTTGGACGCGCGCCGAAGTTTCCGCAGGCGTCGCTGATTGAGTTCCTGCTGGCCCGCGGCGAGCGTGAGATGTCCGGATCGATGCTGGGCGCGATGGCTCGGGGCGGCATCTACGACCAGGTCGGCGGCGGCTTTGCCCGTTATGCGGTCGACGCCACCTGGACGGTTCCCCATTTCGAGAAGATGCTCTACGACAACGCGCTGTTGGCACGGGCCTACCTGCACGGCTGGCAGGTGTCGTCTGAGCCGCTGTTTCGCCGAGTCTGCTGCGAGACACTGGATTGGGCGCTGCGCGAGCTGCGCGGTCCCGAGGGCGGATTCTGCTCGGCGCTTGACGCTGACTCCGAGGGCGTCGAGGGCAAGTACTACGTGTGGCGGTTGGCGGAGCTGAACGAGGCGCTGGCGCCGCTCGGCGACGGTCCGGCGCGGGACGCGATCGCGTTCTTCGGCGCGACTGAGCACGGCAACTTCGAAGGCAGCCAACGTGCTCGAAGGCCGCGGCCCAGAACCGGACCCGGAGGTGCTCGCCGCAGATCCAGGCGCGGTTGTACGAGGTGCGCGAGCGTCGGGTCCGACCCGGCCTCGACGACAAACGGCTGTGCTCGTGGAACGCGCTGATGATCTCGGCGCTCGCCGAGGCCGGCGCTGTCCTGATCGCGCCCTGACTACGTGTCCGCCGCGGTCGCGTGCGCCGAGTTCGTGCTCGGCGACATGGTCGCCGACGATGGTCGACTGCTGCGCACCTACAAGGACGGCCGCGCGCACATCGACGCCTACCTGGAGGACCACGCGTACCTGCTGGAGGCGATGCTGACGCTGTACGAGGCGACGCTCGATCCGCGCTGGTACCGCGAGGCCGTCCGCCTGGCCGAGGTCCTGCGTGACCGCTTCGGCGACCCCGAGCAGGGCGGCTTCTTCACGACCGGCGCCGGGCAGGTCAACGGTTTTCCCCGGCGCAAGGACCTCGACGACGCGCCGATTCCCGCCGGCGGCTCGTCGGCCGCCTTCGGACTGCTGCGCCTCGCCGCTCTGTCGGGCTCCCACGAGTACGAGTCGCAGGCGCTCGGCGTGCTGCGGGTGCTGGCGCCGATCGTCGGGCGCCACCCGCAGGGGTTCGGCCACGCGCTGCGGGCGCTCGACTTCTATCTCGCGCGCGTGCGCGAGGTGGCGGTGCTCGGGTCAGGCCCGGGCTTCGACGAGCTCGTGTCGGTCGTGCGCAGCGCCTACCGCCCGCACGTCGTGCTCGCGGGCGGCGCCGCCGACGACGGTGAGGTGCCGCTGCTGGAGGGCCGCGCGGCGCTCGACGGCGCGCGCCGCCGCGTACGTCTGCGAGGGCTTTGTCTGCCAGGCGCCGGTGACCGACCCCGACGCGCTCGCGGCCGCGATGCGGCCACGGCCGTCACAGCACCGGCAGATAGCGCTCCAGCTCCCACGGCGTGACCTGGACGCGATAGTCGTCCCACTCCTGGCGCTTGATCTCGATGTAGCGGTTGAACATGTGCTCGCCGAGCGTCCGCAGGGCCAGCTCGGACTGAGCGGTGAGCTCGATCGCCTCGCCGAGCGTCTCCGGCAGCTGATCGATCCCCAGCCGCCGGCGTTCGTCGGGTGACAGGTGGTAGAGGTTCTTCTCCATCGGGTCCGGGAGCTCGTAGCCGTGCTCGATCCCCTCCAAGCCCGCCTGCAGCAGCACCGCGAACGTCAGGTACGGGTTGCAGGCCGGATCCGGACAGCGCAGCTCCATCCGCGTCGTGCGCTCGCGACCGGGGTGATATAGCGGCACGCGCACCAACGCGGAGCGGTTGCGGCGTGACCAGGCGACATACACGGGCGCCTCATATCCGGGCACGAGCCGCTTGTAGGAGTTCACCCACTGAGCGAAGATCGAGCAGATCTCCCGCGCGTGACGCAGCTGCCCGGCGACGAACGCCTTGCCGACATCCGACAGGAAGTATTCGTCGTCAGGGTCGTAGAACGCGTTCTGGCCACCGCGGAACAGTGACTGGTGCGTGTGCATGCCCGAGCCGTTCTCGCCGAACAGCGGCTTCGGCATGAACGTCGCGTGCAGGCCGTACTTCATCGCGTACTCCTTGACCGTGATCCGGTACGTCATGCAGTCGTCGGCCATCTTCAGCGCGTCGGCGTAGCGCATGTCGATCTCGTGCTGGCTGGGGCCGACCTCGTGGTGGGTGTACTCGGTGTGGATCCCGAGCTGCTCCAGCGCCAGCACCGTCTCCCGGCGCAGATCAGAGCCGGCGTCGAGCGTCGTCAGGTCGAAGTAGCCGCCGTTGTCGAGCACCTCGGTCGACTTCGAGTCACGAAAGTAGAAGTACTCAAGCTCGGGGCCCACGTAGAAATGGTCGAAGCCCATCCGCTCGGCCCGCTCGACCGCACGGCGCAGCACGTGTCGGGGGTCGCCCTCATACGGCGTCCGCTCGGGCGTGAGGATGTCGCAGAACATCCGCCCGGTGCCGGCCTCGTCAGGACGCCACGGCAGCTGCACGAACGTCGTCGGATCCGGCTGCGCGATCATGTCGGACTCCTCGATCGCGTTGAAGCCGGTGATCGAAGAACCGTCGAATCCCATGCCGCCCTCGAACGCGTCCGGTAGCTCGGTGACGTTGATCGAGAACGCCTTCAGCTGGCCGAGGATGTCGGTGAACCAGAGGCGGATGAACCGGATCTTCTGCTCCGCGACGATCGCGAGGACATCGTCGGCGGTAAGCGCGTGTTCGGTCATCGGCAGAGCACGTTATCTGGCCCCGCCGACGGGCGCCTTCTCCCGATGGACAGAGACGCTGTCGTGCCAGCGGATCGCCGAGTGCGGCTCAGGCCGAGAGCCAGCGCTGGGCCCAGGACTCGATCTCGGTCAGCGCCGGCTCGAGCTCGCGACCCATCTCCGACAGCTCATAGCGAACCCGCAACGGCGGGCCGGGAATCACGGTTCGCGTGACCAGGCCGCGTGACTCGAGCTCCTTCATGCGCTCCGACAGCAGCCGGTCCGACAGCTCCGGGATCGTTTGCGAGACCTCGGAGAAACGCATTGGGCCTTCCATCAGCACCCGCAGGATCGCGCCCGTCCAGCGTCGCCCGACGAGCTCGACCGCCTCGTGGTAGTACGGGC
>CAWDFE010000010.1:0-42779 GCA_963801435.1 uncultured Actinomycetota bacterium
ATGGGACACAGTCCCGTTTGCGCGGCACGGGCGCCTCAGCGACCGGCGGACGTTTGCAGAGTCTCGGCTAGCACTTGAGCTGTGATGTGCTCGCTTCCCGCGCATTCCGAGACTGTGACGGGTCCGACGAAGATGCCCGTGCGAAAACAAATGCAGGCGGCCAAGGCCGTGACCAGCGCCGACGACTGCGCACGCCTGGAGCGGTCACGCCCGCGGCGTGACCGCTTTCACGGACCACCAGCAGCGCTGGCGCCTAGTCGGTGGTCTTCGGGATTGCCGGCTTCCTAGTCGTCGAGGGGCTGCTCGGCGGCCACGCTCACCCCTGACCGCAGAAGCAGCTGCACCGACTCGCCCGATGGCGGTCCCGCAGCTTCGCCCCTAACGGCCAAGCTCCGGATGATGCAGATGTGACACCGCTTCGGGGGACACGAGCTGGGTGATCGTCCGCACCAGCTGCACGTTGCCCCCGCCGTGTACGGCCGGGAAGGTCACCATCTCGTCGCCGCGCTCCCGTGCCTCGGCCAGGAGCCGCTCGGCTTCGGCCACCGAGACGGCCACAGGCAGGAAGCGGCCGTCGTCCATCGCCGCGTACGCCGTCGGCTTCGCGCGAGGCCTGGCGGTAGTCCTCGACCGAGCGCTGCGCTTGTGGGCTCGCCTGCTGAACTCCGGTCGCCGTCACTTGCGCCACCCCAGAGGCGACCCCTCGACGCCGAGCCGGGCGCGCTCGCTTCCCAAGAGATCGAGATCCAGCAGCGCGGCCGGACTGCTGAGTTCGAGCAAGAGGAGCGGCGTCCCGGGCCGCGCCGACGAGATGGCTGCTCCGCGACGGATACGACCGTCAGGCGTTTGTCTACCGGAGCTCGCGAGGGCGCGCCGTGCGCGGCCGGCGCGCTCCGGAGTCGAGCTCATCCGCTACGTGATTCGCCGCCGGGGCGACTGATAGCGGTGTCAGTGGTTGTCTCGTGTGGGCCGAGGGTCTCGGCAAGAAGCGTCTGGGCGACGGCAAACGAGCGACGGTCGGTGGGTTCGTGGTACTCGACGCCCGGCATCGCACCGGGTACGGCGTGAGTGTGGGTGAAGCCATGCATCGCGCCGCCGTAGATCGCGAGCTGCCAGTCTGCACCAGCTGCGGTCATCTCCTCACAGAAGGCGGTCACCTGGGTCATGGGGACGTGAGGGTCAAGGGCGCCATGGCAAACGAGCATCCGGCCACGGATCGCGTCGGGCTGTGCCGGCCGGGACGTCTCCAGGCTGCCGTGCATGCTGATCGTCGCCGCCAGGTCGGCACCGAATCGAGCCAGTGTCAACACCGCCAACCCACCAAAGCAGAAGCCCACAGCGGCGATCGGGCCCTTCACTTCCGGGCATGAGGTCAGCGCGGAAAGCCCCGCTGCGCCACGTGCAGCCAAAAAGATCGGGTCGTCGCGCAGCGCACTGACCGCGGCAACGATCCGGTCCCGATGCCCGGCGACCCCTGGGCCGTACATGTCGCACGCGAGGACCACATATCCGAGCGCCGCGTAGCGCCGCGCCTGTGAGCGGGCGTGATCGTCCAGTCCAGCGCCACCGTGCACGAGCAGGATGCCCGGCACCGCCGTATCTGCGGCACCGTCTGTGACCAGTTCGCCGCGCAGCTCCACGCCCTCGTGCTCGTAAGGGAGCAAGCGCGACGTCAGAGACATCTTCCACCTTCTCGACTGGGTGCGCAACCGCGGTGACTGTACAGGCCGCGAGGCCATGGTCGAAAGTGCGACTGAGGGTATGGCGCATGCCGACCACGCGGTCGGGCTGCATTTGCGCAAGCTCACGCTGTAGGTGATCGCCCGTCAGAAGGATGAGCGGAGCTTGGCGAGGCGCCGGGTCCGGATTTGCTGATCACGGAGGCGGCCTGATCGAGGAAGTCGCGGATCGTGATGAGATCCTGATCGCCATAGGCACCAAGGAGCGACTTCATCTGCTCGATGAGCGGTCCGAATACCTCGTCCTCGAGGGGGACGATCGCCTCGGTCGCCTGCACTAGGGCGCGCCGGCGGTCATGGGGATGCTCGGGAGCGGTGGATGTAGCCGATCCGCTCAAGCCGCTCGAGCGCGATCGACAGGCCGCCGTTGGTCTGCCCGACCGCTCTTGCGAGCTCGGAAGGGGTCTGTGCCCCGCCGCTGCGCAGCCTGTCGATCAGGTGCAGATCGGTGCGGCTGATCCCGAAACGACTTCCTGGTGTGTGGGTCAGACAGTGACGTGGTAGTGGAGGTGGACGACGCCGTTCCTGAATCGGTGCTCATCGAGGAGCTGAAGCCGGGCGTGCACCTGGTCTGGTAATGCGCGCTTGCCGCCGCCGACGAGGATCGGGTGGAGCAACAAGTGGCACTCGTCGACGAGGCCCGCAGCGATCGCTTCGCCGCCGAGTTCGGCCCCGCCGATCGTGATGTCGGATCGCGAGCTCTCCTTCAGCCGTCTGATCGCCGCGGCGTCGAACGCGCGCTCGATTCGGGTTCTCTCGCTGGACACCGTCTGAAGCGTCCGGGAGTAGACAACCTTCTCGGCCGCCCGCCAGATCTCCGCGAAGTCCCGGGTCACCGCCGCCGAATCGCCGCCGGTCTCCCAGTAGACCATCGTCTCGTACATGCGCCGCCCGTACAGTTGGGTGCCGACTGGCCGCACGAGGTCGTTGACGAACCCGTGCACCTCCTCATCCGGCTCCGCCCAGTCGAATTTGCCCTGCTCGTCCTCGACGTACCCGTCGAGCGATGCGATCGCCGAATAGATCAGCCTGGCCATGTCGCTTTCCTCCTGGTCGTTTGTCGCGGCTGGGCCCTCGCCGCAGAAGCTGAGACCGCGATCCTGCCCCAAACTCATCGATCTTGAATGGTGGCGTCTCGCAAACACGACCCGGACCACAGCGATGCGAACCGGGGCACACGGAGAATCGTCGCTGACCTCCGTCTCGCCGGTGGCGCGACCGACTCCGGGGCGATGTGAGCGTCGCCGATGCCGGATCGGGATCAGCGTCCGTTGAGGAAGGCAAGAACCGAGTCGAGCAATGCGCTTCAAGAGCTGCATTGACAACTGACCACGGCGTGCTCGGGGCCGTTCACAGACCATAGATCCCCACACGCACGCGGTTGGTAGCAGTTCTGCCACCGTGGCTCCACATGGCAACGATTCCCCAAAAGGAACTCCGGAACAATGTAGGCGAGGTGCTGCGTCGTGCCGAGGCCGGTGAGGAGATCACGATCACGGTCGCCGGACGCGAAGTCGCTCGTCTCGGGCCGACCGGCCGACGTCAGTGGGTCGGCGGTTCCACGCTGCGCGCGATCTGGCACACGCCGGCACCGCGTACTCTCGCCGGCGATCTCAAGCGGTTCCCGGCCGCACTCACCGATCCGTTCCCCTGATCGGTGCGGGCGCTGCTCGACACATCGGTGCTGATCGGCGACACCGCGCCCGAAGGCGTCGAGGCGGCCGCGAGCGCGGCCTCGATTGCGGAGCTGCACTTCGGGGTGCTGGGTGCCAGCGTTGGTGATGAGCGTGCGCTGCGGACGCAGCGACTCGGCGCGATCGAGTCGGCCGTCGATCCGCTCCCAATCACGGTCGAGATCGCGCGCGAGTGGGGCGGCTCGCCGCCGCGGTGAGCACCCGCGGCGGCCAGCCTCGGAAGCGGACGACAGACCTGGCGATCGCCGCGACGGCGAACGTCCACGAGGCTCCGCTGCTGACCCAGAACATCGGCGACTTCCAGATCATCAGCGACCTGGTTGACGCTCGCTTACCGACCCACGCCGAGAGCGAACCGGCGCAACCGCCCCCGCCTACCGGCCTGCCGTGAACGGCCCTCGGCGCGCGCCAGCGTCAGCTGCATCCCACCGGCGAGGGCCGGACCGTCGACCGCGATCAGCGGCTTGGGGCGCTCGCGGCGGACCAGCCCCGCGAAGCCACCACGCTCGGTCGAGAGCTCGTGCGCCCGGCTCTAGCCGATGGCCTTGAGGTCGGCGCCCGCGCGGGACACGGGCGAGGTGCTCGTCAGGACCCCGACCTGCAGCGCGGCGTCCTCCTCCAGGCGGTCGATCGCGGCCTCCAGGCCCTGCGCTACCTCCGGGTTGACGGCATTGCGCGCCTCCGGCCGGTCGATCGTGATGGCCGCGGAGGCGCCGCGAGTCTCGAACGCGATGGGGTTCGTCTGCGTGACGAGGCCGTGCCCACGCCGCTGCCCACCCCGGCCGAGCGCACCGCGGCGGCGAGAACCTCGTCGACGAGGACCGGGGGCGGCGCGACGTCGAGCGCAGGTCGCGTTGTGGTCCGGCCAGTGGGAGAAGAACCAGACCCGCCGGATCGCGGCGCTCGACGAGGTGACGCGCCGGCTGCGGCGCGCCCTCCCGGTCACAAGTCGGCGTTCAGCCGGCGTTGCGAGCACGACGTCATCGCGCTCGCCGGCGGCCTGCGCCTTGCCGACGATCTCCTCCGACTCGTCGGCCGAGTAGACGTCGGCGGTGTGGATGAGGTTGATCCCAGCGTCGAGCGCGGGCGTAGATCAGGATCCCGACGACGTCGGTGCGCCGGCGGCTGATCACACCGCTCCCTGCCCACGGTGACGTCCGACCCGGCCGCGCGCGTCCAGGTCGCGTCTGCCCGGCCAGGGCGGGCGCGGTAGATGCCCCGAGCCTCGCGCTGGGATCCGGCGAACACGGTGACGGCGTGTACGCGCGCTGGAGCGATTCGTGTTCCACCACCGTCATGTGAAACCGTGCATTCGCGCCTGGACACCCTCTCGCCCCAGGTGTAGGTTTGCAAGCAACATGGGGAGCCTTGGATTCAAGGGCCTTTGGTTTCGTCGCCCTTGGCGCGTGCCAGTTTTCCTAGTGCTCGCGGTGGGGGCGCTCCTGCTGCAGGCTGGTTCCGCCGGCGCAGTGACCCAGCTGACGCCACGCGCGGCACCGCCGCAGGTACGGACCAACACCGACCTCACATGGAATGGCAACCGTGGTCCCGGCCAGGACGTCAGCGGGTTCCTCCCCGACACCCCCACCACCCAGGACCCCAGCGCTCCCTATCCTACGACCGACCCGGTCAGCGACTACACCAGCACGACCGAGTACGCCGGCATCATCCATGGCGCGCCGACCGACGGGAGCGCGGTAGTCGGCCTCTACTGCATCGACATCAGGACCTTCGTGTACCCCAACATGGGATACTACCTGGGCACTTGGGACGCCGCCAACGTCCCCAATGTGGGCTATGTGTCGCTGATTCTCGCCCAGTACTACCCCAACCAACCCACTCCACCCGCCGGGCTGACCACGGACCAGTACGCGGCCGCCACGCAGGCGGCCATCTGGTACTTCAGCGACGGCTTCGTGCTTAGCACCTCCGATATGAAGCTGCACAACGCCGTGGCGACCATCGTCGCCGCGGTCCAGGGCGAGCCGCTGCCGCCGGCCAAGCCGCCACAGCCCACGCTCACCATCAACCCGGCTGAGCTCAGCGGCTCTCCCGGAAGCGTGATCGGACCGTTCACGGTCAATACAAACGCTCCCGTCCGCCGCCGCCGTCGCTTCCGGAACGCCCCGGACGCGATCGTCAACATCACGGGCGGGAAGATGTTCTCGGACGACAAAGCCACGATGCAGATCCAGGACGGAGCCTCGGTGACGTCCCCGAAGAAGATTTGGGTGACCTCGGACGGTACTACCCCCGACGCCGTGCTCACAGCGACCGCGACGGCGACCGTCCCCAGCGGCAACGTCTACCTGTACGACGGAAAAGACGTGCAGTACCCGTTTGCTCAGAAGCTCATCCTGGCCAAGGATGCGACGCTGACGACCACCGTCAAGGCCACCGCTAAGTTCCGGGCCCCCGGCTCGCTGGTCGTGAAGAAGACGATCGCCGGTCCCGCTGCCGGATCGCAGGGGCCCGTCGCCATCCAGACGTCTTGCAACGGCGCCCCCCTTCTCCCCGACGTCAGCATCTCCGCGGGTTCACCCGAGGGCGACACGCCAACCACCTATAGAGACATCCCGGCCGGAGCCATGTGCACCGTAACCGAGACCGCGAACGGCAGCACCAAAGCTGTACACGTTGTCGTGCAGGGGGACGGGCAAAGGGTGACAATCCAATCGGGCGAGAGCGCGACAGTCAACATAACGGACACCTATGACTTCGTCCCCGGCTCGCTCCTCGTGAGGAAGACGATCGCCGGGCCGGCCGCGGGTCAGGAGGGGGCCATCACGATTCATACGGTGTGCAATGGCAATGCCTTGACCCCGGACTTTGTCATCCGCGCCGGGACTCTCGCGGGCGTCTACACCAAGCAATACGACCAGATCCCTGCTTCGGCCACCTGCACGGTCACAGAGACCGCTGACGGACACACCAGCGTGGTGTCGGTCGTCGTGGAGGGGAACGGGCAGAAAGTGACTGTCCCGGCCGGTGACATCGCCGAAGCAGACATCAGCGACACCTACGGGCTCGTGCCCGGCCAGCTGGAGGTGTCGAAGACGATCGTCGGTCCCCTTGCCGGCCAACAGGGCGGGGTGGTCATCCACACCGTCTGCACTCCCGCCGCCAATACTCCTGACTTCACCATCGGGGCACATGCGACCGGCGTGCAGTCTATGACCTATTCGGGTGTCCCAGCGGGGGCCAGCTGTGTCGTCAACGAGACCGCGACCGGGCAGACCAGCCCCGTGACGGTAACCGTCAAGGGCAGCCCGCAGACCGTCACCATGCCTGCCGGCGGGGCTGCGGTCGCGTCCATCACCGACAGCTACGGTGCCGCCCCCGGTTCGCTGCTCGTCACCAAGACCATTTCCGGCGCGCTCGCCGGCCACCAGGGGGCGATCACGATCCATGTGGTCTGCGACGGCACCGCCGTGTCGCCGGACTTCGTGATCCCCGCCGGGAGGCGCGCGGGCACCGTGTCGCACAACTTTGACGGCATCCCCGCCGGCTCCGTGTGCACCGTCACCGAGACCAGGGACGGTGCTTCCGCGACGGTCATGGCGACCGTGACGGGCAATGGCCAGAAGGTGACTGTCCCGGCCGGAAAGGTGGTAGCAGCGAGCCTGATGGACGTCTACCAGGGGACGCCCGGCTTCCTGAAGGTAACCAAGAGGATCGCTGGACGCGCTGCCCGCCAGCACGGTCGCATCGCCATCCTCGTGGCCTGTGGCGGCCCCCTCTACGACTTCGTGTTCCGCGTCTCCGCCCGGACCCGCAACAGCGTTGTCTCGCAGTGGTTTGGCGGTATCCCGGATGGAGCCCACTGCAGCGTCACCGAGGTGGCAGTCGGCCGCACTGGCAAGGTGGCCGTCGTCGCGAGAGGCAAACGCCACCGGGTGACCATAGGCGCCAATCGCAGGACAACTGTCCGTGTCACTGACACCTTCTCGCGTGTCGTGAAGCGGGTGTTGCCAGTCGTCACCGGCTAGACCGGCGCCGACGTCGCCGAACCGGTTCAGCTCGGCTGGTTGTGGCACACCAAGCGGTGCGCCGCCTGGCCCACCAGCGTAGGAACCGAGGGCCCGGTGGTGCTCGCCGACGGCGGGGAGTTCGTCTACGGCACCGTGCCCCGCACATTCTACGTGCGCGAAGTCGCGGTTGCTCGCCGAGGCGCGATGCGTCGGTCACGGATGGCGGCGGAGTTCTTCGGCGCCTTGCGGGCGGCTCTGGACTCGCGGGCGGACTGAAGGGCTGGCTCGGCCTCAACCTTTCTTCAGTTCGGCGGGTCAGCATCTCAACGCCCGAGCCACGAGCACAGACGGTCGGCGCCCAAGCTCGTACTGCGCCCCCTCCCACTGCTCCTGCACGATGAACACGCTGAGCTGTGGATGTCGGAGGAACTCGCGATCTCGGCGGCGTAGGAGCTCGCCGACCAGGACGCTTGTGTCAGTGGCGACCGCGATTGCCCAGCTTGGGCATCTGACGGCCTGGGTCGAGGAACTTTACGAGCTCGCTTCTGTCATCGCGCCTCTTGGGCGTGGTCGGGCCGACGAGAGTCCCCCGAGGGCTTGATGGCCCAGTTTGGGTCGTCTTTCGTCGCGGTGAGCTCAGGTCACGTGTTCGGGCCAAGGCAGCGGGAACAGCTCGCGGTACGGGCGGGCTTCCTCGACTACGCGAGCGACCGACGATCTCGTCAGGACCCGGTCAACGTAGGCGGCCAGCGCGGGGTGCGCGTCGCGGTCCAGCGCGCGGAGGACGTCGGCGTAGTGGAGGGCGGGCGCCGCGGCGCAGTCGGCCAGCGTGAAGTCGTCGCCGGCCAGCCAGCCGTCGTGGCCACGTCCCGTGAGCTGGCGGTCCAGCGTGGCGTAGGCGAGGTCGAGGATGGAGTGGGCCTCGGAGACGCCGCGCGGGTCCTGGGCATCGCGGGGTCGCAGTGCGTCGCCGACGATCTTTTGCACCGGCGTGGTGACGTAGCCGTCGGCCACGCGATCCCACAGTCGCGCCTGGAGCGCCTCGTTGGGGTCGGTGGGGATCAGCGGCCGCGCGTCGCCGTGGCGGTCGAGGTACTCGACGATGATCGATGACTCGGAGACCACGACGCCGTCGTCGACGAGGACGGGGATCGAGGCCGGCGGCCACAGAGTCGCGAGCGCGGAGCGGTCGGCCTCGACGAGATTGGCCGTGAACGGCACATCGCGCTCATAGAGGGCGATGAGGGCCTTCCAGCAGTAGAGCGCGAACGGGTGCTGGTAGAGGACGAGGCTCACGCCGGCACCGCGTCGGCGAGGACGGCCTCGAGCCGGTCGAGCAGCAGGCCCGTGCCGTGTTCACGCTCGGCCGGGTCCTCGAGGCCGTCGAGGAACGCGCCGTGCTCGGTGAAGATCAGGTGCGTGCCGCCGCCGGTGTCACCGTGCAGCTCGACGGTTGTCAGCGACACCGAGGTCAGGGCGCCGTCGAGGCGCATGTCGTAGGCAAGGACGATCCGCTCGTCGTCAACGATGTCGTGGAAGCGGCTGCAAAAGCGGTGGTGCGCGCCGCCGTGGTCGCGCCCCGCGTTCAGCTCGCCGCCGCCGACGCGAAAGTCCAACGACCACTCGGTGTCCGTCCAGCTGTCGGGCACCCCGAACCAGCGCTGCCGCAGGTCGGGGTCGGCGAACGCCTGGAACGTCTGCTCCGGACGCTGGCGGAAACGCCGATCGATGGTGAAGTCATGGTGACGGATGCTCATTGCTGCGATGTCCCTTCGTGGTCGGGGAAGGCGTCGTCGAGGACGTCGCCCAGGAGCTCGAGGCGACGTTCCCAGCTTGCGCGGTGCTCGGCGATCCAGTGCTCGAGCTCGCGCATCGGGCCGGGTTCGAGCCGGCAGGTGCGGACCCGGCCGATCTTCTTGGAACGCACGAGCCCGCTGCGCTGGAGCACGTCGAGATGCTGCATCACGGTTGGCATCGACACGTCCAGCGGCGCTGCGAGTTCGCTCACCGAGGCGGCGCCACGGGTGAGCCGCGCAATGATCGCCCGGCGGTTGCCGTCGGCCAGAGCGTGGAACGCCTGATCGAGTTGCTGGGGCCCGGCGACTGGCACTGCGACGGACCGTAGCACATTACTTAGGCGATTGACTAACTATTGGCAGGGGAGCTGAACGCGTAGATTGCAGATATGAAAGAGCTCCGAGGAGTCGCGGAGGCGCGTGTGCCCGCGCCGTTGGCGCAGTGCCTTGCTCTGGTCGAGGCGGTTGACGAATACCCCGTCTGGTATCCGGAGGTCGTCCGCGCGGTCGAGGTGCTCGAGCGCGACGCGCGTGGCGTGCCCAGCAGGGCTCAGACCAAGCTGCACGTCTCGGCTGGGCCGCTGACCAAGGACTTCGACCTGCTGATGGCGGTCGCGGTCGAGCCGCCAGATACCGTCAAGCTCGCCAAGGTCGACGGAACCGCGAAGTTCGACGTCACCTGGCGCCTGCACGACGGGGAGAGCACGCGCATCGAGCTCGAACTCGACGCGAGTCTCGACGTTCCCCGCTTCCTTCCGATCGGCGATGTTGGAAACTCGGTGGCGCAGGGCTTCGTCTCGGCTGCGAGCGCGGAGCTCGCACGCCGTGCACTCGCCTAGCTTCCAGTCTGCTGCTCAATCAGCGCTACGAAGACCTGGTCACCTCGCAGAGCGACGCCGTGCCCCGGCGAGGCGAGGATGCGTGCGGTGATCGACGAGGACCGCCGTGAAGATCGAGCAGAGCGACTACACCTTCGGTGCGATCGATCGGCTCGACGTCGAGATCGATTGGGCGGCCGGCACGCTGCACGGTTGGTTCCAGGACCGCTACGAGTGGCCTCGTGTACTCAGGCCTCTATAGGAAGTTCCCGACGACGACGCCCGCGAGACGAATTGCGTCCATACGGCGCTCGTGGAGCTGCAATCCAGCGGTGCTGCAGACTACTGGATGAAGGGAGAGGCCACCGTGCCGATGCTCGCACCGCCGGCGGTCGCCGCGCCGTCGAAGAAATGGTACGAGCTGTGAGCGCCCCCGTTTGCTGAGGTGCTCGCGGTCGCGAACCGCTCGGAGGGCTGGCGGTCATCGACGTCGACCGGGCGATCTCGATGATCACTCCTCCGGATGGCGCTCCTCCCAGCGGAGCGCCGCTGCCTCAGCGCTCGCCGAAATTCGCGTTCGCGCCTGGGCTGCTCTGGCGGTCAGTCTGGTGAGCATGTCGAGGGTCCCTGAGGCCTGCCACACCTCGACCGCCTGACCATCGCGGAAGCGCAGCCACGCGATGCCCTCGAGGTTCGTCGCGTCGCCGGTGCGCGGGGTGCCGTAGAAGTCGCTCGCCTGCATGCCGGACAGGCGATAGCGGACGGCGATCTGTTCGTCTGAGCCGATCATCTCCTCGACGGCGAGGCGCGCGTCTGGAAACGCCTCCCAGAGCTGGGCGTAGAAGCTTCTCGCTCCGTCGAGCCCGGCGAGTCCGCGTGGGTACCCGTGCAGGACGACATCATCGGAGTAGAGCCTGAGATAGCCCTCTCGGTCCTGCGGGTCGTTGAAAGCGGCGACGGCGGCTCGCAACGCCGCTTGATTGGTCTCGAACACGTCCCTCCCTCCGGTCGGCTGCGACGTTTGGTCTGACCCGGAAATCTAGTGATCGGCACAGAATCGGCGACGCGGCCGTGTGGTTCGCGGGCGGTGCTGAGCACGCGCGAGCGGATGTATCTCGTGCTCCTGGACGTTGGTGGATCAGAGGGCTGACCAGTTAGCGCCCGTACAGCTACCTGCAGGCAACCGCCGCCCGAGTTGATAGGGTGCGCGACCCCCCAAATGGGAGTGCATTGCAAGGAAAGGAATCGCATGTCCGCCGGATGTTCCCCCACTTTTGAGGAAATTGCGCTCACCGACTCCCTGACCGCTTGGACGGCGGCCGTGGAAGGGGGGTGTGCATGGTGGACCAGTGCGATTCGCCGCCGCGCGACGCCGGCGGACCTCATGCTCGACTACGTGAGCTGGTGGGGGGAGATGGCCCGCCGTCGGCCGCCGAGCTGGAGCTCGCCGCATCGGATCGTGTTCGACAGTCCGGTCGCCCGGCTGCGCGATTTCTCGACCACGGGTCCGCGCAGCAAGGTTGTTCCGACGCTGGTGCTCCCGCCTCAGGCGGGTCACGACTCGTGCATCGTCGACTTCTCCCCGGAGCAGAGCCAGATGCGCGCGATCCTGGACACAGGCCTGACGCGGGCGTTCACGTTGGACTGGAAAGGTGCCACCGAGACGACGAAGGACGCCACCATCGATGACTACCTGTCCGTCATCGACCGCGCGCTTGAGCACATGGGGGGTCGAGCCAACCTGATCGGTGACTGCCAGGGCGGTTGGCTGGCCACCATCTACGCCGCGTTGCATCCCGAGCGTGTCAACACGCTGACGATCGGCGGCGCACCGATCGACTTCCACTGTGGCGAGCCAGTCATCCACGCGGCGCTCCAGGCGTTCGCGCCCAACGGCAACCTCGACTTCTACCGGAGGCTCGTCAGCACCGGCGGCGGGATGCTCAGCGGCGAGCACATGCTCGCGGGCTTCATCCTTATCCAACCGGACAACGAGATCGGCCGCCAGCTCCAACTGCTGGCCAACCTTGACGATGCCAAGCATGTCGAACGCTACCGGGAGTTCGAGGACTGGTTCAAGCACACCCAGGCCATCCCGGGCGGCTTCTACCTGTGGATCGTCGAGCACTTGTTCCGGGACAACGAGCTGATCGCCGGCGCCCTCGAGATCGCTGGCGAGCGCGTCGATCTGCATCGCATCGACTGTCCGCTGAACCTGCTGGCGGGGGCGACCGACCACATCACCCCGCCTGACCAGGTGTTCGCATTGGCTGACCACGTCGCCACCGGCGAGCCCGACATTCTGCGCGACATCAGCCCCGGGGGCCATCTCGGCCTGTTCATGGGCCATGACGCGCTGGAGAACCATTGGCCGCGGCTGCTGGCGGCGGTCCTGGAGCGCTCGCGGTAACCACACCCTACGCCAAGCGCCGGTTACATGTCCATACCGCCGTTGACCGCAAAGATGGTGCCGGTGATGTAGGAGGACTGGTCGGCCGCCAGGAAGTGCACGACGCGCGCCACTTCATCCGGCCGGCCCAGCCGGCCAAGCGGGATCTGGGATTTGATCCGGTCCAGCGCCTTCTCCGGAACCGCTTCGACCATCTCGGTGGCGATGTATCCGGGCGCGACCGTGTTCACGGTGATGCCGATCCCGTCGTCGTCGAGCTTGCCGGCCTTGTTGAGCTGGAAGGCGGCCTCGCGCGCCATCGTTTTGGTCAGCCCGAACAGGCCGGACTTCGACGCGGCGTAGTTGGCTTGGCCGATGTTCCCCATCTCACCGATGATCGAGGAGATGTTGATGATCCGTCCGGAGCCGCGCTCGATCATATGCGGCAGGACCGCCTGGCTCATGAAGAACGCCCCGGAGAGATTGACGGCCAGCACCTTGTACCAGTCCTCGTCGCTCATCTTGAGCACGGTCTTGTCGATCGTGATCCCCGCGTTGTTGACGAGAATGTCGAGGCGGCCGTGCTGGGCGATCACCTCGTTGACGGTTCGGCGGCAGTCGTCGGCGGAGCCGACGTTCCCCTGGTGGATCGAAGCGTTCAGCCCGTCCTTGCCGAGCTTTTCGACGAAGGACTGGGCGGCCTCCTGGTCGCGGCTGTAGCCGGCCGCAACCTGGGCGCCCTGCTCGGCCAAGCTGCGACCGATGGCGGCACCGATGCCGCGGGTGCCGCCCGTGACGAACGCGACGCGTCCGTGCAGACGAGGGCGATGGACCGTAGCCTCGCCGGTGGCGGTGGTTGTGGTGGCCATGTGATCTCTCTCCTTTTGCTCAACGACCCGAGCGCTCACCGAGCCAGTCGGCGAGCTCAGGCCAGATTTCGCGCTTGGCCCTCGATCCCGCCATCAGACCGATGTGGCCGCCCGGGCGATCCAGGTGCGTGACGTCTTCGCTGGCGACGAGGTCGAGCAGGGGGACAGTGCCCCCGGGCGGCGCGATGTGATCGGCCCCCGCGGTGACGACCAGCAGGTTCTGTTCGATCTCCGATAGATCGACCCGGCGGTCGCGCAGCGCCAAGCGCCCGGATACCAGCCGGTTCTCCTTGTACATCCAGGTGATCCACTCGCGGTAGGCGCGCGCCGGGAAGGGCGGGTTGTCGGCCACCCACTTGGCCATCGCCTGATAGCTCTCACGCGGATCGCGCCCCTCAAGGATCCCCTGAAACAGGCGCCGATAGGTGCTGACGTAGTTGGTCACCGGCTTCATCAGCTTGTTGGCCCAGTCGATCCCGGCCCCGGGAATCGCCGAATAGCTGTCGGCGATCAGGTCGACGTCGAACTCGTCGCCGCCGACCCATCGGGCGTACAGGGACTCGCTCGGATCGATCGGGGTCGTGAGCAGGACCGCATTGCGCACCGGGTCAGTGGGGTTCAGGGCGCAGTACATCGCGCTGAGCGTGCCGCCGATGCACCACCCCAGCAGCGTCAGCTCGTCCTCGCCGGCGCAGCGCAGCGTCTCTCGCACCGCCCAGTGCAGCTCGTCGCACACGTACTCCGCAAGCCCCATGTCGGCGTCCTCCTCGTCCGGCTCACCCCAGTCGACGAGGAACACGTCGTAGCCCTCGTCGAGGAGGAACTCGACGAACGAGTTGCCCGGGCGCAGGTCGAAGATCTCGGGGCGGTTGATCAGCGCAAACACCAGCAGGACCGGCAGCGCATGCGACCGGGCTGCGGAGCGATAGCGCCACAGCGTCGTCTGGCGGTGGGTCCAGATGACGTCGCGGGGCGTGCGGCCGATCGCCGCATCCGGCGTGGTCAGGATCACATTGGAGAACTCCACGCCGGCGCGCGGAAGCCGGGTCAACGTGTCCAGCGCGCCGATCACCCCGGGTCCTGTCCGCTCTCACCGCGGCCGCTGCCGGCGCTGCCGGACTGACCGCTGTGCTTGGCGGAGGACGGACCGGCCGGGGCACCATTGCCCGTGCCGTCACCGGATCTCGCTTGGCCAGAGGCGCGAGCGGATCTGTGGCCGGGCGCCTGCTCGTCGCGGTCGCTCAGCTGGTCGCGAAGCTCCTCGAGCTCCTGCAGGACGCGCTCCAGCTTGTCCTCGGTGCGGCCCAGCTGACGGGCCAGGCGCACGACATCGCGCCGGCCTGCGACGCGCAGGTTGCGAAGGACCAGATCCAGGGCGTCGTTGCCCAGCTTGGTCACTGCGGCAGCGTTCTCGGCGAACTGACCGAGCAGCGAGGCAAACCCGTGAGAACCGACGAGCCGCTCACCGGCCTTCGCCGCGTCTGACTCGGCCTGCTCGTAGAGCCGCGCGACCTGCTCAGCCGGCGTGGGGGATTCTCGATCGCCAGCCATCAGGCAACCGCCTCTTTGTGGCGCTCCGGGGCTCTCACGTGCACGCGCAACGTGATAGCCGCTTTCAGAGCTGCGGGATCTGGCCAGAGGCTCTCCATCTCGATGTGAATGTACCCGGCTTGCCGTGAAGCAGCCATTTTTATCGCGGCGTTGTCCGCGCGCGGCTCCTGGACCACCGCGGCCGGAGGCACAGCCGGTAGACGTCTCGCTGCGCCTTCGGCGTGTCGTTCGGTCGCGCTGGACGAGAAATACCGTGCGTATGAGGGACCACCCTCGGTCCTGGCTCGGAGCAATGACGCTGGCGGGGTTCGGCCGAACTGGCCATGGTGGTGGTGCCCGCAATCAGCCGAAGTGAACGGAAGGTGTCGGACCAGTTGCACCGTGCGCGACGTGGTCGCGCCTGCTTGGGCCGGTGCTGACTGGATGGCGGTCATGACTTCTCCCTGAGCCGCGCGACACATTCGATCTCGACCGGGATGCCGAACGGCAGCGAGGCGACACCGATCGCCGAACGCGTGTGCGTGCCCCGCTCCTTTCCGAAGACCTCGACGAACAGGGTGGAGCAGCCGTCGATCACTGTTGGCTGCTGTATGAATCCGGGTACCGCGTAGACGAAGCCGAGGACGCTGACGATCTTGTCGATCGCGTCGAGTCCGACGGCCGCGCGAATCGTCGACAGCAGCGACAGCCCGGTCAGCTGGGCGGCCGCCACGCCCTGTTCGAGCGTCAGGCTCCCTCCCACCTGTCCCGTCGTGGTCTGGCCGCCGTCGATCGGACCGTGGCCAGCGAGGTAGAGCATCTTGCCGATCCGCCTGCACTGCACGTAATCCGCCGCGGGCTGCGGCGGTGGCGGCAGCACGAGGCCAAGGTTGGCTAGGAGTTCATCTGGCGTCAAGAGCTGCCCCCTCGTCCAGACCCTCCCGGTTGACCGCTGCGGCGTTCAGCGCCGCTGGCGGGATTCCATTCCAAAGACATATCCGATCGACGAAAGCCCGCGTAGAGGGAGCTGAGCCTCGGTGGACGAGCACCCGCCGAAACGACTCATCGCAAACTCTTAGGTTCCGGCCGTAACCCCCAGGTTGCGCGGCGTACTTACACCAGTAGCACCCATGGCTGCGTGACCGGGACCGCGTGATTCCCAGCAGCGTCCAGGGCCGCGAGGTTGACCATGCGGCGGCAGCCGGCAATCGACATACGTCGACTCGGGACTCCGATCGGCATGCCTGGCGCATGGCGCAGCAAGCCCGAGGGTTCACGAGCGGCGGCACCCACACCAGACCCTGAGGATGACCACATGAAACGTTTCGCAGTCCTGATCACCGCCCTGGCGGTGCTCGGCATCGCCGCGACCTCGCACGCGGCGATCAACAGCTACTCCGCCCACATCGGCCTGACGTCCAAGCAGGCCGGCACCTCCAAGAAGCCGGCGCCCGCAGGCTACACGGAGGATCTGCAGGTGCATGGCACAAACGGCAACCGCGCCGGAGTCCAGCTCGACATCAAGACCAGGATCTACGGGCTGGTCGAGAATGGCAAGGATTTCCCGACCTGCACGCTGAACCAGATCGCCAACGCTCACACCGACACCGTTTGTCCCAAGGGAGCCCAGGTCGCGACCGGCAGCATCACCGCCATGCTGGGACCGGCGACCAGCTTCCAGGCCGCCGGGGCCGCGTGCAATCCGCTTCTCGACGTCTGGAACAGCGGGCAGGGCAAGCTGACCTTCTTCTTCGTCGAGACGCCCACGCATCAGTGTCTCGGTGGCGCCCTCAAGACCGGAATGACCGGTCCCTACCCCGCCACCTACAAGCAGGTCGGGAAGTCTCTCGAGCTCGATGTGCCCATCCCCAGCTACATCGACTATCCGATTCCCGGCCTCGTCGGATCGCTGGCGACTGAGCACCTCACGTTCCTCAAGCTGACCCGCCAGGTCCACGGCAAGACGGTGGCCGCGACCTCCTCGATCGGCTGCCAGGGCCACACCCGCCCCTACTCGGCCACGTTCACCTCGACGCTGCCGACCAACGGGCCCGCCAAGGAGATCCACACCGTCTCCGCGTCGGCCGCCTGCTGATCTCGTCCCTGAGGCACGTGATGGAACCTGGTGACAAACACGTCACTGGGTTCCATCACGGGCCCGGGCTGAAGCTCCGCGGGCATCTCGCCTCGCCATGATTCTGACGGCGGCCGTGGCGCTTGGCGTGTGCGGACTGGCCGCCGCAGTGATGGTTTCGACGAGGTCGCGGTAGCCCGCGCGACGGCGCGGCGATCCTCGCTAAGCCTGGATCCGCGAAAGCGCCGGACAACCGGCATGAAAGAAGGGAATGGAAGAGTCCTACATCGAAGATCTAGCGAGTCGCGATGGCCCCGCCCATGCGTTGGCGACCCGTGAGGGCGCAGCGAAGCGTTGGTGACGGGGTGCGCGCAGGCCGGTTATGCAGCCTCGAAATGGGCACGATCGGGGTGCCGACGTGCTGTGGATCAGCGGAAGGCAACATCGGTGGCGGCGTTTTCGCGAGCCGCCAGCGGACCCCGCGGGGTCGGAGGACCCGAGCATGCGCGTGATCTCTTCATGCTGAGAACCGGGAGGTCTCACGATCACCCGTCTGTCGTGATGGAGGGGCGGGTCGTGCGGGAAACGCCGATGGCGGTAATCCCGTGATGGACGATCGTGAGAAGTCGGATGGTCGCGTAGTACCTGTGAAGCTGTCGAACAACGCCCAGGGCGGGGCGGCGGAGGCGGTGGAGGGAAGGCGATCAGCCAAGGGGAACGCGGCTGGCGAAACGCGCTCCGGACTCAGTGCCGGGCAAGGCGCGCTCAGTGAGCTTGGTCGTGTGCGCCGAGTGGCAGCAAAGGACAAGGAGGCGCGGTTCACCGCGCTCCTGCACCACGTCGACGTCGATCGCCTCAGGATGGCGTACTTCGCGCTTTCGCCGAAGGCCGCTGCGGGGGTGGACGGGGTCACGTGGGTGGACTACGGGGTGGATCTTGAGGAGAACCTTCGGGATCTGCATGCTCGGGTTCACAGGGGCGCGTACCGGGCGAGACCGTCGCGGAGGGTGTACATCCCGAAGCCCGATGGGCGGCTGCGGCCGCTCGGGGTCGCTGCGTTGGAGGACAAGATCCTGCAGCGGGCGCTGGTGGAGGTGCTGAACGCCATCTATGAGACGGACTTTCTGGGGTTCTCCTACGGGTTTCGGCCGGGGCGCAGCCCGCATCACGCGTTGGATGCGCTGGCGGCTGGGATCGTGGGCAAGAAGGTGAACTGGGTGCTTGACGCTGATTTCAGCGATTACTTCTCCAGCCTGGACCATCAATGGCTGGTCAAGTTCTTAGAGCACCGGATCGCGGATAAGAGGGTCCTGCGGCTGATCTAGAAATGGCTGGCCGCGGGGGTCATCGAGAACGGGTCGTGGACGGCGTTTGAGGAGGGCGTTCCGCAAGGAGCTTCGGTGTCTCTGTTGCTCGCGAACGTCTACGCGCACTACGTCCTTGATCTGTGGGCTCATCAGTGGAGGACTCGGCACGCGCAGGGTGATGTGATCATCGTGCGGTGGGCCGATGACTTCGTGGTGGGGTTTGAGTATCGAGACGACGCCGAACGGTTCTGGGCTGAACTGTGCGACAGGCTCGCGACGTTCGGTCTGGAATTGAATGCTGAGAAGACGCGGCTGATCGAGTTCGGGCGCAATGCCGCCCGGGATCGTGAGGCCCGGGGCCTTGGCAAGCCTGAGACGTTCGGGTTTCTCGGCTTCACGCATATCTGCGGGAAGACGCGGAAGACGGGGCGGTTCAAGCTGCGGCGGATCACCGACTCAAAACGGGTGCGCGCCAAGCTACTCGCCGTCAAACGCGAGATGGCCAGACGCATGCACCAGCCCATTCCAGAGCAGGGTCGCTGGCTTGCCCGGGTCCTGCAAGGGCACTACAACTATTACGCGGTGCCCGACAACATCGAGGCGCTCCGCGCCTTCCGCGAAGGGCTCATCCGGCACTGGCTACGGTCGCTTCGGCGGCGCAGTCAGCGCAGCAGGTTGACCTGGCAGCGGATGGGGCGTTTCGCGGATCGATGGCTACCTTTACCGCGGATCCTGCATCCATGGCCCGAGCAGCGATTCGCCGCCATTACCCAAGGCAGGAGCCCAGTGCGGTAGTCCCGCACGCTGGGATCTGCGCGGGGGGCGGCCGGCAACGACCGTCCCTACCGCAACCGATCCTGGGGTCGTCTCGCCGCCGGATGGCCGTCGCTATACGTCATCGGCGTCGCTCATAGGGATCACCCTTATGGTGCTCCGCCGATGACGTCTAGCTCGGCCCCCGACGCCGAGACTCCGCCCATTATCGGTGGATCCAGGCTAAGGTGGCAGCGATGGCCAAGCATGACAAGGCGAACCGGACGGAGCCCGGGCCCGCGAGTCACATCCGGTGGTTGAAGGACGTTGCCGACCACGACTACGCCGCGGCCGAGGCGTACCTGTCGCTCAAGCTGCAGGCGTCGGCGGCGGAGAAGGTGGTGGCGCGACTGCGCGCGGCGGCGATCACGACGCGGCGGGCCAACGACATCCTGCGCGCCGCCCGCCTGGACCCGGCGCCGCTCGAGGATCCGGGCGTGGTCAAGGACCTGACCAAGGTGATCGAGGGCAAGCGGCTCAGTCCCGTGCTGGTGGTCAGCGGCGAGGCGGGTGCCGACATCGCCGACGGCTATCACCGCGTCTCGCTGGTGTACCGCATCGACCCCTTCGGCGAGGTGCCGCTCAAGCTCGCGTGAGCGGCCTCGGCCGTGTCACATTCCGAAGGTACGGCGTGTCATAGCCATAGGACCGGCGATGACAGACCAACACTCCGATGAAGGAGGCAAGCCGTGCAGCCCCGTATCGAAAACCCGGTGATGACCGTTCCCGGCGCCATGCAGGCGCTCCAGCGATTCTCGGTCACCACCAAGCACGCGGGCGTCCCGGAGAGCACGCTCATCCTCGTCGTGCTCCGCGCCAGCCAGATCAACGGCTGCAGCGTGTGCGTCGACATGCACACCCGCGAGCTCCAGGCGGCGGGTGAGTCTGACGCGCGCATCCTCACGGTCTCGGCCTGGCGCGAGACGTCGTACTTCACCGACGCCGAGCGCGCCGCGTTGGCGCTCACCGAGGCCGCAACCCGCCTCGCCGACCGCTCAGACGCGGTTCCCGACGACGTCTGGGACGAGGCCGCCCGCCATTACGACGAACCGCAGCTCGGGTCCCTCGTCCTCGCCATCGCCGCGATCAACGCCTGGAACCGCATCAACGCCACCACGCGACAGATCACGGGCGAGTGGATCAGCCAGTGGATCCCCGGCAGCCAGGAGGCCGTCCCGGCCGCCTACACGCGTGCCGAGACTGAGGAGTCCTCGCGCGAACGGCAGGCGCCGTCGGCGCAGACCTCGATCTCCGGGTCGCGGGGTATCCAGCCGCGTCGAGCGAGGGCAGCGTAGATCCTGCAGCCCAGGCACAGCCCGAGGGCGGACTCCATCCACATCAACGTCAGGCAGATGAGGCAGATCGTCCGGGGCAAGTAGCCGCGAATGCCGCTGTTGGTGATGATCGTCATCGCGGTGGCCATGACCAGCCCCAGGGTCCAGGCGAAGCGCTTGGGCTTCGCGGAGACCCAGTCGGCCGGTTGACCGAGCGTCATCGCGCGTCCGAGGAGACCGGCCGGGCTGTAGCGGATGCCGACCGTCACCCGCAGCAGGAACTCGAGGCAGAACAGCGAGGCGGCGGCCCGCAACGGCATGTACTGCTTGGCGAAGTATGCGTAGCTGAACGCCACCGCTCCGATCACCAGCGTGATCCCCGCGGCCGCGCGGACGACCCGTTCGTTGACCACCGCCGCGCGCAGCTCCCGGCCGTCACGTGTCAGACCAGGGACGCGCTCACCGAACCCGAGCTCCATGTCCTCCTCCTCGTTGATTGCCGGCGCCGACCGCGAGCCCACAGCTGCTCCAGAGCCTCCCCGGGCAGCGGGAACCAGCGGATCCGCTCGAAGGCGTCGCTGAGCACGGGATCGCCGGCCCAGCCCGACGGCGGCCGCTCCTCGAGCGCCTCGATGAGCTCCCGCGCCTGCTGGAGCTGACCGGCGAGCACGGTCTCCGGCGCGGTCGGCAGCGGTCGGGCCGGGCGCCGGAGCCCCGCGCGCAGACCGACCGCCGGCTCGGGCGCCGCGCGGCGGTGCTGCCACAGGCCGGTGCCGGGGTCAAAGCGGTAGAGGGGCAGCAGCTTCCAGCCGTGATCGGCCAGGAGATGCACGGCGTTCAGGATGTACTCGAATGCCGCCTCAGTCGTGTAATAGCTGAAGGTGACGCGGGTGAAGGCGAGCTTGGCACCCTCGTGACCGCCGGCGACCTGAGCCAGCATGCGCTCGGACCATTCGTCGTCGATGCCGTAGATCCGGTGCAGGTACGGTCCGGCGCAGAAGCAGCCACTACGGGCCTGAATCCCGAACAGGTCGCTCAGCACGGCGGTCACGAAGTTCGCATGCAGCAGGCCGCGAGGATGGCGCAGGCCGAAACTGACGATCGCCAGCCGGTCGGTGTGTGTGTCGCCGAGGATCTCGATCCGCGGGTTGGCGCTCCAGGAGCGAAGCGCGCGGCGAGCCAGGCGGCTCTCGGCGCGGTGGATCGCGTCGGCGCCGACGGATTCCTTGAGCCCGAACACGAGCCCGGCGCGGATCGACTCGACGATCCCGGGCGTGCCGCCCTCCTCCCGGATCTCGGGCTCGGGGTGGTAGGCGTGCGTGGTCGGCGTGACGTAGCGCACCGTGCCGCCACCGGGGACGGCGGGGACGGGATTTCGCAGCAGCCCGCGCTTGGCAACGAGTACCCCGGGGGTGCCCGGACCGCCGACGAACTTGTGGGGGGAGATGAAGACCGCGTCCTTGTAGGCCAGGTCGCCGTCCGGGACCGGCGGCGCGGGATTCATGTCAATCGGCAGATACGGGCCGGCGGCTGCGTAATCGAAGAACGACAGCGCCCCGTGGCGATGGAGCAGGATCGCCACCTGGTCAACGTCGGTGATGATCCCTGTGACGTTCGAGGCGGCCGAGAAGCTGCCGATCTTGACCCGCCGGCCGGCGTGGCGTGACAGTTCGCGCGCGAGATGGTCGAGATCGACGCGGCCGTCGCGGTCCTGGCCGATGGTGATGACCTCGGCAGGTGATTCTCGCCACGGCAGTTCGTTGGAGTGATGCTCATACGGTCCGATGAACACGACCGGCCGGTCGGCCGGATCGAGTTCGAGCACGCGAATCAGCCGGTCGATCGCCGCGGTCGCCCCGGAGCCGCAGAAGACGACAACGTCGTCGTCCGCGCCGCCCACCGCTTCGCGGATGACCTCTCGCGCCTGCTCGCGCAGCGCCGTCGTGCGCCGGCCGGTTGCGGACGCCTCGGTATGCGTGTTGCCATACATTGGCAGCACCTCGTCGCGGATGAAGTCCTCGATGAACGCCAGCGCCCGCCCTGACGCCGTGGCGTCGGCGTACACCATGCGCCGCGGCCCGAACGGCCCGGTCAACACGACGCCATCGCCGATGACCGCCTCGCGGATGCGCTCGAACAGCCCGTTGTCACCGCCACCCATGTCCCACCCCTCGCTCGTCTCAGAGGACGTCTGGATGGACATACGGTCCCCGGACGCGTTCGGTTCGCGCGGCCGCCCGCCGGGTCGTCTCCCCGACGACCCGAGTGCGCCGAGCGCCGTGCGCGCTAGCGGGACTCGTTCAGGCTGACGGCCGCGCGAATGAGGGTCGTGAACGCCCCCTCATCGATCTCATCGTCCTCGTGGAAGTCGATGGCGCGGCGGGTGTTGCCCTTGAGGCTCGAGTTGAAGAGCCCCGAGGGGTCCTCGAGCGAGGCCCCCTTGAAGAACGTGAGCTTCACGACGCTCTTGTACGTCTCGCCGGTGCAGATCGGGCCCTGCTGATACCACACCGGAACCCCCGGGTTAGTGGCCTTTCTCCACTTCCACTCCTCGACCACGTCGGGCGCGGCCTGTTTGATGAGGGCGCGCAGCCGCGACAGCCTATCGCCCCGCCAGTCGCTCAGTTCCTTGATCCTCGCGTCGATCAGCTGAGCGGGAGACTCGGCGTCCTCCGTCATGTGGGGGACGTTACCGCGACGGCGCTGTCGCTGCGGCCTCAGGTCGCTTCCGTATCGCCCGCGCCGGCGAGGTCATTCGATCTGGGTGATGCCGGGCGCCGCCGAGCGCGATCGGATGGCTCGGTGAAGCACGCGAGCCTGGAATCGAGCGAGTCGGCGGAGCGCGGCCGCCAGGCCCGCAAGGAGTTGCCCCGGGCAAGCCACGGCGAGTGGTCGCCGGCGCCGGACCGGCCCGATCCCGTCGCGGTGCTCCGGGCGCAGGCCGTGACCCGGCTCCAGGAGCTCATCCCGATCCGGTATGGGAGGATGCTTGTCTCCCCGTTCGCGTTCTACCGCGGCGCGGCGGCCGTGATGGCCGCCGACCTGGCGGCCACCCGGCGGACGGGCATCATCGTGCAGGCCTGCGGCGATGCGCACATCTCGAACTTCGGCGGGTTCGCCGCTCCCGACCGCCGGCTCGTGTTCGGGCCCAACGACTTCGACGAGACGCTCCCAGGACCATGGGAATGGGATGTCAAGCGGATGGCGGCGAGCGTCGAGATCGCCGGGCGCGACATCGGATTGGCGCCGAAGCGGCGCGAGCAGCTCGTCCTGGACTGCGTGCGGGAGTACCGCGAGGCGATGCGCGGGTTCGCCCGCATGAGCCATCTCGACGTCTGGTATGAGCGCATCAACGCGAGTGAGCTGGCCGAGCGCTTCGGTGGGCGCCTCGGGAAACAGGGCCGGGTGCTGTTCGCCGCGCCGTTTACCCGGGCGCGGCGCAAGACGAGCCTGCGAGCGGTCAAGAAGCTGACCGAGATCGGGCCCACGGGGCCCCGGTTTCGCAGCGTTCCACCCCTGCTGGTCCCGTTCCGGGAGCTCTACAGCGCCGAGGACGAACGCGACGAGGCCGACTACGTGCGCGAGCTGTTCGACAACTACGCCGCCAACCTCGACGCCGACCGGCGCCACCTGTTCGAGACGTACCGGTTCGTGGACATGGCGCGCAAGGTGGTGGGCGTCGGCAGCGTCGGCACCCGCGCGTGGGTGTTGCTGCTCGCCGGCCGGGAGGGAAGGGATCCGCTCGTCCTGCAGTCCAAGGAGGCGCAGGCGTCGGTGCTCGAGCCCTACCTCGGCGCCAGTGAATTCTCCAACCACGGTGAGCGCGTGGTGCGCGGCCAGCGAATGGATCAGACGGTGACCGACGTGTTCCTCAGCTGGCAGCGCAGCCGCGGACTCGACGGCAAGGAACACGATTTCTACATCCGTCAGCTGTGGGACTGGAAGGCGTCGATCGACCTGTCGACGATGGCCTACTCCGGGCTTCATGCATACGTGCGCGCGTGCGGCTGGTCGCTGGCCCGCGCCCACGCTCGCTCGGGGGATCGGCTCGCGATCGCCGCGTACCTGGGCAAGGGGACGAGCTTTGACCGGGCGATCGCCCGCTTCTCGGCGGCGTACGCCGATCAGAACGAGCTCGATCATGAGCGTCTCGCCGACGCCGTCACTGCGGGCGAGGTCCAGGCCCTGCGCGGCATCTGACGTCGCGCCGCTTACCCGAAACGGGTGATGATGAGCGGATATCGAAGGCGAAGCCCGGTCAGGGTTCGTCGCTCCGACCATCAGCGGGGAGGAAGTCTCGAGATGCCCGAGGTTCAGAAACGTGAAGCCGGGGCCGCGCCGAGCGGCTCCGATCAGCCCGACAGGGTCCCGCTCACGGCCCGTCTGCTGCTGCACGAATCGCTGACAGCACGCCGGGCGGCCGGGATCATCGCCGCATTCACGGTGCTCATCACGGTCGGCGGCGGCGATCCTCGAGCGTGTGCTCGATCACAGGGAGTATCCGACGATCGGCAGGGGCCTGTGGTTCGCGCTGCAGACCGTGACCACCGTCGGGTACGGGGACGTCACGCCCGCCCGCACGGAGGGCCGGGTCATCGCCGCGGTGTTGATGCTCACGGCGATCGGCTTCCTGGCGGTGATCACGGCGTCCGTGACGGCGGCGCTGGTCGAGAGCGGCCGGCGGCGCTTGAACGCCGGGTCTGATGAGGCAGGTCAAGCGGCGACTGGATGAGGTCAACGCGCGGCTGGCTCGGATCGAGGCCGCGTTCGGCCAGGGGCCGTCGAGGAGGTGACGTGATGCAATTCATCCCCCGAGCCTGAGCTCCGCGACACCCCCAGAGCCCGCAGCACCCGCGCCGACGGGTCACGTCCGCCGCGTGTTCGCCGCCTCGCGCGCACTCGTGCGGCTTGGTCATCGCGATCCTGAGCACATCGCCGAGCGCCTGACGCTGTTCGCCGTCGATCGCATCGCGGATGAGTCGCTGCAGTGGGCCGAGTCCGCGCGTCGAACCCGGCCCGACACGCCTGTGGCCGAGCTGGCCGAGGAGCAACGCGTCACCACCGCCGCAGCTCGCTCGAATCGACGGCGCGATCTCCGGCACGCCGTTCTTCATCGCGCTCGTGCCGGGTTACGCCAGCTACCTGTGGCAGGAGATGCGCATGACGATGCGGACCGCGGCGCTCTACGGCCGCGACCCGCGGGCGCTCACGACGGCGGCCGAGATGCTCGCGCTGCGCGGGGTGCATCCCACCGTGGAGAGTGCGCGGGCGGCGCTGATGACGGTGAGGGAAACGTCGGTGCCCGATCGGCCGGAGCAGCGGCGCTCGCTGCGCACCTGGGTGCACAGCGTGTACCTGATGCTCGTGTTCGGCGGCTTTCTGTCGCCGTCTGCCGCCGAGCGCCCGGAACAGCGGTGGGCCGATCGGTTGCGGTCAGCGGCCAGCCTGCTCGTGGGCGGCGTCATCTGGATCATGACCTGGGTCTTCCCGGTCACGTTCATGATCCTGATGGCGTGGGGCTGCGAGTCACACGCGCGGCAGCTTGGCCGGCGCGCGCTGGTCTTCTACGACGGCGAGGCGGCCAGCGTCAATGCCGCGATCGCTCTCGCCGCCCGCCGCCACGACCGCGGCCACGACTCCCGCGCGATCCTGCGCGGCGTCGCGCTGTTCTTGTCATTGGCCATTCCGCTGGCCTTCATCGCCTACGTCGACCATGAGCGCAAGACGGTCGGCTTCAACTGGCTCGCCGCGGTCGGGGCACTGGTCGCCATCTCACTCGTCATCGCGATGGGCGTGCTGGCCAACCGGCGAAGCGAGAGCGTCTAGTGCCCGGTTGTAGAGCCGGCCACCGACGTCGACGCCGACCACGCAGCCGCCGTGGCCGCGGGTGAAGAATCCGCGCTGCCCCTCCAGCGCGCCGCCGGTGACGATGTACTCGTCGCCGTCCCCGGGCAGCAGCCCGAGGTCTAACGGCGCGTGATCGGGCGGCAGCTCCGTGTCGGCTGCGGCCCGGATCTCCGGTTTCATCACGGCCGCGAGCCGCAGCCGAGTTCCATCGGCGCTGATCGTGAGGGTCATCACGTCGCTCTCGTAGCTTCCCGCGAGCTCGCTTGCGCGCGGGTGGTCGTAGGGGACGGGCTCCGGGTCGCGCTGCTTCACCCCGAGATATGTCTCCAGCGCCCAGCGAACCACCGCCCGATTGAACGAGATGCCGTCGGGACCGGCGTTGGCGAGCGCCACGACGGCGAAGCGCCGGCCGGGCACGGTGAGGATCTCCGCGAACTGGCCGTTGGCGTTGCCGCCGTGGCCGGCGGTACGCACCCCGTCGACGTCGCGCAGGAACCAGCCGATCCCGATGGCGTCGCCCAGCGTGCTGGCGCGCAGCGACACCGTCGGGGCCCGCATCCGCGCCATCAGCTCGGCGGGCAGCACGCGGGTCCCGTCCTCGGCGCGGCCGTCGCCGAGGTGAAATCGGGCCCAGCGCAGCTGGTCGGCCACCGAGGAGGCGATGCCGCCGCCGGGGCTGTCGCCGCGCGAGCGCCGCCACAGCCGCGCCACCGACAGCCAGCCGTCCTGGCCGAGGTTGTGGCCTACGCAGAAGCGCCGGGTCATGATGTCGTCGCGCTCGAAGAGGCTGTGGGCGAGGCCCACCGGCTCGAGCACCAGCGACGCCACGGCCCGCTCGTAGGAGAGCCCCGTGACGGTCTCGATGATCCGGCCGGCGAGGTTGTAGCCGGCCTGGCTGTAGGAGGCCCGGGCCCCCGGCGGGGCGATCCGGTCCAGCTCGGCCAACCGCGCCACATAGGTCGCCAGCGCGCCATCGCCCTCGCCGGTGTCGGCGATGAGCCCCCAGTCCAGCCCCGAGGTGTGGTTGAGGAGGTTGAGAACGGTGATCTGCGACGCCGGTGGCGCGCCGGTGAGCCTGAGCTCGGGCAGGTAGCGCGTCACCGGTGCCTCGAGTGCGACCTGACCAGAGGCCACCAGGCGCATCAGCGCGGTAGCGGTGAACGTCTTGGTGACCGAGCCGAGCAGGAACAGCGTGTCGCGGTCGACCGGCAGCGGGTTCTCGAGGCTCGTCACCCCGTCGCACGCGTAGGTCTCGTATCCGTCGATCCAGACGCCCACGGCGACTCCGGGCATGCCGAACTCCTCGGCCGCCACCTCGACGAACTCGGACAGGGCGGTCTGGGGCGCGCGCGGCGCTCCCTGGACGCGGACCGCCACTACCCCGCCTCCGCCGACCCGTCGGCGGCCGGCCGGTATGTGAGCAGGAACACGCCGTTCTCCAGCGCCCTGGAGTCCACGAGCGCGAGCCGCTTGCGCTCGCTGGTCTCGCCGAACAGCCGTGTGCCCTTGCCCAGGACGACGGGGAACACCATCAGCCGCATCTCGTCGATGAGATCGAGCTCGATCAGCGACTGGACCAGCTGGGCGCTGCCGGCGATGAGGATGTCGCCGTCGTAGCGCTGCTTCAACGCGCCGACCTCCCCCGCGAGGTCCTCGTCAAGCACGGTCGTGTTGGTCCATTCCGGGTCGCGCAGGGTCTTAGACGCGACGAACTTGGGCATTCCGTTCATCTTCTCCCCGAACTCGCCCGTGCCCTCGATGTTCGGCCACGCCCGGGCGAACCCCTCGTAGGTGACGCGCCCCAACAGCTGGGCGTCGCTGGCCATCAGCTCCTCGAACTTGAACTGGTTGCCCGCCTGGCCGCCGCCCTGGGCCCAGCCGCCCCGCTCAAACTCGTTGGGGTCTCCCGGCGCTTGGATCACGCCGTCCAGCGATACGAACTCCGAGACGACTACGCGCCCCATCTGCGACCTCCGGTGGTTGACCGCTCCGAGTGTCAGGGACCGCCGGCGCCTTGGCCAGGTCCAATCGGCGGCGACCTGCCGGGGCCAATCGGCGTCAGCCGATCGCCTGGGCGAGCAGGCGGGCGCCGGTCGCGATCTCCGGCTCGGTCGGCAGCGCGTAGCCGAGCAGCAGCGCCGGCGGCGACTGAAAGTGCGTGGTGCAGTGGCGATGCAGCTCGTGCACGGCCACCCCCGTCTCGCGCGCGCGGAGCGCGACGTCGCGCTCGTCACAGCGTTCGGGGAGCCACGCGGCGACGTGCAGCCCGGCGGCCGCGCCGCTCATGCGAACATCGGTGTGGCGCCCCAGCGTCTCGATCAGCAGCTCGCGCTTGACGCGGTAGCGGCGGCGCATCGCGCGCAGGTGCCGGTCCAGCGCGCCCTCCTCGATCAGCGAGGCCAGGGCGACCTGGTCAAGGGTGGGCGGCATGGCGGCGCTGACCCGGAACTCCTGCTCGACCTCCTCGACCAGGTGCGGCGGTACGACGATCCAGCCGATCCGCAGCGCCGGGGCCAGCGTCTTTGAGACGGTCCCGACGAACGCGACATGGCGGGGCGCGAGACCCTGCAGCGCCGCCATCGGGTCATGGTCGTAGCGGTATTCGGCGTCGTAGTCGTCCTCGAGGATGGTCGCGTCGTGCCGCTGCGCCCAGGCGACGAGCTCGGCGCGCCGCTCCGCTGAGAGGACCGCGCCGACGGGGTACTGGTGGGCGGGCGTGACCACCACCGCGTCGACGTCGTGAGCGGCGAGCTCGGAGACCCGCAGGCCGTCATGGTCGACGTGGACGGGAACCGGCTCCAGGCCGGCGCGCTCGACGGTCAGACGCTGCCAGCGCCAGGCCGGGTCCTCCACGGCGACCCGGCGCGCGCCGCACCGGCGCAGCGCGGCGAGCACGGCGAGCAGGCCGTGGGACACCCCGCAGCAGATCACGACCTGGTCGGGCTCGGCCACCACCGCGCGCGCCCGCGCCAGATAGGAGGCGATGGCCCGGCGCAGCTCGGGGGTACCTCGATGGGGCGCGTAGGTGAGCCGCGTGTCGGCCAGCTCCCGCAACGCGGCGCTGATCGCGGTCTGCCAGCGCCGCCGGGGAAAGCTGTGGAAGTCGGCCTGGCCCGGGCGCAGGTCGTAGCGAGGACGGGGGTCCGAACCCAGACCGCGCGGGCGCCCAGCGCAGCCGGGGGTGGGGAGGACGGCGACCCGCGTACCGGAGCCCCGCTTGGCCCACAGGTACCCCTCGGCGACGAGCTGCGAGTAGCTGTCGACCACCACGCCACGCGAGACGCCGAGCTCCTGCGCCAGCACGCGGCTCGGGGGCAGCAGCGACCCGGGAGCGAGCCGGCCAGAGCGGACCGCATCGCGCAGCGCCTCCTCGAGCTGGCGGCGCAGCGGCGATCCGGTGACGAGGTCGATCTGGAGGTCCACTGATGGGGTCACCTCCCGCGGGGCCCGGACGACACCGGGCGTCGAAATCGGCCCACTAACCGATCATCAAATTGGATCTTATCGGAGGACCATTCTCGATCTAGCGTGATGGCCACGTTCCCTCCACAAGCCGCAAAGGACCGTCATGTACTCCCAGCTCGCATACCACGTCAGCATCGCCCACATCGACGAGCTCAACCGGCATGCCGACCACCCTAGCCGTGCCGGCGGCGCTCGCCGCCGCACGCGTCGGATGCGGCTCGCCGCCGGCCGGCTCTCAGGCTCAGGCCCCGGCAAGCGCCAGCCGCGCCAGCTGCTCGATCCCCGCGTGTGACGAGGCGACCGCCAGGAACCGCTTGGCGTGGCAGAACAACGCGTCGCGCACGCCGGTGACGGAGACGAGGTCGGGCCCCTCCAGACCGCCCCAGGCGGCGGGCAGGTCGCGGCGGTTCTCGAACGAGCCGAGCTCGCGGGGGACCGCCTCCAAGCCGAACCCCTGGCGCTTGGGATAAATCACGTAGAGGGCTTCGGGCGCGTCGGGCACCAGCACCTGCTTGAACGGGGCGTTGACGGGCAGTTCGATCACGCGCGGGTCGGTCGCGGCGGCGATCGCCTCATGGACGATGCGGGCCGAGCGGCGGCCGGCGGCGGCGGAGAGGATCTCGCGGGCGAGAATGCCGCGGGCCAGTTCGACCGCCTCGTCAAAGCGCAGGCGCTCCTGCTCGGGGGTCAGCGTCTCGTCCCAGCGCGCGTTGAAGCCCCCGACCACGCCGTTGACGGTTAGGGGATGGACGCCGTCCACGAGCGTGTCGCTCAGCCGCTGACCGGTGTCGTTGGCATCCACCCCCTGGACGAGGCTGGCGTCCACGGCGTCGGCGACCTCCTGGTCGCCCTCGCAGACGCGGACGCCGAACTCCCGCCAGATCAGGCCGAAGGAGGCATAGCGGACGCCGTTGTCACGGACGCCGTCGAACTCGCGCTGATGGTGGTCGAAGTCCCCGGTCGACGGGTCGGAGCGAAAGCCGACGTCCACGCGCAGATCGGCGCGGGCGAGGACGTCGCGGTCACGCGTCCGGACCACCTCGGGCGGCTCGCCCAGGAGCCGAAGCGCAGCGATGGCGAACACCTCGTCGGCGTGAAAGGAACCGTCGTGGGTGGCGATCAGCATCGGCCCAGACTCTAGGCACCCGCGTACCACGAGGAGACCCGCGCCGCGGTCGCCGCAACTTTGGCGCTGGCCGCCTGTTGTGTGCCGGTGCCGAGTCCCTCGTCGCCAGGCCAGGGAACGGGGAACCCAATGTGTATTGGGGCGAATCGGGCGGTGATCCGCCGGTAGCGCTCTCACCGCGAGCGCGAGCCCGTCAGCTAACCCCGCAGGCACCAGGCAAATCAGCTGAACATCGACCACTGCGGGGTTGCGCGTGTCCGGATCCAGAACCTGTTCTGTCGTTGGCGTCAGCGTGGGCGGTCGCGTCCGAGCCCGGCGGGTCCCGTGGCTGGCGGCCGCGCTGGTGATCTCGGCGATGGCACTGGCGCCGGCCGTCTCCCGGGCCGCCGGCTCCGCCGCGCCGTTTCGGCGCGTGCTCCGGGTCGGCGATCACGGCGGCGATGTCCGCACGCTGCAGCGGTGGCTGACGCGGGTGGGGATCGCCACGGCCGCCGACGGCCAGTTCGGCCCGGGCACGAGGGCGTCGGTGCAGCGCTTCCAGCTCGCGGCGCACCTGAGGCCGCCTAGCGGCACCGTGGGTGTTCGCACCGCGCGCACGCTGGGCGGCTGGGTGCGAAGGGGCACCGTGGCGAGCGCCACCACTCCGACGCCGGCCACGCCCCAGACCGTCCCGGGCGACACGGCGACCCTGGTCAACGGTCTCGCCGTAGCCCCCGCCAACGCCCCCGCGGCAATCAAAGAGGTGATCGCGGCGGCCAACTCGATCGCGACCACGCCCTATCAGTACGCCGGCGGGCACGGCAGCTGGAGCTCGCCGGGCTACGACTGCTCGGGCTCGGTGGGCTTCGCCCTGCACGGTGGCGGGCTGCTGTCGCACACCGAGGACTCGGGCCAGATGGAGAGCTACGGGGCGTCGGGCACGGGCCAGTGGATCACGCTGTACGCCAACGCGGGCCACGTGTACGCCAAGATCGCCGGGCTGTGGTTCGACACCGCGGCGCAGAGCTCGGCCAACGGGGAGGACCGCTGGTCTGAGCGGCGCGCCTCGCCGGCCGGCGGGTTCGTGGTGCGCCACCCGCGCGGCTACTGACGCGACCCCCGTCAGCGAGGCTCGAGGTGGATGACTTCGAAGCCGAAGCGCTCGGCCAGCCGGTCGGCGACCAGTGAGCGGTGGCAGGCCGCCGCGGTGGACTCCACGCACATCAGGGCGCCCATGCCGTGCACGGGCAGGCGCCGGATGAAGGGTTCGAGCGGCACGAGGTCGAGGATCTCCTCGGTGTAGACGCGGATGTATTCGGGGGCGAGCCGGACGCGGGAGCGCTTGCCGACGCCCTGGCGATCGTCCTCGCGGTACTGAAGGTGGCGCAGATCGGTGTCGGGGGCGAGTTCGGGGTGGTGCTCGTAGCCGATCCGCGCCCCGGCCAGCAGCGCCTGCAGGCGCCGGGCGTTGGCCCAGGCGTACTGGGGCCCGCGCACGCCGCGGCGCTGGCGGATGTCGAGGACCTTGGTGACACCGGCGTCATCGAGCATCCCGACGAAGCTGGGTGCGTCGAGCTCGTAGACGCCGATCGTCACGATCCGCGGTACGCCGCCGACCCGCGACGTCAAGGGGCGCCCGCGCTGTCCAGCAGTGCGCGCGGCGTCAGCACCACCTGCAGGTCACCCCAGTGAAACGTCGCGGCTCCGCCGCCCCACGGGCGCTCCGCGGGATGGGTCGCCTGGGAGGGCAGCGGGTGCACGCCGTGCAGGCGGTGCACGTAGCCGAAGGCGTGCGCGCGCAGCGCACGTTGGGCGTGCTGCGCATTGAGTCGCCAGCCGGCCGCCAACAGATGCGGCTCGTGCCACAGCTCCCAGCGCCAGCGGCGCAGCGCAATCCGCCCGCGCGGCAGCAGGTGCAGTGCGTAGGTCAGCTCAAGTGGCTCGCTCATCGGATCTGCGGGTACGTCGCTCGTAAGCTTGGGCCCCGGGCTCCGTCTGATGCTAGTGCTGGACTGGATGCCGCTCGATCGCCGGATGGGGGCCGCCCCGCACAGACGCCGCGCGCCCGCCGCGCCAGAATTAGTCCCATGCCGCCTGCCGCCGACACGCCGTCCCCCGTTCGCCGCCTCGCGATGGTGCTGCGACCCGAGCGAGCGTTGAACGAGGCGCTGGGCCAGATCGCGGCGTGGGCGTCCGTCGCCCAGGTGGCGTTGGTGGGACTGGAGGGCGACGCCCGCCTGCCCGAACAGGTGGAGCGGCGCCCCGAGGACACGGTGGCCCAGGGCTGCGACGCCGTGCTGGCGCTCGGTGGCGACGGGACGGTGCTGGGCGGCATGCGCGTCGCCGCGGCCCACGAGGTCCCGGTCCTGGGCGTCAACCTGGGGCGGCTCGGCTACCTCACCGAGGTCGATGCCGCCGGCCTCGACGTGGCGCTCACGGCGCTCGCGCGGGGGGTCTACACGATAGAGGCGCGCGGAGGGCTGGCGCTCGCGGCGCGCGACGGCATCACCGCCCAGATCGCCTACAACGATGTGGTCCTGACGCGCGTCCCCGGCCGCGGCCAGGCCGCGCTGGCACTGCGGATCGACGGCGAGCTGCTCGTGCGCTACGCCAGCGACGGGGTGATCGCGGCCACGCCGCAGGGGTCCACCGCCTACGCCTTCGCCGCTGGCGGACCGCTCGTCTCACCGCGCGCCCAGGGAATGATCGTCATGCCCGACGCGCCTCACGGTCTGTTCAATCGCGCCGTCGTGCTCGCCGACGGCGAGCGACTCGGCATCGAGATCCTTCCCACCGGTGCGCCAGTCTCGATCGAGTGCGACGGCCGGCTGCTGGGACACGTGGAGCGGGGAGCGACGCTGGAGATCCTCGCGCAGCCCGGTGCGGCGCGCGTGCTGCGTGTGCATCCCGGGGGGTTTGCGGAGCGCGCACGCCGCAAGCTGGGGATCGCCGATCCGGCCGGCCTCGCTGACTTCGACCTCGCCGGCCACGAGCGCGCCTAAGCCTGGATCCGCCGATCCTGGGGTCGTCTCGCCGCCGGATGGCCGTCGCTATACGTCATCGGCGTCGCTCATAGGGATCACCCTTATGGTGCTCCGCCGATGACGTCTAGCTCGGCCCCCAACGCCGAGACTCCGCCCATTATCGGTGGATCCAGGCTAAGCATCGGGGATCGTGAGGCCGAGGCGCCGCGGCAGCGCCTCGTGCCCCGCGTCCGTGACCCGGACCGCGCGGCCGCGGTGGGCACGCTCCACCCAGCCGCGGGCCACGAGCTGCTCGGCGATCGCCGCGCCCAGGGCGCCGGCGAGATGGTGCTGTTGCTCGCTCCAACCGGTGCAATAGCGGATGAGCGGCCGGCGGCGCGCGCGCAGGGCCTCCACATCGATGTCGAAGGCGCGAGCCCACTCCTCGCCGGCGCCGGTCAGGCGGTAGTCCACGTCGCCGCCCGGGGCTGACAGACGGTCATTGACCGCACGTGCCGGGTGATGGCGGCCGTCGCCTCCCGCCAGGACGCCTCGGTCCAGAAGCGCGCGCATCATCCCCACCCCCAGCCGGCCGCCGAAGTGGTCATAGCAGTAGCGACCGGCGCGGACGGCGCTGGCCCGCGTGCCCTGGCGCAGCGAGGTGACCGGCGCGGGCGGCGCCTGCTGGGCCAGGCTCTCGAGCAGCCGCACCACCTGCGGACCGGCGAGGCGGTAGTAGCGGTGGCGCCCCTGGGACTCGACCGAGAGCAGCCCGGCGTCCAGCAGCTTGGCCAGGTGCTCGCTGACGGTGGATGCCGAGACGCCCGCCTCGGCCGCCAGGACGCTGGCGGCCAGAGCGCGACCCTCGCCCAGGGCCAGCAGCACGCGCGATCGGGTCCGGTGTCCGATGAGCGCGGCCACCGCGGCGATGTCGGCATCGCCCTGCATGACCGTGACCGTAGCGCCAGGACACTTCGGTGAGAGCCGAAACGAGGAGGGGGCAGAGTGGGGGCATGGCCGAGCGGCGCTCCACCGACCCGCTACTGCCGCTCGGGTTGCTGCGCCGACGGGCATTCCTGACCGCCAACGGGGTCGCCGGGGCCAAGACCTGGCCACCCTCGGCCTGCTGTTCGTCATCACCCTCTACCTGCAGGATGTCCGCCACGACCGCGCGCTGTCGGCGGGCGTCGACCTGCTGCCGCTGTTCGCTCCCCTCTGCATCCTGGCGCCGGTGGGCGGGCGCATCGTGGCCCATGCGGGCCCTCGATGGCCCATGCTTGGTGGGTCGCTGCTCGCTGCCGCCGGCGTCGCGCTGCTCACCCTCTCCGACGTTACGTCGAGCTACCGCACGCTGCTCCCCGCGGTGCTGCTGTGGGGAGTCGGCGTGGCCTTCCTCACCCCTGCCGTGGTGTCGGCCGCGGTGTCGTCGGTCCCTGCCGGTCGGGCCGGGCTCGCCTCGGCGGTCAACAACACGACGCGTCAAGCCGCCGGCGCGATCGGCATTGCCGCGTTCGGAGCGATCGCCTCGACGCCCACCGGTCGCGGATTCATCCACGGCTTCCACCTGGCGGCGGGCATCGCCGCCGCGGTGTTCCTGGCCGCCGCCGCGGCGACCCTCACGCTTCCCGACGCACCCGGACGCGCCGCCGGCGGGCATTGAGTCGCCGACGGCGCGCCGGCCAGGAGGTTTGCCCGAGCCCGGTTGCATCAGGCCGACGCCGGAGCGTCAGCCAGGCGGCCAGCTCGGGGGGAGGTCTTCTCCAGGCCATGGTGCGCTGCCCCTGGGTGGCTGGTCGGAGACCGCCGCTGAGTCAGGACCCGCCGGTCGCGACGCGGCGGGCCTTGGCCGCACCACGCGGAGACCGTCTCGTGTACGCCGCGTATCCGATCGAGCCGATCGCCATCCCGGCGACGAGGCCCGCGCCGATGTCCACCAGCGCGTCGTTGGAGCCGGTCCTTCCGGTGTGTGACACGACGGCGGTCGGCGCGTTCGTGCTGGGCCCGACCTCGGGCACGAAGGCGTAGGCGGGCGCGGCGCTGCCGGCAAGCGTGATGACGGCAGCGAGCGCGGGCACGGCACGCTGAAGTCGCATGAAACATCGCCCTGGTCTGTCCGCCCGCGATGAGGGCGCGGTGTGGTGATCCCCCGGCCCCTCCACCTGCGGTTGGGCCGCGTTGATTGGTGAAAGTGACGTTAGGGTGTGCCGGAAGCGATGTAAATCGGGCAAACCGCACTCTTGTAGGGGTGGCCCAAACCTGGTTTCCGAGGAGGCTGGCCTGTGAATCCGCAGGGGGTCAACCTGCAACGTTCGCGCGAAAGCGGGCCCGGCCATCGGCTGGGCCTGGGTAAGCGCGCTCAGTTGTCAGCTGGTGCTGGCGAGCGCCACGGTAGACGGGATGGTAGGTGCCGCCGAGAGGAGCCTTCCAGCTATGAAGCTGGCCCTTCGCGCTCATGACAGCAATCATCGGTTCCACAGGCTCCTGGGTCACGCTGTCGCACGGGCTCTAACTACCGCACCACGCTTCATCGGCCTCGGCGCGGCGGCATCAGGGATTCTCATCCTTCAGGGGTGGCGGCGCAAGCGCCGCCCGGGACGCTGTCGCACAAATCCACGACTTCCTGAGCACGACGACGGCGGTGAGCGGCGCGGCTGGTCACCTGCGCCTGCATCTGGGTGGCCACGCTGGGACAGAAAGGGCCGATTTCCGGCGCCTTTCGTCCCAGAGTCATGCGACAGTCACCGAGCCGCGGGTCCCGGCGGATGTTCAGGAGAAAGCCAGAACGGGCGCAGATTGAGGGACTGCTTGCTGGTGTGTGTGCCGGCCCGGTGAGCATCGCTCTCGAGGGCTCGCCCGGGGCGGGGAAGACGACGCTGTGGCGCGATCCCGTCGCCAGTGCCCGGCGCCGGGGCTGCCACGTTCTCTCGAGTGCCCCCGGCGAACCCGACCGGGAGCTCGCGTTCGCCGGGCTGGCCGACCGGTTCGACGGTCGCCCCGACCCGGTGATCGCCGCGCTGCCCGAGCCCCAACGCCAGGCACTGGCCCTCGCGCTGTCCATCGACGGGGGCCCGCCGGCCGAGGGCGCCGGCGACAACAGCCCGCTGGCCGGGGCGCTGGGAATGGAGGCCGAGGTGCACGCGGGCATGGGCATCCGCCGCGATGTCCTCGAGCGGTCCCTGGCGCTTGGACGCCCTTTCAGGGCCGGGCTTACGACACTCCGCGGTGCGGCTACGGGCGCGTGCTGTTCTGGTCAGACTGCCTGGACGAGGCGCGGCCGCTGCTTGAAGAAGCGCAGCACTATGCGCGCGACTACGGCCAGGTGCCCGACCGTCTCGGGATCACGTGGCTCCTGGCGTTCCTGGATTGGCACGCCGGGAAGATCCCCGCCGCTGAGACGCATCGGGGCGACACGACGACGCGGTCGAGATCGCATCCGACGACGGCCTGTTCTGGAACGTGTGGGTGGACTCGTGGATGCCGTCGGGCGGGGCGGCCGACCTGTCCGACGGCCGGGCGGCCGAGGCCCACGAGCGTCTGGACGCCGTTCGCCGCAGGGGCTTGGCCGGACGGTGGGGCTCGTCGCAGCGATGACGATGGGCCTGTGGTCGACCGACATCGAGGCGCTGATCGCGCTGGGTCGCCTCACCGAGGCCGAGGCGGCGCTGAGCGACCTCGTGTCCGGGTTCACGAGTCGGAGAATCCCCACGCCCTGGCCGTCGCCTACCTGCCGCGCCCCGCTCAGCGGCGCGTGGCCGACCTGTTGGCCACCGGGCCAGCAACCGCGAGATCGCCGCGGGCTCAGCTGGCGGCGAAGCCGGCCGCCGACGGATCCGCCGACGCCTGTGAGTGGGCGCCGGGGTCCCCATATCCTCCATGGGGATGGCCGAGCAGCGCCCCGACATCCAGGACCGCGCCGACTGCGAACGGCTCGTCCGCGCGTTCTACGGCCGCGCCCTCGCCGACCCGGTGATCGGCTTCATCTTCGTTGACGTCGCCCGGCTCGACCTCGAGGAGCACGTCCCGCGCATCGCCTCCTTCTGGGAGACCATCCTGCTGGGCGCGCAGTCCTACGGCGGCGGAGCGTTCCGGCCTCATGCCGAGCTGAACATGAAGGTGCGACTGCGCGCGGGTCACTTCGAGCGTTGGCTGTGGCTGTGGCGCACCACGGTGGATGAGCTGTTCGCCGGCGAGCGCGCGGAACTGGCCAAGGCCCACGCCGAGCGCGTGGCGCGGGCGTTTGCAGCCCGGCTGCAGATGATGGGCCCGGCGTCGGCCGCGGACGAGTCTTCTGTGCTGACGATCTCCCGGCACGGCCCGGATTGATCGCTAATCCGGTGCAGGCCTTCAGAGCGGCCCGTGGCGGATTCTCGTGCAGATTCACCACAATCATTCCTTTCGGGAACACGCGCGTTACCTTGTCGTGCCGGCGGGGCCTTTCCAACCCATGAGGTGAGGTATCTCGAATGAGTTTGGAGGACTTCGACAGACCGTCGTCGCCGGCGCCGGACACCGAGGTGATCCACCGTCGCTGGCTACTCTCCAAGCGAGCGGCCGACGGCCGGCCGCTGCTGGTCCGTGAGGACAAGGTGATCCATCCGAGCAGCCTCGCGACGCGCCCGCGGCGGGTCGCCGCTCCCGAGACCGCCGACTCCACCACCGGCACACCGGCACTCACGTGATCTGCGCTCAGCGGGCGGCCACCACCGCCGCCCGCCCGGGCCCCGGGGTTCCTGGGATGCTGTGACCGTGCTGAGTGACCGGACCTACACGCGGTTCTCGATGGCGATTCCCGACTCCGCGCTCAAGGCCATCGACAAGTCAACGTTCCGCTGTACCGCGCCACCCGCGGGCGGCTGTTCGGACGGCTGGACTGCGCGCCGGTCCTGCTGCTCACCACCACCGGCCGCAGGTCGGGCGCGCGGCGCACGGCGCCCGTCGTCTACCTGGCCGACGAGGAGCGCCTGGTCGTGATCGGCTCCAACGCCGGGAACACCCGCACGCCCGCGTGGGCGCTCAACCTCGGGGCCAACCCCGCTGCCGAGGTCGAGGTCCGCGCCGACCGCCGCCCGGTCACCGCGCGCGTGCCGGTCGCGAGATCAGCGTCTTCGTCCTGGAACCGCGATAGACCGGACCGCCGGCAAACCGGCGTCGCGCGGCTGGGCGGGCGGGCGATACGATCACAGTCGCACCGGTCAATGCAGCGTCGGGATTCACCGCAGTCAGGTCGGCGATCCGCGGATCGCCTCAACGGGTCGCTGGACGGCCCGTCCAAGACGATCACCGTCGAGCCCATTAAGCTGCCCTCCGCCCGTGCCTCCGCGCCGCATCGAGCCGCCCGACCCCGCGCGTAGGCCGGATCGGCCGCACGAGCCAGAGCGCCCGCGCGAGCCGACACGCTGACGCCGGCCGGCACTGGATGGAGGCCTCGGCACCCGATCTCATCACGGCCGTCATCGGTTTTCGTCAGTGGCGGCTCGTGGGCGCTGAGCTGTGGTCGTTTCGTGCCGACGACCGCTGGCACCGGGGCGTGCACAGCGCGCACTGCCCGGTCCACCCGCACGTCGCGCCGGCCAACGGCTGCACGTGCGGGATCTACGCTTGGTACTCGCCGACCCCGCGCGGGGCCTCGGCGCTGACCCCTGACCTCGTAGGCGGGGCGGTGGCGCTGTGGGGCCAGGTCGAGCTGCACGCTCACGGGATGCGCGCCCAATATGCGATGGTCGTCGCGCTCGCCCTGCCGTACTCGTCGGGCGCCAAGCGCCGCCGGATACGCGCCGCCGCCGCCGCCCTGGAGGTCCCCGTCGTCCCGGCGCGCCGGCTCAAGGCCGCCGGGCTGGAGCACGGCGACGTCATTCCCCGCCGGATGCGTCCGCCGGACACGACGCCCAACAAGCGCGCGGCCCCCGGGGAGCCGGCCCCGGCACGGCTGTACGCGGTCGCCGACGGCTACCGCGAGCGTCAGCGCGCCCGCGGCCGCGACGGCACCTGACGCGGGTAGCGACGCCGTAGCATGTGGGTGTGCGCCGCCGAGGGCGCCTCCGGTCCGCGGGAAGGGACTCTCCCACCTCGTGATGGACGACACGACCAGCCGATCAGACGACCTCGCGGCGGCACGGTCAGCGGACGCCGCGCCCGCCCCCGGAGGATCGTCATGAATCTCGAGCACTGCCGGAAGGACGCCAAGCGGCTGCTGCGTGGCGTCGCCGGCGGCGACGCCGATGCGCTGGCACGCGCCGCGGACGTCATCGGCGATGGCGTCCGTGAGCGCTTCGGCCTCAGCGACGCCCAGCACGTGGTGGCCGGCGAGCACGGCTACCGGTCGTGGCCGGCGCTGGTCCGCGATGTAGCGGGACGGGGCGCGCCCGCATCGCCACCCGAGCCCGAGGAGTCGGTCGTGAACACCGCGATGGAGTACCGGCCGGGAGACCCGGTGCGGGTCTGGGTGCGCCACCGCGAGCGGCGGGTCGCGGTCTCTGACCACGGCGCGGCGCTCCGGCGGGCCGGCGCCGCCGCGGGCTGGCACCGAGCGTGCGCGCGCGTGCACGTCGAGCTTGACGTCAACATCACGCGCGCGGGCGTCGTGTGGCTGCCGGTGGTGCCGGTGGGGCCGGGCGAGCCGGAGGTGGTGCGGCGCATCGCCCGGGCGTCGCTGATCTTCTTTCAGGAGCTGGTGGAGCTGGACGGCTGGTGAGACGGGACCGCCCCGGCGCGGGGCTGGTGCTGGCGTGAGCCAGGGCGCACGTCCACTGGGGTCTCGTCCGCTCTCCGAAAATCACCGCTCCGGGCGTGCCTAGACTCGAGAGCGTGCCATCGGGTTTCGTGAACATGACCCTCGGAAGGGCCGCCGGACGCGTCCCGGGTCTGCGGCGCGTCCCGGTGATGAAGCTGCTGGCGGCGGCGGAACTGGCCCTGTTGACGCGTGATCACGTCCAGCGCCTGACGCCGTCGGAGCGCCGCCGGCTGATCACGCTGGTCCGCGTGGGCCGCGGCCGGCGCAGCCGGCTCACCGGCGGAGAGCGTGGCGAGCTCGAGCACCTGCTGGCCAAGCTCGAGCCGCGGCTGCTCATGGGGCACGCGATCGATCGCCTGTCGCCGATGCCGCTGCCGCGCCGCATCGTTTACGGGCCCAAGCCCAAGAATCGTAGATAACGTCTAAGTTCTGGCGCCGCTGACCGTGCGATCGCTCAAGAAATGCGACGTTGGACATGAGATGGTTGTGCGGTGACCCGGATCGAACGCTATGCGAACCTGGCCGGCGTCGTCATCCCGTTCATCGGGACGCTGGTCGCGATCGTGATGCTGTGGAACCGCGCGGTCGACCTCACCGACCTGCTGGTGCTCGTGGGCATGTACGTCGTCACCGCCGTGGGGATCACCGTGGGCTTTCATCGTCTGCTCACCCACCGCGCGTTCGCCAGCTACCCGTGGGTGGAGCGCACGTTTGCGGTCATGGGCTCGCTGTCGGTCCAGGGCTCGGTCCTGGACTGGGTGGCCGACCACCGCAAGCACCACGCCCACACCGACCGCGAGGGTGACCCCCACAGCCCCCACGTTGGCCACGGCAGCGGCCTGCCCGGGCTGTGGCATGCGCACGTCGGCTGGCTGATGGAGACCCAGGGCCAGGCCGACTGGAAGAAGTACGCCGCCGAGCTCTACGAAGACCCGAAGATGCGCCGGATCGGGCGCTGGTTCCCGCAGCTGGCGCTGCTGTCGCTGGCCATCCCGATGGTGGCCGACTGGGCGCTGCACGGCTTCACGCTGGCGGGCGCCCTGCGTGGCCTGGTCTGGGGCGGCCTGGTGCGCATCTTCTTCGTCCACCACATCACCTGGTCGGTGAACTCGGTCTGCCACTTCTTCGGCAGCCGCCGCTTCGACATCGACGATCACTCCACGAACGTCGGCTGGCTCGCGGTGCTCTCGCTGGGCGAGTCCTGGCATCACAACCATCACGCGTTCCCCCGCTCGGCCTACCACGGTCTGCGCTGGTGGGAGATCGACCCGTCGGGCCTGATCATCGCCGGCATGCAGAGGGTGGGGCTGGCCTGGAACGTGGTGCGCATCAGCCCCGAGCGCCAGCGCGCCCGGGCCGTCGTTACGTCCTGACCGTCAGGATGCCGCGGCCGCGGCGCACTCCGCGCATAGCCCGGAGATGACGATCTCCACCGCCTGAGGCCGGAAGCCCGCCTCCGCTGCCGCGCGCTGCAGCGCCGCCGTGTCGGTCTCGCCGTCGATGTCGTCCACCCGCCCGCAGCGCCGGCATACGGTGTGCTGGTGGGGCTCGGGGCGGGCGTCATAGAGCGCCGCCCCGGCGCCGGCGTCGATCCGGCGCGCCAGACCGAGGTCGACGAGCAGGTCGAGCGCGGCGTACACCGTCGGCGTCGAGGTGCCGGGCAGCTCGTGCTTGATGGAGCCTCGGATCTCGTCGGCGGTGGCATGGCGCCCGCGGCGGCGCAGCTCGCGCAGGATCACCAGCCGCTGCGGGGTGGCGCGCTGGCCGCGCTGGTGCAGCAGGTCGACGAGGTCGGCGGAGGAGGGGGATTGGCGGGCCATTGCTCAGCGCTAGTTCTAAGGGGGACCTAATTCTAACACAGTTGTTATAATTTGGTGCGTGGTACAGACTCTGAGCCAGATCCGCAACATGAACGAGCGCACGCTCCTGCTGCGCTACGTCCAGCCGGGCCTGGTGGGCCTCATCGACGGCACCTTGTCGACCCTGGCGCCGATCTTCGCCGCCGCGCTCCTGTCCGGCTCGCACGCCGCGCTGTTCGTGGGCCTGGCCACCGCGGTGGGCGCCGGGATCAGCATGGGGTTCTCGGAGGCCCTGTCAGACGACGGCACCGAGACCGGCCGCGGATCGGCGGCTGTGCGCGGGGTCGTCACGGGGACGATGACGGCGTTCGGAGGGGTGTTCCACTCCTTGCCGTTCCTCATCCCCGAGGTGCACACCGCGCTGGTCGTGGCCGGCGTCGTCGTGGCCATCGAGCTGGTGGCGATCTCGCTGATCCGCAAGCGGTTCCTGGCCGTGTCGCTGCGCACCAGCCTGTTGCAGGTGGCCCTGGGCGGCGCGCTGATCGTGGCCGCGGGCGTCGCGCTGGGCAGCGCGTAGGCTTACGCGCCGTGGACAT
>CAWDFE010000011.1:0-41735 GCA_963801435.1 uncultured Actinomycetota bacterium
AGAACGTGAACGCCGGGCCGCGGCGCACCGGCCGCTCACCGCTGAGGCCGGCCCACCTGCCGCACCCCCTGAAGGGTCTTGACATCCTCCGCGTCCAGCGCCACGTCCCCGGCCGCCAGGTTCTCCTCCAGATGGGCCACCGAGGTGGTCCCGGGGATGAGCAGGATCCGGTCATAGCGCGCCAGCAGCCACGCCAGCGCGACCTTGGAGGGAGTGGCGGCGTGCTTGGCGGCGACCTGCGCGACGGCGGGGTCGGCGGCCAGCGTCCGCGGTCCGCCGGCGAACGCCGAACCCAACGGAAAGAAGGGCACGAACGCGATCTCGCGCTCGCGGCAGAGGTCCAGCACCGGCTCGTTGTGGCGGTCCAGCACGCTGTAGGCGTTCTGGATCTCGCCCAGGCCGGCCTCGAACTCCACGGCAGCCCGCGCGCCCTCGAGCGTCACGTTGGAGACGCCGATGAGGTCGAGCTTGCCCTCGCGGCGCATGCCCTGCAGCGTCGCCAGCTGCTCCTCAGTTGGCTCGCCGGGACCGCCAACATCGTCGGCGACCCGGAGGTTGACGAGATCCATGCGCTCCACGCGCAGCGACCGCAGGTTGTCCTCAACCCCCTGGCGCAGCTCCGCCGGGGCCAGCGCCGGCAGCCAGGCGGCGTTCTCATCGCGGCGGGCGCCCACCTTGGTGACGAGCTTGAGGTTCTCCGGGTAGGGGTGCAGTGCCTGGCGTATGAGGTCGTTGACGACCTCGGGTCCGTAGTACTGCGAGGTGTCGATGTGGTCGACGCCGAGCTCGATGGCCCGGCGCAGGACGGCGCGGGCGGCGTCGGGATCACGGGGCGGCCCGAAGACGCCCGGGCCGGCGAGCTGCATGGCGCCGAAGCCGATCCGCCTGATCGGCTTGTCGCCGAGCAAGGAGGTCGCGTTCATGACGTCCAGTGTGGCTCATCGTCAGCCTCCGCCGCCGCCGGCCGTGCTGTTGATGATCCGCTCCTCGGCGGGGCTGCGGCCGTCCGCCGTCACCACGGCACGCACGAACAGGTCGCGGCCCAGCTCGCGGTCGAGCGAGGCGAACACCGGCGCCCACGCCCTGAGCGAGAGCGCGACGATCGCGTCTTCGTCCTGCGGGTCATACGCACGGATCGTCGAGCGCACTGCGTTGATTCTCGCGCCGGCCAGGGCCCGGCGTGGAACTCGGCCGCGGGACGCGCACGGGTTGAAGCGACAGATCGCGCGGCGGTCCGAATCGAACGGCGCGATGTGACGTTTCAACGGCACCCCCAATCCAGATCGCGCCCATCGGGTGGGGCGTGCCTGCGATCTGGGGCTTCAATCCCGCGGCCCCTGCGGCCGGGCCGTTCTGGAATCATCGCCCGATGCGAGGGGTGCCGTGATGGCGTTCGCAACGGCCGGGCTCACCCACAGCGCCGATCATCTGGCCGCCGGGAAGCTCGTGCTCTTGGCGCTGTTCGGGTTCGCCGGCGGCGTCGGCACCACCGCGCTGGGGCCGGGGGGCGTGCTGGTGACGATCGGGCTGTTCCTGGTCTCCGGCCTGCCCCCGGCGGCGGTGAGCGGCACGGCGATCGCGACCAACCTGGGCGCTGCGATGCTCGGCACCGGCGCCTTCATCCGCTCGGGGCATCTGCGCGGCCGCGACACACGGCGCGTGGCCGGCGTGCTGGTGGGCGCCGCCGTCGTGGGCACGCCGGTCGGCGTGCTCGCCAACGCGCACGTCTCGGGCGGCGCGTTCGGGGTCCTGCTGGGCGCCTGCGTGGCCGCGACCGGCGCGCTGGTCCACGTGCGCGAGCGACAGCAACGCGAGACGCGCGCCACCACCCCACCGCCCGCCGGCGCGCTGTCGTGGACCGTGGTCGCACCCATCGGGTTGGCGGTGGCGGCGGTCAGCGGGCTGTTCGGGCTCGGTGGTCAGCTGCTGAGCGTGCCGCTACTGGTCTCGGCCGGGGTCGCGATGCTGCCCGCGCTCGGCGCCGCGCAGGCCCAGTCGATCGTCATCGCCGGCATCGGCACGATCGGGTACGCCCTGCGGGGCGCGATCGCGTGGCCGCTGGTCGTGGTGATGGAGATCCCGCTGTTGGCGGGGGCGCTCGTCGGCTGGCGCATCGTCGGCGCCATCCCCGCCCAACGGCTGCGCGGCGCCCTGGCCGCGGTGCTGATCGCCACCGGCGCGTATCTCATCATTCACAACGCCTAATGGTCGGTCGGGCTAGAGTGCCGCCATGCCGGAGGACGGCGTCAGGCTGGTGGACGTGGTGGCCCGCCGCACGGCGGTGATCGCGGTAACGACCGCTTGGGAGGACTTCCCAAGCCGGTGGCCGCAGCTACTTGACGAGGTGTACGAGTTCGTGCGCCGGTGCCCGGAGTTCACCGCCGCCACCGCTGGGACGTCGGGGCCCCACTGGCACAACGTCATGCTCTACCGCGACCACGAGCCCAACGTCGAGGTCGGCGTCCTGGCCCCGGCCCCGTTCGCCGCCGAGGGACGCGTGATCGCCTCCGAACTCCCGGGGGGCCGGGCCGCCACCGGGGTCCACGCCGGCAACCCGCTCCGGATCGGCCAGACCCACGACGCCGTTCGCGCGTTCGTCCGCGCCCAGGGCCTGGAGGGCACCGGGGTCGTATGGGAGGTCTACGGCCATCCCGATGAGGACAGTGGCGCCTTCACCACCGAGGTGTTCCACCTCGTCGTTTGACTTTCCCACCAGGAAAGCGTAGGCTCACTTTCCCACTAGGAAAGCAGAGCCTCATGGAACACCCTGTCACCCCCAACGAAGCCCGCGCGGCGCTCGACTCCGTCGACCGTGGGCGCCGGCAGGTCATCGACGAGATCGACCTGCCCCGCTGGTATTGGCTCGGCCTGGCACTGGGCTGGATCGCGCTCGGCGTCCTGACCGACCTCAAGCACCCATGGCTCACCGCGGTCGCGACGTTCCTGTTCGGCGCCGTGCACTCCACCGTCGCCCCGCGCGTGGTCGATGGCCGCCACCGCTCGCATCGCGTCAGCGTCCGGCGGGAGCTCACCGGCCGGCAGACGGCCCGGCTGGTGCTCGGCGGCATCGTCGCCCTCGCCTTCGTGACCATCGGCGGCTCGCTGGCGATCAGCGCCGACGGCGCCCGGCACCCGGTGACGATCACCAGCATCTTCGTCGCGGTGATCATCGTCCTCGGCGGCCCGCAGTTGCTGGCCTGGGTGCGCCACCGGGCGGCGCACAACGCCGCCCGATGACCGCCCCGCGGTTTGACGAGCTGATCCACCCCAGCACCCGCCTCTCGATCGTGGCGCTGCTGGCGGCGGCGGACTGGGCCGAGTTCGCGTTCGTGCGCGACCAGCTCGAGCTGTCGGACTCGGCCCTGTCCAAGCAGCTCGCCACCCTGGAGGAGGCCGGCTACGTCGAGATCGAGCGGCCCGTGCGCGACCGCCGCCGGCGCGTGCGGACCCGTCTCACCGCGGCCGGCCGGTCGGCGTTCGAGGGCCATGTCGCCGCGCTGCGCCAGATCGTGGCCACCGCCGACCCGGAGCGCGCCATCGCCTGACGCGTCAGAATCCGCCGGTCCGCAGCGATCGATACGCGAGCTCGAGGAGGGACCGATGGCCGAGGTGTCGGGGACATGCGATGCGCGCTTTGCGTCGGTGCGCGACGCGCTGGCGAGCAGTTGGCGAAGGAGGAGCTCGGCGCGAGCATCGTGCGATCTCGCCGCGCTGATGCTGATCGACCGCGGCTTGCTCGACGCCCACGAGCCGGTGTCCGACCACTGGCCCGAGTTCGCCGCCAACGGCAAGGCGCAGATCGAGCTGCGCCACATCCTCGGCCACACCTCCGGGGTCTCGGGCTGGGACGCGCCCTTCGAGGTGGCCGACATGTACGACTGGGAGACGTCGACGCAGCGCCTCGCGGCCCAGGCACCGTGGTGGGAGCCCGGCACCGCGTCGGGCTACCACGCCAACAACCAGGGCCATCTCGTCGGCGAGCTGGTGCGCCGCGTCACCGGCATGCCGCTCAAGCAGTTCGTGGCCGAGCAGATCGCCGGCCCGCTGGGCGCCGACTTCCAGATCGGGGCCGCCCAACGCGACTGGCCCCGGATCGCGCCGGTCGTGCCGCCGCCCCCGCTGCCGGTCGACCTCGCCTCGCTACCCGCGGAGAGCCCGATGTTCAAGACGTTCACCGGCCCGGTGGCGGATGCCGGCAACGCCAACACCCCCGGCTGGCGGCAGGCCGACATGGGCGCGCTCAACGGCCATGCCAACGCCCGCTCGGTGGCCCGCATCATCAAGGCGCTGGCGCTGGGCGGCGTCGTGGACGACACCCGGCTGCTGTCGCCGGACACGATCGAGCTCATCTTTGATGAGCAGAGCCACGGCACCGACCTCGTCCTCGGCGTGCCCCTGCGCTTCGGCATCGGCTACGCGCTGCCCGAGACCGAGACGGTGCCGTACGTGCCCCAGGGGCGCTGCTGCTACTGGGGCGGCTGGGGCGGCAGCATCATCCTCGCCGATCTCGACCGCCGAGTCACCTTGGCCTACATGATGAACAACATGGCGCCGGGCATCATCGGGTCCGACCGGTCCGAGGCCTACGTGCGCGCGGCATACGCTTGCCTGGACTGAGCGCCCGGCCCACTCGCGGTCAGGCGGCGGCCGTCTCCGGGAGCGGCAGGGCGGCCAGCAGCTCCTCGGTGGGCGCCTCGGTGAGCGCGCTCTGCTCGGTCTCGGCCGCCTCGGAGGTCCGCACGATGTCGATGGCGATTGAGCGGACCTGGCCGGCGATGTCGCTGATGGCCATGTGCGGCTCGCGCGCCGCCGCTGCCGCGGCGGTCGCTGTGCCGGCCGCGCGCAGGGCCAACCGCAGCACGTCGCCGCTGCGCCAGGGCTCGTCGAACTGCGTCGGCAGCTCCCAGGCGGCGAGGCCCAGGTCGCGGATGGCATCGGCCAGCTCCGGATGGGGCGCGTTCCCGCCCCGCACGTACTGACGCACGCGCCGGGCCAGTACCGGGACGCTGCGCGCCACCAGATCGGCATGGGGAACGGTGCGGCCGTAGCGCTCGAGCTGGGTGCGCGACCGGCGGCGCAGCGGCGCCCAGCGGGCGGTGTCGCTGCCCACCAGGATCGCCTGGCGCAGCGAGTCGGCGCGCTCCTCGAGGCTCTCTGACCCCGTCACCGCGGCCTCGGCCAGGCGGACATCCCCGGCGGCCAGTGCGCCGGCGGCGTCGCGGAGCAGCACACCCAGCTCGCCGAACACGGCGTTGGTGGCCCGCGCCACGCCGGTCACGGGCTCGGGCGGGAAGATCAGCGTGTGGACGACGAGGGCCATGCCCCCGCCGATCAGGACGTCCAGCAGCCTCACCTCGGGCGTCGAGGAGAGGGTCGAGACGAGGATCGCCGACACCGCTGCCTCGGTGACGAGCAGCTCGCTGCCGCCCAGGATCACCGCCGCCAGCATCGCCAGCACCACGAGCAGACCGATCTGCGGCAGGCCCACCCCGATCCCGCGAATGAGCAGGTCGGCGAGCACGATGCCCAGCATGACGCCGGCGATGAGCTGCACCGCGCGCTGGCGGCGCTCCCCAAACGCGGCCCCGAGCGAGACCACGGCCGCGATCGACGCGAACGCGGGACGGTGCTCCACGCCGGCGATGACGGCCACGTACCACGCGCCGACGGCGGCCACCGCCGTCTGCAGGATCGGCCAGAGGTGGCCGTGGATGCGCTGTCGTGCCAGGTTGATCATGTCGACCCTCACACTAGAAGCACCCCCGGGGCGACCGGGCGTTACACGCTGGGCGCCATCCGTTCCACACTCGGTAACACGACGCCAACACGACCACACGAGGATCCAATGACCGCGACCCATTACCCGACGGCCAGCGAGGTCTGGCTGCGGCTGCTCGAGGCCCGGCGCACATGACCCGGTTCGCCGACGTGGTCGCCGCCTCGGCCGGGGTCGCCGCCACCAGCTCGCGCTCGGCGCAAGGTGGCCATCCTGGCCGACCTGCTGGGGCGACTCGCGCCCGGAGAGGTTCCGGTGGTCGTCGGGATCCTCTCCGGGGTTCCGCGCCAGGGACGCGTCGGCATCGGCTACGCGACCATCCGCGGCATCGAACGGCCGCCCGCCGCCGAGCCGTCGCTGAGCGTCGAGGACGTCGACCGCGCGATCTCCGCGGTCGAGGCGGCGACGGGAAGCGGGTCGGCGGCGCGGCGGCGCGAGCTCCTGGAGGTACTGCTGGGCCGGGCCACCGAGCCCGAGGCCGCCTTCCTCGTCGGCCTGCTCACCGGAGGCCTGCGCCAGGGCGCGCTGGCCGGCGTGATGGCCGACGCGGTGGCCAAGGCCGCCGCCATACCCGGCGCGATCGCCCGGCGCGCGCTCATGCTCTCGGGCGACCTGACCGAGATGGCCCGGATCGCCATGACCGGCGGCGAGGAGGCCCTGCGCGCGGTCGGCTTTGAGATGTTCCGCCCCATCCTGCCCATGCTCGCGTCCACAGGGGTCACCGTCGCCGAGGCCCTGGAGGGAATGGAGCTGGCGTCGGTGGAGTTCAAGCTCGACGGGATCCGAGTCCAGATCCACCGCCGCGGCGAGGAGGTGCGCATCTACACGCGCAACCTCAACGAGATCACCGACACGTTGCCGGGCATCGTCGCCGCGGTCCGCCGGCTCCCGGTCAGCCAGGCGGTGCTCGACGGCGAGGCGCTGTGGATGGATCGCCGGCGGGCCGGCGCCGTTTCAGTACACGGTGTCCCAGATCGACAGCGGCGCGCCGCCTGAGGGGATCGTCACGTTCCTGTTCGACGTCCTGCACGTCGACGGGGAGGACCTCCTCGATACCCCGCTGCGCCAGCGCGCTGCACGGCTGAAGGAGATCGCGCCGGCACACACGATCCCGGGCATCGTGACCAGCGACGCCGTGGCGGCACAGCGAGTGCTTGACGATGCGCTCGCCGCCGGTCACGAGGGCGTCGTCGTCAAGGACGCGGCGTCGACCTACGCGGCGGGACGCCGCGGCCGAGCGTGGCGCAAGGTCAAGCCGGTGCGCACCTACGACCTGGTGGTGCTCGGCGCCGAATGGGGCCATGGCCGCCGGCGGGGGTGGCTGTCCAACCTGCACCTCGGCGCGCGCGACCCGGACACGGGCGCGTTCGTCATGGTGGGCAAGACGTTCAAGGGGCTGACCGACGAGCTGCTGCGCTGGCAGACCGAGGCCCTGCTGGCGCGCGAGACCGAGCGCCACGGGATCGCCGTGATGGTGCGGCCCGAGCTGGTGGTCGAGATCGCGCTCGACGGCGTCCAGTCCTCCACGCGCTACCCGGGCGGCATCGCGCTGCGCTTCGCGCGGGTCAAGCGCTACCGGCCCGACAAGGACGCGCAGGAAGCCGACGTGATCGGCGACCTGTGCGCCCTGCTGCCCACGCGGTCCTGAGGCGGCGGCGCTACCGTCATCGCCCATGCGCCGCACGCCGCTCTCGGCCCTGGCCTCGGTGGCGTTGTTGCCGTTGGGCTGGCCGCACCACCTGCTGCTGGGCGTCACCGACTCGCCCGACGACGCCGCCCACCCGGCGCGCCAGGCGCACCTGCCCGCGCGGTATCAGTACCTGTCAGGCGGCGTCAACACGGGACACGGCTGGCACCCGCTGTCGCTGCTCGGGGCATAGCGTGGCGCGGCGTGGCGCCGACGTGCTCGTCCGCGCCAAGGCCCGGCTCGACCAGCTGTCGCTGTACCCGCGCCCGGTGAGCATCGACCGCGTGTGGATCGCCTCAGCGCCGTGGCTGTTCGCGCTGCCGTGGTTTCGCCGCTTCGACGGCTACACGATGTGGAACCTCATCCTGCTGCGCTCGCGGCGCCTTGCCGATGACGAGGATCTCGTTTGCCATGAGCTCTGCCACGTCTGGCAGATGCAGCACCACCCGATCCGGATGCCGCTGTCCTACCTGCGTGTCGGCTACGCCCGCAACCCGTACGAGGAGGAGGCTCGCCGGGCGGCTACCCCACGATGATCTCGCCGCCCCGCTCGGGCACGACCACCAGCATGCTGCGCCGCGCCCGCTCGGGGGCCGGCCGGGCCGGGCAGAAGTCCAGCGCGGCCGCTGCCCGCAGCACCTCGCGCATCTCCATCTCGGCGAAGGGGGCGCCCGCGCACCGGCGCACGCCGCCGCCATACGGGATCCACGACCGCGACTGCGCCGTCGCGCCGTCCAGCCAGCGCTCGGGCCGGAACGCGCCCGCGTCCGGCCACAGGTCCTCTCGGCGCATGGCCAGCCACAGGCACGCCGCGACCTGCACGCCCGCCGGGATCGTCCGCCCGGCGATCTGCGCGGGCTCGCGCAACAGCCGCGGCGCAATCGTCAACCCGGGACGGACGCGGAGCACCTCCTTGACCACGGCGTCGAGGTACGCGGGGTCGCCCGCACGCAGTCGCGCGTGCACATCGGGGCTGCGGGCCAGGCGCTCGAACGCCCACGCCAGGGACGCCGCCGAGCTGTCATGGCCGCCCATCAACAGGGCCACGAGCTGATCGCGCAGGTGCTGGTCGGTCGGCGGGTTGCCGTCCTCGTCGCGCTGGGCGAGAAGCAGCGATAGGACCGAGGCCTCGGCGTCGGGCTCGCCGCGGTGGCGCGCCAGGAGCTCGTAGAGGAGCGCGTCGAAGCGCTCCACCGCCAGCCGGAACCGGCCCCAGGGGCTCCGCGGCCCGAGATCCTTCATCACCACGACCATGGCCAGGACCCGAGGCAGGGAGCGGACCCCGGCCAGCGCGTCCTCCACCGCCGCGTGCAGGCGTGCGAACTCGGCCTCGTTACGGGCGCCGAACACGACCCGGAGCATGATCTCGAGCGTGAGCGCGCGCATGCGCTCCAGCGTCTTGACGCGTCCGTGCCACGTGGCCAGCTCCGCGCGCGCCAGCTCGCCGATCATCGGTGCCAGCGCCCGCATCTGCTCGCCGTGGAACGGCTTTTGGAGCAGGCGCCGCTCGCGCAGATGCTCCTCGCCGTCGATGATCAGGATGGAGTGGGGCCCGGCGAACGGGCGCAGGAACTCCCAGCTCTGCCCGGCTGGGGCGATCTCCGCGGGCAGGGCGAAGACCTCGCGCACGGCGTCCGGGTGGCTGAAGAGGACCATCGGCTCCTCGGTCCAGTACGTGCGGATCGTGGCCGGGTCGCCGTAACGCGCGTGCACGCGCGCCAAAAACGCCCCGGGCCGGCTCATCCAGGCCAGCGTCTGCCACAGCGCGGGCGCGCGGGGGCCCGGAGGTGTGCGAACCTCTTGGCGCGTGGGCGAGGTCATACGTCCTATGAGGCTCTTATACCGGGTGCGGTTCAGGCGCGATCACGGTTGGGCTCCGGATCACATGTCCGGCTACCTCGATGGCGAGCTGACCGCCGCCGCCCGCTCGCGCATGGAGCGTCACGCGCGCGACTGCCCGGAGTGCGACCGGCTGCTCGCGGGGCTGCGGGCGGTGGTGGCGGGCCTGGGACGGCTGCCGGCGCCCGAGGGCGGCATCGACGGGGTGCAGCTGGCGGCCGCGGTGCGCGCGCGCCTGGACGAGCCTCCGGCGTCCTGAGGCTGAACCGTCGGCGGCCGTGCCCGGGTCAAATGGGGCATGACCGATAACACCAATACCCAGAACCACCCCGTGGAGAAGAGTGACCGCGAGTGGCGCGAGCAGCTCACGCCCGAGCAGTACGACGTGCTGCGCCACAAGACGACGGAGCGCCCGTTCACGGGCGAGTACGTGCACGAGAAGCGCGACGGCACGTATCGCTGCGCCGGGTGTGGCGCGGAGCTGTTCGCCTCGGGCACGAAGTTCGACTCCGGCACCGGCTGGCCGAGCTTCACGGAGCCGGCGAACCGCGCCAATGTCGAGCTCCATGCCGACCACAGCTACGGGATGCACCGCATCGAGGTGACCTGCGCCGCCTGTGGCGGCCACCTCGGCCATGTGTTCTCCGATGGCCCGGGCACGACCGGCGAGCGCTACTGCATCAACTCGTGCTCGCTGACGCTCGACGAGCACCAGTCCTAGGACCCGGGGCGGTATAACCGCCCGGTGGACGGCGGCCCGACCCCCGAGCATGACCTGATCGAACGGGCGCGCGAGGGGGATCAGGCCGCGTTCGCCGAGTTGGTCATGGCCCACGCCGACCGCGTGCACGCGGCGCTGCGGCGCTTCGGCCTGGGGGCGGGCGACGCCGACGACGTCGCCCAGGAGGTGTTCCTGCGGGCGTGGCGGGGGCTGGACCGCTTCCAGGAGCGATCCTCGTTCTCCACCTGGCTGTACCGGATCGCGTTCAACGAGGCCCAGCGCCGGCTGGCGCGCCGGACCCTCCCCACGGTTGAGCCGGCCCCCGAAGGCGAGGACCCGGTCGTCTCGCTGCCCGAGGCGGCGGAGGCGGGCCCCGACGCTCGGGCGCTCGCGAGCGAGTTCGAGCGCAAGCTGGAGGACGCACTGGACGAGCTGCCGCCGGAGTGGCGCGCCGCCGTCGTCCTGCGCGACATCGAGGGTCTGTCGACCCATGACGCGGCGGAGGCGGCGGACGTGGGCGAGGCGGCGTTCAAGAGCCGCCTGCACCGCGGCCGCATGCAGCTGCGTGCCCTCCTCGAGCCCTATCTGGGGCTCGAGGAGAGCTGACGCGCACTGGGCTAAGCGGCCTCGGCGGTGGCGGCCGGCGCCGCATCGAGCCCGAGCTGGCGCTCGAGCGCGGCCCGGGGCTGAGCGCCGACGGCCTGGGCGGCGGGCTCGCCGTCGCGGTAGAGGACGACGTAGGGGATCCCGCGGACGCCGGCTCGCTCGGCGAGAGCGGGCTCATCATCGACGTTGACCTTGGCGACCTTGACGGTCCCGGCGCGGTCATCGGCGATCTGCTCGATCACGGGGCCGAGCATCCGGCACGGTCCACACCACGGTGCCCAGTAGTCGACCAACACGGGTACGTCGGAGGCGAGCACCTCCGCGTCGAAGTTGGCCTGGGTCAGGGTGACGATGTTGCTCATGAGCTGCCTTTCAGTTGCTTTGCCTAGCGAAGCGTGGTCGCGCAGACCGCGCCGCCGTGCTTCTCGAAGTAGCGCTGGTGGTAGTCCTCGGCGTCGTAGAAATCCGTCGCGGGGACGATCTGGGTGACGATCTCCTTGGCCACGATCTGCTGGCGCTCGTCACGGGACGAGATGGCGGCCTGCTCCTGCTCGGCGTCGGTGACGAAGATCGCGGAGCGGTACTGGCTGCCGAAGTCCCAGCCCTGCCGGTTGCGGCTCGTCGGGTCGTGGATCGCCCAGAACGTGTGCAGCAGATCGCCGAAGCTGACGATCGACGGGTCAAACCACACCTCGACCGCCTCGGCGTGGCCGGTGGTGTCAGAGCAGACCTGCTCGTAGCTGGGGTGCTCGACCGTGCCGCCGGTGTAGCCGACGGTCGTCTTCAGCACGCCCTCGATCTCACGGAACGACGCCTCCACGCCCCAGAAGCATCCGGCGGCAAACGTGGCGCGCTCCGCGCCCTCGGGCAGATCCGATCTGGAGCCCGTGCCTCGGTCAGACGAGGCCTTCCTGGTGAAGTTCAACACTGCGGTCCTTTCCGTATTCGTATTCGCACACCAGATAGACCCGTTGCGCCACGAAACGGTTCAGGCCGAGCTACGTCGCGGCCTGCCTCGGGCCCCTGGCCGCCTGGGGCCGCGCGGGCACGCCGTCCGCGGCCTTGACGATGTCGCGCAGCGCGGCGATCTCGCCGGCGAGGGCCTTCGCCCGGCCGGCGACGCGCGGGACCCGTCGGCGTGTCAACGCTCTGACAGCCCGTAGATCGCACATCACCGTTCTGAGGATCGGGGGACGCGTGTGTGTGCGGTTGGTCACGCGACCTGCCGCGCTCGGAAGGATCGCTCGCACCGGACGTCCCCCCCTTGGATGAGCCGGGCATATGCGCCGGCTCGCATCGCTGCAGGACCGGGAACCGAACAAGAAAGGTGCACGATGAGAAATCACCATGCTGGAAAGGCGCTCCGCGGTAGCGCAGTGCTCGGGGTATCGATGGCCGCGCTGCTCGGCGTCAGTGCCGCGCCGGCGCTGGCGTCGACGACCGCGAGCGTGCAGGGCCAGACGTTGCAGATCAAGGGCGACGGGGCCGGCGACAAGGTCTCGCTCCACCTCGCGCCAGACAATCCGAACAGCCTGCAGGTGGACGTCGGCGAGGACGGCACGGTCGACTTCGCCTTTGACCGCAGCACGTTCACGTCGATCAACGTGCAGGCGGGCGGCGGCAACGACGAAGTCCGCATCGACGACAGCTTCGGCTCGTTCGCCGGCGACCCAGTGACGATCGACGGCGGGGCCGGCGACGACACGCTCATCGGTGGCGACGGCGATGACACGCTCATCGGTGGCAGCGGCAACGACACGATTGTCGGCGGCCGCGGCGCCGACACCGTCTCGATGGGAGGCGGAGCAGATACGTTCACCTGGAACCCGGGTGACGGCAGTGACGTGGTCAACGGCGACGGCGGCAACGACACGATGGCGTTCAACGGCTCCAACGCTGCGGAGAACATCGACGTGTCGGCCAACGGATCCCGCGTCCGGTTCTTCCGCGATGTGGCCAACATCACGATGGACCTGGGCGGGATCGAGAACGTCGCTCTCAGCACGTTGGGCAGTGCGGACACGACGACCGTCAACGACCTGACCGGCACCGACCTCAAGCACGTCGATGTCAACCTCGCCGCCTTCAGCGGCGGCGGTGACGCTGCTGCCGACTCGGTGATCGTCAACGGGACGGACGGCGCGGACGCCGTGCATGTCTCCTCAGATGCAACGGGCGACTCCGTCGTGTCCGGTCTGTCGGCCCAGGTGCAGGTGGCCGGCGCCGAGTCGCCGAGCACCGGGTTCGCCGGCGACGCCGTGCAGGTCAACACCGTGGGCGGAGATGACACTGTCACCAACGGCGTCGCCACCACCGCCCCGGGCACGATCGCGATCGACGGCGGCGAGGGCTCCGACACCGTCACCTACGATGGAACACCGGCGGACGACACGATCGGCGTCGCCAATGACGGCGCCGCGGTCGCGACGTTCGCGATCGGCTCCGGCAGCACGCTGCAGACGACCACCGCGGTGGAGAACCTCGACGTGCAGGGTCTGGGCGGCAATGACGCCATCACCGCGGGCAACGGCCTCGCCGCGCTCACCAGCCTCACGCTCGACGGTGGCGCGGGCGATGACACGCTCGTCGGCGGCGATGGCGACGACACGCTCCTCGGCGGGAGCGGCAACGACTCCGTGGTCGGCGGCCGCGGCGCCGACGTGGCGCTGCTGGGCTCCGGGGCCGACAGCTTCACCTGGAACCCCGGAGACGGCAGCGACACGGTCGAGGGTCAGGCCGGCAACGACACGCTCGTGTTCAACGGCTCCAACGCGCCGGAGAACATCGACGTGTCCGCCAACGGCTCACGCGTGCGCCTGTTCCGCGACGTCGCCAACATCACGATGGATTTCAATGGACTGGAGAACCTGAACGTCAACACGCTCGGCAGTGCGGACGTGACCACGGTCAACGACCTCAGCGGCACCGACCTCAAGCACGTCAACGTCAACCTCGCGGCCATCGGTGGTGGCGGCGATGGCGCCTCGGACATCGTCATCGCCAACGGAACCGACGGGCCGGACAAGGTCCATGTCGGCACCCTGGAGGGCAACGTGCTCGTCTCGGGGCTGCCGGCGCAGCTGCAGATCTCCGGAAGTGAGGGCGCCAACGACGACCTCGAGATCAACACCCGCGGCGGTAAGGACAGCGTGGCGGTCGCCTCGGGCGTGAGCCAGCTCATCGACCCGAGCGTCGACCTCGGAGCAGACCAGTAGCACCGGGCGTGCACCGGGCGCCGTCGGACGGCGGCGCTCGGTACGCCCAACCGCGCATGGCGTCTCGCATGAGTTCCCGATCTCGCTAATCAAATGCAAACATGTGCTGTCGAGCTGCTGCACCGGCCCAATCGACCACTTGAGCGCTCATGGCCGCACCTCTCTGTTCTGCGACACGGCGCTGGCCGCACGCATCGAGCAGGCCGAGGCCGGACTCATCGCGAGCGCCGGGGAGTCCGCGCGGGAGCGGCGGCCGGAGGCCGGTGGGTTCGTGATCTCGGTCGCCGGCGGTATCGCCTGCTTCGCGGAGCCGGCCTCCCCGTTCAACAAGGTCGCGGGACTCGGCTTCGGCGGCGTACCGACGGCTGCGGAGCTCGAGCAGCTCGAGCGGGCGTTCAGCCGTTGCGGGACGGCCGTGTCAGTGGAGCTGGCGCATCTCGGGGATCCGCGGATCGCGGAGATGCTGTCAGCGCGGGGCTACCGCCTGGTCTCCTTCGAGAACGTGCTCGGCCGTCGGGTCGGCGGCGAGCGTGACGGCGTCGGGCCGCCGGCGGTCGAGGTCCGACGCAGCCCCGAGGGCGAGTTCGACGCCTGGCTCGACGTGATCGTCGATGGCTTCGCCCACACCGACGACCAGGGCGTCCCGTCTCACGAGGAGTTCCCGCGCGAGGTCATCGCGAACGCCGAGCGTGACTTCGTGGCAGCGGGCGTGCTGCGCTACTCCGCGCTGATCGACGGGGTCATCGCCGGCGGTGGGAGCTTCCGTGTGACCGAAGGCGTGGCGCAGTTCGCCGGCGCGGCGACGGCCCCCGCCTACCGCCGCCGCGGCGTCCAGGCCGCACTCCTCGCCGCCCGCCTCGCGGACGCTGCGGCAGCCGGCTGCGACGTCGCCGTCGTGACCACCCAGCCGGGGTCCAAGTCCCAGGAGAACGTGCAGCGCCGGGGCTTTGACCTGCTCTACACGCGGGCTGTCCTCGTCAAGGAGCCTTAACCCCGCGAGATGTCTCCCGAGCCGGTCACGTGTTGCGACAACCGCGGGTCACCTGTGTACTGCACGTCTCCGCTGCCGCTGACCGCGGCGTCGAGCGCACGGACGGCGTGGAGATCGGCGTCGCCGCTGCCGGAGATATTGACCTTCCCGGCCTGGACGACGACATCGCCCAGGTCGATGTCTCCCGAGCCCTCGATCGCAGCGTCCAGCGCATCCAGGCGGCCGTGGCCGTCGATGTCGCCGGAGCCGACGACGCGCAGCCGCAGCGGACCGCCATCGAGCTCGGGCAGCGACACGTCACCCGAGCCGTCGATCCGGACTTCGGTCAACCGAGGGGTGGACACCGTCACGGTGAGCTGATCGCCGCTCAGGTCCAGCGTGTTGGACGAGCCCCGGTCCTTGACGATGAGCGTGCCGGACCGCACCCGGGTCACCACATCGCCGATGCGGTGTTCGCCTCCCTGGACGGTCATGGTACGGGAGGAGCCGCGGTGAACCACGACATTGGCCCAGCCGCGCACTTCCAGGCGGTCAAAGGCGCTGACGGAACGGGTCTGCGTTGTGTGAGGGCCGTCGCTGAAGCGCACGCCGCACCCCCAGGCGATCAGCGCCAGGACGGCGGAGGTGAGAAGTATGAGGGTCGCTCGGAACATGGGCGGCACGGTATGCCGAGGACGCGGCCACGGGAATGAGGAGTGCCCCCGAGCGTGGTGGGGCTATCCCCAGGTAACGTGGAGCACGTGCCAAAGGATCTGCAGCACCCGCTGTTTGCACGCTTCTTTCACCGCTTCTGCGGACGGGACCGAGGCACGGGCGAGCGCGACCTGCGCGTCGAGCTCCTCGCGGGCGCGACCGGACGCGTCGTGGAGGTCGGCGCCGGCAACGGGATCAACTTCGCGCACTATCCCCGGAGCGTGGCCGAGGTCATCGCCGTCGAGCCCGAGCCGTACCTGCGCAGCCAGGCCGAGAAGGCGGCCACCGGCGCTCCCGTCCCGGTGCGGGTGATGGCGGGCCTGGCCGACGCGCTGGAGCTCGAGCCGGACTCGGTCGACGCCGTGGTCGCGTGCGGGGTGCTGTGCTCGGTGCCCGACCAGGCGGCCGCGCTCGCCGAGTTCCGCCGGGTGCTGCGTCCCGATGGCGAGCTGCGCTTCTACGAGCATGTGCGCTCCCGCCGACCCGGCTTCGCGCGCTGGCAGTCGCGCGTCGATCCGCTGTGGACGCGGCTGTTCGGCGGCTGTCACGCCGATCGCGACACCCTGGACGCAATCGAGCGCGCCGGCTTTCGTCTCGAGCGCTATCGCGGCTTTCCCTTTCCCGAGAACGCGCGCGCCTATCCCGTCACGCCGCGCGTCCTGGGGCTCGCGCGCGCCGCCTGACCCGGCGCGTCAGATCCCGCGCAGCGCTCCTCCGTCCACGGGGATCGCCGTGCCGGTGATGTAGGCGGCGCGGTCCGAGCACAGGAAGGCTGCCGCCCACGCCATCTCCTCGGGGCGGCCGATTCGGCCCGCGGGCACTGTCGCCTCGGCGCCCGCCTCGGCGGCTTGCATCGATCCGGCGAGCGAGGCCAGGCGCTCGGTGGCGATCGAGCCCGTGAGCAGGCTGTTGATCGTCACCCCGTCACGAGCCACCTCGCGCGCCAGCGTCTTGTAGGCGGCCAGCTGGGCCGAGCGCTCGGCGTTGGAGAGGATGAGCGCCTGAATCGGCTCGCGCACCGTCGTCGAGGCGATGGCGACCACGCGGCCCCACCCGCGGTCGCGCATCCCGGGTACCACGAGCCGCGACAACGTCATCGGCGCGAGGACGAGGGTGCGGTGCGCCTGCTCCCATTGCCCGGTCGAGAAGCTGAGGGGGTCAGGACCGGCGGGCGGTCCGCCCGTGTTGGTGACCAAGATGTCCACCGGGCCGATCTCGTCGGCAATCCGCTCGACGAGACCAGGAGCCGCGTCGAGGTCCGCACTGTCCCAGGCCAGGCCGGCGGCGGCGCCGACCTCCGCGGCCACCTGCGCGGTGCGGGCCGGATCGCGCGCCGTGATGACGACCCGCGCGCCCTCGGCCGCCAGTACCTCGGCGACGGCCCGCCCGATGCCCTGGCTGGCGCCGCCGACCAGCGCCACGCGTCCCTGGATCCCGAGGTCCATGGGCGCACCCTACAGGCCGACGACGGCGCCGTCCCCCGTGCGGGGATCGGCGGAGCCGCACAGCATGTCGTCGCCGGTGACCCGGATCATCTGAGCGTGACCGAAGCCCACGTCGGCCGGGTCGTTGCGGCGAACCTCGTAGCCGCGCCGGCGCAGGCCCTCCTCCCACGCCCGAGGCGCATCGCGCTCGAGGCGGACGAGCGGAAGGTCATCACGCTCCCAGGTGTCAAAGCCGCTGGACGGCTCGCGGCTCAACGACCAGCGCGGGGCACGCAACGCCGGGCCGGGCTCCTCGCCGGCCACGAACGTCCGCGCGAGGAGTTGCAGCAGGATCTGGGGCTGGGCATCACCGCCCATCGTGCCCATGACCGCCGCCAGCCGGCCGTCGCCGTGGGTGACCGCCAGTGGGGCGAGCGTGTGGGGCGGGCGTCGCCGCGGCCCGTATTCGGCTGGGTGCTCGCGCTCAAGCGAGAATCCCATCCCCCGGTTGTGCAGGAAGATGCCGTGCTGAGGCAAGACGAGATGCGAGCCGAAGCCCGCGGCATTGGAGAGGATGAGCGACACGCCGACCCGGTCGGCGTCCACGGCGCACAGATACGTCGTGTCCCCGTCGCTGTGCACGTCGGCCAGCCCGCGGCTGGCGTGCGCGCGCAGCGAGTCCGCACGTGGCCCCAACCGGTCGGGCGAGAGCAGTGCGGCGCCGTCGGCGCGGTCGTGGAGCACCGCGATGCGGTCATGGGCCGCCTGGCGCGCCGCCTCCACGAGCACGAACGCCCACCACCCGTCGTCGGGATCGTCGGGCACGCCGACTCGCTCGGCGATCCATGCACTCGACAGCGTGAGGTACCCCTGTGAGTTCGGCGGGACGGTCCACAGCTCGTGGCCGAACGCGGGGAGCGAGAGCGGCTTCACCCAATCGGCCTGGACCGTGCGCAGGTCCTCGGGACTGAACAGACCGGCCCCCATCGACACGAGAGCATCGCCGGGCGGACCCTCGTAGAACGCGGGCCTGCCGCCAGCGGCGATGTCGGCGAGCGCCCCCGCAATCCGGGGGAGCTTCAGGCGCCGCCCAGGGAGCAGGACGTCCGGCACGCCGAATGCCGCCGCGCGCAGCTCGGGGCTGAGGATGCGGGACGCGGGCGCGAGCGTGGGTGAGACGGGAAAGCCGTCGCGCGCCAGGCGGATCGCGGGCGCGAGGACCTCGGCCAGCGGCAGGCGCCCGAACCGCGCGCTGAGCGCGACGAGGCCGTCGACGCAGCCCGGGATGGTCACAGTCCGGATGTCGTCGCGAAACGGCATGCGCGCCATCCCCTCGGACCGGAGTTGCTCGGCGTGGGCGCCGGAGCCCGCGCGCCCCGACGCGTTGAGCGCTGCCGGCGGCGCCCCAGGCGACGTTACGAGCGCGAAGAGATCTCCGCCGAGCCCGCACATGTGAGGCGAGGTGACCGCCATCGCCGCCGCGGCGGCGACAGCGGCATCGACGGCGCCCCCGCCGCTCTGCAGCATCGCGGCGCCGGCCTGAGCGGCCAGGTGGTTGGCGGCGGCAACGGCGCCGGTCGCCGCGTAACGGGTGGTGGGCATGTGTGGCTCGGCACCATAGTCCCGACAGGTCCAGACTGGGTCTGATGGATGAGTACCGGTTGTTCGTGAACCCGATCCTCGTCGGCGGAGGGACGCCGTTCTTCCCGCCGCTGGACAACCCCCGCCGAGCCGGAGCTCGTGGAGACCCGGACGTTCGGCTCGCGCGTCGTGTACGTGCGCTACCGGCGCGCGGGATAGCCATTTGCGGCCGGCGCGAGGGCGCGGCGTCCGTGCCGGCCCTTGCCACCTGGGTGAGTCAGCCTCCGTATCCACCTGCGGCGCCGGGGGCGGCCTGACCATCCGGCGCGCTCGGGCCGCCAGGACGTCCCGGGCCTTCACCATGCCCGCCGGGGCCCTGCATGACCTTGAACGAGTTATTGAGATGGACTTCGACCTTGCCGCCGTCGGACTTCGTCACCGTCGTCTCGTATCCAGCACCCGTGAAATCGGTCGTGACCGAGCCCGCGGTGCCCCCGCCGGCGGCCTTGACCGCGGCCGCTTGAGCCTTGGCAGCCGCAGTCCCGGTTACCGGCTTCTCGGCGTCCTCGTGAGCTGCGGTGCCGGGGGCCGGGAACCTTGGGCGGCTCTGCGCGGGGGCGGGCGTGGTGGTGCTTGTCGAGGACGTCGTCGACGACGAGCTGGCGGCGTTGGCGATCGCCGCGCCGCCGATCGCCGCGCCGCCGACCGCGGCGCCGACGACGAGCTTGGATCTGAGCTTCCTCATGTCTCTCTCCTTGAGGTTGTGTGAGGAGGGGCCCCGATGCTGGCGCTCGAGTGTGAGGACACCGCGAGAATCGCGTGAGATTTACGTCGGAACGCCCCTCCGCGCGAATCGGGCCTGCAACGGCGCCAGTTATCGGTCGCAGAGCGGGGGTAGCAACTAGACGAGCGAACGAAAGGGTGCATCGAAATGGCGACGACAAGCGGTACCAGCAAGCGAACGCGGTCCTCCGGATCGACGCGCTCGACGGCGAAGCGCTCCGCGGCCAAGTCCGGGAGGTCGAACTCCAATAAGTCCAGGCCAGCCAGCTCAGCCAAGCCGAAGGCGGCCGCCTCGCCTCCGGCCTCGCGGACCACGGCCAAGCGATCGACCTCCCCATCCCGGTCCTCGGGCGGCTCCTCCGGGTCGAACGGGTCCGTGCGCGAGCGGGTCGTCGGGGGGGCGCTGGGCGTAATCGTCGGCGGCGCCGCCGTCGGCGGTGTGTCGCGGCTGGCGAACCACTACCGCCGTCCGCGCGTGATGGGCATCCCCATTCCCGATGACCTGAATCCGCGGCATCTGGACGCTAAGAAGCTCGCGAGCAGTATCGACATCAAGGGCGTGCTGCGCAAGATCGGCAACGCGGCCGAGCAGATCGAGGCACGCAGCGAGGACGTCCGCACCCTGAGTGGCCAGGCGAAGCGACTGACCCGCAAGCTCTCGTAGCGCGCGTGCGCGCGCGTGTGCGGCTAGGTGAACGGCCGGCCCGAAAGGACGCCGTCGAGGTCACGCGTGTTCAGTACGTCGGCGGTGGTGGCCCAACCGCGCCGGGCGGTGGCGACCGCGTACGCCATGTTCCCCAGGCCTTGGGTTGAGTGCGCGTCGGTCGAGCACACCAGCGTTACGCCCGCCCGTATGGCGTCGCGCACGTGCGCGCCGGACAGGTCGAGGCGCAGCGGCAGGCCGTTGACCTCCATCGCCACGCCGTGCTCCAGCGCCGCCTCGTAGACACGATCGAGGTCCAGCGCGTTCTCGGGGCGGCGGTTGATGTAGCGGCCGGTGGGGTGGCTGAGGCAGCGCACGTACGGATTGCGCATCGCCTCCAGAACCCGTCTGGTCATCTCCGGTCGCGCCATCCGCTGGCCGCCGTGCACGCTGGCCTGGACCCAGTCCAGCTCGGCCAGGACGGCGTCGGGGAGGTCGAGGCGGCCGTCGGACAGGATGTCGCATTCGATCCCGCGCAGCACCCGGAACGGCGCGAGCGCCTCGTTGGCCGCGGCGATCTCCTCGCCCTGCCGGCGCACGTCATCGGGCGTCAGGCCTCGGACCGCGCCCACCGCGGGGGTGTGATCGCAGATCGCCAGGTAGTCATAGCCGCGACCCCGGGCGGCGCGACCCATCTCGTCGACGCTCTGCCGGCCGTCTGACCACGTGGTGTGCGTGTGCAGGTCGCCCCGGATCTGGGGCAGCTCAAGCAGCGCGGGCGGCTCGCCGGCGAACGGCTCCTCGCGCAGCTCCGGCGGGCACCACGGGAGGCCCAGGGCGCGATACACCGCCGTCTCGTCAGGCCCGTCCGGCACCGGCTCAAGCGCTGTGACGTACGCCGCGGATCCGGTGGCCCGCAGCACCGCCGAGCCGACCGAGGCGGGCGCGGCCACCACCAGTTCGACCGCCACACCGTCGACGGTCACGCCCATGGCCCGCCGCTCCGCCTCCGCCACCACCGCCACGATCTGGGGCAACTGCGCGAAGGCGGCCAGCGCCGGGCCCGGGTCCTCGGCCGCGCATACGACGGCCAGGTCATGGCAGGAGTCCCGCCACCGGCGCACGTCGCCGGCCGCCTGGCCGCCGAGGGCCGCCGCGATCCCCTCGACCAGCTCCCGCGCGCGCGGCAACAGCAGCCCCCGGGCCGGCTCCGGCTCGCCTTCCCGGCCCAGCGCGCCGAGCAGCCTCGCCTCGGTCTTGGGGCCGATTCCGGGTACCGTGCGCAGCCGGCCCGCCGCCGCGGCGTCGCGAAACTCCTCCGCGGTGTGGATGTCCAGAGCCCGCGCCACCTCGATCGACCGCTGGGCGCTGAGCCCCAGGTACCGGCCGAGGCCGACCAGTTCCGGGCTCAGCTCGCGCTCGAGCTCCGCCAGCTCAGCGATCTCGCCGGTGTCCACCAGCTCCCGCAGGCGCGCCTCGATTCCCGGCCCGATACCCCGCAGCTCCCGCACCCGCCCAGCCCCGATGAGGTCGGCCACCGTCACCGCGGCGCCGCGGATGGTCTCCGCGGCCCGTCGGTACGCCCGGATCGTGTACGGGTTGGCCTCGGCCAGCTCCAGCAGGGACGCGAACGCGTCCAGGCGGTCGGCGATCGCGCGGTTCTCCACCGGCCATAGTCTGGCGGCCGGCCGCGCGCCCGGCGCGCTCACGGCTGGCACGATGAGGGGGTGAGCGCCCAGAACCACTTACCGCAATGGCTGGCCCTGGACGGTGCCGTCAACGCACGCGCCGTCGTGCGCGGCGTGCTGCTGCGGGCCGACAACCTACAGTCGCTCACCCCGGGTGACGTGCGCCGGCTCGTCGAGGAGGAGGCCCTGGAGGTGGTGCTGGACCTGCGCACCGACAGCGAGGTGACGCTCGAGGGCCCCGGTCCGCTGACCGCCGAGCCCGCGGTGCGGATCGAGCATCGGTCGCTGTACCCGGACTCCGGGGGCAACACGGACATCGACGCCGCGGTCAAGCCCTGGGGAAGCGAGGAACGCAACGAATGGCCGGACGAGTCGCCGATGGTGCGTGCCTACATGAGCTATCTGCGGCGCCGGCCCGACTCGATCGTGGCCTCCGTGCGCGCGATCGCCCGCGCAGACGGAGCCGTGCTGGTGCACTGCGCCGCCGGCAAGGATCGCACCGGAGTCGTCGTGGCCCTCGCGCTCGACGCCGTCGGCGTGGATCGCGACATGATCGTCTCGGACTACGCCGCGACGGGCGAGCGCGTCGACGCGATCCTCGACCGGCTCCTGGCGTCCCCGACCTACCGCGACGAGCTCGAGGGCAGCGACCCGCGGATCCACGATCCGCACCCCGAGGTCATGGAGCGCTTCTTCGAGCTCGTGGACGCGCACCTCGGCGGGTCGGTGCCGTGGCTGACGACCCACGGCCTGAGCAACGACGATCTGGACCGGCTCCGCCGCCGACTGGCCCGATAGGGCGTCCGGCGCCTCAGTGCGCCCCCGCCAGCGGGGGCATCGTGCTGAGATCCAGGCGGCCGAGGATCCCCGCCGGCTGGGTCTGCAGCCACGCCGCTGTCACCGTGTTGCGCAGCACCCAGATGTCGGTGATCGGCCCCACGCCGCCGGGCACGGGCGAGACTGCCTCCGCGATGGGCTCGACCGTCGCGGTGTCGACGTCGCCCACCAGACGCACCGTCCCGTCGGCGTCCTCCACCGCGTTGATCCCGATGTCGATGACGATCGCGCCCTCTCGGACGAGATCGCCGCCGATCAGGCCCGGCACTCCGACCGCGACGATGAGGATGTCGGCGGTGAGGGTGTGCTCGGCAAGGCGGCCCGCGTCGTAGGTGTGGCGGTGGGCGGAGATGACCGTGGCGTTGCGCTGCAGCCCGAGGATCGCCGCCGGCTTGCCCACGTTGTTGGAGCGGCCCACCAGCACCAGGTTGAGGCCGTCATAGGCGGTGTGGGGGTCGCGGCCGACCGAGGCGGTGTAGCGATCGAGCATGTGGAAGGCGGCCGCGGGGGTCGAGGGCACGAAGCGTGGCATGCCCAGCGACAGCAGCCCCGCGTTGAGGGGATGCAGCGCCTCGACGTCCTTGAGCGGCGGCAGCGCCGCGAACACGCGCGATTCGGGCAGATGCGCCGGCAGCGGCCGCAGCACGAGGATGCCGCTGATCTCCGGGTCGGCGTCGATCTCGGCGACCTTTCCGATCACCTGCCCCAGGGTCGCGTCCGCGGGCAGCCGCTCGGGACGCGACACGATCCCCGCCTCGCGGGCATGCCGATCGATCCGGCGCTGGTACACCTGCGCGGCCAGGTCGTCGCCCACCAGCAACGTGCCAATCCCTGGCGGGGCCGGCAGGCGGGAGAGCTCCTCACGCAGCGTCGCGCTCAGCTCCTGCGCGTAGGCCTTCCCGTCGATGAGCATCACCGCAGCCTACGCGGAGACCGCGATCGCCCCCGCGCCGGCGCGGCGCTCAGCGGATCGTCGACCGTCGGCGGACGAGCGAGTCGAGGGTCACCGCGGCCAACAGGACGATGGCGGTGGCGATATCGGTACCGGCGGAGGAGATCCCATGCTGCGGGCTCGCTCTCCTCCGTGGACCAGCGCGCCGATTCTACTGCTCGACGAGCCGCCCCCCGAGGGTTTCCGTCATTGAGCGAGCCCCGCCCCTTCGCCGAGTGCCGATTCGTCAACAAACCATAAACGCCATGAACAACCGTAAAACGAGTGTGTGGCACTTGACACATGGCGATGATCGTGGGACGGTTCTGACACACGTCCAACGCGCTGCTCTGCGATGCGGGACCGTCTGCAGTCGCGCGTTGTGACATATACACACGCCGCCCTTCCCTGGGTTCTGCAAGGCGCATGCCGGAGGTGGTCATGAGGCGCATCGGTCGATCCGCTGGTGGTCTGTTCGCGCTCGCGCTGATTGTGGGCGTCGCCGCCCCGGCCAGCGATGCCGGAGTGTCACGCCACGACTCTGGGGCGGCGTCGAGCATTCCGTACACGCTGCCGGTGGTCGCCCTGCCGGCGCCCCGGACGTCGCCACCCGTGAGCGCCGACGCGCCGTACACGCCCACGGTGATCAACCTGATCTCCCAGCTGGAGCCGAGCAACCCGCCCACGGAAGCCGAGTTGGCCAACGCCAGCGCGCTGTTCCACGGCGGCACGGTGTCGACCTGCAACAACGTGGGCCCGACGGCGGCGCCGACGGGGACCAACCCGTCGATCATGCCCGTGTGCTGGACCGACGCGCAGGGCATCAACACGTTCTCCGGGCCCAACGCCGAGAAGACGACCGGCCCCACCACGCTCATGAACCTCGCTTCCTCGTTTGACCGCAGCCTGGGCGACGTGTGGGGCCAGACCGAGGGCCTGGAGGGCCGCGAGTTGCTGGTCACCGGGCTGTTCGGCCCCCAGACCGACATCGACCGCCTGCCCAACTGGGGCCGCAATCTGACCACGACCGGCGAGGACCCCTACCTCAGCGGCCAGATGGTCGCCGCGCAGATCAAGGGGGTCCAGGGGTCCGGGCTGATGTCGGAGATGAAGCACTTCGCGGTCTACAACGGCCAGAACCAGAACACCAACACCGACATCTCCGACCAGGCGCTGCATCAGGTGTACCTCACGCCATACGAGTCGGGGTTCGTCAACGGCCGGGCGGCGGCGACGATGTGCTCGTATCAGATCTGGCAGGACACGGACCAGAACCTTCCGGGCCCGCAATCGGTGTTGCGCACCACCGAGCCGCTGAGCCCGTACGCCGCCCCGGGCCAGAACCCGCTGACCTGGCCGCTGGGCGAGTCGCACTTCTCCTGCGAGCAGGCGCTGACGCTGACCTACGCACTGCGCGACCTGTGGGGATCCAAGGCCATGGTGGGCTCGGACTACCCGGCCACCCACAGCACCGCGGCCATCTCCCAGGGCGAAGATCAGGAGCAGCCGACCACCAACGGCTACTTCAGCGACAGCAACTCCCTGAGCACGACCTCGGGCGGAGGCTTCTTCGGGCCGCCGTCGGCGTTCGATCCCACCGGCGACACGTGCGCCGACGCCTCGGGCAACGGCGAGCCCTGCTCGACCCCCGGGGCCGTGCACGTGGCCGGGATCCCCGGGCCGGGCTGCCCCGCCACCGGGTGCACGCTGGTGCAGGCGGTGGTCAACGGGACGGTCCCGCTGTCGGTGTTCAACCAAAGCCTGGCGACGATGCTCTACCAGGAGCAACGGTTCGGGATGCTGGGCTGCGACCAGACCCCGGTGTCGTCGCTGTGCACCAACCCCGGCGGCGTGGGCGGCGATCGCACCGGCACCGCGCCGCTTCCCAGCGGACCGGCGAGCGGCGCCACCCCCACGGCGGATCTCGGCACCAAGAGCGGCGACGCCGCCGTGGTGGAGCGCATGTCCGAAGAGGGAGCGGTGCTGCTCAAGAACGACGGTGCGCTCCCGATCTCACACAGGGATCTCACGCGCGGCATCATGGTGGCCGGTCCCGGCGCCGAGTACACCATCGCCGACCCGACCAACGAGGCCTCGGTCGGGTTCGCCGACCGTGACGCCATCAACCCGCTCGAGCAGCTGCAGAGCTTCAGCCACGACCCGTCGGCGTTTGACTACGTGCCGGCCAACTCGCCGTCGGGCGAGCCGGTCCCGTCCACGGCGCTGTCAACCTCGAACACAACCGTGACCGGCGGCCTGGACCGGACCACCGGACCGGGCTCACCGACGACCGACCACGCCATCGACTTCACCACGGCATCGCCGCAGGGCCAGCTCGCACCTGGCAGCTACACGTGGACCGGGTACGTGTACGTGCCGACCGCCGACACCTACACCTTCCGCTTCCAGTTCAGCCCCGGCGTGACGGCGACGAACGTGACCTTCGCGCTGGACGGCACGTCCGAGACCCTGAGCACGCCGGCGCCGGTGTTCGGCCGGGGCGTCACCGGCGCCCACAACGCCGCGCTGCCGGCCACGCCGACCAACGGCGGGTACACGGAGGCCGGGCTGACCAACGAGGAGTTCGCCGCCGGGTCGCTCACCGGCGGGACCTACCACCAGGTGCAGATCACCTTCAACAACGCGACCGGCGGCCCGGCGAGCTTCCGCTTCGCGTACTCGCGCCTCAACGGCGACATCGCCGATGCCGCCGCGGCGGCGCGCGGAAAGAAGCTCGCCGTCGTGTTCCTCAACGACAACGGTGCATCTACGACGATTCCGAATCCGTATGGGTCGACGCCGGCCACCATCTCGGCGCCGGAGTCGCTGACCGCGGCCAACACGCAGCTGGTGCAGGCGGTGGCCGCGGCCAACCCCAACACCGTCGTCGTCCTCAACACCACCAACCCGGTGTTGATGCCGTGGGTGGGCAGCGTCAAATCGGTGCTGGAGATGTGGTTCTCCGGCGAGGAGGGCGGCACGTCAACGGCCCGTCTGCTGCTGGGCCTCGCCGATCCCAGCGGCCACACCGACATGTCCTGGCCTGCCAACGCCACCGACACGATCTGGGGCTACAACGAGACGGTCCCGCTGTACATGGGCGACACGACGGGCCCGCATCTCGAGCGCCTCAACAACGGCCCTAACCAGACCACCGATGAGACCGAGGGCATCTTCAACGGCTACCGCTTCTTCGACAAGGAGGGGATCACGCCCCTGTTCCCGTTCGGATGGGGCCTGTCCTACACGCATTTCAGCTACTCCGATCTGCGCGTCGCGCGCGTGTCCGACGGCGGCCTGGACGTGAGCGTCAGGGTCCGCAACACCGGGCCGGTCAGCGGCGCCGCGGTCCCGCAGGTATACCTGGGGGCACCGAGCCGCCCGCCGGCCGGCGCACAGTTCGCGGTCCGGCAGCTGTCGCAGTTCGCCCGCGTCACGCTGGCGCCCGGCCAGTCGCAGTGGGTGACCGTCAAGGTGCCCCTGCGCCAGCTTCAGTACTGGTCCACGGGCCACCAGCGGTGGCTCACCGCCGGCGGACGGCGCACGGTCTACGTCGGCGACGCCGACTCGACCGGGCAGTTGCCGTTGCAGGCGACGGTGGACATCCCGTCCCACGCCAATGTCACGTGCGACGACGCGCAGCTGAGCGCGACCATGGTCAGCGGCCGGCTCACCGTCCCCCGCGGGTCCTGGTGTGACCTGGTGGACGTCTCCGTCGCGGGCAACGCCCGCGTCAGCGGGACCGGCGTGCGCATCGCCGGATCGACGATCGACGGAGACCTGGACGTCTTCGGGACGCAGGGCGCCGCCGATCCGCTCAGCGCCCAGACCAACATCGTCTGCAACACGACCGTGCACGGCGACCTCGTGGTCGCTGGTAGCGGTGTCGTGGCGCCGTGGGATATCGGCCAGTGCGGCCCGAACGTCATCCACGGCGACCTCGTGTTCGTCGCCAACCACGCCTCCGGCAACACGATCGAGGGCAACACCATCGATCGGGATCTGGTCTGTGCTCACAACGGTGGACTCACGTCGTCTCACAACACCGTGAAGGGACGCACCCGGGGACGCTGCGGGGCGTGAGACCCCGCCCGCGCCGCCGGCGAGGTCGCATGTTGTTCGGCGCGGTCCTGCCACACTGGCGCGATGGCGCAGCGCGGCGACACGGGCTCGTGGTTCCCGGTTCCCGGCGAGAGCGAGCTGCCCGGCGACCTCCAGAAGCTGTTCGCCAAGGCCCGGGAACGGCTGGGCTTCGTCCCCAACGTGTTTCGCGTCTACGCGTTTCGCCCGCAGCGGCTGAGCGCGTGGTTTGCCCACTTCCGCCAACTGCACGAGCCGACCGAGAACCTGAGCGCGGCCGACCGGGAGATGATCGCGGTCGTGGTGAGCGCCGCGAACGGCTGCCTGTACTGCCTCGTCGCGCACGGCGCCGCCCTACGCGAGGAGCTGGGCGACGCCGTGCTCGGCGAGAGGATCTCCTATGACTGGCGGCGGTCCGGCCTTGATCCGCGGCGCAGCGCGATCTGCGCCTATGCCGAGAAGCTGACCCTCCGGCCGCGCGAGGTGACGCGCGAGGACCTCCAATCGCTGCTCGGCGCCGGCCTCACGCTCGAAGAGGCCTGGGACGTGGCCGAGATCGCGGCGATGTACAACCTGACAAACCGCATGGCGATGGCCACGAACATGCTGCCCAACGAGGAGTACAGCGGCCAGTCCCGGGGGGCGGGCATGTGAACGCGGGGTGGGCAGGCACCAAAAGAGCTGGGCGCGTGGCGAAATCTGTGTCACATTGGTGCTGACATGCCCGCGAGCCGCCGGAGCCCATAGATGTCTGACCTCGTCCTCTGTGCCGTCGACGGATCCGACGCGATGGGAGGGGTGCTCGACACGGGGCGTTGGCTCGCCGATGCGCTCGGCGTGCGGATGGTGGTGCTGCACGCCACCGGTGGCCCGACCGACGCCGCCGCTGAGACGGTCGCCGCAATCCGGGCCCACCTCGGGGACGATTCCGCCGAGGTGCGCGTGCTCGAGGGCGGGGCGGCTGAGACGATCCTGACGACGGCCGGCGAGGACGAGCCCGAGCTGCTTGTCGTCGGCTCACGCGGCCGCGGCGCGCTGCGCTCATCGCTGCTGGGCAGCGTCTCGCGCGAGGTGGCCGCGCGCGCCCGCTCCCCGGTGGTCGTCGTCCCGTCCGAGCGACCGTCCGCTTCCCCGGGCGCGGTCAGTGGCAGCGAAAGCGTCGTGTGCGGCGTCGACGGCTCCGACGCGGCGCTGGCCGCAGTCGCCATCGCCGGCCGGCTGGCGGCGCGGCTGGGCCTGCGGCTGGTGATCGCGCATGCCCGCCAGAACATCAGAGCCGCGATGGCCTACCCAGGAGCGCGCTCGTCCACCCCACCGGTCACCGGCCAGGAGGACTCGGTCTCCGCCCTGGTCGATCGCCTGATGGAGAGGGCCCAGGAGATGGCCGGCGCGGGCGTAACCACCATCGTGGAGCCGGGGCCCCCGGCCGAGGTTCTGGAGGCGACGGCCCAGCGCGAGGGCGCCCGCCTCATCGTCATCGCCACGCGCGGCGCGGGCGGGGTGCGGGCGGCGATCCTGGGGTCGGTGGCCACCGAGCTGGCCGCCCACGCGACGCGTCCCGTCCTGGTGCTCTCGGACGCGGCCGCCGCCACGGTCGCCGGCGGCCCCTCGACGTTGTCCGGTGCTTGATCGCGCGCCCACGGCCTCGTAGTCACCTCAGCGCCCGAGTTGGCCGCCTTTTGGTGGTCGCCGCGTCGGTGCTCGCGGCGCTCGCGCTGATGCTCTCCTACGCCGGACGGGCGGTGCTGCGCTCCGAGCCGTTTGCCGACCGGGCCACGGCCGCACTGCGCGATTCGGCGGTGCAGGCCGCCGTGGCCGACCACCTCACCGACGCGGTCGTCCGGGCCAACGGCGACCTGGCCGCGGTCCGTCCGCTGATCCGCACGGTCACCGCCGGCGTGGTGAGCAGCGCCCCGTTCGCCGCGGTGTTTCACCGAGCGGTTCTCAACGCGCATCAGGCGGTCGTGGGACAGGACCGTCCGCGGGGTTTGGTCAACGTGGCCGACGCAGCCGTGCTCATCCAGGGGGTCCTCCAGCGCCTGGCCCGGGGCGCAGCGGCCACCGTGGCCGCGGAGCGAACGGTGCAGCTGCTCGATGTCCACCCTCCCGGCGTCGTGCGCGACGTGGTGCGCGTGGGCCGGGCCGTGTCCACCGTCGCCTGGGCTCTGGCGCTCGTGGCGCTCGTGCTCGCCGCCGCGGCTGTTTGGTCGTCCACGGACCGCGCGAGGACCGCATGGCAGCTCGGGGTGGGGCTGGTGTTCGGCGGCCTGGTCGTGGTCGGCCTCTGCCTGGTGGGAGCGGCGGTCGTCCAGCAGACGGCCCCCGCCGGCCGGGGTGCCGCGGGCGCCGCCATCTGGCGGGCGCTGGCGGGCGGGCTGCGCTCGGAGGCGCTGTGGATGGCGAGCGCGGGAGCGGTGGTGGTGGGGGCGACATCGGTGTGGACGAGCGGCGCTGCCAGTGAGGGGGACCCGCTCCGCCGCACGACGTTGCGGCAGCGCGCGGGTGCGGGGCTGACGCGCGAACCGATGCGCTCTCTGCTCCTCACCGGGATTGGGGTGGCCGTTCTGCTCGAGCCCTCCGTCGCACTCGCGGTGGTTGCCGTCGCCGCCGGCCTGCTCGCCCTCGCCGTGGGCGTTGCCGGGCTCCTGCGCTGGACCACCCGTCCCCGCCGGCGCGCCACAGACCTGGTGCCGCGACGGCGCCTCTGGCCGGCCGCGGTGGCGGTGGGCGCACTTGGCGTGGCGCTGGTCGTGATCGGATCCGGGAGCGCTGACGAGGCGCCCGCGGCGACGCCGTTAACCTGCAACGGCTCCGCGGTGCTGTGCGACCGCCCGCTCAACGACGTCGTGTTCCCCGCCACGCACAACTCGTTTGCCTCGGTCACGATCCCCACATTCCTGTTCGGCCAGCAGGACGGGACGATCCAGGACCAGCTGCGGTTCGGGATCCGCGGGTTCCTCATCGACACCTACTACGGCTTTGCGACGGGGGGCCGGGTCCGCACCGACACGGTCAGCATGCCCAAGCGCGACGCCGCGGTCCAGGAGCTGGGCGAGCCGGCGGTGAAGGCTGCCGAATCGATCCGGTCACGGCTGGGCGCCCAGCCGACGGGCGGCCGGGGGATCTACCTCTGCCACACCTTCTGCGAGCTCGGCGCGGTGTCGCTGGGGCCGGTCCTCAGCCAGCTGCGCGCGTTCCTGATCGCCAATCCGGGCGACGTGATCATCCTCATCAACCAGGACGAGGGGCCGACCCCGTCCGACATCGCCGCCGCCTTCGATCGCGCGGGCCTCACCGACCTCGTCTATCGCGGGCCGCTGGGCCCCTTCCCCACGCTGCGCCAGATGATCGACTCGGGCCAGCGGCTGGTGGTCATGGCCGAGAACGACGCCGGCGATATCCCTTGGTACCACCTGGCCTACGACGGCGCCCTGCAGGAGACCCCGTTCCGCTTCACCACCACGGCCGCGCTCACCGACGCCGCCATGCTGGCGACCACGTGCCGTCCCAACCGCGGCCCCGACTCGGCGCCCCTGTTCCTGCTCAACAACTGGGTCGACACGACCCCGGTGCCCCGCTCGTCCAACGCCGCCGTGGTCAACGCCTACAAGGTCCTGCTGCACCGCGCCCAGACGTGCGTGAGCCTGCGCCATCGCCTGCCCAACCTGATTGCCGTGGACTTCTTCCGCCAGGGTGATGTCCTGGGCGTGGCGCGGACGCTCAACGGCGTGGGCGGCTGACCGCGACGAGGACTCCAAAATCCTCTCGATCGTTGAGCAGACCTCGACCCCGGTCCGAGCACGCGACTATGGTGGACGGACCATGGCAGGGAGTAGACGCATGGTCCGATTCCTCGGCAGCCTCCTGGCCGGTTGTGCATGCCAGTTCGCCCTCACCGGCGCCGCGCACGCCGAGGTGTCGCTGTCAGCCACCGGCTACCGAGTGTCATCGGCCGATACGCAGGTCACCGTGACCGTCAACCGCACCGGCTCGCTGCACCGCGACGAGTACGTCCGCTACGGCACCCACCGCGCCAACGCCGTCGACGGCGTCGACTACCACAATGTCGGCGGCACCCTGCACTTCCTGCCCGGCCAAGCGCAGGCCACGTTCACCATCCCGATCATCGCCCGTGACTGGCGCGGCCCGTCCGTACACGCCGCCGTCTACCTGTACGGCTCCTTTCCCGAGAAGCTCGGCCCCCACAACGCCAAGCTCTTCATCCTCCACAACGCCCCGCTGGAGCCCCGCGACCCCGCCAATCCGTTGGAGCTCCCCGGCGTCCCCGACGCCGCGGGGAACATGCTGGCCGGCGCCCGCTTCTACGCCGACCCCCACCACTCCCCGGCGGCAGTGGCCGCGCGGCGGCTGCGGCGCAAGCATCCCAAGGAGGCAGGCCTGATCCAGGCGATCGCCGACCAGCCGTTCACCGACCGGTTTGGTGCATGGAACGGCGCGAGCCCCGCCGGCGCCGTCTTCCAGTTCCTGCGCAATGCCGACGTCCAGGACCCGGCGTCGGTCCCCACCCTGGCGACCTACTGGATCGTCAACGGCCAGTGCGCCCGAGGCGGCACCACGGACTCCCCTCGCCGAGTCGCGGCCTATCAGCGGTTCATCAACGGCCTGTCGGCCGGGATCGGCAACTTCCGCGCCGTGGTGTTCCTGGAGATGGACTCGCTGATCACCACTCCCTGCCTGCACGGGCGCGCGCTCGCGGTGCGCATGAGCGAACTGCGCTACGCGATCACCACGCTGGGACAGGACCCGCACGTGCTCGTCTACGTGGATGCTGGCGCCGGCGACGCGCTCTCATACAAGACTGCCGCCCGGCTCCTGACCCGGGAAGGCGTTCACCAGGCCCAGGGGTTCTTCCTCAACTCGACCCATTTCGATTGGACCACCTCTGAGCTCGCCTATGGGCAGAAGCTTTCGCGCGCGCTGCAAGGCGTGCATTTCGTGATCTCCACCTCAGACAACGGACAGGGGCCGCTCCATCCCTCATACCGGGTGAGCCACGGCAACGAGATCCTGTGCGCCCCGCCCGACCGCGGGCTGGGCCCGACGCCCACCAGCCAGACCGGGTACGCGTTCGCTGACGCGTTTGCGTGGATCGCATTGCCGGGTAAGTCCGGCGGGTCCTGTGGCCCTGGGGTCAAGGCCCCGCCCACCGGGGCCTTCTGGCCCGCCAACGCGGTCGGGCTGGTCGTCCACGCCGACTACGACATCACCGGCCCCGGCAAGCGCCGGCTGCAACCCGCCCCCTGAGCGCGCACGGATCTCGCGACATCGCGATCCGGTCACCGTAGACTCCCGGCGGCGGCCGTGGAAAGATCTCACCCGGCCGACGACAAGATGCGGATCGCGCAGACATTCCGCGTTGCAAGTTCACCGGAGCGCGTCTTCGATTACATGACGGATCCCGCAAACCTGCGCGACTGGCAGACCTCGAAGACCCGCGTCGAGGTGTTGAGCGATGGCCCGCCCGGCCCGGGCTTTCGCTTGCGCGAGTGGACAAAGGTCCCAGGCCGCACGGAGTTCTCGCAGGTGGTCGAGTTCAGCGCGTTCGAGCGCCCGACGCTGCTTCACACCCACATCGTCGAGGGACCGCAACCGATCGACGGCACGTGGTCATTGAGCCCATCGGGCGATGGGACGCAGGTGCGTTTCGTGGCCGAGGGCCCGCTGCACGGCGCGCTGCGCCTGCTCACGCCGATCGTCACGCGCATGATCGACCGGCAGTTCCGCCAGTATCACGACAACCTACGACGCAACGTCGAGTCACTGCCCTGACCGAAGGCTGCGGGCGCTCGTTTGCAACGCACCCAGGGCGCGTGTCACGCGCGAGTGCATACGCCCTCATCCACCGTTTCGACGATCCTCGGGGGCAGGCAGCGCCGGCGCCGTTAGGTAGCCGGCTGCCCGACCGTGTAGCTGTACGGGATCACCGCCTCCGTGGATTGGTTGGGCATCCGCCGGCCGGTCGCCGACGTGGTGGCGGTGACCACCAGGTTGGCTGTGACCGGCGTCCCGACCGCCGCGTTCGGGTCCAGCGCCAACGTCACCAGCTCCGTCACGCCCGCCGGGATGTAGGCGCTCATCGGCGCGATATCCGACGGTGCCGGCTCGCTGGACAAGAACGTGAATGTCCGCCCAACGCCGGTCGTGTTGGTGACCTCCAATTGCACCGTCTGCGCGGTGCCCTTGGCAATGGTGGTCGTGGGTGCCGTCGGAAACCCAACAGGACGGCGACGGTGCGGGGCGCTCGGGGCTCTACGAGCGCTACCGCCTGCTCGTCGGTTACCTCCTGCAGCACCGCGGCCTCTCGGTCGACGAGCTCCTGGCGCGCCGGATGGACCGCGCCGACGTCGAGCGTGAGCTGGTGGCCGACGGCGCGCTCTAGCCGGGTTGCCCGTGGGCCCCGAGTCCCTCAGGATGAGGAGCCCCCGATGGTGATCGAACCCGACCCTACGGGCGCCGGACCGCCCGCGCCCGAGCTCGTCCTCTACGCGCGCGTGTGGCCCCGCGTGAAGGCGATCCTCGTCGACTGGGCCGTCATCGTGGGCGCGTTCCTCGTCGCCGCGCTCGTGGGCACGCGCATTCAGGGGGCAGGGGCGGCGGCGTTCGTCGCGTGGGTCGCGGTGTGGGCCTTCTACGATCCGATCATGGTGTCGCTCACGGGCGGCACGCTCGGGCACCACGCGTTCGGAACCTGCGCGTCGTCTCGGACCGCACGGGCGGGCGGCCGTCGTTGCCAGCGGCGTTCCTGCGCAACGTCGCCAAGACCGTCTTCGGCGCGGTCTCGCTGCTCGCGATGGCCGTCTCGTCGCGCAGCAAGGCGCTGCACGATTGGGTCGCCGGCACGACGGTGCAGGCGCGCGATCCCGAGGCGGCGCGCTCGCGCGACTTCTCGAGGGTGCGCCTGCTCGACGGCGGGACCCGCTTCACGTTGTGCGCGTCGGCGGCGGGCGATCCCGGCCGAGCGCGTCCGCATCATCGGGCCCGACGGCGCGCAGCTCGGCGTCGTCGACATCGGCGACGCCCTCCGCCGCGCAACGGCGGCGGGCCTCGACCTCATCGAGGAATCAACCGCAACGTGGGAGCCGCCCCTCTGCAGGATCATGGACCGCCGCAGGCTCGAGGCGGCCATCGCCGAGAAGGCGCGCGCGAAGAACGCCAAGGGCCGTCATAGGAGCGGCGCTCGTGCCGCGTCATTGGAGAAGCTCGGCATGAGGCGCGATCCGTCTTTTGGCGCTCCTCGCGCGCCCGGCGTAGGCTCGGGCCATGGGGCAGCACCTGCGCAACAAGCTCGTCGCGGGGGCGCTCGCCGCGATCCCGCTCGTCGTCACCGTCTTTGTCCTGTGGTGGGTCGACAGCAAGGCGCGCGGGATCTTCGGCGTGGACACGCCGTTCGTCGGCATCGGGATCGCGCTCGCGGGGCTGTACCTGCTCGGGCTGTTCGTGACGAGCTTCGTGGGGCAGTTCGTGCTGGGTGGGGTGGACGCCGTGCTGCGGCGGTTGCCGGGTCTGCGCGATCTCTACCGGTCGTGGAAGCAGGTCGCGCTGACCACCGACACGCACGACGGCATCTTCGCGCACGTCGTGCTCATCCCGGGCGACGGCGGCACGCGCATGCTCGGCTTCAGCAGCGCGAAGGGCATCGAAGGCGACGCGTCGACGTGGTGCGTGTTCGTGCCCGCCTCGCCGAACCCGACCTCGGGACGCCTCTTCTTCGTCCCGTCGAAGGTGTGCCTGCTCGTCGACATGAGCTCGCAAGAGGCGCTCAAGCTCGTCATCTCTGGCGGCAGCTACGTCCCGTCGGGGATCGGGGCCGCCACCTCGCTGGCCACCGCCATCTCGCGCGCCGACCACACCGAGCCGCTGACCGTCCCTTAGGGCCGAGCCTCGTTCATTTTGTGAACCGCGCTGGGCTCGTCGGGTAAGCTTCGCGCCATGCGCACGACGAAGCTCTCCGTCGCCCTGGTTCTCGTTCTCGGCGTCGCGGCCGCCGCCCGCGCGGAGGCGCCGCCGGCCGCGCCGGGGATGGCGCCGGCCGCGCCCGAGATCAAGGGCCCGCGCGCCGGCGAGAAGGCGCCCGCCTTCTCGCTCAAGGCGGTCGACTCGGGCCAGCCGCGCGCGCTCGAGTCGTTCACGAAGGCGAAGGGCATGAAGGGCGCCGTCGTGCTGTTCCTCTCGTGCAAGTGCCCGTACGTCGCGCAGGCGCGCGCGCCCCTCGCCGAGCTGCACAAGCAGTACGGCGACAAGGTCGCCTTCGTCGGCCTCAACGCCAACCAGAACGAGAAGGCCGACGACATCAAGGCCGACGCCTCGCAGAGCTTCGCGTTCCCCATGCTGCGCGACGAGGGCTCGAAGGTCGCGGACCTCTACGGCGCGCAGCGCACGCCCGAGGCGTTCGTCGTCGATCCGAGCGGCGTCATCCGCTACCACGGCGGCGTCGCCGATCTCGGCCCCGCGCTCTCGCAGCTCGTGGCGGGTACGCCCGTCGCGAAGTCCGAGTCGAAGGCGTTCGGCTGCACGATCAAAAGGAAGCCGTGAGCGGACGGGCGCCCGCTCGGGCGCTCGCCGCCGCGCTGGCGCTGGCCTCGGCGCCGGGCGTCGCCTGTGGGCGTGGCATGTCGCCGCGCGTGGACGATCCGTCGGCGCCCGTCGAGGCGGCGCCGGCGACGACGCGCGTCGCCGCCAAACCGACGCCGAGCGGCGCCGCGCCTGCGCCGAGCGGGACGGCCGGTCTCACGATGATGGACCTGCCCGCGATCAAGAACGCCGTTCACGGCCGCGGGCGGCCCGTGCTCGTGCACTTCTGGGCCAGCTGGTGCGGCCCGTGCCTCGAGGAGCTGCCGCTGGTCGACAAGTTCGCGCGCGACATGAAGGCCCGCGGCGTCGAGGTCCTCTCGTTCTCGCTCGACGATCCCGAGCGCGCGGGGGCGCGCGTGGTCGAGGTGCTCGCGGCGCGGGCGCCCAACCTGACGCGAAACATCGTCAAAGTTTCCGACTCCGACGCCTTCATCAACGCCATCGATCCGCAGTGGGAGGGTTCCATCCCCGCGGTCTTCGCTTATGATGACAAGGGTCGCCTGCGCGATCGGCTGATCGGCGAGGCGACGCGGCGGGACCTGGACGCCCTCGTCTCGCGCGCCGCGAACCCCGGACGGAAATGACGTTGGTCTCCCCCGAGAATGCGGCGGGCCGCCGGGCCTCGCCGGTGCCGCCGCGCGCGCGCCGCGTGGCGTCCGTGCTCGCGCTCGGCGCGTGCGCGGGGCTAGGCGCCTGTGCGGCGCCCGCCGGTGACGGCGTCGGCGAGGTCGCGTCGGCGCTCGGCGAGCCGATGGGCGATTTCCCCGGCTACGAGGAGCGCGTCGTCTTTTATGCGACGAACCGCGCGCGCGTCTCGCCCGCGACGGAGGGCTGGCCGTCGTACACGGCGCAGCCGCCGATGCAGTGGAACTATCAGCTGAACCAGTCGTCGCGCGCGCACTCGCTCGACATGCGCGACACGCCATGCTTCCAGCACCCGTCGTGCGACGGCACCGATCCGTTCGTGCGCATCCAGACCTTCTACAAAGGACCCTGGACGGCGATGTCCGAGAACATCGCCGGGGGCACCACAGATCCGCAGACGGTGGTCCACAACTGGATCCAGATCGGCTCGGCGGCGGGCGAGACCGGCCACCGCGACTCGATCTTCTCGAAGGACCTCACGCTCATCGGCGTGGGCTACGCGCCGGGCGGCATGACGGCGACGACGAAGCTGAAGAACTTCTACACGCAGGACTTCGTGGGCACGAGCGTCAAGCGCCCGCGCCTCACCGATGGCATCCACTTCCCGGCGACCGTTGCCGCTGGCGGCAAGGTGACCTTCGGCGCGACGTACTACGACGCCGCCGTCGGCGCCGGCCACCCGCAGGTCTTCGTCGCCGTCGACGGCGCGTGCACCGGCCTCGCCTTCGTGCGCGGCACGACGGCGCTCGGCGCCTACGAGGGGCAGGTGACGCTCGCCGACGGCTGCCATCCTTACTACTTCGTGGCGACCCTCGGCGACGGCGTCGCCCTCGCGACGTACCCCGACACGGGCGCGCTGCAGGTGGGCGCCGGCACCGCCGCGTCGACGTGCGCGCTGTTCGGGACGACACGTCCCGCGGCGACGTGCGCCGGCATGGGCGGCGGCGGCAGCGGCACGGGCGCCGCGGGCGCGGGCGGCGCCGCGGGCGCGAGCGGCGCGGCGGGTTCCACCGGCGCCGCGGGGATGAAAGGGACCGGTGGCGCGAGCGGCGCGCCGGGCACCGGCGCGGCCGGCATGAAGGGGACGGGCGGCGTGTCCGGTACGGGCGCCGGCGGAGCGGGCGGCGTCGTTGGTACGACAGGCACCGCGGGCACGGGCGTATCTGCCGGCGCAGGGGGCGCGGTCACGACGGGCGTCGCCGGAGCGGGCGGGGCGGGCGGCGCGGGCGCGACGGGGCCCGGTGGCGCTGCGGGATCGACCGGCGGCGGCTCGCACGGCACTTCCGGCCTCGGTTGCGCGGTCGATCCCGGCGCCGCTCGCGAGGCGCGCTGGCTCTGGGTGCTCGCGCTGGGCGTCGCGATCCGCCGCGCTCGCCGTCGTCAGGAGAGGTGACGGACCTTGTCGGGGTTTCGCACGAGGTAGATCGCCACCACCTGGTCCTCGGCGATCTCGAGCGCGAGCGTCTCGGTGCCCTCCGCGGTGTGGAAGACGAAGCCGGGCAGGCCGTTGAGGGTCGCAGGGTCCACGCGATGCGCGGAGAACGCGCCGCCCGACTTGATACGCTGTGACTGGTAGTAGCGCATGATCCTCTCGCGGCCGAGGATCGGCTTGAGGGCCGAGCGCCGCTTGCCGCCGCCGTCGGCGTACAGCACGGCGTCCTCCGCGAGGAGCTGAGCGAACGTGCTCACGTCACCCGACGCCGCGGCGACGACGAAGGCGTCTGCAAGCTTGCGCGCGTCGGCTTCGTTGGTCGTGTAGCGCGGTCAATCCTGCCGGACGTGCTCTCGCGCGCGCGCCGCGAGCTGCCGGCAGGCGACCTCGGTGTTGCCGAGCGTCTCGCCGATGGCCGCGTAGTCCATGTCGAAGACGTCGTGGAGCAGGAAGGCGGCGCGTTCGAGCGGGGAGAGGCGTTCGAGCGCGAGCAGCAACGCGACCGAGAGATCGTCGGCCAGCGTCTCGGCCGGCCCGGCGACGACCGGCTCGGGCAGCCACGTGCCGACGTACTGCTCGCGCCGGTGGCTGGCCGACTTCAGGCAATCGAGGCAGAGCCGCGAGACGACGCGCGCGAGGTAGGCGCGCGGCTCCGCGATCGCCGCGCGGTCGACCTCGCGCCAGCGGAGGAACGCGTCCTGGACGACGTCGTCTGCCTCGGAGACGGAGCCCAGCATCCGGTACGCGAGCCCCGCCAGCACTTTCCGGTGGGGCTCGAAGTCCGCCGCGCCGTCGGCGCCCGTCATGCAGCGACGGCGAGCCGCCGCGGCGCCACGGCCTGGCCGGCGACGACGACGCGCGTGCACGCCTTCCCGTGGCCCAGCGCGTACTTCAACGTCGGGTAGAGCTGCGACGCCATCACGCCGAAGGCCAGCGCGAGCACGGCCCGCTGCCCCCAGCGGCGCACGATCTCCTCGCGGAGCGCGTCGACCTCGGCGTCATGCGCGAGCACGGCGCGCGCGAAGCGAAACCCGAGCGCGACGTCGGACGACATCGCAGCCTCGTCGCCCTTGATGATGGCCGCGACCGTCGACGGCGCGACCCCGGACGCGAGCGCGAACCCCACGCCGAGCTGCGTGCAGGGCCCGCAGTCCGCGGCCACGGACGAGGTGAGCTGCGCGGCGTAGTAGAGGTCCGGCGGCACGTCCTTCCGGTAGGTGTTGAGCTTGATCGCCCGCGAGAACTTCAGGAACGCGCCCACGTCGGTGTTGAGCACCTCGTGCATGTAGGCCGCATCGTACCCATTGGCGCGCTCGAAGGCGCGCAGCTTCCGTCGAATCAACCACTTGAGCATCGGAGCCTCCTCCTTTGCCCTAGAGACGAGACGGCCGGCGCCGTTGTGACATGCCCGGCGCGATTTCTTCGCGCCGGGCGCGCGGGCGCTAGGGGCCCGTGACGGTCCGGCCGCCGACCCAGAAGATGTCGCCGGTCGAGAGGTCCGTCGTGTTCACGAAGGTCAGCTTGCCGTCGCCGGCCACCGAGAACACCGAGAGGTTCGGGAGCACCGACGTCACCGTCGAGCCGACCAGCTTGTTCACCTGCTTCTGGTTCGCGGCGATGAGGTAACGGCCGGACGGAATCAGCGCGAAGGTGCGCGGCACGAACCCGTGCGAGTCGGCCGACGCGACCCACGTCGGGATCCCCGTGGTCTGATCGATCGAGAAGAGCGCGACGTTGTTCTCGCCCGTCCCGATGTACACCTGCTGCGGAGCGGGCGGCGCCGCGTCGCCGCCGTCGCTTCCGCCGTCACCCACGCCCGCGTCCGGCGTGAACGGGACGACCTGGCGGTTCGTGTTGCTGATCCACAGCCACTTGCCCGAGGGGTGCACCATGATCCCGCACGACTGCTGGCCGTTGACGCTGTCCTGGGCGTAGGTCGGAAACTTCGCCGCCTCGGCGGCCGAGTCGAGGCTCGTCTTGACGTCCACCTGCGTGAGCATGCCGTTCGCCATGGTGTACGTGATGAGCTGGTTGCCGCGCCCCACGGAGACGTAGACCCAAGGCTTCGTCGGGTGGAAGTCGAGGTGCCGCGGCCCATAGCCAGCCGGGTACTCGATCGTTTGCAGCGGCGTGAGGACGCCGTTCGTGAAGGTGAAGCTGCGCAGGTGGCCGAGCCCCTCCGGGACGTTGACGACGCCGCCGTCCGCGCCCGTGGTCGTGGTGGGATCGGTGCCGCGGTCGCAGATGAAGACGTACTGGCCGGTCGGGTCGACGCGGATCTGGTGAACGAAGTTTCCGACGTTCATGTCGGTGCCGCCGGTCTGCGCGACCGGCGAGCCCACCGTGCCGTCGGTTCCGAGGTTGAAGACCGTGTACGACTTGGTCACGTTGTGAACGGCCAGGAGGTACTTGTTGTCCTTCGACAGCGAGACGTAGATGGCGCGCCCGTTCGGAGACACCGTGCCTTGCGGCTGGGCCGCGTCGGAGGCGCCGCCATCGCCCGCATCGGCGCCCGCGTCGGCCGCCGGCGGCGGGATGCGCGTCAGGCCGCCCGCGGCTGGATCGATGGAGAACGAGTCGATGTAGTTCGCCGGCTCGATGGTCACGCCTGCGTAGAGATACTTCTGCGCCGGCTGGTCCATGACCGCGTACTGAGGCACCTGCGCCAGCACGTTCGTGAGCGCCGGCTTCAGCGTCAGCGTTCCGTCGGACGCGTTGAAGTCGAAGACGTACAGCGACGTGCCCGCGTTCGTGTAGACGACCTCCTTGCCCGGAGGCGCCGTGTCGGAAGAAGGACTCGCCGCCGCCGGTGTCGGTGGGAGAGTCGACGCCGCCGTCCGTGGCGCCCGCGTGGCCCCCACTCCCCGCCGTCGCGCCCGCCACGCCGCCGGCGCCACCTTTGCCGCCGCCGCCGCCCTTTCCGGCCGTGCCGCCAGTTACGCTGCTGCTGCAGCCGCCGGCCGCGAAGGTGATCGCCCTGCGAGAACGGCAACGAAACCCAACGCGCCCTCAACATCCCATTGTTCATTCGAGGCAGCTCCTCAGTGAGTGTCCGGAAATTCGGACAGTGCGGGGAAGATCCTGGCGCATCAATGTCGGAGACCGTTCGAAGCGTCAAGCGGCGCGGCTCTCGACCGTCATCGAAAATTGTTTACGGCTAGGAGCCCAGTCGAACGGCGCTCCAATGAAATGGCGGGGCCTTGACCCTCGAGGCGCGCGGCGCCGTCCTCACCGACGTGACGCCCGGCGCGACCATCGCGCCGTCGCGATCGCCCTACTTCCAGTTGAGCACGACGACCTGCACCGCCGGCCGCGCCTTCACCGGCGTGAGCGTCAGCGTGTTCGTCGGCTCGTGCACGACGTTGGCCTTGTGCTCGAGGAACTCGTCGACGGGCTCGAGCTCCTTGACGGCGAGCACCGGCGTCTTGTAGTGCATCGGGATCACGAGGAGGCGTGGGTGGAGTTGGTCGACGACGCGCGTGGCCTGATAGGCATCAATCGTGTAGACGCCGCCGACGGGCACGAGCACGATGTCCACCGAGCCGATCGCCGACAGCTGCTCGTCGGTGAG
>CAWDFE010000012.1:0-23668 GCA_963801435.1 uncultured Actinomycetota bacterium
ATCCACCCCAGTCGCGACGAGGCATTGACCAGGAGCGTGAATGTGCACGGCAGCGCACGCGTCTTTGAGGCGGTGATTGCCGCCGGGGTGCCCACGTTGATCTACGCGTCCTCGGTCGGCGCCTATTCGGCCGGGCCGAAGGACCGTCGAGTGGATGAGGGCTGGCCGACCGAGGGGATCCCGACGTCGTTCTATTCTCGCCACAAGGCCGAGGTCGAGCGGCAGCTCGACCGCTTGGGGGCCGAGCAGCCGCAGCTGCGCATCGTGCGGCTGCGGCCCGGACTCATCTTCAAGCGCGAGGCGGCGAGCGAGATCCGTCGTCTGTTTCTCGGACCGCTGGTCCCAGGCGCGCTGCTGAGATCCTCGCTCGTCCCGGTGGTCCCGTCGGTGCGCCGTCTTCGTGTCCAGGCGGTGCATTCCGATGATGTCGCCGAGTCGTATCGCGCCGCGGTCGTCTCTGACTGCGGTGGCGCCTTCAACATCGCGGCCGAGCCGGTCATGGGTCCCGAGGCGCTGGCCGGGATGCTCGGCGCTCGGCCGGTCGGGGTATCGTCACGGGTTGTGCGGTCGCTCGCCGCCGCCACCTATCGGGCGCGGCTCCAGCCCGCGGAGCCAGGGTGGGTCGATATGGGTCTCGGAGTGCCGCTCATGAGTACCGAGAGGGCCCGCCGAAAGCTCGGCTGGTCGCCTCGCCGCACCGCCACCGAGGCTATCAGCGAACTGGCCGACGGCATGCGCGAAGGCGCCGACGACCAGACCGCGCCGCTGGCGCGATCGACGAGCGGCCCAGTGCGGATCAGGAGTTTCTGACCGGGGTCGGGGAACGCCAATGAGGTTTTCGGGCTTGCTTGGACGGGCCGAGATCGGGTAGACCGTCGCCGATGGCCACGGCGGTACTCGATATCGACGGCACCCTGGTGGACACCAACTACCAGCACGCCCTCGCCTGGTTTCGGGCGTTCGCTCAGCACAACCTCGTCCTGCCGATCTGGCAGATCCACCGTCATATCGGCATGGGCGGCGATCAGGTGGTGACGGCCCTGTGCGGCGAGGACGTAGAGGCGCGGCTGGGCGATGACATCCGCGACGCGGAGGGCGAGGAGTACAGCGCGCTGATCGGCGAGGTGCGCACGATGGACGGATCCCGCGAACTGATCATGTCGCTCAAGGAGCGCGGACACGTCGTGGTGCTGGCCAGCTCGGCCAAGCAGGACGAGGTGGAGGCCTACCTCGATCTGCTCGACGCGCGAGAGCTCGCCGACGCCTGGACGACATCGGCGGACGTCGAGTCCACCAAGCCCGCACCCGACCTGGTCCACGCCGCCGTGGACCGCGTCGACGGCGATCCCGGCGACGCCGTGATGGTCGGCGACACCCCGTGGGACGTCAAGGCGGCCGCCGGCGCCGGCGTACCGACGCTCGCGGTGATGACGGGAGGGTTCTCGCAGGCTGAGCTGCGCGAGGCGGGGGCGGCCATCATCTACGAGTCGGTGGCAGAGCTGACCGCACGACTGGACGACTCACCCGTACGCTGAGCTCCCTCAGGCGCCGCACCGCCGGCGCGCGAACGCATTCGGAGCCGCCGTAGCCATGACAGAGAGCTCGGAAGAGGCAGAGGCCAAACGCGACGAGAGCCAGCCCGAGCGGCTGGATCGCAACACGGTCGAGCTGCTCAACGAGCTGCGCATCGCCGGCACCGGGATCCAGGTGATGTTCGCTTTCCTGCTCATCGTGCCGTTCAACGCCGGCTGGCAGCACGTCGACAGCTTTGAGCGCACCGTGTACTTCGCGACGTTGCTGGTGGTCGCGCTGGCGGCCATCCTCCTCTTGGCGCCGCCCATCCATCACCGGCTGCTGTTCCGACACGGGGAGAAACCGTTTCTCATCCGCGTGGGCAACAACCTGGCGATCGCCGGCATGGTGTGCCTGGGCCTGGGGTTCGTGGGCATCCTGATCCTCATCTCGGATGTGGTCGTCGGCGGCGCCGCGCCCGCGATCGTCGGGGTGCTGTCGGCCGCAGTGATCGCGGGCCTGTGGTTCGTGCTCCCGCTGGTGCGCCGCGGCGAGGAATGAGCGCGGGGTCACTCCCGGGGGGCGATCCAGAGCACGTCGACCAGGATGGCGATGAGCGAGAGGATGGGCACGGCGACGATGAGCCCGAGCAGCCCGAACACCTCGCCGACGGCCACAACGCCGACGGCGATCACCGCCGGGTGCAGGCGCACGGCGCGTGCCATCACCAGCGGCCCGATGATGTTGGCCTCGATCTGATGTACGAGGATGTAGACGAGGAGCACCACCACCGCCCGGGTGGGGGAGATGGTGAGGGCGTACGCGACCGGGGGGATGCCGCTGGCCAGGGCGCCGAGGTAGGGCACGACCTCGGCGCAGGCGCTCAGGACGGCGAACACGAGCGCGAACGGGAGGCCGATGATAAGGCCGAGGGCGACGTAGAGCATGACGCCGATGAGCACCATCGACACCGCCAGGCCGCGCAGCCAGCCGAGCCATGCGGCCCGGATGCGGGCCAGGGTCGCCTTGGCCTCCGGCCGCATCCCGGGGCTGAAGAGGCTGAGCAGCCCGTCGGTCAGCGGGTCGGACTGGGCGGCGATGTAGTAGGCGGTGATGATGCCGATCACCACTCCGCCGACGATGCTGGCCACGCTGGCGCCGATGGTCGTGATCGGACCGAGCAGCTGGGACGGGTCGCGGACGAAGGTGGTGAGGTCGTGCTGGAGCTGGGCGGCGACGTGACCGGGGCGATCGCCCGTCACGGCGCTCACCTTGACCTCGGCGATGGAGAGCAGGTGCGGCGCGTTGGTGATGAGCCTCTGGGCCTGGTCGATGAGGGGAGGCAGGAGCAGCGCCAGGCCGCCGGCCACCAGGGCGAGGCCGGCGACCAGCCCGATCAGCGCGCCGAGGGGTCTTGGTATCCCCAGCGGCGCGAGCCGCTCCGCGCACACCGACAGCGGCAGGCTGACGATGATGGTCAGCATCGTCACGAGGGCGAGCGAGGCCAGCTGCTCGGCCACGAGCCCGGCGACGATGAGGACGGCGCCCAGCAGGATCGCCCCGTAGACGGCGCGCTCGCCGCGCGCTCGCCGCGGCGTGGCCGCCAGATCCACGGGCCTGGCGGCAGTGCTCAGCGCGCCGCGGTCGATCTCGTGCTCTCTCACTCGTCCCCGTCTCCGGGCTCGTCGAGTGGTCCGCTCGCGGAGCCGTGGGGTTTGACCCAGATCTCGTCGACGAGGATGAGGGTCAGCGACATCAGCGGCACCGAAATGAGAAGCCCGACGATCCCGAACAGCGTCCCGGCGATGAGAACTCCGACGGCGATGACCGCCGGGTGCAGGCTGACCGAACGTCCCATGATGAGCGGCAGCGCGACGTTGCCCTCGATCTGGTTGACGACCACGTAGACGATCGCCACCAGCACGCCCAGATGGAACGAGCTCGTGAGGCCGTACGCGATCGGGGGGATGGCGCTGATGACCGAGCCGTAGTTCGGGATCACCGTCATCAACGCCGAGAAGATCGCGAAGCCGGCGGCGAACTGCAGACCAACGATCTGCATCCCCACGAACAGCAGGCCGCCAAGCACCAGCATGTCGAGCGCGATGCCGCGCAGCCAGGCGAGCCAGGCGACGCGAATGCGCTCCAGCGTGCGCAGGACGTCCGGGCGCCGGGACGCGGGAAAGAGGCGGACCAGCCCGTTGACGAGCGGGTCGGGGCTGATGGCCATGTAGAGCGCGCTGATGAGCACCACCACGATTGATCCCACCGCGGTGGCGATCGAGACGCCGATGGCCGTGAGCGGTCCGAGCAAGACGGCGGGATGCTGCGTGTAGCGGTGGACGAACCGGGTCACGGCACGCGTCGTGGTCCCGCGGCGCAGCCCCAGGAGATGGTTGACCTGGTGCTCGAGGTGCGCCACGGTGCTCGGCAGCTGGGTCACGAAGCCGTTGACCTGGTCGACGAACGTGGGCACGACGAAGGCCAGGAGCAGGCCGGTGACCGCGGCTCCGGCCAGCAGGGACAGGACGGCCCCGATGGCGCGCGGGATGTGGAAGCGGCGAAACCACGTTGCGGACGCGGCGAGGGGAACGGCGATGACGAGCGCGATCGTCACGAGCATGACGACCTGGACCAGCTCCTTGAAGAGCAGGCCGGCGGCGAGCAGGCCCAGAGCGAGGATGACGGCCCGGTACGCAACCCGGGGATCGAATTCGGGGCGGGGCCCCGTCCCGTTGATGCTCGCTTGCCGCCCCCGGTGCGCAGGTGAAGCCATCGGTGAGATGCGAATAGCCCGAACGGCCCGTCCGCAAACGGGCACGCGGTCCGCGGGCGGACCGCCGCCCGTCAGGGACCGGCCGGCGTCAGTGCGACTTCTCGCCGCCCTTGCGGCCGGCCGCCTGCTTCTGAGCGCGGTTGCCGCCGCTCCCGGGACCGCTGCTGCGGCTGCTCTGGCTGCTACCGCCAGAGTGGGAGTTCCGCCCGCCCTTCTCAGACGCGTCCGGGGTATTTGCGATCGCCGCCGCGCGGGACTTGCTCATGCCCTGCTTGCGCAGCCCCTCGTACTGCTTGTCGTCCTTCACACTCGGTCCATGGTCCTTGGCCACCGCGGTACCTCCACGATTGTTTGTAGCTTCGATTACCCGCCGCGTCCGTGGACTCACAAACCCCGCGGCCGGCGTGGCGACCGTTACGCCACCTCGGCGTCGGGCGGGGTGGGGAGGGGCGACGCGGTGGCGCGCTCAGTCAGAACGGCGATCATGGTGCCAGTAGGGGAGCCCCTGGCCGCGTCGAAACCAGTCCATCTCGCGCTGGACGGAGGAGGACGGACGCGTCGGCGCTCGACGACCCATGGCTCGGCGACGGCGAGCGTCGGGCGCAGGCGGGCGCTCTCGAACGCGGTCTCGGAGGAGACGGCTGAGCGCAGCGTGCAGCGGCGTGGGTTTGGTTGAAGCCATACGCGGTTTGCCCCTCCTGCAGAGTGCTGTCCATGACAGATTTATCCATCGCGCTACCCTGATCGCCGCGCCTGAAACCACAAAGTGAGGCACCTCTTCAGCGGGCGCTCGCCCGCGAGTCGGGCGGACTCACGCTGACCCTGCGCTTCAAGCCCGCACGGTGACGGCCCGGCGCCGGACGCTGGCGGCGACCACCGCTTGACCTTGCCGCCGGTTTGGAGTATCCCCGAGGGCCATGGGGCCGTACAGCATCGATGGGCAGCCTCGCCCGCTCACACCGGTCGAGCTGCAGGCGGTGATCCATGCCGAGCGCCGGGACGAGTCCTTTCTGGTGTACCGCGACGCGGAGGGCCGGCTCCAGACCACGGCGCTCTCCGGCGAGTTCACGGTGGGGCGCAACGCCGAGGCGGCGCTGTGCATCCACTGGGACGACCAGGTGTCGGGGCTCCACGCCGAGCTGAAGGAGCTCGGGGGCGAGCTCACCGTCGTTGACGACGGCCTGTCGCGCAACGGCTCCTACGTCAACGGGGAGCGCGTCCGCGGCCGGCGGAGGCTGCGCGACGGGGACCGGCTGCAGTTCGGACGGACGATCGTGCTCGTGCGCCGGCCCACCGGCGGCGAGCATCGGGCCACCGCCGTCGCGATCAACGCCGTACCGGCCACCGTCGATCTCTCGGTCCGCCAGCGCGAGGTCCTCACCGCCCTCTGCCGGCCGCTGCTCGCGGGCGACCCGTTCTCCGCGCCGGCGTCCAACCGCCAGATCGCCGAGGAGCTGTTCCTGTCGATCCCCGCGGTCAAGCTCCATCTTCGGGCGCTGTTTGACAAGTTCGGGGTGGGAGACCTCCCGCAGAACGAGAAGCGGCTCGCGCTCGTCGGGCGTGCCCGTGCCAGCGGGGTCATCCCGGACCGCGAGACAGCCGTCTGAGCAGGATCAGCGCAGGCCAGGACTTCGCGACATCCGAAGTCCCGGCCCAGGCGATCGCGATCCTGCTCGCGTTCTAGGGCGCGCGCCGCGCTCAGGCGGCCAGTGCCCTGGCCTTGAGGGCGTCGAACTCGGCCTGGGTGATCGCGCCGGAGTCCAGTAGCTGCTTGGCCTTCTCGATCTCGCCGGCCGCGCCGGCGCCCGTCCCCGCCGTCTTGCGCACGTAGTCGTCAAACTGCGCCTGGGACGTCTGGACCTCTTTCGTGCGCCGGTCTGCCATGCCCTGGTGGTTGACGATCAGGTAGATCAGGACACCCAGCCACGGGAGGATGACGATCAAGATGATCCACCCGGCCTTGCCCCACCCGGAGAGGTCGTGCCGGCGGAAGACGTCGATCAGCACCGTGATGGCGATCCAGATGAAGATCACCCAGGCAAAGAAGATGAGCATCGACCAAAGCACATTCAGGAACGGATACGAACTTGCGATGACTGGCATGTCTCCTCCGATGAGTTTTTCGTCGTGTGGTGTTGTGTCGCCGCAAACACCTACGGCTCAGCGCAGCCCGCAGCATCACCCAACACGGGTGATTGGGCCTCGGCGACCACCCCGGCCGGCGCGCTGCACATGATGCACCTCGAGCACGTCGCCGTCATCGTCGAGGACTACGACAAAGCGATCGCGTTCTTCGTTGACGTCCTCGGTTTCGACCTGGTCGAGGACTCTCCTGCGCTGACCACCCGCGGCGCTCGCCCCAAGCGCTGGGTGGCGGTGCGTCCGCCGGGCGCGCGCACCGGACTGCTGCTCGTCCGCGCCGACGGTGAGCGCCAGGCGCGAGCGGTGGGTGACCAGTTCGCAGGCCGCGTGGGGCTGTTCCTGCGCGTGGACGACTTCGAGTTGGCGTATGACCGAATGCGTCACGCCGGCGTGGAGTTCGTCGGCGAGCCGCGCGACGAGCCGTACGGGCGCGTCGTCGTGTTCGTCGACATCGCCGGGAACCGCTGGGACCTGCTGGGCCCCCGGCCCCCGGGGTGAGGCCCGCGCCCGGGCCCAGACCACCCCTTGCACCGTGGCGCGAACCCCTCGAAGATCCCGTGTGGTGAAAGGCACGGGAATCGGCGAGTCATGAGCGTGGTGGCCCTCGAGCCGGTGGACCGGGTCCGGGTCACCGTGCTCGTGGACAACCTCACGGACCCCTTGCTGGCGGACCGCGAGCCGGTCCAACGGGTGAACTGGGTTAAGGCGCTGACCGGCGCGCTCCCGCGGGCGGCGTCGGCCACCGCGCCCGAAGACGGTGTGCCGGATGCGTTGATTGCCGAGCCGGGGTTCTCGGCTCTGGTGCGGATCGAGCGCGGCGGGCGGGAGCGGACTCTGCTGTTCGACACCGGTGTCTCGGTCAACGGGATGGTCGAGAACATGCGCCGCCTCGGGCTGGCACTGGGGGACATCGAGGTGGTCGTGCTCAGCCATGGGCACTGGGATCACGTGACCGGGATGGAGGGGCTGTCGCGAGCGCTCGGCCGCACCCGCCTGCCGGTGACGATCCACCCGGAGTTCTGGAGCCGCCGGCGGATCCGCTTCCCGGGCCTGGATCCCGGCGAATTGCCCGCGACGAGCCGGGCGGCGCTGGAGGACATCGGCTTTCAGATCGTGGAGGAGCGCCGACCCTCCTTCCTGCTCGACGGCGCAGCGCTGATCACCGGCGAGGTCGACCGCACCACGCCGTTCGAGACAGGCTTTCAGGGTCACGAGGCGCTGCGCGCCGGGCAGTGGCAGGCCGACCCGCTCATCCTCGATGACCAGGCGCTGGTGCTGCGCGTTCGCGATCGCGGCCTGGTGGTGGTTAGCGGCTGCGGCCACGCGGGGATCGTCAACACCGTCCGCTACGCGCGACGGCTGACCGGCGAAGATCGCGTCTGCGCGGTCATCGGCGGCTTCCATCTCAGCGGTCCCATGTTCGAGCCCATCATCGCGCCGACGGTCGACGCGCTCGCCGCGCTGTCACCCGATCTGCTGGTTCCGGCGCACTGCACGGGGTGGAAGGCGGTCCTACAGATCGCGAACCGGTTCCCGGACGCGTTCGCGATCAGCTCGGTGGGCACGACGATCGAGCTCTGACGACACCGACGACGCGGCGGTACCGGTGGTGGTCAGCTGGGCGGGTCGAGCCGATCGACGGCCGCGCCGAGCCACTCGTCCTGGTGCTCTCTCCAGAACGTGGCGTTGTGCGCGCCTGATAGAGCTCGAAGACGTGCGGGATGCCCGCCTCGCCGAGCTCCTTGTCGAGGCGCTCGTTGTCCTGTACGAACCCCGGATAGGGGTCTTGGTTGCCGATGCAGAAGCCGAAGAACGTCTTGCCGTACGGCGCGAACCGCTCCGTGGCGCCGCACCCGGCGGACATGACGACGACGCACGCCACCGCCGTGGCGCACCCGATGAACCGCTTCGCGCACACCGTGCGCCGACGGTAGCGCCGGCAGAGCGCTCCGCTGCTAAGACCACGCTAAGACCCCACGCCGCCGAAGCTCTCGGCCGCGGACGGGTTCATCATCTGGATCACCCGATGCAGCTCAAGACCCGGATCCTGCTCGCTGACGATCACGCCGTCGTACGCCGTGGCCTGCGCCTGGTGCTTGAGATGCAACCGGACCTGGTCGTCGTGGACGAGGTCGGCGACGGCGCCACTGCGGTGACGCGGGCGCTCCACGACGACGTCGACCTGGCCATCATCGACATCACGATGCCCCGGATGACGGGGCTGCAGGCCGCCCGAGAGCTTCACCGCCGCCGGCCCGAGCTGCGGATCCTCATGCTCTCGATGCACATGAGCGAGCGCTACCTGTTCGAGGCTCTGAAGGCCGGTGCGGCCGGCTACGTGCTCAAGAGCGTCGCCGACCGCGACCTGGTGGAGGCCTGCCGGGCCGCCATGCGTGGCGAGAAGTTCCTCTACCCCGGAGCGGAAACGCCGCTGATCGCCGACTTCCTGCGCCGCGCCCGCCAGGACCTCCCGGTGACCGACGATCCGCTGACCCCCCGCGAGCAGGAGGTGATCAAGCTCGTGGCCGAGGGCTACACCAACCGCGAGATCGCCGAGACCCTGGTCATCAGCGACAAGACCGTCGAACGCCACCGGTCGAACATCCTCGAGAAGCTGGGCATGCGCGACCGTGTCGAGCTCACGCGCTACGCGATCCGCCAGGGCCTCATCGAGCCGTAGGGCGCCGGTCGGAGATACAGGCTCGCCTCCATGGTGGGAGAGCAATCCGTGGCCGATCCTCCGTGGCACGTGCTCGATCTCCTCATTGCCGGCCTGCTGCTGCTGGCCAATGCCTTCTTCGTCGCCAGCGAGTTCGCCCTGGCGCGGATGCGCCCGACCCAGGTGTGCGAGGCGCTGCGACAGGGGCGCGCCGGCGCGCGTTCGCTGCGTTACGCCGTCGAGCACCTCGACGCCTACCTGGCCGCCTGCCAGCTGGGCATCACGATCGCCAGCATCGGGCTCGGCGTGGTGGGGAAGAGCGCGTTCGAGACGCTGCTCGAGCCGGTGCTCGGTGCCGAGGCAGCGGTGGGCGGCATCGCGCTGGCGGCGGCGCTCGCGTTCGGCCTGATCACTGTGCTGCACGTGGTGGCCGGTGAGCTCGCGCCCAAGAGCGTCGCGATCTCGCGCACGCTTGATAGCGCGCTGCGGGTGGCGGTGCCCATGCGCATCTTCTACATGGCGACCAAGCCGCTGGTGGACGTCTTCAACGGGCTGGGCAACCTTGTGCTGCGCCCCTTCGGGATTCCGCCCGCGCGCGAGGCCGGGCACGCCCCGCACTCCGAGCAGGAGCTGCTCGAGTTGCTGGCCCAGAGCGGTGAGCACGGGCTGATCGAAGCCGAGGAGCAGGAGCTGGCCGAGCGCGGCTTCGCCTTCGCCGATCGTTCGGCGCGCGACGTCATGCAGCCCCGCGAGGCCATCGAGTTCGTGCTGCTCGACTCGCCGATCGACCAGGCGGCGCACCAGGCCGCCGGAGCTCGTCACACGCGCCTGCCCGTCTGTGAGCCCGAGCGTGGGCTCGACGCGCCCTGGGGGCTCGTCCATGTCCACGACCTGCTGGCGGCGATGCTGCGAGACGCGGTCGGCGATCTGCGCAGCCTGCTGCGGCCGCTCCCGCGGGTCCCGGAGGACATGCCGGTCACCGCCCTGCTCCGTCACATGCGCGCCGAGGGCCGCCAGATGGCGCTGGTGAGCGATCAGCATGGAACCACGGTCGGCCTGGTCACCCTCGAGGACCTGCTCGAGGAGCTCGTGGGCGAGATCGAGGAGGAAGCGGCTCTAGCCGAGTAGGCCCCGAGCGCCGTGCACGACGAGCACACCTCCGACCGCACACGCGCCCGCCGCCAGCAGTGGCGCCGCGATCCGCTCGATGCCGGCCGTGACCCTGGCCATGAGCGCCTGGCAGCGCGCACCGAACACGAGGCGGGCGACGAGCACCAGCACAATGGGGAGGATGTAGAGGGCGTTGAACACGCTCAGCAGGACCAGCTGGGCGGGCGGCGAAGCGTCCGCTCCCACGATCACGGCGATTGCGGCGAAGTAGGGAAAGGCCGTCGGCAGGTCGAGCGCCGTGACCACGGCGCCCAGGACGAGGGCCGACCTCGGCTCGGCGAGTGCTCTGGGCAGCCGCACCCGAGCCAGCCGCGCCCGGCGCGTCCACAGCGCGACGGCCGCGATGACGAGCCCGGCGCCGGCGGCGAGCGCCGCGACGTCCGCCCCCGGGATCTCGACGCCGTCGAGGGCAGCGCGCAGCAGCTCCGCGGGGCCGAGCACCAGCGCCAGGCCGCCGAGGAAGTAGGCAACGAACACGCCGACCGCGAACGCGGACAGCCGGCGCACGGGATCGGCCCCGGCGCCGAGATAGACGGCGATGAGGATCGTGACGGGGTTGAGCGAGTCCGCGAGGCCCAGGGAGGCGACCAGGACAGTGACGGCCGGCATGCACCGATGCTGCCCGCTTGGGGTCGTTCGCGACATGAGGGCACGACCCCATTCCGAGCAGGCCCACGGCACGTCAGCCTTGCTGCGTGCCCCGTTCACGGATGTCCGCGAGATGAAGACCGGACCGCTCGTCGCCGCCGCGCTGGCGATCATCGTCATCGTCGCGCGGTGGCGCCGGCTCTCGACCCACGTGCGCGCCGCCGGCGCGGTCGTGGCGCTCGGTCTCATCGCGTGGGGTACCGGGGTCGTCCATCCACCGAGCCTCGAGACGGTGGCCCGCGACATCGGTGCCGAGCTGGGCGCCCTCACCTACGCGGTGGTCGGTCTGATGGCGCTGCTGGAGACCGGCGCGGGCATCGGGCTGGTCGCTCCAGGGGAGCTGGCGGTGGTCGTAGGCGGAGTGACGGCGGGGCAGGGGCACACCGTGCTGCCACTCCTGATCGCCATCGTCTGGGTGTGCGCGTTCGCCGGGGATCTCATCTCCTACTGGCTCGGACGCCGGCTGGGCCGGACCTTCCTGCTCCAGCACGGTCATCTGGTGAGGCTGACGCCCGCCCGGTTGGCGCAGGTGGAGCGATTCCTGGCCCGTCACGGCGGCAAGACGATCATCGTCGGCCGGTTCGTGGGCCTCGTGCGGTCCGTCGCGCCGTTCGTGGCGGGGTCGTCTCACATGTCGGCACGCCGGTTCATCCCAGCGACGTTCGTGGCCGCGGGCCTGTGGTCAGCCACGTTCTCGACGTTGGGCTACCTGTTCTGGGGGTCCTTCGACCAGGCCGCCGCGATCGCGAAGGAGGGCACGTTTGCGCTCGTGGGCCTGCTCGTGGCCGGCACCCTCACGGTCCTCGCTTACCGGGCGCTGCGCGACCCCGAAGCCCGCGTACGCCTGCGCGCACGGATACGAGGGCTTCGGCCGCGGTCGGCCCGGGGGGCGTGATGATCGTCGGATGGGCGCTGACGCTGGGCGTGATCGCGGGCCTGGTGGCCTTCGACCTGTGGCACGGCGGCCGCCGCCCGCACCGGGTCGGCATGCGCGAGGCCGCCGCCTGGTCGCTGTTCTACATCGCGGTGGCCATGCTGTTCGGGGTGGTGTTCGCGGTCGTCGCCGGCTGGGACCTGGGCGCCCAGTACTTCGCCGGCTACATCGTCGAGAAGAGCCTGTCCGTCGACAACCTCTTCGTGTTCGTGATCATCATGAGCACGTTCGCGGTGCCGGCCGAACACCAGTCGCGCCTGCTCATGATCGGGATCGTCGGGGCGCTCATGCTGCGCGCCGTGTTCATCGCGCTCGGCGCCGCCATGCTCGACGCGTTCTCGTTCACCTACCTCGTCTTCGGGCTGGCCCTCGCGATTACCGCGGTGCAGCTGTTTCGCCATCGCGACCAGGATCCGTCGGTCACCGACAACGCCCTGGTCGGGGCAGCGCGCCGGCTGCTCCCGGTCAGCGACGACTACGACGGGCGCCGCCTCGTCACCCGCCGCGCCGGACGCCGGGTGCTCACGCCCCTGTTCCTCGCGCTGGTCTCGATCGCGAGCACGGATGTGCTGTTCGCGCTTGACTCGATCCCCGCGGTGTTCGGGATCACCCAGCACGCCTACATCGTGTTCGCGGCCAACGCGTTTGCCCTGCTCGGGCTCCGCGCCCTGTTCTTCCTCGTGTCCGGGCTGCTCGACCGGCTCGTGTACCTGTCCACGGGCCTCGCCCTCATCCTCGCCTTCATCGGCGCCAAGCTAGTGCTGCATTTCGGCCACCTGCACAGCGACGCCGTCCCCGAGATCTCGACGGGGCTGTCGCTCGGGGTCGTCGCCGTGATCCTCACCATCACGACCGTGGCGAGCGTGATCCGGACGCGGCGCGACCCGCGCGCACGGGCCCACGCCGGATCGCTGCGCGGCGGCGAGCCGGGGCGGGATCCGGCCGCCCGCAGGTCCGGCCGCTCGCGCACCGCGCAGGCCACGCGCCCGTGACGCGAATGGGGCTGATCCCCCATTGCGCCGCACGGCCAGCGTCGAGGGCAATGGGGCGCGTGATGCGATCGGGGCGCGTCAACGAGGGTGGCGGCGCCCGTCCTCGTCAGTCTCCGCCCCGAGGAGGCGCGCTTCGCCGTATCGGCGCCGCCCTCTCGGGCTTTCTTCCGATGGCTGGCGGGGCAGACCGCCTGGCCTCCGCCCGCCGCTCGGCCTGTGATTGACTCAGGCGCGGCACATCGTCGAGGATCGGGGCAGGATGGCAACCGCGAAGAAGCGCGACTACAGCCTTATCGGGCCCAGTGCCCAGCGCGCGGCCGAGCAGGGGCTGGTGGCGGCCGACTGGTATCACCCCGACGTTCCGCGTAAGCGCATGAAGGAGCTCATGCGGCGCCGTGACGCGCCGGCGCTGCGCGACACCGCGATCTGGCTGGCGCTGCTCGTCGGCTTCGGCGTGGCCGGCGGCCTGACCTGGGGGACGTGGCTCACCGTCCCGTGCTTCGTCGTCTACGGGGTGCTCTATGGGTCGGCCACCGACTCGCGCTGGCACGAGACCGGTCACGGCACCGCGTTCAAGACCGCCTGGCTCAACGATGTCCTCTACCAGCTCGCCTCGTTCATGAACATGAAGGAGCCGACGTTCTGGCGCTGGAGCCATGCCCGCCACCACACCGACACGATCATCGTGGGTCGCGACCGCGAGATCGCGGCGATGCGGCCGCCCGACGTGGCCAGGTTGGTCGTCAACGTCGTCGGGCTGCGCGACGCCTGGGACACCGCGCTCAGCGTGGGGCGCCACGCGGCGGGCCGGCTCACCGAGGAGGAGCGGACGTTCATCCCGGAGGGGGAGCGCTTCCGCGTGTACCGGGAGGCTCGGGCGTGGGTGGCGATCTACGTCGCGGTGGTGGCGCTGGCCATCGTCCTGCGCTCGGTCCTGCCGCTCATGTACGTCGGGCTGCCGTCGCTGTACGGCCGGTGGCTGGCCACCCTGTTCGGGATCTCGCAGCATGCGGGGCTGGCCGAGGACGTGCTCGACCACCGCCTCAACGCCCGGACCATTCGCATGAACCCGGTGTTCCGCTTCCTGTACTGGAACATGAACTACCACGTCGAGCATCACATGTTCCCGATGGTGCCCTACCACGCGCTGCCCAGCCTGCATGCCGAGGTCGCCGCCGACATGCCGACCCCGTATCCCAGCCTGCTTTCCGCCTACCGGGAGATCGTCCCGACGCTCCTGCGCCAGATTCGCGAGCCCGACTACTACGTTTGCCGCGAGCTGCCCGCCGCGGCCCAGCCCTTTCGGCCCGAGATGCACGACGCGGTGTTCGGGGCGTGAGCGGGGTGGGTGGGGGCGGGGTCCGAGACGGTTGGGTGGTGGCCTGCGCCGTGGACGACATCGAAATGGAGGACGTGATCGAGGTGGAGTGCGCCGGCCGTACCCTCGCGGTGTACCGCAGCCCGCAGGACACCTTTCACGCGACCGACCCGTCGTGCACCCACGAGCGCGCCAGGCTGGCCGACGGCCTCGTCCAGGGCGACATCATCGAATGCCCGAAGCACAACGGGCGTTTCAACTACAAGACCGGCGAGGCCACGCGCCCGCCGGCGCGAGCGAACCTCTGCGCCTACCCGGTCAGGACGGAGGCCGGGCGGGTGTTCATCAAGCTGGGCTGAGCGCCGCTCGCGTGCCGGGCGCCAGGTCGGGTCCGCCCTGGCGCGCCGCCCTCAGGTAGTCACCGATGGGGTCGCGGTTGCGCACGAGGCATAGATCCCGACGTGGCCCAGCCCTATCCGCAGATCATCGAGGCCGGCCGGGCGCGGGACTGGGCGTGGCTGGCCCACGGCAAGAACAACTCGATCCTGCACAGCGGCATGGACGCCGCGGCGGAGCGCGCGCTGCTGACGGAGATCGTGAGCGTCGTTCAGCATGCCACCGGGCGGCGGCCCCGCGGCTGGCTGGGCCGGGCCTCACCGGGACGCTCCAGACGCCGCGGCTGCTGGCCGAGCTCGGGGTGCGCTATCTGCTCCACTGGACCAACGACGACCAGCCCTACCCGCTCAACGTGCCCGGGCTGCTCAGCGTCCCCTACTCGGTGGAGCTCAACGATCTCAGCATGTTCATGAGCCGAGGGTTGACCGGACCGCAGGCGCGCCAGATGATCATCGACCAGTTCGACCAGCTCTACGCCGACTCGGCCGGCAGCGGCCGGGTGATGGCGCTGGCGCTGCACCCGTTCGTCTCGGGCCAGCCCTTTCGGCACCGCTACATCGATGAGGCGCTCGCCTACATCGCCGGGCACGAGGGGGTCTGGCTGACGACGAGCGACGACATCGCCGAGCACTACGCGCGCCAGTCGATCTCCTCGAATCGCCGCAGCAGCTTCTCGCCGCGGGCCGGATTGAGCGAGGCCACCCACGCGATGCGACCGCGGAGTTGAGCGCGGAGCTCGCTCACGCCCTGGCTCGCCGGACCGTGGCGCGCGGCGTTGTGGAGGACCGCCTTTAGGCGGTCGTACTCGGCGCGGGTCACGTTGGGGGAGGCGTTGACGACCATCCCGCAGACTGACTGACGTGTCGCGGCCGTGCTGAGGACAGTCTTGCCCGCATTGAGCGCGAAACCCTCGTCGTGGGCGATGCTCGCGATCGCGCCGATAACTCGGTCGCCGCCCGGCCGGAGCCGCGGGCCCGAGAAAGTGAGGTCGTCGGCGTAGCGGGAGTAGCGCAGGCCGAGCGAGACGGCGAGGCCGTTGAGACGGCGATCGAGCCGGAACGCGGCGAGGTTGGCCAGCGCCGGCGAGGTCGGCGCGCCCTGGGGCAGATGCGGCGCCGCGAGCCGGCGCCCCAGCCGGAACAGGGGCTGGACCTCGGCGGACCGCCCGGCGGCATGGACGACCTCCCAGACGTGACCGGGCACGGCGTTGGTGGTCAGACCGGTGAGGACGTGGGCCACCGGCGGTTCGTAGCCCGCCGTGCGGAAGATGCCGAAGACACGGCCGGCGGAGACCGACGCGAAGAAGTCGGAGAGGTCGAGCCGGAGCAGCACGTGCTGAGCGCTGTGGCGTCGCGCGTGGGCGATGACCGAGCGTCCGCGCGTGAAGCCCTGAGCGGCCTCGTGGACCGGAATACGGGCGAGGATCTCGTGCAGGATCCAGCGCTGGACCTCCTTCAGACGCGCCTTCGGCGCTTCGATGACGCGGGGCAGACCGCTGCGCCGTGGCACCGCGGCGTAGCGGTAGTTGCGTAGCCGCTCGGCGGTGACCGTGCGCTCGAGCCCGCGCACGTCCGCCAGCCAGGCCAGCTGGCCGTCTGACAGCTCGAGGAGCTCGGCCAGATCGCCCACCGAGTCGATGGCGGCGATCGGCCAGTCGAAGCGAACCCGCTCGGAGCCCGCGCGGCACTCGGCCAGGAACGCCTCGATGTCGGCTGCCAGCCCCGAGGGCTCGCCATCGGGCGCGGCACGCTGGAACGCCACGATGCGCGCGGCCAGCGCATCGAGCCACCCTGGCCACTCACCCAGGCGCGTCACCGCCGCCTCGGCTACGGCCTCCGTCGTCCACCGCACGCCGAGCATGGCGTCGGCGAGCCCACCCGCCACCGCCGTCCGTTCTCGCCTGGTGTACACGCTGAGAGATCATCGCGGCGCCGCGCGCCGACTGCTCCGTGTCGTGCGTGCCGTCAAGTGCCTCCCTACGGATGCACGATCTGGCTCGCGATGCACTGTCCCAGGAACTGGGGGATCCCCGGGGTAACCCCGGAGAGGGGAGGCGCCGTGAGGCGCGCTCGCCCACCTCGGTGCTGCGACGCCGCGCGTGCACGCTACCGCGTGAGCGTCGTGCGCGTCAGCGCTCACCGCGAAGCGGCGGTGTTCTCGACGATCGCGTCGATGATCTCCGGCCACAGCTCGCGCGGGAGATCGTGGCCCATGCCAGGGAGGATCACGAGCCGGGCGCCCGGGATCGCCTCCGCGGTGGCGCGGCCCCCGGAGACGTCGACGAGCGGATCGGCGTCACCGTGGATGACCGTGGTGGGGGCGCGGACGCCGCCGAGGGGCGCGGTGCGGTCGGCTGCCGATACCACCGCGCCAAGCTGCCGCGCACTGCCGGCGGGGTAGATGCCCCGCTCGAACATGCGGGCGGCGCGCTCGCGCTTGCGCTCCTCCTCGAAGTCATAGGCCTTGGATCCGATCGCGCGGTAGGTCTCGATGTGATCCTCGATGTAGGCGTCGCGCTCCCGCCGGCCCTTTCTCATGAGCCGCATCATCATCCGCGGCTGCGGCTTGCCCACGCGCCGGTTGCCGGTGGTGGACATGATCGAGACCAGCGACAGGACGCGGTCGGGGTGGTTCATGGCCAAGAGCTGCGCGATCATCCCGCCCATCGACACGCCCACGACGTGGGCGACGGGGATCTCGAGGTGATCGAGCAGGCCGGCCGCGTCCTGCGCCATGTCATCCAGCGTGTACGCGGCACCCTTGGCGCTGCGCCGCAGCAGCTGCAGCCGGGTGGGGATGACCGCGCCGCGCAGGTGCGTGGAGCGCCCGATGTCGCGATTGTCGAAGCGGATGACGAAGAAGCCGCGGGAGGCCAGCTGCTCGCAGAACTGCTCGTCCCAGAGCAGCATCTGCGAGGCCAGGCCCATGATCAGCAGCAGCGGCGAGGCCTCCGCTGAGCCGAAGGTCTCGTAGCAGAGCTCGAGCTCGCCGACCTTCGCGGTCTGCTCGCCCGAAGACGTCGATTCTCGATCAGGTGCGGACAGGCGCGTCACCGTACCAGGGAGCGCCAGTCAGATCGTCGCCCCCTTGACCCGGGTGAACTCCTGCACCAGTCCGGGATTCGATGCCGTGAGCGGCTGGGGCGTGCCCGACGGACCGCCGCTGGTCGGGACCGAGAAGGCGCGGGGCGCGGCCGCCGCGCGCAAGTGGAGAAGGTCGGTCAGACGGGCGGGGCCGCCTCGAGCGCGGTCCCGCCCACGACCTCGCCGAGCTGAAGCACCAGCCAGACCCGTCCCGGGTCGAGGAGCAGCTCGGGATCGGCGACGACGTCGCCGTCGACCACGACGAGATCGGCCAGCTTGCCCACCTCCACCGTCCCGATGTGGTCCTCGAGCCCGATCGCCTCGGCGGCGATCGCGGTGGCCGACCGAAGCGCCTCGGTGGCGCTCAGGCCATGGTGGACCATGCGTGCCAGCTCGAGCCCGGTGTCGTCGCCAGACACGCCCTCGCGGTCTGAGCCCAGCGCGATCGGGACTCCGGCCGCGCGCGCCGCGCGCATGCTCAGCGTGCCCTGCTCGAGGTTGTGGTGGGCGAGCTCGACAATGCTGGCGAGCATGTGCGGGTCTACCGTCGCCGCCGTCGGGTCGATGACGTCGCCGAGTCCGCCCATCCAGTAGTAGCCGCTGAGCGTGGGGACCAGCACCTGGCCGGCGGCCGCCATCGCCTCGAGCAGGTCGGGCCGCTGGTTGAGGTACATCCCGTGCTCGATCGTGTCCATCCCGTGGGCGATCGCCGCGGCGGTCCCGTCGAGGCCCTCGACGTGCGCCGCCACCTTGAACCCCATCCGGTGCGCCTCGTCGACGACAGCGGCGAACTCCGCGTCGGTCATCTGGGCCGGTTCGGGATCCTCCAGCTCGTTGGAGCGCGCGCCCGTGGTCATGACCTTGATGAAGTCCGCACCGTCGCGCAGCTGCTCGCGGACCGCCTTGCGCATCTCGTCGGGTCCGTCGGCCTCGCGGTACATGGCCCCGTAGAACCGTCCACCCGGTGCAGTGGCGGAGATGATCAGGCCGCACGTGAGCAGCCGGGGCCCGCGGAATCCGCCGTAGCGCATCGCCTGGCGCGCCTCCTGGGGCTGGAGGCTCTGCGACCCGACGCTGCGCAGCGTCGTGACCCCCATCCGCAGCGTGTCGCGCAGACGCGACTGGAGGAAGTGGGCACTGGTCCCCGCCAGCAGCGCCTCGGCGCCGTGCTCGGGCCGGGGCTCGTGTCCCTGCACGTGGACGTGGACGTTGATCAGGCCGGGGATGAGCGTGCGCCCACCCAGGTCGCATACGCGCACGCCCTCGGGAGCCGGGTCGCCGGCAGCGCTGACGCTCTCGATCACGCCGTCGCTGACCAGCACGGCGGCGTCGCGCACAGGCGCGCCGGTGCCGTCGAACAGCCGCGCGCCGGTGAGCCAGAGGCGGCCCGAGGCGGGCGCGGGGGCAGCGAGGAGCGATGGGTGGCGATGCGGCACGGACGCAGACTAGCCGCCGCTGATCTGAAAGAGCCTTGCAGGTTTGCGCGTGATGCGGTACAACTGATCTGAAATGCTCTTTCAGAATCTCTGGAGGTGACGTCCATGGCCGCGCGCCGCCCGGTGCTGACGGATCCCGATGTCCTGGGGGCGCTCGCGCATCCCGTCCGCCTCGACCTGCTCAGCTACCTGATGTCCAACGGCCCCGCCAGCGCGTCCACCTGCGCGCGGGCCGTGGGGGACACGCCGTCGAACTGCAGCTATCACCTGCGGACGCTGGCCCGGCATGGGCTGGTGGAGCGGGTCGAGTCCTCGGATCGCCGCCAGCGGCCCTGGCGAGCCACCATCACCGGCTTTGACCTGAACCTCGACGCCGCGCCGGCCAGCCGAGAGGGGCGCGGCGCCGCCGCGGTGCTGGCGGCGTCGCTGGCCTTGGAGCAGCGCCTGCTCCGCGACTACCTCTCCCAGCGCGACGCGGTGCCGGCCGCGTGGCGCGACGCTGACCTGGCGTCCAGCTACACGCTGCGCGTCAGTCCGAGCGAGCTCGCGGCGCTGGGCGAGCAGTTGGACGCCCTCATCCGGCCCCTCATCGCCGCACTGCGTGTGTCGGCCCCGGAGGACGCGGCGCTCGTGAACCTCGACCTGTTCGCGTTCCCACGCCTGCAGTCCCCATGGAGCCCCGCGGAGCCCTGAGCGTCCCGGCGTTTCGGACGCTGTGGGCGGCCGGTCTCATCTCCGACGCCGGCGACTGGCTGCTGCTCATAGCGCTTCCGATCGTCGTCTTCGGACTCACCGGCTCGGCGCTGGGGACCGCCGCGGCATTCGCGGCCGAACTGGCCCCGGGAGTCGTCCTGGCGCCCGTGAGCGGGCGGCTCGCCGACGCGCTGGATCGCCGGGCACTGATGATCGCGCTGAGCGTGCTCCAGGCTCTGGCCCTCCTCCCGCTGCTGCTCGTCGGCGGCGGGCACGGGCTGGCGATCGTCTACGCGGTGATCGTGATGCAGGCGAGCCTGGCCGCGCTGTTTGACCCGGCCAAGAACGCGCTGATGCCGTCGCTGGTGGATGCGCGCCGGCTCGTCTCGGCCAACTCCCTGATGGGCCTGGGCAGCGCCGTCGGGCGGCTGGCGGGCGGCCCGCTGGGCGGGCTGCTGCTCGCCGCCGGAAGCCTGCACGCGATCGTCGTCGCCGACGCGCTGACGTTCGCCACCGCCGCCCTGCTCATCGCACGGCTGCCGCGAACGCCGGCGGGGGATGCGGCAGGGGCCCAGACGGGCCCGCCGGCCGCGGCACTGTCGGCGGCCGGCCTGCGCGCCGTCCTGCACGACGGCCGCACCAGGGCCGGCCTGCTCGTGGCCTTCCTCGCCTCGACCGCGCAAGGGATCTTCGTGGTCCTCTTCATCGTGTTCGTCGCCCGGCGGTTGCAGGGCGGCTCCGCGGAGATCGGATTGCTGCGCGGCGTGCAGGCGGTGGGCGCCATCGCCGGCGGACTGCTGCTGGCGCGGCGCGGGGACCGGTGGCGGCCCGTCATCCTGGTCGCCGCTGCGGCCGTCGCGTTCGGGGTCATCGACCTCACGATCTGGAACGGCCCGCTGATCACGCGCTCCGAGACCGTCTACGTGGCGCTGTTCGTGCTCGCCGGCACGCCCGGTGTGATGATGGAGACCGGCGGCATCAGCTTTCTGCAGGGGGTGGCCGGCGAGGGCGAACGTGGACGAGTGTTCGCAGCTCTCGGCGTGGCCGGGAACGCCGGCGAAGCGCTCGGCATCACCGCCGCCGGCGTCCTGACCGCGCCGCTGGGGCTGGGGGCAATCCTCAACGCCCAGGGAACGCTTTATCTCGTGAGCGGTGCGCTCGTGGCCCTTCTGGTGAGGAGGGCGAGGCCGTCCCGCGCTGCCCACCGCCGCACGGCGGGCAGGGGAGACGGTCTCGTCGTTGGGAGGACGAGATCGTCTGTCCGTTCTTCAGCGAGGTGAAGTTGAGGTCCCACGACCCGTTGTTCCACAGCTGGTTGACGCCGGCCATGTCCTTGCTCTCGACGTTGGCCTGGGCGCTGTGCGCGCGGCCTTGGCCATGACCGAGGCCATCGAGGGCCCTGCCGCGCGCGCCGGCCTGGTCACCGAGCCCCGCCTCGGTGGCCTTCGCGCGACCGTGTGCCCCTAGCGATCACTGTCGCGCCGGCGAGGGCCATCAGCGCCGCTGCCCCCCACCCGAGTGACGGCCCTTGGAGCGGGAGGTCGCCCCGGATGGTCGCGGCACTGACCAGTAGGAGCACGGCGACGCCGAGTGCCGTTCCAAGCTGCGCTGCAGTGTTGAGGGCGCCGGCGGCCATCGCCTGAAGCGCCTCGGTCACGTCGGTGCCGAGTGCATTGGCCGCCACCGAGGACACGCCGATTCCGGTGCCGGCGGCGGCCACCGGGGCCGCCAGCAGCCATCCCGAGCGCGCGAGCGCGATCAACCCGGCGTCGGCCGCCGCGATGAGGGCCAGGCCGAGTGCAATCACCGCGCGAGCCGGCCACCGGCGCAGCGCGGGGGCGGCCAGCGCCGCCCCGGCGATCGCGCCCACGCTGATCGGCAGCAGGCGCAGGCCGGTGGCGCCGGGGGAGAGGTGCTCGGCGCGCTGGAGCTCAAGGGTGGCGATGGCCATCGCCGAGCTGGTGGTGGCGGTGTTGAGGAAGGCGGCGCAGGCGCCCACGCGCAGCGCGCGGTCGCGCAGCGCGACGAGCGGGTCCGCGGCGCGGCGCTCGACGCGGGCCACCAGCGCCAGGAGGAGCGCGCCGGCCGCCACGGCGGCCAGGCCCAGCACCGGATGCCCTGGCGGCTCCAATGCCGACGCCCCCAGGACGAGGCCGGCGACACCGGCGCTGAACAGCAGTCCGGCGGGAAGCGCGAGGCGGGGTCGGCCAGTGGGGCGCGTCTCGGCGCTGAAGCGCACGACGCCGGCGGCGATGACGAGCGCCAGCGGCACGTTGATCCAGAACATCGCTCGCCACCCGGTCAGCTGGGTGAGGGCGCCGCCGACGACGAACCCGCTGGCGCCGGCCGCCGCCCCGGCGGCGCTCCAGGCCGACATCGCGCCGCGGCGGCGGGACGGCGCCGGCGTGGCGGCGATGAGCAGGCGCAGCGACGCCGGGACCGAGATCGCGGCGGCCACGCCCTGCAGGCAGCGGCCGGCGATGAGCATGCCGACCGATCCTGCCACCGCCACCACCAGTGAGCCTGCGGCGAATACGGCGGTCCCGCCGAGCAGCATGCGGCGATGGCCGAAGCGGTCCCCCGATCGGGCGCCGACCATGAGCAGGCCGCCGAAGCACATCGCGTAGGCGGTGAGGAGCCCAGCCGCCCACGTGGGGGGCGCCGCCACCGACGCCAGCATCCGGGGCATCGCCGATAGCAGCTCGGTGACCCCGAGAACATCGACGAACTGCACCAGACAGAGGATCGCGATTAGCTTCTTCATCGATGAAGTACCTGAGAAGATGGTACCCCTGTGGCGCCTCGAATCACATTGCAATCCATCGCCGACCGGCTCGGCTGCTCGGCCAAGACGGTGTCCAACGCGTTCAACCGGCCCGACCAGCTGTCGCCGGCGACACGCCGGCGCATCCTGGCGGTGGCTGCCGAGCTCGGCTATCCCGGCCCCAACCCGCTGGCCGCCGGACTGCGCCGCGGGCGGGTCGGCGCCATCGGGTTCGCCTATGCCAACCCGCTCTCCTACGCTTTCGAGGATCCGGTCAGCGTCGCGCTGCTGGCGGGGGTCAGCGCCGTGGCCGAGCGCGCCGGCACCGGGCTCCTGCTCGTCCCGGGCTCGGCCAGCGCGGGGCGCAACGCGGCGGCGGTGAGCGCCGCGGTCATCGACGGCCTGCTCATCTTCTCGATGGCCGACGACGATCCGCTGGTGGAGGCGGCCGTGACCCGCGGCCTGCCCACGGTGGTGATGGACGAGCCCGAGCCGGCGGCGCTGGCGCGGCGCGGTCGGCGCGCGCCGAGCTGGGTCGGGATCGATGACCGCGCCGCGGCCGCCGCGGCCGCCGAGCACCTCCTGGCGCTCGGTCATCGGCGGGTCGGTGTCATCACCTTCTCGCTGGTCCGCGGCCAGGAGCCTGGACCGGTGGGCGAGGAGGCACAGCGCGCCGCCAGCTACGCGGTGACGCGCGGGCGCCTGGAGGGCTACCGCCGTGCCGTCACCCACGCCGGCGTGGACTGGTCAGAGGTGCCGGTGGTGGCGGGGACCACCAGCTCGGTTGACGAGGGCGCGCGGGGGGCCGACACGCTGCTGGAGTTGCGCCCGGACGTCACAGCGCTGCTGTGCACGTCCGACCGGCTGGCGGAGGGCGCGATGCGCACGCTGCGCCAGCGTGGGCGCGACGTGCCCGCGGACGTGTCGGTCGTCGGCTTCGACGACGCCGACACGGCCGGCCCGCTGGGCCTGACGACGGTGCGACAACCCCACCGGGGCAAGGGGGAGCTCGCGGTGCGGTTGCTCCTGGAGCTCATGGACGGCCGGCCCGTGGAGCCCGTCACGGTGCTGGACACCGAGCTCGTGGTGCGCGGCAGCACCCGGGCTCTCTGAGGCGCGCTGCCGGCGGCAGCGGCGGCTCGCCC
>CAWDFE010000013.1:0-49794 GCA_963801435.1 uncultured Actinomycetota bacterium
CCCTGGCGCGGGCCGGGGTTCCGTCGCGGGACCTCGGGCGGGTGCTCAGCCTGGCCCACGACGCCGTGGTGGCGCGGCTCATCGACTTCTCGCTCTGGACCCACGGGCCGGCGCCGCTGCCGTGGGCGTGGCTGGACATGGGCTCGGCCGCCCGGCGCGAGTTCACCCTGTCCTCCGATCAGGACAACGCCCTGGCCTATGCGCGGCCCGCGCCGGACTCTGACCTGACGCCAGAGGGCGTCGACTCGTACTTCGCGCGCCTGGGGCAGGATGTCAACTCCGGCCTGGAGCGCTGCGGGATCGGGATCGACAACAACGGCGTCATGGCCGGCAACCGGCGCTGGCGGATGTCCAAGCCCGAGTGGCTGCGCACGTTCGACGAGTGCCTCACCGAGCCCGACGAGTCGCATCTGGTGCGGGCCTCGGTGGCCTTTGACTTCCGCCCCGCGGCCGGTGGGCTGGCCGTCGTCGCCGACCTCACCGCCCGTATCCGAGCCGCCCGCGAGCACCCCCAGTTCATGCGCCTGATGGCGCGGGCTGCGTCCGGTTTCCCGGTCGCGCTGGGGTTCCGGGGCCAGCTCTCCACAGACTCCGACGGCCACCTCGACGTCAAGCGCGGCGCCATCATCCCGGTGGTCAACCTCGTCCGCTATCACGCGCTGTCGGCCGGCGTCACGATCTCGCCGACGCTCGACCGCGTCGAGGGGGTGGCCATGGCGGGCGGGCTGGCCGCCGACGAGGCCGCGGCGCTGAGCGAGGCGTTCGCGGTGATCACCGGGGTGCGCTTCGAGCACCATGCGCAGCTCATCGCCCATGGCCGTCCCGCCGACAACCTCGTCGATCCGGGGACGCTGACGCCGATCGCGCGGACCGATCTGCGCGAGGCGCTGCACACCGTCAGACGCGCGCAGAAGCGCTTACCGGTTTAACTCCGTAACGCAATCGAAACATCCGTGGCCCCGGTGTGGAGCGGAACGCCACATTTCCGGGCGAAAGTGTGCTCGGGGACGCCATTGGAGCGCGTCGGGGCAGGTTCTACGCTGCACGGCCATGTGCGGCATTGCGGGGCTCTACACCAAGACCGATGCGCTGCGCTCGCAGCTGGGGTTTCACCTCGCGGCGATGCTCGGGCAGCTGTCCGATCGCGGGCCCGACAGCGCGGGCGTCGCCTTCTACCGGGATCGCGCTCCGGATGGGTGGTGCAAGGTCTCGGTCCACTCGCCCGCCGACGAGCCTGACTGGGAAGACCTGGCCGACGCCCTGGCCGTCCAGTTCGGCGACGCCTCGCTGAGCGGGGAGCGGGCGACGCATGCCGTGTTCACGGTGGCCGCCGCCGCCGAGGACGTGCAGGCCTGGCTGCGCGCCACGCGCCCCGAGCTGACCCTCATGAGCGCCGGACAGACGATCGAGATCTTCAAGGAGGCGGGGCGGCCGACCGAGTTCGTGCGCCGCTTCGATCTGGCCTCGATCGACGGCAGCCACGCGCTCGGTCACACCCGCATGGCGACCGAGAGCCGGGTGACCACGGAGCACTCGCACCCGTTCTCCACCGGGCTGGACCTGTGCCTGGTCCACAACGGGTCGTTGTCCAACCACAACCGCCTGCGGCGCTCGTTGCGCAAGGAGGGCATCCACTTCCAGACCGACAACGACTCCGAGGTCGCGGCGGGCTACCTCACCTGGCGCATGGCCGAGGGCGCGACGCTGGAGGAGGCGCTCGAGGGATGCCTGGACGACCTCGATGGCTTCTACACCTTCGCGGTGGGGACCGCCGACGGCTTCGCCGTGCTGCGCGACCCGATCGCGTGCAAGCCGGCGGTGATGGCCGAGACCGACGAGTGGGTCGCGATGGCCTCGGAATACCGGGCCATCGCCGTCCTGCCGGGCGCCGAGGACGCGGTGAGCTGGGAGCCCGTCCCCGGCCACGTCTACAGCTGGGGCACCGCGCTGGTGGCGTGATGGCCATACCCGAGGTCACGCCGGCGGAGGCGCTCACCTTCGACCTGCGCGCCGACACGGTGCGCGAGCTCAACCGGCGCCTGCACGGCCCCGAGGCCACGGGCCGCATCCGGGTCCTCAACCCTGACGGCCGGCATGCCGTGGCGGTCGGCCTCGATGCCGACTGCGAGGTCGAGATCGAGGGCCACGTCGGCTACTACTGCGCCGGGATGAACGAGCGCGCCACGATCCGGGTGTGCGGCAACTGCGGCGTCGGGGTGGCCGAGAACATGATGTCGGGCACGGTGGTGGTGGGCGGCTCAGCCAGCCAGGCGGCGGGCGCGACCGCGCGCGGTGGCCTGCTCGTCATCCACGGCGACGCGTCGGCGCGGTGCGGCATCTCGCTCAAGGGCGCCGACATCGTGGTCCGCGGCTCGGTCGGCCACATGAGCGCCTTCATGGCCCAGAAGGGCTGCCTGGTGGTGTGCGGCGACGCCGGCGAGGCGCTGGGCGATTCGCTCTACGAGGCCCGCCTCTACGTGCGCGGGGCGGTCGCCGGGCTCGGCGCCGACTGCGTGGAAAAGGAGATGGGACCCGAGCACGTGGCCCAGTTGCGCGGGCTCTTAGCCGCCGCCGAGGTCGACGCTGACCCGGCGCAGTTCCGTCGCTACGGCTCGGCGCGCCAGCTCTACAACTTCAAGGTCGACAACGTCGGTGTCTACTAAGACCCCACCCGACCCCGCGCGATGAGCACCACCACCGACGGCGCCGGTCGCGGCCACTGGACTCCGCGCCCGCCCGGGCTGCGCGAGTCGGTCACGTTCGATCGGGACACGATCGCCGACATTCAGCGTGCCGCCCGCGAGGGCATGTACGACATCCGCGGATTCGGCGCCAAGCGCAAGGTCCCGCACTTCGACGACCTCCTGTTCCTGGGCGCGAGCGTGTCGCGCTATCCGCTGGAGGGCTATCGCGAGCGCTGCGCCACCGACGTCACCATCGGGACGCGGTTTGCCGCCGAGCCGGTCCAGCTCGACATCCCGATCACGATCGCCGGCATGAGCTTCGGGGCCCTGTCGGGGCAGGCCAAGGAGGCACTGGGCCGCGGCGCGAGCGAGGTCGGCACGTCCACCACCACCGGTGACGGCGGCATGACCCCAGAGGAGCGCGAGCACTCGACCAAGCTCGTCTACCAGCTGCTGCCCAGCCGCTACGGCATGAACCCCGACGATCTGCGCCGCGCCGACGCGATCGAGATCGTCGTGGGCCAGGGGGCCAAGCCGGGCGGCGGCGGGATGCTGCTCGGCCACAAGATCTCCGACCGCGTGGCCGAGATGCGCGACCTGCCCAAGGGGATCGACCAGCGCAGCGCCTGCCGGCACCCCGATTGGACCGGCCCTGACGATCTCGAGATCAAGATCGAGGAGCTGCGCGAGATCACGGACTGGCGCATCCCCATCTACATCAAGGTGGGGGCGTCGCGCACCTACTTCGACGTCGCGCTCGCGGTCAAGGCCGGCGCCGACGCGATCGTCCTCGACGGCATGCAGGGCGGCACCGCCGCCACCCAGGAGGTGTTCATCGAGCACGTCGGGATCCCGATCCTCGCCGCCATCCCGCAGGCGGTGGAGTCGCTGATGGAGCTCGACATGCACCGCAAGGTCCAGCTGATCGTCTCCGGCGGCATCCGCACCGGCGCCGACGTGGCCAAGGCCCTGGCCCTGGGCGCCGACGCGGTCTCGATCGGCGTGGCCGCGCTCATCGCGCTGGGTGACAACGCCCCCGAGCACGACGCCCAGTACGCCGAGATCGGCTCCGCCGCCGGCTACTACGACGACTGGCAGGCCGGGCGCGACCCCGCTGGCATCTCCACCCAGGAGCCCGAGCTGGCGGGGCGGCTGGACCCGGTGCTGGGCGGCCGGCGGCTGGCCAACTATCTGCGCACGCTCACGCTGGAGGCCCAGACGATCGCCCGCGCGTGCGGCAAGTCCCACGTGCACAACCTCGAGCCCGAGGACCTGGTGGCCCTCACCATCGAGGCCGCGGCGATGGCCAAGGTGCCGCTGGCCGGGACCAACTGGATCCCAGGGCTCTCGCCGCTCGGTTGATCCGCTCCGCGCCTGCCGGCCGGCCCGGCGGCGCGCGCGAGGCGCACCGCCGGGTGGACCGTGTCTGTGCTTAGGGCTGAACGAGGACTGGCGTTGTGACGTTGAAGAACCGGTTGTGCCGGAGCTTGGCGGTGATGTTGCCGCCGGTGCCGAGCCAGATCCCGATGTTGTTGTCGAAGATCCGGTTACCGGCGATCTTGATCGTCACGGGGACCGCTCCGTAGACGAGGACGCCGACCGTGGTCATCGGCGCATTCGGTCCCGGATCGGTGTCGGGGTCGAGGTTGTTCTGCCCGATCGCGTTCGCGATGACGTTGTTCCCATTCAGATCCTCGAACGTGCCCAGCGGGATGGGATGGGCGTGCAGCGTCACGCCGCCCAGTCCGTTGCCGGCGATGTAGTTGTGGATCACGAGGTTGTCGTATGAGGCGCTGCCGGGGGCCGCGTTGGCGAAGATCACTCCGGCGCCCTCGCCCTTGACGCCGTTGCCGGTGATCACGTTGCCGGCGATGACGTTGCGGTAGTCCCCCGCCACCTTCGGCTGGCGGTTGCCCTTGGCGTCGAGCGCGAACGGATTGTGGCCCGGCACGGTGACGCCACAGTCGAACAGGTTGTCCTTGATGACGTTGCCGCTAATGAGGTTGTCGTGCGTCGGCCCGAACTCGTCGGTGAGCAGCACGCCGCCGCTGTTGCCGCTGTCGTAGTTGCCGGACACGACAGAGTCGTACACGCCCATGAGATGGATGCCCTCGCCGCAGTCCCCTGGGACCATGCCCACGGGGTTGCACTGCGGATACGGCGAGGCCGGCGCCTCAGCACCGCCGGTGTCGTTGCCGGTCACGTGGTTGTCGCGGATGTCGACGTGGCTGATCGACCCTCCGGCGAGCGATCCCGTGGCGAGAATTCCCTCGCCGATCGCGCCCTGGACCGTGAACCCGCTGACCTGCACCCAGCTGGACTTGATCGTGATCGCCGCCAGGCACGGGGCGCTTCCAGGCCCGAGAGGACCGAGCTGGTCGCAGTTCCCGTTGGCCGTCGACGTTCCCTGCACCGTCGCCCCGTCCAGACCAAGGAGCCGCAAGGGCGTCGAGACGATCACGTCCTCGGTATAGGTGCCAGGACAGACGATGACCGTTGCACCGGGAGGCGCCGCATCAACAGCGGACTGGATCGTGGAGTAGGCCGCGCTGTCACACGAGCGCCCGCTGTCGCCGGAGCTGCCGGACGGGGAGACAAAGAGGGAGCCGCGGTGACCCCCCATGCCGTGGTCTCCGTGATCTCCGTGGTGATGGCCTTTGTCCGAGGCCTGGGCGACGCCGCATTGCGCGATCGCCATCACCGCGCAGGCGACGAGCGCCGCCGGCAGGCGGTTGACGCGCAGAGACGGACAACGGAACCCGGTCATAGTGCTCTCCTATCTGGATTGAACCCCGCTCACGCACCGCTCCCCGACGCGGTGCTGACCCACGACCTTCGCGCGCCAACGCTAACCCGCGTGGGAGGGGGTGTCAAACGCGGACCGACCCTCGCGGGCGGGAGCAGCAGCTTCTACGTCTCGACCTCGCGGCCGTCCTCTGACCACATGACGTGGAAGGTTCCCTCGCGGTCCACGCGCTTGTAGGTGTGGGCGCCGAACAGGTCGCGCAGGCCCTGGATGAGGCTCGCCGGCCCGCGGGCGCGCCGGTAGCCGTCGTAGTAGGCCAGTGATGAGGAGAACGCCGGCGTGGGGATGCCCAGCTCGGCGGCCTTTCCGACCACGCGCCGCCACGGGTCCTGGGCGTTCTGGAGCGCGGTGGCGAAGAACTCGGCGAGCATCAGGTTGGCCAGTCCCGGCTCGGCGTCGTAGGCCTCGCGGATGCGATCAAGGAAGCGGGCGCGGATGATGCAGCCGCCACGCCAGATCGTCGCCATCGAGCCCAGATCGATGTTCCAGCCCTCGATGTCGGCGGCCGCCGCCATCTGGGCGAACCCCTGCGCGTAGGAGACGATCTTGGAGGCGTAGAGGGCGTGCTCGAGGTCGTCGGCGAGCGAGTCATCTGCGGTCTGGCCGGCCGGGCCCTTGAGCACATCGGCGGCGTGGACGCGCTCGTCCTTGAGCGCGCTCAGCGTGCGGGCGAACACCGCCTCGGTGATCCCGGTCAGCGGGACGCCGAGCTCCAGGGCGTCCTGGGCGGTCCAGCGGCCGGTGCCCTTCTGCTCGGCGGCGTCGAGGATGACGTCCACCAGGGGCTTGCCGGTGGCCTCGTCGGTCTTGGAGAGCACGCGGGCGGAAATCTCGATGAGGAAGGACTCGAGCTCTGACTCGTTCCACCGATGGAAGCGCTGCGCGATCTGCGGGACGTCCCAGCCCAGGCCGTTGCGCAGCAGGTCGTAGCTCTCGGCGATGAGCTGCATGTCGGCGTACTCGATCCCGTTGTGGACCATCTTCACGTAGTGGCCGGCGCCGTCGGGGCCGACGTAGGTGCAGCACGGCGTGCCGTCGACATCGGCCGCGATCGCCTCGAAGATGGGCTTGACCGACTCGTCGTAGGCCTCGCGGTCGCCGCCGGGCATGATGCTCGGCCCGTTGAGCGCCCCCTCCTCACCGCCGGACACCCCGGAGCCGATGAAGTGGATGCCCTGCTCGGCGAGCTTCGCGTGCCGTCGCTGGGTGTCGCGGTAGTTGGCGTTGCCGCCGTCGACGATGACGTCGCCCTTGTCCAGGTGGGGCGCGATGTCGTCGATGACCGCGTCGGTGGCGGGGCCGGCCTGGACCATGCTCATCAGCACGCGCGGCGCTTCGAGTGCGCGCACCCAGTCCTCGGTCGTCTCGTAGCCGCTGATCGGGCCCTCGGAGCCGTGCTCCTCGACGAACCTCGTCATACGGCTGGTGGTGCGGTTGTGCACGGCCACCGGGATCCCGTGATGCGCCACGTTGCGAGCCAGGTTGGCCCCCATCGTCGCCAGGCCGGTGAGGCCGAAGTGTCTGTCGTCGCTCATGCCCGTCAACTTACTCCTGTGGGCGCCAACCGCTCGGCCGCGGCTGGGCCGGCCAGAGCATGACGACGCCGTCGACGCGCCCGATGCGCGCGGCACGCGGGCGCCGAACGCCTGGCGGGGCGAGCGCCGCACGCGGATCCATGGGGGAGAGCGACCACCGCGCCAGATCGCCACCGGGTCCGGCGATCTGGCGCACCTGAAGGCTGCGCGGACGCTCTGTGTCAAATCCGCCAGGCTGCTGCCAATTTGACACGTGGCGCGCAGCAACATCGTCGAGCCTTGCGGCAGCGGACGGACCCGACGTTCAGCGCATCGACCACCATCTCTGTGGAGATGAGCGGCCAGCGCCAGCTCGGTCATGACGTGAGTGACTCCTCCGGCGGCGCCCTCCTCACGTTCTGTTGTCACACGTCAATAGCTATCTATTTGAACGCAAACGTCGTAGAGACATCGTAGGAGGCGTTGCTCGGTCGTCCCGCTCGGCACCTCGATGTCCTGCACAATCCCAGTGCTGGATCGTCTGACCGGCCCCACAGTCCACGGACCCTCCGATCCCCATGTCGAGTGGGTGATCGATCGAAAGAACGGAAGTGTTCATAGGGACGTGCGAGATTTCGGCCGAGGCGCCGTTGTTGTCAGATCCGTCCGCGTACTCGCAGAAGGTCTCAGGCTCATTCGCGATCTCCTTGTAGATCAAGACCCTGGCATAAACATGGGCTGAGCCAGTCGTATCAGAGAGCACGGCAGCGGCAATCGAGACCTTGCAGGGTCCCTGATCGATTTTGCACGTGAAGCGGAACACTCCCCCCGTCGTGGTACCGATCGGCGAGCCCATTGCCGCCGAGTAGGTCGCCCAGATCGCTGCGCGGCGCCTCCCCGACTGACGAACACGTTCGCCACGGCGTACTCACCAGCAGTCGAAGCGCCGCCGCTGGGGCCGGAGGGACCAGAGGGACCAGAGGGACCAGAGGGGCCAGAGGGACCAAGCGGGCCGGCCGGGCCTGGAGGTCCCTGGGGACCGACGACACGTGGAGCGCCCGGGACCGGGTACAGAGCGAGCTTCAGAGGCTTCTGGTGCTTGGCGCACGAGTTGTGGAGCAGGATGTTGAGGTCGCCGCGGCTCTCGTGCCCTCCCGTCCTCTGGACACACACGGGGACGAACGCAGGATTTTTCGCCGGGGGTTTCGCGCTGGTCGTGGAGGCGTCTCCGCCCGTCGCCAGCAACGTCACCCCGAGCAGGGTCGAGAGGCTCGCCGCTGCCACAAACACCCTGGGACTCGAACTTCTCATCGTCACTCCCTCTTCTGAGGTCACTTCGCCAAAGCGGAGCATCCACTTGACACCGGTGCACCTGGATCACGGGCCGATGCGAGATGAGCGTCGAAGCCGGGTTGTGCTTCAGGCGATTCGCGCCCCGGCTCCGGCCCGGAATGACGCGAACATGCCGTCGCCATCGCGACGAATCACGTCCTCGCTGGTCACGAGACGATCACCGGTTTGCAAACTTGCGCGCAAACATTCCTCTAACGCAGTGATCGAGCATCACCCAATTTGGGTGAAGGTCCCGGCGCCCGGTGAGACACCTCCGTCTTTTGGTTTCCGCTTCGTCCGTCGATGAACGTCGACCCGTGTCACTTCCAGCGCTCGGTGCTGATGAGTGTCCTGACACAGCGCAGTGTCGATCTCCGGATAGATGATCAGATATTGGTGGGAACGGAAGGCCGCAGCGGGGTCAGCGCGCGGGCGCGGCGACCAGGATCTTCACGCCCAGGTTCCTAGTGTGGAGGGCATGGACTACCGCACGCTAGGAACCACCGGAGTCAAGGTCAGCCCACTCTGCCTCGGGGCGATGATGTTCGGCGACTGGGGCAACCCCGACCGCGACGACGGCATCCGCATCATCCACCGCGCGCTCGACGCCGGCATCAACTTCATCGACACCGCCGATGTTTACTCCCGGGGAGGGTCGGAGGAGATCGTCGGCAGGGCGCTGGCCGGCGGCCGGCGTGACAACGTCATCCTCGCCACCAAGGTGCACGGGACGATGGGCGAAGACCCGAACGAGTTCGGCAACTCGCGTCGCTGGATCGTGCGCGAGGTCGAGAACTCGTTGCGCCGCCTCGCAACCGACTGGATCGACCTGTACCAGATCCACCGCCCCGAGGCCGACACCGACATCGACGAGACGCTCGGCGCCCTCACCGATCTCGTCCGTGCCGGGAAGGTCCGCTACATCGGCTCCTCGACGTTCCCAGCGTCGCAGATCGTCGAGGCCCAGTGGGTCGCGGAGCGGCGCGGCCGCGAGCGGTTCGTGTGCGAGCAGCCCCCGTACTCGATGCTGATCCGCGAGATCGAGAAGGACGTCCTGCCCACCACGCAGCGATACGGCATGGGCGTGATCCCGTGGAGCCCCCTGGCCGGCGGGTGGTTGTCCGGCCGCTATCGGCTGGGCGAGGACGTGCCCCAGTCTCGGCGCGCCGACCGGATCCCCGACCGCTACGACATGTCGCTGCCCGCCAACCAGCGCAAGCTCGAGGCCGCGGACGCGCTGGCGCGCCTCGCCGAGGACGCTGGGATCACCCTGATCGAGATGGCGATCGCCTTCGTCATCCGCCACCCCGGGGTGACCGCCGCCATCATCGGCCCGCGGACGATGGAGCACCTCGAGTCCCAGCTGATCGCCGCTGACGTGACGCTCTCAGACGACGTGCTCGACCGCATCGACGAGATCGTCCCGCCCGGGGTCAACCTCAATCCCGCCGACGGCGGCTGGCCCAACCCGGGGCTGGAGTCGGCGGCCCGCCGGCGCGAGCACCCCGCAACTACAAAATAAGCCCGCATAGGGTGCACCAGATGACACACCCCCTCAGGCGGGCGCGCTGGTGACCCGCCAGCTGTCGAGGATCCCGGCAATCTGAGCGCGCGCTGACGCCGGAGCAGCGGGGCCGAGGTAGATCTGGACCTGGTAACTCTCGCCGCCCTCGCGGAACAGGACGGTGTCGCTCGGGCCGCAGTCACCCGCTGTGATGGCCGAGGAGCCGATGCGGAAGTGGGTGGTATGGGCCGGGACGGCGGTGCCGTGCCGGGGCGCCGCCTCCTACCGACGTGCGCTGGTCACCGGCCCCGGCTGTCGCCGCCACTGCCGCGGTGACGGCGACCGCCAGGACTCCGATCAGCGTGAACCTGCGCACACCACCTCTACGAGGCGGGGTGTGGTTCAGGTCCGCAGGAACGCGGCGGTCTGTTCGTTGGCGGGGAAGAAGGCCTCGAGCGCCAGCTCGGACACGGTCACATCCACCGCGGTCCCGAACGTGGTGATTGTGCTGAAGAACGACAGCTCGGGTCCGTCGCTTCCCGGGGCCGGAGCCAGCCGTAGCCCGACCGCCACCGCCAGGCCCGCCGACCCGGCCACCGCCACCGCCTCGGGCGCCTCGGGCTCGGGGTAGCCGAGCATCTCGTCGCGCAGTTCGGCCAGCTGCGCGTCCCCGGTGAGCCGCGCCGCCCGGTCCAGGCGCTCGATCAGGTCGGCGCGGTACTCCCCGAGGTTGATGATTCGCGGCGCCACGCCGTCGGGGTGCAGGGCGAGGCGGATCGTGTTGACCGGCGGCACGAGCAGCTCGGGCGCCACGCCGTCCAGGAACGGGCCGAGCGCCTCGTTGGAGGCCACCAGGTTCCAGTAGCGGTCCACGGCGATGGCGGGATAGGGCTCATGGGCGGCCAGGACGCGGCTGACGGCATCCCGGATCTCGCGCAGGGCGGGGTCGTCAAAGTCGCCGGCCGTGTACTGCGGGGCGAAGCCGGCGGCCATGAGGAGCTCGTTGCGCTCGCGCAGGGGGACCTCGAGCCGGTCGGCCAGGTGCAGCACCATCTCGGCGCTCGGCCGGGAGCGGCCGGTCTCGACGAAGCTCAGATGCCTCGTCGAGACCCCCGCCTCCAGCGCGAGTTCCAGCTGGCTCATGCGCCGGCGCTGGCGCCAGTCACGCAGGAGCGGGCCCACGCGCGGTGTCCGAGGCTCGGCGATCGTCACCATCACGAGCCTACCGTCGCCGGGATGAACCGGGTGAGCGCGGCGACGGCGGCGAGCACCACCGCCAGCGCGATCACGCTGAGCTGGAACGCGCCCGCGAACCCGTGCGACACGGCGCCGTAGAACAGTACGCCGACCAGGGCCACGCCGATCGCGTTGCCGACGTTCTGCATCGTCGACAGCACGCCTGAGGTCGCGCCCACGTGCTCGGACGGAGCCGCCGCCATGAGCAGACTTGCCAGCGGTGTGATGCACAGGCCCATGCCGGCTCCCACCAGCGCCAGCCCCGGGGCGAGCGCCAGCACTGAGCCGCCGACGCCGACATCGGCGACGGTCAGGGCGAGCGTGATGTGCCCGACCACGAGCATTCCCGCTCCCATGGCCAAGACCCGGCGGCCGTGGCGCACGGTCAGAACTGGCGCCCGCAGTGACGTCATCAGGTACGCCGCCGCCAGGATCGTGAACACGAGCCCGGAGTGCAGCGGGCTCATGCCCCGCCCGAGCTGCAGGTACAGCGACAGAACGAGGAAGAACGATGCCTGGCCGGACCAGAACAGCAGCTGCGCGGCCAGCCCGACGTTGAAGGTGCGCGAGGAGAACAGGCGGGGCGGCATGAGCGGGGTGCCGCCGCGGGCGTCCAGCCGGCGTTGCTGGAGCGCGAACGCGATGAGCAGCACCGGGGCGGCCGCCAGCGACAGCCACGTCCACAGAGGCCAGCCGTGGGCCCGGCCCTCGACGAGCGGAAGGACGATCGCCGTCAGCCCCAGCGTCGCCAGGATGGTTCCCGTGAGATCCAGCCTCCCCGCCGCTCCGCGGGACTCCGGGATCACCCGCGGCGCCATCGCCACGGCCACGATGCCGATCGGCAGGTTGATGAGAAAGCAACTGCGCCACCCCAGCCCGGCCGGGTTGGCCTGGACCAGGATGCCGCCGATCAGCTGGCCCGAGACGGCAGCGAAGCCCATGGTCATCCCATAGGCGGCCAGCGCACGGGCGCGGTCGGCGCCGTCGTACAGCACGCCGATGATCGACAGGACGACCGGCATCAGCAGCGCCGAGGCGCAGCCCTGCGCCAGCCGTGAGATGACCAGCACCTCGGGCGTCCCGGCCAGCCCGCACCCGGCGGACGCCAGGGTGAACAGCGCGAGGCCGATGGTGAAGACGCGGACCCGCCCCCAGCGGTCGCCCAGCCGGGCGCCGGTGATGAGGAACACGGCGTTGGTGAGGCCGTACCCCGCGACGACCCATTCGATCGCACCGTTGGAGGCGTGCAGGTGAGCCTGCATCGACGGCAGCGCGACGTTGACAATGAAGAAGTCCAGCACGACCATGAAGGTGCCGGCGAGGATCACCGGCAGGGGCAGCCAGCGGCTGCGTGTGTTTTTGAGGGCCGCCGGGATGGGCCCGACGGCCGTGATCGATTGAGTGCTCATGACCAGCACGATCCCAGCGCGCGGTCACGGCGTCGATTACCCGCCGGGTAACGGCTCGTCCCCTGCGAGAACTCTTCGGAATCCCCTACGGATTTCTCATCTGCAAGGGTCAGAGTTGCGTTCGGGCAGATGGACTTGCCCCCTCGAAGTGATCGCCTTGAAGCAGCGATCACTCATAACCCCGCCATGGTTGGGCCGGCTCTGAGTTGGTGAGGAGCCGGCCCGGCCTTGGTGATGTGGCCGCGGCTCTAGCCGACGCTTCCTTCCCGGTCGTTGGGTCAGGCGCCCACCCTATTGGCCAGCGGAGCCGCGGCGCGCATCGAGCGCGTCGATCATCAGCTCGAGCATCCGCCGCCACTGCTCGGGCTCGACCCGCTTGGCGGCGCGGGTGGCGGCGAACAGCAGCCGGAGGTCCTGAGCGGGTCGCGTCGGCGCGCAGGCGTCCCTCGGCGCGGGCCGCCGCCAGCAGCCGCTCCTGGGCCTCGCTGGCGCGTGGTCGACCGCGGCGATCACGTCGCGGTGATCGGCCACCACGGCGCGGGCGTCGCCGATGAGGTAATCGGCGCGCTGGCCGCTCGACCAGCGTCGTCAGCATCTCGGTCGAGCGCCGACCAGCGGTCGCCCGGCCGCTCGAACGCCTCCTGCGCTGCGGCGGCGATCGGTGTCCATGCGGCGCACGACCAGGGCCGCCAGCAGCTCGCGCTTGGATTCGGAACAGGCGGTACACGCTCGCCACCCCGGCGCCGGCGGCGTCGGCGACGACGCTCATCGGCGCGTCCAGCCCGTCTCGGCCGAACACCTCCGTGGCCGCCTCCAGCAGCCGCTCGCGCTTGCCGGCGGAGTCCAGCCCCGTCCACTGGCATCGCCCCTGAGCCGCTTCCGGCCCCGAAGGCGGAATGATCATTCCGCTAGAGTACCTCGGCGTGTCCGCGGACGCCCATCGGATCACGCGAGTCCACCCCAAGCTGATCCTCGCCGTCACCGCGCTGGCGGGATGGCGTACTCGATGCTCAGCTCGGCGGTGATCCCGGCGCTGCCGTCGATCCAGCACGCCTCGGCGCCACCGAGACCGGCGTGACGTGGCTGCTGACCGGCTACCTGCTGTCGGCGTCGGTCGCGACGTCGATCATCGGCCGCCTCGGCGACATGTACGGCAAGGAGCGGCTGCTGCTTGATGACGCTCGTGCATCCTCGCCGTCGGCACGGTCGTCTCGGCGCTGTCCACGTCGCTGCGGCCCGATGATCGTCGGGCGCGTCATCCAGGGCGCCGGCGGCGGGATCTTCCCGCTCGCGTTCGGGATCGTCCGCGACGAGTTCCCGCGCGAGCGGGTCGCCGGCAGCATCGGAATGCTGTCCTCGATCCTCGGCATCGGCGGCGGGATCGGGATCGTGCTCGGCGGGCTGATCGTCGAGCACCTCAACTACCACTGGCTCTACTGGATCCCGCTGATCGTGACGGTCGCCGCGGCGTTCTGCACCTGGCGGTTCGTGCCCGAGTCGCCGGTCCGCGTGCCGGGGCAGCGTCAACTGGCTGGCGGCCGCCCTGATGACCGCCGGCTTCTCGTGCATGCTCATCGCGATCTCCGAGACGACCACGTGGGGCTGGGGCTCGCCCAAGACGCTCGGGCCTGCTCGCGATCGGCATCGTCCTGACCGTGGCTGTGGGTCCTGGTGCGAGGCTGCGCAGCGAGATGCCGCTGATCGACATGGCGATGATGCGGATCCGCGGGGTGTGGACGACCAACCTCGTCGCCTTCCTGCTCGGCGCCGGGATGTACGCGTCGTTCCTCATCCTCCCGCAGTTCGCGCAGCTGCCGACGAGCACCGGCTTCGGCTTCGGCGCCTCGGTCGTCGTCGCCGGGCTCTACCTGCTGCCCGCGGCGCTCGGCATGAGCGCGCTCGGCTCGGTGGCGGGCCGGGTGGCCCGGCGCTGCGGCTCAAAGATCGCCGTGATCGTCGGCAGCGGCGTGACCTCGCTGGCCTTCGCTCGTGCTCGCGGTCGCAGCACGGTCACCCGTACGACATGCTGATCAGCGCCGCGCTGCATGGGCATCGGCATCGGGCTGGCGTTCGCCGCGCTCGGCAATCTGATCGTCCAGGCGGTGCCGCCGGAGCAGACCGGCGTGGCGACCGGCATGAACACCGTGATGCGGACGCTCGGCGGCGCGCTCGGCGGCCAGATCGTCGCCACGCTCATCGCCGACAACGTCTCGGACGGCTTGCCCAACGTGACCGGCTTCACCCAGGCGCTGCTGCTCCAGGCCGGGTTCCTGGTCGTGGCCATGCTCGCCGGCACGCTCGTCCCGGGCCGCCGCCGCGACTTCAGCACGGCTGTCGCGTCGGAAGCGGCAGCCCGAGCTGCTCGCCGATGCAGGAAGTCGGCTGAGCGGCTGCGCCGCGGGCGTCACTGCGCGGCACGCGCAGCGATCCGCGCGGGGCCAACTACAAGTGGATCGCGCTGTCCAACTGCACGCTCGGCGTGCTGCTGGCGACACTCGACGCGTCGATCACGCTGATCGCGATGCCCGACATCTTCCGCGGGATCAGTCTCGATCCGCTGGTCCCGGCCAACAGCTTCTACCTGCTGTGGATGATCCTCGGCTTCCTCGTCGTCTCCAGCGTGCTGATCGTCAGCCTCGGCCGGCTGGGCGACATGTACGGCCGGGTGCGGATCTACAACCTCGGTTTCGTCATCTACACGGTGGCCTCGCTGATCCTGACCGTCGACTGGCTGACGGGCAAGGAGGGCGCGCTGTTCCTGATCGTGTTCCGCATCGTCCAGGGCGTCGGCGCCGCCTGTCTGCTCGCCAACTCGGCGGCGATCATCACGGACGCGTTCCCGGCCAACCAGCGCGGCATGGCCCTGGGGATCAACAACATCGTCGGCGTCTCGGGGATGTTCATCGGGCTCGTGCTCGGCGGCCTGCTCGCCCCGATCAGCTGGCGGTTGGTGTTCCTCATCTCGGTGCCGGTGGGCCTGTTCGGCACAGTGTGGGCCTACCTCAAGCTGCAGGAGCTCTCCACACCCAGGCGGGCTCGGATCGACTGGGCTGGCAACATCACCTTCGCCCTCGGCCTGATTCTCATCATGGTGGCCGTCACCTACGGAATCCGCCCCTACGGCGACTCGCCGACCGGGTGGGGGAGTCCGCGGGTGCTCATCCTGCATCGGCTCTGGCCTGGCCTCGCTCGTCGCCTTCGCCGTGATCGAGCGGAGGGTCCCGGATCCGATGTTCAAGCTGCAGCTGTTCAAGATCCGCGCGTTCACCTTCGGCACGCTGTCGACGTTCCTGTCGGCGGTCGCGCGCGGCGGCCTGATGTTCATGCTGATCATCTGGCTGCAGGGGATCTGGCTGCCCCAGCACGGCTACGACTTCACCGACACGCCGCTGTGGGCCGGTATCTACATGCTGCCGCTGACGATCGGGATGCTGCTGGCCGGCCCGACGTCGGGCTACCTGTCTGACCGCTACGGCGCCCGCCCGTTCGCCACCGGCGGGATGCTCAGCGCCGCCGTGAGCTTCGTGCTGCTGACCCTGCTGCCCATCAACTTCCCCTATCCGCTGTTCGCGGCATGCCTGTTCCTCAACGGGGTCTCGATGGGCATGTTCGCGTCGCCCAACCGCGCCGGCGTGATGAACAGCCTGCCGCCCGGCGACCGCGGCGCCGGCGGCGGCATGAACCAGACCTTCCAGAACTCCGCCCAGGTGCTGTCGATCGGGATCTTCTTCACGCTCATGATCCTCGGGCTGTCGGCGAGCCTGCCGCACACGATGTCGGCGGGCCTGCAGGCCCACGGCGTCCCCGCCGCCACGGCCCAGCACGTCGCCCAGCTGCCGCCGGTGTCGATCCTGTTCGCCGCCTTCCTGGGCTACAACCCGATCCAGCATCTCGTCGGTAACCACGTCCTGGCCCAGCTCAGCGCCCACCAGCACGCGCTCGTGGTGGGCCGCTCGTTCTTCCCGCAGCTCATCTCGGCGCCGTTCCGCGACGGGCTGCACGAGGCGTTCGCGTTCGCCATCGTCGCCTGCCTGGTGGCCGCCGCCGCCTCCTGGTTCCGCGGCAGCAACCAGGCGGCCGTGGCGCCGCCGCCGGAGGCGGGGCGGGAGCGGCGCCAGCGCACTCGGGGCGAGCAGCACGCGGGCGCGCGTGTGGCGCGGTGAGCCCCGCTCAGATTCCCCGCTGCAGCGCGAGCACGAGCAGCACGACGGCCACCGCGGCCGCGAGCACGACGACGAGCACGGTGGCCGCCACCGCCATCCGCAGGCTGCGCTCGGGGTTGCGGGAGCGGCTCCGGGCCGGCTCGGTCCCGGTCATCGCCGGAAGCGGGGTGACCGCCGTCGGCGGGTCCGCTTCGGACGGGGCCTCGCCGGTGACCGATTCGGCGAGCACGCCGGTGACGAAGCATTCGTCATCCGCTGACGGTCCAAGCTGGCTAGCCAGCCAGTAGGATTGGCGGCGGTCCCTTGGCCCGTCAGGAGGAGCAGGTGACATCAACGCGTCGTGAGCTCGAGCAGGCCCTCGAAGGCGATCTCGACCAGGTGCTGATGACCGACCGCGGGCTGTGGATCCACGGCCCGCCGCACGAACTGTTCGCGCGGCTGCGCGGGGAATGCCCCGTCCACTGGACCTCGCGGATCGGCGAGTTCCCCAACGAGCCGGGCTACTGGTCGATCACCCGGCCCGACGACATCCACGCCGTCAGCCGGGACTGGCGCACGTTCTCCTCGGAGCGCGGCGGCGTCACCGCGGTCACCGACGGCTTCCCGATCGAGCTCGTGCGGGCGATGTTCATCGGGATGGACCCGCCCAAGCACGACCGTCTGAAGATGCTCTTCCAGGCCGGCTTCACCCCCAAGCGGATCGCCGCGCACGAGGAGGCCATCCGCGAGATCACCGCCCGCGTGCTGGACCGGCTCGACGGCCGTGAGACCTGCGACCTTGTTTCCGACGTCGCCCAGCCGGTCGTCTCCCGCGTCATCGGAAGCTTCATGGGCGTCCCCGAGGAGGACGACGCGATCTGGGCCAAGCTGCTGAACGCCTCGCTGTCGGCCGGCGATCCCGACCTCGCGCCCGAGGGGATCGAGAGCATCGTGGCCAACGAAATCCCCGAGATCTTCCGCCGCTGCACCGAGCTGATCGCCGCCCGGCGGGAGACGCCCACCGATGACCTCACCTCCGTCCTCGTCCACGCCGAGATCGACGGCCAGAAGCTGGAGGAGCACGAGATCGTCATGGGCTTCTTCCTGCTCATGGCCGCCGGCAACGACAGCACCAAGGCCACCTACTGCAGCGGCATGAAGGCGCTCATGCAGCATCCCGAGGAGCGCCGGCTCCTATTGGACGACCCCTCGCTCATCCCCAGCGCCGTCGAGGAGTCCCTGCGCATGTTCCCCGCATTCGCCCACTTCCGCCGCACCGCGACGTGCGCCACCGAGGTCGCCGGGCAGCCGATCCAGGAGGGAGACAAGGTGGTCATGTGGTACGTCTCGTCCAACCGCGACGAGAGCCGCTACGAGGACCCCGACCGCTTCGACGTCCGCCGCAACCCCGAGCACCAGGCCTTCGGCGCCGGGGGGCGGCACTTCTGCCTCGGCACGGCGCTGGCGCGGCTCGAGCTGCGGATCCTGTTCGAGGAGACGCTGGCGCGCTACGCCGAGATGGAAGTCGCCGGGCCGACCACGTTCGTCGAGTCCGGCTTCCTCAACCAGCTCAAGACGCTGCCGGTGCGCCTCGGCCCGCGTCGGGGCTCCGCCTAACCCTCAGCTCCACTCAGACCACGGACCCCGCGCGGCGGCTAGCTCCTCGTCGGCGCGGATGACGTGCATGACGGCGTTGATCAGCGCCAGGTGGGTGAAGGCCTGCGGGAAGTTGCCCAGGTGGCGGCCGGTCTGGGGATCGATCTCCTCGGCGTACAGCCCCAGCGGGCTGGCGTAGCCGAGCAGGCGCTCGCACAACGAGCGGGCGCGATCCAGCTCGCCGATCTCGCACAGCGCCGACACCAGCCAGAAGGAGCAGATGAGGAACGTGCCCTCCTTGCCCTCCAGGCCGTCGTCGGTCTCCTCGGTGCGGTAGCGCAGCACCAGGCCATCCTCGGTGAGCTCGTCGGCGATCGCGAACACGGTGGCGCGGATGCGCTCGTCGTCCGGGGGCAGGAACCGCATCAGCGGCAGCAGCAGGAGCGCGGCGTCGAGCGCGTCGGTGTCGTAGTGCTGGACGAACACGCCGCGCTCGTCGACGCCGTGCTCAAGGATGTCGGCCTTGATCTCGTCGGCGGCCTCCCGCCAGCGCCGCGCGCGGGTGAAGTCCTCGCGCAGCTCGGCCAGCCGGCTGCCGCGGTCACACGCCACCCAGCAGAACACCTTGGACGACGTGAAGTGCTTGGGCTCGCCGCGGATCTCCCAGATGCCGCGATCGGGCTCGCGCCAGTTCTCGATCGCCTGCTCGACCTGGCGCTGGAGGATCCGCCACACGCGGTCGTCCAGCGAATCACGGCTGCGGGTGTGCAGGTAGACCGAGTCCAGCAGCGCGCCCCACACGTCGTGCTGCTTCTGCTCGTAGGCGGCGTTGCCGACCCGGACGGGCCGCGCGCGCTCGTAGCCCTCGAGGTGATCGAGGACGTACTCGTCGAGCTGGCGCTCGCCGTCGAGGCCGTACATGACCTGGAGGTCCTCCTCGCCGGCGGCCACGTCGGCGATGAAGTAGAAGAAGTCGTTGGCCTCCCATTCGAAGCCGAGCGACAGCAGCGCCCACAGCATGAACGTCGAGTCGCGGATCCAGCTGTAGCGGTAGTCCCAGTTGCGCTCACCCTGCGGAGTCTCGGGCAGCGACGTCGTGGCCGCGGCCAGCAGGGCCCCGCTGGGCGCGTAGGTGAGCCCCTTCAGCGTCAAGGCGGCGCGCTGCAGGAAGGTGCGCCACGGATGGTCGGGGAAGCGGCCGCGATCCAGCCAGTGCTGCCAGTGGTGGGCGGTCCATACCAACCGGTCGTAGGCTTCCGTGATGTTCTGCGGCGGCGCGTGCTCAGACCACGACAGCGCGGCGTAGACGGTCTCGCCCTCCTTCATCAGGTGGCGCGCCGTGGCCCGGCTGCCCTCGAAGCCGAGCCGCAGGTCGGTGGTCAGCTTGAGCTCGACGCTGCCGTCCTTACTGCGGGCGACGCCCTCGTTGTAGCCGTCGCCGCTGTACTCCCACCGCGCGGGGTCGCGGCCGTAGTCGAACTTCGGCTCGCAGTCGAGCAGGAGCTGGACCTCGCCGTTGACGCAGCGGACCGTGCGCAGCAGCACGTGGTCGGCGTCGTAGTCGGTGGGCGCGCGGCGGTGAGTGTGGGAGCGGTCGTGCTCGTGGTGCCAGTGCCCGATGAGCAGCACGTCGCGCACGATGATCCAGCCCGACCCCGTGCCCCAACTGGTCTCGAGCACCATCGTGCCCGGGAGGTACCGGCGGGCGGCCGGGACGGTCATGCCGTCGGGCCCGAGCCGGAAGTGGCCCGCGTCGCGGTCCAGCAGGGCGCCGAAGATGCTCGGCGAGTCGACGCGCGGGAGGCACATCCATTCGACCGCGCCCGACGGGGCGACCAGCGCGACGGTCTCGCAGTCGGAGAGGAACGCGTATTCGGCGATCGGCGGGAAGGCGCTCGTGCCCGTGCGCGGGTCGTACTCACGCTCGCGCATGGGCGCCGACGGCGCCGGCGCTGGGGCCGGCCGCTGCTTCAGCTCAGGGCTGTCGACGTCCTCGCGCAAGGTGGGCAGTATCGAGCTTACCCCGCAAGACCCAAACTTCCGGTTGCATTCTGTCAGCAGCGCCGGCGGCCGGGAGCGGCATGGCGGGGCGGGTCAGCCGCCGAGGCCGCCGAGCAACGTGAACGGGTTGAACGGGCGGTGCTCGTAGACCGAGCGGCGGTTCATCTCGACCACCACCTCGCAGCCGTCGGGCGCCTCGCCGCGCAGGCGCTCGGCCAGCGTCTGAGCGCTGTCCTCGTCAGTGGCGCCGACCAACAGGTAGCGCGAGCGATGGACGTGGGGGACGCCCTCGGAGTCCAGCCGGTGCGACAGCGTCGCAGCGTCGTGGCGCGACCGGCACTGGACGCGCACCTCGAACTCCGGGTAGCCCTCCTCGACCGACTCCTCGCGCTCATCCTCGATGCGCTGCTCGTGCTCGGTCTCCACGTCCGCCGGGCTTTCCGGCTGGGGAAGGTCGGGGCTCTCCCACTCCTCGGATACCGGGTGCCACTGCGCGATCTGCACGTCGAGCGTCCAGCCGTGGCGCTGGCCGACCTCGTTGGCCAGGTCGCGGACGCGCTCGGCCTGCTCGCGGCTGCCGGCGTAGCAGAACACCACCGGACCGTCCTGGGAGACGATCACACGCTCGTGGAAGGAGTGCTCGAGGTCGTGCTCGAGCTCGTTGGCGTCGAACTGCTCCGTGAGATCGTGGGCCAGGCCCTCCTCGTGGAGGTTGATGCGCACGCGCCAGTCGTCGTTCATGGCCGACACAGTAGCGCCCTGTAGACCCGGCGGAGAGCCGGCGGCGCCTGCGTAGGATGAATACAGAAAATGAGCTCAGGGAACCGAGGATTTGCCGCATCGAACGGGGCCGGGGGATCCGGCTACATGCGCTCGTTGCGCGGGCCGGGCAAGAAGGTCCCGGAGCTGATGGACCCGACGCGCCAGCGCGACCGGGCGCGGATCCTCGCGCTGTTCAAGCCCTACCGCATGCGGCTGACGGTGGTGCTGGTGATGATCATCGTCGCTGCCGGGGTGAGCATGCTCAACCCGTTCCTGCTCAAGGCGGCGTTCGACACGGGGCTCGCCAAGCACAACGAGGCGGTGTTGACCGCGACGGTGCTCGGAATGATCGGTGTCGCCATCTTCACCAACGCCACGTCGGTCTGGCAGACCTACCTCTCCAACATGGTCGGCCAGCAGGTGATGCACGACCTCCGCGCGGCCGTGTACCGGCACCTGCAGCGGATGTCGCTGGCGTTTTTCACCCGCACTCGCACCGGCGAGATCCAATCCCGGATCGCCAACGACATCGGCGGGCTGGACAGCGTCGTCACCACCACCGCGACGACGATCGCCTCCAATGTGACCACGGTGCTGGCAGCGCTGGTGGCCATGTGCATCCTGAACTGGCATCTGGCGCTTCTCTCGCTGATCTTCGTCCCGCCCAGCGTGTGGGGGACGCGTCGTGTCGGCAAGATCCGCCGCCGCATCACCACCGAGCAGCAGAAGCGCCTGGCCGACCTGTCGGCGCTCGTGGCCGAGTCACTGTCGGTATCCGGGATCATGCTCGGCAAGACCATGGGGCGCGGGCAGGACCTCGCCGAGCGCTTCACCGGGGAGTCGAAGGGCATCGCGGACCTCGAGGTCCGCAGCCGGATGACCGGCCGCTGGATGATGGCCACGATCCAGTTCATCTTCGCCGTCCAGCCGGCCATCGTCTACTGGCTGGCGGGACAGGCGTTCGTCGGCAGTTCGATCACCATCGGGACGGTGGTGGCGTTCACCACACTGCAGACGCGGCTGCTGTTCCCGATCAACTCCCTGCTGGGCACCCAGGCCGACCTGGAGTCCTCGATGGCGCTGTTTGACCGCATCTTCGAGTACCTGGACCTGCCGATCGACATCGTCGAGGCCTCAGATCCGGTGACGCTGCGCCCCGACGAGGTGCTCGGCGAGGTCCGCTTCGAGGACATGTCGTTCCGCTACGACGTTCCCGGGACGAAGTCGGAGGAGTGGACCCTGCGCCACATCGACCTCGTCGTGCCCGCCGGCACCCGCACGGCGATCGTGGGCGAGACCGGCGCGGGCAAGACGACGCTCGGCTACCTGGCGGCGCGGCTGTACGAGCCCCAGGACGGCCGGGTGACGGTCGACGGCGTCGACATCCGCGACGTGTCCCTGGCGTCGCTGGCGGGGACGGTGGGCGTCGTCTCCCAGGAGACGTACCTGTTCCACGCCAGCGTCCGCGAGAACCTCCGCTTCGCGCGGCCCGACGCCACCGACGAGGAGATCGAGGACGCCGCCCGCACCGCGCGCATCCATGACCTGGTGGCATCGCTGCCCGACGGGTACGACACGATCGTGGGGGAGCGCGGCTACCGCTTCTCGGGCGGGGAGAAGCAGCGCATGGCCATCGCCCGCACCGTGCTGCGCAACCCGCCCGTGCTCGTGCTCGATGAGGCCACCAGCTCCCTGGACACGCGCACCGAGTACGCCGTACAGGCCGAGCTCGAGCGACTGGCCGAGGGGCGCACCACGATCACCATCGCCCACCGCCTCTCGACGGTGCGCGACGCCGACCAGATCGTGGTCCTCGACGGCGGGCACATCGCCGAGCGCGGCAGCCATGACGAGCTCATGGAGCGGGGCGGGGCGTACGCGGCGCTGGTGGCCCGCGACGTCACCGACGAGCCGGATTTGCCTGATCCCGGGAAGGCAACCGGGCCCAGAGCGTCTTAAGCGGGTAAAGAGCGGACACACGACGCTGAGAGTCGCGCGAAGGCGCCATGCCGTGCGCGAGCGGGATCTGCGCGGGCGAGCGCGGCCGCTGAGCGTGCGTGTCGATGCCCTTTGCGCGCGGCCGCCTTCCCAGCGGCGCGCGGTCCGGCGTACACATTCAGATTGGAGTAGACGTGACCATCCCCACCCCGGAGTCCTCCCATACCGAGCGCGCCGCGCGCGTGACCAACCGCCGGCGGTTCATCGCCGGAGCCGGGCTCACCGTGCTCGGCGCCGGCACGCTGTCCGCCGCCCCGGCGGCCTTCGGCGCCGGCGACATGTCCAAGGGCGACGCCGCCATCCTACGGTTCCTGTCCGCGGCCGAGATCCTCGAGACCGACCTGTGGCAGCAGTACAACGAGCTGTGCGGCATCCAGGACCACGAAGTGCCCCACGGCACGGGGAACAAGGCCTTCACCGAGGCGCTGAGCGTGCTGGACTCGGACATGGCCCAGTACGTCCACGACAACACCGAGGACGAGTTCACCCACTTCACCTTCATCAACGCCTACCTGCAATCGCGCGGGGCCCAGCCCGTCAACCTCGACCAGTTCCGCACCCTGCCCGGCAGCACCGCCAAGGGAGCGGCCAACCTCAAGCGCATCACCAACCTGATGGAGCTCACCGTCGACACGTCGTGGTGGACGCGATACCGCTCGCGGACCAAGAACCCCGACAACGGCGACAGCTTCGCGCAGGCGGTGCCGGCCCTGGCGAAGGGCCGCTGGCCGGCCATCCCGCGCAACAACGCCGACCTCAAGAACAAGACGCACCTTCAGGCGATCGCCAACACCGCCGGGTTCCACTTCGGCACGATCGAGCAGGGCGGCACCAGCCTGTACCCGGCACTCGCCCAACGCGTCCAGGACGCGGACGTGCTGCGAGTCGTGCTCAGCATCGGCCCGACCGAGGCGATGCACTTCCAGACGTGGGCGGACAAGGCCGGCAACGCCCCGGCGTTGCGCGACCCGACCAACGGGCTGGTGTTCCCCGACCTCAACAAGCGGCCGTTCGGAGGCGAGGACTTCCAGACCAACCTGATCATGCCCGAGCCGACGACCAGCTGGCTGGGGCGCAGGCTCCCGGCGGTGTCGATCGTCCGGCCCACCGAGACCAAGGGCATCGCGACGGGCGTGGCCAAGTTCCTCACCGACATGGGCCTGTTCCGCGGTCAGACGCCGGCGTTCTTCACCGCGCTGGCGACGCTGGCCCAGCAGGCCGACGCCGCTAGGCGGTAGCGCGTCGCGGGGGGCGGCGTTCGCCCGCGCCGCCCCGCTCAGCGCAGCAGGCCCCGCGAGATGACGAGCCGCTGGATGTCCGAGGTGCCCTCCTCGATCTCCTCCAGCTTAGCGTCGCGCATCCACTTCTCCACCGGGTACTCGCGGCTGTAGCCCCAGCCGCCGAGGGTCTGCACCGCCGCCCAGGTGCACCACATCGCGGTCTCGGATGCGTGCAGCTTGGCCATGGCCGCCTCGGTGGTGGCCCGCTCGCCGCGGTCGACCAGCTGGGCCGCGCGCCAGGTGAGCAGCCGGCTGGCATCGACGCGCAGCGCCATGTCGGCCAGGCGGAAGGCGACGGCCTGGTGCTGGCCGATCGGCTTGCCGAACTGCTCGCGCTCCTTGGCGTAGGCGACGGCGTACTCCAGCGCCGCGCGCGCGAGACCGGTGGCCGATGCCGCCAGCGTCACCCGGGAGCGGTCAAACGTGTGCATGAGCCCGCTGAAGCCCTGGCCCTCGGCGCCGAGGCGGCGGTCGTCTGCCACGAAGACGTCATCGAGGAACAGCTCGCAGTTGGGGATCGCGCGCTGGCCCATCTTGCGCAGCGTCGGCCCGCAGCGAAAGCCCTCGTCGCCGTCCTGCACGATGAACGCGGTGATCCCGCGGTGTCCGCTGCCCGGCTCGACGGTGGCGAAGACCACGTAGAACCGCGACACCCCGCCGTTGGAGATCCATGCCTTCTGGCCGCTGAGCAGGTAGCCGCCGTCGACCCGGCGGGCGCGGGTCCGGATCGAGGCGGCGTCCGATCCGCTCTGGGGCTCAGTGATGGCCAGGGCGGTGAACGGCGGGTCCTCGCCGGCGAGCGGCCTCAGCCAACGCTGTTTCTGCTCCTCGGAGCCCAGCGCCAGCACGGGCTCGGCGAAGAAGCCGCCAGAGGTGATGAGGTTGCCGATCCCGCTGCAGCCGTGGGAGAGCTCCTCCTGCACGAGGCAGCCGGTGAGGCAGTCGGTCATGCCGGCGCCGCCGTAGGACTCGGGCAGCATGAACGAGGTGAGGCCGAGCTTGGAGGCCTTCACCCAGACGTCGCGGGGAAGCTCGGTGTCGGCCTCGTCCACCGCCAGCGAGACCGGGCGGATCTCCCGGGCGGCGAAGTCCCGGCAGACCCGCTGGATCTCGCGCTGCTCGTCGGTGAGCTCAAGCATGGACGGCCGGCTCGGCCACGCGATAGGTGACGAGCTGCTCCAGCCCGCGCTTGGCCACCTCGTTGGCGATGATCATCCGCTGGATCTCCGAGGTGCCCTCCCAGATGCGGTCCACGCGGATGTCGCGGTACAGGCGCTCGACGGGGTTCTCGCGCATGTAGCCGCGACCGCCGAAGATCTGCAGCGCGCGGTCGATCACGCGGCCGGCCGCCTCCGAGGCGGTCAGCTTCACCATCGCCGCCTTGGCGTGCAGCAGCTTGGGCGACATCCCGGCGTCGGCCTCCCACGCCACCTGGTGGGTGAGGGTCCGGCACAGCGCGATGTCGCAGACGCTGTCGGCGATCATCGCGCCGATCAGCTGGTGCGAGGCGATCGGCCCGCCCGACTGGACGCGCTGGTTGGCCCAGTCCGAGGCGAGGGTCAGCGCGCGTTCCGCAGCACCCGTTGCACGCGCAGCGATCATCAGCCGCTCCTCCACGAACCACTCCCGCGTGAGGTCATAGCCGCCGCCGATCTCGCCCAGCACCGCCTCGGGGCCGAGGCGGACCCCGTCGAAGATGAACTCGGGGTGCTCGAACACGAACGTGTGCATGTAGGCAGGCGTGCGCTTGACCGACACGCCGGGCAGCTTCTTGTCGACCAGGAACAGCGTGGGGGCGCGCTCGTCGCCGGCCAGCGCCTGGACGATGAGGAAGTCGGCCACGTCCCCGACGGTCACGAACCACTTCTCGCCGCTCAGGCGATAGCCGTCTCCGTCGCGCGCGGCCACGGTCTCGATCAACGATGGGTCAGAGCCGGCCCTCTCCTCGGTGACGGCGAAGCAGTCGCGTCGATCCCCGGTGATGGCGGGGATGAGGTAGCGCTCGCGCTGCTCCGGGGTGCAGTGGCGCAGGGCGTTGGCGGGGCGCCACACGGCGTCCCACAGGGCGTTGGTGAGTTGTCCCAGGCGCTCCTGCACGATCACCTGCTCCAGCACCGACAGTCCCTGGCCGCCCCACTCGGCGGGCATGTTGATGGCGTTGAGCTCGTGCTCGAGGGTGAGGCGCCGGATCTCGGCCAGCGAGCCGCCGGGCAGCCCGCGCCCGGCCTCGCAGGGCTCCTCGAACGGCATGATGGCCTCGGCCAGCCGCCCGGCGCGGTCGCGCAGCTCCTGCTGCTCAGGGGTGTAGGTGAACTGCACTCTCTCGCTCCTGTGGTTCGGCGTTAACGGGTGCACGGATGAAGCGCGCGTCGAGGGCGATGGCCTCGGTGCGCGTGACCAGCAGGGGGTTGATCTCGAGCTCGGCGAGCTCCGGGTGGGCGGCGGCGACCCGCGAGAGCGCGGCCAGCGCGGTGGCAGCGGCGGCGATGTCGAGCGGCGGACGGCCGCGGGCGCCGGTGAGCAGCGGGGCGATCCGCAGCGAGCGCAGCATCGCCTCGGCGTCGGCTTCGGTGACCGGCGCCAGGCGCACCGCGGTGTCGCGCAGGATCTCCGCGTAGAGGCCGCCGCTGCCGGCCAGCGCCACCGGTCCGAAGCGCGGGTCCCAGCGTGCGCCGACGAGCAGCTCGATGCCGTCGCTGAGCGGGGCCATGCGCTCCACCGTGCAACGGTCGGGCTCGAGCGCCGCCGCGACGCGGGCGTAGGCGGCGCGCAACGCGCCCTCGCTGGCGATGTTCAGCACCACGCCGCCGGCGTCTGACTTGTGGGTCGCGGCCCCGAGCGCCTTGAGGACGACCGGGTATCCGAGCTGCAGCGCGGCGGCGACGGCCTCCTCGGCGCTCGTGACCTCGTGGTGGGGGACGAAGTGGATCCCCGCATCGGCGAGCAGGGCCCGCGCCGCCAGGTAGCCGTTCCCCGGCGAGGGAGGCGCGGGGGCGGGCAGGTCGGGGATGACGCCGGCGCGCCACGCGCCCCGGGCGGCGAGCAGCGCGAGCGCTTCGGCGGCCTGCTCGACGGACTCGTACACGGGCACGCCGGCGCGCCGCAGGGCCTGGGCCGCGGCGCCTCGGGGGTACATCGTGTGCGTGACGATCGGCCGTCCAGTGCGCTGCGCCGCGGCGCCGATCAGCTCGGCGGTGCGCAGCTCCTCGGTCGCCGTCTCGGGGCTGTACTCGGCGTAGCCGCCGAAGTACCCGGTGATGAAGAGGCCGTCGACCTCGTCGCAGGACAGCAGCTGGAGCGCGATGCGGTCAAAGGCGTGGACGTCCTGCTCAGCCCCGCCGGCCAGGTCGATCGGGTTGGCGACTCCGGCCGCCGAGGGCAGTGCCGCCCGCAGCGGCTCCGCCACGGCCTCGGACAGTTCGGGCACCTCCAGGCCGACGTGGGCCGCCACCGCGGCGGCGATGCTCCCGTGCCCGCCGCCATCCCCGAGCACGGCGACGCGGCGCCCGCGTGCGGCGGGACAGCGCAGCAGCGCCTGGGCGGCGTCGATCAGCTCACGGGGCGTTCGGACCCGCTCGATGCCGGCGGCCGCGAACGCGGCGTCGATCGCGGTGGCGTCGGAGGCCAGCGCGCCGGTATGCGACCGGACGGCGCGGGCCCCGGCGCCGGCGCGATCGATCGCCAACGCCACCACGGGCTTGCCGGCGTGCACCGCGGCGGTCGCCGCGCGGGCGAACGCCCGGCCGTCACGGAAGTCCTCGACATAGAGGGCGATGAGCTCGGTGGCGTCGTCGGCGGCGAACTCGGCGATGAGGTCGGTGGCGCCGAGGTCGGCCTGGTTGCCCAGCGACGCGAACCGGGAGAACCCGAGCCCCTCCGGCGCGGCGCGCAGCCCCAGCTCCAGCGCCAGGTTGCCGCTCTGGGAGATGAGCCCGATCGCGCCGGCGGGGAGGGGGTTGGGGACGAGCTCCAGCCGCCGCCCGGCGTCCAGGACGCCGAGGCAGTTGGGCCCGAGCAGCACCGCTCCGGCGGCGCGGACGCGCTTGGCGAGGGCGGCGTCGGCCTGGTCGGCGCCGGTGCCGGCGCTGATGATCACGATCGCCCGCGCGCCGGCGGCCAGGGCGCTGGTGACGATGGCGTCGACGGCGGCGGCGGGGACGGCGATGACCACGAGATCGGGCGCCTCGGGCAGCTCGTCCAGGGACCGGTAGGCCCGACGTCCCAGCACCATCTCGCCCGCGCGGTGGTTGACGAGGTACGCGGGCCGGTGCGACTCGCCGCGCAGCGCGCCCTCGGCCAGCCAGTTGCCCCACTTGCGCGTGTCCTCAGAAGCGCCGACCACCGCAACGGACACCGGGTCGAACAGGGCGTGGATGGGGCGGGCGCTCAACGGGGCGGTGGTGGACGGAACCAACATTTGAAACAATAAGTTGAAATGACTGTTTCAGGCAGCACGGTACACCAGCGACCCCGCCGGCGTCTAGACGACGTGCGGCGGCCCCAGATCCTCGCCCGGACGGTGGAGCTGATCGGCGAGCGGGGCCTGTGGGACGTGCGGCTGGCCGACGTGGCCAAGCGCGCCGGGATCAGCGCGACGAGCGTCGTCTACTACTTCGGCACCAAGGACCAGTTGTTGGCACAGGCGATCGCTGAGGCCGATGACGCCTTCTACGAGCCCCTGCTGGCCGAGCTCGAGCAGCTCGGGTCCGGCGCGAAGCGGATCGCGTGCCTGGTCGTGCGCTCCAGTACCAGCGACTGGCCGCTGTGGATGGATCTGTGGGTCTACTCGCGCCACCACCCCGAGACGGCGATGGCGCAGCGCAACTTCCACGAGCGTTGGCGGCGGACGATCGCCGACGTCATCCGGCACGGGTGCGAGACGGGGGAGTGGCAGGTGGCCGATCCCGACGCGGTGGCGCTGCGGCTGTCGGCGCTCACCGACGGCCTGGCCGTCCACATGGTGCTCGGCGACGCCGAGCACACGCCCGAGTCCTACGTGGCGATGTCGCTCACAGCGGTGGCGCTGGAGCTCGGCTGCGATCCGCGGGAGCTCGACCGCGCCGTTACGACGTTGGCTGCGCCGCGGCGATGAGCCGGTGCAGCACCACCACGGCCGGGCCGCTGCACGACAGCGCCCAGCGCAGCTCGTCGCCGAGGGTGTCCGGCGTGGCCGTGCGCACCGGGACGTTGTAGGCGTCGGCGATGGCCTCGATGTTCTTGTCGGGAAGCTCGACCGCCGTGGTGTGGCCGAACTGGTCGCGCTGGAACTCGCGCAGGATCCCGTAGCCGCCGTCGTCGACGACCAGCAGCTTGGCGGCGATCTCGTGCTGGGCGGCGGTGCCCAGCTCGGCGATCGTGTACTGCAGGCCGCCGTCGCCCATCACTGCCAGGACGGGACGCCGCGGGTGCGCCACGGCGGCGCCGAGGGCGGCCGGCCAGGCGAAGCCGAGCGTGCCCGAGCCCATCGGGTACAGGAACTGCTGGCCGTCGGCGAGGCGCAGGTGCGGCGCGGCCCAGTAGCTGAGGATCGTCATGTCCCACACGGTGACGGCGTCGGGCGGGAGGGCATCCTCGATCGTGCTCAGCAGCCCCAGCTCGGTGTCGCGGTCCTGCGACTCAAGCCCCGAGCGGATGCGCCCGCGCACTGCGGACACGCGCTCCGGGGCGTCGGATGCGGCTGGCGGGTGCGCGTGGTCCCGCGACAGCTCGGCGCAGAGCGCCAGCAGCGTCAGCTTGGCATCACCGACGAGCGCCAGGGCGCTGTAGTTGACCCCGATCCTCTCGGGGGCGGCGTCGACGTGGATGAGCTGGCCGCCGAAGCGCAGTCCGTACTGGGCGGTCGTCTCGGCGCCGAGCTCGGTGCCGACGCACAGCACCACGTCGCCGTCGGCCAGCAGCTCCTTGAGCGCGGCGTCGTCGCACCCCGAGCCGGCGGCGAGCGGATGGTCACCGGGGAACGCGCCCTTGCCCATGTAGGTCGTCGCCACCGGGGCCTGGAGCAGTTCGGCGAGCTCGCGCAGCTCGGCGCCGGCGCCCGAGCGCAGCACCCCGCCGCCGGCCCAGATGACGGGACGCTTGGCGCGGCCGAGCCGGTCGGCGGCGGTGAGCACGTGCTGGTGCGGCGCGCACTGGCGCTCCACCATGGCGTCGAGTGCCGTCACGGGACCCCCGGGGGCAGGCGCGGTGAGCAGGTCCACGGGGATCTCGAGGTACACCGGTCCGCTCGGCGGGGTGAGCGCGATCCGCCACGCCTCGGTCAGCAGCCCCGGGATCGCCTCGATGCTGTGGGCGCGCGCTGCGTGCTTGACGATGGGCGCGAACGAGGCGAGCTGGTCGGGCAGCTCGTGCAGGTAGCCGCGCCCGCGGCCGATGAGGTGGGACGGGATCTGGCTGGACACCGCCACCACCGGCACGTGCGAGCTGGCCGCCTCCATCAGCGCCGTGAGCGAGTTCAGCGCGCCGGGCCCGGTGGACAAGAACAGCGGCGCGGGACGGCCGCCGGCGCGGGCATAGCCGTCAGCGGCGAACCCGGCGGCGAGCTCGGTCCGGGTCCCGAACACCCGGATGGGGCCGTCGCGCAGCCCCTCCCAGATCGGCAGCGCGTGCACGCCGGGCACCCCGAACCCGACCTCCGCGCCGAGCGCGACCAGGCTCTCGGTCACCAGGTGGCCGCCGATCCGCTTGGCCATCAGGCGCCCGCCTCGGCTTCGGCCTCGGCTCCGGCTCCGGCTCCGGCTCCGGCTCCGGCCAGGGTCCCCTCGAGCACTGCCTCCTCGAGCGTGCGCGGCCCCAGGACGTCGCCCACCCGGGTAGCCGCGGGGTGGGACTCCAGCTGCGTCCACAGCTCATCGGCGGGCACGCGGCCCTGGGCGAGGACCAGCGTCGCGACGTCGGGCAGCGCCTTGCGCGCGCCGGAGAAAACATGGCGCAGCTCCGGCGCCGCGCCGTCCAGGGCCAGCTCGTGGTGGTGCAGGATCGCGATGCCCCGCTCGTCCAGGCGCGACAGATACAGGTTGCGCTGGTACTGGTGCAGTGTCTCCCCGGGCACGAGCCCCGCGCAGGCGAGGGTGACCTTGCGCCCGGCGCCGGCCAGGCGCTCGGCGGCGTCGAGGCCGTCCCAGCCCCCGCCCCAGTCGGCCACGAGAACCGGGCCCGCTGCGGCCTCGGGATCGCGGATGGCGTCCCAGGCCGGCACGATGGGGAGGTCGGTCGCGGGCACCGTGGGGAGGTATGGTCGCGCACCGGTGGCGAGCACCACCGCGTCGTAGCCGGCCGCGAGCTCGGCATCGGCCTGCGTGTCGAGTTGCAGCGCGACGCCGGCGGCGTGCAGGCGGGCGCGGGTCGAGCGGAGGTAGCGTTCCCACACCTCGACGTGGGCCGGCGCGAGCCCGGCGAGGCGCAGTTGGCCGCCGATCTGCGATTCGCGCTCCACGAGCGTCACGTCATCGCCGGCCTGGGCGGCCTCGATTGCCGCGGCAGCCCCCGCGGGCCCCGCTCCGAGGACGAGCACGCGCCTGGCGGCGCGACCCGGGACCGCGGCGCCCCAGGCGCGCTCGCGGCCGGTGCGGGCGTTGACCGCGCAGCCGATCGGCACGCCGGCGTGGTAGTGCCCGATGCACGCCTGGTTGCAGCCGATGCACTCGATGACCTCGTCAGTGGCGCCGGCCTGGGTCTTGGCGATGAGCTCGGGGTCGGCGATGAGCGCGCGGGTCATGCCGACGAGGTCGGCCACGCCGTCGCGGACGAGACGGTCGGCGGCGCTGAGGTCGGCCACGCGCGTGGTGGCGAGGACCGGCAGCTCGGGCGGGAGGGCGGCGCGCACCGCGGCGGCGGGCAGCGCGATGGCGGCGGTGGGCGTGGGCGGCGGCGGGGCGATCCACGTGGAGGCCGACGGGAACGCCGAATGTCCGAGCACCAGCGAGACGAAGTCGATGAGGCCGTCCCGGTGCAGTTCGGCGGCGGCCGCGATGCAGTCGTCCACGGTCATCCCGCCGGGCGTGAGCTCGTCGGCGGACAGGCGCGCGCCGACGGCCATCGGGTGCGTGCTCGCGGCGTCGCGCATGACGGCGAGCACCTCTCGGGAGAAGCGAAGGCGGTCGGACAGCGCGCCGTCCCACCGGTCGCCGCGCCGGTTGCTCTGGCGCGAGAGGAACTGCGCGGGGAGGTACCCGTGCGAAATCGACAGCTCCACCCCGTCCAGGCCGCCCTCCGCGGCGTGCTGGGTGGAGACGGCGTAGCCCTTGATGAGCTTGTCGATCTCGGAGTGGGTGAGGGCGCGCGGCTCGGTTTTGAAGCGCAGGCTGGGGATTGCCGAGGGCGCCGCGGTCGGGGCGCGGGGCGAAGCCGAGATCTGCTCGCGACCGCCATGGTTGAACTGGACGAGCAGCTTGGTCCCGTGCGCGTGGACCGCCTCGGCGAGCCGCCGGTAGACGGGCACCACCTCGGGCAGGAATCCGCCGATCGTGTGGGCGGTGAGGAGCCCGGTCGGGTCGGTGGCGGTCGCCTCGAGAAAGATCGCGCCCACCCCGCCCCGGGCCCGGGCCTCGTGGTAGGCGATGAGATCGTGGGTCGGGAGGTGCGCATGGACGAGGCCCGTCTGATGCGAGGTGGAGACGACGCGGTTCCCCAACTCGACGGGGCCGATCGCGATCGGCGCCATGAGCGCCGCGAACGCGCCGCCGGCGCTCACCGGGCGGTGGCGTGCAGCTGATCGGGGGCCAGCGAGGCGTCGGCTCCCGCCCACGGCCGGTCTTCGCCGGCGTGGGTGGTCTGGTGCGCTGCCGGGGTGAGGCGGGTCCTGAGCACGGGTCGCAAGGTCAGCACCATGATCGCCGACAGCGCAAGCAGCGGCACCGCGTCCGTGGTCGCCTGCGACGCGTTGGCGGCCGCCGGCGCGCCGACGACCTCGCCGACGGCCCACGCGAGGTTGAGCATCATCGTGGCCACCGCGAGCGGGATGCCGAGCCGCTCGGCGGCGTCGGTGATGACGGTCAGCGAGGGGATCGTGTACGCGGTCAGCGGGCCGCCGAGTGCGATCACGCTAACGATCGCCAGCAGCACCGCGCTGTGGGGCAGCGGCAGCACCGCCATGAGGATCGCCGTCAGGATCAGCCCGACGCACAGCGGCGCGGCGGCGCCGCGGCGGTCCACGGAGCGTCCGATCGGTCCCGCCACGCTCATGCTCATCAGTGAGGCGACCAGGAACACCGCCCCGATCATCACGCTGGGGGCGCCGGAGCGCGACAGACGTAGCGGCAGCAGCGCGCTGGTGGCGCCGATGGTCGCCGCCTCGAGCAGGATGAGCCAGGAGCCGAGCCGGATCTGCGAGCTGCGCAGCATGTCGCGCAGGGGCGTGCTCGTCTCGGCCTCCGGGGTCCGCCGCGCCGGCTCGGGACAACGGGCGGTCCAGGCGGCGAGGCCGAGCGAGATGGCGCCGACCACCGCGAACACGGGACCGGTGCCCACTGCGACGGCGACGGTGCCGAGGACGGGGCCAAGCAGCGTGCCGAAGATGGCGGCGCCGATGACCGACCCGAGCATCTCCCCGCGCCGCTCGCGAGGCGCGACGGCGATCACCCAGGTCAGGCCGCCGCCCCAGATGAAGCCGCAACCCGCGCCCTGGAGGAAGCGCAGCGCGTCGAGGGTCACGATGCTGGTGCCGAAGCCGAACCCGGCGATGGAGACGGCGAAGAGCAGCAGTCCGATGAGGCAGGTGCGCCGCACGCCGCCGCGCGTGGCGATCCAGGCGCCGATGAGCGAGCCGGGGATGATGCCGGCGGGGTAGGCGCCGGCGAGCACGCCGACCGCCGGCTTGGAGGCACCGAGCACGTGGGCGTAGTGGGGCAGGACGGGGGTGATCGCCGAGTACATGGCCGACTCGAAGAGCAGCAGCACGCGGACGAGCACGATCGTGCCGTGGGCGGGGTCCTGGCGGCCCGTCTTCACCGCGTGAAGGCGCGAGCGCAGCAGGCACATGATCCAGCTCATCTATGTGCCACCAGTGCGGCCGCCAGCCGCCGCAGTCGCGGGCCGAGATCCTCGACGGTGCCCGAGGCCAGCTGCTCGAGCAGCAGGCCGTCGGTGGCGCCGAGCAGCAGCTCGGCATCGGCGCCCGCGTCGCTGGATCCGGCGCGCTCCAGCAGCCGGCTGAGGGTCAGCGTGTAGGCCTCAGTCCAGCGCTGAGCGATCTGCTGCAGCGCGGGACGGCGCGCGGCCTCCAGCAGCAGCGCGAACGTCGCGATCAGAGAGCCGCGGTTGGCCTGGGAGCCGTCGTCGCACTCGGTGATGGCGCCGACGATGGCGTCCAGCGGGTCGCCGTCGGATCGCTCCATCTCAGCGCCGTACTCGAGCAGGCGGGCGGTGTCGCGATCCGCCGCCAGCTCCAGCGCCGCGGTGAGCAGGTGCTCCTTGGACTCAAACCAATACGTGGTGGAGGCCAGCGGCAGCTCCGCCACCTCTGCCACCCGCCGGTGCGTGACCGCGTCGGGGCCCACCTCGGCCACGATCCGCAGCACGGCCTCCAACAGGGCCTCGCGACGGGCGGCGCCGCGGGGGCGAGGGCTCTTGGCCGCATCGGTGTGTCGGGTCGTCGAGGTCGCCATTGGTACAACGGTACCAATGATCGGTACATCTGTACCGGTTCTGTGCTCGACCTCACACGAGGGGTCGGCGCGCAGGGTCGCGCCGGCGGACGGCGCCCCGTGGCGGCCGCCCCCCGCCGTGTGGGCATTTCCGAGCCAGCAACCAGCCGGTCTGGCCGGCTGGCTCGTTTTTGCCCGTGAGGTGGGCATTTCCGAGCCAGCACCGGCGCCGCGAGCGGTCCTGGCTCGTTTTTGCTCACGCGGGTCGGCTCGCGCTGCTGGGGCCGTCCGCCGGGCGGGCCGCGCGGGGGGCGCCGCCGGGGGCGGGCGGCTATGGCGCCAGAAGCTGCGCCAGCTTCGCCGGCGTGTCCTCGTCGGGCAGTGGCGAGTACAGGGTCATCCGCTGCTCGGGGGTGTCCTGGGGGTGGAAGACGGCGTGCTCGAAGAGCATCGTGCCGACGACCGGGTGGTGGATGGTCCTGCGGCCGCTGCCGGTCTGCGCCACCTCGTGCCTCCCCCACAGTTTGCAGAACTCGGCGCTGGACTTGCGCAGCGTGGTCACGAGCTCCTCGAAGGTGGGATCGCCGATGTGGTGGGCGTGGTCGGCGCGGAACTTGGCGGCCATCAGCCGCGAGCTGCGCGCCCAGTCGGGGAACATCTCGCGCCGGGCCGGATCCATGAAGTGCATCCACAGGTGGTTGCGGGCGGCGCGGGGCACCTCGTCCAAGTCGCCGAGGATGGCGCACGCGGCCGGATTCCAGGCCAGGTAGTCCCAGCGGCGGCCGATCACATAGGCGGGGTTGGGCCCCAGGTTCTCGATCAGGCGCCGGACGGTGGGGGAGACCCGCTCGTCGGTCTTGCACGGCGGCGGCACCTCGCCGCGCCCGAGGAGCACGAGGTGGGTGCGCTCGGCGGGCGTCAGGCGCAGCGCGCGCGAGATCGCCTCCAGCACGTCGAGTGACGCGCGCACGTCGCGCCCCTGCTCCAGCCACGTGTACCAGGTGGTGCCCACGCCGGCGAGGTGGGCGACCTCCTCGCGGCGCAGTCCGGGGGTGCGGCGGCGGCCGCCGGCGGGGAGGCCGACGTCCTCGGGCTTGAGCAGGGCCCGGCGCTTGCGCAGGAAGTCCGCGAGCTCATCGCGGCGGCGCTCGTCAGTGGCCCCGAGGATCTGGCTCGGCTCGAGCGCCGGGGGAACGGCGACCATGGGGGGAATCTCCGCTACCAGGATAACTCCTTATCTTGTACCTGGATAAGTATAAGCGGAGACTACCACTCATGCTCGCAACACGAACGTTTCTGAAACAGCGGCTGGCGTCGACCAACGCGCTTTTGGCCGTCGTCTGCCTCGCGCAGTTCATGATCATCCTCGACGTCTCGATCGTCAACGTCGCGCTGCCGTCGATCCGGGACGGACTTCACTTCTCCACCACGGGCCTGCAGTGGGTCGTCAACGCCTACACCCTCACCTTCGCCGGCCTGCTGATGCTCGGCGGCCGCTCCGCGGACCTCCTGGGCCGCCGCCGCGTATTCCTCGCCGGCACGGCGATGTTCGCGCTCAGCTCGCTCATCTGCGCGCTGGCCAGCTCGCGGGGCCTGCTCATCGGCGCCCGCGGCGTGCAGGGGATCGCCGGCGCGATCACCTCGCCGGCCACCCTGTCGATCATCACCAGCACCCTGCCCGAGGGCCGCGAGCGCAACCGCGGTCTGGCGCTGTGGGGGGCGATGGGCGCGCTCGGCGCGTCCTCGGGCGCACTGCTCGGCGGTGTGCTCACCCAGACGTTCGGCTGGCAGGCGATCTTCGCCGTCAACATCCCGCTCGGCGCGATCGTCGTCGGGCTGGGGCTGCTGACGATCCCCTCGATCGCGCCGGTCGCCACCGCGACCCGCCACTTCGACGCGCTTGGGGCGACGCTCGTCACCACGGGGCTCGTCGCCGTGACGTTCGGGATCGTGCGCACCGACACCCTCGGATGGGGCTCGGCCGGCGTGCTGGCCCCGCTGGCGCTGGGCGTGGCCCTGCTGGCGGCGTTCACCTACGTCGAGGCGCGAGTTGCGCCCGCGCCACTCGTACCGCTTTCGATCTTCCGGATCCGGCGCCTGCGTGCCGCCAACGGCATCGTGGTGCTGCTCTACGCCGCCAACTTCCCGGCGTTTTTCTTCGTCACTCTGTACCTCCAGCAGGTCCTGCACTACACCGCCATCGAGGCGGGTCTGGCATTCCTCCCGTGGACCCTGGCGATCTTCACCGGCTCCACTCTGGCTCCACGGGCGGTGGCGCGCTTCGGCGCGCGGCAGGTGATCGCGGCCGCGATGCTTGCCTCGGCGGGCGGGATGGCGCTGTTCACGGGCATCGCGCCGGGGCAGACCTACGCCGGTGCGGTCCTGGCGGGAGCCCTCCTGACCGCCCTGGGGATGGGCTTCACCCTCGTGCCCTCCACGATCGTGGCCATGCAGGGCGTGCCCGGCGCGCAGAGCGGCGTGGCCTCCGGCCTGCTCAACACCAGCCGGCTGATGGGCGGAGCCCTGGGGCTCGCGATCCTGTCGACGATCGCGAGCGGCCGGACGCGCGGCGAGGCCGGCATCGCCGGCGCCCGGGCGCTGACGAACGGCTTTGACCTGGCGTTCACGGTCGCAGTCGGGTTCGCGCTCGCTGGTGCGCTGGTGGCGGCCTACGCGCTGCGGCCCGCCAACGAGGCCGCCGACGTGGTGGCGCTGCGCGAGCCCGCCGAGGTCGTCGAAGCCGACGAGCGCCAGGCCGTCGCGGCCTGAAAGCGACTGAAGCCGATCCGGCGGCGGCGCCCGGGAGACGGATCCCGGACGCCGCCGGCGGTGCCTTTCCCTTCCGGGAACTGCGCCCTCACGATTGGACAGCGGCGACGCCCACCATCGTGTGGCGGGGTCAGCCTGGTGTTCGGCACCGCCGGGCGCGGACTTGAGCGTCAGCGCGGATCTTTGTCTGAACACTGACAATGCCGCGGACCGAAGCTGACCTGATCCGGTCGTAGGGTCGCGAACGACCCACTCGCACATCACGTCTGGAGGAGCAATCATGGAGATGAAGCTGGAGCTGGTGGCAGTCCCGGTGAGCGATGTCGACCGCGCCAAGGCGTTCTACACCGAGCAGGTCGGGTTCAACGCCGACCACGACTTCCAGGTCGACGACAACATGCGCTTCGTCCAGCTGACGCCTCCCGGGTCGGCGTGCTCGATCGCGCTGGGGACCGGGATCATCGACACGGAGCCCGGCAGTCTGGGCGGCATGCAGATGGTCGTCGCCAGCGCCGCCGACGCCCACGCCGAGCTGTCGGGGCGCGGCGTGGCGGTGTCAGACGTCCAGGAGTTCCCCTGGGGAAAGTTCGTCTTCTTCGCCGATCCCGACGGCAACCGGTGGGCGCTGCAGGAGCTCCCGCCCCGGGACTGACACACGGGACCGCGTCGCACGCGATCGCGTCGGCGCACGCCCCCGCCCAGGCTGCTGCCCTGCGACGCGACGGCGCTTGAGCGTTACGACGCCGGGGATCCCACCGACCCGACCGGGCAGTGCGCTGGGATCGCCGGGCGATTGGAGGCGGAGACCGGGGCGGGCGAGGCCGCCGTCCTCCCGGCTGCGTCGGGCCGGTAGTGGTCGCCCGCGCCGGCGAGCGCGGGCGACCACTCACGCATCAGCCGGTCGCAGGCTCGGGCTCGGGCGCGCCGGGGCGCTCCGGTCGCGGGCCGCCGCGCCCCTCGACGTTGACGCGGGGCAGCGCCGAGTTGAGCCAGTGCGGGAGCTTCCAGTTGGCATCCCCGATGAGGATCATCAGCGCCGGTACGAGGACCGAGCGCACGATCAGGGCGTCGAGCAGAACGGCGGTGGCCAGGCCGACGCCGAACAGCTCGATGATCCGCTCGCCGCCGAGGATGAAGGAGGCGAACACCAGCACCATGATCGCCGCGGCTGCGGTGATCGTTCGCCCGGTGGCCGCCAGGCCGTGCGCCACCGCCTCGGTGTTGTTGCGGCGACGGTGCCATTCCTCGTAGATGCGACTGACGAGGAACACCTCGTAATCCATGGACAGGCCGAACAGGATCGGGAACATCAGCACCGGCACGAACGTCTCGATCGGCCCGGTGGTGCCGCCCAGCCAGCCCTTCTGGAAGATGGCCGTGACCACGCCGAACGCGGCTCCCGCCGAGAGCAGGTTCATGAGCGCGGCGGTGAGCGGGATGACCAGGCTGCGGAACACCACCATCAGCAGCAGGAAGCTCAACAGCACCACGATCCCGATGAACAGGGGCAGCTTCGCGGACAGGATGTGGCTGAAGTCCTCGAAGATGGCGGTCGTGCCGCCGACCAGCACGGTGAGCCCGGTGCCCTGGGTCGCCGCCGGGACCACCGTGGTGCGCACGTGATTGAGCAGGTCAGTGGTCGAGGCCGCCTGCGGGGAGCCCTTCGGGTAGACGCTGGCGATCGCCACCTTGGGCCGTCCGTTCTCGCCGCCGATCACCGAGACGGCGGTGGAGCCGACGACCCCGGGCGTGGAGGCCACCGCCTGCTCGGTCTTCTTGAACGTCGCGAGATCCTCGGGAGTCTTGATCTGGGCCACGAGCTCGAGCGGCCCGTTGTACCCGGGGCCGAAGCCCTTGGCCAGCAGGTCGTAGGCCTGGCGCGTCGTTGTGTTAGACGGATCGGTCCCGGCGTCCGCCGAGCCCAGGCGCATCGAGAAGAACGGGATGGCGATGATGATCATGATCGCCGCCGCCACCGCGGCGAAGATGGCGGGCCGCTTCCTCATCGCGTCGGCCCAGCGCACCCATGCGGGCGACTCGACCTCGGTGGTGCGCTTGCCCGCCTTCAGCGCGCGCCGCTCGCGCCGGCGCGGCACCCACGGGCCCACGATCCCCAGCAGCGCCGGCAGCAGGGTCAGCGCGGCGATGACGGTGAAGGCGACGGTCACGGACGCCGCGATGGCGACGCCGTAGAGGAAGCTGACCCCGAGCGCGAACATGCCCAGCATGGCGATGCAGACGATCAGCCCGGCGAATAGCACGGCGCGCCCGGACGTGTCGATGGCCTCCACCACCGCGGCCTCGCGCGTCTCGCCGCGCATGACCGCCTGCTTGTAGCGGGTGACGATGAACAGCGCATAGTCCACGCCGACCCCGAGCCCGATGAGCAGCGAGAGCTCGGTGGAGAACGTGGCGATGTTGATGGCGTGCGACAGCAGGCCGACGATGGCCGTTCCGGCGCCCAGCGAAACCCCTGCGGTGATCAGCGGCAGCACCATGGCCGCGAAGGAGCCGAACGCCAGGAACAGCACGATCGCCGCGGCCAGGAACCCGAACAACAGGCCGCTGCCCTGATTGTTGGTGTTGCCGGCCTCGGCGATGTTGCCCTCCACCTGGAACTGCACGCCGTCGCCCGAGTGCGAGGTGATCGATTGGACGAACTGCCGGGCCTGCGGGGCGGTGATCTTGTTCTGGTTGGCGGCGTTGGTGAACGTCACGTTGGCGAACGCCACCTGTCCGTCGGGGGCGATCTGATGCGCCGTCTCAGGCGTGAACGGCGACACGACGCTGGCCACGTTCGGGTCCTGCGCCACCTTGGCGAAGACCTCCTTGGCGCGGGCGACGACCGCCGGGTCGGTGACCTTCCCGTGATCGACGCCGATCACCAGCTGGTCGGTCTCGCCCGACTGGTGCGGGTTGGCCTTCTGCAGGAGCCGGATGGCGTCGAAGCTGCCCGTGTGGGGAAGCTTGAAGTTATCCGTGTAGGCGCTGCCCGCGGCCCCGTGGATCGCGATGAGCGCCACCAGTGCCACGACCCAACCCCCGAGGGCCACCCATCGGTGTCGAAAGCACCATGAAGCTACGTTTCTCATACGTCAGTCAACCTCCGAAATCTGTTGCGCACCCCAGGCTAGGGCCCGGCGCTGTCCGGCGTAAGTGGCCCAAGGCCGAAATCACCCATGACAATTGTCACGTCGCCGGGCCACCGCACCCGACCGGCGCTCCCTATTGAACACGTGTTCGTTGACAGTTGGTTGAAAGCCTGTGACCGGAGCGCCGCGTGAGCCCTGGCCGCGGCTCGCGAGGCCGCATGAGCGCCGGCCTGCTGCTCTTCCGGACCAACGGTCAGGAGCTGGAGGTCCTGCTCGTCCATCCCGGCGGTCCCTTCTGGGCCAAGCGCGATCTCGGCGCCTGGTCGATCCCCAAGGGCGAGTGCGAGGAGGGCGAGGACCCGCGTGCGGCGGCGTGGCGCGAGTTCGAGGAGGAGCTCGGGAGCGCGCCGCCCGACGGCGGGGAGCCGCTCGATCTCGGAGAGGTCCGCCAGAAGGGGGGCAAGACGGTGCGTGCCTGGGCGATCGCGGGCGACCTCGATTCCGAGGCCATCACCTCGAACACCTTCGTCATGGAGTGGCCGCCGCGGTCGGGGCGCTCACAGGAGTTCCCGGAGGTCGACCGGGCCGGATGGTTTGCGCTGGCCGAGGCCCGCGAGCGGATCAACCCCGCCCAGGTGGGCCTGCTCGATCGGCTCAGCGCGGCGGTCGGCGCGTGAGCCCGGGCGAGAACAGCGCGGCGGTCGGCCCATGAGCCCGGGCGAGAACATCAGCCCCACCGCCCACTACACCGGCGAGGTGTGGCGGCGCGCTGGGCTCTCGCACCCGTGGCTGGGCACGCGCGAGGGCCGGGTCATGGTGGATGCGCTCCATCCCCTAATGGCGACCAGCGGCGCGCTCGGCGGCCCCTCGCTGGAGACCTACCTGCTGGCCCGCCACCGGGCCATCGACGCGCTGCTTGACGAGGCGGTCCAGCGGGATGGCATCACCCAGGTGATCGAGCTCGCCGCCGGGATGTCGGCGCGGGGCTGGCGCTTTGCCAACCGCTACGGCGAGCGCCTCACCTACCTCGAGGCCGATCTGCCGGCCATGGCGGAGCGCAAGCGCCGGGCGCTTCAGCGGATCGGGTCGCTCTCGGACGTGCACCGGGTCCTGGAGGTCGACGCGCTGCGCGCGGACGGTCCGGGCAGCCTCGCCGAGCTGGCCGCCGAGCTCGAGCCCGACGCGGGGGTGGTGATCATCACCGAGGGCCTGCTCGGCTACCTGCCCACCGACGCCGTGCTGGCGCTGTGGGCCCGCTTCGCGGAGGTGCTGGAGGGGTTCCCGGCCGGGCGCTACATCTCCGACCTGCACCTGGCCAGCGTCCAGACGCCCGCGGTGCGCTTCTTTCGCCGCCTCCTGGGGGCGTTCGTGCGCGGACACGTGTACCTGCACTTTCACGGCGCCGACGAGGCCGAGGCCGCGCTGCGCGACGCCGGCTTCGCATCGGCCGCGGTATCCCGAGCCGGGGACATCGTGGGGCTGCCGCGCGCCCAGCAACGGTCCGCGGCGCATATACTTGAGGCATCAACCACCTGACTCGGAGCGCCGATTGATGATCACCGCCACGCTGTACTCCGACCCGGCCTGCCCTTGGGCCTACTCCGAGAGTCCCGCCCTGAGGGTGATCGAGTGGCGCTACGGCGACCAGCTCGACTGGAAGCTCGTGCTGGTGGGGCTGACCGAGAGCTCCGAGCAGTACGCCAAGCGGGGGTACACCACCGTGCGGGGCGCCCTCGGCCAGCTTCACTTCCGCGGCCGCTACGGCATGCCGTTCTCGCCCGCGCCCAAGGCGCGGCTGAGCGCCACCGCGCGCGCCTGCCGAGCGGTGGTGGCGGCACGCCTGGCTCACCCGGGCACCGAGTGGGCGGTGTTCCGCGCCATTCAGCTCGCCAACTTCACCGGCCCACTCGTGCTCGAGGACGACGAGATGCTGCGCGAGGTGCTGGGCGAGGTGCCGGGCGTCGATGCCACCGCGATCGTCGCCGCGCTGGACTCGCCCGAGGTCACCGCGGCCTACGAGGCCGACAAGGCGCAGACGCGCAAGGCCGCCGGATCGGCCGCGGAGCTGCAGGGCAAGACCGCCACCACCGACGGGCCGGTCCGCTTCACCGCCCCCTCGATCGTCTTCCAGTCCAACGGGACCGCGCTGGTGGCGGGGGGCTTTCAGCCGGTGGAGGCCTACGACATCCTCGTGGCCAACCTGGATCCGACGCTCACCCGGTACGCGCCGCCCGAGACGCCCGAGCCACTGCTGGGAGCCTTCCCCGGCGGGCTCACCACCCAGGAGGTGGCGGCGCTGATGACCCATGGCAACGACGCTCCCGACCGCCGGGCGGCCGAGGCTGCGCTCATCGAGTTGGTGGCCGACGGCAGGGCGGCGCGACGGTCGCTGGGCGACGACGCGCTCTGGCTTGCCGCCCGCTCGGCATCCGGCCTCGCCTGATCGCGCGGCGCCAGAGTCATCCGGCTGGACCGCGGCCTAAGCCTAGGCCGCCGCCCAGGTCAGCCGCAGCGGCAGCGTCTCCAGGCCATAGATCCCCGACGGGGTCCCGAACTCCGGCTCCCCGGCGAGCTCGACGCGCTCGGCCCGGCGGGCGAGCGCCGCCAGCCCCTCCTGCATCTCGGCCCGGGCCAGATTCGCCCCCACGCAGTAGTGGATGCCGGCCCCGAACGTCAGCACCCGCGCCCCGCCGCGGTCGGCGGTGATGTCGAACTCGTCAGGTTCGAGGCCCTGGCGGTTGGCGTGCCAGGCCGAGACGAGGATGACCGAGCCGGCGGGGAAGGTGACGCCGCGGTGCTCGATCTCGGCGGTGGTGATCCGAGCGGTGAAGGGCGTGATCGGCTCAAAGCGCAGCGCCTCGTCCACCGCGGGCAGCGCCAACGTGTCGGGGTCCGAGCGCAGCGCGTCCCACTGCTCGGGGTGCAGCGCCAGGAGCCGCACCGCGTGGGCCAGCTGGCTCTGGCTGGTGTCCACGCCGCCGACCAGGATGTTGAGGACGAGGTTGCGCAGCTCGTCGTGGCTGAGGCGCTCGCCCTCTGACTCGGCGACGATGAGATCGGTGATGAGATCCTCCCCGGGGTCGCCGCGCCGGTCGGCGATGAGCTCGTCGGCGAAGACATAGAACTCCTCGACCGCGGCCTCGATGCGGGGGCGGTCGGCCATGAGGCTGGTGGCATCGAACTGGCGCTGAATGACGTTTGACCACTCGTGGAGCTTGGGGGCGTAGCGGCGGGGGGTGGGTGGGCGGGACAGGATATGCGCGATCACCAGCGACGCGTAGGGCTTGGCGATGGCAGCGATGAACTCGCACTCGCCGGCCGGCGCCACCGCGTCGAGCAGCTCGGTCAGGTAGTCGCGCATCGCCGGGCGATAGCGTGCGACCGCGCGCGGCGCCAACGCCGGGTTGACGAGGTTGCGCAGGCGGCGGTGGTCGTCGCCGTTGACGTTGATGATGTTCTTGACGATCTCCTCATACAGCGGCCCGTCCTCGATCCCGAACAGCTGCGCGATCGTCATCCCGGGGAACACCGCGTCGCGCGTGCGCAGGAAGAACTCCGCCGACTCGCGCTCGAGCACGAGGAAGCCGAACGGGCAGGCCGCCAGCCATCCGTCGTGGGCCTGGATCCCCGCCATCGCGTGACGGTAGGCCTCGCCGCGCAGGCCGATGTCGGTGTGGTCGAAGAGCTGGAGGGTGAGCTCGCCGGCGAGGGGCATGTGCGCGGTCTGTCAGATCCAGGGGTTAGCGGCCAGCTCGCGGGCCACCGCCTCAGTCACGACCAGGGCCTGGCGCACCGTGCGGTAGAGGACATTTTCGGGCGTGTCGCTCATGAGGTGGTAGTTGGAGAGCTGCTTGTGGCGGTTCATCGAGCAGAGCGTGGCGGTGGGGTAGCCGGCCCGGCTGGGGATGACGGCATCGGTCGAGTTGCGCGTGCGCAACCCGCGGCGCAGATGCGCGCCGCTGCGGTCGGCGACCCGGCAGATGAGATCTCGAAACGCGCGGTCATGGTAATCCTCCATCACCACCGGGCCCTCCCCCTCGAGCAGGATGAGCTGGGGCGAGCCGAGCGTCTCCAAGTTGAGAAACCACGTCCGGTCGCGGTCCAGCGCCTCGAAGTGTCGGCGCGCGAAGCCGTGGATGCCGCCCTGGATGACCTCCTCGGCGCCGCAGGAGACCAACAGCACCCGCAGGCCGTGGATCGGCCGCGCGCGCAGACGCTCGGCCAGCGCCACCAGCAGCGCCACGGCGGTCAGATTGTCGTTGGCGCCGGGCACGACGGGGCTGCGGGCGACGTCCTCGAACACGGCGGCGCCCAGCGCCGAGCCGGCGACGCCGGCCGCGATCAGCCCGCGCCGCCCGCGCAGCGACCCCAGTGCCACCAGCGTGGGCGCGCTCAGCAGCGTCCACCACAGCGGCAGCGACGTGTCGATGCGTTCGATGATCCCGGGAAAGGTCTCGCCCAGCCAGGTCTGAAAGCGGTCGTCAAAGATCCTGCCGGTGGGGGCGGCGTCGTGGTGGGCCAGGAGCACGAGCGTGCGGGGCGCGGCGACGGGCCCGCATCCGCCAACGACGTTCCACGTCGTCCGGGCGGGGCTGGCGGCGCGGCGAAACAGCCGCGGGCCGTTGGAGACGTCGTCGGCGATCGCCGCCGTGACCGCTCCGGCCAGGGCGCCGGCCACCGGCCGCGACCGGCGGCTGGCCAGGGCCGCCACGCCGGCCAGGCCGCTGGTGATCGACAGCGTGCTCATCACGCGCGCGTAGCCCTCGTGGAACTGCTCCTCCTCGACCTGCGCCGCGCAGCCGGCGGCGCGCAGCCGCTGCGCGATCCACTCCGCCGCCCGGCGCTCGCCCTCGGAGCCAGCGCGGCGCTCGAGCGGGGCGAGCTCCTCGATGACCTCCTGGAGCGTGGCCTCGTCCTCGACGGGACCGCCGCCCGGACTCGCTCCGGGCGCCACGTCAGGCGTCGACGTTCTCGAAGATCGCGGCCAGCCCCTGGCCGCCGCCGATGCACATCGTCTCCAGCCCGTAGCGCGCGCCGCGACGACGCAGCTCGTGCAGGAGGGTGGCGAGGATCCGGCCGCCGGTGGCGCCGATCGGGTGACCCAGGGAGATGCCGGAGCCGTTGACGTTGACGCGCGTAAAGCCGTCGGGAAGGTCCCAGTTGCGCAGCACCGCGAGCACCTGGGCGGCGAATGCCTCGTTGAGCTCGATGAGGTCCATCTCGTCCATGGAGAGGCCGGCGCGCCCGAGCGCCTTGGCGGTCGACGGGACCGGCCCGATGCCCATCGTCTTGGGCGGGACCCCGGCGACCCCCCAGCTCACCAGGCGCGCCACCGGCGCCAGGCCGAGCTGCGCCGCCTTCTCGGGGTGGGTGACGAGACAGATCGCGGCGCCATCGTTCTGGCCCGAGGCGTTGCCGGCGGTCACCGTGGCCTCGGGATCCTTGCGCGCCATCACCGGGCGCAGCGAGCCCAGGCTGTCCAGCGACGCGTCGGCGCGCGGGTGCTCGTCGCGATCGATCAGGCGCGTGCCGGTCTTGCGGTCGCGGACCTCGACGGGGACGATCTCCTCGGCAAAGGCGCCGCTGCTCTGCGCGGCGACGGCGCGCTGGTGCGACAGCAGCGCCAGCTCGTCCTGCTCCTCGCGGGGGATGGAGTACTCACGGCGCAGGTTCTCGGCGGTCTCGATCATGCCTCCGGGCACGGGGTAGTTCTCGCCGCCCGCGGTCACGCGGCCGCGCACCAGCCGGTCCTCGAGCATCGCGCCACCCGAGCGCGCGCCCCAGCGCAGCGTGGTCGAGTAGAGCTCCGCCTGGCTCATGCTCTCGGCCCCGCCAGCGAGCACGACGTCGGCGGCGCCGGTCTGGACCTGCATGCCGGCCTCGATCACCGCCTGTAGCCCCGACCCGCAGCGCCGGTCGATCTGGAGGCCGGGCACGTCGACGGGGAGCCCAGCGTCGAGCGCCGCCACCCGACCCAGCGCCGGGGCCTCGCCGTTGGCGTAGCCCTGGCCGAGCAGGACGTCGTCGATCTCGTCGTGCGGGACGCCGGTGCGCTCCAGAATGGCCCTGATCACCGTGGTGGCCAACTCGGTCACCGGAACGTCGCGGAACATGCCGCCGAACCGACCCACGGGCGTGCGCAGCGGTTCGCAGATGACGGCGTCTCGCATCAGGCCAGCTTATCCGGACGGCGTGTTCGATCCCTGCTCGGCGCCGGTACGGCCGCGCGCGCAAGGCGTTAGCGTGGCGTGATGACCACCTACAAGAAGCTCAACTTCTCCGAGGTCAAGGACCTCGCGCCCGACTACGGCATGGGCGAGATGGGCGAGGCCCGCTTCGCCCGCGGCCCGCTGGGCGCCGAGGGGATCGGCCTGACCCGCTACCGCATGAACCCGGGCCGCCGCGTCGGCTTCGGCCACAGCCACCCGCAATCCGAGGAGGCGTATGTCGTGCTCTCGGGCTCGGGGCGCTTTCGCGTGCAGGACGACGTGATCGACGTCGGCCCACACGACATCGTCTACTGCCCGGTCGACACGATGCGCGAGTGGGAGGCCGGGCCCGACGGGATGGAGCTGCTGGCCTTCGGCGCCCACTCCGAGGGCGAGAACACCGAGATGAAGCGGGACTTCTGGACGAACTGACGCGCCGCGGTCATTCCGAGATGTCGATGTGCCCGGGCTGCGTGGCAACCCGGGCAAGCCACTCGCGGACCGCCGGATAGGGCTCGAGCGTGAAGCCGCCCTCGGGTGCCACGTGGGTGTACGCGTACAGCGAGATGTCGGCGATGGTGTAGCGGTCGCCGACGAGGAACTCGCGCCCGGCGAGGTGGCCCTCCATCGCCGCCAGGGCGCGCTCGCCGCCCGCGCGCTTGGCTTCGATGTCCGCTGCCGGCGGGTGCAGGTCGGCCAGCTCCCAGAACCGGGCGACCGCGATGTTGGGCTCATGGTCGTACTGCTCGAAGAACTGCCACTGCATCACCTGGGCGCGCTCGAAGGCGTCGGTGGGCACGTAGTCAGTGCCGTCGGCGAAGTACCAGAGGATGGCGTTGGACTCCCCCAGCGTGCGGCCGTCCTCGAGGACGAGCGTGGGCACCCGCAGCGCCGGGTTGAGCCCGCCGAGCACGTCGCCGCGATCTGAGCGGTCAAACACGCTCAGCTCCCGGCGCTCGAACTCGATCCCGAGCTGGGTCAGCAGGAGGCGAACCTTGTAGCAGTTGCCCGAGACGGCGGAATCAAACAGCTTGAGCACGCCGTCAAATTACTAATCTCGGATGATGGCCGAGGCGACGCGCCCGACTCAAAGGTCCGACGGGATGCCCCCGACCCTACTGGTGGGGGTCGCCGGTCGGGCTCCGCACCCGTTCATGGTCCGGGCGATCGCCTTCGTGGTGGGCGCTGCCAGCCTGGGCACCGAGATCGCCGCGGCCCGCCTGCTCGCCCCCTACTTCGGCGCCTCGACGATCATCTGGGCCAACACCATCGCCACCATCCTGCTGGCGCTGTCGGCCGGGTACTGGCTGGGGGGCAAGCTCGCCGACCGCCGTGCCGACCTGCGCGGATTGTGCGCGGTGGTCATGGTCGCGTCACTGCTCCTGGCGCTCGTGCCCTTTGTGGCGGATCCATTCCTGCGGCTGTCGGTCAACGCGCTGGGCGCGCTCAGCGTGGGGGGGTTCGTCGGGTCGCTGGTGGCGGTCCTGGTGCTCGTGGCGGTGCCGGTGATGCTGCTGGGCACGGTCGCGCCGTACGTCAGCCGACTGAGCGTGCAGAGCGTGAGCGAGACGGGGCGCACGATCGGCAACCTGTACGCGATCTCCACCGTCGGCTCGCTGGTCGGCACCTTCCTGGCCGCGCTGCTGCTCATCCCGACGATCGGCACCCACCGGACGTTCATCGCGTTCGCGCTGTCGCTGGCGGTCGTCGCGGCGCCGGGGCTGCGCCTGTGGCGGTTCTGGGTCGTGCCAGCGGCGGTCGGGGCGTCCTTGGCCATTCCCCCGGCGGCGATCGGCGCCGGCGTCGCCCACGGCCGGGTGATCTACGCCACCGAGACCGACTACCAGTACGCGCGGGTGGTGCAGTTCGCCGGCGGCGTCCGCTGGCTCCAGCTCAACGAGGGCGTCGCCGTGCACTCCCTGTACCGCCCCGGGACCTACCTCTCCCGCGGCTACTGGGACGACTTCCTGGTGCTGCCGTTCGCAGCGCGGCGCACCACGCCGGCGCCGCCCGGCCGGATCGCGATCCTCGGCGACGCCGCCGGCACGGTGGCGCGCGCCTACGGCCACTTCTTCCCCGACACGCGTGTGGACGCCGTCGAGCTCGACGGCGCGCTCACCGCGATCGGCAAGCGCTACTTCCACCTGTCGGGCCCGCGCCTGCACCTCTACACGGCCGACGCCCGCCCGTGGCTGCAGGCCAGCGACGCCCGCTACGGGGCGATCTTCCTGGACGCCTATCGCCAGCCCTACATCCCGTTCTACCTGGTGACGCGCCAGTTCTTCGCGTCGGCGCGCGCGCACCTGCGCCCGGGCGGGACCTTCATCGTCAACGTCGGGCACCTCCCGGACTCGAGCGCTCTGGAGCGGGTGGTGACGGCCACGCTGCGCGCGGTGTTCCCGTACGTGGTCCGCGACCCGGTGAGCGCCGACAACTCGCTGCTGGTGGCCTCGACCGCGCCGCTCTCGGGTGCGTCGATGATCACCGCTCACGCCCAGCTGCCGCTGGCCCTGCAAGGCCTGCTGGCGTCGACATCGGGCCGGGTGGGACCGCCGCTGGGCGGCGGTGCGGTCTATACCGACGACAAGGCGCCGGTGGAGTGGCTGACGGACCTCTCGATCCTGCGCTACGCGGCCGGCACGCGCTGATCCGCGGCGGCGTCGGTGGCCGCGCCGGCGCCGTCTGTCGCGGGGAGCGGGGGCCGGTCCTGGCGCACCCGGACGCCGCCCCGCGGGGCGATCGTGATCGCGCGGAACTGCCCCTTGGCCCGATCGGGATCGACCGGGCTCAGGGCGGTGCGCTCGAGCACGCGCGCCAGCACCACGCGCATCTCGGTCAGCGCAAAGCTCGCGCCCAGGCACCGGCGCGTGCCGCCGCCGA
>CAWDFE010000014.1:0-153712 GCA_963801435.1 uncultured Actinomycetota bacterium
CCGATCACCCGTGCCCGAGTCCGTCTTGGCTCCGGCTCCCTGACCGTCGTCGCACACGTCGATCCTGATTTCGTCGCGCGCGTAGTGCACGGTGACTTCGGCGCGGCTGGCCGCGGCGTGCTTGACCGTGTTGGTGAGGCCTTCTTGGACGATCCGATAGGCGGAGAGGTCGATCCCTCGAGGCAACGGGAAGGGCTCACCGTCGATCCGGATCCGGACTGGCAGGCCGGTGCGCTCGATCCTCTTCACAAGCGCATCGAGCCCGTCGAGGCCCGGCTGGGGGGTCAGCTCAACGTCGTCGCTATCGCGGCGCATCACGGCGAGCAGGCGGCGCATCTCCGCCAGTGCGGCCCGCCCGGTCTGCTCGACACCCATCAGGACTTCCCGATCCTCCCCACGCGTGTCGCGGAGCTTGTGCCTGACGGCGCCGATTTGAAGCACCATGACGCTCACGGCGTGCGCGACGATGTCGTGCAGTTCGCGAGCGATTCGCGCCCGCTCCTCGGAGACGGCGATCCGCATGGCCACCTCCCGATCCCGCTCGGCTTCGCTCGCGCGGACTAGCGCCGCCTCGGCCTCCTCGGCACGCTCGCGCAGAGCGAAGCCTGCAACCCAGCAGATCCCGAACAAGATCGGGATGAACACGAGTTGGCTGGCCGGGTGTCCAGGGATGTTGTGAACGATGATCACCTCGGCAACGAGCACGATGACCAGCCCGATCCGAGCCCGTCCGCCGTTGTGCAGGTTCCCGAGCAGGAATGCGGCTGCCATCCCCAACACGAACGTGCTGGTCGTAAACGCGACCAGCCGCCCGTCGACGAACGTCACCGCGGCCGCGATCAGCCAGAACACCAGTGGCGCGCCAAACGAGAAGCGCCGGCGCGCGAACAGCGGGACCACCAGCACCGCGAGTGCCGGCACCGTGAACCACAACGTTGTCCGCGGCGCATCCGGGGCGTCTCGTCGGACGAGGACTTCCACGATCCCGTCGACCGCCAGAAGGATGATCGGCACCTCGAACCAGTACGTCCGCGCGAGATCACGAATCCGAGTCACATGCTGAAGCTATCCGACCCACACGCCGCCCGCCTCCTACCTGAGGAGGAGAAGGAATCGTGCGCAGGGATGAGTCCCAATCCGGCCTGCTGACGATGTGGCGTCCTGCGTCCGCCCGTAGGTTGGCGGCATCACAACGACGCCGCACTTTCACCCAGCCGAAGAAGGGACCTCCATGTTCAAATCCACGCTCGCACCCCCTAGGGCCGCCGTCCGCGCTCCCGCGGTCGCCCTTCGCGATGTTCGCAAGGTCCACGGGCGCGGCGACGGCGAGGTCGTGGCGCTTGATGGCGTCACCGTCGGCCTAGCGGCTGGGTCGTTCACGGCCATCATGGGCCCCTCGGGTTCCGGCAAGAGCACTTTCCTGAATGTGGCGGCGGGGCTCGACCGACCCAACTCAGGCACAGTGACGCTGGGCGAGATCGAGCTGGGGAAACTCAGCGAGCGGCGCCTGACGGTTCTGCGCCGCGAGCGGATCGGCTTCGTCTTTCAGGCGTTCAACCTGATGCCCTCGCTGACCGTTGCCCAGAACATCGGTCTGCCGCTGCGCCTCGATCGTCGCCGCGTACGGCGCTCCACGGTGCGTGAAGTGGCGGCGCGAGTAGGGCTTGAGAAGCGCCTGCGCCACCGTCCCTCACAGCTCTCTGGCGGACAGCAGCAGCGGGTCGCGATCGCGCGGGCGCTGGTCACGGCTCCGGAGGTGGTGTTCGCGGATGAGCCGACAGGGGCGCTCGACACTCGTAACGGACGTGAGGTGCTCGCCTTACTGCGAGAGGTGGTCGACCGGGATGGCCACACGGTGGTGATGGTCACCCACGACCCTGTAGCGGCGGCGCACGCCGACCGCGTGATCCTGCTCGCCGATGGTCGACTCGCCGGCACGCTCGACGCGCCCAGCGCCGACGAAGTCGCCGAGCAGCTCGCCCATCTGGGGGACTGAATCATGCTACGTCTCGCCATCTTGGGTGCTCGCGGTCGCCTCGGCACATTCACCGGCGCGCTAATCGCATTCGTCGCGGCATCCGTGCTCGCGATGGCCTGGGGCATGCAGCTCGAGTCGATGCTGCGCACGCATCCGCCTGTCGAGCGCTACGCCGCTACAGCGGCCGTCGTGACCGGGCAACAGAAGGTCGGTGCCGACCACGACGTGCTGCTCACCGAGCGCGCCAGGGTGAACTCCGCGCTCGTCACCCGGCTGGCGGCAGTCCGCGGGGTTCGCGCGGCGATCGGCGACGTGTCGGTGCCCGCCCGGCTCGGCAAGCGGACCGCAGTTGCCCATGGTTGGAGCAGCGCCGCGTTGACCCCGTACCGGCTGAGCGCCGGACGCCCGCCTACCCGGCCCGACGAGGTCGTCACCGGATATCCCACCGCGCTCGGCACGCGAGTGCCCCTCGCGTCGAGCGAGCCGACCCGCACCGTCACGGTCGTCGGCGTTGCCCGCCCCCGCCACCGCGTCTCCCAGCAGAGCGCCATCTTCCTGGCCGACGCGGAGGCGATCCGGCTGGCCGGCCATCCCGGGCGCGTCGACGCGATCGGCGTGCTCGCAGGTCCCGGCTTTGACATCACGCGCTTGCGCGGCGCCGCTGGCGGCGCCCAGGTGCTCGCCGGGGACGCGCGCGGCCAGGCCGAGTACCCAGAGCTCCAGAGGACGCGCACCACACTGATCCCCGTCATGGCAGCATTCGGCGGGCTCGCTTTGTTCATCGCGATGTTCGTCGTAGCCAGCACGCTGGGCCTCTCGATCCAGCAGCGCGAGCGTGAGATCGCGCTGCTGCGAGCAGTGGCCGCGACACCCGGTCAGATCCGCCGCATGATCGCCTGGGAGGCGGCGATCGTGGCCCTGATCGGCTCCGCGGCGGGAATCTGGCCAGGGGTTCTGCTCGGTCGGACGCTCGCACATGCGCTCGTGCGCCACGGCATCGCCCCGCAGAACTTCGCCCTCGACACGGACTGGCTGCCCGCGGCCGCAGTAATCGGCTGCGCGGTCACGACGGCTCTGCTCGCGGTGCTGGCCGCGGGGCGGCGCGCCGCCCGGGTGCCGCCGACCCTCGCGCTGACCGACGCCGCGGTCGAGCCGCGGTTGCTGGGGCCCGGGCGGATCATCGGTGGACTGGTGGCGCTCGCCGGCGCGGTCCCGCTCTTCACCGTCGCGACCACCACCAGCACGCCCGAGACAGCCGCGGCGACGTCAGAAATGTCCGCGATCCTTCTGGTGCTGGCGGTCGGCTTCCTCGGACCGATCGTGGCCTACGCGGCCGCCCGGCTGCTGGCGCCAGCGCTGGGGGCGCTCTCTCCCGTCGGTGGCTTTCTCGCCTCCGCCAATCTGGGCGCCGCCACCCGCCGCTTCGCCTCCGCCAGCACGCCGCTGGTGCTCACCGTCGCGATGAGCTGCACCCTTCTGTTCAGCACCACCACCATCGAGCACGCCATCAGCCAGCAAAGGCACGCCGGGCTGACGGGCCAGCTCGCTCTCACCAGCACCGGTCCGGGAATCCCGGCCGCTGCGCTGAACGACGTGCGCGCCACGCCTGGAGTGCGCTCGGCAGTCGCGCTGACGGCCACGACGCTCGGCCCGAGCTTGCACGCCGGTGACACGATCCCCGCCCAGATCGTGGCTGGAGGCCAGGGCGGAGGGCTCGACGTCGGGGTGACCGCCGGGTCCCTGACCGCGCTGCATGGCGACGCGATCGCGCTCGGGCGCCACCGCGCCGACGCCGCCCACGCCCATGTCGGCGACCGCGTTCAGATCATGCTCGGCGATGGCACGCGCACCCGCGCCGAGGTCGTCGCGACCTACAGCCGCGACCTGGCCTTCGGCGACGCTCTGCTTGCCCCCGCGCTCGCCGCCGGCCACCAGACCACCCCGCTCCTGGGGAGTATTTTCGTGCAAGCCGACCACCCCGCCGCGGTCACTCAGCGCCTCGAGGCGCTAGCTGGGCGTTACCCGGGACTGCGGGTAAGCGACCGCGCGTCACTCGCCACCGCGACAGACGCCGACCGCGAGATGAACCGTTGGTTTGGCCCCCAGTTCGTCGCCGAGATCTTCGTCTTCACCTCAATCGCGGTGGTCAACACGCTGATCATGATCGCGCTCGGGCGCCGACGCGAGCTCGGGCTCCTGCAACTCGTCGGAGCGACCCGCCACCAGGTCCGTTCGATGGCGCGCTGGGAAGCCGCCCTCGTCATCACAATCGGCCTCGGCATCGGCCTGGCGATCGCCGCCACCGCGCTCCTGCCACTCAGCCAGGCCCTCAACGGCGGCCTCCCGTACGTCCCCACGAGACCGTTCGCGGCGATCCTCGGCATCTCGGCGCTGCTGGCCCTCTTGGCACTGGCGCTACCGACCCGGCGAGCGCTGCGCACCCGCCCGGTCGAAGCGATCGGAATCGGTGAGTAGACGGCTTCAGAGCGATCGGCCTAGCTCTTGCCAACCCCTCTGGACCACGGACTACTGCTCACTCTCCGAGCGATCAGCCCTGACCCGACGGCGCCACGGCGGTTGCGGTTGCCGTCAACTGGGACGTGACGTGCCAGCGGTTGGACCACCCCGTCGCCTGCCGTCTCCCGTGGAAGCAACGCTCCGCTCCTCTTTGGCCGTGCACCGGTAGCCTTGGTCGGTGTTCGACCACGTCGGCATCGCCGTCTCGGACCTGGCGGCCTCCGAGCGCTTCTACCGCACCGTTCTGAGCGTCCTGGGCGCCGAGCCCAGCCACGCGGACGCCGAGCTGGTCGAGTGGGAGGACTGGGACATCGGTCCGACGGACCGCGAGCACCCGGTGACTCGCGGGCTGCACGTAGGCTTCCGTGCCCGGGACCGCGCGCAGGTCGACGCGTTCTGGCAGGCGGGCGTTGACGCGGGGTACCGCGACGCCGGCGCGCCGGGGGCGCGCACGCAATACGGCCCGACGTACTACGGCGCCTTCCTGCTCGACCCGGACGGCAACAGCGTCGAGGCGGTGCACAACGACCGCGCGCACGCCGTGCCCGACGGCCGCATTGACCATCTGTGGATCCGCGTGCGCGACCCGCAGGCCTCCTGGCGCTTCTACGCGACGATCGCCCCGCACGCCGGGCTCCGCCTGGCGCACGACGAGCCCGGCCGCGTGCAAATGTCCGGCCCGGACTACAGCTTCTCGCTCGTCCGAGACGAACGGCCGCTCACCAAGCACGTGCACGTCGCGTTCCCCGCGCGCGAGGACGCCACGGTGCGCGCATTCCACGCCGCCGCGCTCGCGGCGGGCTACCAGGACCACGGCGCGCCGGGCGAGCGCGCGGTCTACCACCCGGGCTACTACGGCGCGTTCGTGCTCGACCCCGATGGGCACAACATCGAGGTCGTCAACCACAACCAGGGCTGAGTTGTGGCACCCACGCCAGCGCGTCGCCGCGAAGACCCGCGCGAACAGGAACGCAGGACAGGCCGGCCGCGACGGAAAGAGACGCGCTTGTCGGCACAACGCGCATCAGGTGCTTGCAGATCTGGCTAACGCACCGGTCAAAGCAGTGGCCCAAACTCAGCGGTGCGGCTCCGCCGAACCGCGCCAGCCGCGCGACGATCGCGTTCCTGGAGAGCAATCGTGACCACCGGGCCGGCGCGCGCGATCCCTATGGCGACGACGAAGGGATGACGCCGACTTGTGCGGGGCCGGTGGCGGGGCGGGCGATCGCTATCACGCGAAGCGATCACGCGGTAGCCGCGACGTGCCTCGCTGTTCCAGCCGCCGGTGCTTATGCATCGGCGGGGACCCCGGGGGGAATCCCGTATCCCCGGGGTGGGTTCACGTCGGGCGCGGACCCACCGCCGGGGTTGTTAGTCCGAGCTAGCCGGCTGGGGTGATCTCACCCAAGAGGCCATGGCTCTCATCGCCGATACCGGCGGTGAAGACCAGGGTTCCGTCGGTCGCGAACGTGCCGTTGCCGAATCGCAGCGCCCAGAGGCCGTTGATCAGGATGGGGTTGCCGTCGGTGTTGGTCAGCTGACCCTGCTCCGCGCCCGTGGTCGGGTCATAGGCGTGGATCGCGCCGTCGCCGAAGTTGCCCACGAGCAGATCGTTGGCAAACGCACCGAAGCTCGCGGGCGCGAGCACCAAGCCCCACGGTGAGTTGAGATCTCCACCGCTGATCAACCGTCGGAGCAGGTGCCCGCTGGTGTCATACACGTCGACGAACCCGTTGCCCGGCCCCGCGACGTCGTCGTGCCTCGCCGCGTCCTGCTTGGCGTACGAGACGTACAGACCGCCGCCGAGCAGCTGGATATCGAACGGTGCGAACCCGGCCGGGATATTTGGGTCGTTGAAGCGTCCGGACAGCTTGACCTTCTTGAATCTGGCGTTGAAGACGTCAATCGTGCCCTTGTGGAAGTTGGCCGCGTAGAGGTAGTTCGCGCCGTCGACCGACGCCAGCGCGAGGCCTTTGTACACCGCGTGCTTGTTTGCGAACCCGATCTGCGCGGTCGTTCCCGACACCGTGTTGCTCCAGGCGGTGATCGTTCCCGACTCGGAGTCGAAGATGAAGGTCGCGGGCGCGGAGCCCGTCTTGGTCCGCACCACGAAATCGCTCGTGGGGTTGAACACCACCCCCGTCGGGGCGCCCTGCGGGATGCTCACCACCAGCGGAACGATCTGCGGAATACTCCCGTCCACGCCGCCGCCATAGAGCGTCGATACATCGGCTCCGTTGTCGGCCACCCACAAGGGTGACTTCGGGCTCGCTGCCTGCCCCCACGGATTCACAAGGTTCGGATCGGTGATCCGCGCCACCCCCGGAATATCGGAGATCAGGTTCGTCTGCTGGTACTGGCTACCGGACGCCCCAGCGCTCGCCGCGACCGGGACCCCAACCGCCGCGACCACCGCCAGGACCGACAGCACCGCGCCGCACCACGCACGCCGGCCGCCAAACCGTCTGAGGTGATCCCGGTCGCGAGGTTCTGCTGCACCCATCAAACCCACCTCCTGCACGCGAACCGAGCTCGCGCACCGTCGAGCCGGCCGTGCGCCGGCCTGTACTTCAATAGACTCAACCTGGCGAAGAACCTTCCCGAGCAGCACCTCAGCCGCGACGCTTTTCCAGGAACTCAGTGTTGCCCGACGAAGCGGACCGCTAGCGATAGCGAGCGAGCCTCATACCGCCGAGCGGCTGTGCAAACGCTGCGGTGATCCTTGGGGGCGGTGGAGGTTCGGTATGAGCCTCGCTCGCGGGTGGCGGCCCTGCGGGCCGCTGGGTGGTGGCCCGGCGTTACCTTCCCAAACTAGATGCGGGCGATTGGGCGCCCGCGTGGAAGCCCCTGTTGGGCTTTGCGACCTTACGGATTTCTGGGAGGCAACGAGCCGTGGCCACCATCTCAAGCCTGCTCGCCGATCACGTGACGCTTGAGGTCCGGTCCGTCGATCGCCTGTTCCTGCAGGGGTATGTGCCCAGGTTGATGACCCAGGGGCAGGTGATCCGGTTCTTGTTAGATCGCGGGTTCCCGATCCCGTCGCCGGCGGTGCTGGGCAAGATCGGCCTCGACTACGTCAACCAGATCAACCAGTTCGTGCTTGATCACGAGATCCCGGTCGTGCGGTTCGTCAAAGGGGATGTGAAGGAAGAGATCGCCCGCGAGCACTTCCAACGGGCCGAGCGGGAGGGCCGCTACGGCGTCGTCATGGTCGGTATCGCGCAGGAGAAGACCTCGGCGTGGCGCGGATGGCGTGACGGTGGTCCCGACGGGCACCCGCACTTCGAGTACCGCCGCCAATCGATCTTCCCGAACAACTACTACTTCTACATCCGCGACCCCGACTGGGGCCCGTCGTTCATCAAGACCGTCGCCTACGCGCCATGGCCAGTCTGGGTCTATCTGAACGGGAACGAGTGGGCCAAACAACAAGCCGCCCAGGAGGGCATCACGTTCCGGGCGCTCGATAACGGGTTCGCGTCCTGCGAGAACCCCGAGCAGCTGGCCGCGATCTGCCACAGCCTCTCCGCCGAGGACGTCCACCTGTTCTTCGATCGCTGGCAGGCCGCTTTGCCCTCGCCGCTGACCGACGAGGACCGCCGACGCGGATACCGGCACGCGCTCGCATTCCGGCAACTGGAGATCTCCGACACCCGCACCTTCGACCGCCCCGCCTGCGGTCGCGCATGGTTCGAAGCGACGATTCCCGATCAGCTCGCCTTGGGCCGGCCCGATCAGGCGACGGTGATCTTCGGCCGCCGCGTGAGCCGTCAGACCCCGGGCAGGTTTCACACCAAGATCTTCAACCGCGGCGTCGAGGCCGCGATCCAAATCCACTTCCGCGCCTCCAAGGTCAAGCAGTACTTCAAAGAAGGCCGCGCCCTGCGGACCGAGACGACCGTCAACGACACCCGCGACTTCGGCGTCGGACGACTCCTGACCGGCGAGAACTGGAACGCGCTGATCGACATCGGGCACCAGATCAACCAGCGACTTCTCGACCACCAGCTTGACGCGTGCCACTGCGCACCCGACGCCACGCTGCTTGAGCGCGTGGTGCTGCCATCCACCACCCCTGATGGCCTACCCGCTCCCGGCCTCCGGTTCGGAGATCCCAGAACGATGGCGCTGCTCGCCTGCCTCTGCAGCTTCCAGCACCTGTTCGCCGGGCTGACGAACCGCTCACTGCGCGAGCTGATCGCCGGGCAGATCCCCGGCTACGGACCGCGGCAGATGACCTACGACCTCCGGCGACTACGCCGCAAAGGGTTCATCCAGCGGATCCCCCGCTCCCAACGCTACGAGCTGACCAGCGAGGGACGCCGACTGGCCGTCTTCTTCACCAAGACCTACACGCGGATCCTCAACCCATCCCTCGCCGAACTCGACCCCACGCTCCCCAGCCACATCGCCGTCCGCTCACCGCTCGCCAGCTCCTGGCACGCGTTCGAACGCGCGATCGACGAACAGAATCAGACAGGCCGCTATCGCGGCCTAAAAGATGACCCATTCGTGAACCCTTCAACCGCCAAGCGGAGCTACACCGGTGTCCGGGACTTCGCCCGGAACCGGAGGCCCCTTCGGGGCAGCCCGGCCGACACGCCCGGTTGACCCCTTGGGCCTGGTGGGGCCTATGCCCGGTTGAGCCCCGGCCTGGTGTGAGCCTAGAGTCGGCGGATGACCGACCTGTTCAGCGAGCGGTGCGGCGATCTGCTGACGGGCAGCTATGACTGCCCGGACCGGATCGTCCTGAACGCGTACTACCAGATGGGGCACGCGCCGGGCGGCTTCCGGGTGTGGTGGCGGCGCTGGCACAGCGATGGCGATGAGCAGTTAGACAACGCGCACCTGATGCGGCTCGCGGGCCGGTTCGCCCGCCGACTGCGCGCGTCCGCTGAGGCGCATGGCATCCCGGTGATCGATTGCAAGGCGGGGGAGCGTAAGCATCGGATCGCCGAGGAGTATCTGGCCGAGCACCCGGAGGTCAGCGTGGGCGTGTTCCTGATCCTAGTGGCTCGGTCGCCGGCGACGGTGTGGAAGGTCGACCGGTCCGCGAAGGGCGTGATCCACCACCTGGAGAAGACCCGACAGTTCGTCAACCACTACTCGTTTCACATCATCGACCCGACCTGGGGGCATGTGACGATCAAGATCAGCGGCCACCCGCCGTTCGGTGCGCAGGTGATGCTCAACGGCCACGAGTACGTCGCGGCCGCAGCGCACGCGGCGGGGATCGGCTACACCAAGGAGGGCAACTGCTTCACACAGACCGGCGACCCCGAACGGCTGGCTCAGATCGCAGACACCTTGTCCCAACCCGGGATCACGGGGCGTCTGAGCCAGGTGGTCGACCGGTGGATCTACAGCGCGTGCCTGTGCTACGGGCTAAGCAGCGATGAGCAGGAGCAAAGCGGGTTTCGCTATGACTACTCCGTCTACCAGGTCGAGTACAGCCGGAACCTGGTGTTCGCCTCCGGAGCGGTGATGGACCGCCTGTTCAACACGCTGGTCGACCGCACCCGATCCCGGCTCGACATTCCGATGGTGCGCACGCTGTTCGGCAGCAAAGGCCGCCCGCACCGCCCCGGCAACGACCTCTCCCCTCGACAGGCAGTCGTGATCGAGAAACCTCGGTGGAACCTCACGATCTTCAAGGTCCACTTCGGACACCTGACCTTGAAGGCCTACACCAAAGGCGAACGCGTCCTGCGCTTCGAGGCGATCGCGCATCACACCAAACAGCTCGGCTGCGGCCGCAGACTGGACAAGTTCCCGCAGATCATCACCCGGCTGACCGGCATGGTCGACCGCTTCACCAGCATGCTCGACTGCGTCGAGCTCGGCTTCCTGCCCGACGGCATCCTCGACCAGCTGCCCGCACCCTCCACAGCTCGCCGCAACCCGGGTCGGCGGGATCAACCTCAACACCGCCCGAGTCCGGGCCGCGCTCGCCGCAACGCTCGCCCTCGCGGTCGCTCCGGCCGGCTTCACCGTCGCCGAGTTCACGACAAAAGTACGGGCGATGACCGGGCAGACCCCGGAGGATTACAGCATCCGGCAAGGCGCCTACGACCTCCGCAAGCTCCGCGGCAAACGACTCGTCCTCAAACCCGGCCGCACCCGCCGCTACCACGTCCCCGAGCTCGCCGCACGCACGATCGCCGCGCTACTCACCCTCCGCGACAAGGTCATCGGCCCCCTGATCGCCGGCATCCGAACCCCACGACAAGGCCGCCCGCCGAAGAACTGGACCACCATCGACCGCGACTACGAAACCCTCCGCCGCGAAATGCAGACCCTGCTCAACCACCTCGGCATCGCAACCAAAGGAACCGCCACATCGACAACGAATTGTCGATCGCGTCTCGCAACCCTCTAGCTCAGGACGAAGCCGAGCCGCTCGGCCGTGATCGCCTCGAGCGCGTCGCGAAATGCCGCCACACGCTCCTCGCCGATCCGCTCGCCCCAGTCGCGCTCGATCTCGGCGATCAGCTCGAAGCCGAGGGTCTGGGCCTCGTGGCCGCGCTCGGTCAGGCGGATGATCTTGGCGCGGCCGTCGGCCGGGTCTGGGACGCGCTCGACGTAGCCGCGCTGCTCGAGGTCGGTGGTGACCTCGCCCACCGACTGCTTGGTCATGCGGGCGCGCTCGGCCAGATCGGTCAACCGCGAGCCCTCGGGATCGATGTTGCCGAACACGCAGCCGTGAGCGACGCGGATGTCCGAGAACTCGGTGTCCGCCACGCGGGCGGCGAGGTCATCGACGAACTGGTCCAGCGCCGTGTCGAGGAGGCGGATGAACGGCGTTTGTGACGAAGTTGAGAAATCGCTGGACATCTGGTCAGGACTCCTGATAAGGTTGCCGAACCGTCAGGTCGCCTTACAAGGCTTCCTGACCAAAGATTAGCACCGTACACGGAGGAAATCCAATGGCTAGAAAATGGTGGACCCTACTGGCGGTAAGCGTCGCGACCTTCATGCTCCTGCTGGACATCACGGTCGTGAACACCGCGCTGCCGTCAATTCAGAAAGACCTGTCGGCGAGCTTCACGGACCTCCAGTGGGTGATTGACGCCTACACCCTGACGCTGGCCGCAGTGGTCCTGACCGCGGGTTCGATCGCGGACCGGATCGGGCGCCGAGCGATATTCGCTGGTGGCCTGGTGATCTTCTCGCTGGCCTCGCTCACGGCGGGCCTCGCGTCCGATGCGACCGTCCTCAACATTTCGAGGGCCGTGCAGGGCATCGGCGGCGCCGCGATGTTTGCCGTGTCGCTGGCCCTGGTCGCCCAAGAGTTCGCCGCCGGCCGGGAGCGGGCGATTGCGATGGGCGTGTATGGCGCCGTGATCGGCGCCGCGGTGGCCGTCGGCCCGCTGGTCGGCGGGATAGTCACCGACGCGCTGGGTTGGCGCTGGGTGTTCTTCCTCAACGTCCCGATCGGCATCGCGGCGCTGGCGGTGACCTTCGCCAGGCTGCGTGAGTCGCGCGATCCCAACGCCACACGGGTCGATTGGCTGGGTCTGGTGACCTTCTCCAGCGCCCTGTTCCTGCTCGTCCTTGGCCTGCTACGCGGCAACGACGACGGCTGGGGCAGCGCCACGATCGTCTCGATGTTCGCCGGCTCGGCCGTGATGCTCGGCGCCTTCGCCGCTGTGGAGCGGCGAGTGGCCGAGCCGATGCTCCCGCTGGGCCTGTTCCGCAGCCGCGCCTTCACCGGCGTGCAGCTGGCCGCCTTTGCGGTCTCGGCCTCGCTGTTCGCGCTGTTTCTGTATCTGACCCTGTACCTGCAGAACTACCTGGGCTACTCGCCCCTGCAGGCCGGACTGCGCTACCTCCCGATCACCCTGGTCCCGTTCCTGGTGGCCCCGCTCGCGGTGGCCCTGATGGGCCGCCTGCAAGCCCGCGTCCTGATGGCGATCTCATTGGTGGCCGTGGGCGTCGGGCTGCTGCTGATGTCCGGCCTCACCGCCAGCTCCGGCTGGACGGCACTACTGCCGGGCTTCCTCGTGGCCGGGGTCGGGATTGGCCTGCTCAACCCGGTGATCGCCGACGTGGCCCTGAGCGTGGTACCCACGGAGCGCAGCGGCATGGCGGCGGGTATCAATGACACCTTCCGCCAGGTCGGCGTGGCGGTGGGCGTGGCCGTCTGGGGCGCGCTCTTCCTGGGCCGCGGGGCCAGCAAGATCTCCAGCCTGACCGCCGGCACGCCGGTCGGCACCGGTGGTCACCCGCGCCAGCTGCTCGAGGCGGCGTCGGACGGACGGCTGGGCTCGGCGCTGAGCGCGGTGCCGCACGGAGCCCGCGGGCTGGTGACCAGCGCCACCCGCGAGGGCTTCCTGTCCGGACTGAACTCGATCCTGCTGATCGGTGCCCTGGTGGCCCTCGCCGGCGCCGCGCTTGCCCTGTGGCTGGTGCGCGAGAACCAGATCGAGCGTGATCAGCCCGAGGTCCTGGCCACCGCCGAGGGCGCTTTCGAGCCAGGCGAGCTCGAGCTGGCGGCCTGAGCTCACAACGCCGTCCACGGATGGGTCTGCGGATGGGTCTGCGGCGCCAGCGCTCAGCAGGTTGCGAGCGCCGGCGCCGCGGGTCGCCCCGCCGCCGGGTCCGGGAGGTCAGTGCGCGGCGCGCACGTCCTGCTTGACATCGTCGAGGACCGCCATGTCCTGATCGTCGAGCTCGAGGCCGCCGGCGGCCAGGTTCTCCTCCAGACGGGCGACCGGGGTCGTGCCCGAGATCAGCAGCATCCGGTCATAGCGGGCCAGCAGCCACGCCAGTGCGACCTGGGACGGAGTCACCCCATGCTTGTTGGCCGCCGAGCTCGCTGCCGGGTCGGCGGCGAGCTTCTGCGGACCACCGGTGAAGGCCGACCCAAGCGGGAAGAAGGGCACGAAGGCGATCTCCCGTTCGCGGCAGAACTCGACGATGTCCTCGCGGATGCGGTCAAGCACGCTGTAGGCGCTCTGCACCTCGCCGACGTCGACCAGCTCGAGCGCCCCCTCGACACCCTCCAGGGTCACGTTGCCAGGAGCGCCGCCGCTGACGACCGCTTCGCTCGTCCCGACACCGCTGAGCTGACGATCGAGTTGGCGACCGAGTGATCGTTCGGATCGTCGGCGTCCGACGACTCGTTCCTGACGAAGGCGATCGCACAATGGATGCCGACGACGCGACGGTCGGCTGCGATCTGGTCTCGGCGCGGCTGTTCACCGGCCCGTCGTAGCGTCGCGGTGACGATCGGTCAGCGCACGCTCCGGAAGTCCGACCAAGGCGTCCGACGCAGTCGAGGTTGACGTCTCAGCTGGGGAACGCTCTACGAACAACGGCTCGTGAGACGCCACGGCTTGAGTTTGGCGAGCGGCACGTCGCTCGGGTTTCCCGCCTGTGAGACCTGCTTCGTCGTGAGCGGGGGTACGCGGCTCGGAGGGCGGGCGCTTCGCGGAGCTGTACGCGAGCGGGCGGATTGACGGGCGAGCCAGTCAGGGGGTTGGAGCTGGTCTTTGTTGCGCCGTCGTGCGTTGGGGTCGGTGAGGTGCGCTCGGGCCCGGGCCCCTGCTCGCTCCAGGTGTTTCACGTCGTCGTGTCGACGTGGTGTATCCGATGTGGTCGACGGAGTCGTGGGCGTCGAAGCTTGCGCTGGGTTTGGGGCGCGACGAGGCGGAGAGTGCGGGTCGGTCAGGATCGCGCTTCCGGGTCGGGAAAGGTGATCGAGCTGGCCGTTGTGTGGGGCAGCTCGTCGGGGAGGTCCTCCGGTCCGACGAGACGAAAGCCGAGCGTGCGCTCCAGGCTGGTGATCGGCTTAGGCGAGTCGCGGCATTCGGGGCAAGCGGTGATGTGCGCCGCCGCGGCGGGGGTGAAGCGCAGCCGGCAGCGTGGGCAGCAGAGGCGGGTCATCGGGTCACAGTGGGTTCTTTCCGGGCAGGCCGTGGCCACATCCTGGACAGACGCGGTTCATCACGGGGTCGTCGGAGCGTTCGTCATCCAGCTCGAAGTACACCCTGTGGCGCCCGAGTCCAGACACCCGCAGGATGTGCCCGCACGCGGGACAGGTGTACGTCCGCGTTGGGTCAGGTTCGCTCGCGGGCGTATGCCGGTCCGGCGGCGCGATCAGTGTGGCGCTGGTCATCTGCCCACCGCCTCGCTGCTGACGCTGCCGCCCTCGTCCAGCCATCGCTGGGCGTCCCCGGCGCCGCTTGTGGCACGACGCCGACCGGCGAGATCGACCGGCCGTCCGCTCACGGCGCGGTGTTCGAACGGCGCCGAGGCGGCTCCGTCGCGAACGTGCTGCGCGGCTCGTTCTGCGTCCGCGTAGGAAGCAAAGTTTCCCGACCGGGCGAGGGTTGAGCCGTCGGCGGCGACGATCGTCCAGTGGTAGTCGCCGCCGTTGTCCGGCCAGACGAGGAACGTCATCGACTCCGGTAGACGCACTTCATGTGGACGCCGCGGGCGTCGACCCGCGGCGCGGGACTTCGTTGTTGCGATGACCATGGCCGACCGCCTCTCTCCCCTTCTGACCGGATGCGTCGCCCGGAAAGCAGAAGCAAGAGGCTCGCTGAGCGCCCTCCCGACGCTAGCACATTCCGGATCCTTATCTCTAGAAATGTGATGCTAGAGTTATGAATCTACCGATAGGAGACACCAATGGGCATCACTGAGATCACTCAGGTGCTAAAGCGCGAGACCGAAGCCTGGAACGCACACGACGCTGACGGCGTCGCTGCCTGCTACGCGGAGGACGCCAAGCTCTACGACGTCGGGCTACCCGAGCCGCTGCGGGGACGCGCCGCGATCCGCGACTCGGTGGCGGGTTATCTCGCCGCCTTCTCGGATTTTCACGCCGTGAACCTAGGTGAGCCGATCGTCTCGGGCAATCGAGCGGCCCAGGAGTGGAAGGTCACCGGAACCAACGACGGCGAGCTGTTGGGCGTCCCGCCAACCGGCAATAGCGCGACCACTTACGGTTGCGCGACCGCTGAATTCGGCGAGGACGGGTTGATCCATCGCGGCGGCAATTACTGGAACGCGGCCGCGCTCATGCAGCAGCTGGGCGTTGTGCCCGAAACGGCTGGGGCACCGGCCTAGCCACCCGTCAGATCGGGGTGCTCGGACCCGAGTACCGGAACGAGCACCCCGACGGCGTCGTGACAGGGTTGACGTCCCCTCCATGGTCCGGTCCGGCGGTCGCGACAGGCTCGGCTGGGCCTGGACCGCCCGTCAGATCGACGCCGGCTCGTCTGGTATCGCAGTCACGTCGGCGTGACGCACGAGCCACTCGCTACCGCTGATCTTGACGCGCTGCGCTGTCCGGAGCTCGCTGGCTGCGGGGGCGCACGTCGCTCGGCGGCGGAGACTTTCGGTCACGCTGCGGGGAGCGTTTGCTACGGGTTGGAGCTGGTGGGTCGGAAGCGGCATTTCCGTCTGGTTGCGCGAACTCTGGGGCTCGGGTGTCGATGAGCAGTCTGAGCACCTCGCCGATCGTGCGATCTCGACCGACAGCTTCTGGCAGGGGGAGGTGGTCCTGGATGCGGTAGCGATTGCGACGCCCGTCCTTGTCCTTGACGACGTAGCCGGCCGCGGCCAGGTCGGTGACAATGCCAAACGCGGTGCGCTCGGTGATGCCGAGCGCAGCGGCGATGTCGCGTAGGCGTACCCCCGGATCATGCGCGATGCAGACCAAGGCTCGGGCATGGTTGGTAAGGAAGCTCCACTCCGCCATGGCACAAAGTATAGATCGACCTTTCTTGAATCAGTTTGCTAGTTTCGCGAAACTAAGATAGCGTCTGACATAGCCGCGAGCCGGAGGCTGGATGCCACCGACGGTGCTACTGCGCCACGAGGAGCGACGCGGGCCAACCGGATCTTGACCGGTGGGCTTGTCTTCACGTCCAAAAGCCGCTACTCAGCCAAACGCGGTGGGCGCGCCCCAGTTCGGAGCGCTTCGGCCCGCGACGCTGATGTGTGGATGCCTCGATCCGGACGGGAAGGTTCAAGAGACGATGGCGCACACGACGCAGGATTTGGCCACAGTCAGACGACGTGGCTCGGTCGTGATCGTCGGTCGTCGAGACGCTCGGCGGTGATCGGTAGCGATCACGCCCGCCAGAAAGCCCACCGAGCGGACGACACCGCGCGAGCTGTGTGGGTCCGTTCTGGGTTGTCCGATCTCCTCGATCGGCCTGCTTTGAGCAGCACGTCCGCCGCTACACGCCAACAGACGCCATGTCCGTGCGGGGGTCGTGACGTCCGGGCTCGTGGGGCGCGGTGAGTATCTCGAGCAGTTGCCCGACGTTGTGCTGGCGCGCGATCGGGTCATGGACCGGGAGGTGAGCGTTGATCGTGTACTGGTTGCGGCGCCCGTTTCGTTGGCGGGTGATGTAGCCGGCTGCGGCCAACTCGCCCACGATGCGATGCGCGGCACGCTCTGTGATCCCGACCCGTTGACCGATCTCACGTAGGCGAACGCCCGGATCGTCGGCGATGCAGACCAACACTTGGGCGTGGTTAGTCAGGAACGTCCATGTCGGTGCCGAATCATCAGGCATCGGCTTCTAGAGTAGCATTTCTAGATCTATATTTCATGCTATGGTGGTCATATATCGAAGAGAGGACCTGAAGATCCCCTCGCACCGCACTGAGGAGGTCCTCACAATGCGCTCTGACACACGCAGCATCACGGTCACGTCGCCCGCGCCGGGTGTGACCCCGGACACGATCACCGGCCCCTTGATTGACCAGCCACCGGTCGCGGCCCCGAAAGCGCTTGCTTCGCCTGACTGACCTCCGCGCACGGATCACCGGATTCTCCCGCCACACCGGCGCAAACTACCGAGCTGACCAGCCCGATCTACGCGATCATCGCGTCGGCCGGCACGGGCGAAGACGAACTCGACGAACTCCAACGAAACCTGTTGGAAATGCGCTTTGGAGGTCAGCGCGAAATCATGATCGCGCTCGTGCAGGGAGAGCCGCTCCGCCCCGACCTCAACACCGAGCAAGCAGCAGACACGTTCTCCGCGCTCGCCAGCCCCGAACTCCATCACCTGCTCACTGTCAAGCGCGGCTGGTCCCAGCGACGCTACACGCGATGGCTCGAGCAAACCGTCACCGCCGCCCTGCTCGCAGACGCCCCACCCAGCCCTAAGACGTCGCGGGATTCGTCTTGACCAGAGCTCCTCGAACGCCGGACGAGGAGAAGCGCGAGCTCGCTGGTGCTTGCTGGAGTCCAGCTAACCCCGCTGCCGCGATAGACGAAAACGACGCGTCTCGCGGCGGCCGCGGCAGCCCGCTGCCAAGGCTGCTCCCATTCGTCCATCTCACCAGTCTGGTCGCGGCGCGCGGAGATGCTTGAGTTCCTGGCGAAGCAGGAGCGTGCTTGTTAGCTCGTCGCCACCGAACGAGTTAGCGGTGACGTCGTGATGCATACGCAGGTTCGAGCTGGCGACGAAGACGTGCTCGAACTCGGCCGCTCCCGCTCCGCTAGACGGAGGGCAACTCGGAGACTTCGGCAAAGGTGCCGTGGCCAACGCAGTCGCGGTGCAGCCCGACGGCAAGATCGTCGTCGCCGGGTTCGCGACCGAGCCCTCAGGGATCAACAGCGACTTCGCGCTCGCCCGCTACAACCCCGACGGGACGCCCGATGACACCTTCGACGGTGACGGGATCGTCACCACCGACCTGAGCGGACAGGACGACGACGCACGTGCGCTCGCGATTCAGCCCGACGGCAAGATCGTCGTCGTTGGCAGCGCCGGCGACAAAATCGGCCTGGTCCGCTACACGGCTGAGGGGAGCCTCGACCCGACCTTCGGCGGCGGGGTGAAGATCAGCGACCTCGGCACCAACATCGCCGACGGCGTCGCCGTCACCCCGGAAGGGACGATCCTGATCGGCGCCACCCGGAGCGGGCCCGACGGGTTGGACCCGATCGTCGCGAGCTTTGACCCCAACGGCGAGCTGAACCTCGGGTTCGGCCACGGCGGTATCGCCCAGGCGGACCTCAGCGGCCGGGACGACTTCGGCAACAACCTCGTGCTGGACGCCCACGGCAACATCGTGGTCGTCGGCACATCCGGGGCCCCGTGCTCATCACCGGCGTGCGGCACGACCCCACCGACGCCCACAGGCCCCGACATGGCGCTCGTCCGCTTCAAGCCCGACGGCACGCCCGACACGAGCTTTGGCACCAACGGCATCCTCACCGCCGACTTCCACGGCCGCAACGACGACGGCGAGGACGTCGCCGTCGACCCGCAAGGCCGGATCGTCGCCGTCGGAACCAGCGGCCACGACGAGTTCGCGCTCATGCGAGCCAACCCCTAATTGCGGTCTGGGTCCGATCTCAATCGGTGCGAACAGAGCGCTGAGAGGATGAGAGCCGAGAGGGAAGACAACGTCGTCGTCGTAGCTGCGCTCGGCCCAAGCCGAGCGGCCCGGTGCACCCGGTCGGCGTGATCGCTTTCGGCTTCCGGCGGTCCCGGAACGCACTGCTGCTATGGCGACCAAACGTCACTGCCGGGCCTGCACGATGCTTGCCGCCGACGAGCAAGCACCCCTCCGGTCCCAGGAGTTACGTCTGGTCGCCGAAGCGAAAGCAGGCTCGAGCTCGGCTCCGCGTTGGATGCGATCGTCGACTACCGCCGGCGACCAAACGCAGCCACATGAGGTCGCTCTCGACCCGCTGTTGGATTACGCCTCAAGCGGTAGCGCTGCTGCCAATCGATCCGGCCGTGACCGCTTATGTGCTTGCGGCTGGCCGCCCTCGAGTTAGCGCTCTCGAGCAACGGGTGCGTTTAAGCCAGGCGACGGAGCCAGCGCAGGAACGGGACTGGCGGGGGCGGCGGGGCGGCGGGGTGCGGGGATGGCGTGGCTGCTGGTGGCGGTGGTGGCGGTGTGCACGAGGCGGTTGTGGTCGGCGGTTCGGTGCAGGTCGGCGATTTGCTGTTGGGCGGCGACGAGGGCGAGTTGGGGATGCATGGCTGACCTCGTGTTGGGTTGTGGTTCGGGCACTGTGATCCGCACGGGTTGCAGCCGGCTTGCAGTCCGGTAATCGCCCCGGCGGGGGCCTTGCAACCGCGGGTGGGGTGCCGTCGGCGGTGTTCGGTCGGCGGCGAGCAGCCGGGATCGGTACGGTCGCGAGGGCGTATGCGTTTCGGGATCTTGGGTCCTTTGCAGGCAGTCGGTGACGATGGGCTCGAGCTCGCCCTGGGCGGGCGGATGCCGCGAGCGGTGCTTGCTTTGCTGCTGCTGCGGGCGAACGAGGTCGTGTCGAGCGATCAGCTAGTTGAGGAGCTGTGGGCGGGTGCGCCGCCGGCGAGCGGCGCGAAGGGGCTGCACGTGCACGTATCGCGGCTGCGCCGGGCCCTTGCCGCCGGCCACTCAGACCCAGACGGGGAGCGGCTGGTCAGTACTGCCGGTGGGTACGTCTTGAGAGTCGGGCCCGAGGAGCTCGATGTGCAGCGATGCGAGCGGCTGATCCGCGAGGGCCGATCGCTGCTGGCGGCGGGACGACCAGATCAGGCACTCGCTGCGCTGAGCGGCGCAGTCGAGCTGTGGCGCGGCGACGTCTTGGCCGACTTTCAATACGACGCGTTCGCGCAGGGGGAGATCGCGCGGCTCGGCGAGCTGCGCGCTGCCGTGCTGGAGGAGCGGATCGTGGTCGAAATGCTGCTGGGCCGGGAGGCGCAGGTGCTGGGTGAGCTCGAGCGTCTCGTGCGCGACTACCCGTACCGCGAGCGTCTGCGGGGCCAGTTGATGCTGGCTCTGTATCGGACCGGACGGCAGGCGGAAGCGCTGGCCGCCTACCGTGCCGCACGGTCGGCGCTAGTCGACGAACTGGGGATTGAGCCTTCGGTCGAGCTTCGGCAACTGCACGAAGCGATCCTTGCTCAGGACGGGGCGCTGCTCCAAACCGATTCAGGCCAGCCGGCCCCGCCCGCCGGCGCCGGCGCCACGACGGACGGGCGAGCGCCGGGCCATGTCCATCTGCCGGTGCAGGCGACACCCCTCATCGGCCGCGAGCGCGAACTTGCCGAGCTGATGACGCTCGCTGATTCGCGCCGGCTGATCACCCTGACCGGAACCGGTGGGACCGGAAAGACCCGGCTCGGGATGGCGTTCGCGGCGGGTCTCGCCGACCGCTATCCGGACGGCGTGTGGTGGGTTCCGCTTGCCATGGTCAGTGAGGCGCGGCTGGTACCAGCCGCGATCGCGGGGGTGCTCGGTGACATCGCGGATCTGCCGATGTATCTGCGCGGGCGAGCCCTGTTGCTCGTGCTTGACAACTTCGAGCAGGTGATCGAGGCAGCTCGCGCGGTCGCCGAACTGCTCTCCGGCGCTCCGGGTTGCGGGGTGATCGTGACGAGCCGCGAGCGGCTCGGGGTGGCCGCCGAGCAGGAGTACCCAGTGGCGCCGTTGTCGCCCCGCGCCGCCGTCGAGCTGTTCACCGCGCGGGCGCGGCAGGTGGAGCCGGGCTACGAGCCTGGCGCTGAGATCGACGCGATCTGCGAGCGACTCGATCGACTTCCGCTCGCGCTGGAGCTAGCGGCCACGCGGGTCAAGCTCCTCTCCGAGCAGCAGCTTCTCACCCGGCTGGAGCAGCGGCTCCCGCTCCTGGCCGGTGGCCGCCGCGACCTCCCCAAGCGCCATAGCACGATGCGGGCGACAATCGGTTGGAGCTATGACCTGCTGAGCGAGCCCGAGCAGCGACTGTTCACCCGACTGGCGGTGTTCGTCGGCAGCTTCGAGCTCGAGGCGGCCGAACAGATCTGCGACGCCAATCTCGACGGCATGCGGTCACTGATCGACAAGAGCCTTGTGCGCCACGCCGACAACGGCCGGCTCTTCCTGCTGCAGACCACGCGCGAATACGCGCTCGAGCAGTTCGACTCACGCGACGAGCGCGACGAGATCCACGCCCGCCACGCGCGCTGGTACTTCAGGCTCGGCGTCGCTGACGATGGCCACCGCCGGGAGGGCACCGATGACCTGATTCGGCTGCGCCAGGACGCTGCCAATGCCGGGCTCGCGCTCGCCTGGGCGCTTGACCACGACATCGCCGCCGCACTCCCACTCGCCGATGCCCTCTTCGTGCCCTGGTTAGGGGCCGGACGGATCCGTGAGCTCATGCGCTGGTACGAGCGGGCGCTGGCCGATCCGACCGCATTGTCGCCGGGAGACCGCGCCAAGGCCCTCGCCGGGCTTGGCTACGCGCTGGTGTATCTCGAGCGCCTCGAGCCCGCGCGGGCGGCACTGATAGAGGCGCTCACGCTCTACCGGGACGCCGGCGATGAACGCGGCGAGACCCTCGTGCTGCTTCGCCTCGGCGCCGCCGAGTTCATCGCCGGCGCGCCGGAGAGCGCCCTCGCATGGGCGGAGGAGGCGCTTCCGATCTACGAGCGCCTCGACGACACGCTGGGGATCGCCCGCACCTTGCACTACATCGCTGAGGCTCTCCGGGACCTCGGCGATTTCGAGCGGTCCGCCGAGCTGTTCGCCCGTTCCATCGAGATTCGGCGCGCAAACGGACTTGGTAGTAGTGCGGCCACGGTGCACAGCCTCGGCGACCTCTATCTCGACACGGGCGATCTGCCCACCGCCGAGCGCTACTACGGTGAGGCGCTCGCACTCGGCCTGCAACAGGGAGACGTGCGCCTGGGGACGTACTGCCTCGCGGGTCTCGCCTGCGTCGCCGCGCGAAACGAGGACGCAACTGCGGCCGGCCGCCTGTGGACTCTCGCCGAGCGGCTCGAGCACGAGATCGGCTTCCGGATGATCGCCGCCGAGCGAGTCCGCTACGAGCGGAACCTGACCCCACCACTCACCAACACCGACGAGTACCGCGCTGGCATCGCGGACGCAGCAAACATCGACCCGCTCACCGCAGCCGCCGAGATCGTCAACGGGTAGTGCGACAGACGAAGTCGCGAGACAAGTCGATCGCGCCGGGACCGCCACCAACCTGCTATCGGCCCAACTCGCGCCCGTCACCGTCGGTGCGCGCGCACCCGCTCAACGCGGGACGCGTACCAGGCGCCCGCGAACACACCACCGGCGAGTTCGATGCGCCCGGGGCCAGCCGGGCAACCGAATCCTGCAAGCCGTAGAGCAGCAGTGGTGCCGCCGGCACGCTCGTTGTCGGTATCGGATCGAAAGCGGCCACGGGAGCGGTGTAGCGGCGCTGACCGACACCGCTGCTCGGCGCTAAGAGCGGCATCGTCAGCTCGCGCAAGCCGGTCTACGAGAGCTGCGGCTGCGTCGACGCAGCAGCGTCCTTGGAGCCCGGTCGGATTCAGGTCAGCGGCAGCGCGGAAGTAGTCCTCGGTCGAGACGGGCGTGAAGCCGATCGACGTGTACAGCCCGAGCGCGCGGTCGTTCGCGATGTCCCCTTCAAGGCCGATGCGCTGCGCCGTCCGCGCGTAGCTGCTGGCGGCCGTGCCTCAGCGCGGCGCGGCCGATCCCACGGCCCTGCCATGACGGGTCTACTGCGAGCCCATAGAGCGGCCGTCTGATCGGTCTCGTATGAGGCGGAGCGTTCCAACCACCGCGCCGCTGATCTCGGTCATCATTGTCCTCTCGCCTGGCGAGTCCATCCGGGCGGCAAGATCATGCGGCGCCGGCTCTCCAAACCCCAGCTCGAGGAGGCATGCGACGCGAGCAGAGTCCGCCGCGGTCGCCGGGCGGAGAGTGATCGCTGGCCCATCTAATCCGCTGGCCGGCGCGTCTGTGAAATCCCTACATCCACCCAATTGGGGACGGAGCCGTCAGTATCGAGTCACGATCCAACCGATTACGCTGCGGTTACCTGTGGTCGATCGAGACTGCGCGTAAGTTGGGACCGATTGTGCACGCCGAGCTTGCGGTAGGCGCGACCGAGGTGCGCTTCGATCGTCTTCGGGCTGAGAAAAAGCTGGGCCGCGGCCTCGCGGATGGTGGCGCCCTCGGCAATCATCAGCGCCACGCGCAGCTCCTGCGCGGTGAGTCGGTCCACGGCGGTCGGGTCGCGACGCGGGCGGGCCGTGGCGCCCGTAGCTTGCAGCTCCCGGCGGGCGCGCGCGGCCCACGCCTTGGCCCCGAACTGCTCGAACACCGCGAGCGCGGAAGCGAGATATTGGCGGGAATCGGCTCGCCGGCGCCCGCGACGTAGGCGCTCCCCGTAGCACAACTGCGTGCGGGCACGCTCGAACGCACTCGGCACCCGGTCATGCAGCGCGAGCGCGGCGCGAAACTCTTCCTCAAACTTGCGTTCGCCGGCAAGGAGGGCCTGGCAACGGCCGGCGGTGGCAAGGCCCCACGGCGACTGGGAGCGGTCAGCGTGCTCAATCAGTCGGTCGGCTGCACGGCGCGCCTCTTGGTCGCGTCCCGCTGCCCAGAGCGCCTCGACGAGATCTGGCTCATACGGGACGGTCGCCGGATGGCCAAGTTGCGCTTCGGCTGCCTGGCGGGCGCAGCGCCCGAGCCGTTCGACCGCCTCCGGGATGTTGCCGAGAGTCAGCTCAAGCAGTCCCGCCACCGAGGAGACAAACACCTCCAGCGAGCCCACGTCGTACTCCTGCGCCAACCGCAGCGCCTCCGCCGAGTGCTCCCGGCAGTCCGCTTGTAGGGCTTGCGCCGCCTCTATATAAGCCATGATGACGAGCGCAAAAGCGCGGAAGTTCCATTGGCGGGTGCCGCCGGCCAGCTCAGCTGCCTCCGCCGCCTGCGACCACCCCCGCGTCCAAGCCCCTTCACGCCAATCGACAAACGCGGCCTGCCCGAGCAAGAATGGCAACTGGCTGAGCTCACCGCGCTGGCGGGCCGCCGCGATCGATGCGTCAAACCCATCGGCCTTTCCGCCTTCGGCGGGATCAAACAGCGCTCGACTCTGAACTGAGATCATGTGGACGCCCATCGCGGCGAGCGCCGGGAGCTGAAGTGTGGACGCATCTGCCGCGCGTGCTCTCGTCGCTTCGAATTCGGCCGTCGTGAGCTCGCCGCGAGCACAGGCGACCAGGGCAGCCGTCATGTCGGCGATCGACTGGAGCGCTCGTGAACCGGAGCTCGCCAGCTCATAAGCCCGGGTAGCGCTGGCCGCGGCCGCGCATAGGTCACCTCTCATAAAATCAGTCAGCGTCGCATCCAGGAGCATCACGGCAGCTCGGGCTGAATCCTTCCCGGCTATCCCGGTGGCGCCCTCCCACAGCATCGCCCGCGCCCGAGACGCGGATCCCCGGGCTCGCTCCGAGGCCGAGGCGAGGTGTTCGAAATCCGCGTGCGCCGCCGCGGCGGCACCAAGCCTCAACCCTTCATCGGCGAGGGTGGCTGCCCATTCAGCTCGTCCGCTCGCAAACGCTAAGTTCCCGGCGGCCAGCAGCCGCCGACACCGAGCGTCGGCGTTCGCGCTCAGCCCGGCGGCGCGTGCGTAGGTGTGTGCGGCTGTCGATGGCCCGCCTCGGGCTAGGGCGCGTCCGGCGGCTTCTTCGAGCGCGGCGGCGACGTGCTCATCCGGACCGATGGAGGCGGCGGCCAGGTGCCACGCGCGTCGGTCTGTGGTCTCATCGGCGGCGCCGGCGAGCGCGGCGTGCGCGCCGCGGCGCTCATCGCTCGACGCCTCCTGGTAGATCAGGGACCGCAATAGTGGGTGATAGAAGCGAACTATGCCGTCAGTGATCGAGATGAGCCCGGCCTGCTCGGCCTGCTCGAACGCAGCAAGGCTCAAGCCTCGAGCGCGCAGTGCGCCGATGACCGTGCCCGAGTCGTCTTGCGCGCTGGCGGCGGCAACCAGCAACGCCGCTCGCGTGTCCCGTGATAGCGGCGCGAGCCGCCGCGCGAACGCGCGTTCAACACCGCTGCCCACGGGCAGCGGCTCGGAAAGCGGGAGATGTCCTGAAAGCTGGGCCGCACTGAGCATCCGCGCCAACTCGCCCAAGGCGAGCGGGTTCCCCGCGGCGATCTCGACGACGGTGCGCACGACTGCCGGGGCAATCTCGGTGCCAGCACGGTCAGCGAGCACCTCCCGCGCCGGCTCCTCGGCCAACCCGACGACCTCATAAACCGGCAACCCCGCCGGGTCAAACGCGCTCGGCTCCGCCGCGCGCATCGCGAGCAACACGACGACACCTTCGCTGTGAAGCCGCCGCGCCGCGAAGACAAGCGCCTCTGCCGACGGCGAATCAAGCCAGTGAGCATCATCGATCACCGCCAGCACCGGCCCTTCCTCCGCGGCCACCGCGAGCAGGCTCAGAGTCGCCGCACCCACCGCCAACGGATCCCCGCGCACTGGTGGCCCCACCGCCAATGCCCCCGCCAGCACGGCCCGCTGCCGGTCCGGCAGACCGTCCAGCCAATCGACCACCGGTCCGAACAACTCCTGCAACCCCGCGAATGCGATCTCCGACTCCGGCTCGACACCGCGCGCGCGCAGAACCCGAAAGTCGCCGGCTGCGCCAACGGCGAACTCGACCAAACCGGTCTTGCCGATCCCTGGGTCGCCGCGCAACACCAACACACCGCTGTGGCCACTGCGAGCAGCTTTCAGCAGACCGCTTATTAAAGCCGTCTCATAATCCCGACCTCTCAGAACCCCGTCCGGCGGCGCCATGGTCCCAAGACAAACTGTAGGGAAACACCCGACGCGAAGACAACTCTCTGGTGAGACGCTTCACCGCGAACGACCCGAATCATGAGGTCGTCGGGCAGGGTCTGAGGCTAATTCGAGACGAGGAGAGAGCGGTGCGTAGGTCAACGATCCTCATAGCAGTCGTAGCAGCGCTCGTACTCGTGGGTAGCGCGGGGGCAGCGGGGCGATACCTCATCACGAACATTCACCAGATTAAGCCGAGTGTGGTCAAGCAACTACGCGGCGATCGTGGCCCAAGAGGTCCGCAAGGTAGCCCGGGTGCTACCGGCGCCAAGGGGCCGACGGGCGCCGCTGGCCCGGCAGGCGCCCAGGGTCCAAAGGGCGACCTTGGGCCGCAAGGCCCGCCTGGAATCACCGGCGTGAGCGTCGATCCCGCCGACGAGGGATTCGTAGTCCAGGTTGGCACGGCAGCGGCATCGGTCAACGAGGACGGTTCGGTGGACTCGAGCAACGCGGGCGTCACGCACGTTACCCACGCTGGCACGGGCGTCTACTGTATCGCGGTCGGGACGGGGGTCGACCCGACCTATGCGGCGGCGACGCTTCGGGAAGATGACTCGGACCCCGGAGCGCAGATTAATGTGCTCCCCGCTGCCATTGATTGCCCGACTGGGACCGCGGAGGTAGACACGTTCCAAGTGACCCTTCAGCAGTAGCTGCGGCGCCACCCGCGGACTCGGCTGCGGAGTAGGCCATACGCAACAGGAACTGGCCATCCTGGTCGGCCCATTCCCAGCGCTTGAGTCCAACACAGGCGCGCAGCCCGACAGCGGGCGGGAGTCCTTTTGTCAGTTTCTAGCATTGACGGGAGTCTTCATGCATGCCAACTCTTTCACGTCGACGTGGTGGTTGATCACGCGTCGGTTGGTCCTTTTGCCGGCGCTTGTCGTCGCTGTGACCTTGGTGGTCGCCGGAGTGGCGTCCGCGCAGTCCGGGTTGTTCGAGGCGACTGTCGGGGGGAACATCCCGAAGCCCAAACCGTGCGCGAACGGAGGCTTTTTCTGTGGTAGTGCGACCACCAACTACGGCGCTGCGACCTGGACGTTGGTCCCCACCAGCGACACGCCACCGCCTCCAGGCGTACGTTGTGGCTCTTACGAGGCCACGGTGACGTTCGCGCTCGGTGATGCCAGCAGCAGCACGCTGGTCCTGGATGAAAACGGCATTGTCTGCCCGCCGCCTGGCAGCTCGCTGCTAGCGCCTGGCGCACTGAAATCCTACGGAAACCCGTTCTACTTCACCAGCAGCTGGACGGTGGAAACCGCGACCGGTGCATTCGCGTCCATTCCCGTCGGCACGACAGGGACAGACGCCCTCCACTCCGCCGGAGCACGCGTGTCGGGTACGTACGTGACGTCGTGAATAGCCGAATAATCTGATCTCTGGTTCAGCCATTCGTCGTGGAGCTTGCAGGCGCATCGGCCGATGCGCGTGCCGTGCTATCACTCTGCATTCCCGAAACGATGAGGGATGGCGACCTGTCAGCCTTGTACTACTCGAGCCAGCGCTCGTCCTACCGCAATGATCGCACGCAGTATCTCGCAGGCCGGCCAGAGTTCGTTCGCAGCCGGGGGGACCCGAGGCGTGAGCTCCTGCTTTGGGCCCTCGTCGAGCTGAAGGAGAAGTGCTACCGCCGGCGTCGCAGGACGGTTCGGCTGCGGTGGCTGCGTGAGAGGAGCATTCTTGCCCAGGGAGAGTTCCGACGGGTCGGACCTGGTGTATCGCGGCGGCGGGCTGGCGGAGTATGTGGCGATCGAGGCGCGCAACCTCGCGCCGCTGCCGGCGACGTCGAATTCACAGTGGGCGCGAGCCTGCCGATGCCGGGTCTGACCGCGTGGCAGGGACTGTTCGAGCACGGCCGTGTTCAGGCGGGGCAGAGCGTCGTCGTGCATGGCGAGGCCGGCTCAGTCGGTTCGATGGTGACGCAGCTCGCACGTGAGTTCGGCGCCTACGTGGTTGGTACCGGGCGCGCTGCCGACGGTCAGACGGCGCTTGACTTCGGCGCGGCCGAGTTCATCGCCCTTGAGGACGACGCGCTGGAAGATATCGGCGGCGTCGACCTGGTGTTCGATGTCTCCGGGGGGGACATCCAGAAGCGGTCTGCAGGCGTGATTCGAGCCGGAGGAACACTGGTGACCATCGCCGGCCCGCCCGAGGCGCGGCCCGCGGACGGCTTGGCGATCGACTTCGTTGTCCCCCCGATCGTGCCCAACTGGGTGAGATTGTCCAGCGGGTGCGGGACGGACGACTGCGGACGAACATCGGCAACGTCGCGACTCTCGACGATGCCGTTCCAGCCTTCAACCCGACAGAGCGGATCAGCGGGCAGACGATCATCCGCGTTCGGCCGTGAGCCACCAAAGAGACAAATCAGGGGGGAGATGATTCCCATGAGAGCAATCGTGGTCACGGACCAGGCTGCGGGAACGGCCGGGATGACGCTGGTGGAGCGGCCCGAGCCGCCGGCAGCGATAAACGACGTCATCGTTCAGATTCATGCGTCGGGGTTCGTCCCGACTGAGATGGCGTGGCCCTCGACCTGGACTGATCGCCGCGACCGTGACCGGACGCCGTCGATCCCGGGGCATGAGCTGGCCGGAGTGGTCAGCGCTCTCGGCTATGGCACGACGGGGGTGTCGGTGGGACAGCGGGTGTTCGGTCTCGCGGACTGGCATCGCGACGGCACCCTGGCGGAGTATGTCGCGATCGAGGCACGCAACCTCGCGCCGCTGCCGGGCGACGTCGACTTCACGGTGGGCGCGAGCCTGCCAATCTCGGGCCTGACCGCGTGGCAGGGACTGTTCGACCACGGCCACCTTCAGGCGGGGCAGAGCGTCCTCGCGCACGGCGCGGCCGGCTCAGTCGGGACGATGGTGACCCAACTCGCACGCGAGGCCGGCGCCTACGTCATCGGCACCGGACGCGCCGCCGACCGCCACACGGCGCTCGACTTCGGCGCGGCCGAGTTCGTCGACCTCGACAACGACGCCCTGGAAGACGTCGGCGGCGTCGACCTGGTGTTCGACGTCATCGGCGGAGACATCCAGAAGCGGTCCGCAGGCCTGATCCGGGCCCAAGGAACCCTGGTGACCGTCGTAGGGCCGCCCGAGGCCCGGCCCGCCAACGGCCTCGCCGTCGACTTCGTAGTCGAGTCCGATCGTGCCCAATTGAGTGAGATCGTCCAGCGGGTGCGGGACGGACGACTGCGGACCAACATCGGCAACGTCGCGACCCTCGACGATGCTGTCGCCGCCCTCAACCCGACCGTGCGACGCAACGGCAAGACGATCATCCGCATTCGTCCATAGGACTCGGACACGACAGAGGGCCCCTTCACGACCTAACGGGGGGGCGTCGTCGTCTTGCTTGGCGAGGGCGCGGGGGACGCTGGAAGCGCCACCGACGACCTTGGCGGCGGCGTTCGGACGCAGTCCGGCAGCCTCGTGACCCGACCATCGTCGCCTAGCAGGCGCCTGGCGGCCGCTGCTGGATTCGCGTGTGCAAGCGGCGTTCGGCTCTGCGGCTCCGGGCGAGCCTCGTCGCTGATGCTCAGCGGGCGGCGCGTTTGATGCACAGCGCGGCGAGGTCGATGCCGTAGAGCCCGTAGGTCTGGCAGCCCATCCGGGCGAAGAACAGCTCGTGGCTGGATGGGTTGTCGTACACGGCGAGGGGGGCGGCGTTGCGGGCGAGATCCCGGTCGAGCCGGGCGTAGGCGAGGTAGCGTTCGGGGCCGCTGAGTCGTGCCGCGGCGCGTAGCTTTGCGCGGTAGCTCGGGTCATCGAGCGGCGGGAGGATTGAGCTGTTCTGGAGCAGCGGGTCGAGAACCCCTTGGGGATCGGGGTAGTCGGCAACCGAGCCGCCGTAGGCGATGTCGAACGGCTCGCCCGGCGTCGCGAGCCTGGTGAACAGTTTTGCGACCGGGAAGGCCTTGACCACGACCCGAACGCCGATCGGGGCGAGATCGTGTTTGATGATCTGGGCCTGCTCGGTGAACGCCGGGCGATCGAAGGTGTAGAGCACAGCGGTTGCGCCGGCGTGTCCCTTGGCGAGCCGTCTTGCTTTGGTCAGGTCCGGGACGAGCGGGTAGATGTGCCCGTTGACGTGGCCGGGGATCCCTGGCGGCAGGTAGTGATCGGTGGGGTCGGCGGGTAGTGCCCCGAAAAAGGGGTTGCCGAGCCGGGCCAGCGCGACGCGGTCGATCGCGTAGTTGACGGCTTGGCGGATTCGCGCGTCGGCGAACAGCGGCCGGTGGGTGTTCAGCGCGAAGTAGTCGAGCGCGGATTGGGGATTGACGAAGTACTGCTGGTGGCCGCTTTTCGCGGCCGGGCTGTGTGAGCCGTAGCGAGCGGCGAGCCTGGCGGCGTTGGTCCTGTCGACCGCGCCGTTCATCGCGTAGTCGGCGGTGCCGGCCTCGACCTGGGCGATGGCGCGCGGTCCGGGAATCCCGAGCGCGAGCTCGATCCGCGCGAGCCGGTGGGGGCGGCTGCCGTGGTAGTTGGGGTTACGCATCAGTACCACGCCTTGATTGGGCGTGAAGGACGCGACGCGGTAGGGGCCGGCGGACGGAATCACCCCATCGACCTGCGGGTCGGGCGGGGTGTTGGATGGCACCGCGCAGAAGAACGGTTGCGCGAGCCGCGTCGGCAGGTTCGGCGCGGGGTCGGTCAGTCGGATCGTCAACGTGTTTGCTCGTGCGGTGACTCCCGCGATGTGAGCGGCTTTGCCGGCCATGTAGGCGCCCGCGCCGACGATGTCGGCGGCCCCGCTGGCGGCGGGGCTCTTCATTGCCGGGTTGAGGGTGCGCTCGATCGCGTGCTTGAACGTCTGGGCGGTGACCCGCTCGGTCGACGGCGGCGAGAACCGAAAGCCGCTGCGGATCGTGAACGTGTAGGTCTTGCCGTCGGCCGAGCGCGCCGGCAGCGACTGCGCGACCTCGGGCACGAGTTCGGACCCCGCCAGCCCGGCCTTGTCGGGATAGTTGAGGAGCTTCGCGCAGGTCGCGTACAGCATCTGGTCCAACAGCGGCTCGTATGCCACGGCCGGGTCCAAGGAGCCAACGTTGACAGGGTCGTAGTAGGAGTCGAGTCGCGCGGTGCCGCCCTCGCCGGCGCGGCCGCCGGCCCCGAGCGTCTGCGCGTCGACGGTCACCCACGCGCGGCCGCCGGCGATCGTGATCGCCTGTGGGCTGCCGCCGACCGCGATTCTCGCGTTCGGCTTGTTGGTCGTGGGATCGATCCGCGTCACGGTTCCGTCGCCGCTGTTGGCGACCCATACCGAGCCCGCGCCGACGGACACTCCGGTCGGGGAGCGCCCGACCGCGATCGTGTCTGTCACCGCCCGGGTGCCTGGATCGATCCGCACGACCTTGTCGGCGCCCGTGACGGCGACCCAGACGCCACCGAGGCCGACCGCGATCCCGCTCGGCCCAGGACCGACGGCAAGCGGGGTCACCAGGCCTGTGGCGTGGTCGACCCGGATCACGTTGCCGGCGAAGCTATCGGTCATCCACGCCGCACCGGCGCCAACATCGATCCCCCCGGGGGCGGCGTTGGGGTCAACGTGCCCGACGATGCGTCCCGTCCGCGCGGCCAGCCGCGTCAATTCCCCCGAGTGCGGCGCGACCCAAAGCGCGTCTCCTCGCGCCGCGACGGCTCCGGGGCTGCCGGGGACGACGGTGCCGATCGTGACCGTCTGGCCGATCCGGCGGTCAAACTGCGGATCGATGCGGCGGGCCGAGACGGACGGCGCGGTCGCGCTGGAAACCACGACCCATACCCCTCGGGCGGCGGCGGCGATCCCGGTCGGAGGGCCGCCGGCGGTGATCGTGCGCAGCGAGCTAAGCGTCTTGGGGTCCACGCGCGAGATCGTCTGGTCGTCGAGGTTTGCGACCCACAGCGACCCCGACCCGAACGCGATCGCGCCCGGTCGCGTGCCGACCGCGACCTGCCCCACGACGCGGTTGGTATCGGTGTCGATCGCGGCCAGCGAGTTGGGCGCCACCCGCACGGTGCTGCGCGTGCCAGAGCCCGCCAGTCTCACCGCCGCCGCGATCAGCACCGCGAGCAGCACCGCTGCACCGGCAGCGATCACGAGCCCACCGCGCCGTGCCCGACGAGCGGTCGCGCTCAGCTTTCGAGCGGTATCCCGGGCCGGCGCGTCGAGCGCCGGATCCTGGGCCAAAATCGCTCGCTCGAGCTCCTGAAGCTCGCGACCAGGCTCGAGCCCGAGCTCGTCGACCAGCCGACGCCGGGCGACGCGATAGCTCTCAAGCGCGTCGGCCTGGCGCCCCGATCGGTACAACGCGACCATCAGCTGACCGACCAGGCGCTCGCGCGACGGGTGCTCGCGCACCAGCGCCTCGAGCTCCCCGACCAGCCGTGCGTGCTCGCCGAGCGCCAGCCGCGCGTCGATTCGACCCTCCAACGCGGCGAGCCGCGCCTGCCCAAGCCGGGCGATCTCGCCCTGCGCGAACCGCTCGTAGGCAAAATCGGCCAGCGGCTCCCCACGCCATAGCGCAAGCGCCTCGCCCAGGCGCCGGTCGGCGCTCGCCGCGTCACCCGCGGCAAGCGCGCTTTGGCCGCCGGCCACCAGCGCCTCAAAACGGCAGGCGTCAACCCGCTCGCTCTCGACCGCGAGGAGATAACCATGTCCCCGCGTCAAGATCACATCGTCGCCGAGCGCCTTGCGCAACTGCGAGATGTAGCCCTGAACGATCTTGATCGCGCTCGAGGGCGCCTGCTCGCCCCACAGCTCGTCGATCAACCGATCAGTCGACAGCACCTCGCCGCGGTGAATCAGCAGCACAGCCAGCAACGCACGCTGCTGAGCGCCGCCTAACGCGAGCGACCGACCATCCTGCGTGACCTCAAGCGGCCCAAGTATCCGAAAGTCCACGCCCCACCCAACTGTTGGCGCCCACCGCGACTGTACCACCAAAAGCCCGCCGTTCCGGGGGTTTTACCGTCCTTTGACCGCCACTGGCCGGCCTTCTACCACCCACCGACACGGTTCTGAGCGATCCGACCGCACCCTGCGATCGGCGAACCCAAAAGGGGTAACCATGTTCCGCCACCGCCACATCAGCACCGCCATCGCCACCGCCGGGCCCTACTACGTGACCTCCCTGACTCCACATCAAGGGGTCGTGGTGAGACGCAACCCGAACTATCACGGTAATCGTCCTCGGCATTTTGCGACGATCCAGGTCACGTTCGGTGTACCGCCCAAGCGGGCGGTCGGCGAGATCATCGCCGGAACCGCCGACTGGACTCCGCTTGGACTGTATACGCAGTCTCCTGCCGTCGCCGCGCTCGCATCCGGACTCGGCGCCCGCTACGGACCCGGCAGCCCCGCCGCGGCTCGGGGCGCGCAGCAGTACTTCGTCAATCCCGGGGGGGTTCAGCTCGACTACTTCATCTTAAACACGCACCGGACCCTGTTCCGCGACGTCGGCATGCGCCAAGCGGTCAACTACGCCATCGACCGGCGCAAGCTCGCTCGACTGGGAAACCCTTACGTGCCGCTCCCCGCACACCCCACCGACCATTACCTGCCGCCCGGCATGCCCGGCTACCGCGACACAACCTTCTACCCAACCACGCCAAACGTCGGCCAAGCACGAGCGCTGGCGCACGGCGTCGGCCGAACCGCCGTGCTGTATACGTGCAACGCATTCCCGTGCCCCGAGCAGGCGCAGATCGTCAAGAACAACCTCGCCGCGATAGGTCTCCAGGTCGAAGTCGAGCAATTTCCACCCGGTAGGCTGCTCGCGCGCGTGGCACAACCCGGTGCGCCGTTCGATCTCGCCTGGATCGGCTGGGTCGCCAACTACCTCGACCCCGGCGCGATGCTGACCGAGCTCCTCGAGGACAACTCACTCGGCCCGACCTTCGACGATCCCGCCTTCCAGCGCAGACTCGCCGCCGCCGCGCGGCTCTCCGGCCCCGAGCGCTATCTGACCTACGGCCAGCTCGACCTCGATCTGGCCCGCAAGGCCGCACCGCTGGCCGCGTTCGACAACCTATCCGGACGCGACCTCTTCTCCGCCCGAATCGGCTGCCAGACGTACTCGATCTACGGCATGGACCTTGCCGCGCTCTGCACCAAGCAGACGCGCCACTGAGTGTCATACCAGCGCTGGCTACCGCCGGCGCAGGTGATACATCAACGCTACTGGCACCGCGGTTCGCTGGTGCTCCGGACGAGCCGCGAGGGTGCGACGCCCACCTCGGCGGACTGCTCCATCTGCGACAGAGCAGCCACGTCGCCCGCTGTCGCCACACTGCTCCTGCAGGCGTCGACCAGTAGCGACGACCTGGTCAATCGCGACCGAGGCGACGCTCGGCGAGTCCGTCGCCGACGTCGTGACCCACTGTGTCCGATACGGGCAGTGACACCGCCGGCGGCGCTGCTGCTCTGCTGCGTGCAGGATTCGATCGCCTGGCTAGCGCCGGGCGCATCGAGCGCCCCGTGGCGTGCTCGCGGCCGCATTGCGCTTCCCGCACGGAGGAGGTTGCGACCGCCGACGCGACAAATGCTCGTCGCGCTGTCAAAGCGGGAGCGTCAGGATCCCGGGATCGCGCGGCTGAGTCTCCCCCCAACCCAGCGCCGTGGGCGATGATTGCTGCATCGGGTTGGAGAAACCGTCAGTCCGCTCATATGCGGCAGGGTGCTGCAATTAGAGCCCGGCAAGCCGGCAGCGCTCTAGCGCCTCCGCCCTGGTGAGGACGACGCCGGGATCCGCGCCGACGAGGCTCGCCTTCTTGGCATCAAAGGCGCGGGTCCAGAGCCCGGCTGCCCACGCCGCGCGAATGTCCCGATCGGTCCATGAGGTCCCGGACGCGCGCTCATAGGCGGCTAAGAAGTGTTCAGTCTGCCGCAACGTGGCGACCTCGCCGGGCAAACCGGTGCCAGGCCACACCGCGGCGGCTTGACCGGCGATGGCGACCTCGGGTTGCGCCACGACACTATCCCAGTCGTGGACGACATGAAGGCGTCTAGCGACCCAGCGAAGGTTCTGTGAATACCAATCACCGTGCCCGATCATCACCGGTCGCTCTAACGCCAGTAATTGCTCTCGTGCCGCTGCACCGACCTCGTCTAGCCATCGATCCCCAGGATGGGCGTTCAGATCACCGTCGCGATCGTCCGGGTCCGGCCACAGCTCTCCCGCAGCGTGATCCCAACCGACCCATGCGGGCGACGGCGCTAGGCTGCCGACCGCCGAAGCGTCAGGCGCGGTGCGCACGAGCCGAGACAGCGCCTCAGCAAAGCACGCCGCCGAAATCCTCGTGGCATGCAAGCCAGTACAGCGCACTGCTGATCGAGCAGCCGACGTTCTCAAAGCCGCCCACGTGCAGTAGTAGCGCCATGCCCGGAGCCGAATCTCCGATTGGTTCACCGGCAATCGTTGCCGTCGCGATCTGGGTCAGCAGGTCTGACCGAGGCTCGCGTCGACGCGCCTCCACCTGCTCGATGAAGTACTCCATCAGTGCGATTGCCGCCTGATCGGATGCGGCGGGTGGAGCTGGGTCGCCGACGTTGCGCGCCATGAGCTGCAGACCCAGTCCTCGCAGCCGGTCACAGTCCTCCTCCGGGAAGCCGAGCAGGATCGACATCGCGCGGGCGGGCAGCTCCCACGCCAGATCCGCCGCCAGGTCGGCGGAGTCGAGCTCGGCGATGTTCGACACGAGGTCGTGGACCACGGCGCGAATCGGCGCCTCGGTGAGCTCGCGCACGGTTCGTAACCCGAATGCGGCCTTGACGACGTCGCGGAGCTGCCCGTGCTCGGGCGGGTCCTTGGCGAGGAAGAACCCACCTCCGAGCACGTCACCGTAGTTGTCGATGTCGACGCCGCGCGTGGTCGTGAACCTCTCCCAATCGCGACTGACCGCGACGTCGTCGTCGTAGCGAGACACAGCCCAGAAGCCGCGTTCCTCGTTGTGGTACACGGGCGCCTCATCGCGCAGCCGCTTGTAGGTTGGGTACGGATCGCGGTGAACGGCCGGTGAGAACGGGTCAAACTGGAACTGCGACTCGGTATGCGGAGGCGTCAGATGCGCTGACGATCTGCTCATCACCCTCCGTTGACTCTCCGCGTCAGAAACCACGCCGTACACAGCGTTACGGTATCTCGCTCGTCAACCAGCCACGCTTGCAATCCATCCTGAGGCGTGTGTAGCGTTACGGCGTATACGGCCCATTGAGGAAGGATTGGCACGTCGATGAGCAGCACTGGCCAAACGGAATCCGGCCTGCGAGCAGGGAGTCTTGGCCTTGCCGGAGTCGTAGTCCTGTCGGCGGTGCTGATGGGACCAGCAATCTCGTTGTTCTTCAACACGCCGGTGATGGCGGGGAACGCGGGGGCGTCCGTGCCGCTTGTGTTCGTGCTGGCGCTCGTCGGCATCTTGCTGTCGGCCAGCACGGTCGCCCAGTTCGCGCGCAAGATCAGTTCTGCGGGGTCGTTTTACGGGTTCATTGAGCGTGCCGCCGGCAAGCAGTTCGGCTTCATGGCTGGCTGGTCGACGTTCGGTGCATATCTGGGTGCCGCCGTCGGCGGCGCGGCGATCACTGGCGCCTTCCTCTCGAGCCTGCTCGATACGCACTTGCACATCTACATCTCCTGGTACGTGCTTGCGCTCGCGGTCGCGGCGGTCGTGATCGCGGTGTCGATCACGGGCATCAAGATCTCCGAGCGGGTCAGCCTTGTGATGCTGTCGATCGAGGCTTTGGCGATCGCGGTCGTCGTCGTGGCGATCTTCATCAACGGCGGCGCCGACGGGCTATCGCTCAAGCCGTTTACGTTCTCGGGCGCGCCCAACGGCCTTGACGGCATCCGGTTGGCGATGGTGTTCGGTGTGCTTTCGTTCGTCGGTTTTGAGATCTCCGCGTCGATGGCCGAAGAGACGAAGGCTCCCAAGCGTTCGATCCCGATAGCGGTGATCGGTTGCACGCTTGTGGTCGGCCTCCTATACGTCATCGGCAGTTACGCGGTCGTGATCGGTTACGGAACAAGTCACGTCAACCAACTCGCGAGTGACCCCGCCTCGTTCGACACGCTGACCGCGAAGTATGTCACGTCAGTGTCATGGCTTGTCGACCTGATCTTGGTCAATGCCTTGTTCGCCGCGACCCTGGCGGTCACCAACACGTTTGCGCGTATCGGATTCGCGCTTGGTCGGGACGGGGTGATCCCGCGATGGTTTGGCAGTTCGAACGCGCGCTTTGGGACGCCCGACAGGAGCTTGATCGCGTTCGGGGTAGCCTGCCTCGTTGTGATTATCCCGCTGAGCAGCAAGGATGGTCTCACAGCGTATACCTACATTTCGACGCCCGCGAGCCTGCTGCTTATCCTTGTGTTCATCACCGCGAACCTGACGCTGGGTCGCTACTACCGCATCAGCCATCGACGCGAGTTCAACATGACAACGCACGTTGTGCTGCCGGTGATTGGGTCACTGGTGTTGTTGCTTCCGATCAGCGCACAGTTTTGGCCGACTCCGCCGTCCCCCCAGAACTATCTGCCGCTGGTCACGCTTGGATGGATCGTGATCGGAGCAGCGATACTGCTCTGGCCCGCCAGCCGCGCCCGCGTGCTCGCTCGTGTTGGCGCCTTCGCGCCCGACGAGGAGATCGAAGCGGACACCGCCGTCAAGCAACCGCTCGAACCCACGGGTACAGTCGCGCCATGACTCCGGATACGGTTGATACGCGCACGGCGGCGCAGCGCATCGGCGCTGCGCTGCGGTCAGCTGAGGTCGTAGACCTCAGCTGGAGCCTCGACGAGAACGGCCCAGTCTTCCCCGGGCAGCAGGGATTCGTGTTCGAGAAGCTCGGCGACGTCAACGACCCCGACCTGCCGCTGTGCTTCGCCCAGCTGTCGTTCATGGAGCACATCGGCACTCACATGGATGCGCCCGCGCACGTGATTGACGGCGGCCGCTTCGTCAATGAGCTTCCGTTCGCGGAACTCGCGGCGCCGGCATTCAAGCTCGACCTCATCGAGCGCTGCGGCGGGGACCCTGACTATGACATCGACGCTGAGGACATTGCGCGGTTCGAGCGCGACCATGGGCGCATACCCGACGGATCGATCGTGCTGCTGCACACGGGCTGGGACGCGCGCTACGTCGCTCCCGAGCGCTACATCGAGCGCGCCGACGACGGAAGCTGGCACTGGCCCGGCCTCGGTGCCGACGCCGCCGAGATGCTCGCCGAGCGCGCTGTTCGCGGCGTGGGGATCGACACGATCGGGCTCGACGGCGGGCACGTCGCGATGACGCTCGCCGCGCACCGAGCCGTGCTTGGTACCGGCGCCTTCATCCTTGAGAATCTCACCAACCTCGCCGACGTGCCACCCCGCGACACGTTTGTGATCGCCGCACCGATCAAGACTCGGAATGGCTCAGGCGGCCCCAGCCGGGTCTACGCTTTGAAATGACGTCGTGACCGTCGCGCTGCGGCGTTTCGAAGGTCAGGTGGCGGCAGTGACCGGTGGCGCGTCCGGGATCGGAGCGGCGACCGCGCGACGGCTGAACGCGGAGGGCGCGCACGTCTGGCTGCTCGACCGCGACGGCGCGACTGCCACTGCCCTCGCGCGGGAACTCGGTGACGCGGACGCGATCGAAGTCGATGTCGCCGACGCCGAAGCGGTTGGTGAAGCCGTCGATCGCATCGTCCAAAGTCACGACCAGCTCGACGTGATGATCGCCAACGCCGGCGTGACACTCGAGGCCTCGATCTGGGACACGACGCCCGATCAGCTCGCACATGTAGTCGACGTCAACCTGACCGGCGCCTTTCACTGCGCCGGGCGCGCGCTGTCGGCGATGGTGGCTTACGGCAGCGGCTCGGTCGTGTTCACCTCATCGGACGCTGGCCTTGTCGGCTGGCCGTCGCAGGCCGCATACTGCGCGACGAAAGGGGCGCTCGTTGCGCTCACGCGCGCGGCCGCAATCGATGCTGCGCCGCACGACGTCCGCGTCAACTGCGTCTGCCCCGCGTTTACGGCCACACCACTCGTCGATGCCTGGCTCGCGCAAGCTCCCGATCCCGAGGCGGCGCGCGCCGGGATTGCCGCTGAGACGCCGCTGAAGCGGATCGCGTGTCCCGGCGAGGTAGCGGCGGCGATCGTATTCCTCGCCAGCGACGAGGCACGCTTCATCACCGGGGTTGCGCTTCCCGTCGATGGGGGAGTCACGGCGCAATGATCGCCGAGCGACTGCTGACCAAGACAGCGATCGTCACCGGAGCCGGTCGCGGGATCGGACGCGCCATCGCGCACCGACTCGCGTCCGAGGGTGCGTGGGTGGCAGTCATCGACAAGGACGCCGGGCTGGCGGAGCAGTCGGCCGCCGACGCGCCAGGATCGGCAATCGCGTTGACCGCCGACGTAAGCGACGAGCACGTCGTCGCCGCCGCCATCGCGGGCGTGCTTCAGACCCGCGGAGCGCTCGACATCGTCGTCAACAATGCCGGAATCGCAGGGCCGCAAATGCCGGTCGGTCTTACCGACCTCGCCGGCTGGGACGAAACACTACGTACAAACCTGACGGGCACCTTCCTGGTCAGCAAGCACGCGATCGAGCACCTGCGTGCGACCGCCGGGTGCGTCGTCAACATCGCGTCAGCGCTGGCGTTCATCGGGCTGCGTCACGAGTCCGCGTACGGGCCATCGAAGGCCGGAGTCGTCCAGCTCACGAAGGGAATGGCTCTCGACTACGCACCGGACGTGCGCGTCAACGCCGTCTGTCCGGGCGCGGTTCGCACGGACATGATCATGTCCGTGCTCGAAGACGGCGATCGCGAACAGCGGCTTGCCGAATACGGTCAGATCCACCCGCTGTACCGGCGCCTGGCGGAGCCCGAGGAGATCGCCGATGCAGTGCTGTTCCTGGCGTCACCGGATGCGTCGTACATCACCGGCGCGGCGCTGTGTGTCGACGGCGGTCTCATCGCTTCCTGACAAGACCGGGGACCCCCGTCCTTCGGAAGCGCCCGCAGCCGGATGACACGCTCACGTCGACGCTTGGGAGGCATAGTAGGTGGGAGTACGCGGCGGACACAGCTGTGCCTCACGCCAGGGGAGCTGACGGTTGCCGTGGCTAACGACGGCCGCTCGGGCCTCGACGAGCAGACGAATCCGATGACGGGAGCCGGCCAATTTGTAGAAGCGTTCATCGCCGGTAGCAGGGCTCCGCTTCAAGGCCGTAAAACCCGGGCGATGCGTAGGCAACGCCACCGGGCGTTGCTCCGGTGGCGGTCTCCCGCGATCGCTTAGCCGGCACCGATGGCCGCTTCACGCCTATTCGGGTCACGGAGGCGTCGCTACCGCTCCTGGCGGAGAGGGGCAGTCAGGTCCAGCGTCCCGGAATGGCGACCATGGGGAAGTCACGTCGGCGTGCGCGACACGGCTGCTTGTCGATCGATCCAGAAGCCTCTACGGCGGGGAGGTCGTCGAACACGTCAAAGCAGGAAGTTGACGGCCGGGCCGTTCACGTGTGGTGATCACAGGGCCTCGCAATGCATCAGTCCGAGGCGGCCCGACCGTTTCTAACAAGCGGTCGTCCGACTACTACCGACCGCGGGCTGTGGCGCCGCCAAGGATCAAGGACCCTTTGGGCCTGGAGGGAGCCCGTTGCCGATGGCCCCGATCGCCTGGAAGAAGTGATCGCAATTGGTGGGCGCCGGAACGCCCGCCTTTGGACCGCCGCCGGCGGTAACGCCAGCAGCCGTTTGGCTATTGATATTCGCCTCGCAGGCCGCCACCGCGTGCGGGTTTTGCGTTGGGCCAAAGGCTCCAGCTGTCGCCGGCAACCCCAGTAGCGCACCAACGCCGATCGCTATGAGCGCCTTCTTCATGCCCTGCCCCCTTCCTCTCGCCTCCGATCGTTGCTTCGCCTGGGCGTCACGGACCGGTAGCCCGGTTTCATCGAGCAGGATGATGCAAGCCCCGTGCGAGAACAACGAATCGATGCAACTGAGCAGCCGCATGACTTCCGCTTGGGTCGAATCACAGCAGTCAGGCACCGCCCGTCGAGACTGCTGCTGCCACGCACGAGCAGGCACCTTGCGCCGCGGCCGCGCGCGAGAGGGTGCTTCTGCATCGTGCCCGGCGACCAACAGAAGCGGCAGTGGCGATCTCGTGGTCGCTGGGGCGACGAAGCGGCACTGTCGGTGGTCGTGATTCTGCTGACGCAGGGGCGGGTTAGCGTGGCGGTCGTGGAGGCCTGGATCAAGATGACTCGCGATGGGGTCGCGCTGGCATGCCGTGAGTTCGGTGGTAGTGGCCCGCCCGTCATGTTCTTGCACGGACTGGCCGAGCACGCCGGCGAATGGGAGCGCGGAACCGATAACGGTGCCGTGGCAGCGTGGCCTCGTGCCGTTCCCTAGTAGGCGGTGGTTGCGGTGAGGTTGATCGTCCGGTGGGGTCCGGCTTCTGTGCTAGCCCTTGTTGCGCGGTTTCACCCGGGGAACTCGCCGCACTTATTGGTCTGCGGGTCGATTAGGGCTGCGGTGCGAGAGTTCGCCCAGAGGGGATCTAGGTAGGCCTTCTTGAGTTGGTCCGCGACCGAATGGTCATCGACAATCATGCCCAGCTCTTGCAGTCCCGAGGGGTAAAGGTTGCCCGAGCCGATATAAAAGGCTTCATCATCGACCGCGACCAGCTTGGCATGGTTATAGAAGCGTGTACCGTCCTGCCAGGTTGCGGCGTTGGCGTCATTTCGGATCGTGGTGAGTCCCACGTCCTGGCAGACCAGGTGTCTGGCCAGCCCCTCGGAAACCCCGTCATTCCTCACGAGCATCTGCATGAACACGTGGGCGACGTCCTTGAGCTCCCACCCGTTGGCGTAATCCCCTCCAGGGTTTGATAGGACGACCTTGATCGGGATCTTGAGCCGAATCTTGTCCGCGAGCGCAGCGAACACCCTCTCATCAAATTTTGCCTCCGTGGCAACGGCGGGTTTCGGGAGGCATGAGAGTAGATCCTGCTGGGAGATGAAGATCGATCGTTTCGCGTCGGCGATCAAGGCACGGAGGGCCGTCTCTCCGGGATTGCGGTACTCGTAGTCGCGCTTGTTGTTGACATCCTTGTTGTCCTCGCGTGCCTGGGTCGCGTTGCAGGTGTTCCCACTCAACTTCGGACGGACGATGGGTGCCGACTCTTTGCCCGCCTCGCCGGGAACCGGGATGCCGTGACCGAGCTTGCCGACGACCATGATCGTTCGGCCATTCGGATCGGGACGGGGAGTATCCGTAGGAATGTCTCTAATGCAGTTGTAAAGCGGCCACGAGCCGCCGGTGTTGTAGACCCTCACAGTGACACCGTTGGCGGGAATCAGACGGTTATCACACGTGAACTTCCAGAGTACGTCCATGTAGCGGGAGACGTCCGTCGCCGCGGGACCCTTCACCCACATCGATACGTCGTTGGTCGGATGCGAGGTATCCAGGTAGTCGCTCGCCCAATAGTTCACGCCGCCCACGATCGCTTCCCGCCCGTCGACATCCACTACCTTCGCGTGATTCCACGAGTAGACAGCCGATCTCATAGAGCCTGATTGCACCTTCACCCACGTTCCGACACGTCGTTCCAGTACATTAATGAAGGCCTGCTCGTCGGCGATACCCGGGGGAAACACGCCGAGCAGGAGCCGGACCAACGGTATGGCGTTCGGGTGTTCTCTGTGACCTCGCTTGAGGCCAGCGACGATCGCGTCCAGGTAACCGCCGTCCGGGTAGCCAGGGTTGAAGGGCTTCAGTTGGTACAGGTCGGCGATGTCCACGCTCTTTTCGGCGATCGCGATCATCTCCTCCATCTTTCGGACGAAGCTGGCACCGCCGGGTGGCGGCTTGTGGCAGGTCGACTTCCCCCAACAGTCGACGCTCTGAAGCAGCCAGCCAGGTGAAGCGGCGCCTGGTTGAGGAAGGTCGTTGCCCTTCGAGAGCCACCAAACCTTCCCCTGTGTGCCAGGAGAACGATGATGTAACACGCGCGCGATCTCATCGAGGTACGGCGTGGGCGGGTCGGCGCTCGCCACCCCAACCGGCAACGCTCCGACGACCACGATAACAGCGACCACAGCCACTCGCCTCGCGAATGTCGGCCGCCGGTCATTGCAAGAGCCCATGCGCCTCTCCCCGATTCGAGATGCCCTCCGCGCAAAAGCGCGGCTTACCACCAAGCGCGGTGCCGTGACTCTACTGGCCCGTCAAGTCCGAGGCAAGGCATCCCACCCCAAACCGCGCTGCTCCCGGCTTCCGCTACCCGCTGCCGCCGACCTGATTAACCGTTCGTCACCGCTCAAAGGTAGTCGGCCGCGGGCAAGGTTTGATCGAGATGCTCAGCCTTTGGCAGTTACAGTGATGAAAATGGTTAGTTTATGGCGGTGACGTCGCTTCGGTGGACGGCGTCGCGCTGGCCGTGGCTGCGATGCGCCTGCCACCCCGGTCGAAACCAGACGCGTGCTCTCGCGGTGGCCGTGCTGTAGTATGTGCACCGGCGATCCGGGGGCACAGATCACAGCGGCCCATGGCTTTTCCGGTTCGCGCTTATAGTTTTGCGGCCCGGACGAACAGACACCTGCTGCCGCCGGCGCGTGTTCCGGTCGCGGATCCGCTCGCAACGAGAGGAGAGGGGCGATGGCTCTGAGGGTCCGGCAGGTTGGCGCGCGGGAGTCGCACGTGGACGCGCGGGCGCGTGACATCAAGGCGCGAATGACCCACGAAGACCGATTCTGGGGATGCATGCCGCACCCGCGAGGCGTTCGCCAATCCCGTTTTCGCTCCGGGATGCTCGTCCTCGCACTAGGCGGCGCGTGTCTGGCACCAGTTGCTGCACCGCCGTCGGCCCTGGCGGCACAGCTCAGTCACATATTCAACTACACCGGTGCAATCCACAACTGGACGGTCCCCGCGGGGGTCCACCAGGCGCACTTCGACGTGCGCGGCGCCCAGGGTGGCGCCGAGGACATTTTCGGGATCAATGCCATCCCGGGCGGCAAGGGGGGTAGAACCGTCGCCGAGGTCAGGGTGTTTCCGGGCGAGGTGATCCACATCTTCGTCGGTGGCAAGGGCGGTGACGGAACCACATGCCCCAACCGGACCGTCACTCCTCCATCCCCCGAGATATCCCGTGGGGGCTTCAACGGCGGGGGTAACGGCGGCGGGTGTCGCTTCGGAGGGTCTGGCGGCGGGGGCGGGGGCGGAGCGTCCGATATCCGCGTCGAGGGCACGCACGTGAGCAACCGCATCATCGTCGCCGGTGGTGGCGGCGGTTCGTCGGAGAAGCTGAACGTGCCGTGCGGCTTCTCGGAAGGTGGTGGGGGTGGTGGGCACGATGGAGCCAACGGAGTCGCCGCCGTAAAGGGATGCATCGGGGGGACCGGCGGGACCAAGACCAGCGGCGGGGCCCAGGCTGACTACCCCGAGGGCCGCGGAAGCCTCGGCTTCGGGGGACCGGGCAAGATCTGTTTCTTCGAGCAACCCTGTGGTGGTGGTGGTGGCGGTGGCTACTACGGCGGCGGCGGCGGTTGGCTTGGAGCCGGTGGTGGCGGCGGGAGCGGGTTCGGACCGCGCGTGGATTCCCCCCCCGTGAACTTCTATACGGGCGTCCACAAAGGCAACGGGCAGGTCGTCGTCACCTGGCAACAACCGGGCTAGCTATACCGCTGAGCACAACAGGTAGCCGTTGGTGACGCTCGATACCGTCAAACGGCATCCTTGCCGTGTATCGCATTCGTCCGACGGTCAGCTGAAGCGGTGTCGCTGGCCGTCGGCGCCGGGCGAAGCGAAGCTCACCGAGGACGCGATTCCTCACGGCCTTGGCGGATAGTGCCTGGCGGGTGGAGGCGACCGAGCTGGTCATCGCCACGTCGGCGCCTCGGCTCAGTACGCGCCCGCCCGTTCCTCTCGAGCTGCTTTCTCGCCTCGGCATTCGCGCGCACCTTGCGCGGGATTCGGTCGGACGCAGGCCTGACCCTACCCGCGAGGCGTCAGACCCTGACGATCGCCAGCGTGATCACGACCAGGATCCCGCGAGCAGCGCAATGAGGGCGCAAACAGCGTCCACACGAGCATGCGCGTGATCACGATCACGTCGTCGATCGCCCTCCGATCGACGACTTACTGGTCCCGATCGGTCATCGCAAGATCCTCCGCTTAGGCGTCAACCAGCCACGTGCCATGGCGAGCAACTCGTGGCTGCTCTCATCCAAATCCAGCCGCGGCGGCGGGCTCCCGCCCCGGCGATCTCACTTCCGCTCTCGGACAGACTCGGTCACGCCGGGCCCGCCGCTCCGGGCCATCAGAGCCGCGCCAGTCGCCGTAAGATGTCGTGTGCCGGTTGGCCTGTCGTGGCGGTGAAGGTGGCCGGTCCTCCGCGTCGAACGGCGTAGAAGGCGCGCGCGGATTACGGCCGCGCGGCCGGCGATTCCGAACGGAGGTACCGACCGTGGTCCACGGTATGCGATGCCCTTGCGCGCCTGGCTGCTGGCCATCGCGTGGATGAGACTCCGGCTGTCGAGGTGGTGGACCGATGACGATGGTGATGGGGATGGATCAGCACCGCCAACAGATCTCGGCGGAGTGGGTCGACACGCTCACCGGCGAGATCTCTCGCGCGCGGGTCGCGCCGGCAGATCGTGTCGGTGTCCGGAAGTTCTTGGCCCAGTTCGACGGCGCGGAGCTCGAGGTCGCGTTGGAGGCGACGACGGGCTGGCGGTTCGTGGTCGAGGAATTGGAGCGGGTCGGCGCGGACGCGCACTTGGCCGAGCCGGCGGAAACGAGCGGCCTGAAGGGCAAGAAGCGGCGCGCGAAGACCGATTGGGCCGATGCTCGGCATCTGCGGGACCTGTTGCTCATCGGCCGGCTCCCGGAGTCGTGGATTCCTCCGGGGCACCTGCTTGACCTGCGGGCCCGGGTGCGGTGCCGGCACACGCTGGTGCACCAACGCACGGAGTGGCAGCAGCGGATGCACGCCGTCCTCTATCACCATGGTGTTCCGCGTGCGCGGAAGCTGCTCACGCTCGCCAACCGCGAACGGATCGCCGGACTGGCGCTGCCCGCCACGGCGCGGGAGCAGCTCACGATCGCCATCGAGATGATCGACGCGATCGAGGTGCAGATCGGCCCGGTCGACTTCGCGCTGCGCACCTACGCGCGCAAGCAGCCCGGCTGCCGCGCCCTGATCGATCAAGATCTACGGCATCGGCCAGTTAACGTCGGTCACGATCCTCGCCGAGCTCGGCGACACCCGCCGTTTTCAGAACTCGCGCGACGCGGTCCGCTACTCCGGCCTGGACGTCACCGTGTATCAGTCAGACCAGCACCGCGCCGCCGGGCATCTCTCCCGGCAAGGACCGCCCGCTCTGCGGTGGGCGCTGTATGAAGCGGCGCAGGCCGCGCGGCGCCCGAACAGCCCCGACCGGCCGTACTACGAACAGCTCGCAGCGCGCCTCGGCGGCAACCGTGCGTGCGTCGCGATCGCGCGCAAGCTGCTCAAGCGCAGCTACCACCTGCTGCGCGGGCTCGGCGACCACCCGCTCGAGCCCGTCGCGAACTGATCACCTCAAACCGTCGCGCGGCAAGCCCACCGATCAACGATGAACCGCGGCCAGTTCCCGAAGCCCCGCTGCCGACCTCGTCCTCTCGGGGGACGGCCTAAGTAAGACCGAGCGGCCGCACACCATCTGCTGGAACACCCCACCACATCATGTACCCGGCCGGTAGCCATCCCGAGTCGAGGGCCAAAGTAAGCCTGGGCGTCCGCGGACACACGCCTACCCCTCAACGCGCCCACGCGCCCCCGACACGCCAACCGCGCCCACACCAACGACCATCAACGCCCTTGACAACCCACAGACGGCACAAGTAAGCGGGGCCCGGCCGACGCGTGCCGAACCGGCCGTTTGCGTATGCAGAGTCGACCCCGACTCACCGGTCCCGGGGTCAAACTGGCCGTCCCCGGACGCCTGAGTTCCGGTGAGCGGAATGTCGCCTTAGCGATAGCCCGGGCGTCGACGCCGTGAGACGCGAATGCGATCGTGCCGTCGATTTCGTCCGCGTGATCGGAAACGTGGCGTTGCAATCGTGAGGACCGGCGCCGGCGGCCCACTGCTAAGTTGCGAAAGGACTCGTGACGTCCGCGAGTGTTCACACGCGAAAGCAATCACCCGCCCCAGCTCGCGGTCTGGTCCGGAGTTCCAGCGTCGCGGGCGCGATCAGCCCGATGTGGTCTTCGCTTCGCGGGCAAACGGCAATCTGGCCAGAGTGGTGCTCCTCATCCTTTCGGGCAGTGGCCGAAACGTTGGCAGACCCGGGGCCACTCGACACTTGCGCGAGGGCGGTGCTCGGCTGCGGGTGCTCTGAGCGACACTCCTGAGAGGGTCGCCCGCGCGCTAATCGAAAGATTGCTACCAGCGTTTTATCGGGACGGCTACGGTCGTGATGCGTTCGAGCTGGTCGTTCCCTCCACCCGGCGCCCTGAGGCGTCTTAGGGTTACGTCGCCGCCGGTCGCGCACTCGGTCTGCAACCCGCAAATCGCGGCCGTCGGGCGGGCGGAGAGACGCGGGATTCGCGCCAAACGCTCGCTGTCGTAGTTAGCTTCAAAGTAGGGGTCCTACGCGACAGCTGGAATGGCCTGCTGTTGCACCCCCAGCGCCACGGCGAGCGGCTCGAAGTCCTGTCGTCCTCCTGACTGCAGCCAGTGGCGCGTGCGCTCGATCCACCAACGGTGATCGCGCTGGCGATCAGCGTCGTCGAGCCGGACAACGCGCTCCCCCTCTTCCCCCGCTTCGCCTGAGGGTCTACTGGCTGGTGGTGAGGTTGTCGAAGTCGACCTCACCGGTGGTACCCGGAGCGTGCGAGGTGGCGGTGAGGCCGACGTCCTGGGTGGCCGCCGCCGACGGGACGCTGACGGTGCCGACGAGGTTCCAGGTGGTGCCGTCCGTGGAGTAGTAGCCGCTGTAGTCGGTGCCGTCGCGCACCAGCTTCAGCCAGGACGGATAGGTGGCCGTGCCGGTCGAGTCCTGGGAGTCCAGCGTGCCGTTGCCGTCGCTGTCCCAGTCCAGGAGGTAGCCGTGGGCGGGGGTCTCCACCAGGGCCAGGTAGCCGCCCGAGGTGTCGGACTGGGTGATGTCGTTGCGGACCATGATGCCGGCCTTCGCCCAGACGTCCGTGTCCGCCTGGGAGTTGATCTTCACCGTGGTCGTGGAGCCGTCGTGCTCGGCGCCGGGCAGGTAGATCGAGCCGTACTCGTTGATGGCGTTGTACAGGTCGGCGCCCTGGGCCCGGATGCCCAGTTGGGTGCCGGACTGGCTGAATTCCGCCGTGGTCGAGGCGAACGTCTTGTACGGCGCCTGGACCGGGTGGTTGACGGTGATGGAGTCGCCGACCGACAGCGTGGACGCGGCGCCTGACGCGTACCGGTAGGTCGCCGACGCGCTGAACGCCGTAGTCGTGAACAGCGTGGCGGCCGGTGGGATGGCGACCTTGAAGACGGCCTGTGCCGCGCGTCCGGCCCTGACCACCTTGACCCAGGTCGGGGAGCTGGTGGCGACCGTCACGCCGGACGGCCCGGTGAGCTTGAGGCGGACGTCGGTGATGGGGGTCGACCCGTTGTCGGACAGGGTCTCGGTGACCGTGCGCTGGGTGCTGTCCTCAGCGGCGGGGGCCCACTTGAGCGACAGCGCGACATCGGGGTTGACGCGCCCGATGACGTGGTCGGAGGCGTGCACGCGGTACAGCGCCACGCCGTGCGACGGAACGTCTGCCGCGATGGCGCCGGTCGACTCGGTCCCCTTGTGGCTCCACAGGTTCTGCAGGGAGTAGTCGCGAGCCGAGGGCAGACCCAGCGCGGCGGCGGTGGTGGAGACCGCCCGGGGGGCTGAACTGGTGTTGAACAGGCCGACGATCGCATCGCCGTTCTTCTCGGTCTTGCTGAACACCTGCGAGCCGGTGTCCGAGGAGATCCGCTTGGCGTCGATGGCGTCCTGGTCGACCGACAGGACATCGGTGTTCTTCAGCATGCCGAGGTCGGTCGGGTCGAGGTGGGTCAGGTCGGTGCCGAGAATCAGCGGTGAGGCGGCCAGCGACCACAGGCTCATCTGCGTCATGCGCTCGTCGGGCGTCAGGCCGTCGTCGGAGCCGTTGCCGATCTCCAGCGAGTCGTAGTCGTTGAAGGCGCCGGGGCCGCCGTAGGGCGCCCAGTCGGCGGCCTGGTCGAAGCGGGAGGTGAGGGAGGACCACTGGGTCAGCGGGTAGCTGCTGCCGTTGGCGCCGCAGTAGCACTCGATGTCACCGCCGGTGCGCCATCCGTTGGACAGCTTCGCCCAGGTCGCCGCGTTGTTGATGTCGAGGCTGTTGGACAGCTCCAGGTGGATGGGACGGCCGGACTGCTTCAGGGCGTCCGACCACGCCTGTACGTCGGCGACGTCGGGTGTGCCGACGCCGTCGATCTTCAAGTAGTCGATGTTCCAGCCGGCGAACTGGTCGGCCCAGGAGTTCACGAAGTCCTGCGCGCCTGGCTTGGTGTAGTCGATGCCCACCATGCCACCGCAGTTGTAGTTCTGCTCGGGTGTCGCGGTCGCGATGTCGTCCGCGTGGTACGACGTACCCTCGATCGCGGTGTTATGCGCGACCGCCTGCTGGGAGATGCCCGGGGTGACGTAGAGCCCGAACTTCAGGCCGAGCGAGTGTACGTAGTCGGCGACGACCTGGATGCCGTTCTCGGTGCCCTTCGGCGGGAACTTGGTGGAGTCGGTGACCCAACGGCCGTACTGGTCGACGTCCGGTCCCTGGCTGCCGGGGCACTGGTACCAGAAGTCGTCCACGTTGACGTAGATGAAGCCGGACTCGGTCAGCCCGCTGTCCTTCATCGCCTTCGCCTGCGCCTCGATGTTGGCCGCTGTGGGGTGTTGGCGGATGAAGCTCCAACTGCTCCAGCCCAGTGCGGGCTTCGCGCCGACGCCGTTGTCCTCGGCGTGGGCCGCCGGCCCTCCGGTCGCGGCTATCCCCATGGAGAGCAGAAGCGCTCCGGTGAACGCGGCCAGCAGACCGCGAATCGGTTTCCTCATGGGTGGTGCTCCCATGGGGCCGCGAAGTGCACACAATCCAACGCCAGAGGTCAGATATCACCAAATGGCCATAGGCATGTCAAGGCGTTCAGCCATATCCCCACGCCGGCCGTCGTCGTGAGCATCGAGCGCACCGACGCGATCCGAGAAGCCGCAGCGCACCGGTCCGTCGACGCTACCGCCCGCGCTCGCCGGGCTGTCCGCGAGCTGAGCCGCCACGGCACCGAGGTGAACTTCGCTGCGGTCGCCGCGATCGCGAACGCCAGCCGCCAGTTCCTCCACACCACCCCGGAGCTGCGCGAGGACATCGACAAGCTCCGCGGCGAGCAACGCACAACCGTCTCGCGGACGGTCGTCGAGGAGCGCGCCAGCGACGCGTCGATCAGGACGCGTTTGCGGGCAGCGCTTGATGACAACGAGCGGCTGCGTGAAGAGAACGCGCGACTTCGCGAGGAGCTCGTAGTCGCGCACGGCACCGTGCGCGAGCTCCAGCTCGCGCGCCGCACGGGCAGAGCGGTCCGGTGAGCGGCTGGATCGCGCCGCTCGGCGCCTCGACCGACCCAGGTTCGGCCCCGAACCCCCGGCCTCGCCGGCTTGCTTCCGGCTCAGTCGCGTCGAGCCGTCCAGGGTCCGCGGAAACTGCTCGTTTGCACCAGCACCGGCAGTCTGTCGACGGCGCCGACATTGCTGCTGTTTGTGCCTGCGGTCGACGCGAGCGTGGCTAACGGCGATCCGGTGCCGCGCATCGCTGTGGCGAAGCAGCATTCCTCCGATGCCATGCGGGCGCGGCTGCTGGCGTTACGACCGGCACGTCCGACGACTGTCGCTCCGCCGGGCCAATCCGAAGGGCTCGGGTTGGCGTGGGCGTGCTTGCCGGCTTCCGCAAATCCTCAGCTAGCGTCGACGACTGCTCGCTGCCGGTAGGAGACGTCGAAACAGGCGCGGCACGCTCTCCCTACGGATCGATTTTCGAGCATCGCGGCGGCCACCGGACCTCTGCTCCGAGAGTTGCGGACGTCGTCCGGAGCGCCACCAGGCGACGCCGGCACTACCGCTGACCGTGGCTGAGCGGCGGCCTCGCCGCCAATCGCTCGGCCGGTACCCGTGCTCCTCAACACGGGGCGACTCGGGGGACTGTCCGAAGGCTCGTAAAGCGGGAGCGCAGCGGCGTCAGATCAACGATTGGCCGTCGTCCTGGCGGCGTCTTTCCGCGGCCTTCGGGACGGCCGCTGGAAGGGACCTGCGAGCGGGGGCTGAGTATGTAGACGCTGCAAATTCGACTAAGCAGCCTCACAGCGGAGGAGATGCCGGTAGGGTGCTTCCGTGAGCATTTCCAAGCGTCGGCGACGGACCAGGTGACGGAGAAAGAGTCGCGGTCTTTCGGTGCGGTCCGGCGGGTGATGGTCGGGTTCTTAGTCTGTGGACTCGTGGTCGCCGGGACACTGCTTAGCGCTGGCTCGGCGCTCGCGGTTTCTGTGCTTTCTCCTTCGCCTACAGCCGAGAACTTCGGTGGGGTGGACATGCATTTCCAGCAGGGGATGCAGGAGAATTTTTTCAACGGCTCTGGATCACCAACGACGGTGGACTCGGTGACCATTCTCGGTGACACCTCGAGCTTCTTGATCCAGACGGGGCAAGATCTCTGCAGCGGTGTGACGATCGCGCCGGGCGACAGCTGCCATGTGGACGTCCTGTTCGGCCCCCTCTCCAGCCCCGGTCCCAAGATCGCGACGCTGGAGCTCACGGACAGCACGGGCACTGTGGACGTCCCGCTGACAGGATCTGGTTTCTCCGGCACGCTGTCGGTCGACCAGGGTTCGCTGGACTTCGGATCGCAGGTCGTCCCGAATAACAACAACGGTGGCGGCTCGCAGCAACTGAGCGTGACTGTGGCCACAGGCCGGGATTTCGGCGTGCGCGTGACCAACGTTCAAATCAACGGCCCCGACGCCTCGTCCTTCACCGTCCAGGGCAACGGCTGCCAAGGCTTCACGCTGAGTTCGAACTCGACCTGTCAGATCTTCATCCAATTTCAGCCATCCGCAGCCGGGTCAAAGCAGGCCCAGCTCGAGATCGACAACGACGGCACCGTGAGCCCTCTATTCGTATCGCTGTCGGGGGTCGGTCTGAATGGTCCCGCTTTGAGTGTGAGTCCTCAACAGGCGATCTTCGGGAACATCCCGCTTGGCTCCTCGACTTCCCAAACCTTCACGCTGACGAACATCGGCGATGCCCCGCTTCAATTCCAGGAGCTGTTCATTGCCTCCGGCTCCCCGCAGGTGTTCCCGATGTCCGATGGCTGCTCTGGCCAGCAGCTTGCTTCCGGCGCGGCGTGTCAGGTCACCGTCGGCTTCATCCCAGTCGCGCTCGGTGTCAAAGACGCTTCGCTGTTCGTGCTCTCCAACCAGCGACCGGTGTCTATAATCGGGCTGAGCGGCACCGGCGTCGGTCCGAACCCTGTGTCGACCGGGGCGACCGGGGCGACCGGAGCGACCGGAGCGACCGGGGCGACCGGAGCGACGGGAGCGACTGGGCCCGCGGGCTCGGCCGGCAAGATAGAGCTGGTCACCTGCAAGAACGCCACCAAGACTGTCACCAAGAAGGTCAACGGCAAGAAGCGCAAGGTGAAGAAGAAGGTGCAGACGTGCACCGGCAAGCTCGTGTCGGGCACCGTGAAGTTCACCGTCACCGGCGCGAGCGCCCGCGCGACGATCGCGCGCGGGCGCGTCGTGTACGCCACCGGCACAAGCCTGCCGATTGGCGACGGGCGCTCGCTCCTGCTGCTGACCGAGCAGCGGGCGCTCGAACACGGACGCTACACGCTCACCGTGCGCGCCCACCACAGCCGACACTGGTCAACGCGCCGAGCGACGATCACGATCGGCTGAACGTCCCGCGGCGCGGCGGCCGGCCACCGACAGGCCTGCCAGGGCCTGCCATTAGGCCCCGACCACCGAGACCGGCACCTGACGCTGGCCGAGAAACACGCCCGGCAGCGTCTCGGCCTCGAACTCGGTCACCGTCGCCCGCTGCAGCTCGGCGAAGCCGCGGATCTGCTCCTGGGCGAACGCGATGCTCGCGCGCAGCGACTCGGGCAGCTCCGCGGACGCGCGCTCAATCTCGGCGGCGGTGACTTCGAAGCCGCCGGCGGGGTCCCAGTCGTCGAGCTCGGCCGAATAGCGGCGCACCGCGTCGATCCCGTGGCGGTCGATCTCGCCGAGGATCTCCGAAACGCGAGCCGAGACCGCCGGGTCCGGGCCGCTCCCGGCGGCCTGGACCGCCGGTCGCTTGAGGAACCTGGGGGGCATCTACTCAGCGAGCGCTCCGTACAGCGACGGCCGACGATCCGCGAACACGTCAGCGAGCTCGGTGTAGCGCTTGTCAAGGGCAAGCTTGAGATCGAGATCGGCGGTCACCGGTCCGAGCGTGAGCGCATCGGCGCCCGCCTTCTCGGCCGCGACCCACCCGTCGGCGCCGATGATCGTGCTGCAGCCAGTCCACGGCTGGTCGCGCTCGACCCCCGTCCGGTCCGCGCACGCGACGGCCATCCGGTTCCCGCGCGCGGTCGCCATCGCGATCACGACCTCCGCCGGCCGCTCTCCATCAGGGCGCTCCATCAGCGGCCAGTTGGTCGGAACCACCAGCAGCTGCGTGCCCGCCAGCGCCACCATCCGCGTCAGCTCGAAGAACTCGATGTCGTAGCAGACGATCACCGACAGCTTGCCGACCGCCGTGTCGATCACCGGGGGCGGCAGCTCCCCGGGCGCGAACCACAGCTTCTCGCGATCCCACAGGTGCAGCTTGCGGTAGACCGCGCGCAGGCCCGTCGGGTCGAACACCGCGGCGCTGTTGTACGTTCGGCCGTCCTCGCCGCGCTCGGCGAAGCCGCCGGCGACGATCACGGCGTTCGCGCTCGCCGCCGCCCCCCACTCGCGCAGGATCTCGTGGTCGGGGTCGAGCGCCACCGAGGCGGCCTCCTCGGCCGACTCGAACATATACCCGCTCGTGGTCAGCTCCGGCAGCACGATCACATCGGCGCCCTGCTCGACCGCCCCCGCGATCGCCGCCAGCGCCAGCTCGCGGTTGCCGTCCAGATCGCCGACGACCGGATCCAGCTGCTGGCAACAGACGCGCGTCATGGCGCCATTCCCGCCGCTAGCCCCGCCCTCACGCGCCCGGCGAGACCAGGGGCCACGCAGACCACCAGCAGCCCGATCACCAGATAGACGACCTCGAAGTACGGCGTGTTGTGCAGAGAACCCACCTGCCCGATGAACACGTTGCGGTAGAGCGTGTAACAGACGAACGCGCCGCCGAGCAGCGGGACCACGATCTGCCACGCCGGCGCTCTGCGCTCGCCGTCGAGAAACAGGTAGCGGATCGCGCCGATCGTCGCCATCACGTAGGCGACAAGGATCAGCACGGTGCCGACCTGCAGGGCCGAGAACGTGGCGTCCTCGACCGACTCACCGACCAGCTGCTGGACGATCAGGTTGACGGCGATCACCGTAATCACGACGACCAGCGCTACGGCGGGCGCGCCGTGCTTGGAAAGCCCGGCCAGACCGGTGCGGGTCCCGGTCGCGTCGCGCGCCTGCGCGTACAGGATCCGCGCGGCGCCGCTGGCGACGCCGAGTGAGATCGCGAACAGGCTGACGGTCGCCATGAAGTTCAGGATGTCGCCGTACCACTCGCCGATGTAACCCTGCCCGAGGTCGGTGAACGGCAGGCCGGCCCCATACTTGGCGGCACCGGCCGCGGTCGCGCCGTACCCGAGCGACTGCGACGCCGCCGTCAGCAGGTAGAACGCCCCGACCACGACGACCGCCGTCTTGATCGCCCGCGGGATCTCGGTCTTGGGGCTCGACGTCTCCTCGCCGAGCGCCGCCGCCCCCTCAAACCCCGCGAACGCGAGGAACCCGTAGACCGCCGCCTTGGCGATCGTCGATATGCCCGAGCCGGGCGGCGGCACCAGGAAGTCGATCGTGAACGTCTGGCCCTGGGGCCCGTGGCTGAAGATCACCGTGGCGAGAATCACGACGCTCAGCACCGTCACGAGGACCGCACCGATCACCTCCGAGGTCAGCAGCGCGCGCGTGATGAACCGGATCTCGCTAAAGCAGATCGCGAGCACGCCCGCCAACCCGATCAGCGCCAGCCACCACCACTGCGAAATGTGCGCGTCAAAGGTGTTGTTGATGAACTGCTGGCCGAACAGCCCGATCTCGATCGTCGAGCCGCAGCCGATCGCGGTGTAGGCCCCCATCAGCGCCCAGCCGGCGAAGAATCCCGCGCGCGGCCCGAGCGTGACCCCGACGAGCGCGTACACCGAACCCGTATGACTGATGTGCTGCGACAGCTTGACGAAGCAGTACGCGACGAGCGCGACGCCGATAACGGCAAACACGAACGACAACGTCACCGCCCGGCCGATGATCAGCGCGGCACCCGTGCCGAGCAGGCCGATCGCGCCGACCGGCCCGATCAGCCCCACCGAGAACGCCGCGGCATCGACGAGGCTCAGCTCGGAGTGCAGTTTCTCGCCCGCAGGCGGTGACGAGTTCTCCATACGCAGGTACGCTTACCCGTCGTGACGCACGGCAAGCGATCGGCGCAGAGCTGACCGCTTCTGCTCCCACGCACCTGCGGTAGTCCCGAGATGGTGCGCCCCGTCGCAAGCTGCCCAGGCCGAGCGGCCAATGCCAGACGGCGGGTCCGAGCCCGTGTCACGTGTGCCTTCGCGTGGAAGCGCGCTTCCGAGCCGATCTGCACCGTCCGACCTCGCCTGCTCCGTCAGCGTGAGCGGCGGTGATCGAACCGACCCCCTAATTCGAGTCTTGAGCGCGCGAGAGGCGAAGCGGAAGCTCCATATCCTGCGGATGTGGCCCGCCATGCGGCGTCGAAGATGGAAGCCCAGCGGAACGGGCCGGACGCCCGTTGGGCCGCCCCATAACGGCCGTTATCGGGCACAGAGATGGGTGGGCCAATGCCTTGGGACCCCTCGGGCCAGAAGGGGTGCGATGACGATCCAGATCGTGGCATAGGACTGGCCCGCTTCGGTGTCGACGAGCAGACAAAATGCGATCGCGCCAGCCAGCCGATTCGGAGGCGCGCTTGTCGCCGAAACCAGGGCTCCGAGTGCGGGCTCTCCGTTGGTCCGCGTGCCTAGGTGCGACTTGAGCACCGTAGACGCGGTATTGGCGAGATGCAGGGCCGGTCCGATCTGAGCCGAGAGATCTCTCGCCACACGAAAGCGAGGCCGCTGATCGGCTCCGAGTCGACGAGCTGGTCGTACCCGCGGTGGGTGAAAAGCAGGGCGCCCTCATTGAAGGACCCGACCCTTGGGCGGTAGGCGCGGCGGCCAGACCCGCAGGTGGCGACGAGCGGGTCGTTGAGCTGTGGGTGGAGTCAGCCCTGGTCTGCATATTTCACGGGTACGGCGCACTGATGCGGTAGACCCTTTGCGGAAGGCGTTATCCAGCTTGGTTGCTCAGTTCGGCTGAGGGGGACAGCGGGTGCGGCGCTTGAGGTGTGGTTAGTGCTCGGCTGGCTGACAGTCAGCGCCGGTCCTACCGCTCCCACACGGTCGCGCCCGACGCGCGGCAAGCCGCGGTCGGGCGGTAATCGGTGCGGGGGTGGTTGTCGGTGAACCAGCGCTCCTTGCGCCACGTCAGCGGGCGGCGGCTGGATGAGCCCTTGGCGCCCTGTGACGTTCGCGTGGCGGGTCTTGTGGAAGCGTGACGCGTTGGCGGTGGTCGCCGGATCGTTCAGTCATGGGGTGCCTCGTGTTGAAGTGTCGCCTGCCTGGGAGCGGTTGAAGGCCGCGCTGTTGAGACAGGATGGGGCTGGCGGGGTCGTGTCGCCGAACAGCAGCGTGACTTGACCTGACGCGGTCTGGCTAGCTCCGAGCAATCCGATCTCTCCGCTGGGGATCGCGGCGAGGACGGGCGTCGCTGCATCAGTTCTGCGCGACGAGCGGTTTCGGCCACGCGGCGGCTGGGAAGCCGATCTCGATTCTGAGGCCGCCGCCGGTTCGGGCTTTTGCGTTGACCGTGGCGTCGTGGGCGTTGGCGATCGCTTGGATGATCGCGTGCCCGAGCCCGACCCCGTCGGCAGAGGAGCCTTCGTGAGAGCTGCGTCGCTGGAAGGGTTGGAAGAGGCGGGTGAGCTCGCCGGTCGGGATCACGGGTCCGGTGTTCGCGATCGTGAAGGCGGCGTGGCCAGCGGCGGTGTAGGTGGCGACGTCGAACCGGCCTCCTGGCATGTTGTGACGGACGGCGTTGTCTATCAGGTTCGCGACGAGGCGTTCGACCAGCAGTGGGTCGCCGGTTGTTCGGGCGGGCTCGAGCGCCGTGGTGCCCCTCGCGATGATCGTGCGCGCGCAGGACTTCGGCGGCGGTGCCGGCGAGGTCGATGGGCTCGCGCCGCAGCTGTCCGTATTCGCTCCGGGTGAGGGTGAGCAGCGCCTCGAGCAACCGTTCTTGCCGCTCGCAGGCGGCGACCACATCCATGCCCATCTGCCGCAGAGCGGTCATGTCTGCGTCGGGGTCGGCCAGCGTGGCCTCGGCGAGCGCGAGCTGGAGGCTGATCTCGCCGCGCATCTCGTGAGCGGCGTAGGCGATGTAGCATCCTTCTGGTTGGTAGAGGGGGTTGGTGGCGGAGGTCAACATGTGTGCTTAGCCTCCGGTTTCGACGGTGCCGCTGTCGCCGGCACCGCATTCGCGCGCGGCGCTTCGGAACGCAGGCGATTGCGGGTCGAGGCCTGCCGGCAGTCCAACCTCGCCGCGGGAGGAGGAGGACGGGTCGGGGAAGTTCGGTACTCCGCGGTCGCGCATGCAGCGAGCGAGCGTCAGCTCGTGGCGTAGTTGTTGAGCCTGGACCTTCGCTGGCGGTCCGTCCGCGGGCGGCAGATATGCTTTGCACGCCTTCTCGGCTGCCTGCACCGCCGGACCCGCGAACGAGATCCCGCCGGCCGTGAGCGAGTCAGGGCTTTCGACCATGAGGCTCAAGCCGATGGCCCCGTTCGGCCCCGCCTTCGGGTCGGGGAACCCGGAGACAACGTTCGCCCGCATGCACCGCGGGAGCGCGGCCGGCGAACGATCGGTGGACGCGTTTGGCGTTGAGCCCGAGCTGCCGCAGGCGACGAGCGCGACCGCGCAGCCTGTGGCGGCGAGCGCGGTCGGTGGGCCGATCGGGACTCTGTGGAGTTGCATCTCGAGAGCTCCTTGATGGGCGCGGTGGCGACCGGGTCGCGACGAGCGCCGGCGTGATGATCTGGGTGGTGGGCTCGGGCCGCCCGTCGACGTTCGCCGTCCAGCTGGCCGCGAGTCAGCTGCTGGTGCTCGTATCGCCGTTACCGTTGTTGCCGGACGGGGGATTGGGGGGAGGGCTGATGCCGGGTTCCGGACCTTCCGTTCCGCATTCCCAGTACTGGCCGTCCGAGCCGCCCGTTGCCGCTGTTTTGGTCGGGCGGTGTAGGGGGCGGCGTGAGCGCCAGTGTCGAGTCCTTGGGTATCTGGCGCGGGTTGATGGTCCAGTGGGCGTTCGCGATCTCGCGCGTGTCTTGCGACGGCGCCGAGGTTGACTGCGTTCCCGGGGGATGCGAGATGGTGGGCGTGCAGTTAAGCGGCGCCCGGGGCATCACGCTTGCCTTGATCCCAAGCTGGTGGAGCCTTGCGTTCGCCCCAGCGATGCCGCTGGCGCGCTCGATCGAGATCGTGACCGTGCCGTCATGGTTGCGGGTCACCGCGAACGCCGGCGAGGTGCTCGCCGCGCCGAGCACGATCGCCACCGCCGCGCCAACGCCCGCCAGGCCGAGGCTGGTGCCGACGACCAGCCGCGCTCGCGGCCGCCTGCGCTTGGCCGTCGGGGTGCTCATCTGGGCCAGCGCATTCCCGTGCTCGCGCACGAACTCTCGCCAGAGGTGATCCTCGAACTTACTCATCGCTGTGGTGCTCCTTTCTCAGTCGCGCCCGCGCGCGCGATAAGCGCACGCGCAGCACTCCCCGCGGGACGCCGAGCGCCGCCGCGGCCTCCTTCGGAGTCAAGCCGTCCAGGTCGACCAGCTCGACCGCCGCTCGCTCGACCGCCGACAGCTCGGCGCAGCGCTCGAGCAGCGCTCGAGCGGCGCGTTCCGCGTCGATCCTGTCGGTCAGCTCATCGATCTCATCAGCCGGAAGCTCGGCGAGCCCAGCCAGCCTCGCGGTCGCATCCCGGCCATTGGACGTGCGCGCGCAGTACTGGGCGTAGACGTGCCCGGCGATCCCCAATAGCCACGCGCGCGCGGTGCCTCGGCCGCGATCAAAGCCGCCAAACCCCGCGGCTGCGCGCACGATCGTCTCAGACGTCAGATCGGCGACCGTCTGCGGATCGGTGCAACGCCGGGCGAAGTAGGACGTCACGACACTGACGTTGGCGCGGTAGATCCGCTCAAACTCGCCGAGCGCCGAGCCACTCGAGCCGTCTCGCATCGTGACCTCCGCGCCGGTTGCTGCACTCATATCTACTAGTTGCTGAGTTTCCCGGCAGGTGTTACATCAGCCGGCCCGCTCGCGCGAGCATGCTCTCGCTACGAGCGCTCGGCGGCACGGCCCGGATCCCGGCACCCTGAGACCACACACAGGACGGCACGCGAAACCGCGTCGTCCGGCGGTGGACCTGCTGGCGGTCCTGGTCGACCAGCGAACCAGTCGCCACGTCGGCGCCGCCGCAGGCGTGGAGCGGCTGTCCTCGACACGGCCACGCCCGGCCCTGCGTTTGTTTCGGACCGGCATCTTGGCGCCGGCGCCAACTGTCTCGGTTTGCGCGGGACCGAGCATCCGTCCGGGTGCTAGCCGATCCTCTACTAGTCAGTATGGACGCATAAGGCTGGTCCTCGTGCGTCGCATCTTTCGCGGGTTGGACAATGCGCGGTTGTTGAGGGCCGAGCAAGGCCAGAGCCGCATGCGACCGTGGAGGACCAGCCATGCCTGACGTTACCCCGTGCCTGCACCCGGGCCAAGTGCGCCGGTGGATCTCGTTTGATCAGCACAAGTTCTCGATCGTCACCGCGGTGCTGCCGCCGGACGGCGGCAAGCCGGAGGTCTGCCGGATCGAGACGACCGAGAAGGCGATCCGCCGGTTCATCGACAAGCAGGGCGGCCCGGCCGGCTTGTCGGTCTGTTATGAGGCTGGGCCCGGCGGGTTCGCGCTGTGGCGGCTGCTGACCAGGATCGGGGTGGCGTGCGATGTCGTCGCGCCGTCGCTGATCCCGGTCCGTGCTGGCGATCGCGTGAAGACCGACCGTCGGGACGCGAAGAAGCTCGTCTCGCTGTATCGCGCGGGGATGTTGCGGTTCGTGCATCCGCCGACGCCAGAGCTCGAGGGGCTCCGTGATCTGCTCAGAGCGCGTGATGATCTGCGTGGCGTGCGGCTGGCGGCCCGGAACCGGGTACTCAAGCAGCTGCTGCGCCACGGACGGATCTTCCGCGAGGGCAAGACCGCGTGGACGAAGCTGCACCGCGCGTGGCTCGCCCGCCAACGCCTCGACGATCCCCTCGCCCAAGAGGCGCTCGAGCAGTTGCTGATCCACGTCGACGGGATCGAGCGTCAGCTCGACACGCTCGACGCCAGGCTGGCGGAGATCGCCGGCAGCGAGCGGTGGGGCGCCCAGGTGCAGATCCTGACCCGGTTCCGTGGGATCGCGACGATCACCGCGCTCGGACTGATCGCCGAGATCGGCGACTTCGCCCGCTTCGCGCACCCTCGCGAGCTCGCAGCATGGCTGGGGATCATCCCGAGCGAGTACTCCTCCGATGATCAGCAGCATCGCGGGCACATCACGCTCGCCGGGAACAAGCACGCTCGCCGGCTGCTGATCGAGGCAGCTTGGCACTACCGCCACGATCCTCGCCTGCCGAAGAACGGTCCGCCGCCGGACGAGCGCGCGTGGCAAGCCCAAGTCCGGCTCTATCACCGCCACCGGCACCTCACCGACCACGGGAAACGCTCGACGGTCGCGAACGTCGCGGTCGCCCGCGAGCTGGTCGGGTTCCTGTGGGCCGCTATGACCAACCAGCCACTCCGCATCACCGACACCGCCGCACCGTCCCCGTCCACCGCCGACCAGCTCCAGGAGGCCACCGCCTAACACCCCGGAGTTCCGCTTCCCCCCTGTGGTGGGGCCGGGCGGCGCGGTGCGACCCGCCCGGAGGATCCTCGCTGTGGTCTATGCGATTTCGACTCGCGACGCTAGTACGAGGCAGCTCACGACCGGACACTGTCCTGCGGTCCCGACCCGCGCATCTCAGAGTGACAGTCGTCGTTGCGCTCGCACCCGCCGCCCGGCCCCACCAACCACCACCATGAACAACGTCAACGACAACAAATTTCAGCGGCCCCTTGACACGCGCGTCCATCTCAGACCGTATGGAGGTTGTCGTCCGGCCTGAGTTGTAGATATTGGCCGGTCCCCCCACGAGGCGTTCGTGGGGTGATGTGTAGCCGTGCGGGTGGCACCCCGCGCGGCGCCCACAACCGCATAGGGAGGAACCGACCGTGACCAAGGTTCGCACTTGGGTCGGCTTGGATGTGCACGCCGGTTCATGCAAGCCAACGGCGGGCAGCTGGGCGAACTGGCCACCCTCTACGACACCGGCCACCTGCGCCCGCTCATCGACAAGACATTCCCATTCGACCAAACCCTCGACGCGCTCGCATACGTCGAGCAAGGCCGCGCCAACGGCAAGGTCATCATCACCCTCGACTGACAACACCGCCCGCCGCCCAACACCTACACCAATAGCCTTCCCCTTGGTCGCCTACGCGGCCACCGAGCAGGCACTTCTGGTCCAGCTCACGCCTGATGCGAAGCAGAGCCTGATCTCGGGACGATTCGAGATGGCGCCGAGGCGATCGCGGACTGTGGAAGCGATCGTGCGCGCCGCCGCTTAAACCCCAAGCAGCGGTCCGTCCACAGTGTCGAATCATCCCCAGGCACGCTCGCGGTGGAGTCTGTGTCGGTGGTAGCGTTGCGGGATGAAGGCCGTGGTGATGGTGCTCTTCGTGGAGGCCATCCCGTTCACGGTTCTCTATGGCGTGCTTAGTTGCCCGCTGTGTCGCCGGTCCAGGTTCTGGCTTCGGTTCGCCGGGGTCGTCACCGCGATGTTGCTTCCAGTCCTCGTGGCGATCCTCGCGCCGGTTGGTGAGCAAACCGCACTGATCCTGTTGTTGGTCGGGTTCGGGCGGGGCATCGGCGACTCGCGCATGCTGCTGGGGTCTGCTTCTAGGACACGTGGTGGCGATAGCGGTAACGCAGGCCTCGGTGCAAGGCGACCCAGAGGACGAACACGATTACGGGGATCGGCCACACCGACCCGACAGACGCGCCCGTCGCCAAGAGCACGACGATCAGCGCAGCGACAGCTAGCGCGAGTTTGAACTCTGTGCTCCTCTTGGTCATTACTTTCTCGATCTGATTCATAGCCCGCTCCAGCCCAGGGAAATTGATTGCGTCTATCAACTATACTCCGATTGGAGATGAAAGCAAGTAGGGATGATGTCCGCTCGATGGTTGCCGCGCTGTTCGTGACAAACGCCGCGCTCGATCGAGCGCGGCGTCAGAAGAAGGGTGCGAGCACGCTAAGTCTCCTGCAGGTCGTCTCTGGCACTCCGGGTATTCGTCCCACCGAGATCGCCGCCGCGCAGGACGTCCATCCTTCCCAGGTGACTCGACAGGTTCGAGAACTCGAGAGCGTCGGCCTCGTGCGGGTCACGGCCGATCCGGCCGACCGACGCTCGTGCCGAGTTACCCTCACGTCGGCAGGCGTCGAGGAACAAGCACGCCTCACCGAAGAAGGACTCGATCGATTCGCCTCCTTCGTCGCAGACTGGGAGCGCGAAGACGTCCGGACGCTGACGTCGTTGCTCGAAAAGCTCGAAGCGTCAAAAGCAGCGGTCGCCGCGCAGCAGCGTCCTGCAACTGGTCGTCGTTGGGCCGGCACAGCAGCCGACTGATTCATACACCGCTGGCGCTCGGGACGCGCGTCGCGCATCCGTGGTCTGCGCTCACTGCTGCGGACCAATCCATCGCTTCGTCCCGGACTGCTCGTAGCAGAACGCCGGGGACGCGACCTCGCGGCTGAGGAGTCGGGACCTGCGTTCCCCGTTCGCGCGGAGCATTGGTATCTATCGACTCTCGCGTGGGTCTTTGCGTCTGCAATCAGTCAGTGCCTGGCCGGTTTCTTGGCGCATGTGAGTGGCTTCCACCAGTTCACGTTCGCCTGGGGGTGTTTCTGCCGCCACCACTCCAGGTCCACCGAGAGGCCGATGGTGTTGCGCCGCTGTAGTTCTTTCCAATAGGTCGGGTCGTGGTAGATGGCCGGGTTCGGCCAGGACGCCGTCAGCTCTCCTGGCGGGCCGAGGTACAGGCCGGCATCGACGAGCGTTTTGACGGGCTTGCCGCAGTTGGGGCTGCTGCCCGCGTTGTTGTTCCCGCCCCGAGGTTTGACCGGCTTGCCGTACGGCTTGCCGTTACGGCATCGTCTTCGCGGAACAGCCTTCCCACCGGGGCCAGGGGGCCCGACATCGCCGAACAGCAGCCCCGCGTCGGCTGAGCCCAGCCAGGTGCCGGCGGCCGGGATCACCGTGAAGCGAGGGTACTCGGCGAGCTGTCGGCCCACGCCGCCGGGATCTGAGGCCGCGAACGCGAGATCGACGATCGCGTACACCCGCTCGCCGGTCACCTGCTCGATCGCCATCGGACGTACGAAGGCGTCCAGTCCCTTCAGCAGCAGCGCCCGGCGCCCCTTCGCCACCACGTGCTTTTTCACGACCGACACGAAGTGCTGGTCGCGGGTCTGGAAGATGGGCAGCCACTCACATTGGTTTGTGATCTTGGACCAGTCGATCGGCGCGTCGCCAAGCAGCACACGCATCCGCTGGTGGGCAGGCAGCGCCCAGTTGGCGGCCCTGATCGTCCGGTAGACCTGCTCATACATCGGCTCATCCCAGGTCTCAAGCGGCGACACGACGGTGTTGCGCCATACCCGGCGCAGGTCGGCGTCGGCGACGGGCTGGCCGGCGATGAACCGGTCGATCGTGTGCTGGTAGAGAGCGTTTCCGAACTCCACGACGATGTCGTCGACCACTCCGGGCAGCCGCGGGTCGGACAGCAGCAGGGTCAGCGCGTCGCCGTGGGTTTGCAGGTCGTGGATCTCGCCGAGGCCGACCAGCCGGTGGGTGTTGAACGCTTCCAGGACCGCGTCGGCGAGCCCGCTGGCGGTCGCTCGGCGCTTCGCTACCGCCAGCGGCGGTTGCCGACAAGCCCGAGACCGAAGCGGCTCCGAGCCCGGCGGCAGCGGCGGCCTGGATGAATCGCCGTCGAGTCGTGCGTGGCATGTCGCTCGTGGTCATCGTGATGAACATCTCCGTAGGTCGTTGGACGGGCTGGGTGCGGCAGCTTCGGCGACCGCCTGGCAGCGCGGCGAATGGTGTCGTGGCGCTCGGCCGCGCCGCACCGCGAGCGACGCTGCGGTCATGGGCCCCCGCACGCGCTTGCCGCCCGTTGGAACGCAGGGGCGTTTGTATTGATGCCGGGTGGCGGTCCAAAGATGAACGGGCCGTGGCTGGGGATGTTCGGGTCGGGGTAGTTGGGGACGCCGTGCGCGCGCATGCACTCCGCGTGGTGGAGCAGGCTCAGCCTCGTGCTCTCCGATATCCCGCCATGCGGGCCGCCGCCCGGCTGGAGCTTGCTGCGGCACGTTTGCGCGGCTGATTGGAACGCAGGCGAGTTCGTTAGCGCGTCGGGAATGTTGATCGCGCCGCCTGCGCTCGGGTCCGAGAAGTTAGACACCCCATGGGAGCGCATGCACACAGCGAACGCGAGCTGCGGGTTGACCGAGGCGCCCGTGCCGGTGGACTTGCCCGATGATCCGCAGGCGGCGATCGCCATGGTGCAGGTAGCCGCTGCCACTGCGATCGTCAGCAATGCGGTCGGTCGCCGGTGTCGTTGTCTGGAGTTTTGGCTCGGTCGTCGGTTGCTCATCGTGTCCATGTCGTGGTCGCCGGGTTCCGCCTGTGGGGCTCGGTGGATCTGATCGGCGTGGCGAGGACGCCGGCATCGGGTTGTACGGGAGCGCGCATAACACGAGCGCCACGGAGGCCGTTACACGGTTGTTAGCCGCTGTCGGGCATCCTCGGACGGAGATGCGGTTGACCGACAGGCTGGTTGAGAGGTTTGAGCGGGGTGGGCTGCCGGCACGCAGCGTGCGCCTGCGGCTCACAGCGCTCTACGGCGTCCTGTTCGTGCTCTGCGGAGCCGGTTTGCTGGTGATCACCTACCTGCTCGTCAGCCATAGCACCCGTCACCGGCCTGCAGGGGGGGTCGTCTCTGGTCATCCATTCGCTGGGCTGGGGCGAGGTGAGCGCACCATCGAGATCGGCCGGATCGCGGCCGCATTGCGCTACCAGAACCGCGTTGATCTGCACCAGCTGCTCATCGAGTCGGCGATCGCGCTGGTGGCGATGGCCGTGCTTTCGGTCGCGCTGGGCTGGGTGGTCGCCGGCCGGGTGCTCTCGCCACTGCGGACGATCACGGCCAGGACGAGGAGGATCTCCGAGCAGAGCCTGCACGAGCGGCTCGCGCTCTCGGGCCCGCGCGATGAGCTCAAGCAGCTGGCGGACACGATCGACGAACTGCTCACGCGGCTGGAGGCGGCGTTTGAGGCGCAGCGGCGGTTCGTGGCCAACGCCTCGCACGAGTTGCGTACCCCGTTGGCGATGATGCGCACGCGGCTGGACGTCGCGGTCGCCAAGCCCGACGGGCGTGCCGCCACAGACCCAGGCTCTCGACGCGGGCCTGCGCAAGGACCTCGACCGCGCCGAGGCGCTACTGGAGAGCTTTCTGGCACTCGCGCGAGCGCAACACGGCACAGTCACCGACCGCACGATCGTCTCGCTCGACCAGATCGTGACCGACGCGCTCACGGCGCGACATGCCCAGATCGCGGAGCAGCAGCTCGAGGTGCGCACAACCCTCGCCCCGGTCGGCGTTACGGGCAGCGAGACGCTGCTGGCGCGGATGGTCGAGAACTTGATCGAGAACAGCGTGCGCCACAACCAGCCGCACGGGTTCATCAACATCGCCTGCGAGACCACTGACCGAGCGGCGCGGCTGGTCGTCGAGAGCGGCGGGCCGATCCTCGACGAGCAAAGCGTCGCGCAGCTCGCCCAGCCGTTCCGGCGCCTCGGGGTCGAGCGCACCGGGTCACAGAACGGTCACGGACTGGGCCTGTCGATCGTCGCAGCCGTCGCCGACGCGCACGGCGGCAAGCTCGAGCTCCACGCCCGCCCGCAAGGAGGCCTGCGCGTGCAGATCACGCTCCCAGCCGCCATTGCAACGCCCACCGCGACCGCGGTACGCGCATGAGGGTTCTGGTCGTCGAGGACGAGCCGGAGTTCGCGAACCTGATCGCCGAGGGGCTGCGCGACCAAGGAATGGCCGTCGACATCGCCTACGACGGACTCGCCGGCGCAACCAAACTCAACCTCAACCCCTACGACGTGGTCGTACTGGACCGCGACCTCCCCGGCATGCACGGCGACGCGCTCTGTCGCACGATCACCGGCTCAGACGATCCCGCGATGATCCTGATGCTGACCGCCGCCGGCTCCCCAGCCGAGCGGGTCGCCGGGCTCGCGCTCGGCGCCGACGACTACCTCCCCAAACCCTTTCACTTCGCAGAGCTCGTGCTCCGTATCCGCGCGCTCGCCCGACGCAAACCCACCGCCCAAAACCGCACCCTCACCGCCTCAGGAATCGAACTCGATCCGCTCGCTCGCACCGCCACCCGAGACGGCCGACAGCTCGACCTGTCAGCCAAAGAGTTCGCCGTGCTCGAAGCGCTGCTCAAAGCCAGCCCCGGCGCGCTCAGCGCAGAACGACTGCTCGAGCAGGCCTGGGATGAGAACACCGACCCGTTCACCAACACCGTCCGCGTCACGATCGGCCGTCTCAAACGCAAGCTCGGCGAACCGCAGGTCATCCAAAACACACCCGGGATCGCCGCACACCAGCCGCGGCCCACGGCCCTCGCTCAGATGCGCGTGCACGGCCTCATGGGTGAGGACCTTGGCCAGCCCCGGCTTGGGACTGATCGGAGAGTGCACGTTGACCACCTCCAGGCCGCCCAGGCGCATCGCCAGGACGCGCTCAGGCCACGGGACACCTCCCACCGTCACGGGCTCCTGTTCCCATCGCGACGCCACGAGGGTCAGCAACGGCCGGTCACGGCCACCGGCGGCCGCTACCTCGGCCACACGGACGTCGCACAGCCCCACCCCGGTCAGATGCTCGGTCCACGGTGACACCGACCGGGCGATGACCTCCTGCAGGCAGACGACGTCGGGCGAGAGCGCGGTCACCCGGTCGGCCTGCACCGCCTGGCGGCGCAGGCAGCCGCGAGGGTCGCGTCGGGCACAACCCGGATTGAAGACGATGACGGACGCAACACGACGCGCATCACAGAACGGACGGTTCCGAAAGCCCCACCGCGCGGACCGCCGCGATGAGTCCGATGCGCGCGCGACCACGATCCCGCAGTCGCCAATACGGGCGTGCACTCGCAGCCCTCTGGACAGCCCGACGGACGACCTAAGGTCGCCCCCGCTCCGCCCAGAGATCGCTTCCCTTCCCCGCTGCTTTGAGCGACCTGGACAAGACCGCCGCTCGCCGCCAGAGGATCACGCCGACGAACGCCGCGGTCTCATTGCCCAACCCCTGGGGGACGCGCCTTACGGTCGGCGGTTAGCCTCGATACGTCGGATGCGGATGACAAGCCCACGGTCGAAGTCCCACATGGCGGGCCATCTGAATACAACCGATGATCCTGGCTTGTGGAGGCGCGCGCCATGACGAGATCGTGACGCGCGTCCCCGCGTGATCGAGCTTCTGAGTCCTTCGCCGCAGGCGGCCCCTCGGGCTCAGGCGTTGGCGAGTTGGCGCTCGGCAGCCTTCAGGACCCCGGCACGGTTCTTGTGAAACCGCTCGTAGGCACGGACCTGTTCGACGCGTTCCTCGTCTCCCTCGGAGAGCACTGCCTGCACCTCGGATGCCGTCAGCTCGTCGTATCCCGGCCACGGCTCATCGCCGCGCAGCGAGGTGATTCGGCTGAGCACGGTGGTGCGATTCTGGTTCTTGCGCTCATAGGAGTCGATCTTCGCCAGATCGATCTGAGACAGGTTCGGCAGCTTGGTGGTGATCTCGTCAGCAGTGAGCCGGTCATATTGCGCGATCGCCAGGTCCTCCTCGCCGGCGACCGCACCCCTTGACCTGAAACCCTCGGCCTGAGCGTCGCCCGGTACCTTGCGCGCTTTGCGAGCGGTGCGCTTGGTCGTCGCGGTGATCTTGCGGGTTGCGGTGGCAGTTGCCTGCCCGGCCTCCCGGATGGCATCAGCGGCACCGGTCTTCGTCACGTCGTAGGACGGATCGTTCTTCAGTTCAGCGCGGATGACGGCGTCGGTCAACTTGGGGATCTCGCGCATGACGCGGGCCAGCATCTTCTCCTCGTCGGCGAGGATGCTCTTGGCCAGATCCGCGGTCTCGTCGTCGCCGACTGCGCGCGCGAGGCGCTCGATCGCCGTGTACGTCGCGATCTCCAGAGCCTCGGTGGCCGCGGCGTCCTTGGCGTTCTTGAGGACCTTCTCCTCCCCGCCAGTACCACGCAGCAGATCCAACGGAGTCTTGGTGAGGGCGAGCCCCTGACCGACGATGTCGTCCCAGAACCCAACCACAGCCTGAAGCGGTGTGCGACCCCCGTCCAGTGCCGACAGACGGCCCCCGAGGCGCGCGGAATGCCGGCGGGTCTCATCGAGATGGGTCTCCAGGGCAGACCGATAGGAGCCGCTCGGGGTCATCGCGATCTGCGACTGCAGGACGCGAGGAAGAGCGTCCTCGCTCGCCCGGGCCTCACCGAGGTACTGCGCAATCTTCTGGGAGGCGTTCATCGATAGTCCAATCAGCCTAGGAGAGTTCAAAAGATGGTCCGCGAGTACGGCGCACCCGACGCGGACCTCTGAGTTCCCCTGACCGTGCTCGACGAACATTTGTTCGTGTGATCCTGCCCACAGAGCGTCCCCTGCGGGGCATGAAAGCCGTCAGACCAGTGGCGCTACGCCCGCTGGGGCCTCGTAGCCGCGTTGGCGGTGATTGGCATGCTGTAGTGCTCGCTACTGTGGCGGCGCGTCTCGACCGGCGGTCTCGTGGCTTTCGAGCCAGTGGCGGCGGTCAGGACCGCCGACGAAGGTCGTTGGCACCTCGATGCCGCGGGTAACGCGATGACAAGGCGCGACGACCGGGATGGGATTGGCGCCCATGATCCTGCCGAGGTCGCGGGCCGACCCCGCGTTGGCGATGTCGATGTAGGACCGGTGGCCGCCGTAGGGGATTGATTCGGTTGATCTCAGTGCAGGCGCGCCGGAGGACTCCAGAAACGCCCAGTCGACGACCCAGTCCACCCGGTCGGTACCCCCCGCGAAATAGTGGCGGAGGTTGTCGGCAGCCTCGTTGAGGTGCTGGCGGGCGGCCTGGCTGCCGCGGCGACTTCTGGCGTGAGCCTGGAGCGCTTCGAAATCGCCGTGACCTTCGAAGGCGACGCGGATGAGCCCGTGCGGGGTCGCCGCGAGCAGCAGGGGTCCGAGCGGGCCGTCGAGCGCGGCGGTCGCGACGCCGGGGGCATCGAGGGTGTCGGCGGCGGGTCCGGACTGTGAGATGGCGCGGGCTCCCGCTCTCAGACCGGCGTCGTAGTCGTTGCAGTCAACGCAGATGCCTTCCGCTTGCGTGTCCACCCGTTCGACCGAGAAACCGGGGTCGGTGATGTCCGCGGGGTCCTGCACGTCGGTGACCAGATCAAATATGCGGAGACACAGGCGGCAGCGAAAGTGCGAATGATGCGTGGTTTTGGTCTCATACCGCACCGGCTCGGGCGCGCCGAACGCGGACAACAGCCCCATCTCGGTGTACTCCGCCAACGTGGCGTAAACGGTGCCGCGACTCAGATCGGGCAGCGACTCCGCGGCTCGGGCGTAGATCTCATCGGCAGAAAGATGCTCGGTAGGGCCGCCCCGGAAGGCACCGAGAATGGCGCGGCGCTGGGGCGTGCTGCGCAGCCCGCGGGCGCGCAGCAACTCACCGGCTTGGTCTGAGCGCAGACTCATCCGCGCATTCTGGCGGCTGATCACGATGTTTGCCCCAGCGACCAGGGGGCAGTCCTACCACGGATATTGTCTTAGCTAGAAGAGGTTCGTCTCTTGTTCTACCGGGGAGTGACCGCGTGATATTGCGCATCGACCGGCTGCAGACCGAGCTACCGCCCCCGTCCGATCCAGATCCGATCGGCGCGTCTGCCGTACAGGAGCTGTTGGGCGGCAAATACGGCGAGATGTCGACGTTCATGAACTACACCTATCAGTCGTTCAACTTCCGCAACCGTCAGGGCGCGCGTCCGTTCTATGACCTGGTGGCCAGCATCGCCGCCGAGGAGTTCGGGCACATCGAACTCGTCTCCACCGCGATCAACACCATGCTTACCGGCGCGACCGAGCCGGGCGAGCCGGGCGAGCTGGGCGACCTGACCGGCGTCAAGGACGTCCGCAACACCCAGCATTTCATCGCCGGTGGCGCCGGCGCGCTCGTGCAGGACTCCAACGCCAAGCCGTGGAACGGCGACTACGTGTTCGCGTCGGGCGATCTGATCGAGGACCTGACCCACAACTTCTTCCTGGAGACCGGGGCGCGGAATAACAAGCTCAAGGTCTATGAGATGGTCGAGCATCCCGCCGCGCGTGCTCTGACCGGCTATCTGCTGGTCCGTGGCGGTGTGCACCAGGTCGCCTACGCCCGGGCGCTTGAGAACCTGACCGGCGCTGATCTGATGAAGCTGTTCCCCTCCCCCCGGATCCCGACCGACAAGATCCCCGAATGCCAGCCGCACATCAAGCGCGGTGAGCATCTCAAGCTCTACCGGTTCTCCCCGAGCGACTTCCAGGAGATCAAAGCGGTGTTCAACGGCCCGCACCCCGAGACGGGTGAGGAGCTCACCATCGCCGAGGAGACTCACCCGGAGGGCGCGCCCCCATTCGATCTGCCCTCCCAGCCCGCGGTATTCGCGCCAGGGCCCGACCCGGGGATCCTCGCGGAGGTGTCGGCCAAGCTGCGTAAGGCCGCCGGCCTGTCCAAGAAGCCGACCGGCGTAGTCGCCAACGACGCAGGCGGAAACGGCAAGGGCGTCGTCGACAAGGTCAAGGACGCAGTCAGCTGACGACGCGGGTGGTGGCGCCGGCACTCGCGGGCGCCACCCGTACGGCCACGTCCACCACCGACGAAGGAAAGAGACACCGATGGCAGATCTCACCACGCTTGACGAAAAAGCTCGCCGAGGTTCTCGGCCTCGCCCAGGCCGCCCAGGTCGCGACCAAGAAGGTCGCGACGCTCGCGCATAAGGACAAGGAAACCGAACCGCTGGAGCTGATGGACCGGATGGGCGACGAGGCAGCAAGGGTGGAGCAGCGCTGCGACGTCGCCGCGGGCACCCGCGAGGGCATGAAGACCGCTATCGCCAAGAAGGCGCCGGAGACCAAGGCCGAGGTGACCGGATTCATGAAGACCTATCTGAAGGACGCCGAGGCCCTCGACGGCCTGGAGTTTCTCAGCATGGCCGAGGCCAGCGAGATGGCCCACTGGGAGATCCTCGCCAAGCTCAACGAGACCGCCAACGACCAACAAGTTGCCGGTGTCGTGAAATTTGCGTTGCCCCTCCAACAGGCACACGTGGACGCCGTTCGTGAGCACTCGCTACGGCTCGCCGCCGACGAGGACCCCGCCGAGCCCCATAAACCGTACGAGTGGGTGTGGCGTCCCTGGGCGACCGACGCCAGCCGCGTACCGCGTAGCGGCATCGCGGACGGCGCGGATCAGGAAAGCAACTCCACAACTTCAACGAAACCCCAACCCACACCCGACGTATCGAAAGGTGAGCCGATCACATGCAACAGGAAACCGCAGACGAACACACGCCCGACTCGGCAGCGCCCGAGGACCAGCCGGACGAGACGGGAGCCGAAGGTGGATCAGACAGCGACACCAACGACAAGCTTCCCGGCGTCCCAGCGGACGACGACTCCCCGTCGGCGACACCGACCAACACTCAAACGCGTAACACACGACCCGACGACGTTCCTGACTGCGAGCACGTGCGGAACTCACCGTCGGCCGCCGACCCACCGACTGGTCTCATCCGGCGGGGTTCCGGCGCTGCGGCGGGCAATCGCACGGTTTAGCGGCCGATTCTCAGGGCAGTCGGAGCTGTGCTCATGAAGATCGGCTACTTCCTCTGCGGTGAGGAGTGGGGGCCCAGGGACCTGATCTCCCAGGCTGTCAAGGCACAGAAGGCCGGCTTTGAGGGCCTGTGGATCTCTGACCACCTAACCACCCTTGGAACGACGCGCAGGGCCACAGCGGGTTTGTGTGGGGAACGATCGGCGCGATCGCGACGGCCGCGCCGGGGATGCACCTGACCACCGCGGTCACGTGTCCGACGATGCGCATCCATCCGGCGGCGATCGCGCAAGCCGCCGCAACCGCGGCAGTGCTTCTGGACGGCCGGTTCGCACTTGGGGTGGGCAGTGGCGAAGCCCTCAACGAGCACATCTTCGGCGACGCGTGGCCCAACGCCGACGAGCGCCTGGAGATTGCTGGGGGAGTCGATCGAGGTGATCCGGACGCTGTGGCAGGGCGGTGCGCAGAACCACCGCGGCCGTCACTACCGCGTCGAGCACGCTCGTATCTACGACCTCCCGGCCGAGCCGACGCAGATCCTCGTCTCCGCGTTCGGGCCCAAGGCGATCGAGCTCACCGGGCGGATCGCGGACGGCTTCTGCACCGTGACGCCCGAACCGTGACGCGGTGCGTCCTATCGCGCCCACGGCGGCGAGGGCAAACTGATCCAGGGCGGCACGAAGGTCTGCTGGGGAGCGGATGAGCAGACGCGGTTGCGATGAGAGTCGTCGTCACCGGCGCGACCGGTAACGTCGGCACCGCTGTCTTGCGCGCGCTCGACGCCGATCCCGGCGTCGATGAGATCGTGGCGGTGGCCCGCCGGAACCCGCGCCGATCGCTGGGGCGCGCCGAGTTCGTGTCGGCCGACGTCTCCACCGACCGGCTCGAGTCCGTCTTCGCCGGCGCCGACGCCGTGGTGCACCTGGCGTGGCTGATACAGCCCGGCCGCGACGAGTCGGTGACCGCTCGGGTCAACCTGCACGGCAGCCGGCAGGTCTTCGACGCGGTCGTGGCCGCGCGCGTCTCCAGTCTCATCTACGCGTCCTCGGTAGGTGCCTACTCGCCCGGTCCGAAGGTGCGGCTCGTCGACGAGTCCTGGCCGACCGACGGGATCCCGAGCTCGTTTTACTCGCGCCACAAGGCGGCGGTGGAACGCGACCTGGACCGCCTGGCCGCCGACCAGCCGGGACTGCGCATCGTGCGGCTGCGCCCCGGCCTGATCTTCCAGCGCTCGGCCGCCACCGAGATCCGCCGCCTGTTCGCCGGCCCGCTATTGCCGGGGAAGCTGCTGCGCTCACGCCTGGCGCCGGTGTCGCCCGCCGTGCCCGGCCTGCGCTTTCAGGCCGTCCACGCCGATGACGTCGCGGACGCCTACCGGCGAGCCCTACTGTCGGACGTCAGCGGGCCGTTCAACATCGCGGCCGATCCGGTGATCGGTAGCGCGCAGCTGTCACAGCTGCTCGACGCCCGACCGGTGCCGGTCCCGGCCGCCGTCCTACGCGGCGCGGCGGCCGTCACCTTTGCCTTAAGACTGCAGCCGGCCGAACCCGGCTGGGTGGACCTGGCTCTCGGCGCGCCGCTGATGAGCACCGATCGCGCCCAGGCGGAGCTGGGCTGGTCGCCACAGCGATCGTCGCTGGAGGCGATCCGCGAGCTCGTCGCGGGAATGCGCGACGGCGCGCAGGACCAGACCGCTCCGCTGGCGCGAGCCATCAGCGGGCCAGCCCGCGTGCGCGAGCTGCTCACCGGGCTCGGCAAGCGTCAATAACGGCGCCGCAACCCCGCTCGGCGGCGGCGCGTCGGCCGACGCCTTGTTACGGCCGACACTCAGGGGTAGTGGGAGCGCTATGAAAGCGCTTACCTGGCAGGGCGTCAGCGACGTCCGCGTGGACGATGTCCCGGACCCCTCGATCCTCGACGCAACCGACATCATCGTCCGGATCACGTCTACGGGCCTGTGCGGCTCCGATCTCCATCTCTACACCGTGCTCGCCCCGTTCCTGGACGCCGGCGACGTGCTTGGGCACGAGCCGATGGGCATCGTGGAGGAGGTCGGCCCGGAGGTCACGGCGCTGAAGGTCGGTGACCGCGTGGTCATTCCATTCAACGTCTCGTGCGGCGAGTGCTGGATGTGTGGCCATGACCTGTATTCACAATGCGAGACGACTCAGGTGCACGAGTACGGGACGGGCGCATCGCTGTTTGGGTACACCAAGCTCTACGGCCAGGTCCCCGGCGGACAGGCCGAGTTTTTGAGGGTCCCGTTCGGCAACTTCCTGCCGATCAAGGTGCCCGAGGGCCCGCCTGATGATCGCTTCCTGTTCTTGTCAGACGTGCTCCCGACCGCGTGGCAGGGCGTCGAATACGCCGGCGTGCCCGACGGTGGATCCCTGGTCATTCTCGGACTCGGGCCGATTGGCGATATGGCTGCCCGCATCGCCCAGCATCGCGGTCATCGCGTGATCGGTGTCGACCTGGTGTCGGAACGCTTGGAACGCGTCCGCGACCTGGGCAGCGAGGTCCTTGACCTCAACGAGCAGGATGACCTGCCTGGCGCGATCCGCGAGATGACCGATGGCCGGGGCCCGGATGCGGTGCTCGACGCGGTCGGCATGGAGGCCCATGGCTCTCCGATCGCGGGCATCGCCCACAAGATCGCCGGTCTGCTCCCTGACAAGCTGGCCCAGCCGATGATGGAGAACGTGGGTGTGTCCAAGCTCGCGGCGTTGTATTCGGCGATCGAGATCGTTCGTCGCGGCGGCACGATCTCACTCAGCGGCGTCTATGGCGGCGCCGCCGATCCGCTCCCGACGCTGCAGCTGTTTGACAAGCAGGTCCAGGTGCGCCAGGGACAGGCCAACGTGAAGGCATGGGTTGACGACATCCTGCCGCTGCTGACCGACGACGATCCGCTCGGCGTCGACTCGTTTGCCACCCATCACCTGCCGCTCACTGAAGCGCCCGATGCCTACGCTCATTTCCAGAAGAAGGAGGAGGGAATGATCAAGGTCGTCTTCATGCCCTGATCGCTGACATGGGAGTCGCGATTCTGGACATCGACGGGACGCTGGTCGACACCAACTATCACCACACGATCGCGTGGTCCAGGGCGTTTGCCCAGTTCGAGATCGTGCTCCCGTTGTGGCAGGTCCACCGTCACATCGGCATGGGTGGCGACCAGGTGATTCCAGAGCTCTGCGGCGAGGAGGTGGAGCGCGAGCATGGTGATGACATCCGTGCGGCGGAGGGCGATCATTACGGGAAGCTGATCGGCGAGGTTCAGCCGATGGACGGCGCACGGGATCTGATCGCGGAGCTCAAACGGCGCGGCCACGTCGTCGTCCTGGCCAGCTCCGCAAAGCAGGACGAGGTTGAACACTACCTGGATCTGCTCGACGCTCGCGAGCTCACCGACAAATGGACGACGTCTGCCGATGTGGAGGCGACCAAGCCGGCGCCTGACCTGGTGCACGCCGCGCTCACTCTCGTCGACGCGAAGCCCAGCACGGCGGTGATGATCGGCGACACGCCCTGGGATGTAGAGGCCGCGCTGAAGGCCGGGGTCGAGACCCTTGCCGTGGTGACCGGCGGCTTCGCTGCGCAGGAACTGCAGGAGGCCGGGGCGGCCGACGTGTTCGAATCGGTCGGCGAGCTCCGCCAACGTCTGGACGAGACGCGGCTGGGATCGGCGTCCTCATGACCGCATTTGGGTACACGATGGTGACCGAACAGTCCCGACCGGATCAGTTGGTTCGCGACGTTGTCGCGGCCGAGGCTGCCGGCTTTGATTTCTCGGTCACCAGCGACCATTTTCAGCCGTGGCTGCAGGAGCAGGGGCATGCTGGGTACGCATGGTCGATTCTTTGGTGCCGCCGCGCACGCCACCGAGCGGATCGGCGTCATGACCTATGTCACTTGCCCGACGATTCGCTATAACCCGGTGATCGTTGCCCAGAAGGCGGCGACGCTGCAAATCCTCTCTGGCGATCGCTTCCGGTTGGGTCTCGTCGCCGCAGAGAACCTCAACGAACACGTGGTTGGCAAGCGCTGGCCGGCCGTTGGTCCGGCACGAGATGGTCCGCGAAGCCATCGAGATCATCTCCCGGCTGTTTGACGGTGAGGACAGCGTGAACTTTCGCGGGCGTCACTTTGACGTCGAGCAGTCCAAGCTGTGGGATCTGCCCGATCGCCGCGGCCCGATCGGCATCGCCGTTTCCGGTCAGGCGTCATGTCGGCTGGCTGGCTCCAGCGCCGATCTGATGATCGCCGTAGAGCCCAAAGCCGAGCTGGCGACATGGTCGATGCCGCCGGCGGTGCCGACAAACCGCGGGTCGGCCAGATCGCGGTGTGCTACGACCCGATCGGGACACCGCGGTCGCCCGGGCCCACCAACAGTTCGCTGGTTCGGACTGGGCTGGAAGGTCAACGCCGATCTCCCCAATCCCGAATCGTTCGTCGCCGTCACGCAGTTCGTCACCCCGGAGCAGGACGGTGAGCAACTCGCGTGGGGCCCGACGTCGAGGAGCACGTCACGAAGATCCAACCGTTCATCGACGCCGGCTTCGCCGAGATCGCGCTCGTGCTCCCACTCTTCGTCCTCCTGTACGAGCTCTCGGCGCCCGGGCGTGACGTCGCGCCCTGCGCGTGAGTCGATGACGACGAGCTGCGTCTCGCCGATACGGCGGGCGAAGCTCCAGCGGCTGTGGCCGGTCTGCCGCCCGGCGTCCTCCATCTGCGCCGCCAGCGCGGCGCCCCCGTCCTCTGCGGCCTGAACCTCTCGGTACAGCTCGGAGCGGTCGAGATCCGAGGGCGCAAGGTTCCCCAAGTGCTGGAGACCCAGTAGGCCACCAGCCCGGCACGGATATGCCGGTGAAACCACGACTTCGCCGTCATCTCATCCATCCAGCCTTGGGAGATCCGCCACTCGGCGTGGATTTCGTGGTCATCGAAGATCATCGTCGTCGGGACCGTGGACAACAACCAGCGGATGACCGGCTCGCTCCGAGCCTCGTGATAGGCCAGCGCGCATTCGCCGAAGTCGGCGACCTCATCATCAGGCACGTCGTCGGGACGAGAGCGGTCCGCGATCACCGCCCGCAGCGCGGGCGATGGCTCGTCGGCGTAGATCTGGTCGCCGAGCATCAGCAGCACGTCCGGGAGCACCGCCGCGCCGCCTTCACGCGCGGCTCGCAGCGCGTAGGCCCGCAGCGCGTCGATCCCCTGGCCGTCGGAATGCTCGTGGCCACGCAGAACGTAGGGCGGTTCGTGCGGGAGCGCGACACGGCACGAGCCGAAGATCATCCGCGACTCGGCGTCGCCGGTCGGAAGGCGAATCGTGCTGGGCGGGAAGGCGGCGTCGGCCGGCGGCCAGACCTGATTGCGTCGAGCGCGATCTCCTAGGGATGGTCAGTTCCGGGGGCCAGGCCGTCGATTGGGACAAGCGCGAAATGCAGGCCGTCGAAGTGCCAGGCGACCGAACCACTCGAGCCGATGTTGTGGACAGGCTGGCGAATGACGAGTCCTTTGTTCTCATCGCATCGTGCTCACACGGCACGAGGCCGTGACTTGCTCCTCCGCCGCAGCCGGCCGGATTGTGCGTCGACGGGCCGCGCTGCCATATGGCCACGTGCGTCGACGGGCCGCGCTGCCATATGGCCACGTCCGTCGTCGGCGGCGCGGAATCGGCAGTGACCGCTGCAGCGGTGGGACTCCGACCGCGCGTACTTGCGCGATCGAGCACCTGCCGGCGCCGCAGCGTCGAGTGCCCTCAGCGACCACGAGGCATCGCACCCGGCCGCGGCGGGTTGCGAGACGAGCGACCACCAATCCCGGTCTCGCCTCGCCTCACGGACGGCTAGGTGGCGACCGGCGTTGGCGAGGTCGTGCTACCGCTGCTTCGGCTGTCTTCGGCGGTGAGCGGCGCGGCGATGTCCTCGAGGCCTCGGCCTTCGGCGTTGATTCCGTAGATGAGTTCGACGATGCCGCCGATGATCATCATGATCGCTCCGATGATGAACGCCAGCGCTGCGTCGGAGATGTTGCCGGTTGTGATCAGTGCTGAGAACAGCAGCGGGCCGGTGATTCCGCCCAGTGCCGTCCCGACGGCATAGAACACGGAGATGCATAGGGCGCGCGTCTCCAGCGGGAAGATCTCCGAGACGGTCAGGTAGGCGGCGCTGACGCCGGCCGATGCGAAGAAGAAGGTGATCGTCAGAGCGACGGTCAGGGTGGTGGCGGTCAGGTGATGGCCTTTGAACAGCAGCGCGGTGATGATCAAGAGCACGCCGGAGAGAAGATAGGTGCCGGAGATCATTGGCTTCCGCCCGACGGTGTCAAACAGCCGCCCCAGGACTAACGGACCGAACAGGTTTCCGACTGCGAACACCGCCAGGTAGTAGGGCACGTTGCCGCTCGGGACCTTGAAGTAGATGCCCAGTAAGTCGCCGAGACCGAACAGGATCGAGTTGTACAAGAACGCCTGCCCGACGAACAGCGCCAGGCCCAGCACCGTGCGCCTCGGATACAACTTCACCAACGTGCTGAACGGTCATCGACAGCGGGATCACCCGGCGTTGGCGAATGGTTATCTCGCCTTCGGGCTCTGATAGCTCTTCACCGGTGGACTCGCGGACCTGTCGCTCGATGTCGCGCACCACCTTCTCGGCCTCGTCCTCGCGGCCGTGGATGAATAGCCAGCGGGGGCTTTCGGGCAGGTTGCGGCGCACCAGCAGGACCCCGAGGCCGAGTGCCGCTCCTAGCCCGAAGCACAGCCGCCACCCGACATTGACCGCGAAAATATTAGTGTTGAGCGCCACGATCGCCAGCAGCGCACCACCGGCGGCGCCTGCCCAATAGCTCCCGTTGATAGCGATGTCCGCGCGACCGCGTGACTTGGCGGGGATCAGCTCGTCGATGGCCGAGTTGATGGCGCTGTATTCGCCGCCGATGCCAAAGCCGGTGAAGAAACGACAAATGAGAAACCACAGCGGCGAGAACGAGAACGCCGTCAGGACGGTGGCCGCGAGATACACCCCCAGGGTGACCATGAACATCTTCTTGCGCCCGTAGCGATCCGTGAGCTGCCCGAACACCAGCGCGCCGATGCACGCCCCGGTGACATAGATCGACGCGGCGATTCCCGCCACGTCCCCCGCCGAAATGCCGACCCCGGCGGCCTTCTCGCCGACCCGTCCCGAGATGCTGCCGACGATCGTTACCTCGAGCCCGTCCAGGATCCAGACGGCCCCCAGGCCAATGATCACGCGCCAGTGAAAACGCGACCACGGCAGGCGATCAAGACGCGCCGGAATCCGAGTCTTGATCGTCCCCGTCTGGACGTCACTGCCCATGCCATCTCCTCCCGCCATCCGTCCCCTGACTGGGGGTCCACATGACAGGTACCCGGCAAACGCCAAGATAACCGAGCTCGCGTCACGCAAAACTTCGGCCCGGATGGTGGGGCATGACCCGTCGCGCCAGCACCGCTAACCATGGAGCTTCTGGCCGAGGGCGAGGCGCCAGCCAACCAGCCGACAACCACCATGCCCGGCGGCGTCGCCATCGTCACTGTCAGCAGCGGACTCGATTCAGTCTGCATCGCCCGCTCCCGAGCTCAATGCCGCGCTGCGCTCCACGGTGCGGGGGATCGTCATGGACCGCGAGGCCGTCTCCACAGGCACCGGTTGCCTTGTTCAAGGGCTGCACGGCTGCGTCGACCGGCGCGAGGTGCCGGCACGGAACTCGGCGCCGCCGCCACTGCGGCGACCGTCGCGAGCCCTCTGGTCGCAACCGGATCTGTCATCACGGTGATGCTGAGGTGCCCGAGCGAACCCCTTGGCGCAGACGACTAGATCAGGCGGCCGTGGCTAGGCCGGCGTTGTGCCTGAGCTCAGGTCAGGATCAATGAGGGCCTTGACGGAGCACATCGCTCGGCGCAGCAGCCTTGAGACCTGCATTTGCGAGCAACCCAGCCGCGCGGCGATGTCTGTCTGTTTCATGTGGTGCTCGATGCGCAGCGTCAACGCCTGGCGTTCGAGGTACGGCAGCCGTGAGATGGCGCCGGCCAGCGCCAGCTTGACCTCGACGAGTTCGAACCGGTCGTCGGCGTCGCCGAGGCTGTCGGCGACTGATTGTGGCTCGGCGACGTCGGTGCCGGGGGCGGACGCGTCCAATGACAGCGAGTAATGTGCGCTACCGGCATCCAGACCCAAGAGAACATCCTCGAGGTTGAGCTCGAGATACTCGGCAAGCTCAGTAACCCGTGGTGCATGCCCGGTCCGGGCCGTGATCTCGCGCGATGCGCGATCAACCCGCAACGCCAGCTCCTGGGCGCCGCGGGGAACATGAACTGACCATCCGGTGTCACGGAAGTGTCGCTTTAGCTCGCCGAGGATTGTCGGAATCGCGAAGCCGTGAAAGGGAACACCACGAGTGGGGTCAAAGCGGTCTATCGCTCCCAATAAGCCGACTGACGCGACCTGGACCAGGTCTTGGAGCGGTTCCTGAGGACAGGCATAGCGAGATGCAAGCTTACGCGCCAGCGGTAAGGAGCGCGCGACGACTTCGTCACGAGCGAACCGATCGCCAGCCACCTGCCAGCGACAGATCAACTCGTTGACGCTCGCGCGCCGAGCGGTCAGAGGCTCGGCACGGACCCAGACGGTCGGTTGAGCGCTAGTTGAGCTCATCGACAAGATGCGCAAGCTTGTCAGTTAGTAGCAGTGCCGTCGCCCACCCACCGCGCGGCCCATTGACCCCAACACTACGAGGATCAATCCGACGACCAGCAAGATCACTCCGATGATCCACAAGATCGCCACCTTAGCGATGAACCCGACGACCAGCAGAATCAGCCCGAGGACAATCACGCGGGTTGGTTTGTAACGACTCGGGTGGGCAAGGGCCGCCCTGGGCTCCGAGTCAAAGAGGATCTCTCTGAGTCGGCCAGCCCTGGCGCGCATTGTCGCGAGTGATCAGTTGCCGCGCGACGCGGTGGCGAATTGTTCGCGTTTGGCCGAGATCCCCGTGAAGAGCTCTTTGAACGAGTCCGCGAACTTCTGGACGCCTTCGCGCTCGAGCACGTCGACAACTTCCTGGTAGTCCACGCCAGCCTGCGCGAAGCTCTCGAGGGTACGGCGGGCGTCGTCGACTCCCTGTTCGAGGGTATCGTCGATCTGGCCGTGGTCCTGGAAGGCTTCGATTGTCTCTCGTGGCATGGTGTTCACGGTGTCAGGTCCGATGAGCTGTTCGACGTAGATCACGTCGCGGTAGTCGGGGTTCTTGGCCGACGTTGAGGCCCAGAGGCAGCGTTGAGCCGAAGCGCCGGCCGCCTCGAGCTCCTCCCAGTCGGAACCGTTGAAGATCTTCTTGTAGTTCTGGTAGGCCAGCTTGGCGTTGGCGATCGCGAGTGTGCCGCGCAGATCATCGTGGCCGCCGATCTCGACCAGGCGCCGGTCGGCTTCGGTATCAACCCGGGAGACGAAGAACGACGCCACCGAGGCGACTGAGGCGAGATCGCCGCCGTTGTCCTTGAGACGCCGCAGCCCGCGCAGGTATGCGTGCGCGGCATCCTGGTGACGTTGCAACGAGAAGAGCAGCGTGACGTTGACCGAGATCCCGGCCGCGATTGTCTCCTCGATCGCCTCCAATCCCGGCTCGGTCCCGGGGATTTTGACGAACAGGTTGTGGCGGTCGATCACGCTGTGCAGCCGCCGGGCCTCTTGCGCGGTCGCGCGCGCGTCGTGTGCGAGGTTGGGGTCGACCTCAAGTGAGACCCAACCGTCGCGGGTCTCCTCTCCGCGCTCGAACACCGGAGACAACAGGTCACACGCGTCCCGGATGTCCTTCTGCGCCAGCGCGAGGAACACCTCTTTGGGGTCCGTTTCCGTGTTGAGGAGCTCGTGCAGTTGTTCGTCGTAGGAGTCGCCGTCCGCGATCGCGGCCTGAAAGATCGTCGGATTTGACGTGACTCCCACGATCCCGTCATCGATCAGCCCCGCGAAATCCCCGTCGCGCACGAACGGACGCGACAAGAAGTCAATCCAGGGACTCTGGCCGTGCTCGGAAAGTGCCTTCAAGGGGGTCGGCATAAGGGGCGTCCTTTAGCTTGGGGTCTCCTACCGGCTACCCGGCGAGTTCGGCCAGGCACACTCATTGCGCCGTGGTGTATCGCTGCTGGGTCACTGGGCTCACCCAGGCGCGTCGTCTGCGGCGAGCCGGGCGACCGGCACCGCACCGCATGCCAGTACGGCACGAAGGGATCGCTGCGCCTGATCGTCGCCGCTATGCGCCTTATCGCATCAAAGGCGTCTCATCGGTCGGGGCACAGTCTCGGTGCGGAAGCCACGACTCGTCGTCGCTGCCCATCGGCAACCGCCACCTGACGCCGGGGACCGTAACGCCAGCTGACGCGAGCGACTTAGCGGACGTGCCGGGCGTGCCTTTGGCGCGGCGGAGCGTCGTCTAGGCGCTGCGGTCGGGGTACGGGTCGTCGACGGAGTCGCCGCCGCTGAGGGTGTCCCAATCCCCGTTGCCACAGCTCGGGCACGGCGGGAGGTGACGAGTGGACTCAGCGTCAAGTTCGTAGCCGCAGTTGGTGCAACGGTAGGTGCCGGCGGACACGTCGCTGCCGGCGGGGACCGGGTCGGCCATGAATGTTCCTCCTCACTTGACTCTGTGCTGCTCTACCCTCGGCTGAGCCCAGGAAACCCGGTGCTTGTCGGTCTCGACTCTGGGTAAAGGCTGACTTCGATGAGCCCCCTGCCGTCTATCGGGCCCGACCCGCCACCGTCGGATGTTCTGCTCGCCATCTATCTAAATGATCACCTGGCCGGCTCCACCGTAGGGCGCGAGCTGTCGCGGCGGTCTGTTGCTAGCAACCGCGGCACTCCGTACGAGCCGTTCCTCAACCGGCTCGCCCAAGAGATCGTCGAGGATCGGCGGTCGCTGCTGGCGATCATGGACGCACTCGGCGTTCGCGTCGATCGGCTCAAGGCCGCCGCCGCATGGGGCGGCGAGAAACTCGGCCGCCTCAAGCTCAACGGGCAGCTGCGCGGATATTCACCGCTGAGCCGAGTCGTCGAGCTCGAGGGACTGCTCCTCGGCGTCTACGGCAAGCGAGGGCTGTGGATCGCCCTGGGCGAGCTGGCCCGCGACCTTCCCGTGCTCATCGCCGATGAGCTCCTGGAGCTCAGACAACGGGCGGAGATCCAGCTGGTGGGGCTGGAAACCCATCGCGTCCAGGCCATCGCGGACGCGTTCAGCCTGGACGGCTAACCGTCTGAGGTCCTTGTCGTGCGGTTGGCCTCGGGCCTTACAGTCGCCGTGCTCGGCCGCGGCGGGATGCGGCCCGACAGACACGGCCGAGCGGGATCTGGTCACGACCTGTCCGCGCGGCTGGCTCACGGTTGCGCGTCCCTGTTCATCGCGCTCCCTGAGAACTGTTGGCTCCTGGCCCTCGACAGCGGTTCGGAGCGGCCTATTAGAGCCGGCAGAGAGATTGCGGACCTACCACGAGCGGCTCGTCAGTTCGGTGGAGGCCCGGGACCCGTCGTATGAGGGACCGCGCGACCATCCCAGCCTGCGATTCGCTGATTGCACGGTACGCCGGGAGCGATGATTCCGTGACGGTCGGTTTCGTCGCGGACGCGTTGTGGATTGAGGGGCGAGCGTTGGCTGGGTGCGGCGAGAGTGAACGGGAGCGCGCTGTTCTCAGGCGATCATCCCCAGGCGCGCAGCCACGTCGCACGCGCGATGTACAAGGAAGGCATGGATCTGCGCAACTCCGGGCCCGGGGAGGAGACCATTCAGATGTGGGACGAGCTCCTCTCGCGCTTTGGGACGCACCGCCGAGCACGGCCCCCCGGCGGCCAGCTCGCCAGAAGCCAACATCTGGCCGAGATCAACCGTCTCAACGAGGCCCAGGCAACCTGCGAGGAGATGCTGAGGCAAGTCGCACGCATCGACTTTCCCAACAACGACGAACGGACCGCCGCGGTGCGACCCGTGAAACGTCAAGATATCGCGCTCGTGGACCGAGCCCGCCGACTAGGTTACCGCATCCGGGCATTGCTACGTCGAAGTTGAATCAGGGCACAAGCGCCCTAGCAAGACGAGCGAATGCGGCTCCCACCTGTGCGTCTCTCACACGCTCATGACCGGGTCACGCCTGTGTACACGGGTGACCCCGGCGCCTGCAATACGCGCGCCGGGCCCACGCGAGTCGCTGCCCGCGGATCCCCGCGGTCGCGGGGATCCGTCTAGTAGCGCATGCGTGGATCCACGTAGAAGTCGTAGACCTGGAAATCGCTGCTCTTGCCGTCCGGGACCAGGGTGAACCGCATCAACTGCCATCCCGGCAGGTTGCCCGGATGGATGTTGAACGGGTTCGACAGCGTCCACGCGGACTGCTGTCCGTCGACCTGACCCACGTCCTGGGCCTGTCCGGCGGTCTTGGTGCCGGCGTAGGCAACGTACATGTGGGTGCCCTGCGCGCCGACGAGGTCACGGACCATGGTCCGTGCCGTCGGGTAGTCCGAGGCCACGCACATCGGCGGGCTGACCGCCTGCGAGCCGCTGGGCAGGTCCAACACGGAACCTGGGCCGGCCTGTCCGGCCTTGATCGACGCGCCGCCGCTCAGGGTCCAGCCAGCGCCGTTGAACGACCCGGGAGTCTCACCCGGGGTCAACGTGTACCAGTTGCTGTCCCGGGCCGAGAGAAACGGCTGGGTCAGCGCCGGAGGACTGCAGGAGGACGCATCGGTCCAACCGAGACCGCTGACGTCGATCTGAGCAGCTAGCGCGGGGCTGGGCTGGCCGCCATGACGGCGACCGCGGCGGTGAGGATGCCGCACACGCTGTACGCACGCGAGCGGCGGCTGAAACGGTATTTCCTTCATCGATCTGTTCACCTTCCGTGGTGAGGACTGACAATCGAGCCGCATCGCCGTACCGACCTGTACCGACCCCGACTTCCGCCGGATCTGCCCTCGTCAGCGGTGGCTCAGCACGTTCGTTGTGGGCATCCTGCGACTCGTTGACACCAAATTGACGTGTTCTGGACGCTTGTTCGTATGTGTGGTCGCAGCGCTCCGCGGCGCGCTTAGCAGGGCGACGATCCGGGCCACCACCTCGGGAAGCCTTCGGTCAACTGCGCGGCGGTGCGAGACGACAGGGCTAGCGGGTCGCGGCCCCGGACTCGGTGCCGAGGCTGCCGAGCGTGCTGGCTCGCCATCAGCTGCCTCATCCCGCGTGTGGACCTAGGCCACGCAGGACGACGCGACTCGGCGGCGCGGCCGGGCACGTGTCGAGACACGAGGCACTACGCGATGACGATCGCCGCGTGTCCAAGCGGACCGAGGTCGGCGACGATATGGTCTCCCCGCCATACCGGCGCACGGACGATCGGCCCAGTGATGACCCAGTCACCACGGAGTAGCGACTCCCCTTTGGCGGACAAGCCGTCTGACAATTGCGTGAGCAGATCGGCGTAGCCGCCTTCGAGAAACGCGCCGGTGCGGAGATGACCATTGATCAGGAGCCGGCCATCGACTGCTGACAGCCGTGGTCGCGTCGGGCCGAAGGAGACGGCGCGATGACCGAGGTCGGGCGACAGCAGTTCTGGTCCGGGCTGGCGCACATCGACGAAGTCGACGAGCTCCAAGGCCGCCGCGTATCCGACGATCCTTCCCTGTGCGCCGATCTGCACTGCGAGGGTGGCCTCTGCGTGGACAGCCATATCGGCGCTCGCGTCATACGTGCCCTCGGTTCCGACGATGGTGTCGCTCGTCAGATATGCGGATAGGAGGCTGCGCGAGAAGCGTCGGCGGTCCGGAGCGGCGATTTTCCACCCCACGCGGCGCGCACCTCCGCGCCGGACCTCACGCCATGGTTGAAGCTGGACGTTAACGGGGATTCCTCCCTACTAGGACAGTGTCCTAGGTCTTGCGCCAAATGCCGGGCGCCAAACAATTTTGCTGAGTGCTCCGCGCCGCGGCCGTTGGGTAGCGGACGCGGTTCGGCGACCGGGGTAGAGACAGCAACAGCAAGGCGCGTCGGGAACGGACGCTGAGCGCGGGTCCTCAAGCCGTTGGGCTATTCGCCACGGGCCGGACCGGCTGCTTAAAGCGAACAGGATTGGCCCGCTGAGGGTGTGCGTGCTCGGAGGAGACGGGGTAGCTGCACGAGCAGAGAGGGATCGAAGAGGAACCGAGATGGCAACGGCGATAGCGCCCAGCGAGCAGCTCGGCACGATCGAGGCCAACACTCCGGCGCGGCTTGATCGCCTCCCGTAGTCAGGCTGGCCGGAGGATCCTGATCGGGCTGGGTGCGGTCTGGATCCGACGGGCTCGAGGTGACGATTGTCGACTCGATCGCGGGCGCGATCTTCGGCTAAAGGCAGCGGCATCAACATCTCTGTCGGCGAGTTCGCCGGCTGGGTCGCGTCGCTATGTCGCGGGCGCGTGCGGGGGAGCGCTGCTGTTCGGGCGCCTGACCGACATGTTCGGGCGCAAGCGGCTGTTCATAATCGCACTCGGCGTGTACCTGGTAGCGACGATGGCGACTGCCTTCGCGCCCACGGCGCTGTTCTTCTTCGTCTGCCGGTTCGTGACCGGCATGGGCATTGGCGGCGCGTACTCGGCCATCGGCTCCGCGATCGATGAGCTGATTCCGGCCAAGCGTCGCGGCCGTATCGACATCCTCATCAACGGCATCTACTGGGCCGGTGCGGCGGCCGGTGCGCTGCTGTCAGTGCTGGCGTTGCATGTCTTTAGCCCTCTGCTCAGCTGGCGCGCCTGCTTCGCCCTGGGCTTCGTGTTGGGTACCGCGATCCTGATCGTCCGCCGGCACGTGCCCGAGAGTCCGCGCTGGCTGTTTCTCTATGGCCGTGAACAGGAGGCAGAAGGTCACGCGCGACATTAAGCGCCAAGTGGTCCAGGGCACCGGAGCTGAGCTTGACGGATCCCGATGAGACGATCCGCGTCGCGGCTCCCGGACCCAACCGGGGCGCTCAGGTCGCCCTCACGTCGATGAAGCCCGCGTTCCGCCAAGCAAGCAGGGCCCTCGAGACCGCCCTCACGCTCGGTGTCAAGGGCGTGTTCGGGTTCGGCGATCACAGCCTTCACCCGGCGATCGCAACCGATACCGACATCGGCGATGTGATGACCCCCCTACATCGCGCCGGTCCTCAAAATCACCGGCGGCGAGACCGTCCCTCATGGCGACTGAGCGCTACCTCGGGAACGATCGCAACGTCGAGGTCACCGCAAAGGACCTCGAGGTCCACCCCAACACTGTCCGCCAGCGCCTGGACCGGTTCGAGGAGGCCACCGACCGCTCACTGGAGAAACACTGACCGTCGTAGAGGTCTGGTGGGCGCTGAACCGGCGACGACTCACCTGAAAGCAAGCTCTCACGGCAGCCATACCGCCGAGAGCCTTACCCCAACAGAACGGAGTCGGCGACCTGCGCCGACCTCCGACCAGGGAGACAGCGCAACCGCGGTAGCAAAATGCGACAGCCCCGCATCGCGACGGCGGCGGACCTGACGGCGGAGAGTCGCAGATCCCGCGCGGAGCAGAACGCTCGCCGACGGCCTGCAGCTCCGCAAATCGCCATCTCAGGGCTGGTACCTCACCAGCCGTTGTTCGTCGAGCGTGGCTCGTGAGACGCGCACGTCGCCGGAAGCAGGGCCCGCGTCGCGGCATGCAGAATCGCGGCTGTGCCTACGGGCGCCTGTACCACCGTTGGGATCCATCCAGCCAGATGTGCCCACGACTGTAAAGCGCTGGGAGGGCGTCCGCATTGGTACGGCGGCGCTGCCCGGTTACGCCTTAAGCAGTCACGTCCGGGCAATTGTCAAATGTTGTGGATTGGGCAATGAAGAATGATCAGGCGGCGACCCTCTCGTGCTGCGTCGTGGTGTCGTCGTCGGTGACCTTGATGCCGTCCTTGAACTTCACGCCGTCGAGCACGTCGGCGACGAGGTGGTGGCCGTTGAACCGTCGCCAGCGTTCCTGGGCGGTGGCGAGCAGCTTGTAGGCCATTGCCAGCGCGGCGGTCTTTGAGCCGGCGCCCTTGGTGACCCGCGTGCGGAGCCGGACGGTCGCGAACGCGCTCTCGATCGGATTCGTGGTCCGCAGATGGCGCCAGTGCTCGGCGGGGTAGTCATAGAACGCGGTCAGCTGCGTCCAGTCGCGGTCGAGCTTGGCCAGCGCCTTGGGGTACTTGGCGCCGTACTCCTCGCGGAAGATCTCGAGCGCCGCCCTGGCGTCCTTACGGGTTGAGGCCTCGATGATCTCCGACAGCAGCCCCTTCGCCCGCGAGTGCAGCCGCCTTGGGCAGGCAATCGATGATGTTCCCGGAGGCGTGAAACCAGCAGCGCTGCTCGCCCGCGCCGGGGTACACATCGCGCAACGCCGCCCACGCGCCCAAGGCGCCGTCACCGACGACCAGCTTGGGTTCGTTCAGGCCACGGCGCTTGAGATCGCGGAACACGCCGGCCCAGCTCTCGGTGCTCTCGCGGTAGCCGTCCTCGACCGCGACAAGCTCCTTTTCGCCGTCCTCGCGGACGCCGATCACGATCAACAGACACACCTTCGGGTCCTCACCGAGACGCACGGAGACGTGGATCCCGTCCATGAACCGGTCGGCATAGCGGGTGAACGAAAGCCGCCGCTTGCAAAACCGGTCGTGGTGGGCCTCCCACTCCTTGCACATCCGGCTGATCGTCGTCGCCGACAGCCCGGCGGCGTCCTCGCCCAGCAGCTGCTCCAGCGCGGGCTTGAAGTCGCCGGTCGACAGCCCGCGGAGGTAGAGGATCGGGATCACCTCACCGACCTTCGGTGAGCGCCGCGCGTACGCCGGCAGGATCCGCGAGCAGAACTTCTGGCGCTCACCCTCGTCGTCGACGCGCTTGTCGTTCACCCGCGGCGCCCGGATCGCGACCGTGCCCGACCCGACGGTGACCTTCCGCTCCCGCGCTCGGCCGTTGCGGACCACCAGCCGGTGCCCGTCCTCGTCGTGCTCGTCGGTGAACCGCTCCACGTACTCATCGGCCTCCGCGCGCAACGCGGCGGCGATCATCCGCCGCGCGCCCTCCCGCGCCAGCTCGTCTAACGCGAGCGTGATCTTCTCGTTGCTCTCCTCGACCGCGAGCGTGACAACATTCGTCATCGGCGTGCCTTCCTTTCCCGCCCTCAGGCGGTCGGTCTTGATCAACCGGGAAGGTACGCCGCCTTTCTTCTCAACGCCGTCCACAACATTCGGTTATAGCCAGCGCGGCGCAGACCGTCACCATCTCCAACACCGGCAACGCGCCGCAGGTGACAGGCGCTCGGTCGGCCACCCTCAAGATCGCCAGCAGGATCCTGCCAGCCGGGCCATCGTCACCATGTCGGGCACAGGCGGCCAGCTCCCCCAGGGGCGCCCGGGAAGACCGGCGCGCTCCGGCAGACCGGACCGCGCGGCCCGCGTGGCCCCGCCGGAGAGATCGAGCTGGTCGGGTGCAAGACCGTGACCAAGACGATCACCAAAGGCACGGGAAACAACGCCACAAGGTGAAGGTCACCCAACAGAGGTGCACGACCAGGCTCGTCTCGGGCACGATCAAGTTCGTGATCGACAGCGATGACCTCAGCGCCTACGTCTCGCGGGCACGCGTCGTCTGCGCGACCGGATTCGCCGTACCGACCGGCGACGCCCGCAGGCAACTCATGCTCAACGATCTACGGAGCCTTGCCCTCGCCGATACACGCTGACGCTACACAGCCGTCGATCGTCGATACGTCACCCACCGACAGACGATCATCATCACCTGAGCGTTGACCGAATGGCCGGGCGCCACGCCCCGGGCCACTTCACCGCCCGCACGATGCATCGATAACCGCCACCAGCAGCCCAGAAGCACGCCCCCCAAGGTGGTGGGCAGGCTAATCCAACAGGACGCTTCGTAAGGGGATCGATCAGCGCACGGTCTCGGTGGCCGTAGACAGCGGATGCGTCGACCGTCGGGGGCGTCTCAGTACTAACGTTGACTGCGACAAGCGAGGCTGACGTGGGCGATCTCGTTCCGCGCTCTCCGGCTGCGTCTGGTCGAGTTCGCTGCCGGATTCAGCCGAGAGGAGAAGCCTGCTGCGCTGGACTGGGAGCCGTTGAGAGTTCCGCCTGTGCGCGTGAAACGGGAAGTGTTCGGTGGAGTGCCTGAACGGTGCCGTCCCCGGCGCTTAGGTGGCCAGCGCCGGGTTCGCGTGAGGCGCGGGGGACGGTCCTGAGCGCGGAGATCTCAGGCTGGATTGCTGACCGGAAGGCGACACGATCTTCCCAAGGGTGCTGTTGAGACAGGTCGGCAGCGGTGGTTTCATGACTCCCTGGGCGAGGAGCAGTCGTCCGTTGTCGCTTCGGCCCAGGCGATGTATCCCCAGTCGCCGCGGGCTAGGAATCGGCGGCTCATGCGCCGCGAGAAGGTCCATCGCAGTTGCCGGAACTGCGACCGCTTCACCGGGTATACGAAATCGATGCCTGCCGGACAGGCGTCGGTGATGGGGATGAGACGTTCAGGGATGCCGAGAGCCTTGAGGCGCGCGTTGATCGGCTTGATCGCTGTGTGGAGGTTGTGCACGATGACGGTCACGGAGCCGTCGGGATGCTGGACAAGGGCATAAGCCGGGGACGGAGTGGAGGTCGCCGACGCCAGGAGGATGACGACCACAGCAGCGCCCACGCCCAGCACAGCGAGACTCCCGCTTGCCAGCGACACCCGTCCGCGACGCATGACGTGTCGCGCCGAGCCGCGGCTGGCCTGCTCCGCGACAAGCCGGTCGGCCGCGCTCTGTACCTCGTGTTCGACTTCGGGAACGAGCGTCAAATCGACCTCCTGAGGTTGCGTCGAAGCGTGGAGAGCCCCCGGCTGACCCGCTCGCGGATGAGCGCCTCAGAGGCCCCCGACCCCGAAGCGATGTCTTTGTATGAACGGTCATCGACGACGTGCGCGCGGATCGCGTCTCGCTGCTCGGCAGGTAGCCGATCTAAGAGTTCGTCCACCCAACTCTCCGAAGCGACCATGCTGTCCAGCCGCTCGCGAACTCGCGTCGCTGAGTTGCAGTTTGCAACGCCATGCCGACGCGTCGACGCGATGCATCTTCAACCCGGCCTCTGCGCACGCTCTTTAGTGGCACGTTTTCGGCGATCTTGAACAGCCACCCAGCAGCCGTCGGCTCCACGGGTCGGTATCGATGAGCACCGGCTAAGGCTTGCGCGAAGACTTCGGCGCCTAGCTCAGCGGCGACCTCCGGATCTCGAGTTCGGCGCATAAAGAAGCCAAGAATCGCTGCCTCGTAGCGGCGGTAAAACCAAGCGAACGCAGCCGCATCTGTACGGCTTGACGCCAAGAGCTCGGCATTGTCAAGGCCGGTTGAAAAGTGGACCACTCACGCCGGTTGAAAAGTGACCCACCCTGCCTCCCCTTCGTGGCTGCTGTAGCCGGGTAGACGCAGGCCCCGCAGGGGTCGAGCACACCCGGCGCCGGCGCGAAGGTGCGGTTAGGGGGTGGGGCGAGTGGGGCGGGCGTCGAGGTCTTTGCCGCGTAGGCGGTAGCTGTCGCCTTTGAGGCTCACCAACGGAACGCAGGCGCATATCGCTTGACGGTCCGTTGTGCGGCTCGGGTGGGGACGGGTCATGGTCGGGCGGGTCGTTGGGTAGGGGAATCTTGAGGTGGATCTCGACGCGCCAGCCGGTGACGCGGATTTTCTCGACGACGAGTCGTAGGAGTCGGCGGCGGCCTTCGGTGTCGAGGTCGTCGAGTGAGGCGGCGACGTGTTCGGCGAAGCCGGCGAGCCGTTGGCGCAGCCGGTGCTCGGTCGCGAGGTCGGCGCTGCGGCGGGTGAGGACGTTCTTCTCTTGGGTGAGCTGGTCGCGCCGGGCGGTGATCGCGGCGGTGCGGTTGGTGAGCTCGTCGAGTTCAAGCAGCTCGGCCTGGTAGGCGTCGAGCAGCCGGGCGCGTTCGCGTTCGTTGCTCTGGATGGCGTTGTCGAGTCGTTTGAGCTGGGCGGCGACGAGTTCGTTCTCGTCGGGGGGCGTGCCGGTGATCACGGCGCGCTCGGCGGCGATCAGCTGTCTGGGGTCAAGCAGCGCCTGGCGGACTTGCGCGAAGACGTATTGGTCGAGCTCATCGGCGCGGATGTTGCGCTCCGGGCAGCGATCCATGCCCGAGCGGGCGCGGAGCGGGTCGTGGCCGCGGCAGTAGTAGTAGCGGTGCCAGGTGCCGTTGCGGCCGCGCATGCGGTGACAGTTGCAGCCGAGGTGACAGTGACCGCACTCGATCAGGCCGCGCAGCAGCCACACGCCCCATTCGGCGCCGCGCGGGTTCCACTTGGAGTTATCGCGGCTGACCTGCTTGACCCGATCGAACGTGTTGCGGTCGATGATCGCGGGAACCGGGATCGGGATCCACTCCTCGCGGGGGCGTTCGCGGTGGCGGGTCTTGCGGTGGCGCGCGCCGCGCGGGCCGTTGCCGTCCAGCGACTCGCGACGGTTGTAGTAGACGGTGCCGATGTACGCCTCGTTGTTGAGCAGGCGGGTGATCGTAGACGTGCCCCAGATCGGCTTGCCCGTCGGGGAGGGGATCCCGCGGTCAAGCAGATCGAAGGAGATCTGGCGGATCGATCGCCCCTTCTCCACGTAGGCGTCGAAGATGAAGCGCACGATCTCGGCCTCCGGCTCGAAGATCGCGATCCGCGCGGGGCCGCCGTCGGCCGGGATGACGCGGCGGTGGGCGTAGGAGGTCTTCCAGAACGGGATCTCGCCTTGGCGGGCGCGGTAGAGCTTCCCGCGCCGGTAGCGCTCGGCGATCTTCGCCCGCTCATACTCCGCGATCACGCCCTGCATCTGCACCAGCAGCGTCGCCTGCGGGTCCTCGCCGTGCGCCGGCCCCTCGAGGAACCGGACGCTCACGTCAAACCGCGCCAGCTCGTCGATGATCAGCACCTGGTAGGCATAGACGCGCGCGAGCCGATCGGCAGCCAGGCAGATGACCGCGTCGAACACGCCGGCCACGCCGCGTCCCGCAGACGGTCCAGCGCCGGGCGGTCCAGTCGCGCGCCGGAGTAGCCGTCGTCGATGAACTCCTCGATCACCTCGAGCCCGTCGACCTCAGCCGCGGCCCGGAGCGCCTCGAGCTGCGAGCTGATCGTGCCACGCTCTTGCTGGCGCTCGGTCGACACGCGCGCGTAGAGCGCGACCTTAACTGTCTCACCCCCTGAAGGCGCTGACTGTTAGTGTCACGATCCAGCAGGAACGCGTATGTGTCACACAAGTACGCATCGCGCGGATCCTCTGCGCCCGACCATGGCGGCCGCGGCGCACCGAGCACCGAGCCCAGGTAGGCGGGCTCAGCCGCCGGCCACGAGATCAACCCGACCAGGCCGCGACGCTCAAACCGGCGTGCCGCCAGCAGCTCGCCGAGTTCGCCACCCGTGAGCACGATCTCGCGCAGCTGCTCGTAGTCAGCCTGCGCCGGCTCGGCGATCGGCCAGAACCGCGTACTCACCCGCGACCCCCGAGCGCCTTCTCGACCGTGCGCCGGTGAAGGCTGACCCCCAACGCCGCCTCCAGTTCGGCGGCGAGCTCCGCTCCCGACGCGCCCGGGCGCTCCTGGTGGCGGGACTGTAGGAACGCCACCACGTCCGGGGAGAGCTTCACCGGGCCGCGTCGCCCCGGCCGCTCGTCTAACAACCCGACCATCCCCGAGCGTTCGAACGCCGCCTGCACCAGGTAGAACGACGCGCGCGAGTACCCGTGGGAGTCGGCCGCGGCGGTCGCGCTCTCCCTGTCGACCACGTGCGCGCGCAGCATCTCGTACTTCACCTGGACCTTGTCGAAGGACGCGAAGAACTGCGGGTGCGAGCCAAACGGCTCGCCCACCACCGCGTCCGGCGCCGGGTGCAACAGTCCGGCCTGGTCCAGAGCCCGATAGCGCCCCGAGGTCGCCATCTCTCCTCACTCGTCTCTCGCCGGCTGCTGTCCAGTCATGACCACCGCTCCCGCCGTTTCGCTCTGATTGTGCATCGATGACCGCCGCCAACACCGTACCAATAGCCCAGGACAGAAGCAGCAGCGGCGTAAACCTCTGGACTGTGCGGCCGTCTTCGCTAGACACCTCTCGACCCCTCACCGGCCGACCCCACCCGCCGCGACCGCCTACGATATCCAGGCCTGCGGTACAGCTCGGCGTCCTCCACGGTCAACTCCCGCGCGAGAACGCTGCGGTAGTTCAGGGTTGCGTTCCGTTGGTGCTGAGGATCTCTGCGTGATGGATGAGCCGGTCGATCATGGCGGTGGCGGCCATGTCGTCGCCGAAGATCCCTCCCCATGCGAGTCGGACTCGCTCGATACGCCCCCCGCAGAACCCGGGCGTGGAGATCTGGAAAGGTTCGCTTCCAGATCCTGCCCGTAGTCTCGCCACGTGACCCCGTCCACCCCTGGGGCGGCGTTCGGGCTGATCGCCCGATACGCCTCCCGCAACCGGTCGACGGTCACGTGATGAAGGAGCGCGGTGAACCGCACATCCTTGTCCTACCGCGCCACTTGGCGCACACGATCCAGATCACTGGACACGCCCAGTCCGGCACTGCGTCCGGGGCGTGTTTCACTGGCCGTGTTCCCCTCGGGCAGGCCCCTTCCCTCCCCCACCTCCGCCCCCGCCAGCGCGGGATTGTTCGGCGGGTTCGCAGGTAGTACGGGCCTGTCTGACTTCTCGCGGTCGTTCATCAAGGGATTACCGCCACTGGCGTTCCCCTCACGGCCCACTCAGCGCTGATCTGCCACCCCGCGAACCATCCCGGGCGGGGCATCATCAACCACCAGCGGGCGACCACGAGCTCTCCCGGTTCTCGCGCATGGAGACTCCGCGCGTGCCTGGTTCTCCGACCGCGCAGGGTCCACCAGCGACTCGACGATAACGCCACCGGCCGTGTTGCCTTCCGCCAATGAGAAAAGCGTCGGCACCCTGAATTCTTCTTGGGTTTCGCGGCTCAATAGCCCCGCCCGTACGCCCCCTGTCAACGCTTCGCCGCCGCCCTCGCGGGTCGCCGACGGTCGCGGTAGGGACGGGCCTTCGCCTCTGGGTTCGGCCCGCCCCCCGCACAGATCCCAGCGTGCGGGACTACCGCACTGGGCTCCTGCCTTGGGTACGAGCGTGGAATCGCTCTTCAGGCCAGGGGTGCAGGATCCGCGGTTGAGGTAGCCATCGGTCAGCGAGGCGCGACATCCGCTCCCAGGTCACTGTCGTGCGCTGGCTGCGACGCCGCAGCGCCATGCACCAGTACCGCACGGCCTGTTCACGGAAGGCGTGAAGCGCCGCGATGTTGTCGGGCACCGCGTAGTACTGGTAGTGCCCTTGCAGGGCGCTGGCCAGCCAGCGTCCCTGCTCGTCAACGGGCAGATGCTGGCGTCGCTCGATCTTGCCCCGCAGGACAGCGAGCTTGGCCGGTATCCGTTTCGAGTCGGTGATCCGCTTGAGCTGGAAACGCCCCGTCCTCGTCTTCCCGCATATGTGCGTGAAGCCAAGAAACCGAAACGTCTCAGGCTTGCCCAGACCCCGCCGCTCGCGATCCCGAGCGGCGAACCGCCCGAACTCGATCAGCCGCGTCTTCTCGGCCGCCAGCTCCAAGTTGAACTTCGCGAGCCTGTCGCGAAGCTCCGCGTGAAACCGCTCAGCGTCCTCCTGATACTCGAACCCCACCACGGCATCGTCGGCGAAACGCACGATCACGACCTGACCGCGCGCGTGCCGGCGCCTCCACTGGTGGGCCCACAGGTCAAAGACATAGTGCGCATAGACGTTGGCGAGCAGCGGAGAAGCCGAAGCCCCCTGCGGAACGCCTTCGTCAAACGCCGTCCACGACCCGTCCTCGATGACCCCCGCGGCGAGCCACTTCTGGATCAGCCGCAGAACCCTCTTATCCGCAATCCGGTGCTCCACAAACCGCTCCAGCCATTGATGGTCAAGGCGGGAGAAGTAGTCCCGGAAATCCAGGTCGAGCACCCAGCTCACCTTCCTCTTGATCCCGACCGCGAGCGCGTCCAACGCATGATGTGGACTGCGCCCGGGCCGGAACCCGTAGGAAAACCCGAGGAAGTCCGCCTCGAAGACCGCGTTCAGCACCTCCACCACCGCCCGCTGCAGGATCTTGTCCTCCAACGCAGCGACCCCGAGCGGCCGCAACCGCCCATCCGGTTTCGGTATGAACACCCTCCGCGACGGTCTCGCCCGGTAAGCGCCCCTGTGGACCCGCGCGTGAAGATCACGAAGATTCGTCTTCGAGATCCACGCCGTAGTTCTCCCACGTCACGCCGTCCACCCCCGGCGCGGCCTTCGGCTCAAGCGCCAGGTAGGCCGCCCGCAGGCGATCGAAGTTGACGTGGTGCAGAAGCGCGGTGAACCGCGCATCCTTGTCCGTCCGTGCCATTCGGCGCACGCGATCCAGGTCACTGAGCGCGCCCTGCCCGGCTCTGGGTCCGGGGCGCGTTTCGCCGGTCGCGTTCCCCTTGGCCGACCTGCTTCCCTCCACCACCTCCGCCGCCCCGCCCTGGGCGTTGTTCGGCAGTTTCACAGGTACTACCAGACCGTCCGACTTCTCACGATCGTCCATCACGGGATTACGGCCTGAGCCTTCCCCGCACGACCCGCCCTACCATCACCACAAGCGAGTGACCGTGAGACCTCCCGGTTCTCAGCATGAAGAGATCACGCGCATGCACAGGATCTTCGACCCCGCAGGGTCCACTGACGGCTCGCCAAAACGCCGCCAGCGGTACTGCCTTCCGCGTGCCATGACCGCGTCGGCACCCCAAACGACCCCATTTCGGGGCTGAATAGCCCGGCCTGCGCGCACCCCGTATCCAACGCTTCGCTGCGCCCTCGCGGGTCGCCAACGCATGGACGGGGCCGTCGTGACTGGCTAGATCTTCAACGTAGGACTCTTCCATTCCCTTCTCCATGCCGGTTGTCCGGCGCTTTCCATGACTCAGGGCCACCGTGACTCGCTAGGTCTTCGATGCAGAGCGTTCACATCTCCTTCTCCATGCCGGTTTATCCCGGCGCTTTCTCTCACATCCCAACGCTCACTGCAACGACGCGTTATGACCAACGCCGCGTCGCGCCGTCCGGTGATCGGTGTGCCGCTCCGGTCTCCGCACGTGGCCGCATTTGGCTGGAAGCAGTCCTCTCACACGCGGCGACAGGCCGCGCCGAGAGTGCCTGATCTGCGTCGAAGGAGCACTGGCACCGATTTGCCGCTTCCCGACCGTCTGCTTGCTCGGTTACGGCTAGCACCGCGGCGTCGCGAAGTTGCGCTTGGTCGCCGTTGCGCTCGTCCGATCCGGCGCCTTTGGGACGATGCTCTTGAGAAATGCGATCGTCACGCTGGCGGCCTGGTCCGTAGGACCGGGCAGTCGGGGTTAGCCAGAGTCGAGCAAGCACCGGCTCCTCCTTCCGCGGATAAGCAGGGCCCCGGACGGGTCGCTCACGACGCCGAGGTGGCCAGCGACGCAGCCGGTTGCGCAACTGGCGAACAGCGGGGCGCGCTCGGATGTGGGGGCCTGGGCCCTGCATTCGTGCTGGCGCGGGTGCGGCGGCAGGGGTGGTTGACGCGATCTGCCCGCGCGCCTTCGAAGCATTGGCCGGCCCGCATCTGCACCTGCAGGACTGGGTCCTGGAGCAGTAGGCCGTGCATGTCGATGAGACTGGCTGGCGCACCCGCGGTGAGGGGCGCTGTGGACAGCGACCACCCCCCGAGGCCGCGTTCTTTGTGATCGCCGAGCACTGCAACCGCGAGCAGTTCAACGCGCTTGGCGGCACCACGTATCCGGGTATCGTGGTCTCGGACCGCTGGAACGGTTACAGCCATCTCGACCCCAGCCAGCGCCAAGTGTGCTGGTCACGCCGCCAACGTGATTTTCCGCCGCCACGCCCACGGGCTGGGCGAGCAGAAGGCCTTCGGTGAGCGCAGGCCTCCCACTCGTCGACCAGGTGTTCGCCGCCTGGCGCGCATACCAGCGCGAGCACCACGACCGGGCCCAGCGTGCAGGCCGAGATCGCGCCGATCAAGACAGAACTCCGGCAGCTACTCGAGCAAGCCAGCCCAAAGAGCCAGCGCACCCGGGCCGCGGAGCGCGCGTGCGGCGGGCTTGTTGGTCGGCTCGATCCCGTCGATCGAGGCGAAGGTCCAGAGCTCTGGCCAGACCTTGAGCAGGTTGTTGGCGAACTGGCGGCGACAGCGGGGACTGAACGCTTACGTAAAATCCGGTTTCCGCAATTGCACAGACCGCTCGCAGTCGCAAAATTGTGTGAGCGCGACGGAAATCCCGTATGCTTCGTCAAGTAGCCGTGGCTGGCAGGATCCTCGGAGTACCGTGCGACCGTGTTCGGCGCTACGGGACGTTCGCCTTGGATGAATGAGATACTCGCGGTCGCTGACCGGGGGCCGTGCCACGTCGGAGGTAAGGGGTTGCCTATGGTGTTCTCGACCGTGTCCGGTGGCGTCGGTTCTGGGTTGCTGGGGGGAGTTGGCTGTCGTTGGCTGCGAGGTCCGGTCGTGTTCGGGTTGGCGATGATGCTGTGGGCGGGGGTGCTGGTGGGGCAGGCGCGCGCGGTGGTGCCGGCGGGCTGTTCCCAGACTGGGAGCACGGTGACTTGCACGTTTGCCGCGCAGGGGGAGACGCAGTTCGTGGTCCCGCTGGGGGTGAGCTCGCTCACTGCGACTGCAGTCGGGGCGCAGGGCGGACCAGACGGCTTCAATCACGTATCCGCCGGAGGCCTGGGGGCGATCGCTACGGCTGTTGTAGCGGTGACGCCTGGGCAGGCTCTCTACCTGGAGGTCAATGTGCTCGGTGGTGCGGGCGGAGGGCCGTTCGGGGCGGCCGGTGGCGGCGAGTCCGACGTCCGTACCTGCCCGACGACCGGCACATGCTCATCGGGAGGAACTACGCTCGAGTCGCGCCTGCTTGTCGCAGGCGGCGGGGGCGGGACGGGCATCAATGGGCCCAATTCGGGCGGAGCGGCTGGCACGCCCACTCCGGGCGGGAACGGCACGGGTAGCTTTAGGGGGAACCCGGGGGGGACCGGCGCCAGCGACACGGCGCCCGGGACGGGAAGTTCCGGCAATACCGGAACCTCGACGGCCGGCACCAACGGCGACAGCTCGGGCGGCGCCGGCGGGGCAGGAGGGATCGGCAACGCTGGCGGTGGTGGTGGCGGAGGTGGGTGGTTCGGAGGGGGCGGCGGCGGCGGCGACTTCACAATCAGTTTCGGCGGCGCCGGCGGTGGTGGCGGATCCAGCCACGCCGCCGCTTTGGTGTCGGGCGCGACGTTCTCGCAGGCGACTGCCGGGCAGGCACCGTCCGTATCGCTCAGCTACGCCGTGCCGACAGTGTCGATCACCACACCGTCAGACGGGGCGAGTTACGCGTTCGGGCAGCAGGTCACCTCGAGCTTCACGTGCGCCGACGTTACAGGCGGCCCGGGCATCAGCTCGTGCCTTGATCAGAATGGCAACCCGTCCGGCTCGCCCGTCGACACCTCGATAGCTGGCACGCATACGTTCACGGTGACTGCCACCAGTAACAACGGGAGATCCGGAGAAGGAAGCGTCAACTACACGGTCGCGAAGGGATCGCAGGTGGTCGCGTTCACTTCGAGTCCGCCGAGTCCGGCGGTGTTCGGTGGTAGTTATGCGCCGACGGCGACGGGTGGTGGTTCAAGTAATCCGGTGGTGTTCAGGATTGATTCCTCGAGCGGGGCCGGGGTGTGTTCGCTGGACGCGTCGGGGACGACGGTGTCGTTCACGGGGGCGGGGACGTGCGTGATCGATGCTGACCAGGCTGGCAATGCGAACTATGATGCGGCTGCCCAGCAGCAGCAGTCGTTCACGGTGGTCAAGGCGGAGCAGGTGGTCGCGTTCACTTCGAGTCCGCCGAGTCCGGCGGTGTTCGGTGGTAGTTATGCGCCGACGGCGACGGGTGGTGGTTCAAGTAATCCGGTGGTGTTCAGGATTGATTCCTCGAGCGGGGCCGGGGTGTGTTCGCTGGACGCGTCGGGGACGACGGTGTCGTTCACGGGGGCGGGGACGTGCGTGATCGATGCTGACCAGGCTGGCAATGCGAACTATGATGCGGCTGCCCAGCAGCAGCAGTCGTTCACGGTGGTCAAGGCGGAGCAGGTGGTCGCGTTCACTTCGAGTCCGCCGAGTCCGGCGGTGTTCGGTGGTAGTTATGCGCCGACGGCGACGGGTGGTGGTTCAAGTAATCCGGTGGTGTTCAGGATTGATTCCTCGAGCGGGGCCGGGGTGTGTTCGCTGGACGCGTCGGGGACGACGGTGTCGTTCACGGGGGCGGGGACGTGCGTGATCGATGCTGACCAGGCTGGCAATGCGAACTATGATGCGGCTGCCCAGCAGCAGCAGTCGTTCACGGTGGTCAAGGCGGAGCAGGTGGTCGCGTTCACTTCGAGTCCGCCGAGTCCGGCGGTGTTCGGTGGTAGTTATGCGCCGACGGCGACGGGTGGTGGTTCAAGTAATCCGGTGGTGTTCAGGATTGATTCCTCGAGCGGGGCCGGGGTGTGTTCGCTGGACGCGTCGGGGACGACGGTGTCGTTCACGGGGGCGGGGACGTGCGTGATCGATGCTGACCAGGCTGGCAATGCGAACTATGATGCGGCTGCCCAGCAGCAGCAGTCGTTCACGGTGGTCAAGGCGCCATCGGCGTCGATCGATTCGCCCGCCGACCACCAGACGTATGCCGTCGGCCAGCATGTCGCGACCAACTTCAGTTGCACCGAGGGCGACCGTGGCCCGGGGATTGGCTCGTGCACGGACTCGCACAGCGCCAGCGGCAGCGGCGTGCTCGACACCTCGGCCACCGGCGAGCACACCTACTCGGTGACGGCGACCAGCCAGGATGGGCTATCGGACACGGCGACGATCCACTACACCGTCGCGGCGGCCCCGTCAGCGTCGATCTCCGCGCCGGCATCGGGAGGTTTGTACGCCGTCGGGCAGCAGGTCGCTACGACGTTTGATTGCAGCGAGGGCGACAGCGGGCCCGGGATCGCATCCTGTAACGACTCAAACGGTGCACGCGGGACCGGCGGCACGCTTGACACCTCGGCGCCCGGCCGGCACACCTACTCGGTGACGGCGACCAGTCGCGACGGCCAGATGGCTAGAGCGACGGTCGATTACACGGTCGCGGGTGGGCCGAAGGTCGTGATTTCCTCGCCGCGCGCAGGCGCGCGCTACGCATTCGGCGCCCGAGTGCTGTCGGGCTATCGGTGCATAGACGGTGCCGGCGGCCCGGGGATCTCGGCGTGTACCGCGGACGTGCCGGCGGGCTCTGCGATCCCGACGAGCCGCGCGGGCAAAAAACGATTCACGGTGACCGCGGTCTCAACGGACGGCCAGCGCACGACCAGCAGCCTGAGCTACACCGTGATGCCCGACCGCGCGTTCTCGATCACGCACCTCACCACAACGGCGAACGGGACCGTGCGCTTCCGCGCAAGCGTCCCAGGCGCAGGGCGCATCGATGTGCTCGAGACCGCCTGGCTTAGCAACCTCGCGCACGCCGCGGTGGCGCTGCAACCCGCGAGCCATCGCATCGCCAGCGCGCGCGCACACAAGACCGCGACTCATCCCCGCGACCTGACGCTGCGAGTGACGCCCAACCGCCAGGGCCGCCGGCTCGTCGCCCACCACACCTACGCCGTGACGCTGCGGCTGTGGGTCACCTACACGCCGACCCACGGCACGCCATTCAGCGTCGGGCTCTACAACCTGCACCTCGGATGCCGCGCCAACGTAGCGATCCACCTAACCCCCGGCCATCGCACCCACATCAAAGCGCCCGCCGGCTGCCGACGCTGACCCAGATAAACCGACGGCACGCAGCTGTCGCGTAGCCACCCACACACGTCGGGTGCGGGCCGCGGGCTGCTCGCAGGGTGACTTCGGCTCCGTGACGCCGCAGCGGGGTCCTCCCGACGGAAATGCGGCACTATGCTCGTCCTCGGCGAGGCTGCCGGTCATGCCATCTCGAGATCGGGAACGCCGGCCACCCGGCCCTGCTTCCGTTTCCCGGCGTGCATCTCGGAGTCCGAGTCGCCTGCCCCCGTTTGCGCGGCAAGCGCGACCCGGCGCTCAGTTCGTGCATCGGTGCTGAGATCCTGCCCCGCGCTTCCCCCCAACCCGCGCAAAGCTGGTCTTTAGCCGGGGCGGCGAGATACGCGTCGTTTGAGCGAAGCAGGACTGCAGCGACTCCTCCCATCTCTCGGAGCGCGGCCAGATCGCAGCCGAGAGACTGCCCCGTTACGCCTCAAGCGGAGGGGCTCACGTCGTGACCGTGTCGCGCTGCGATCGGCAATCGCACGATCGCGGTCGTGGCCGGGCGCGCACTGTCCGCTGAGGCTGGGATGACGCCGGCGATGTGCCCGAGAGTGAGAATCGTCGAGTCGTGGCCCGGAGGCCCGGTGAGCCTGCCACAAGAGCCCACGATGGCTCATGTCAATCGGTGTTGCCGAAATCGCACCGGTCGCAACGGCTGTGCCCGCGATCCGAGCACCCGCGTGCTGGGCGATCGCGCGTTCGGGGCTGGGGGATCACGGGGTGCGCACGGGGGGGTCGCGGACCGCGGCAGGAGCGGCCCGCGTGTCCGCGACCCCCGTGTTTCGCTGGAGGATCCCGTGATGGCGGCTTGTCGGTCAGGGCGCCGCCATCGCCGGCGCGCGACTGTTCGCGTCCGGGTTGGCGGCGGTTTCGCTGGTCTCGATCGTGTCTTGCGGCTTGGGGCGGTTGCCGAGGCTGATCTGCACTTGGCGGGGCTTCTTCTGCTCGGGTTTGGGGATCCGGATCTCGAGCACCCCGCGATCGAAGTGGGCCTGCACCCCGTCCGGGTCGACGCCCTCGGGGAGGGTGAGGGAGCGGGAGAACCCGCCGACCGCGCGCTCGAGTCGGTAGTAGCCCTCCTGCTCGGTCTCGTGCTCAGCCTTGCGCTCCCCGGAGATCGTGAGCACGTTGTCTTCGAGCTGGACGTTGACGTCCTCGTCGGAGAGGCCTGGGAGATCGGCGCGCAGAACGTAGTGGTCGCCGGTCTCGACGAGGTCAATCGCCGGGATCCACCGGCGGCCTGCGGCGCCGTTGCGGCCGGTTGGGTTGGGCTGGTCGAAGAGGTTGTTGAACAGCCGGTTCATCTCGTTCTGGATGGTGCCCAGCTCAGCGACCGGCTCCCAGCGAATCAGTGCCATTGCGAACCTCCTAAAGCGAGAAACGACGCGGTGGTTGGGGTCTTCTACCTTCCGTAATAGATCTCAGTCGGCTCGTGTCAAGTCTTTCCGGTGAGCCGCACCTGCAAAACGATCAGCCGGCCGCCGTCGCGAAGCTCCAGCTCGTCGCCATCGCGGGTCCCGCCCGGCACCACTATCCGCCCGCCGGACCCGTCGGTGAGCGTGAGCGGGAACCGCGCCACATGGGCGGCCTCGAGGGCTGTCAACTCGAGAACTCCACGCAAACCGCCCGCCTGCGGCGAGGGGCGCCACTGTGACGGCGACGACCGGCGGATCGGAACCGGATGCGGGAGGAAACGCTCGTCATAGCGAGCTCGCGCGGCCGGGTCACCGAGTACCTCGTAGGCGCGGGCAGCCGCGGCGAAACGCTCGGGCCCGCGCGGGTCTCGGTTGAGATCTGGGTGATGTCTCCGCGCCACATGCCGGTACGCGCGGCGGATGTCCGGCGCGGACGCGTCGCGCGGGACACCCAGCACGGCGTAATGGTCGACCTGGCCGCCGCCAGTCATCGCCAGCGATCGCCGTTTCCATCGCCTGACCTGGCTATGAGCCCGCTGGCCACGGGACCAGGACGGGCGAGCGCAAGAGGCTGGTGAACGGACCGGGGTTCCACGCCGGTTCGGTCGACGTCGGGCGGACGCTCACCGGTGCCGCGGCCGGTGAGCCGGACGCCGTGATCGATCCGAAGTCCTTGAGCGTGCCGGCCAGCAGCAGCGCGAGCACAACCGCCAGTAGTGCGCAGGCCGCGGTGATCGCCGCGGTATGCGGGAGATGGGGACGATGGAGTACGTGCACGGGGATCACCTCCAGCTGTCGGATGCCTTCATCCCTGCCAATAGGCCCCGTCGCCCCGATCGTCAACCCCGCGGGCGCGAGGCCCTCGGGTCAGTCGCGCTCGCCGTGCGTGGCGGCGGCGCGGAGCTTGCCCAAAGCACGCTGCTCGATCTGCCGCACCCGCTCGCCGGACAGGCCGATCCGCTCGCCGACGTCACGCAGCGATTGTTCCGGCCCGCCCAGCCCGTAGCGGGCGCGCAGGACCATCCGCTCCCGGTCGTTCAAGCTGCCCAGCAGCGCCCGGATCTGCTTCATCTCCGAATGATCGAGCAGCTGCTCATACGCGTCGCCGGCGAGCGGATCGGCGAGCAGCTCCCCGAACGCCCCCAGCTCCCCCTCGGCGCCCTGCACCGGTTCCTCCATCGACTGCGGCACGCGCTCCAACGCCAACATCTCCCCGACCTGCGCGTGCGACAAGCCAGTCCGGTCAGCCAGCTCGTTCCCGCTCGGCTCCCGACCATGCTCAGTCAGATACTCGCCGTGCGCTCGCTTGAGCTGAGAGAGCTGTCTGAGCGCGCGGTCGGACAGGACCATCGGGCGGGTGAGCTCCGCGATCAACTGCTGCATCGCGTTCCTGACCCACCACGCCGCATACCCCCAGAACGGCACACCCAACGACGGGTCGTAGCGCTCCAAGGCGCGCAACAGTCCAACGACACCCTCCTGCATCAGCTCCACCCGGGTGATCGCCGACGATCCGCGGTATACACGAGCGACACTGGCGATCAGCGGCAGGAACGCCTCGACCAGTTCCTCCCGCGCCCGGCGGTCGCCCGCCTGCTCCGCCTCCACGAGCCGTCGCTCGACCGAGCCAGGGAGTCGTGGCCGGTCACCCAGCTCGCGCAGGTAGCCAGCCGAGCTGGTCTCACCGCCGAGCCGGCGGTGGCGCATCTCCTCGGCGAGGCGCTGATCGAGCGCGCGTGCGTCGCGCGACTCTGTCTGCAGCCGATCGCTCTCCTCCTGGGTGATGTGGTCGGGCTCGCTGACCATCTCGTCGAACTCGAGCCTAGGCCCCGCGAGGTTGCTGTTCACCGCCACCAGCAACTCCGCGACGCGGGCGGGCGCCGGTCATCCATTCAGGACTCCCGCGCGCGCCGGGCCGGTCGACATCAGGCGGGCCGGACCGGGGCAGGACGATCGTGCGATGCGACCGCGAGCTCACGCCCCGCCGCACCCAGCCGATCCGCCAACGACGACGAACAGACATACGAACGCTTCACCTCCTTTCCAGGCACACGAATCGCGGTGAGAGGCAGAAACGAAAGGGTGGTGGAGGCCCGGAGCTACACGGCCTTACTGAAGGCGGTAGGTGCCCAGAACATCAGGCTACCCCTCGCGCAATGGGCCCCGGGCCTCCACCCGTCTGATGAGCCGTTTCTCTATGTCAAAACCTCTCTGATCACCCTAATAGGCCCCCTTCCCGCATCGTCAACCCCCACCCCGGAAATATTTCCTCAAGAAGCACGCGTACCCCTCCCAACAGCGCACCGGAGCCGGCGGCATGCGACCGCCCCAACTCGCCGCCGGTCGTGCGAGCTGACGAGCGGGTTGCCATCCCGTCGACGATCGGCGGACGACCGCATCGGGGACCGGGCAGCGCCGGGGCGCTCCCAGCGCCGACGACTGTCACGATCGTGAGCGCGAGCTCGCCGCCCGCCTGCCGCTCGCTGATCGAAGCGGTCACGACGTCATTGCGCCGGGCCGGTGCGCGCGACTGCTTGCGGACAACGGAAGCCAAGCGAACGCGGTCGGCGACAAATGCCCGCGCCGATACGAAGGCAGGGCTCGCGGCGCTCGATCCAAGAGACCCCGTATTCGCCAGTTGCGCAACCGGCCGCGTCGCTGGCCACCTCGGCGTCGTGAGCGACGCGTCTGGGGCCCTGCTTATCCGCGGAAGGAGGAGCCGGTGCTTGCTCGACTCTGGCTAACCCCGACTGCCCGGTCCTACGGACCAGGCCGCCAGCGTGACGATCGCATTTCTCAAGAGCGATCGTCCCAAAGGCGCCGGATCGCACGAGCGCAACGGCGACGTGCGACCCGAGGTCGCACACAACGAGTGAACTACCGGATTGGAGATCGACTGATGAGTTGAGCGTGTAGTTCCAGGTCCGTGCTCGATGGCCTGTCCCCACCTCGGCGTGCGTCGGCGGCTCTTGGTCGGCGGGGTGCGAAGCCCGAGGCGTGAGCCCAAGGGCGGCCCGTTGCATCCGGGCGGCCACAGGCGAGGGGAAGACCGGACGGGCGAATCGCGTGAACCCTCGTGGTGCCTCGTTATGCGACCCCTGTCGGTGGGAAGTGCGGCAGGGTGCAGGGACTGGCTGCTGTGATGTGGCCCGCGCCCGGCCGGTAGTCGCCTCGGTCGGGGTGAGCACCGTTGTCCCCGGGGTTTAGAGGGCGCCCTTCCCGGTCGCTGCTCGTGTGTGCGGAACGTGGTAACCCCGTTCGGGGTCCGAGCACGCCTAGGCGCGTTCGGTAAGCCGACTGTGAGGAGGGCCCAACCCCCCGGCGGGTATCGGATGACCGAGAAGCGGATGCCGGTGGCCGAAAGGCAGCAGGAAACCATCGCGAGTCAGATCAGCCCTCCAGCTGGTCGTCGTGGATAACCGGCCTCTGTGTCACGGTCCTTGGCTGAGGATCGGTGACGTCCGACCCGACCGGTAGGTCCTCGGGCCGGCGGCGGGCTGACTCTATAACCGGCTGTCGACCGGCTGGGTGTGTCGGCCGAGTGTGACTGGTATCCGTTGTGTCGCCCGTCGCCGCCCGAGGATCGCCGGCGTGACTTGATAGGAGCTTGGCATCAGCCCCGACAGAGGTTTGTCCGCCGGAGATCCACTTCATCGGTGTCAACCAAATGAAGGGACGGTGCATATGATCGTGATCGGGGTGGACACGCACAAGCGCTCGCACGCGCTAGCAGCAGTCGACGAGGGAACGGGACGGGTCCGCGGCAATCGCGAGATCAAGGCGGACGAGGCCGGGCATCAGGCGGCGGTGCGCTGGGGGCGCGGGCTGGATGACGAACGGGTGTGGGCGATCGAGGATTGCCGGCAGGTCTCCCGGCGTCTAGAGCAGGCGCTGATAGCAGCGGGCGAGCGGGTGATCCGGGTGGCGCCGAAGATGATGGGCGCTTCTCGTCGCGGTGAGCGTGAGCGCGGCAAGTCTGATGAGATCGACGCGTTGGCGGTCGCCCGCGCGGTCGTCAAGGACGGGGTGGAGCGCTTCCCGGTCGCGTACCTGGACGAGCGGGCGATGGAGATCCGGCTGCTGTCAGACCACCGCGAGGATCTTGTCCGCGAGCGCACCCGGATCCAGAACCGCTTGCGCTGGCATCTGCTCGAGTTATGCCCCGAGCTCGAGGCTCCGCTCAAGCGCGGCTCGCTGTCCGATCTGCGCCAGCTCGAGCGGCTCGACCGACGGCTGCGGCGGATCGGCTCAGGCGCACGGGCGCGGATCGCTCGTGAGCAGCTTGCTCAGATCCGGGTGCTCACCCGCCAAGCCAGGGAGCTTGAGCGCGAACTGGCAGAGCTGATCAAGGCGTATCGGCCCAGGCTCGTTCAAGAGCAGGGATGCGGCACGCTGACCGCCGCGCTCCTGATCGGCCGTACCGCCGGCGCACAGCGGTTTCGCTCCGACGCCTGCTTCGGCCGCCAGTCGGGCACCGCCCCGATCCCGTGCTCCTCGGGGCAGCGAACCCAGCACCGGCTCGACCGCGGCGGGGACCGCCAGCTCAACCGGGCACTGCACACGATCGCGATCACCCGCGCCCAGCATGACCCCGCCACCCAGCAGTACCTTCAGCGCAAGCAAGCCGAGGGCAAGACCAAGAAAGGCGCGCTGCGCTGCCTCAAGCGCTACCTCGCGCGCCGCTTCTGGCAGCTCCTCACCGAGCCCCCGCTCGAACTCGAGCAAGCTGCCCCAGCGGAGCACGCCGCCGAGCCGGCCGAGTCCGACCAGATCACCATCCCGGAACGTCCCGCTCCGCGACGAGAGGTCCAACGCATAGGTACCGCGCCGAGCCCGATGGTCTGCATCAGCTAGCCGCCAGCCACCCCACCAAGGGCCGTTTTGCGGCCCGCTGGCACCCGGCGAGACGCGCCGGCCGACCGCGGCTGCCGGCAAATCGGTGCGATCACGGCCGAGCCGGGGGCTCACCCACGCCAGCCGGCGCATTCTCAGCGCTTCTCCGCCCCTTGACAGACCCGCCGCGACCCATCCACCACCCCGAATGCGCGCTGATCACCCCTCTCAGGCGTCCCAGCCACCCCCATCGCCCGTTGCTCAGAAACCGCAAATTGCGGCTCTCACTTGACATAGGAGCAACGGATACCGGGCCTGGTGCCCGGACGCGAAAGCGGCGCTGACGCGGTCAGGTGAGCCTGTGAAGAGGAAGAAGTCGTGATCCCAGAACCCGAGGACAAGCTAGACGCCGCGCTGTGCGGTGAGTGGACCAGAGGACGCCAGGCTCGACTGGCGCCAGATCGACTGGCGGCGTGCTGAGCAGAACGTACGGCGGTTGCGGCAGCGGATCTTCACGGCATCGAAGGCGGGGGACCTGGCAACGGTCCGCCGGTTGCAGAAGTTGATGCTCCGGTCGCGCTCTAACACGCTGGTGAGCGTGCGCAGAGTGACCGAGCGCAACGCGGGTCGTCTGACCGCGGGCGTGGACGGCGAGGTCGCGCTCACCCCGGAGGCCAAGGCAGAATTGGTCTCAAGGGTGCACGACCCCGCGGACGTGTTCAAGGCCTTGCCGGTCAGACGGGTGTACATCCCAAAGCCGGGCGGCAAGCGGCGCCCGCTCGGGATTCCGGTGCTGATCGACCGCGTGCACCAGGCACGGGTCGTGAACGCGTTGGAGCCCGAGTGGGAGGCGCGGTTTGCGCCGAAGTCCTATGGGTTTCGGCCCGGCCGCGGCTGCCATGACGCGATCGAAGCGATCTTCCCGGTCGCCAAGGGCAAGAACCCGCGGCGCCTGTGGGTGCTCGACGCGGACCTGGCCGGGGCGTTTGACCGGATCGGCCATAGCCACCTGATGCAGATGCTCGGATCGTTTCCCGCCGGGGAATGATCCGCGCGTGGCTCAAGGCGGGCGTGGTCGGGAACGGCATGTTGTCCCGCACCGAGGAGGGAACTCCTCAGGGCGGCGAAATGAGCAGCTGCTCATTTCCCGCCATATGAGCAGCGCCGGGTTATGCACAGCGTCAGCCTGGATCGCTTGTGGCGGGTGGGGTTGACGGTCGAGCGCTGCGCATAATACGGGCTGCTGTCGGTCGGTCAGAGGCTGGTGAGCCAGTCGAGCAGGTCGGGGTTCTGGTTCCATTCGGGCAGTTCGGCGCTGACGACCTGGTCGTAGACGGCTTCGAGCGCTTTGCGTTTCGCTTCGGTCGAGGCGCGCGCGTAGATCTCGGTGGTGGACAGGTCGACGTGGCCGAGGATGTCGCGGATGTAGGGCAGCGGCACGCCTGCGTCATAGAGATGCATCGCCCGACTGTGGCGAAGGACATGCGGGTGGAGTTGCGCGCCGGTGAGCGTCGGATCGGCTGCTTGGGCTTGGTATTTGTGGAGGATCCAGGCGATCCCGCCGCGGCTGAGTTTCGCTCGGTGTTGGTTGAAGAACACCGGGCGGTCATCGCAGCCGGGGCGGTCGAGCTGTCGCTCGGCGAGGTAGGCGGCCAGCAGCGTCGCCGTGTTGGCGTCGATCGGGACGTGCCTGGTCTTGCGGCCCTTGCCGGTCAGGGCGAGGATCGCGGGATCCTCGAGCCGGATGTCGCGGACTGTCAGGTCGGCGAGCTCTTGGACGCGGGCGGCAGTGTCGTAGAGGGTGGCGAGCAGCGTCGCGTCACGTCGGCCTTGGCGGCTGGTGCGGTCGGGCAGGGCGAGCAGCAGCCGGGTCTGCTCGACGGTGAGGTGCGCGATCGCTGGCTGGTCGTGCTTGCTGGAAGGGATCTGCAGGATGTCCTGGCAGCACGCCATGAGCGTCGGGTCTTGGGTTTGCAGCCATCGGTAGAACGAGCTGATCGCCGCGAGTCGCTGGTTGCAGGTCGAGGGACGGTTGTGCCGCTCGGCGCGTAACCAGGCGAGGAAGGCGGTGACCGCGGGCACGTCGAGGTGGTCGAGGGTGAGCCGTTCGGGCGGGACGTGGCGCTCGTCCCGCATGAAGCAGATCAGCAGCTTGAACGTGTCGCGGTAGGAGCTGATCGTGTTCGGAGAGCAGCCGCGCAGGCCGGCCATGTGATCGGTCAAAAAGCGGCGCAGGTGAACGGCGAAGTCGGTCGCCATCAGCACGGCCCTCCGGTCACCGGGGGGACGATGTCCCCAAACGCCTGGTGGACGCGCGCGATCAGGTCCGGGTAGGACTCCGCGGTCAGGCGCAGGTAGTAGGCGGTATCGCCGATCGAGGAGTGCCCCAGATACGTTTGCAGCACCGGCAAGAGCGCGCCCACGTTCTCGCCTCGCTCAAACCAGGACCGCAGGTTGTTCACCGCCATCGCGTGACGCAGGTCATGGATCCTCGGGCCGTGTCCGCGGCCGCGGTGCGGGATCCGTGCCTGCCACAGAAACCGCCGGAAATTCCGGTTCACGTTGTTCAGCGTCAGCGGCACGCTCGGGGTGGCGCCGGGGAAGAACCACTCCCAGCCCGGCTGTCCCGCGAGCTTGGCGTGATATGCGGCGAGCCGTGCGCGGAGCGGTTCTGAGACGGGGAGTTGCCGGTCCTTGCCGCCTTTCGCGTCCCGGATCTGCAGCACGCCGTTCTCGACGTCGACATCCTCGACGCGCAGCAGCCGGGCTTCTGAGCAGCGCAGCCCGCACGCGTAGATCGTGCGGAACAGGACCGGCATCACCAGATGTCGGAACGGCACCTCCGGGCAGTAGCGGCAGCTGTCCGTCGCCGCGAACAGCGCCGCCAGCTCCCGGTCGGTGTAGATGTGCGGGACGTAGGGGGCGGGCTTGGGGAGCACCCCGCTCGGCAGCACGTAGGCCTCCACACCACGACGGCCGAGCCAACGGGCGAGCTCTCTGACCGGCGAGGTCAGATTGGTCACGGTCGCGGGCTTCACCGCCCGGCCCCGTGCCGCCGTGATCCACGCCTCCACGCACGCTCGCGTGACGGTCTCGATACCGGGGAACTCGGTGGCGCAGAACGCCTCGAAACGCCCCAGCGCCCGCTCCTCGCTCACGTACTTGTAGCCGGTGGCGCGCTTCTCCGCGACCAGCCCCGCGATCGCGCTGGCGAGCGTGATCTCCGCGCTCATCGCGACACCTCCGACGTGTCCGACGTCGGCACCGTGAACGTCCGGGTGTCCGGGTCCAGCGCGCATTTGGCCAACAGGCCGAGAGATGACTTCAGGTAGACGCCGGTCGACGCCACGGACTGGTGGCCGAGGATCTCGGAGATCCGCTCGACCGGCGTGCCGTCCTCCATCAAGCGGGTCGCGAGCGTGTGCCTGAGCGAGTGCATCCCTCGACGACGCTGCTGACCCAGACCCACGCGCGCAGCGCGGGCGTGCTTGACCAGGATCTGGTGCAGATGGTCCTGATCGGAGAACGGGCCGATCGGCACGGTATGCCGCAGAAACAGCTGCGGGCAATCGCACCGTGGGCGGCCGTCCCGGACGTAGTCGATGATCGCCCAGCCGACGTCCTTGAGCAGCGGCAGCACGACCCGGCGGCCGGTCTTCGCCTGCACCACCGAGAGCTGATTGCCGGGCCAGTCCAGATCAGCGAACTCCAGCCGTTTGACGTCCACCGCCCGCAGCCCGAGCCGGCAGATCAACAGCACGATCGCGTAATCGCGCTTCCCGGACGGGTTGCCACGATCGATCGCCTCCAGGATCTTCGCGACCTCGCCCGGGTCCCAGACCGACGGGACCCGCGCCTGCCGCACCGACTTCACCGCCGGGACCGTCGTGAGCACCGCCTCGTCGACCAGACCGTCCGTCGCGGCGAACCGCAGCAGCGAGCGCACCGCACACAGCTTGTGCTCGACCGTCTTGGGCTGGTAGCCCGCCAGGGTCGTGACGAACGTGCCGATCACCGCGCCGTCCAGCGCGGCCAGCCCACCACGGCTCGCGGTGAACGCGAGGAACTCCCCGGCGACCGTGCCATACGCCCGGACCGTCGAGACCGCGCACCCCTCCGCCCGCAGCCACGCCCCAAACCCGGCCAGGACATCGGCCTGCTCGGCGTTCAGCTTGCTCACGCTCCGGGAGTAGCGGCGCAGCACCGACCCGTGAACCGCGAAGTCGTCCAGCATCGCCGCGACCCGGAACACGTAGACATCGGTCTGCTTCAGCGTCCCCGCCTGCTCCTTCTCAAAGAGCCCGCCGCATACCTCATCGACCCACGCCATCGCGACATCCAGCGAGAACTCCTGAACGTTCTGGGCCGCGAACCAGCGCTCCAGCCGCCGCCAATACCCGCGATACCACCTCAGCGTCGACGACTGGTAGCCCAGGCGCACCAACTCGGCATCCAAACCGGACACCAGCTCAGAAACAGCAGTCATGACAGCCGACCTCCCGATCACGAAGGCCCGGCACCACGCCAGGCCGGTGATCGGAATCTCAGCCCGTTATGCGCAGCGCTCGACCGTCAACCCCACCCGCCACAAGCGATCCAGGCTGACGCTGTGCATAACCCGGCGCTGCTCATATGGTTCGCCGTCTCGCCGCTGCTGTCGAAGATCGCGCTGGACGGCCGACCAGAGCTTGTCCTGGCGCGGCCATGGTTTCGCCGCTGATGCAGACGACGCGCAGGTGTACGTGCGCAGCGAGCGGGCGGGACGGCGGTGATGGCGAGCTTGCGCGAATCATCTAGGGGCGGTTGGCGTCTCTGAAGGTGAACCAGGCCAAGTCGGGCTGTTGCCGTCCCTGAGGATCGTCACTTCCTCGGCTTCCGGCTGCGGGTCATCCGCAGTCCGGGATTGTGGAGGTGCTCGTCGAGCAGCCAACTCAAGCGCAACGCCATGGAGCGGTCCGCAGCTCGACGCCGCGAAACTGGGCAAGGACGCCGACATCGTGTGTCGCCCGGATCAACGCGTGGCTGTGGGGCTGGCATGAACTTCGGGGATCTGGTCTCGGCCTCAGAGACGCAGATGATGCGCAACTCGACGCCCACATCAGGCGTCGTTGCGCGCGCACCTGCTGCGCGACTGGAAACGCAAACGAACGATCGCACGATACTCGTCAAGCTGGGCGTCCCACGGCGGTCGGCGCGGCGGGCAGGTCATCAGGGCCATAGGCCGCTGGTGCTGAGCCAGATCCCGGCGTGGACCACGCGCCAATCGAGCGTCCTCCGCGGAAACGTGGTCGTGGCCGGTCCGAGCATCCACTGCCGCGCGCCCAGCTGTCATCGCCCCCGCGCGCCGCAACCGCGCTATGGGGATGACCTCTAGGTCCGGAACCCGCCGGGGGCGCGGTCATACCCGCGTCCCGAAGAGCTGTAGACCACCAGCGTACGTACGGTTCTGTGGAGCCGGGGCGGGCAACCGCCCCGGCGAGCCGTAGCGAGGACCTGCGCGGGCGCGCCGTCGGGGTGGGGTCAGGCGGCAAGACGTGCCACCTCCTCGGTCTCGGACGGCCGAGCTCGGCTGGGTTCGGCGAGGACGAGCGCCATCGACTCGGCGGAGAGGTAGCGGCGCTGCACGAGCCACTCGTCGTTCTGCTCGAAGAGCAGCGCGCCGGCGAGGCGGATCACGGCCTGGTCGTTGGGGAAGATCCCGACGACGTCGGAGCGGCGGCCGATCTCCTTGTTGACGCGCTCCAGCGGGTTGGTGGACGCGGAGCTTGGTCCAGTGCTCGCGCGGGAACGCGTAGAAGCGCGATCAGGTCCTCCTCGGCGCCCTCGAGCAGCTCGCAGACCTTCGGCGCGACCGGCTGGCGAGGCGCTCGAGCACGCTCGTGACTCGCTCCTTGGCCTGCTGGCCGTTCTCGGCCTGGAAGATCTCCCTGAGCGCGGCGGCGACCAGGCCGCGCTGATCGCGGCGGCAGTGCATGACCATGTCACGAGTGAAGTGGACCGTGCAGCGCTGCCACGGACAGCCGAGCACGCGGGCGACCGCCTGCTTGAGCCCTTCGTGCTGATCGGTGATCGCGAGGCGCACGCCGGACAGGCCGCGGCGCTTCAGCCCGCGGAGGAACTCGACCCAGAAGCTGCCGGACTCGACCTCGCCGACGTCCAGGCCGATCACCTCCCGGATCCCGGTCTCGTGCACGGCGTAGGCGACCACCAGCGCCTTGGACACGACCCGGCCGTGGTCGCGGACCTTGACGTGCTTCGCGTCCAGCCACAGGTACGGGTAGGCGCCCTCCAGCGGCCGCTCGCGGAACGCCGCGACCCGCTCGTCCAGGCCGCGGCAGATCGCCGAGACGCGGTCCTTGGTCATCCCGCCGATCCCGAGCTGCTCGACCAGCCGATCGACCTTCCGGGTCGAGACGCCGTTCACATAGGCCTCCATCACGACCGCGACGATCGCCTGCTCCGCCGGCCGCCTCGCCTCCAAAAACGACGGGAAGTACGCCGGCCCCGACCGCTTGCGCGGGACCAGCAGCTCGATCTCACCGACCCTCGTCTCCCACGCCCGCGGCCGATACCCGTTGCGATGCGTCGACCCGCGCTCTCGGGCGCGACCTCGCCGAGCTCCGCGCCGACCTCCGCCGAGATCTCGCCCTCCATCAACTCCCGCGCGACCAGCACGACCGCCTCGCGCACGAAATCCTCAAGCCGACCGTCGCGCACCTGCGCGACGACATCAGCAACCGTCGTCATGCTCTGACCTTCGACCATCGTGGTGTCTCCTTCTCATCGACTCTGTGGTGGAGCCGACGAGCATGAACGCCACGGTGGTCGGAACCGCTCACAGCCCGGAATCCCGGCAACCCAACCCCTGGGCCGCCGACGCCGAGGCCCTCAAAACGCCTTACACAGCCTCGATCTCGACACCGGACCCGGCGATACCGCCCACCGCGACCGTTACACCACTTCTAGCGACGCGACCCCGTTAGTCAAGTCGTCTGAGGTGGTGTAACGGTTGGGCTCGTCGGCGGGGTAGCGGGCGGCTCAGGCCTTGGGGAGCGCGGTCACCTCCCGGTTGGGCTTGCCGCGCTGGTTCTCGCGTAGGCGAGCCCGTAGGGCGAGCCGGGTGTGCTGGGCACGGACGTTGAGATCGGAGGTGTGAGTCCTGACCTGGAGCCCTGACAGGGGGAATCCAACATCGAAGAGGCAAGGGCGCGGCCCGGAGTTCACCGGGCGACCCCAGTGCGGCTGTTTGCGCTGCGGGGTTTCCGTGAGGGCGGGTCTGAAAGAGGCCATAGGTGCGTCGTGGTCGCGAACGAGAGTGAAGCGCCGTAAGGCGTCCCTTGGTGGGCGAGCCGACCCGCAGCGGCGATGCCCGATTCCTGTCGATGCCGAGGGCGTAGTGGCGACGCGATCACGACGAAATCTCAGCGTTTCACCCCAGGAGATCTGCTGGGCTCCGGCGTGTGCCGGTAGGTCGGAGAACGAGAGGACGACGGTCGATGGCCCAGCAGAAGTCCGAGGACCGAGTAGTACCGGAAGGCGGGGTAATGCCCGCTGAGCGTGCCGGGTCGAGTCCCGGCGGGCAAGGGAAGGCGGTCCCGGTCGAAGAAACGGCGGCGCAGCTTCGTCTGGCGATCGCGACAGCAGAAAACCCGAAAGGGGCCACCCGCAGGAGAACCCGGGACCGGCTGGGGGAGATCCGGGCGGGAGCGCCGAAGGCGATCGACAAGACGGGGACGGCAACGCCGGCGACGATGGAGGAGGTTGCGTATCGATTGACGGGTGCGTTGTTGAAGGTGGCGTCGAACAAGGGCGCTCCTGGCCCGGACGGTCAGACGATCGAGGCACTGGCAGACCAGTGGCCGACCGTTCTTCCCGAGCTGCAAGCCGATCTGCTGGCGGGAACGTATCGGCCGGGCGAGATCCGCCGGGCGTTCATTCCCAAGGCGGGAGGCGGGCAGCGCGGGCTGGGGATTCCCGACGTGGTGGACAGGGTGGTCTGTGAGGCTGTGCGGCAGGTGCTCGAACCGCTGTTTGAGCCCACGTTCAATCCCTCAAGCCACGGGTTTCGACCTGGCCGAAGCTGCCACACGGCAGTGGCCGAAGCCAAGCGGCATCTCGAGGACGGCTATGCGTGGTGCGTAGATCTTGATCTGGAGAAGTTCTTCGATCTCGTCTGCCACCAACGGCTGACCGCCAAGCTCGCGCAGCGCGTGAGCGACCGGCGGCTGATCGTGCTGATCGGACGGATGCTGAAGGCCAAGGTGGTGCTGCCCGACGGTGTGGTGATCTCAAGCGAGCAGGGCGTTCCGCAAGGCGGGAAATGAGCAGCTGCTCATTTGGACCCATATGAGCAGCGCCGGGTTATGCACAGCGTCAGCCTGGATCGCTTGTGGCGGGTGGGGTTGACGGTCGAGCGCTGCGCATAATACGGGCTGCGGTCGGTCGGTCAGAGGCTGGTGAGCCAGTCGAGCAGGTCGGGGTTCTGGTTCCATTCGGGCAGTTCGGCGCTGACGACCTGGTCGTAGACGGCTTCGAGCGCTTTGCGTTTCGCTTCGGTCGAGGCGCGCGCGTAGATCTCGGTGGTGGACAGGTCGACGTGGCCGAGGATGTCGCGGATGTAGGGCAGCGGCACGCCTGCGTCATAGAGATGCATCGCCCGACTGTGGCGAAGGACATGCGGGTGGAGTTGCGCGCCGGTGAGCGTCGGATCGGCTGCTTGGGCTTGGTATTTGTGGAGGATCCAGGCGATCCCGCCGCGGCTGAGTTTCGCTCGGTGTTGGTTGAAGAACACCGGGCGGTCATCGCAGCCGGGGCGGTCGAGCTGTCGCTCGGCGAGGTAGGCGGCCAGCAGCGTCGCCGTGTTGGCGTCGATCGGGACGTGCCTGGTCTTGCGGCCCTTGCCGGTCAGGGCGAGGATCGCGGGATCCTCGAGCCGGATGTCGCGGACTGTCAGGTCGGCGAGCTCTTGGACGCGGGCGGCAGTGTCGTAGAGGGTGGCGAGCAGCGTCGCGTCACGTCGGCCTTGGCGACTGGTGCGGTCGGGCAGGGCGAGCAGCAGCCGGGTCTGCTCGACGGTGAGGTGCGCGATCGCTGGCTGGTCGTGCTTGCTGGAAGGGATCTGCAGGATGTCCTGGCAGCACGCCATGAGCGTCGGGTCTTGGGTTTGCAGCCATCGGTAGAACGAGCTGATCGCCGCGAGTCGCTGGTTGCAGGTCGAGGGACGGTTGTGCCGCTCGGCGCGTAACCAGGCGAGGAAGGCGGTGACCGCGGGCACGTCGAGGTGGTCGAGGGTGAGCCGTTCGGGCGGGACGTGGCGCTCGTCCCGCATGAAGCAGATCAGCAGCTTGAACGTGTCGCGGTAGGAGCTGATCGTGTTCGGAGAGCAGCCGCGCAGGCCGGCCATGTGATCGGTCAAAAAGCGGCGCAGGTGAACGGCGAAGTCGGTCGCCATCAGCACGGCCCTCCGGTCACCGGGGGGACGATGTCCCCAAACGCCTGGTGGACGCGCGCGATCAGGTCCGGGTAGGACTCCGCGGTCAGGCGCAGGTAGTAGGCGGTATCGCCGATCGAGGAGTGCCCCAGATACGTTTGCAGCACCGGCAAGAGCGCGCCCACGTTCTCGCCTCGCTCAAACCAGGACCGCAGGTTGTTCACCGCCATCGCGTGACGCAGGTCATGGATCCTCGGGCCGTGTCCGCGGCCGCGGTGCGGGATCCGTGCCTGCCACAGAAACCGCCGGAAATTCCGGTTCACGTTGTTCAGCGTCAGCGGCACGCTCGGGGTGGCGCCGGGGAAGAACCACTCCCAGCCCGGCTGTCCCGCGAGCTTGGCGTGATATGCGGCGAGCCGTGCGCGGAGCGGTTCTGAGACGGGGAGTTGCCGGTCCTTGCCGCCTTTCGCGTCCCGGATCTGCAGCACGCCGTTCTCGACGTCGACATCCTCGACGCGCAGCAGCCGGGCTTCTGAGCAGCGCAGCCCGCACGCGTAGATCGTGCGGAACAGGACCGGCATCACCAGATGTCGGAACGGCACCTCCGGGCAGTAGCGGCAGCTGTCCGTCGCCGCGAACAGCGCCGCCAGCTCCCGGTCGGTGTAGATGTGCGGGACGTAGGGGGCGGGCTTGGGGAGCACCCCGCTCGGCAGCACGTAGGCCTCCACACCACGACGGCCGAGCCAACGGGCGAGCTCTCTGACCGGCGAGGTCAGATTGGTCACGGTCGCGGGCTTCACCGCCCGGCCCCGTGCCGCCGTGATCCACGCCTCCACGCACGCTCGCGTGACGGTCTCGATACCGGGGAACTCGGTGGCGCAGAACGCCTCGAAACGCCCCAGCGCCCGCTCCTCGCTCACGTACTTGTAGCCGGTGGCGCGCTTCTCCGCGACCAGCCCCGCGATCGCGCTGGCGAGCGTGATCTCCGCGCTCATCGCGACACCTCCGACGTGTCCGACGTCGGCACCGTGAACGTCCGGGTGTCCGGGTCCAGCGCGCATTTGGCCAACAGGCCGAGAGATGACTTCAGGTAGACGCCGGTCGACGCCACGGACTGGTGGCCGAGGATCTCGGAGATCCGCTCGACCGGCGTGCCGTCCTCCATCAAGCGGGTCGCGAGCGTGTGCCTGAGCGAGTGCATCCCTCGACGACGCTGCTGACCCAGACCCACGCGCGCAGCGCGGGCGTGCTTGACCAGGATCTGGTGCAGATGGTCCTGATCGGAGAACGGGCCGATCGGCACGGTATGCCGCAGAAACAGCTGCGGGCAATCGCACCGTGGGCGGCCGTCCCGGACGTAGTCGATGATCGCCCAGCCGACGTCCTTGAGCAGCGGCAGCACGACCCGGCGGCCGGTCTTCGCCTGCACCACCGAGAGCTGATTGCCGGGCCAGTCCAGATCAGCGAACTCCAGCCGTTTGACGTCCACCGCCCGCAGCCCGAGCCGGCAGATCAACAGCACGATCGCGTAATCGCGCTTCCCGGACGGGTTGCCACGATCGATCGCCTCCAGGATCTTCGCGACCTCGCCCGGGTCCCAGACCGACGGGACCCGCGCCTGCCGCACCGACTTCACCGCCGGGACCGTCGTGAGCACCGCCTCGTCGACCAGACCGTCCGTCGCGGCGAACCGCAGCAGCGAGCGCACCGCACACAGCTTGTGCTCGACCGTCTTGGGCTGGTAGCCCGCCAGGGTCGTGACGAACGTGCCGATCACCGCGCCGTCCAGCGCGGCCAGCCCACCACGGCTCGCGGTGAACGCGAGGAACTCCCCGGCGACCGTGCCATACGCCCGGACCGTCGAGACCGCGCACCCCTCCGCCCGCAGCCACGCCCCAAACCCGGCCAGGACATCGGCCTGCTCGGCGTTCAGCTTGCTCACGCTCCGGGAGTAGCGGCGCAGCACCGACCCGTGAACCGCGAAGTCGTCCAGCATCGCCGCGACCCGGAACACGTAGACATCGGTCTGCTTCAGCGTCCCCGCCTGCTCCTTCTCAAAGAACCCGCCGCATACCTCATCGACCCACGCCATCGCGACATCCAGCGAGAACTCCTGAACGTTCTGGGCCGCGAACCAGCGCTCCAGCCGCCGCCAATACCCGCGATACCACCTCAGCGTCGACGACTGGTAGCCCAGGCGCACCAACTCGGCATCCAAACCGGACACCAGCTCAGAAACAGCAGTCATGACAGCCGACCTCCCGATCACGAAGGCCCGGCACCACGCCAGGCCGGTGATCGGAATCTCAGCCCGTTATGCGCAGCGCTCGACCGTCAACCCCACCCGCCACAAGCGATCCAGGCTGACGCTGTGCATAACCCGGCGCTGCTCATATGGCTCGCCACTGTCGCCGCTGTTGTCCAACATCGTGCTGGACGAGCTTGACCAAGAGCTCGCCCGGCGTGGTCACCGGTTCGCTCGCTATGCAGACGACGCCAAGGTGTACGTCCGCAGCGAGCGGGCGGGGCGGCGGGTGATGGCCAGCCTGACCGAGTTCATCGAGGGGCGGTTGCGCCTGAAGGTGAACCAGGCCAAATCGGCTGTCGCTCGTCCCGAGGATCGTCACTTCCTCGGCTTCTGTCTGCGGGTTGATCCGCAGTCTCAGACCGTGGAGGTGCTGTTGTCAGAGCGCACCAAGCGCAACGCGATGGATCGCGTCCGACAGCTCACGCCGCGAACCTGGGGAGGCACGCTGGTGTCGTGCATCGCCCGGATCAACGCGTGGCTGCGGGGCTGGCACGGATTCTTCGGGATCGCCTCCGCCTCAGAGACGCAGGCGATGCGCAAACTCGACGCCCACATCAGGCGTCGGTTACGCGCGATCCTGCTGCGCCACTGGAGACGCAGACGAACGATCGCACGCAGACTCATCGAGCTGGGCGTCCCCCGGCGGTCGGCGTGGCGGCAGGTCTATCAGGGCCACAGATCCTGGTGGGCGCTGAGCCACATCCCGGCCGTGGACCACGCGCTGAATCGAGCGTTCTTTCGGGAACGAGGGCTCGTGGCCGTGGTCGAGATACACCGCCAGGCGCCCCAGCACATCATCGCCCCCGAATCGCCACAACTGGCGCTATGGGATGACTTCGAGGTCGCAAACCGGCCGGCGGCGGGGGGTCATAACCCGCCGTCCCGAAGAGCCGTATACGACCAGCGTACGTACGGTTCTGTGGGAGCCGGGGCGGGCAACCGCCCCGGCTACCCGAGAGCGAGGACCTGCGCGGGCGCGCCGTCTGGGCGGGGTCAGCCGGCAAGACTCGCGACCTCTGCGACGTCGAGGGTCGGCTCGGTGGGTTCGGTGAGGACCAAGGCCATCGACTCGGCGGAGAGGTAGCGGCGCTGCACGAGCCACTCGTCGTTCTGCTCCAGGAGCAGCGCGCCAGCCAAGCGGATCACGGCTTGGTCGTTGGGGAAGATCCCGACGACGTCGGAGCGGCGGCCGATCTCCTTGTTCACCCGCTCCAGCGGGTTGGTGGACCGCAGCTTGGTCCAGTGCTCCCGTGGGAACGCGTAGAACGCGGTCAGGTCCTCCTCCGCGTGCTCGAGCAGCGCGCAGACCTTCGGGGCCAAGTCCTTGAGGCGCTCGAGCACACTGCCGGCGCGCTGGCGGGCCTGCTCGGCGCCCTCGGCCTGGAAGATCTCCCTGAGCGCGGCGGCGACCAGGCCGCGCTGATCGCGGCGGCAGTGCATCACCATGTCGCGGGTGAAATGAACCGAGCAGCGCTGCCACGAGCACCCGAGCACGCGCGCGACCGCCTGCTTGAGCCCTTCGTGCTGATCGGTGATCGCCAGGCGCACCCCGGACAGCCCGCGCCGCTTCAGGCCGCGGAGAAACTCGACCCAGAAGCTTGAGGACTCGACCTCCCCGACGTCCAGGCCGATCACCTCCCGGATCCCCGACTCGTGCACGGCGTAGGCAACGACCAGCGCCTTGGACACGACCCGGCCGTGATCGCGGACCTTCACGTACTTGGCGTCTAACCAGAGATACGGATAGGAACCTTCCAACGGTCGTTCGCGGAACGCGGCGACCCGCTCGTCCAGGCCACGGCACAACGCCGACACGCGGTCCTTGGTCATCCCGCTGATCCCGAGCTGCTCCACCAACCTGTCGACCTTCCGCGTCGAGACGCCGTTGACATAGGCCTCCATCACGACCGCGACGATCGCCTGCTCCGCCGGCCGTCTCGCCTCCAACAACGACGGGAAGTACGCCTGCCCCGACCGCTTGCGCGGGACCAGCAACTCGATCTCACCAACCCTCGTCTCCCACCCCCGCGGCCGATACCCGTTGCGATGCGTCACCCGCGCCTCCGGCGCGACCTCGCCGAGCTCCGCACCAACCTCCGCGCTGATCTCGCCTTCCATCAACTCCCTGGCGACCAGCACCACCGCCTCGCGCACGAAATCCTCAAGGCGACCGTCGCGCACCTGCGCCACGACATCAGCAACCGTCGTCATGCTCTGACCTTCGACCATCGTGGTGTCTCCTTCTCGAACCGACTCTTGGTGGAGCCGACGAGCATGAGCGCCACGGTGGTCGGAACCGCTCACAGCCCGGAATCCCGGCAACCCAAACCCCAGGCCACCGACGCCAAGGCCCTCACAACGCCTTACAGAGCCTCGATCTCAACACCGGACCCGGCGATACCGCCCACCGCGACCGTTACACCACTTCTACCGGCACAACCTGATCGTTCGGGTCGTCCGCGTCGGATGACTCCTTCCCAGCGAAGGGATCGCAGACATTCGACGCCGACGGCATGAGGGTCGGCTGCGATCTGTTCTCGGCTTACGGACTGTCCGCGCGCAGCGAGGATCGCTCACCGAACGCTCGGGAGCCGCGACCGGCGTCTGACATGGAAACGCCAGCTGCGACACGCGCTGCCGCCGGTGCGGCCGATTGATATGACCGGTCACGTCTTCGGCGAGCGCCGATGTTTCTCGAAGCAGTCATCTCGCACGGCGCCGCCTCCTTCGCCGCGGCTGTCCGCATTGCGTGGATGGGGAAGCAGGTTAGGCTCGGCCGGTGGGCAGACGATCAGATCCTGCGCGCCTGGCGGGGTATCCGTTTGAGGTGCGCTACAGCGACGGAACACTGCCGCGCGCGATGGCCACGGCCGATGTCGCCGCGGCCGCCTACGCTTACTTCAGTCGCCTCTTTTCAGCAGTCGAGCCCGACATCGCTCTCATCGTGGCCGACGAGACTGACTGGTCGAGTCGGCAGCCTTACGGGCTGGCTTACTTCAACGACGACGACGATCAGATCCGTCCCGGCGTCTTGTTGATCCCCGCCGGCGGCGGAGAGTTCTGGACCGCGATCGCGCAGGACCTCCGCGACGCCTCACCGCGCGGATATGCGAAGTTGCTCGCGATATATCCGGACGGTAGCGGTGGCGTGGACCTGCAGCCATTCTTCGACCTCATCACGATTCATGAGCTCGGCCACGCATTCGAGGTGCTCGGAGACCTACGGCTCCCGGCGTTCTGGCTCAGCGAGATCTTCGTCAACCTGGCCATGCACGCCTTCGTCGCAACCCAGCAGCCGGTGAGCCTGCCGACGCTCGAGACGCTCCCCACCGTGGGAGCGAAAAGTCGGAGACTTGCCGCTCGGATGCGCGCCGAGGGCTACTGCACGCTGGAGGAGCTGCAAGCCCATTACACGGGTGGTGATGCGCCGATGAGCCCGCTGAACTACGTCTGGTTTCAATACCGGTGGCAGCGACTCGCGGCAAAGATGTTCGAGATCGACGGCGAGGATGGACTGGTGCGCTTCTGGGATTGCTTTCACGCAGCGGACCGTGTGTCGGCCGGCGACGCCACAGCAGCGTCACTGGTGCCGCTTCTCACGACCGAAGTCAGCCGGACCCTCGGCCGTGCCGTCCGCGATTGGCGTTAGCCCGAGCCCGACCCCGCGATTCCTCCTTGGGCCGCGGACGCGGGAGGACCAAGACCGATCGGTGAGCGTGCTGCTCCGTCGCGTGCGACGCGAGGTCGCACGCATTGAGTGAACATGCAAGATTGGAGGCTGGGTCGATGACGTAGAGCGTGTTTCAGGTTCGTGCTCGATGACCTTTCCCTGCCCCGACGTGCGCTGCAAGTCATCGCGGGGTGCGGAGGGGGACAGCCAAAGAGGCTCCTGTTCCATCCAGGGGCGTCAGGCGAAGGAAAGATCGGACGGGTGAAATCGTTTGAACCCTTGGTTGATGCTTCGTCAAGCAGAGCTCCGCATAAATGCGACGTCGTGGCGGGGTGGAGGGACACGCCGCTGAGATGCGGCCGGCCCTGGCCAGTGAGCGACTCCGGTCAGGGCGAGCACCATCGTCCCCGGAGTAGAGAGGGCACCCACCCCGATCGCAGCTCGTGCGTGCGGAACACGGAAACCCCGTCTGGGTCCGGCCTGTTGGCCGGTAAGCCGACCGTGAGGAGACGCCCAACTCCCCGGCGGGCACAGGATGACCAAGAAGCGAACGCCGGCGGCCGAAAGGCAGCGGGAAACCCCGAGAGTCGACCAGCCCCTCCAGCTGGTCGTCGTGGATAACCGGCCTCTGTGTCACGGTCCTTGGCTGAGGATCGGTGACGTCCGACCCGACCGGTAGGTCCTCGGGCCGGCGGCGGGCTGACTCTATAACCGGCTGTCGACCGGCTGGGTGTGTCGGCCGAGTGTGACTGGTATCCGTTGTGTCGCCCGTCGCCGCCCGAGGATCGCCGGCGTGACTTGATAGGAGCTTGGCATCAGCCCCGACAGAGGTTTGTCCGCCGGAGATCCACTTCATCGGTGTCAACCAAATGAAGGGACGGTGCATATGATCGTGATCGGGGTGGACACGCACAAGCGCTCGCACGCGCTAGCAGCAGTCGACGAGGGAACGGGACGGGTCCGCGGCAATCGCGAGATCAAGGCGGACGAGGCCGGGCATCAGGCGGCGGTGCGCTGGGGGCGCGGGCTGGATGACGAACGGGTGTGGGCGATCGAGGATTGCCGGCAGGTCTCCCGGCGTCTAGAGCAGGCGCTGATAGCAGCGGGCGAGCGGGTGATCCGGGTGGCGCCGAAGATGATGGGCGCTTCTCGTCGCGGTGAGCGTGAGCGCGGCAAGTCTGATGAGATCGACGCGTTGGCGGTCGCCCGCGCGGTCGTCAAGGACGGGGTGGAGCGCTTCCCGGTCGCGTACCTGGACGAGCGGGCGATGGAGATCCGGCTGCTGTCAGACCACCGCGAGGATCTTGTCCGCGAGCGCACCCGGATCCAGAACCGCTTGCGCTGGCATCTGCTCGAGTTATGCCCCGAGCTCGAGGCTCCGCTCAAGCGCGGCTCGCTGTCCGATCTGCGCCAGCTCGAGCGGCTCGACCGACGGCTGCGGCGGATCGGCTCAGGCGCACGGGCGCGGATCGCTCGTGAGCAGCTTGCTCAGATCCGGGTGCTCACCCGCCAAGCCAGGGAGCTTGAGCGCGAACTGGCAGAGCTGATCAAGGCGTATCGGCCCAGGCTCGTTCAAGAGCAGGGATGCGGCACGCTGACCGCCGCGCTCCTGATCGGCCGTACCGCCGGCGCACAGCGGTTTCGCTCCGACGCCTGCTTCGGCCGCCAGTCGGGCACCGCCCCGATCCCGTGCTCCTCGGGGCAGCGAACCCAGCACCGGCTCGACCGCGGCGGGGACCGCCAGCTCAACCGGGCACTGCACACGATCGCGATCACCCGCGCCCAGCATGACCCCGCCACCCAGCAGTACCTTCAGCGCAAGCAAGCCGAGGGCAAGACCAAGAAAGGCGCGCTGCGCTGCCTCAAGCGCTACCTCGCGCGCCGCTTCTGGCAGCTCCTCACCGAGCCCCCGCTCGAACTCGAGCAAGCTGCCCCAGCGGAGCACGCCGCCGAGCCGGCCGAGTCCGACCAGATCACCATCCCGGAACGTCCCGCTCCGCGACGAGAGGTCCAACGCATAGGTACCGCGCCGAGCCCGATGGTCTGCATCAGCTAGCCGCCAGCCACCCCACCAAGGGCCGTTTTGCGGCCCGCTGGCACCCGGCGAGACGCGCCGGCCGACCGCGGCTGCCGGCAAATCGGTGCGATCACGGCCGAGCCGGGGGCTCACCCACGCCAGCCGGCGCATTCTCAGCGCTTCTCCGCCCCTTGACAGACCCGCCGCGACCCATCCACCACCCCGAATGCGCGCTGATCACCCCTCTCAGGCGTCCCAGCCACCCCCATCGCCCGTTGCTCAGAAACCGCAAATTGCGGCTCTCACTTGACATAGGAGCAACGGATACCGGGTCTGGTGCCTGCGCGCGAAAGCGCGCTGACGTGGTCAGGTGGACCCCGAAGACGACGATGACGACGACGCCAGAACCAACGGACAAACTAGACGCTGCGACCACGGTCGCGGTGAGTGGACCCGCGGACGACCCGATCTCCTCACCGGAGCGGATCGTACGACCCCGCGTGATAGACCTGTCGGGCCTGCTTGAGCCGGATGCGGTGAAAGTCGCAAGTCCGGTTCCTCGGGGGCCGGACCCAGTAATGGGTCCGGCCTACACAACCAAGACCGTCACGAAGCCGAGACGGCCCCGAGCGGACGCTCTGACGAGTGCCAACTCCCGTCTCACGAGGGAAGGATCAACGGACAGTCGACGAGCTCGGGCTGGCTGCTGCTTCTCGATCGAGGCAGCAACCGATCGTCCCCGTAGCGGACTGCTGGGATCAGGCGATAGGAAACGTCCGCGACCCATGGACATCGCGCGGCGGCTGCCCATGCATTGAACCGGCCGGCAGGTCGAGCCCGAAAGTGCCCTGACCGCGTGAAACGGGCACGGTTGGCTCGGGAGGCCTCGTCCTGACGATCAACTCGGTCACGCGCCTAGCAGCGCCAGCCGCTACGCCGCCATGGGTTCGGGCTGACTGCGGGCGAACACGCTGCGCGGCGCCGGAGCGCCCAACGAGTCCTCGAGCTTCCGAAGAGCACGAGCGAGCGCGCCTGCGTTCAGCAGCGCGGCCACCGCGGCCTGAAGGAGCTGGGCAGTCAGACCGCGGCGGCGGCGAATGCCCACGCGTGCGTGGACGCTCACGCCGTCGCTGTGCTCGGTGAAGCGGTAGTCGACGTCAAGTGAGATCGGGCCGTCAGCGACCAGCTCTAGGCCCTTGGTGTCTGCTTTGATGACCTCGAGATCGAAGGTGGCCGCGATGCCGGCGATCGAGCCCCTGACGCGCTCTCGGTCGCCTGCGGCCAGCCGTCCGGCGGCGAGGCCATCAATCTCGAAGTTGACGGGGGCCCAGCGGGCGATGGCCGCGGGATCGGTCAAGGCGCGTAGCACCCCGTCGGGATCATTGTCCAGCCACGCGCTGGCCGTCCAGACATCCGGCTCGCCAGCTATGGCCGTGTTGTCCCTGAGCAGCATGAGCGGGAGTCTCCAGCCGCGGGATGCCGAAAGCCATACGGCAGACCTGTGTTGAGGGGTACGGCTATCCGTACTCAGCGGCGGCGCGTCGCCGCATCCGCGTGAAGGCGGGAGCGACCAGTTTCCTGCGTCGAAGGAGCGCTGGCACCGATTTGCCGCTTCCCGACCGTCTGCTTACTCGGTTACGTCTAGCACCGCAGCCTCGCGGAGTTGCGCTTATAGGTGAAACTGGGTTTTGCCTCGACCGCCGCCGGGAGAAAGCCCGTTGCGCTTGCCCTTGTCGGAGCGCGCCGGCGATGCGAAAGGGCGAGCTGGTAGTCGCCCGGGGGCGGACAGCTGCGCTATTGGGTTGCCGCCACGATCTCGATCGCGTGCTGGCCGCGGTTGCGCACGATTCCCGTTTGCGCGGGACGTTTGTCCGAGCGCCTATCGCTTCGTATCATTGATCCGGGTGCGATCCCCGTGCCCGCTCGCTAGATGGTCAGAGAGCGAGGGGTCGGCGCCTTGCGGCGGCGAGGGAGCGATCGTGTGCCAACTGACCGAGCGCGCTCCGTTCCAGTTCGGCGGCGCACTGAGCTTGGCCGGCGGCGGCGTGCCTGTCGCGGATGGTCGCCGTGAGCGGCGGGATGCGGGAAAGCAGCATGCCCGCCGGCGCTGGTGCGCCGCGGGTCGCAGGAGTTTGAAGAGGCTTATGTAGGGGTCGTTGACCGCGACGGCTGCGAGTGGGACGGCGGCGTGGTCGACGATTGCGTAGGTGCCGCTGGCGCCGGTGTGGCGGCCGCATGGGTCACCTGGGACAGACGCTAGGCGCAGGCGACCGGGGTCTTTATGCCGGGTGGGCGGCACAGGTAGGTGTACGACGGCGGCCCGGCGCCGACGTTGGTGACCTCCAGGACGCGCCCGACGCGGCCGGTCAGGGTCACCTCAAAGTCGACCGCTGCCCGGTAGGCCAGCCTGACTACCACAACGCGGTTGCCGACGAACAGGTTCGCTCGGCGCGTGTGGAACGTTCGCCTCGAGGGTCGACAGTGACCGCGGCGGCAGACCATCTGGACCGCGGCACCACGTGGGATGCCGCGGAACTGGAGCGCGCTGACGGAGATGGTGGCGCCGCGACGGGGGCTGAGGGTGGCGTCGTAGCTGATCCCGGTGAGGATCTGGGGGTAGCTGTAGACAATCGTGGCCACGGCGCTGGTCGTCCCCGTCAGCGATAGCGTCGCCGGCAGCCGGTAGCGCGCCAGGAGTGCCTGGCGTCCGACCGCGCTCAGGTTCAGCCGCAGATGCGCGCTGGCGCCGGGCACGACGCCGAACGAGGCCCGTGCCACGGTGACGAGCTTTGTCCGCGCACGAGCGGCAGCGGTGACGGCGACGATCGTCCGGCCGCGCGTCGTGATGTGTGTCGTGACGTTGATCGTCCCGGTGCACGTCTGACCCGAACTGCCGTGACAGGCAGCGACCACGCTGGCGGTGGCGCCGGAGGTTCTGATCGAGCTCAGGGTGACCCTCGCCGGCGGAGGAGGCGGCGCCGGAGGCGCCGGCCCGACCGTGATCCGGCCACTGGCGGCCGAGGCCGTGACCAGCAGCGGCACCGGATAGGTGACCGTCACCTGACAGGAGAGCTGGTGGCCGACATCCCCGTTCGTCGGCGTGTACGTCGCGCCCGCCTGACCGGGGATGGTCGCGCCGTCACGCAGCCAGCGGTAGCCGTCAAAACCGAACAGCGTCGTTGCGGGCGTGAATCCCGCCCAGGTCGACCACTCCGGAGATCCGCATGTCTCCGCCTCGCCGGCGTCCCCGAGCCCGCTCAACGCCGGCGGGCTCTGCAGCGCCGCCGGTGCATCGGCGCCGATCCGGGCCAGCGCACGGTTGGTGTCGAAGTTGGCGAACCACAAGTTGCCGTCAGCGCCGGGGGCGATGCCGAACGGGGCGTCCTCGAGCGCCAGGCCGCCGCTGAACTCGACGATCTGGGCGCTCGGGGTGATGCGGCCGATCGCAGTCGTGTCGCCCTCGTCGGTGAACCACAGGTTGCCGTCGGGCCCAGCGGCGATGTCGACCGGCAGGCTCTTCGTGTTCAGACCCGAGGAGAACTCGTTGATCTGCCCGCTGGGCGTGATGCGGCCGATCGCCCGTGTGTCGCCGCCGTCTGTGAACCACACGTTCCCGTCGGGCCCGCCGGTGATTCCGTTGGGCGAGCTCCCGGTGGCCAGGCCGGTCGAGAACTCGGTGATCTGCCCGCCGGTCGTAACCCGGCCGATGGCCGGAGTCGTCGACCGCGAGTCGGTGAACCATAGGTTGCCGTCCCGCCCAGGGGCGATGAGCTCGGGTTGGCTGCCGGTATTCAGCCCGGCGGTGAACTCGGTGATCTGCCCACCGGGAGTGATCCGGCCGATCGCGCGCGGGGGCTGCCCTCGTCGGCGAACCACAGGTTCCCGTCAGGGCCGGTCGCGATCCCGAGGGGGTTGCTGCCCGCGGGCAGACCGGCGGTGAACTCGGTGATCTGCCCGCTCGGGCTGATGCGGCCGACGGCCGGCGTGCCCGGATCGGTGAACCACACGTTGCCGTCGGGTCCGAGCGCCAGGCCGGAGACGTTGCTGCCGGGGCCCAGCCCGGCGGAGAACTCGGTGATCTGCCCGCTGGGGGTGATCCGGCCGATCGCCTGGGTGCCGCCGGCGTCGGTGAACCACAGATTCCCGTCGGCTCCGGCCGTCATGGCGCGGGTCAGGCTGTCGCTGTTCAGCCCGCTCGAGAACTCGGTGATCTGCCCCAGTGGATCGGCGGTGGCCGGCGCGCCCATCGCCAGCACGAGCCCCAACGCCGTCAACACCATCCACGCGGCCAGACCAACCCCGCGGCGCACACATGCTCCACAACGCCCGACCCGCCCGGCTCCCGGCCCGCTCACGGCCAGTAATTCTCCCGCACCGACGCTGCCAGATCAAGCCGAGATACACCACCCCGAAACGGCGTCGCGGGGGATGGCGCGAGATTTGGGATCTCATCAGCTGCCGCTCAGGCCTACCGCGACTGGGCGCCGGTGCCCGCTCCGGACCGCCAAGCCTGAACCGAGACCGACTATCCCGACGCACAGAGCAGCGCCCCGTCAGAGGCCTGCGCAGCACGGGTAACCTGAGCGCGCGGCATCTCGGTGGCGTCCTGGCTCCCGTGAATGAGACGACTACGATCTGGGTGCGTAAAGGTGGAGTCAGACCGCGACCAAGCCGCGCGTTGAAGGTGCCGCCCCGGCGTCGGGCTTCAACAGGATCCAATGCTCCAGCCTTGATGAGGCCCTAGCGATCTCGACCCAGCACCCCATCGCTCGCTACCGGGCCATCGCCTTGCGCCGTATCGAAGCCTGACGGGGCGCGATCGTCCGACGGGGGTCTAAGCAAACGTTTGCGGCCAGACGAGCGCTTTGATCGCTTGGCCACGCTCGACGCCGGCGATCGCATCGGCGACGAACCGCGCGTTCGCGTCAGTAGCGCGCGTCTTCGTGGCGGACGATCGGAATCGCGCAAGAGGCAGTCCGTGCCGAATGCCCGAGGTCGCTGACCGCCGACGCTACGAGGCCCTAGCTCTCCCGCGCCGCCGGCTGGGGGTGCTGCGCAGGCGCTCAAGCTCGGCAGCCCGCTGCGCAATCCGATCCTCGTCGGTGATCGGCTGCCACACCGTTGAGCGGCGCGCGCCCGACCGGCGAACTTGCCCGGCCGCCTCCAGCTCGTGCAACAGCTTCAGCGTGCGGCCGTAGCCCGCGCCAGCCCGCTGGGCGACCGCGTTCGCGCTCAACCCCGCCGGGGTGTCAGCCAGCAGCCGCGCCAGGCTCTCGGCCTGAACCGTGTCACCGCCGGACCGCGGCCGCGTCACCGCTGTCGTCCGCTGGCGCGTCGACCGCGGTGGGGTCGCTGCGCCACCGGCGTCCCGCGTCGCTTCGACGCGCTCAGACACCCGGCGACGCAAGGCTCGCTCCGGCTGCCCAGGCGGCGGCGGCACACCACGGCGTGGCGCTCCACGCGGGGACTGGCTCGCGAGGCCATCAACGGCGACTCCGGGTGCGGGGCTGGCCGTGCGCGGCGCGGCGAGCTGCGCCTTGGCGGCGCCGAGCGTGCTCATTTCGGCCGAGATCTCAGCGAGGCGACCGTCAATAGCGGCAACGAGCCGGGGGATGTCTGCCATGCCCCGAGCCTACGACACACCCAGGCCCCCCCACCCTTCGCAAACGCACAACCGCGTACGACCGCGGCGCGACCACGACCGACCCCTCGCGACGGCCGGTAACCTCGCTCGCCGGATCGCCCTCTTGTTCGCCGAAGGCTCCTATGTCAAGCAGATGGTGGTTGGAACCGAGGCTGGGTCGCGGAGGAGGTGGTAGACGCGGCGGACGAGATGGCGTTTGAGGCAGCGGATCGCTTCGGGGTTGGTCTTGCCTTTGGCGCGCTGCTTGGCGATGTAGCGGGCGGTCTGGGGATCGTGGTTGATGCGGGTGAGCGCCAGCATGTGGAAGGCGTGGTTGAGTTGGCGGTTGCCGCCGGGATCCAGGCGGTAGCGGTCGGTGCGTCCGGAGGAGACCGGTATCGGCGCGCACCCCGCCAGGCGAGCGAGTTGCGCGTCAGTCTGGAAGCGTTGGATGCCGCCGATCTCGCCGATCAGCTTGGCGGCGATCAGCACCCCGATTCCCTTCTCGGCCAGCAGCTGTGGAGCTTGCTCGCGCACCAGGCCGGCGAGCTGCTGGTAGAGGTCGGTGATCGTGCGGGTCAGCTCTCGGACGCGGCGGATCATGTCGCGCGCGATCCGTACCCTCACCTGAGCGGGATCAGCCGCCTGCAGGCGGCGAACGACCTTGACCTGCCAGCCGGGATGGATCAGCACCCGCTTGGCAAGCAACCAGTCGGGCCAGAGGTCATGCAGCTGCCAGCGCAGCTCGTTGATCAACCGGGTCCGTTCCCGCACGAGCCGCTCGCGATGCAACCCCAGCAGCCGGACCTCCAGCTCGGATCCGGACACGTGGCGCACATCCTCGATCACCCAGCTGCGCTCGCCTTCATGCTGGCGGCCCCATTCCAGCAGCTGTTCGAATCCGGCACGCCGCACAGCAACTGCTCGCTGCGCCACCTGCACCCCGAGCTCGTTGACCGCGACCGCGGTGTGCGTCTGCTTGTGCGGATCGATCCCGATCGTCAACATCACTTCCCGTCCCTTCAACGTTGGAGAACCGAAGCGGACTCCCGGGCGGACATATTTCAGTCGGGGCGATGCCACGCTCCTATCAGGTCACGCCAGGGAATCCTTGACGGCGACGGGCGACACCTTCGGCGAAGGTCAGCCAATCAGGCGACTAATCCAGGGAGAGTCAGCCCGAAGCCGTCAAGGACATCCACCACGCGCGCCAACAGCGCAACGCCAAACCAGCTTCTCACTGAAATGCGGGGCGCGCGCGATAGCGCGCGGAACCGCTGGCATGCATAAGCAACGCCACGGCACGTTGTTCTCGGCTCCGGCGGGTGCCCGGCGGCGGCTGGTCGCGTTCGTGGCCGCTTTACGCCCTTAAGCAGCCACGCCCGCGAGCGCTGCTGCATCGCGCTGATAGGGGCAGACCGATCGACACTGCTGCGTGGGCGACTCGGCGGGAGCGACGCCGAATGCCCTCGACGCTGGAGACGGCGACCTACCCGCCGGACGCTCAGGAGGCCGGCTATGGCTGATATCCGGCCGCGTGGCACGGCGCCCCGTTGCACACATCGACGAACGCCCCCTCAGCCGTGAGGAAGTCGGAGGTCTGCGCAAGCGCCGCGGGCGAGTACATGATCGACTCGTGTGGGTTGATGTAGGGCGGCTCGTCGGGCGGCGGCTTTTCGCTGGCGACCGGCGGCGAACGGACGAGGCCTGGGCCGAGATCCCACAGTTCGATTAGCGAGCCCGCGAACGGCGAGCTCGAAACCGGAGCGAGGCCCCAGAAGAGATTGGCGTCGGCCGCTCGATCCGGGTCGAGCGCCGGCGTGTACGCGTCGACGCCGGCGGTCCGCGCCTCGGCGGCCCCGGCGTACATCGGCACGTACTCGTCGCCGTAGGCGATCTGCATCAGCACCTGGTGGGGCAGGGTTCCGGGCAGCTGGTGTGAGATCAGCTGCTGCACGTAGCCGTCGGGGTCACCCCGGTCCCACAGCTGCTGCATCAGGTCGAGCATCAGCGGTTGCGCTGAGGGGTCGGGGTAGACGAGGTCCTGCTCGGTGCCGAAGTCGCCGATCCCCTGGGTCCTGGGAATCAGCCAGTTGGCCCAGTCAATTCCGGTCACGCCGAGAACCGCGCGCCGGATGTCCGGCGAGACAGCGGTCACGATCGAACCCTCGATACCGCCGGTGCTGTTGCCGTAGTAGTAGAGCTGGGAGGTGTCGAGCACCGAGCGGCCATCGTGCTGGAACGCCGGGCTCGAGGCCAGCCCGCCGGGGCTGTCCATCAGGCGCCCCAGGTAGAGCATGTTCAGCACCCCCTGCTGCATCCGGTCGATCTGGGCGGGCAGCAGGTTGGGGTCAAGCATCGCACTGACGTCGTTCCATTTGTCGCCCTGCGCCAGCCCCCACCAGTCGGTCGCGCAGAGCACCATGTCGTAGGTGCTGGCGAGCATCAATGGCGCCATCTGCGTGGTATCCATCCCGGTACTGAGAAAGCCGTGGCCGTAGAGCGAGATCCGCGCCGGCGTCGCCGGACTGGCATCGGTCGGGACGATGCATTCAAATGACGGGTACGCGAACTTCCCCGGTATCTGCGTCGGCGTCGCGTTGGGCGAGCGTGAGCTGTAGTGAAACCGCGCCGCCGAGGTCGGCAGACATGCTTTCAAGTAGCACGGTACCTTGATCGTTCCGGTCACCAGCGAGACGTCGAGCGGCTCAGGTGAGGTGCCGGTGATCGTGAAGGCGGGAGCGTTTCCGGTCACGACGCCGCGAGTGAGGTCGTCGCCCAACTGGGCGTATGCGTTGTCGCGGATCGCGAGCATCCTGCTGGTCAGACTCCTCGAGGAGCCGACCGTGAAGTTCCACGCCTCGTACAGACCGCCGCGCGCTACCCGGGCCTGCGCCAGCGAGCGAAAGATCAAGGAATAGCGGCGGGCCTGTGGCCGAAGCTTTGGGGGCAGCGGGCGGCCGCCGAGCAGCCGCGCAAACCATCTCGGTGCCGGCAGCAGCTGGCCGGCGGCGTTTCGCAACCGTCGCAGGGCGACCGCGTAGGTATGATCCTCCACCCAACTCCCGGCTGCATGGATCACGAGGTCGGTGCTGCCCGGCGGGGCATCGGGCGGATCGAGCTCTGACCAGATCGGGACGCGCTGCCCGGTCTGCTCATCGATGACGACAATCGGCTGCGAACTTGCCAGCGACTGGTCGATCCCGAGCAACCCGGCCGCTCCCGTGTGCTGCCAGGCGAGTTGGTTGTCGAGCGCGGGCACGTGAACGATCAACGTGCTGCCCGGGCTGAACCCGTCGTTGACGTCATAAGGACCGACGTTCAGCGTCACCCCCTGGCTGGAGACGGGCAGTGCTGCCGCCGGCAGCCGGACGCGAATGCCGGTGACGGTCGTCGGATCAGGTCGCGTGAAGCGGTTGTCGGGAAACGGAAACGCGCACGGCCGATCACCGAACGGCTGGCAATCGGCGACCGGCTCGGCGACCTGGGGCGCGGTCCTCAACCGCAGCGGCACCCCGACCGCCGGCGCGATCCACAGCGTGGCCGCCGCCACCGACGCGATCGCGAAAGCGACCAACCCCCGCAGCGTTCCTACCCACCTTCGTCCCATCGAAGATAAGACGTCCGCCGCGACGCGAAGTTGCGTGAAAGCCATGAGCCACTTGATCATCGAGAGCGGCCGCGGGGCACCTATTGGCGGCTCCCGCAGGTCCGTTCTGGTTCGTCGCCGACTGGGAGACGGTGGTCCGGCTTCTGCACGGACCGCCCGACTCCGGCGCGGGTGGCGGCGTCGACGAGGTTGCGGTTGCCCACGAGGGGATCCCGCTGCCTCTGATCCAGCGCCAGCTCGACCATGCCTACCTGTCGACGACCGGCACTTACCTGCAGGGCATCTCGTCTGAGGAGATCATCTCGACCGTCCACGCGCGGCGAGCACCGATGATGCACGCAAGCTCCGGTCTGGCCTTGTAGACGACCTGCGGGAGCGCGCGGACGCGCTCCCGCAGCCGGTCACAGCTCCGAGCGGCCAAGCACCGACGCGGTCGGCGCCACGGGCACCAGAGGCTCGAAGCGTTCCGGCTCCGCCAGAAAGTGGTAGCGAGGCTTTGTGGCGCCTGCTCGTCCACTGCGAGAGCGCGGCCTAGTCTCTTCAGGTTGCTCGGAAGGCCAGGGGTTGTGGCAGTCTCCGCGCACGAAAAATTTGCCGCTGGCGCTGAGTCGCCGGTAGGCTCGACGCTGAGACCAGGGCGGCGTGCGGAGCGTTGCCTGTGGATGTGAGGTGGGTGATGCTGATGCGCGCGGTGAGCCGGCGGAGGTTTCTCGAGCTAGCGGGAGGTGGCGTGGCGGCGACGATGCTGTCCGACAGCATCGCCCGCGCGCTGGCCATCCCGGCGAACCGGAGCAGGCGTTCGCTGAAGGATGTCGAGCACATCGTGGTGCTGACGCAGGAGAACCGGTCGTTCGATCACTACTTTGGCGTGATGCGTGGCGTCCGCGGGTTCGGTGATCCGCATCCGGCGGTGCTGCCGAGCGGCAAGCCGGTGTGGTTCCAGGCCGACGGCACCACCGTGGTGCCGCCATTTCACCCCTCGGACCCGAACGGGGCGGACAACCTGGCGCTCACTTTCATCGAAGATCTCGACCACAACTGGGACCCGACGCATGAGATGTTCAACGGCGGCAACTGGGACCAGTGGCTGCCGACCAAAACCACCACATGCATGGCGCACATGGAGCGCTCGGACCTTCCGTTTCACTACGCGCTGGCTGATGCGTTTACCGTGTGCGACGGCTACCACTGCTCGGTGTTCGGGCCGACCGATCCCAACCGCTACTACATATGGACCGGCTGGGACGGGAACGACGGGAAGGGCGGCGGGCCGGTCATCGCCAATGACGAGATCGGGTACAGCTGGACGACCTATCCGGAGCGGCTGCAGGCGGCGGGGATCAGCTGGAAGATCTACCAGGACATCGGTAACGGGCTCGACCTCGCCGGTGTGTGGGGATTCACCTCCGATCCGTACATCGGCAACTTCGGTGACAATTCGCTGCTGTACTTCCTTCAATACCAGAACGCCAAGCCGGGGAACCCGCTGTATGACAGGGCTCGCACCGGGACCGACGTCAAGGACGGGGGTGGCCTGTTCGACAGCCTCGCCGCCGACGTCGCCAACGACCGGTTGCCGAGCGTGTCGTGGATCCCGGCTCCCGAGGCGTACACCGAGCATCCGCCGTGGCCCCCCGGTTACGGCGCCTTCTACACGGCCGGAATCCTCGATGCACTGACGAGCAACCCCGAGGTGTGGTCGAAGACGGCCCTGTTCATCAACTGGGACGAAAACGACGGCTTCTTCGATCACATCGTCGGCCCGTACCCAAGCGTCGGCACCCTCGCCGGCGAATCAACCGTGCCGCTCGACAACGAGCTTTTCAACGGCACGGCGGGGACGACCGGCGGCACCAACGGCGTCCCCGGGCCGTATGGTCTCGGCGTCCGTGTGCCGCTGCTCGTGGTCTCGCCGTGGAGTAAGGGTGGTTGGGTCTGCTCCGAGGTGTTCGACGCCACCTCGCTGATCCGCTTCATCGAGGCGCGCTTCGGCGTCGAGGAGCCGAACCTCACGGAGTGGCGGCGCGCCGTGTGCGGCGATCTCACCTCGGCGTTCGATTTCGGGAGCGCGTCGCACCGCTTGCCGCGGCTGCCCAGCGTGGCTGCCTACGAGCCGGACCAGAGCAAACCAACTCCCCCTCCGTTTCACCCGGTGCCGCCGGCGAGCGGATCTGTCCCGAGCCAGGAGTCGGGGCTGCGGCCATCGCGTCGGCTCGGCTACCGCTTCGATGTCGACTTCCACGCCGAGCCGCAGACGCTCGATCTCACGGTCTCCAACCGCGGCCGGCTCGGAATCGGCCTCCAGGCCCGGTCGCTGACCGTCGCCGGCGCGCCCTACAGCTACACGATCGGCGCCGGCGACAAGCTGGCGGCGGCACTACCCAACCCGGGTACCTACGACCTGAGCGTCCATGGCCCGAACGGGTTCTTCCGCCACTTCGCGGGCTCTTTCGGCACCGTGGTGCGGGTCGAGGTGGATACCGACGAGCCGGGCGGCACGCTCAGGATCCGTGTCTTCAGCGGTCGGGGCTCCGGTGATTGGGACCGCCACCGGCGGGCGATCACGATCGACATCGCCGACGCCTACGGGCGTGACCGGCGCATCACCGTGCAGGGCACCAAGGTGATCACGATCGACACCCGCCACTCCGGCGGCTGGTACGACGTCGCGCTCACCACATCGAGCGACCCCAGCTTCAGCTACGAGCTCGCTGGTCGAATCGAGTCGGGCCCCCATTTGACCAGCGATCCGCAGCTCGGTCGCCAATAACGCGTCTAACGAGCGGATCTGAGCGCGCGAGGCCGGTGGCTCGCCCGTCGCCCCGGGGTTTGACGTGAGCGTTGTCGATCGTCGCGGCTCGGGTAGCCCGGGCTTCGAGACGTTGCCGATCGGTTAGGTTTCAGTGGCGGTCGCCGGTCGAAGCAACGCGAGCCGGAACAGCGGCCCTGATCACGCGATCTCACCGATCACGAGGGGCAGTGCGGCTGATGAGCTGAACACGCGTGACCTCGGGCTAGGCGGGTTCCGGGCTGCTCAAATCTGGTTGCGCGGAGTGCTGCATCCCATGATCCGAAGCATTTCCAGACGTGGACGCGGTTCGGATGGTCCGCCCGCGCGCGTTTCCAGTCCATCGCGCGGGGGGCCGGCGATGGGTTTCAGCCCAGAAACCTTGCGTGACGACCGTCCTTGTCGGCCGCGCGACGGCTGGGTGATCCAATAGCTTGCGCGGGGAACGCCATGGTTCTCGGCCCATCGCCGGAGAGCGTCGAGGATCGCCTGCTCTGTCGAGCGCGCTTGCTTGCCCTTCTGTCGGCGGAAGCCCGCCTGTTCGATGGCGCCACTCCACGTGCCGAAAGTCGCCTGACCTGTCCTTCGCTTGGATGCCGGTGGGACGGGCGCAGCCATTCGGCTCGGCGGGCTGCCGTCGTGCTGTTCGGTCCAGCTTTGTGTCGCGGAGACCACCGGCGTGGTTCCAAGACTCGGTAGGGGCGCGACGTGAATCGCGCGGTCTCCGGGTAGCCGTTCCGGCTCCCGAACAGCTGCCGGATCGTCCAGGCCGTGGGTAGGTCCTTGGTCAGATGCTTGAGGGTCGGCAGCCCGCCATGGGTGGCGACGTGGCGTCTCACGGCGTCGATTGCGCCGGGCTGGCATGCGGAGAGGACGAATCTCTCGACTGATGGGGCGGAATCCACGCTGCTCGTCGATGACTCAGCCGAACGCCTGGGGCAGGGCGGCGATCGCGAAACCGGCTTCGGGTCGGGCAGGACCCCGGGGGTATCGGCGGGACGCGGAAATTTCTTCACACGAGGCGCCCAACCTGGCAGTGTTGGCGGATTGATCGGGCTGGAAAGCCTGCGGTTCCCCGCACGTTCCCGGGTCCCGTCCGGGCGCGGCTGCGCGTGGCTTCCAGGGCTGTGTCAGCCAAACACTCGTCTGGAGGAGGTCGCATGCGAAAGGTCTTTGGGACAAGGCGGGCGCTCCTGGCCGGAGTTGCCGCCACGTGCGCGCTGGGAGGGGCCGTGGCGGTCGCGGCCGCTCATGGCGGCCCCCCCAAGCTGCATACCGCGGATGGGTCGACGCGCACGCCGATCAAGCATCTGGTGATCATCTTTCAGGAGAACGTGTCGTTTGACCATTACTTCGGGACGTATCCGTTCGCGGCCAACTCTTCCGGGCAGCGATTCTTCGGGGACCATCACGTCCGCGTGAATGGGCTCTATGACACACCGGGTCTAAACGGGCAGGGGACGCTGCTTACGAACAATCCGAACACCGACGCGAGCGGCAACCAGGCTAACCCGCGGCGCCTGGACCCGGCAAACATCAATGACGTGCTGCTCTGCGATCAGGACCACGGCTACGCCGACGAGCAGAAGGCGTTTGACGGCGGCAAGATGGACAAGTTCGTCACGAGCGTCGGCACCGGGTCCGGCACGAGCCCCACCGGCAAGGCATGCAAGGCCACCGACGTCATGAACTACTACGACGGCAACACCGTCACCGGCATGTGGAACTACGCCAAGAACTTCGCGCTAAGCGACAACTCTTTTGCCAACACGTTCGGGCCCTCCACGCCGGGCGCGGTCAATCTTGCCTCCGGCAACACCGGCAACGTCGGAATTCAGATCAACGGGGCCAACACGGACGGGGATACGGTTCCCGACGGGCAGGGCGGCTACTCGCTGATCGATGACGCCCAGCCCTACTACGACGACTGCTCGACCCGCGACGCGGTCTCGCTTACGGGGACGAACATCGGCGATGAGCTGAACACCAAGGGGCTCAGCTGGGGCTTCTTCCAGGGTGGGTTCCGGCCGACGACCAGCTTCGCCCAGGCGACCGGTGGCACTCAGCCAACCAGCACCTTCATTCCGGACCAATTCCAGGGCAAGTTCGCCCAGCCGCCCGCTACCGATCAGGGCATCTGCAACGCGGTGCACCCGGTCGGAGCGGCGATCGGCGGGACCGGCGGCACGCTGCCGGGCCCCACGAATTACGGCAACAAGAACGACTACATCCCGCATCACGAGCCGTTTCAGTACTACGCGTCGACTGCCAACCCGCACCACCTCCCCCCAGCGTCGCTGGCAGCGATCGGCACCGACACCCAGACCAGCGCAGGCGGGGTGCTGCAGTTCAACACCGCAAATCACCAGTACGACATCAGCGATTTCAACTCGCTGCTGGGCGCGATCAGCCACGGTTACCTCTCGCCCGACCATCTCCCGGCGGTTAGCTTCCTCAAGGCCCCGGGCTACCAAGACGGCCACGCCGGCTACTCAGACCCCTATGACGAGCAGCAGTTCGTCACCACCGAGATCAACGCGCTCGAGCAGACTCCAGACTGGTCGAGCACGGCGGTGATCATCACCTACGACGACTCCGACGGGTTCTACGATCACGCGTTCAGCGGCGTCCACAACCCGTCGAACACCAGCAGCATCGCGAACCCGCCCGGGCCGCAGGACTTCCTCACCGGCACCGGGCGCTGCGGGACGGGTACGCCGCTCGCGGGGCAGAACGGCCGCTGCGGCTACGGGCCCCGGCTGCCGTTCCTGCTCGTCTCACCGTGGGCGAAGGAAGGGAAGGTCGATCACACGCTGACCGATACCAGCTCGATCGACAAGTTCATCGAGGACAACTGGGGCCTGCCCAGGATCCCCGGCTCGTTTGACTCGACCGCCGGATCGCTCAACTCGATGTTCAGCTTCCGCGGCCAGGGAGATAACCGAAAGCTGTTCCTCGACCCGACCACCGGGCAGCCGACCTTCAGCTTCGACGAAGGGTCGCACTCCCACGGATAGAAAGCCACACGCCACGCAGCAACCGCGAGCGCCGCGCCCACACCGCGCGGCGCTCCCTACATGTGAGCCTCGTGACCGAGCTTTCTAGCTCACAGATCCGAGATGTCAAAGCCCGTGCCCTCGCTCTGGCGCGGCCGCGAGCCCACCAGGGTTCGTTGCATCGCGCCACCTTCCACCACCTCGACGCAAGGCACGACGATCGCGGAGGCAAAGTGAGCGCGGGGCGCCTGTGGCATAAGAGCGAGACTCGCGCGATTTGCTCGTCAAGACCTGGCTTCACCTGCGCGGGTCCGGCATACAAGCCCGCCGTTCGCTTCTCCGTTCGCTTCCGACTCCAGCGACGGCGGTCCCCGCACAGCCGACGAGCTCATGCATGATCGCTCGTTCTGTCGAACCATGGCCAATTTGGGTTGCGCGTCTGCTCGGGTTCGATCGGACGGGTGTGGTTGTCGCGCTCTTGCTCATGGCATACCGAGCGCATTCGGTTCGCCCCGTTGGGGTGCGGCCGTCGGTCGGCGCGCGGCGGGCTTTCTACGCGGGCTGTGATGCGTCGGTGCAGTCGCGGAACAGGCCGGTCACGACGAATGCGGTTTGCTCGGCGATGTCGACGGTGTTGTCCGCGATCCTGCGATCAGGAGCAGCGGCGCCGAAGCTCGTATATCACCCGAACCAGTCGTAGCAGCTTCGCTCCCAGCGACACCTGCCCGTGCACCCTGGTCCACACTCAGCGCGCGTGGGCCCTCTGGTACGAGGATCGCGTCCGCGACTGCGCCGACGGGCTACGTCGAGGCCGGCGGCGGCCTGCGGCGTCGCCCAGCGCCGCTGTGCTCAGGACGGCGTGATGTCGAGTCTCACCTCGCAGGTATCGACCGACCCACGCGTGCCCGGCGTCTCAGACGCATCCATCGCCTCAAAAGCGGAAGCCTCAAGTCTCGATCCGAACCCCGCCTGGGCGCCTGCTCTTGCGTGAATGCAGAGGCGGCCGTGTCGGCTGGCGCACGCGTGAGCAGCGCGGGTCTGCCCACTACGGCCTGACGGACGTCGGCCCGAGTATCGGGTCACGTCTCCGTCCATCAACGTGACCGTACGTGCCGGGTTGGACGACTCCTCGGCGGACCGCGGCTGACCCGCTCCGCCGCTCAGGGGGACGCATCGATTATTGGCCGGCTCGGCCGGTGCGGATCGATGCGCGACCGGATCGCCGTCGCCCGCGCGTACGTCGGCGGCCGCGTCGGGGGCGTCGTCCGCAGATCTGGTCTTGTCACGAACTTCAAGCGGTGGGCGTAGACTCGACCGCGACGCTAGCCCTGCTGCTGTATGACGGGGAACTCGTAGGTGGCGCCCATCAACCCGTTCGGCGGGGGCAGGATCGACGCCTGCGTGTTGCTTCCGGGGGTCGGGTAGTAGATGCGGATCAATGCCCGGATGTTATTTGTCGGCATCGGCAGTGTGACGTTGGGGTCTTGGTCACCTGCGTAGATGCTGTCGTAGTAGGTCGTGGAGGGCGTGGGGATCCAGTTGGTCGCGGATGCCCCGGCGGGCAGCGTCGGTGCGATCCAGATCGTCACCGACCCGTCGTTGTTCCGTGCGAGCTTGCCTGAGGTCAGCTGCTGCGAGCCGAGCTGCGAAACCGGTTGGATCGGGCCCCACTGCAGGTTGACCGGACCGCCCGGGTTTTGCAGCTTGACGATCGAAGGGGGCCCACCGTACGTCCCCGTGTCCGGTCCTTGAATCGGTACGTGCTTTAGCGACACCTGCTGTCGCCATTGGGTCGACAGTTGGAACGTGTACGTGGTCGCCTTGGTGTTCGGGTCGATGTTCGGCGTCGGGGCGCTGGCGACGTAGTACGGCACGCCGGGGGTGAGGCCGTACTGGGCCGCGGTCGAGCCGAACAGGATCGGGCTGCTCGCGATCAGTGGGCCCCACGCGGAGGGCTCGACCGTGACGCTGTCGGTCGATGGGTCGACGGCGGTCACCGGGATGTTCGCGGTCGAGTATGCGGTGTTCAGGACGCTCGCCTGGGTGATGAACGGGGCGGCGGACTCCGACATATCGGTCTGGTAGAGGGTGATCGACCAGAACCCTCGCGGGTTACCCTGGCTGTCGTTGACGGTCGGCGGTAGCGAACCCATCACGGGCAAGCTCGACGGGTTGATGACCGGTGGCGTGAAGGTCAGCTTGTAGGTGTTACTGCCGTCGAGCTGGGTGGCACATGAGCCGTCGAGGTCGAGGTTGTTGGCCTGGGCGTAGACCGCATCGACGGGCAGGTTGGCCGAGCCGCCGGCAAGAACGATGCCGGCTCGGTAGAGGTAGCCCTGGGGCGTGTTGGCGTACGACCCCACGCCGTGGTTGAGATAGCTCCAACAATTGGTCGCCGGGGACGTGGTCGCCGCGGTCAGTCTGGCGACGACGCCGGCATGCCCGGCCTTGTAGCCGGCCTGGAGAGCTTTGATCTGGTCGGGGCCCCAGTTGCTCGGGATCCGGAAGCCGTTGGCCGTGAGGCCGAGGGGCTTGAACAGGGCCAGCGTGCGCGCTTGTGGATACGATGGATTGCGGTAGCGTGTGGTGGCGCGGGGCTGCGCAGGGATCCAGCTGGGCAGCGTGCTCAGCGGGATGCCGTTGAGTCCGGTCCGCGCGTTGGGGAGCGGGTTGAGCCTGAGCGACTCCCCCATCTGCTTGAAGAAGGCGACTGCGCTCTTCGGAGTGTCTTGCCACTTGGCTGCACGCTTAACCTGCTCCGGCGTTGGCGTGTACCCGGGCCTAAAGTAAGTCGGGCGATGTCGGTTGGCTTCGAACGCGGCGAGCGTGCTCATCCCGAATCGCTTGACGACGTTCGTGAAGACCGACGCAGCAGAGGCAGGATCGCTCGCCGGCACGAGCGAGTCGGCACGGATTCGGATCAGGATCCACCCGAAGTTGGTGTCATAGGGCAGCACCCGGTAGGTGAAGCCGTGGATCCGCACGATCCGCTGATGAGCGTATCGCGAGGTCGGGCCAGCGAGCAGATAGGTTTGTGCCCTCGCCGAGGGCGTCGTCCGAGTGCCGATGCTGCCCAGCGTGTTGATGAAATCATCAAGCAGGTTGACCACGTAGTAGTTGCTCTTCGATGGCGGCACGGTGAGCACCAGCTCCTTGGTCCCTCCGCGGCCCTTCTGCCCACCGAGATTGATCATCGCGTTGAGGTAAAGCACCGATGCGTCGCCGGCGTTCGTGGCGTGGTTGTTCCACGCCGCTGGAGTCGCGATGCCGCCGAGCGTGTTGCGCGGTGCCGTCACCAAATCGTTGTAGTTCTCGAAGCGGTACACGAACTCGGGCGCGAGGCCCCAGGCATAGGCCCTCGCGGCCAGGTTCTGGATCTTTGCCGGATTCGTGAGCGGCGACATGTAGCCCAGCGCGATCGAAGGAGCGGCGGCCGCCGTCAAGAGCAAAGCCACGACCGCCGCTAGGCAGAGCATTACGACGGCTCGAGAGCGCGACACTAGACTTTTCACGTTTCACCTCGCAACACGTTGTACCCGATGGTCAGCCCGTTCTTCCTTGACAGCAGCGCCCGCTGTTGCGGAATGCTTACATCCCGTGCTCGGCTGGGCACTAGGGCCTCCCTAGAGAAGTGCCTAAGTCGCCGCTGCGGGCTCCGGAATCGCGAGCCGAGGACATCGCGACCGATAGAGCGGCGAGCTTCAGCACCGAATCGGCGCCGTGCCGCAGAACAGCCGGACGGTCGCGCCGCCTCGGGGGAGCGGGAGGGGCGAGGCGGTCGGCGCTCGGGTGCGGTAAAGCTCTCGACGGCGTAATCCACAGCGGCCGAGTGCCGCGACGTGTCCGGCGGCGTATGATAGGCGCCGCTGCGAGGCATTAGTTCCAACGTGATTGCACGGAACATGGCCGCTACGGACGGCCCATTTGTCGGGCGCCAGTCCGAGCTTGAGCTCCTTTCTGAGGTGCTCGCTTCGGTCCGAGACTCAGGTGCGCAGATCCTCGCCATCGAAGGCGAACCGGGCATCGGCAAGACGGCGTTTCTGCGCCACTTTCTCGCGCGCGCGGATGACGTCGTGACGCTTGAGGTCAGCGCCGACGAGACGGAGACGAGCCTCGAGTTCGGCGTGATCTCACAGATCGTCGCTTGCGCGATTGCGGCCGGTTCGACGGGCGCCGAGGGCGCCGCCTCGCTCTTGCCGCCGCCCGGCGAGCCTGCGCGCGCGAGCGCGTTTGCGGTAGGTGCGCAGCTGCTTTCTACGCTCGACTCGCTCGAGAGCCCTGCGCCGGTGCTGCTAGCGATCGACGACGCCCATTGGATGGACGTCTCGTCAGCGGCTGCGTTGCTGTTCGCGCTGCGTCGTCTGCGTGCCGACCGGGTTCTCGTGTTGCTGGTCAGCCGCTCAGGCGGCCTACAGCGCTTCGCTGCCAGCTGGGACAGGCTGCTGAACGACCCCGAGCGAGCCGCTCGGCTCGAGCTCGGCGGCCTCACCGCCGACGAGGTGAGCCTGGTTGCCTCATCGCTGGGCTTTGGTTCGCTCTCGCGCGGCGCGAGCGAGCGCCTCCGCGCTCACACGGGCGGCCACCCGCTCTACGTCCGGGCGCTGCTGGCGGAACTGTCCCGGGAGGCGCTCGCCGCGGATATGGGCCCGCTGCCGGCGCCGCGCTCATTTGCCGCCACGGTGCTGACACGCGTGACGAAGCTCTTTGGGGGTACGCAGCAGCTGCTGACGGCCGCGGCGGTAGGCGGCCCACGCTGCTCGCTCGAGAAGGCAGTTGCGGTGGCTGGTGTGAGCGACTCCGGCCCGGAGCTAGAGGAGGCGCTCGCCTCTGGGCTGCTCACGCTCGCGCCAGTGAAGCGCCCCGAAGAGGTGACCTTTTCCCACCCGATGGTGCGCACGGCTATATACGACGACATCGCACCAAGGCGCCGCCGCGAGCTGCACTGCGCCTGGGCGCAGGTCACAACGGGCTCGATCTCGCTCGGGCATCGCGTCGCCGGCAGCGAGGGCTCAGACGACGGTCTGGCCCGCGAGCTTCGCACGGCCGTCGAGCGCGAGGTGGCAGACGGCGCGCCCGCGGCCGGGGTCGACCACCTGCTCGCCGTCTCCCGTGTCGCTGCGGACCCGGAGCTGCGCGAGGAAGCGTTACTTGAAGGCGGTAGACCTCCTGGGCTTCGCCGGCGACGCCACTCGCTCCCATGCTTTGCGCGAGGCCATCGTATCCTGCCGCGACAGCGCGCGGCGCAGCTTTACGCTGGCTACGCTGGCGGCCTCCGCCGGCCGCCTGGAGGAGGCAGAGGCCGCACTCGTGCGCGTGACCGAGCGTCCCGACTTCTCGGCCGACCCGTGGCTGCGACGGCAGGTCTTCCCCTCGCTGGCGATCGTCTGTGCATATGCAGGTCGCGGCGAGGATGCAGTCGACTGGGCGCGCCAGGCGCTCGCGGAGAGTCGCGATGGGGTGGAGCTCGGAACGGTCACCGCCCAGGAGGCGCTGGCTTTCGGTCTAGCGCTGTCTGGGCATGGCTCGGACGGCATCGCCGTGCTCGGCGAGTGCTCGCCCGGGAGGCTTGATCCCGACCCTCTCGAGGCCGAGCTCCTCGCGATGCGCGGCCGACTCAAGCTCTGGCACGGGGATCTGCTCGGCTCGGTCGAGGACCTCATGGCCGTCGTCAGGTGGTCTCGGGCCGGGATCCCGATTCGTAGTCTGCCCAACGCCTACGGTTCGATGGCGGAAGCCGAGTTCCGGCTGGGTAAGTGGGACGACGGTCTCGCCCATGCCCACGTAGCAGTCTCGCTCGCGCAGGACTTAGACCAAATTTGGGAGCTTCCCTTCGCCCACGCGGTGTTGAGCCTGCTCCACAGCGGGCGCGGCGATTGGGAGCTGGCCGCCGAGGACGTCGCCGCAGCGCGCCGGGACGCGGAGCGGGCGCCGCTGCCGGTGAGCATTTACTACACCTCGGTCGCCGCCGCCAATCTGGCCTCGGCGCAGGAAGATTGGGGTCGCGCGCTGGCCGCGCTGTCGCCGCTCGACCAGAGCTCGCTGAAGAGTGTGGCGGTGAACCTCGCCGAAGGCTCCTCGCAGACGCTCGCGGCCGAGGCACTACTGCGCACCGGCCGGCTCGACGACGCGCGGGGCGTGCTGGGCGGGCTGCCGGTTCGACGACGACAACCTCCCGCTGCGCGTGGAAGTGTGCCGATTGCGAGGCGCGCTCGAGGGCGCCAGCAAGCGGCCAGCGCAGGCGCGCACTGCGTTCGATCAAGGTCGCGAGCTCGCGAGTGACCTCGAGATCCCGCTTCTGCAGGCCGGCCTGGAGCTCGAGTGCGGCCGCTTTCTGCGCAAGGCGGGCAGCCGCAGAGGCGCCGTGCAGGCGCTGCGCTTCGCCCGCGACGTTTTCGGTGCGCTCGGGGCGCGGCCCATGCTCGACCGATGCGACGCCGAGCTCGCGGCCTGCGGCATCCACTCCGGTCGAACAGAGGGCGGGTCTGGTCTCCCGCTGAACGCGCAGGAGCAGGTGGTCGCTCGGCTGGTGGCATCGGGCAAGTCAAACCGCGAAGTTGCGGCCGAGCTCTACGTGTCGAGCAAGGCAATCGAGTACCACCTGGCCAACATCTTCACGAAGCTCGGAATACGCTCGCGGCACCAGATCGGCGCACTGCTCTCGAGTTCGAGCGAGGGCGCGAACGGCTAGCGACGGGCTGTGCGAGCCGGCCCCTGACGGACTGGGGACTTCTCTAGGGATCACCGAGTGCCGAGAGCGTGCCAGTCTGCAATTCTGGCGGTGGCCTCAAGGAGCTACCTGTGACAGTCAAGCTTCAAGTGGAAGTGACTCGTGACGTCGACCAGCGGCTCATCGGCACAGTGAGACTCGACGATTGGCAGCTTGCATTCGACGGCACGCTCGAGCTCATGCGCGTCTTCGAGGAGTTCGTGCCGAGCGCCGTCGGCGACGATCCGCACCAAGGCGGGAGCGGCGGAGCTGAGGCCGGCTTTCGACCGTCCAAGTGACCCGCGCGCGAACGGCATCTCGTTGCGGTCGGGCAGTTGAGCCAGTAGCCGCTCCAGACGTTGGGAATCGCTGAAGGAGGCGAGCTCGTGGACCCGCTCGAGGTCGCGGTCGTCAAGGACGATCGGCTCGTGACCCAGCCGCCTGCGAGCCGAACTCTCAACCTTGGCGCGCCGCCGGCTGTCGAGCAGCTTGTGCTCGGCGATCTCGAACAACCAGCCCGCCGGCGAACCACGGTCAGGATCAAACCGCTGGAGGTCCGCGACGACAGCCGCGAATGTTTCAGCAGTCAGATCAAAGGCGAGCTCCCGCGAGCGGGTGCGACGCAGGTGATAGCCAGTCACCAGCGGCAACCATCGCCGGTAAAACTCCGCGAACGCCCGATCATCGCCGCGCGCCGCCGCCCGCAGCAGATCGCCGTCCTCGGCACGTGTTAGCCGCATACCCAGCTTCTTCGCACAACCCGCAGGCCTGTGACAACAGATCCACGGGGGAAGGAGACGCTCCCGGCCTCACGAGACCGCCCGCGACCTGCCAAGGGCCGGGGCCTGACGGCACCCGCAACGCGTGCATTGGTCCGGCCGCGCCGTCCCGGCAACCCGTAACACTTCTGGTTCGTCACCGAGGGGGAGCCGGCGCTAGCGGGGATTCGAGCTCACGCGGACCGCTCCTTTGGCCGAGCAGCAGCGCTCTTATGGGCACCGGCCACAGTGCCGCTCTGTCGCCCCTGCGGCAGTCTTGGGCGCGCTGCTGCTTCGAGCTGGCGCCCATTAGAAGCAGACGTGAACCGCGCTTTCAGCCGGCGATGCCCCCGCGCTGCTACCCCTGACGGCCCTTGGGCTGGCTTATATCGAACGCGGTGGGTTGAGCAAGCGTCGCAAGCGGTGGCTGATCTCGACGTCGTGGCGGAGTGTCCTCAGATCAGTGGCGTCGGTGGCCACTCCCGCATCCTGGAGCTTCCGTTCCAGTGTCGCCCAATGGTCTGACTCCACCTGAGCGCGGGTCTGATCGCCCCACGGCTCGTCGGCCCCGACAACCATCCTCGCCGTCATCTCCACCTCTTCCGGGGTGTGGCCGGCCACGCCGCCGTGGCCGCTGGTCCAGCCGCGGTCATCGAGCAGCACAACGTGACGTCCATCCGTCAGTTCGGCAACGAGGCGCGCCGAGATCGAATGACCGCGCGGGCCGCGGTCGTCGAGGTCGGCGAAGGTCAGCAGACGCTGGACCGATCCCATACGGACATCGTCTCAGCGTCCCGCCGTCATGTTGCCTCGTTTCAGGACTTCCGCTTGATCGCCCGAGCGGCCACCAGCGCGCGGCTTTCTGCTTTCAGCCGTCGGCTGACGTGGAGCAGCAGCGTCCCCTACCGGACGTTCGGTTGGTCGCCGGACCTTCACGATTTCGGCAGTGAGGAGCGAGGGGTCAGCGACTCGGAGCCGGTTGCCGTCGGGGTCTTCGAGGTCGCACTCCCGACCGGCAAGCCCCGCCTCGTCGACGGCGAGCCCGAATTCCCGCGCCACTGCGTCGATGTCAGCAACATTGAGATGAATGAGCGTGTTCGGGCGGGCGTCGCCCTCATGCTCGGACAGGTAGATCCGCACGCGCCCGCGCGAGACTGACACGAACCATGGAAACCCCGGCTCGAACTGATGCTCCCACTGCTTGTGAAATCCCAGTCGTCCGTCCCAGGCCACCGCACGAGCGGCATTCTGGACATGCAGCACCGGAATCACCTCCTCGTCCACGCGCTCAGTTTATGGGCGACCGCGCCGGTCTCGGTACCCGCACCTCCAGACCGTGTTTCATCGCGCGCCGCCCATCACGAATGGCAACCGGTTCCTCCTTGCGCGCAGAAACCAAGGCCCGGGGCAGACTGCCGGTTTGTCGCCAAACCAGCAGACACGGCACCGCTGCCGGATTGGTCTACGACCGGCAGCGAACGCCCGGAGTACACTGACCACGGGCGGTGCTAGCTGCGTAGCTCTCGAGCGGGCCCGTCAGCAAGCGGCCTCGCGTTTCGGAAGCAGAAGCGCCTGCGGACGATGGCAATGTCGTTTCAGAGTTGTGCAATCGCCCAAATCCGAGCGCGAGGATTGGCGCTGAGCGCGCCCGGCATCGGTTCCGTCTTGTCGCCAGGGCTGCACTCTCGGCGGGGCTACTGCTCTCCGCGCAGGATCCGGCAGCGACCGCTTGGTCTCAACGATGCCTGTGCCGTCGGTGAAGGAGGTCTGTGCCGACAGAGTGGCGATTGACCAGCTCGTCGCCACATGCGTGCATCTCGTTCGCCGCCCCCCAGGCCGCTTCAACTGGTCCATCGAGCATGCCGAAGCGCTCGGCGCTAGCCGGTTTCGCGGAAGCTGCAAGCGCGTGAGGGGCCGCCCCCGGCACCTGCGGCGGGCTGCCGGTGATTGAGCGAAGCGGCCACCAGGCCGCCGTGGCCCCTGAGCGTCAAGCGGGCGCCTCGCAAGGCCGTCGCTCACAACTGCATTCTTCTGCCGGCAGCTGCGAAGCTCGCGAATCGCGACGGGCCGTGCGCAAGCGACTCGGCCCGCACGACTGCGACGGGTGCTTCCATCCCGCGTATGGGCGCAGAAAACCCAATCCCCAACGAGCACCAGCGCCGATTAGCGCTGTTCAACGAGCAGGCCGAAATTCTCCTCGGCTCCAGATTCGCCGCGACGATGTTCGGGTCCGTCACCGGCGTGACGTTTTCTTGGGAGGAGGGCGGTTCGCTGGAGGCTAAGGTGAAGGGGCCCGACGACGAAGCCGTCCGCGCGTTCGCGCTCACGTTCCGGATGTTCTTCCGGGACCGCGACGGGATCTCATTCCGAGAGATGGCTGAGATCTACGATGCTCCATGCGTCCCGGCGGCTCTGCGCGATGACTACCGCTGGGCTCGTCGGGCTGTCAATGAGTTTCTCGACGGCACGACGATGTGCGAGATCAACGGCGAGCGGATCACGCGTCGCCGGCTCGTCGACGTCTTCCTCTACGGAGGACTCGCACACCTCAACCCGGATAAGCGGGACGACTACGACGTATGGCGGAGGCACCCGGTCATGTTCGCCCTGATGCAAAACGAGTTCGCGATCACGCTCGCCGAGTTCTTCAATCACGTGCGGTTCGTCCGCGAGGTGAACCTCACGCTGCTGCGAGGTGATCAAATGTTGAGTGACGACTGACCGACCTCGGCGCTGACCAGTGCTTTCGCGCCCGCGACGTGGCCAGGCCGGCGATTCGCGTTGGCGACATCTCGATGCCGTGACGTCTTTAGGGTTCCGGGGGCGACCCGTGGAATAGCGATCGTCGGGCTCGGTCGCTGCCACGATCGCTTCGGCCGTCCGCCTGCCCGCTAACGCGGCTAGTGGTTTGCCACGCACCGGGCGGTTGCAGCTGGCTGCTCCTTGGTGAGGATGCGGTAGTGCACGATCGGGATCGCGGTCCTGGCGATTGTTCTCGACAGGGTCGCAGGTTCGCTGGATGCGCGCCCGGGCGGTAGAGGTGGGTGGTCAACTTCCAGCTCTCCAAGGGAGGGAGCCATGTCTTCTGCTCAGCAGATGCTCGATGCTGCCGGCCGCCGCCGCTCGCCAGCGACGATGCCGGACTTTCACGCCGGTAGGGCGCCCGGGAACAAGGGGCAACGCTACGCGGCTGACCCGCGACGGTCGATGAGATCATCGCGGTCATGCGCCACGCCCGGCACGCCCGGTACGGCAATCGCCTCAACGGGTTGATCGTCGTGCTGTGGCGTGCCGGGCTTAGGATCAACGAGGCGCTATCGCTCAACGAGACCGATCTGGAGGAACGGCGCGGGTCGATCTTGGTCAGGCATGGCAAGAACGATCGCCGCCGCCAGGTCGGGATGGACGCGTGGGGGTGGTCAGCGCTCGGACCGTGGCTGTCCGAGCGCGCGACGCTGCCGGTCGGCCCGTTGTTCTGCGTGATCGCCGGACCCACGCGCGGACACGCCTGGTCGGCCGGCGCCGCCAGGCTGCAGCTGCACCAGATCGCGCTTGAGGCGGGCGTCCGCCGGCGCTTCGCGCCCCACCAGCTCCGCCATGCGCACGCTGTCGAGCTGTTGCATGAGGGCATCCCGCTGCCGCTGATCCAACGCCAGCTGGGGCACTCGCACCTCTCCACGACCGGGTAGGGTCGGGTCGGGGCGCGGTGTCGGCGTTGCCGCCGGCCCGTTTCCCCGACCCGCCCTCCGAACCGGACGTGCCCATTCCTGAGCATCCGGCTCTCCACAGGACACGATGTCCGATCGTGGCGCTGATTAGGCAACGGTGGCTTCCGGCCGAGTGGTGGCTCGGTCTGTTCCGGTCGCCGCCCACGGCGATGGGATGTTGTGGCCGCGATAGCGATATCGGGTCACTGGTACCTCGTCGGGCCAGGCGAGCCTCGTGCCTTCTCGGCTGGTCCAGTGGTGCCCCCAGCACCTTCGCCTGATCTGTTTCCAGGTCAGCCGCTCGTGCTTCTTGCGCAGCCACCGGATCACCCGCCACCACAGGTAGTGGCTGAGGTAAGCGAAACAGCGGCTGCTCGCGGCATGGCGGTGGTAGTTGGTCCAGCCCCTGAGGATTGGATTGAGCACGTGGATCAGCTGATCCAGCGAGAGGTTCGTCGTGCTGCGTGTGGTCAGCGTCTTGATACGGCGCATGACCTCGCGTAGCGCTCGTTGGCTAGGGAACGTGATGGCGACGCGCTTGGTTCCTCGCCAGGGTCGCCGCACGATGCGGAACCCGAGCAGGTCAAAGCCGTCGTCGACGTGGGTGATAGCTGTCTTCTCCGGCGAGAGCGTCAATCGCATTTGCTCTGCCATGAACTTGGCCGTCTGCTGCTTGATCGCGTGGGCTTGGGCTTCGGTGCCACGCACCAGCACCACGAAATCGTCCGCGAAGCGGATCATCCGATAGCTGGCTAGGCCGTTGGCCCTGTCACGCGCGCGCTGGCTGTGCCAGCGCCGCCTGGTCCACGCTTTCTCGAAGTGGCGGTCGAGTACCGAGAGGGCAATGTTCGACAAAAGGGGCGAGAGACCCGACCCTTGTGGCGTGCCCGATGGCGTCGCGGCCAGGGAACCCTGCTCGCGCATGATCCCCGCGGCGAGGAACAATCGGATCAATGCCAGGACGCGCTTGTCGGTCACCCGACGGCGCACCTGTTCCATCAAGAGACCCTGATGGATCGACCCGAAACAGTCCTCGACGTCTCCCTCTATCACCCACTCATACGATCGAGGGGCGTTGATGAAGAACCGCACCTGCTCGACGGCGTCCTGCGCTCTGCGTTCGGGCCTGAATCCGTACGAGGTCGGGCAAAAGTCCGCCTCGAAGATCGGCTCGAGCACGAGCTTGGCCGGCGTCTGCACGATCCTGTCGCGCACCGTGGCGATGCCCAGACTTCTGAGCTTCCCCGAGCGCTTCGGGATCAGCCGCTCGCGTGCCGGCAGCGGACGATAGGTGCCACCCCTCGAGCTCCTGGCGGAGCTTGGCGAGGACACCTTCCACGCCCGGCTGCTCGACTTGCCTGCGGGTCTGGCCATCTACACCGGCGGTGCGTGACCCCCGGTTGCGTTTCACCCGTTCCCACGCGACGAGCAACGTCGC
>CAWDFE010000015.1:0-215594 GCA_963801435.1 uncultured Actinomycetota bacterium
CCCGGGTAATGGGCGCCGTCCGCGTCCTGCCATTCGGCGGTGCCGCGCGTGCAGAAGTAGCCGTTGCCGGTGGAAGTCAGGGCCTCGCGCAGGCCCTCCTCGTCGGGCTCGAAGTTGTCGTAGGCGACGACCGCCTCGTCGGCGCGCTCGCCGCTCACCGGGCCAGCGTGTCCAGAAATCGTTCCACCTCCTCGATCGAGTCCAGCACGAACGCGGCGGATGTGCCGCGGCCCCCGATCTCCGGATCGTTGGCCTGGCCGACGAAGATGCCGATGCCCTTGCCGGAGAGCGTCCGGAAGGCGTCCTCGTCGGTGATGTCGTCACCCAGATAGAGCGGGGCAACATCGTCGCCGTCCAGTCCGAGCGCCGTCAGCAGGTACAGCACGGCCTTGCCCTTGTCCCATTCGAGCTTCGGCTGGATCTCATAGACCATCTTGCCGGGTGTGACCTTGAGTTCACCGGGATGCTCGGCCAGCACGCGGTCGACGATTGGCTTTATGGCCGGCCGGTCGGTCTCGGCGACGAGGCGATAGTGCAGCGCGACCGAGGCCTTCTTGGGTTCGACTAGCGAGCCCTCGATCGGGTCGGCTTCCTCGCGCACGCGTTCCGTGACGCGCTCGATCAACTCCTCAAAGCCGCCGCCCGCCTCGTGCTCCAACGTGCCCTCCGTCGGACTCCAGATATCGAAACCGTGGCTCCCCGCGACGATCAGATCGTCGACGCCCATGAGGTCCTGGACCACACGACGATCGCGGCCGCTCACCACGCAAACCGGGCAGCGCTGCGCAAGTCCCCGGACCGCCGCGCGCATGCTCACCGAGATGACCGCGTCCTCCGGCCGGTCGACGATCGGAGTCAGCGTGCCGTCGTAGTCGAGGAAGACCGCCGGACGACGTCCCTCGAAGTGCCGCGTGAGCTCGTCGCGGTCGCGCAGGGCGTGGGGCAGCGCTGCGATGCTCCTCCCGGCTGTCATCGCAGGCGCGCCGCGAGATCGTCGATCGCGCCGGCAAGGTCGCCGTCGCCCTGCGCGGCGATTAGGCGCTTGCCGATGCCGTGCGCCTGCTGCTGGCAGGGCGCGTGGTACGTGACGGTGAGCCGCAGCGGCTGCAAGTCCGTCCGGAGCTCGCCGCGGTCGTGCAGCATCATGACCGAGCCCGACCGTTGCCGCACGTCATGCAAGTCATTGGGCTGCGAGAGCGGCGTCGACCTCGGCTCTCGTCGGCGGGTCGGCGCCCGGCCGGGAGCATGTGATCGCGGCTATCAGGGCCGCTGCATCGACGACGCTGACGAGCGTCGCCTCGTCGATCGCCGCCAGCGCGTCGCGGCGCGCGCCGCCGACTAGGTCGGCACGGTGCAACCCGTCGAGCAGACCGGAGGTGAAGGAATCACCCGCGCCGACCGTGTCCACGAGATCGATTGGCACCGCCCGGCGGTGTAACTCCAGGCCCGCGGAGACGGCGTAGACACCTGCACCACCGCGGGTCACGACGACAAGGGCGGGCCCCGAGGCGAGCCAGGCCTGCGCGACGTCCTCATCGCGCCGGTCAGGGTAAAGCCAGCGAAGATCCTCGTCGCTGACCTTGACGACGTCGGACAGGGCGACGAGACGCTCGATGTCGGGTCGCGCCCGCGCCGCGTCTCCGAGCAGCGCGGGCCGTACGTTCGGGTCATACGAGACGGTCACCCGACCCCGCTTGTGTTCCCGCTCCACAAGGTCCACGACGCTCGCCTCGCCGGGTGGAAGGACCGTCGCCAATGAACCGGTGTGCAGACACCGGGCCTCGATCGGGAGCGGCGCCAGGGGCCCCACATCCCAGTCGATCCGGAAGTCATAGGAGGCGATCCCCGCCGCGAGGGTCGCGATCGCCAGGCTGGTCGACACACCCCCCTCCGGGCCCCCGTCGACCAGGACACCGCTGGCTTTCAGGTGGGCCGAGATCATCTCTCCGAACGCATCCCGCCCCAGACGCGTCTTGAGCGTCACAGGGACGCCCAGCCGGGCGAGACCGAGCGCGACGTTTGCCGGGCTGCCACCCGGATGTGCGGCCAATGTCCGGCCTCCGCGTTGCCCGACCAAGTCGATGAGCGCCTCACCGACGACAACGAACATCCGCTTTACCTCACTCAACGAGATCGATGGACTCCCGCGCCGCCGCAGAGGGCGCGACGGAGGCCGCGCCCGCCGCATCATAGTGGTCCCCGAACCTCCCTCGTCGCCGACCCGGAACGAGATTCAGCGGTGGACCCCTCGAGGTAAGATCGGCCTATCAGCGATCAGGAGCGCCCTCTCTTCCTCGTGGTCACCATCAAGCCTCGACTGGACCGGCTTGACGAAGCTGAGGCACAGCTGCAGTCCATGCGTCAGAATGCCCTCACCGAGCCAGGATGCGTCTTCATGCACCTCGTGCAGCCGCACGACGAGGCGGACACGTGGGTGATGCTCGAGATGTTCCGCTCTCGCGCCGCCTGGGACGAGCACATGCGCCAGCCCTACAACACCGAGGGAAACATCATCCTCGAGGACCTGCTGCGCGAGCCCTCAGACCTTCGCTTGTTCGACGAGAAGTAGGTTACGCCTCCGACGCGGCGACGCCGGCGCGTTACCCCGGGCCACGGCTGCCGACCCGAAGCTGCAGGCGTGTGACGACGCCGCCAAAGGCGCCGCGGGGCAACCCTGTCTCACGCGAGGAGCAGTCCGCGCGGGGTGGCGCTGTCTCGATTTCGGCTAGCACGCCATGGCGCTTTGGACGAGACGCGAGAGCTCGGGCGTGAGGCCCGTCCACTGATCCTCTCGTGGGGAGCGGAAGAGTTCTCGTCGGCGGACCAGCGCGAAGGACCGTGGTGACACCAAAGCGGGTCTCGAGTGCCTGACGGCGGCGCACCTCGTATTCGCCACAAACGCGCATCGGGTGCTTGCAGCCTTCGTGCTAGCGCCCTGATCGAAGCAGTAGTACACGCGTGGCGTCGATGCTGGTCCCAAGGGTGGGGACGAATGGCGCCGACCGCCGGATCGCACGCTGATCCTATCGCCTAGATCCAAGCGTGTGCGGCCTGGGCACGGCACGACTGCTTTTGTTCTCGGGCCCGCTTGCGCCGGGCTATCGCAAAGGCGACCAAGCGCAGCTCCGCGAGCCTGCGATGCTAGCTGTGGCCGAGCAAGCAGACGCTCGGACCGGCGATCGGCCAGCGCTTCCCCTCCGTCGCCGCCTGAGGCGTCGTGGTCGGACTTCTGCTCCGGTAGCGGCTGCCCCATTGCGGCAGTGAGAATGCCTCTCCGGCCGCTGGTCAACGTGGCCCTGGTGCGTGATCGGGGAGATGTGAGGGAGTCAGCCCCAGGTTCTCGGGTGATCGCTGTGGGCGCATCCGATGTGCGCTGCGCGCTGAGCGGCGTGAGCGTCTGGTCGCCGAAGGACCACTCAGCTCCGCGAGGGGTGAGCAAGAAAGCAATCGTCGTGCGTCCGGCGATCGAACTCGGTTTGACGGTGTCGACCGCTGGTCGTAGGATTGCCGACTGACCTCGGGCCCTAGCAGGGGCGCCCGCGAAAGAAGGAGAGGACGTGAAGCGTGTTCGTGTGAGCGCGATGTTTGCGTGCGCTGTGGCGCTCTGCCTGCCGGCCGCGGCCGGCGCGACGCGAGTCCCGAAGGTCACTGGGCCGCTACCGGTCAGTGCCACGTCGTATCCGTTCGGCGCTGCCGACCACCAGCAGGTCCCCGAGGACCTGCACAAGTTCGGCTACGTTGAGCAGGAGTACCTCGCCAGCGGCAAGGCCAACGTGTATAGCTGGCCGGCGCCCGGCCCTGCGGTCGTGCGCACGCCGGACGCGCCGTACACGACGCGCGTGCTCGTGCGCCGCCCGGCGAACCCGGCGCGCTTTAGCGGCACTGTGATAGTCGAGATCCTCAACCCGTCTAACGCGTTTGACCTCAACATCGGCTGGGCGCTGGCCCAGCGCCAGATCGTCGCGGACGGAGACGCGTGGGTCGGGGTGACCGGCAAGCCGATCGCGATCGACGCGCTTAAGAACTTCGACCCGGTCCGTTACGGCTCGCTGTCGATGGCGAACCCGCTCCCGCTCAACGATCCGCGCAACTGCAACCCGCCGGTCTCGTTCATCACGCCGGCCTCACGCACGACCGAGGACGGACTGGTCTATGACATCACCAGCCAGATCGGCGCGTGGGTGCGAAGTCGCGCTCGCTCAAACCCGCTGACTTACGGCAAGCGTCACCGCTCACCGGTCGATCGTGTCTATGACTTCGGCTACTCGCAGACCGGCAGCTTTGAGTACGACTACATCAACGCGATCCAACCGCTCGTGGAGCAGACCGACGGCCGGCCGATGTTCGACGGCTACATCGTCGCCACCGCGGGCGGGAGGTTCATCGGCGCGGCCCCGATCAACCAGTGCGAGCCGCCGCCGCCCAACGGCGACCCGCGCTTGCAGTTCAAGGACGCCGGCACGCCGATCATCCACATGATGTCCCAGTCGGACTACCTGATCGGGATCGACTCCCGGCGGCCCGACAGCGACGCGCGCCAGGACCGCTACCGGGGCTACGAGATGGCCGGCGCCGCCCACGCGACGCCCGACGAGCTGTTCTACTCGGCCGCGCCGGCGGATATCGTCAAGGCCGGCCGCGCCGTCCCGCCGGGGTCGTGCAACGAAGGCCCGCGCAGCCGTTTCCCCAGCAGCATCTTCTTCGACGCGGCGCTGCGCAACCTCGATTGGTGGGTGCGCTTCGGCATCGCTCCGCCCCACGCCGACCCGATCCTCGTCTCCGGGAGCCCGCCCGCACCGGTGCTCGACGAGTTCGGCAACGTGCAGGGCGGCCTGCGCTCGCCATACCTCGACGTACCGACGAGCACGTGGTTCGGCAGCTCAACAGGCCCCTCGTTCTGCAGCATCGCCGGGCACGAGGTGCCGTTCAGCGAGGCGCAGCTGGCCGCGCTGTACCGCAACCACGGCGACTACGTGAGCAAGGTCGCGCGAGACACCACCAGGCTCGTGGCCGAACGGTTCCTGACCGTGCGGGACGGCCTCGGGCTGATCCGGGAGGCCGCCCGGGCGAATGTTCCCTAGCGACGGTTTGATTCCGCGCGGGTAACACGCCGTCGCGGAAATGTCGTGGAGCCCTGCTGGCGTAAGCGGCGACGACGCGCTGGGGGACCGTTGGTGTGCTGGTCGCGCTGCGATGGTGGCTGGTGGTCGTCCGATCGGCTGCTCGGGGCCTTGGGCCCGTCCGAGCGCGTGTCAGACGGGTGCCAGGGTGACCCTTGTGACTCGTGTGCTGGTCTGACCGGCGGCGCACCGCAGCGCCTGCTACACGAGTTGGCTCCGGTCACGCGAAGCGGACGCTCCTCATCGGCGAACTCCGCTCGGCCGAGCGCTGACATCAGATCGGTCTCATGGACGTACTAATGGCGGGCGTGGCGCGGCCCTCGCCACAACGTCTTGTTGCCCTCAACAGCCACCTCGACGAAACGTCGCGAGGCGCTGGTGTAAGGCGAGCCCGGCGGGGACGAGATCCGCCGGATCCGGGCGCAGGCCAACCAGCGGGAATCCCTATCGCTTGTCGACCAGCAGGAGCAGCTGCGCGACTGCTGGGAGGCCCGCGCTGGGCTACTGGAGCCCGGCCGGATCGCCGCCGTGTGCGCCGACCTCGGCATCTCGCCCCAGCGCGCTCACAACCTCCGCCGCCAGCTCGCGCTCCCCGAGCAGATCCGCACCCGCGTCGCCGAGCGCCCCGCGGGCGAGCAGGTCTCGGTGACGATGGCCAACCGGCTCGCCGACATGCACGACACCGCTCCGCAGCTCACCGAGGCGGTCGCGAAGCGGATCACAACCAGCGAGCTGCACGACAAGTCGCTGCGCGTCCTCGGCGCGTTCGTGCACCGCACTGTCGTCGAGGACGAGCGCACCTGGTGGTGGGCTTGCCTTTGCCCTCCACGAAGCGGTAGGTTGTGCCTGCACAGGAATCATTGAGCGGCGTCTGGCGCGGGAGGGTGACCGGGGCGTTTGGACAGGGGTGCCCTGGTGGGCGGTTCGTCTGGAGCGACGGATACGGTGTTTGACGGCGGACTTGTGACGCGTCGGGGTCTGTCAGGAGGGTGGCGTGGTGATGAGCGCGCGCAGGGTGGTGAGGGTGGCGGGGCAGCCGGGTCCGTGGTTGGAGGCCTGTGGGCTGGCGCCGGGGGTGAGCTTTGGTCACCGGCGGTGGCGGGTGGCGGTGATCATCGTTGCCGTGTTGGCGTGCGTCGCAGCGCTTGGGGTGGCCGCGCTTGCTGGCGTGCCCGGACCGAACACTTCGTCGCTGGCCTCGCGCCCCGGCGTGCCGAGTCGCGTGGTGCGCCTGCCGGTTGGTTTGGCGGCGGCTGCCTCGGCCCGGGTGGGTGCTTCTGACCGTCGGTTTTGGCCGGTGCGGCGGGGCGGCGGATGGGTGAGCCGGGGCGGGAGCCTGCACGGCGCGTTTGACGCCTCGGGGGCGGTGGTGGGCGTCGGCCGGGGGAGGGTCGCGTTCTCGCTCGCGGGTGTCGGGCGCGGGGGCCGGGTGGATCGGGTGGCGGGGGTCATTCCTGTGCGGGCGGCCAACCGGGTGGTCTACCGGCACGCGTCGATCACCGAGTTTTATGGCAATGGCCCCTATGGGCTGGAGCAGGGCTTTACCGTGCCCACGCGCCCGCGGGCCGGGTCTGGACCGCTGGTGGTGGGGTTGGGGATCGGCGGCTCGCTGGTGGCCCAGCAGGTCGGCGCCCAGGTCCTGTTTAGGACCAGGTCAGGGGTGACGGTGATGCGCTACGGGGAGCTGGGCGCGGTGGATGCGGCTGGTCGTCGGCTGCGTGCGCGGATGCAGTTGCGTCACGGGGCGCTTGTGCTGGTGATCGATGACCGCGAGGCGCGCTACCCGGTGCGGATCGACCCGTTCATCCAGCAGGGCGCGAAGCTGATGGGAATCGGCGGCGCCTTTCAGGGCGTCAGCGTGGCGTTATCGGGCGATGGAAACACGGCGCTGATCGGCGTCCCCTTGGACGGCGGCCCGTCGATTCCCAGCGGTGCGTGGGTGTTCGTGCGCTCGGGCACGACGCGGACTCAGCAGGGCGCAAAGCTGGTCGGGAGCGGCGCGACCGTCGGCGCCCACCAGGGCTTCAGCGTCGCGTTGTCGGGCGATGGGAACACGGCGCTGATCGGCGGCCCCCAAGATGGCCGCAGTAGGAACGGCGCTGTGGGAGCGGCGTGGGTGTTCACGCGCTCGGGCACGGCCTGGACCCAGCAGGGCGCAAAGCTGGTCGGCACCGGCGGGGCATTCTCCCCGGCCCAGCAGGGGTTCAGCGTGGCGTTGTCGGGCAATGGGCACACGGCGTTGATCGGCGGCCCCTTGACAGCATCGGTGCGGGGGCGGCGTGGGTCTTCCACCGCTCGGGCGGGGCCTGGACCCAGCAGGGCGCAAAGCTGGTCGGCACCGGCGCGATCACGGGCCCCGGCGGCTTCGTCAAGCAGGGCTCCAGCGTGGCGTTGTCGTTCGACGGGAACAGGGCGCTGATCGGCGGCGAGAACGACAACATCGGTGCGGGGGCGGCGTGGATGTTCGTGCGCTCGGGCACGGCCTGGACCCAGCAGGGCGCAAAGCTGGTCGGCACCGGCGCGAACGGCGCCGCCCACCAGGGCTGGAGCGTGGCGGTGTCGGGCGATGGGAACACGGCGCTGATCGGCGGCCACAACGATAATGGCGGTGCGGGGGCGGCGTGGGTGTTCACGCGCTCGGGCACGACCTGGACCCAGCAGGGCGCAAAGCTGGTCGGCACCGGCGCGACCGGCGCCGCCCAGCAGGGCTACAGCGTGGCGGTGTCGGGGAACACGGCGCTGGTCGGTGGTCCCGAAGACAACGGCGGTGCGGGGGCGGCGTGGGTCTTCGTGCGCTCGGGCGGGGCCTGGACCCAGTACGGCGCAAAGCTGGTCGGCACCGGCGCGACCGGCGCCGCCCAGCAGGGCTCCAGTGTCGCGGTGTCGAGCGATGGGCACACGGCGCTGATCGGCGCCCCCGGCGATAGCGGCCGACGGGGCGCGGCGTGGGTGTTTGTGCTGTGGCCGGCCACGCTGCGCATCACGCGCCTGCGGGCGACGCCGTTGCGGCGCGGGTGCGAGACCGAGACCGGTCCCGATGAGCGTGAGAGCACCGCGCAGGTCGCCGCCGCCACCTGCCGGCACCTGAGCCTGACCCTAGCCGGGACGATCCAGTCCGCGGGGAAGGTCGCACCAGCGGCCACCGGCACGATCCGAGTCACGGTGCGCGTCAAGCTCCCGCGCGGCCCCGCCACCCGCACCGCGCGCGGCGCTGCCCACCACGGCCACTGGAAGATCGCGGTGATCCTTCCCGCCCTCAACCTCGACCCGACTCCCCCCAGCTACCTGATCACCGTCCGCTACGGCGGCAACAGCACCACCCAATCAGCGACCACCACACGCCGCATCCGGCTCGAGAGCGAACGCGCGGGGTGACATCCATACGTGTCACCTGCGCGCGGCGGTGGTTACCACACCGAGAGCACGCCAAGGGAATCGCGCGGTCTCCCCGGCAGCCAACCAGACGCATCCACGTCACCCAGGCTGAGATAGCGATGCATATCACCCGCACTCGGCGCACACGGCCCGCCAAACCATGCGCGAGGCGGCTTGCCCTCTCTCCGAGCACGAGTCGTCAGGGCAGCGAGCGTCCGAGGCCGACCCGGCCGAGCTTCCCCAGCCCGATCCGGGTCAGGATCCCTGAGACGGTCGAGAGCGCCATGTCGAGCGCCTCGGCGATCTCCGCGCCAGTCATCCGCAGCCGCCTGAGCGCAGCGATCACCTCGACCCGCCGCTGCGCAGTGCGATTCGCGACGACCGTGGGTGCCGAGCAACGATCCAGCAGACCCTCCGGTCCTTCGGCGCGGTAGCGGGCCCGCCACTTGCGCGCGGTGCGGTCACTGACTCCGGCCGCCTCGGCGGTCTCCGTCAGCGACCACCCCGCGTTCTCGACTCGATCGACCAGCAGCTCGCGGCCCTTCAGACTGAGCCTGGCGTTAGCGTGCAGCTTCATCCGGTGTCCTCCTTGGACTGAGTGGCTTGAGCACCTCTCAGCCTCCAAGGAGCACCGGATGGCTACCTCACGGGCGGAACAACGTGGTCAGGATCTACACCTAGGCCTCGGCGCCCTGAGCGGCCTGCATGTTGGCCGTCATCAGCTCGGTGACCTGCCGCAGCTGCTCGGCGGGGCTGAACTGCACGAGTTCGCAGCCGGCGTCGACGATCGGGATGTGGCCGGGCGGCAGGTAGAACGCGTCGCCGGCCTCGAAGACCTCGTCGTGGTCCGCGAAGCGATAGGTGACGCGACCTTTGAGCACGTACCCCCAGTGCGGGCATGGGCAGTTGTCGTCGGGCATCCCCTTCAGCAGCGGGGTGCCGTCGACGTCCGCATCGAACGTGACGAAGTTGACGGTGTAGCCGTCGAGGTCCTCGTTGCGGTCATCGACCGGGCCGTGGCGCTCGACGTTCGCGGCGCTGTCCTTGGATACCTTGGGCATCTGCGTCGTCTCCTCTGGTTGGGTGCGTCGCCAGGCTATGCGCCCCGGCGCGTCGAAACATCGGGCATTCGCCCGATCTTCGTGATCAGGCCGCGCTGGCGTTCTCTTCGGCCGGCAGCAGACCGTGCTGCACCGCGAAGAGACTGGCGGCCGCCCTGCTGGACGCCTCGATCTTGGAGTAGATGTGCTCGACGTGGCTGCCGGCGGTCTTCGGCGAGATCGTCAGGCGCTGCGCGATTTCCTTGTTCGACAGGCCCTGGGCGAGCAGCTTGAGCACCTCGACCTCCCGTGGCGTGAGCCCGGCCGGTCCCTCGCGCCGCCGCGATACGCGGTGGCCCGCGGCGGCCAGCACCGCGTCGACCGCCTCCGCGTCGCGGATCCCGGCCGTGACGTCGGCGCGCAGCTGCGCCGCCGCCTCGTCGCGGGAGAGCTCCGGCCGGTGAGCGCGCGGCTCGCGCATCGCCTGGTAGGCGTCGGCGGCCCCGAGCAGCCTCGCGGGGCGGCTGATCGCGGCGCCCGACAGCGCGCGAGGATAGCCGGAGCCGTCGAGCCGCTCGCGCAGCTGAACGGCGATCGCCCCGAGCGGGGCGAGCGCCTCGGACTGGTGGAGCATCCGCTCGGTCAGATACGGGTGCATGCGGACGCGCTCCCACTCTCCAGCGCCCAACGGGCCGGAGCGGTCCCAAATCGAGTTCGACACGCCCAGCCGGCCGAAGCCGTGGACGAGACCCGCGCGGCGCAGCGTTCGCACCTCGGCCTCGGGGAGGCCGAGCTGCTCGCCCGCGCCTGCGGCGAGATCGGCGACCGCTTGGGCGTGCCCCAGCCAGTAAGGCGACTTGATGTCGACCGTCGTGGCGACGGCGGCCAGCGCAGCATCGAAGTCCTCGCCCGACAGGAGGAGGGCAAGTGACGGCTCGGCGGCGATCACCGACTGCCACTGGCCCACCGCGTCGAGCCCGTCGAAGATCGCGTCAGCATCGCGGACCAGCAGCTCGGCGAGCGCGGGGTCAAACTGCTTTCCGGCCCGCTCGCGTGCGAGCGCGCAGGCGGCGGCGGTCCCGGCCACGCGCTGGACGACCTCGACATGCTCGGCCAGCTGCACGACGCGCGAGGCGAGCGGAATCTCCTCTCCGCTCAGCTCGCCCGGCCAGCCGCGCCCGTCCCATCGCTCATAGGCGGTGGCAACGGCGTCGCCCACAGCGTCCGGCAGGCCCAGCTCGTGCGCGAACGTGCGCGCGAAAGTGTTGTGCGTCTCGATCATGCCGTCGAGTTCGTGGTGTCCGGACACGACGAACTCGAGCGCGACACGCAGGCGGTGCAGCGGCTGGTTGCCGGCGCCGATCCGGCGCATCGTGGCGAGCGAAGACCGCAGGCTGCGCATGTCGTACGACGCGAACTTGTTCGGCCTTCAGCGCTATGTCGTCCCCGAACCACTTCGCCTGCTCGTGCGCGTCCGCGTGACAGCCGACGTTGACCAGCAGCGCGGAGTAGTAGATCGCAGCCCGCTCCTCCTCCGGTATCTCCACGCGCTCAGCGATCCTCAGCGCGATCAGGCACTGCCGCAGGACGTGCTCCATGGGCTGCCCGAAGCCGAGATCGATGCCCAGCGACAGCGCCGCGACGAGCTCCGCGAGGCGAACCTGCGAGCGATCAGTTCGCAGGGTCCATGCGCTACCTCTACCCGAGCGGATGCGCACGTCAACCGTCTTGCGACCAAGCACGACGAGGTACTGCCCGTCGGCGCGCTCGCCGTCCGCGGCGCACAGCGCGGTCACGTCCGCTTGGACCGCGACCCAGTTGCCGCGCCGCTCGGCCGCGCGACGCAACGCGATCAGCGGCCCGACGACCCCAGCGTGGTGCTCGAGCGGTTCGGCGAGAGCGCCGACGCCGCGCAGCGGGTGGCAGGCGATCTCGTGGCTGAAGGACAGGCGCAACCCACTGCCGGCGAACAGGCGGCGCACACGCGCCTCGTTGCCCCACCCCAGCGGAGGCTCTGCTTGCTCGGGCGTCTGGGCCGCCAGCAGCGAGAGCAGCTCCCCCGGACCGCCGCGAGCGGTCCAGTTGAACATCGCGAGCCGGCCGCCGCCGCGGAGCACCCGCGCCAGCTCGCGTGCGGTGGCGCGCTGGCGCGGGGCGAACGCCGCGCCGAACGCCGAGACCACGACGTCAAAGCTGCCGTCAGAGAACGGCAGCGCCGCCGCATCGCCGCTGACCCACCGCACGTCGGTGCCCGCCTGCGCGGCCTCGCGGCGCCCGGCGTCAAACAACGGCGGCGTCAGATCCAGCCCGACCACCCGCGCCCCGGACTGCGCCGCCCGAATCGCCGCGCTGCCCGTACCGCAGGCGACATCGAGCACGTCCTCGCCCCTCAGCACGCCCGCGCGCTGCACGATCCGCTCACCCAGCTCCCACATCTCGTGTCGGGCGATAGCCGAGTCGATCTGCACCCACCGACCGTACGGCGACCGCACGCGTCTGGCATCGGGCGATCGCCCCATGTTTCAACGCCGACTCCAACCCGACACCTCCGTGCGGCGCAAATCCGCTCGCCGCCTAGTAGCGCGAGGTACCTACGCGGACGCACAACCGCGGCGACAACTCCAACGTGACCATGAACGAGGTCGTCCCAGAACTCGATCTCGAAGCGTCGCGACTCGATATCTAACACCGTCAGATCCAACTCTCCGTCAACTAGTCGAGTGGCGCTGCGGCTGCGCAGCAGGTCTTCCACGATCCACGACGGGCCCCTCCTCCTCGCCACAAAATCGTCGCCTGGCAAGGGCGATCGGCGTTACGTCGAGCCTGAGCGCCCTCGTATCCGCGCGAAGCGAGACCGGTGCTGGCGACGGGGTCACGATGCCCTGCTGGTGGCGAGAGCAGGTCTCGACGGGAACACGTTAGGACGCTCGCTGATTCCGGGTAGCCCGCTGCGGAACCGGAGCGGTCGCTCGACGAGGCAGCGTGGTCATCTGGCGCTGAGGTCGCGCCAGCAGCGGGCGCTGCACGTGCACGAAAGATGGGACGAACGCCCGATGTGGCGATGGGCAGCCCGCCGTAGCTTGCGGTCATGCAGTCACCGAGCACACAACTCGACGTGTTTCCGGCCAGGACTGGGACATCCGCGAGTCCGGCCGTCCGATGCCGAATCGACGGCGCTGCTGCTCCCGGGCGGCATGTGCTCCGCCGTCTTCTTCGAGCCGATCATGCACGCTCTGGTAGTCGCCCCTGGTCCACGTCGTCGCCGCAACGCTTCCGGGATTCGCAGGGACGCCCACACTCGGCCGATTTCTCCCTGGAGAACTACGCATCGCTCGCCGGCCAGCTGGCCCGCGAGCTTCGAGCTGACATCGTCGGCGGTCACAGCCTGGGCGGCAACGTCGCCCTCGAGATGGCGGCCAGAGGCGAGTTCGACGGCCCGGCGCTGCTACTGTCACCGACCTTTTCCCGCGAGGACGAGGCCAAGGAACTCGGTGTGCTGGACCGCCTCGGCGCGGTCCCCGTGTTCGGGCATCTGGCGTGGCTGGCGATGCCGAAGGCGAGGGAAAGCGGTTCCTCGCAGAACGCCGCGACGCTTTGGTCGCCGGGATGGCCAACAACGATCCGCGGTTCTGCCGCAAAGGCGTGCGCAGCTACTTCGAATATCTCGACGCTCACGGCTCGCTTGTGCCGCGCCTGTGTCAGTCGGGGGTCAAGTCATACGTCGTCTCCGGTGACAACGACGAGATCGGGCTGACCGACGAGGAGCGCAGCGGTCTGGAGGCCTGCCCGGACGTGACGCTGGTCACCGTCACCGATGCCACCCACGGCTTAATCATCGAGCAACCTACCCGAATAGCCGAGCTGATCCTCGAACTCGTCGAGAACAAAGCGCATATCTGAGCCGACCTCCTTCCCCATCGACCACGACAGCGCGCCCGTGGCGGACCCGCGGTCGCGGTGTAATTGACCGATGACCTCATCTTCGGAGCCGCGTTCGCGTACCCCGAGGAGCTCGGTCAGCCTTCAGGCCGGCGCTCCCGCCGCAGCCGCGGCCGGGTGCGCTTCACCCGCGAGTCTCGCCAGCAGCGGCCAGAACAGCGATGAGATCGACGGCGACGCGCGTTGATTCATCGTCTTCTGACCGGAGTTCCGCCCAGCCGACGAGATCACCGCAGCGACGTAGAAGGACCGCGCGGTACTCTGGCTCCTCGCCCGAGCGCGTACACACGGTCGGCCCGACGCGTCGACGCTCGCCCAGCAGATATGCGTTGCCGCCAAAAGAGGTCTCCGGACCAGACAGCCGAGCGACCTGCTCGTCGCAATCTCAGGGCCCGGCTCGTCACGAGCCGTTGTTCGTAGAGCGTTCGGTTGTGCGACAGGCCTGCTGAGGTGCCGAGAAGGCAAGACGGCGTTGCCTTCGCGACGCTCGTACCGGCCCCGGCGGCCACGATTGCGCTTGCCGGTGTCGGCGCCAGCCGCGGCGCACTGAGGGATGACGCCTGGAGCAGTCGCGTGTGCGCCGCGGCTGCTGACGGGCCACCAGCAGCGCCGCCGCTGATCCAGGACGGGCACGATCCCGAACTCGAACCACGCGCCGGCCACAGTGACGTGGCCGCTGTCCACGATCGCGCTGGTCACACGCGCGCTCGTAGTCCTGGGGTCGCGATGACGTTAGCTCGCGATGGTGTGCGCTGGTCTGTCCTGGGAACGGTGCGAGGGGTCGAGTTCGACGCCGGACAGTGTTCCTGTGGATTGGGCGCGGATGATCGCGTCGAGCTGGGCTCCGAAAAGGAACGCGGTGGTCGAGATGTAGAGATAGGCGATCACCACGATCACCGACGCGAGGCTCCCAAATACCGAGTTGTATGAGGCCAGGCCTGTGAGGTAGAAGTAGAAGCCAACCGAGACGATCACCCACCACACGATCACGATCATCGTGCCGAGACTGACCCAGGGCAGGGGCTGAGATGTCGCCGGTGCGACGTGGACCAGCAGGCCGACCGCGAGCGAGAGGAAGCCCAGTCCCAGCGCCCAGCGTGCGAGGAACGCGAGCACGTCCCAGGCCACGCCGGGATGGTGCACCGCGAAGAATGGCGCGAGCACCAGGCAAACTGCGGCAAGGACGAAGCACGCTCCCGTCGCGATCGCGAGCGCGAACGAGATCAGGTAGCGCCTGATGAATGGTCGCTCGGAGGTTGCGCCGTAGATCCGATCGAACGCTCCCATCACCGCTCGGACGGCCCCGGACACCTGCCACAGGGCAAGGCCACCGCCGACGGTGGCCCACAACAGTGCCCTGCCGGAGAAGGCCTTGTTGACTGCGCTCGAGATCACGCTGAACACGGCGGCGGAGACGTGCGTACGGATCTCCGGGGCAACATGGTTTACCCACACGCTGTTCAGGTGCAGCAGTCCGGCCAGCGCGAGCACAAACATCAGGAACGGAACCACGGCCGTGATGATCTGAAACGAGATCGCGCTCGAGTACGTCAGCAGGTCATGCTGCTTGAAACCGTCGAGGATCGCCCGCCAGAGCTCCCGCGCCCGCAGCCCGACCTGTAGGCCGTGCCCGAACGAGCGAGCCGCACCGCCGGCGGGCGGCCGCGCCGATGCCACCCTCCGCGAGCTCATCGGTGGCTGACCGTGCCCACGCCCCAGCGGATTCGAGTGCTCAGCGAAATCTGGTCTCTCATCTGGCTGGACCGGCATCGCAAGCTGGCTTCCCGATGCGTCGCGGGGTTGCGGGGTTCCCGCTGGCGTTGGTACGCGATCAGCTGCCGAAGGCGGAGGTGCGAGGTGGGTCACGATCGCGCTCCGCCTGGCTCGGAATATGTGAGCGCGATGGCGGTTGCGTTGGAGAGGTCCTCAGGGCCAACGAGACGTAAGCCGACGGTGCTCTCTAGGTTGGCGATCGGTTGCGGCGTGTCACCGCATTCTGGGCAAGTAGTGATGTCGGCGGCGGCGGCGGGAGTGAAGCGCAGCCGGCAGCGTCGGCAGCAGACATGGCGCATCGCTCGGGATCACACCGGGTTCTTCTCGGGCAGGCCATGCCCACACACTGGGCATCCGCGGTTCATTACGGGTTCGTCCGATCGGTCGTCGGTGAGCTCGAAGTACGCGCGGTGGCGTCCGAGACCCGACACGCGCAGAACGTGCCCGCACTCTGGGCAGCTATAGGTTTGTCTCGGATCCGGGTTGGCTGCAGGGCGCCAGCCGCTCGGGCGGTGCGATCGGCGTCGGAATGGCCACCCTGTCACCGCCTCGCTGTTGAAGCTGCCGCGTTCATCCAGCCAACGCTCTACATCCAGATCGTCTCGCACCGTCGCCGTCTCGCGGCGGGCGGCGAGCTCGAGCGGGGAATGTCCTGCGCGCGGTCTTCGAACGGCACTGAGCCGGCCCCGCACCGTACGATGCCCGCGGCTCGTGTGGCTTCCTCGCAGGACGCGACGCTCGCTGATTGCACGAGGCGATCGCGGCTGGCGGCGACGATCGCCCAGTGGAAGGCGCCGCCGTTCTCCTCGAAGGCCAGGAACTTCATCGACACCGGAGCGGACACGGCACCTGCGCCGGCCCGATGCTTCGTTCGTGCACCAGCAGCCTGCGTGAGGTGTCTCGAGCGCGTCATGACCGGGCCCCACCTTGGCGCCGCGGTGCGCGGGTACGCCAGTGGAACCTTGCGCTGGCCATGAGCCCGAGTACCCAGCCGAGGATCGCGGCGGCGAGCACCAGCCATACGAGCGAGACTCGGGAGCTGCCGATCAACCAGTTGACCTTGACTTGCCCGGTATTCGACGCTGCGAGCGCGATGAGCACCGCGACGAGCGCGACGGCTCCGATCGCGTAGCCGTGTAGTCGGCCCCGGAGGGCCTTGCGGCGAAAGTGCTCGGCCCGTGTCTCGCTCCCGTTTGCCGCCGCGTCGGCTTCCCGCGCGCGAGCGGTGTTCGGCACCGCCACCGCTGGCTCCTCGCGCACCGGCCCGTTGATCGTGTCCGGAATCACTCCCGGAGCGGGCGAGTTGACCGGCGTGCTGCGTGTGTCGGAGAGCATCGAGGACCTCCTCGTCGCATGGTGCGAGGGGATCTACGGTCCTCTCGTTGATACCTGACTACTATAGCATGAAAAGTAAGTCTAGAAACGCTAGACTATTATGATGGCTGAGAACACCGCTCCGCGTTGGACGTTTCTGACTAACCACGCCCAGGTGTTGGTGTGCATCGGCCGTGATCCCGGCGTTCGGTTGCGCGACATCGGCGAGCGCGTCGGGATCACCGAACGTGCCGCGCATCGGATCGTCGTCGAGCTCGCCGACGCCGGCTATATCACGCGCCAGCGAAACGGCCGGCGCAACTACTACACGATCAACGCCCACCTCCCGCTTCCTGACCCGATCGCACGCGAGCAGAACGTCGGCGAGCTGCTCGAGATCCTCGCGGCAACCCACGCGTCTGAGCAGAGCGTCGACCGACAGCAAAACGAGCGCGTGATCGCCGGCCTCCCGCTGGCGGTCGGCTGCGCGCTGAGCAAAGCAGCCACCCGGTGGACCGGCCCCCGTCGACCTCAGACCACTGCCGGTTTCACGCAAACCGGCAGTCTCGCTGCCCCTCGGTGCCAGCGTCGACGCTGCCGCTCCCGCACCAGATCCAGACAAGAGACCGCGGGTCCCCTGCTGTTCGGCGGTCGTTGGGCATCTGCGACGAAGGCACAGCCGGGTTCCGTCGCCCCGATACTCCGCCGCGGCGTCCGGTGAGCCATGGGCTTCTGCGACGAGATCCGTGTCCGCGCGCAGTCGAGGAGCTCCTACCGCTGGCGCTTACGCCCGAGGCATTGCGAGAGCAGATCTCAGCCGCTGAGGGATGCCGCTGCCGAGAGTGGCGGGTCAGACGATCCGACCACGGGGTGACACGTAGCCAGTCGCCGGCCATCCTCCGCACTGCAGCGCGCTGTCACCCGCTCGACTCTGCAGGCGCCGTTCCGTCACGATTTGCTTGTCGACGAGTCCGAGCTCGTGGCACACGAGTCGCTCCCCGTGACCGAGAACGATCCGCACGGCGCCAGCCCTGACCGCGCCGCCCGAGGTCGTGAAGCTCACTGAGACGGCGGGCGTCGCTCCACTCGCCGTCAGCGCGGTCAACTAAACCCTGCAGATACTCCCCGCCGGCGTCGCCTCGCAAACTCGCTGGCCAGGGAGCGCGCGGAGGTAGGGTCGCTGTAGATGCGAGGGCAGCAAGCAGGAGTTGGCGCGTTGATACGAGGTGTGAGCGGTCGATGAGCGTCGACAACGAGGCGATCACCTTCGGCGGACGGACCGCGTGGGCGCGAAACCTTACCGCGCCCGTCCGGAGCTTTTTGAGCACCGAGCAGGGCGGCGCGATCGTGATGCTCGGAGCTGCGATCGTGGCGCTGGTGTGGGCGAACGCCCCGGGGTGGCACTCCTACGAATCGGTTTGGACGACGCAGCTCGCCATCCGGATCGGGACCCGGGGGATCACCATGGACCTTCGCGACTGGATCAACCAGGGCTTGATGACGCTGTTCTTCCTGGTGGTGGGTCTCGAGGCCAAGCGGCAGCTTGACCTCGGAGAGCTGCGGGAGCGCCGGCGGCTCGCGATTCCGGTGGTGGCGGCGCTCGGCGGAGTCACGGTGCCGATCGTGATCTACCTTGCCTTCAATGCGGGTCGCAGCGGCGCGCACGGCTGGGCCGCGGCGATGTCCACCGATACGGCGTTCGCGCTTGGCGCTGTGGCCCTGGTGACCCCGCGGACCGCTACTCGCATCCGCGTCTTTCTGCTCACGCTGGCGGTCGTCGACGATCTCGCTGCGCTGGTGGTGATCGCGACCGTGTACGCCGGTCATGTCTCGTTCGTGGCGCTGGTAGTCGCGATCGCGCTGTTCGCCGGATTGATCGCGTTGCGCTACGCGCCGTTTGGCCGCGGCGCGATCTCGATCGGGCTGGGGGTCGCGATCTGGGTGGCGATGTTCAAGTCGGGCATCGATCCAGTTATCTCCGGGCTGGCGATCGGGCTCGCCACGAGCGCGTATCCCCCTGCCCGCGAGGATCTCGAGCGGGCAACGGCGCTGACTCGCTCATTTCGGGAGCAGCCGACGCCGGAGCTCGCGCGCTCGGCGCAGCAGAGCCTGCAGTCGGCGATCTCGGCAAACGAGCGACTTCAGTACAACCTTCACCCGTGGACGAGCTACGTGATCGTTCCGCTGTTCGCGCTCGCCAATGCTGGGATCCATCTGACGGGCAAGCTGCTGAGCGACGCCATCTCCTCACCGATCACGTTGGGGATCGTGATCGGCTATCTGGTCGGTAAGCCGATCGGGATCTTCGCCGGTTCCTGGCTTGCCACGCGCCCTGCCCTCCACGGCCCACGCGCGCTGATCAGCGGACCGGTGCTGATCGCCGCCGGCGCCTGCGCCGGGATCGGCTTCACCGTCTCCATCCTTGTGTCCACCCTGGCGTTCAGCGGCGAGCACCTCGACGAGGCCAAGCTCGGGGCGCTCGCGACCGTGGTGCTCGCGCCCCTCGTCGCCTGGGTGATAACTCGGATGATCAGGCGCCTACCGAGCAACCTACGCGCACGGCAGATCGGACGAACCGCTGAGGACATCCTCGACCTCGTCGAGGATGTCGACCCCGACCGCGACCACATTCGCGGCCCCGACGATGCACTCGTCACGCTGCTCGAGTACGGAGACTTCGAATGTCCGTACTGTGGGCAGGCGGAGCGCGTCATTCGAGAGCTCCTCTCCTCAGACGGCGACGTGCGCTACGTGTGGCGGCACCTACCTCTCAACGACGTCCACCCCACCGCCCAGCTCGCCGCCGAGGCGTCCGAGGCCGCCGCCGCGCAGGGCAGGTTCTGGGAGATGTACGACACCCTCCTCGGGCATCAAGAGGCGCTCGCGATGCGCGACCTCGTTCGCTACGCCAACGATGTCGATCTCGAGATCGACCGCTTCACCGACGAGCTGCGCCGGCGAGAGTACGCCTCGAGGGTCAGCCAGGACGTCGCCAGCGCCGACGAGAGCGCGGTGTCCGGGACGCCGACCTTCTTCATCAACGGACGCCGCCACTACGGCGTCTACGACATCAACACCCTCACCGATGAGGTGCGTGCTGCCAAGATCCGGGCCCAGCAGCTCCTGACCGCCGCGCCGAGCTAGGCGCTGCGGGTCTCAGAGAGCCCGCTTCCGCTTTGGGCTTGCATCCGACCCTCTGGCCGCCATGGAATCCCCAGGGCGGCACACACGCGCCCGGACCTGAGCCGGGTCACGCGCACCGGGGTGTAGCTTCCGCACTCGTCGTCAAGACGTAGGGCCGCATGATGTTCGTAGAGCGTTCCCTTGCAGACGCTCGTAGAGCGTCCGGTGGTCGATCCCTATCAACGGCTTCGGTTTGTCACCCTGGCCGCCTTGGACCGACAGCGAAAGTTTCGCCTGCGCGGCTGCCTTGGCGACGAAGGAGCGGCCCGGCATCGCCGGACTCTCAAACTGCGCCGGTAGGCGATCGTCTGTACCGGCCGACCGGCTGACCATCGCGTTCGTGGTGGCCACGCACCTACCGCTGGCCGGCGCGCTGGGCTGCTCTCTCGTCGCCGAGGGACATCCCCCTTGACCCGTGCGGTGGTTCTGGAGTCGGGACCGGCGCTGCCCGGTCCCGGCTCAGACCCTGACGTGGGGCGCTGGGTGTGCGCGACCGTCCAGTCGCGCACACCCGGGCGCGCCTGCTAGTTGACCGGCCTGACTGTCAACGAGATCACGGTCGTGCTCGAGCAGGTCGAGAACGTCTTCTTGATCGTCACCGCCTTGCTCTGACCGGGCGGGAACACCTTCAGTCCGGCGGCCGTGACCGGCGCGCACTGCGACGGGGAGAAGTTGCCCGTCTCGACGATCCCGACCAGCGCGCTCTGCGCCTTGCCGGGCAGGAGCGTGACGGTCTTGTAGCTGGAGGGGATCTGCGACGCCGGGCTACCGATCTGCTTGCCGCTGCCGTCACCGCGGACACGCCCGGATAACCACGCAGCGTGCACCCGAGCTTGCTCGTGTTCACGAACTTGAGGGGGTAGAACACCGTACCCGCGGCGCCGTTCGCCGGACCGAGCGACACCTTCAGCGCCGACGTCGCGCAAGCGCTGGTCGTACCGCGCTTCGCTTTGCTCCACTTGACGGTAAATTGGGTGCTGCTGCCGTTCTTGATGTAGGTTCCCCAGCCCTTGGCGATCTCCACGCCCTCCCAGCCGGGGATCGCGTTGTTGTACTTGTTCAGGAACGTCGTGAAGTAGTTCGACGCGGTCATGCAGCCGAGGTTCGGGCTGGAGACGGTGTAGCTGCCGCCGGGCAGGATCACGCCGCCCGACTGATCGTTGTGCAGCACCGTGAAGCTGATGCCGTCGCACGACGCCGGCGCCGCCGTGGCGGGGACGGCGACCGCGACCGAGGCCGCCAGCCGCGGCGACCGCGGCCGACGCCGGTCGTGAGCCGGCAGCGACGCGAGAAAAACGACTAGTCATCAACTCAGACTCCTGAGGACGGGCGTGACCAGCACGCCGATTGGTATCGATCGAGAAGACCTCTGCGACAGGCACATGACGCGCGATCCCCAGCGCCAGGGAATGGTAGTCCGATCCGCGCATCCGCACCCCGTTAGCCGCCGGCGACCGGCACCAAGCCCCGCTTGTCCCGCGTGCCGATCCCGATCGAGTGGCTGAGCCCAACCACGACCCGACCCGGCCACGAACCGTCGCGCGCGGCGTTCGTCTGCGGGAGCGAGGCCGCGGAAATCTCGCCCCAGCCCCCCTGTCGGGGCCGCGATGGTTGGGGTGGTGGGTCATCGCCGCATGTGACCGGGGGGACGGCGTGGACGCGTGCGTCCTGGACGGCGTATGTCGGCTGTGGTCCCGGCCGGCTTCGTGCCTGCCGGACGCGGAACAGCGGCCGAAAGCCTGCGGTGACTTTCTGCGGCCCGGAGACAGCGAGGGTCAGCTGTGGCCGCGCCAGCCACCGGCTGGCCCGGCCGCGCCGCGCGTGGGCACCGAGCTGAACGGCCTTGGGCAGGGTCGCTTTCTCGTCGGGGGTCAGGGGCTGCTGATCGACTTGGTGAGACCCGTTTCCGCTCGGGTCCGGTGAGTCAAAGGAGACGCCCGGCAGGTTCCATGTCGTGTTTCCAGCGTGAGCGTGAAGGTGCCGGTGTCGCGGTACATCGGCTGCGAGGCGGAGATCCAGCATTTCAAATACGGCGCATGGTTGACCGATACCGACTGCTCGAATGTGTGTGAGCTCTCCCAGCTGTGGGAGTAGTTGGCCGAGAGCTTGACCGGAACCAGCTCGGCAATCGTGCCGCCCGTCTCGGTGCCGACATCGACACTGTTGGTGGATCCGACCGTGTCGCTGGAGTTGATCGTCGTGTCTTGGTCCTTGGACGTGTTGGGCATGAGCGCTTTGCCGACTTGATGAAGAGCCGAGTCGATCTTCGTCTCGCTGGTGAGGGCAACGCTGCATTGAGGCGTTGGCTAGTGCGAAGATAGGCGTCGGATAGAAAGCTGCGACTTGTGCAAGGCAACTGCGCGTGACCGTCGAAATCGATCCTGACAGCGAGCCGATCCGCGGCATCGTCTCCGACGACAACACTGCGCGCAGCTCACCGGCTGGATGCAGCTCGTCACCTGCGCTTCAGGCCGCAATCGACAGGCAGGCGGATGACATCGACATACGAAGCCAGAACGACGCGACGCAATCGCCGCTCGCGCACGGTGAAGAAAGGATTGGTGAAGCCCATGAAGAGCAGTGCCCGAACCCCCGCTGTCCGCGCACCGACCAATCGCCGGCTCAGCTTCCCTGCGCCGATTGTCGTGGCGGCGCTGTCTGTCATAGCGCTCGCGGCCTCTCAGGCAGTCGCGCGTCCGGTCGTTCCCGGTACCGGTTTCGCGCAGCCGTTTGCCGGAACGCCGAAATACGAGAAGTTCGCGCCCACCGAAGCCACGAGCGCGCGCCAGGTCAACCGACCGCTGGGAATGACGGCGGCGGATCGGATCGCGCACGAGCTCGGGCTCAACAAGCGCCATGCGTTCACGGCGAAGCAATACAGACTTTTCATCACTGGCCGAGGCTTGGGCGGCAAGCTGCCCGCCGCGAAGCTCGTGGACGCAAGCGTGCGCATCCTCACGAACACGACAGGGACCCCGCTCTTCGCCAAGGTCAACGGCAAGCTGACGCGCATCGTCGTTGGCAGCTACGGGCTGATGGTGAACACCGCCGGGATGCTGGAGAGCCCCGCGAACACCGACGCACCGACAAGACAGATCAACGCCCTCCTTGTGCCGCGGGGTTACCTGCCGACGTGGTGCAGGCTGAACGGTGCGAGCGCATCGCTCCGGATGCTCTATCGGTCGGCCTACAGCTCTGAGGTTCCCTACGGCAATAAGGCACAACAGCAATCGGGCGTCGCCCAGTTAGTCCCCAACCAGAAGCGCGCGACCGGCACGATCGTGGGAATGTCGATGGCGCCCCCCCTCTGGATCGTGAACTTCGCGCTGATTTACGCGTTGAACCCCAGCCTGGCGGCGAAGATGCCCGCCTGGTGGACGCCGATCCCCGCCAAGGTGGCGCTCGCGATCGCGGAAAGCCCCACCGGTCAAGTTCCCTACAGCCAGTACGCGTCATCGTTCCCCAGCTGATTCCGGGACAGGACACGGAGGGAACGCCGGTCGCCGGTGCAACCGTAGCTCAGCATCAAGCGTCGGAAACGGAATGGCCAATCACGAAGGACGGGCAGAATACGGCGGCAGCTTCGCCACGGCGCGGGCGGGTGCAGACCACCCTTGTGCGGCCCAGAAGAGCGGCATCAGCCGCAAAAACTCGGACGCCCTCTCCGCGGCGTCCGCTCATCCTTGGGCTTCGGACACCTTCACTGCCGTCGGTTAGCTCAGCTCGGCGGTGACCGCGTAGTAGCCGAGGTGCAGTTCTGATTGGCTGCGAATATCAGGGTGCCGTTTGTCCCAGGCGCCCGAGCGCACGTCGGCATCCAGTTCACCAATGGCTCGGGTGACGTCATCGGCGTGGAGGCGGAGAACACTGAGATCCCGTCACGAACCGACGGGTCAAGGTAGGCGGCGGTGCGACGCCGGAATGCGCCGTAGAAACCCATCGACGCAGTCGTGCGGGATAGGCGCCGCGATCAGCCGGACCGGCCCTGACGACTGTTCAAGTTCGCGCTGCCAAGCGCCCTTGACGCGGTAGCGGGCCGGGATGAGGTCAAGGAACCCGGTAGGTATTCGATCGTGAGCCAGAACCGATGGGCTTCGGCCGGGTCGGCGTTGAAGAGCACCACCCGACGGCGCGCCACTCGCCGCAGCTCCCGCAACCCCTGGTGTCGGTCTCGCCAATGGTGGTCGCTCAGCACGGCGATCACGGCGTCAAAACTGTCGTCAGCAAACGGCAGCGACTCGGCGCTGGCCTGCACGGCCCGAGCCGCGTTCGCCGGCCGCAGGCCGAGCATCACCGCTGACGGTTCGACCCCGACCACGGTCCGGTCCGGCGGCTCATACGCGCCTGCGCCCGCGCCGACATTCAGCACCGTCTCCGCGTCGCCCAACGCATCCCAGATCAAGGCGGCCAGCCGCGGATCGGTCTGGCGGGTCGCCGAATAAGGTGCGACCGATCCGGTCATAGAGCGTCCGCTCCACCTCACGATTCTCGCCGATGCAGCGTCAGCCTGCCCAACCCCGCGGGGTCTTGTGGGGCGTTCGCTCAACGTTCCCTTCCGAGAGGCCGTTGTCGTCGGGTTGCGTGCCTACGGCGGTAAGCGGCGGTCTGCCTGGGAGTGCTCAAGTCGGCGCGGTAGCAGCGGATTTGCTCAGCCGCGTGTGGCGGATCTGTGCGCTACCGCGCCTCTCGGCCGCGACCGCGGTGGAACCGCTGGTACCGTTCGTTAATGGTGCCGTCGCTTGCGCGCCCGGCGACTTCTCGCCCGCTGGGGACCTCGCCTCGTCCGATGCGGTAGAGGGCGCTCATGTCTCGTGGGCAGGTCCACCACGCCTGCGCGTCGTGAATCACAGGGCGGGTTGGGTGTGGATGGTTGGGGCACGGCGGTCGTGCGTGTCCCCACGCGACGGCGGTCTCGGCGAGGTCCTCCTGGAGGATGTCGGCGATCAGCACCAGGAGATCTGGCTCGGTCAGCGAACGCGGCACCCAGTTGCCGCCGCCGTAGTCGGTGGGCTGGTTGGGATCGAGATCGTCAGAGAGCGCCACCGGTTCGCCGGTCACCGCCGATGCCTCGATGACGCCCAGCGTCAATCCGTTGAGCTTTGCGAGTGGACGGGCCACGATCTGAAGGCCCGCGATCGGCTCCGGCGCCTGCAGATCATCCAGAACGGCCACGGCTCGTTCCATCAACCAGGGCGGAGGCACCTCGGTGTGCGCGCGCTTATGCGTATCGCGGGGTCCTGACGCGCAATACGTGAAACCGCCCGTGATCCCCACGCCAGCCTCGCGTTGGGTCAAAGCGCGGGGCGATCGCTGCTTGCGTGCCATTTGGCGAGCGTAGACCCGAGCGCGCATCGGCTCCAGCCAGACTCCGCCGGCAGTACGCGTTGGTCAGATGAGACCCGCGGCAGTGGGAGCTAGCCGCGGCCTCTTTTAGCCTGTGAGGGGTGTCCGGGATCGGGATGCTTCGTGAGGGCCCGCTGCACGCGGCGGTCAAGGCGATGCTGGCGGCGCCGGGTGACCAGGTGGAGGTGCCGGTCGGCCGGTTCGTGATTGACGTCGTGCGCGCTGACGGAGAGCTCGTCGAGGTGCAGACCGGGGGGTTCGGCCCGTTGGGCGCCAAGCTGGACGCGCTGCTTGACCAGCACCGGTTTCGGATTGTGCATCCGATCGCGCTCGAGCGCAGGATCGTGCGGGTGGATGAGGAGGGTGAGGTGGTGTCGATCCGCCGCTCGGGCAAGCGTGGGGCGGTGGTGGAGGTGTTTGACAAGCTGACGGCGTTCCCGTCGTTGTTGACACATCCCAATCTCACGATTGAGGTGCTGCTGCTGGCCGAGGACCACATGCGCGCCGCTCGGCGAGTAACTGTGCGTCGGCGGACGCGGGATCCGGGAGAGCGCCGCTTGCGCGACGTGCTCAGTCGCGTCGAGCTGCGCGGGGTCGCCGACGTCATCGATGCGCTTCCGTCGCTTCCCGCGCAGCCATTTAGCACCCGTGAGTTGGCTGCGGTTCTGGGGTGCAGCATGCTGCTCGCGCAGCGCACGGCCTACTGCCTGCGGGCGGTCAACATCATCGAGGCGGCCGGCAAACGTGGGCGGACACCCTTACACCGACAGGTATCTTCGGTTGCGGACGTCACCCGGTCGAGCGTTCGCTGAGCGTTCCGTTGGTGAGACGCCGGCTGACATCGCCTTCGAGGTTGGTCTCGATGCCCGACATGTCGCGGTCGTCGATCTTTGGGAGCGATCCCGCCGGGCCGTAGGGATGACCCGAGGCCGCGGCCATATGTCGCGCCCGAGGCGGGTACGGACGCAGGTCGGTCGGCGGGATGAGGCCCTCGTGAGAGCCGGGGCCTCGTCTGTCGCTGGTGGCATCGGCGCTTGGGTTGGGTCCTCATCGCTCGCTCATCCGATGGCGCGATTCTCACCCCGTGCCTCGCATGATGCAGAAGCTCCTCCCGTAGAACAATTGCCCGATGAGGCTACCCCAAAACCGCTTGTGCTGGGGATCCCTGCCGTCCAACGGGAATAACGCCAAGATCACCGACCGACGCGTTGACAGCCTGAAATGCCCTGGGTTTGACGAAGACTGGGGTTGTTGAACTTGTAAGTAAGAAGAGCAAGTCAGTGAGCTTGGCTCGTACCGTAGGTCGGAGAGGACTTCTTTCACGGCCAGTGAAGGCGATCGCAGCGACGGCACTCGCTGGACACGTGGTCTCCGGCTGACTCCGGCACGATTGCTTTTGACCGCTCGGTCGCCCCGGCCCGTGCTTTTGCTTCGGCGACGAAGGAGTGGCCCGCCGGCGCGGACTGGACTTGACCCGTTTTCGACGACAAGTCGGGCCGGCGGGCCCGTCCGCAGGTGCCGGTGCATCGTTGCACCAAGGACACGCACGGACGAGACCATAAGCTCACCGGCGCCGCGAGCACACGAGTCGCCGGCTGACCTGCTGACACCAGAGCTGGTGCTTGGGGTTGTAGACCAGGCCCTTGAGCGCGTAGTGGTAGTTGCTGTTCAGACCGTGGTTGTGCGGGATGTTGGTCAGCGGGTTGAGCGGCGTGACGGTGATGTCGTGCGGCGGGTTCGGGCTCGTGCTGTGTGTCACCGGGAACGTCACCGCGGCCGGGGCCTGACCGTGCTCCACCCACGCGACGAGCTGATCCATGAACTGCGGGTGCGTCTCGGGATCGCCGCCGCCGAGGCGGCCGCAGGGGCAGTGGTAGAGGCCGGGGATCATGTACAGCCGGGAGAACTGCTGCGCCCGCGCGTACCCGCCCATGAAGCGGATCACGGCCGAGTAGTAGTCCAGGCTCGTCTGCGGCGGGATCCCCATGTCGGCCCAGCCCTGGTAGAGGATGAGCTTCCCGCCGTCAGCGCGGAACGCACGCAGATCGGGATCGGTCGCGTCGTAGATGCCGCCGAGCGGCTCAAGCGACCGCGCTGCGGCGAGGGTGAACGGGAAGTCGCGGATGGTGAAGGAGTTGGCCGGGTTGATCCAGTAGGCGGCATACTTGAGGTAGTTGGTGGCAAGCCCGCCGGCGGCGGCGTCAAGCGGTGCCGCAGAATCGCTCGCCGGCTGGACCAGCCAGCCATCCCACCCCAGCTCCGAACCGTACGGCTCGCCGCCGTCGTACAGGCTCTGCCCGCTGGCCGTGGTCGGCCCGCGGTACTCGCGACGGACCATCGCCACCTGCGCCGGCGTCAGGCACTGCGGCGTGTCGGTGCCGGCCGGACATTCAATCGAGCCCGGATCGAACGTGCACGCGCGTGGGTCGGCAATCACCCCGTGCGCGTCACCGCACGCGTGAACGACGGCGGCATGGAGCGCGGGAAGCTTCTCTGAGGTGAGAATCTGACGGCCGCTGGCGTTCATGTTCGCTCGCGTCTGCCAGGTCTCGTCGACGCCGGCCAACCCCGCCCAGTTGTTCGCCGGGGCGCCGGCCAGGATGCCGTTGAAGTCCTTCGGATAGCGCTGCGCGAGGTCAAGCGCTTCGTGTCCACCGTCCGAGACGCCGTCGAAGTACGTGTCCGCGGGCCCGCGACCGTAGAACGCCCGCATCAGCGCCTTCGCCACCGTCAGCATGCTGTGTTCGGAGCTGTAACCGAAGACAACCCGGAGCGGGGGATCGTTCTTAGCCCAGAGAGCGTCGCCGTTCGTCGCGGCGCGGTGACCCTGATCGTCGGCTCCCACGACAAGCTCTCCACTCAACAGCGGCGCCCAGGACGCCTGATTGAGGCTCGTCCGCGACGGGTCGACTAGGTTGACGGACTGGCTCCCGGCGTTGAGGCCGCAGAAGCCACCGCAACCCTGCTGCAAATAATCCCCCTGCCATGTCGCCGTCGGGAGCACCACGTCGAAGTGAGTCTGGGGCGTGATGATGCCCGTGACATCGCAGTACGAGTGCTGCTGCAGCTCGCTCACTTGCGCGGACAGCACCTCGGCGTCGTTGTCGCTGAGGTCCAGCGTGGCCAGCGACTGACAGGTGGCGACCGGCGCGATCGCCGACGCCGACGCCGACCCCGCCCAGACCAAGGCGCACGCCACTGCCACCACGAAGATCAGGGGCCGACGGACGGCGGCGCCGGCCGTGCGCTGCGGGTTGATCATGGTGAAGTCCTCCCTCAGACGTCGGACACCGCCCCGCTCGGGCGACAGCGCCGACCTCGGTGTTGCTGCTCAGACCCGCCGTTACCCGCCGCTCGATACGACCAATCGGAAGATTCTGGGTCCGCAGCCCTCACGGGAGCGCGAACCGTGGAATCTGACCGGTCGTACAGGCCGCACCGCTCAGATGCCACGGCGGGCGAGCCGACGCATCCGAGGTCACCGGGACCCGAGACGCTCCGAGCATGCCCTCGATATCGAGGCGTGCATACGACACGTCGCGCGAGGCGATCATCTCGCCGACGCTGCGCTCGGCGCCGCCCAAGTCCGAGCGTGCGCCTCGACTCGGCGCCACCGCTGCTCAACGCCCGGGTTCGGCGATGTCTTGCCCGAGTTCGGTCCGCTGCTGGCCTCCGGCCAGCCAATCGCTCGGCTCAGGACCGGCGCGGCGCGGACGCCGGCTGCGAATCCGTGCTAACCGGCCGGGCCCCGCAGCGCGCGGACGGTCGCGCGGTCCCGATCGAGCGCTGCAGCGCCATCGCCCGCTGCGCGGCGTCCGGCGAGAGCCGACCAGCCACCCCGATCCGCCGCTGGTCGGCGTCCGCGTCCTTCGCCGCTACGAGGTCTCTTTCCACTTGACGCCGAACTTTACGCGCGCGCCGCTGTCCGCACGGGCGCTTTCCCCTCCTGTCGGCGCGCTACGCGGGATCGCGTTGCGACGAAGGTGGTCGTCGGGCTCCACGCGTCCCGCAACGAGCTCCGCGCGGCCGGGCGGCGCTGCCTGATCTCGCCGATAGGAGGGGTCTGGCTTGTGGCCGATTAGTCGCGTAATGCCTATCTATGCAAAACGGGGAGGCTGCCGCTTACGCGATCGGGGACCCGCCCGGATCCGACCCGTGAGAGGCGGTAGTCAGGGTCGGCTACTACGAGCAGGCTCGCACGGCGGCGCGAGCTCAACCCCGTCGCCGTGGCCGGCAGAGCCGGCTTCGCGATCAACCGTACTTGCGCGTGTTGGGCGTTGGTCGGAAGTCGCTAGGCCGGGGCGCGAGGCGGGCTCGCGCCCGAGCATTGCGACGGGAGCATCTCCAGCTCGACCACGATTCGCCTGCGCGCGAGACATCGCGGACAGTGCCGTGGAGAGAGAGTCGGCATGCGGGGCGCGATCACGAGCTTGCAGCGCGGACACCGCACGGCCGGGCCGCGGCATTTGGTCATCGACGCCGCGAGCTTCGGCTGACAGCCGACCCTCGCGACCTCAGTAGTAATGACGTCGTCCACCGACGGCACGACCCGTTGAGCCGAGCACAACCAGTACGAGGCCAATGACCAGCAGGACGAGGCCGATCGTCCACAGGATCGCGATCTTCGCGATGAAGCCGACGATCAGCAGCACAATGCCCAAAACGATCATGACCACTCCTTATGTGATGTCACGCACCCGCCGTGACCATGGATGTGCGGGTAAAACTACGATCGCGCACGGCCCGAAAGCCAGCGACTTGGTGCACGCGCGAACGTCCGCATGCGGACATAGCGGTCGCCACAATCCTGGGACCGCTGCGTTTGCCATTGTGGATCGCGGTGGCTGCGGCGAGCCGGCGCATCGATCTGAACGAGAGGACAAGCGGGGCATGACGCCCAACATCGACCCCGGCGGCGGATTCCGGGATGCCTCCGGACTCTGTGCGCCGATCGTGAAGCCGATCGCCCGCGCAACCTTCCTTCGCCGAGAGCAGGCGCAGAAGGCATCTCACGCGCGTGATCTGCACGGCGGCGGCAACGGCATGCGCAATTTGCCGGATATGCTGGCACTCGACGTGAGGCCCTTAGCGAAGCAGGATCTCGGTGTTCGTCGCTGCGAGATCGGGTGGCCCAAATGAATGCGGCCCCGGGTTTCATCAGCATCGTCGATGCCGACCCTGAGGTTCGGGATCTCTTGCCTGCGAGTGAGTGTGAGCGGGCGCGACGCGAGACTCAGACGAGAGTCCGGCGCCTCTCCACCGGCAATTGGGATGTCACCGCCGCAGAGGAGCCCGACGGTCATCATCGTGGCTTCTTGATTGTCGATGGACTGATCAGTCGAGAGGTTGACGTGTTGGGACGGCGATGCGTGGAACTGATCGGGGCAGGTGACGTAATTCGCCCGTGGAGCTGGGACGACGAGGGATCCCACGTTCACGCGGAGGTTGGCTGGGTCGTTCTAGAGCCCGCCCGCCTGGCCGTGCTTGATCATCGTCTTGTGGTGCGGATGACCCCGTGGCCGCAGCTTGGACTGGAGCTCTTCAACCGGGGGACTCGGCGCGCCCACGCGCTTGCCGTCACCCTTGCGATCGCTCACCATCAACGGGTCGATGACCGGTTGCTGCTGACGCTCTGGCATCTGGCCGAACGCTGGGGTCGAGTTCTGCCTGACGGCATCGTCGTCCCGCTCCCGCTTTCTCACCAGCGGCTCGCGGATCTCATCGGCGCGCATCGCCCCGCAGTGACCAGCGCATTGGGTGCACTGCGGCAGCGAGGCCAAATCAGCCGCCGTGGAGACCGAACGTGGATGCTGCACGGCTCACCACCCGAGGAGCTGCGCCATCATCGCCTCGCGGCAACGATGACCTAGGCGTGTCTCGCAGCCGCGGCGCTCGGCTTCGGCCAAGACGAGCCGAGCCGAGCGCTGCGACGCGTGATCACCGGATGGCTCGGCCGCACCGATCGCCGAAGAAGACGACGATGGCGACGATGGCGAGCAGAAACAGCAAACGTGAATGACCACGCCGCCGGCGATGGCGACAATCAGCAGGATCGCCGCCAGGGACGAGAAGCATGTCGCGTCCTTGGTGAGAGTCAGTCCACGGGTAGGTGATGGGGGTGGGGGACTCAGACCCTCTCGTCGCCGAGAGATGACATGAACTGCCGGTCGGTTTGATCGGCGGCCCAGACTGAAGGTGGTCGGTCCTCCGCGTCGAACGGCGGTATAGGCGCGCGCGGATTACGGCCGCGCGGCCGGCCAATCGATTCGGAGGTACCGACCGTGTCTGACGGTAGGCGATGGTCCGGGCCGCACGCTGGTCTGGCGGCAGTCCTTGGTGTGCTCGACATCAGGATCGGCGATGGAGCGACCGATGATCGTCTTCGCCGGATTCGATGTGCATCGTGCTCAGATCATGTTCGACGCGCTCGATGGCGACACGGGTGAGGTCACGCGTGGCAGGATCGATTCCACTCCCGCGGCGTGGAGCGATGGGTCGCCCCGGTTCCCCGGCCGCGAGATCCATGTCGCGGTCGCGGCGTGCACCGGCTGGCTGTTCGTCTGCCAGGCGCTCGAGCGCGCCGGCGCTATCGCGCCCCTCGCGGAACCGGTCGAGACCAGCGCGCCGCAGGGTCGCAAGCGGAGCGCGAAGACCGACCGCGAGGACGCGCGGTGGCTGCGGGAGCTGCTGCATAACGGGCGGCTGCCGGCGTCGTGGATCCCGCCCGAGCATGTCCGGCAATGGCGGACAAGGGCGCGGACGCGGAAGCTGCTGGTCGATGAGCGTACCGCGTGGCAGCAGCGGATCCGCGCGACGCTCTATCACCACGGGATCAGCGGCTCACCCCAGCGGCTGCGGACGCTGGAAGGCCGCGAGTGCCTCGCCGCCCAGGTGCTACCGCCCGATGCGGCTGAGCGGATCACGATCGCGTTGGAGATGATCGATCGGCTCGAGATCCAGCGCAGCACGCTCGAGTCCGAGCTGCGCAAGCTCGCTCGCCGCCATACCGGGTGCAAGGCATTGATGCAGCTCTACGGGATGGGGGAGCTGACATCGCTGATCACCCTGACCGAGCTCGGCGACGTATCCCGGATGCGTGCCTCCCGGCAGGCCGTCAGGGCCGCCGGAATCGACATCGGCGTGCACCGCTCCGATCGCACCTCGCGCGTCGGGAAGCTCACCCGGCAAGGATCAGCCGATCCACGCTGGGCGCTGTTCGAAGCCGCCCAGGCCGCGTGTCGGCCAACCAGCCCCGACCGCCAGGACTACGAGGCGCTCAAAGCGCGCGGACTGTCGCACACCCGCGCGTCGCTGACGATCGCGCGCAAACTCGCGCGGCGCTACCACCTCCTACGCGAGCTCGGGCCCGCCGCCCTGGAACCCCTCGACGCCTAGCCCGACCGCAACTGTCTTGCTCCGTCAGCCCATCCATCACTGATGAGTGTCACACCCTTCCGGCCAGCTCCCACACGCCCCTGGCTCCCACGCGATCAACGTGGTGTCCACGACAGACAGAACGGCCGGAGTCGCTCCACCGTAACGACCAAGCAACCATCTCGTTATCGACCCAACAGCCAGGGTCGCGGACCCAGATAAGGCAGGGCGTCCACGGAGACCAACCACAACCGGCCCGGCAACAGAGGCTGACAGCAGCCCATCGTTCATATAAGCAGGGCGGACGCGACCGCGCGCTGCCTTGCCGAGGCGCCTACGCAGAGCCGTTCGGCATCGCCGGCACTGCGGCTGGGCATTGACGGCCTGGCGGCGGGCACGGGCGACGATTGCGATGTCACCCACGGGAGTCGGGCGGCTCGCGGGGGCGATCGCCGATACGTGTCACCGGCGGCGTGCGCAGCGGCGCGGGTGCTTTCCGCCTGTTAGGTCTCAAAGGCCGCGTCGTTTCGCGCCGACGCAATCGCCGCAGGTGCTTCTGGCCGGGGGGTCAGCCGGGCGAGATAGAGCGCCGAGAGGGCCGATCACCGGGCGGTTTGACTGTTTGCGGCCTCGCGACCGGGGGTATGGACCGCTAAGCAGCCACACGCGCGCGGTTGGAAGCTGCCTGGGCATGGTGCGCCTTGGCGTGGTCGCGCGCTGCACCCGTTGGCGAGTGTGAGCCGCTCGTTCGGGAGGGAAGGTCCATGAGAGCAGGGTGACGATGTTGACGGTGTCGGCGTTCGGGGGATTCTGCGGCTCCGCGGCCTCGTTGAACAACGGCGTGGCGCGTACGCTCGGCGCGTGGAATGACCCGGACATGCTCGACGTCGGCGACGGCGGCATGACCAACGCCGAGTACGGCACCCGCTTGAGCCCGTGGGCCGAGAGGGCCGCGCCGCTGATAGCGGGGACCGATGTGCGACACATGAATGCCGCCACCCGCTCGGTCCTCCCAAACCGCGAGATGATCGACGCGGACCAGGACCGCTTGGGCGCGCAGGGCCACCCCGTTCTCCGCGACGGAGGCACCAAGCGCTCGCATGTCCCGCTGCACGGGCGCGCGCGCCACCTCGGATCGGCCAACACCTGGTCACCGGCAGCGCAAAGCAATCCGGTCAGCCCCGCGTCCGCCCTGGTCACGCACATCTGCCAACTCGTAAGTCAGCACAACCCATGATGGGAGGCCTACCATGAAATTGCGACCTGCAGGGGTCCGCCTTGCCGCCGCTTCGGCAGCGCTAGCCATTGTGTTCATTTCCGCACCGCCCGGATTGGCCGCTAGCCGGTCTTCAACGAGTCCAGCGCACCGCGCCACGGGATGGGTGAACGCCTGGCAGGCCAGTCCCGTTCCGGGTGGCACTATTCCGGGTTCCAGCTGCCCCGCGGACACGGGTCTGACCAACCAGACTGTCCGCAACATCGCGTTCACCACTGCTGGTGGAGACCAGGTCCGGGTACGGCTGACCAATGCGTTCGGCGCGCAGCCGCTACGCGTCGGTGGGGCTTCCGTCGCCGTCGCCGGGCCAGGCTCGGCGGCGCGTCCCGGCTCGACTCGAGCGCTTCGCTTCGGCGGTCGATCATCGATCGTGATCGCAGCCGATGCTGAGGCCCTCAGCGATGCGGTGTCGCTGAAGATCAACGCATTGCAGCGACTCGACATCAGCATCTATCTACCAACTGCCACTGGCCCGGCAACGCAGCACTTCTTCGCCCAGCAGGACAACTACCTGGCCAGCGGGAACCAGACCGGCGCGTCGAGCGCTGCGGCCTTCACCACCACGATCACATGCCGGATGTTCGTCGATGATGTCGATGTGCAAGCTTCGCCTCGCTTTGCCGGAACCGTTGTCACCTTAGGAGATTCCATTACCGATGGATTTGGGTCCACCACCAACGCGAACCGCCGCTACCCCGACGACCTCGCCACGCGACTGAACGCAGTCCACGGGCGTACCTTGTCAGTATCGAACGCCGGCATCGGCGGCAACGATCTCCTCACTTTCCGCACCGATGTCCCCTTCGGTGCCATCTTCGGGCCGCCCGCAGTTGCCCGCCTGCCCCGCGATGTCCTGACTCAGGCAGGCGCACGGTCTGTGATACTGCTGGAGGGCATCAATGACATCGGGGCAAGCGGCGGCCAAGCCGATGACCTGATTCAGGCCGATCAACAGATCATCGCGCAGGCTCACGCCGCGGGACTACGGGTCTACGGTGCCACCCTCACCCCCTTCGGGGGGTCGAATGGGCAATACGGCGGCCAGTATGGGACAGCCGCAGGCGAGCTCCAGCGTCAGCTGCTCAATCGATGGATCCGCACCAGCGGCGCTTTCGACGCCGTATTCGACTTCGACAAGGCCATACGCGACCCAAGCGATCCCACCCGAATGCTGCCTCAATACGACAGCGGTGACCACCTACACCCCAACGACGCCGGATACCAGAAGATGGCAGACACGGTCGATCTGGCGGTATTGCTCCGTGGAAGGTGATCGGGTCACCCAGTAGGTGCGCAGCTAAATCTCGTAACTAGCGCCTGAGACCAAAGCCCGAGCGGCGCGACCGCTTACGCAGTGACTGTGCGCACGAGACTCGAAGGTTTTGAGTCACATCCACCGGATGGGTCGACCCGACTCTGCAATAGGCAGCCGGCATTGTGCGGTCCGCGCTCCAGACCCTGGTTTCGGCTATCGGCGAGATCCGTGGTGGTTGAGCAAATCGGCGACTCTGCACCTCGCATCGCGAGCCCTGCCCCCGGCGACGTGCGCGTCTCACGCGCCAACGATCACCGGATACGAGCGGCGGCGTGTCGCCGATCTCCAAACCGTGCGCGTTCGGCGGGCATTCCGGCGTCAGAGTGGCGTGGCAGTGAGCGAGGCGGCTTGGGCGGTGGCTGGTGTCTTCGGCGGGGGAAACCAGTCGTTGTCGGTGGCGCAGCGCCGCGCGCTGGCGAGGAATAGCGCGGTTGCCGCGGATTGGGCGCCCGCGGGGCCAGAGGATCGGCCACTCCGCCAGGATTTGTGGGTTGATAATCGTGCGGGCGATGACGCCTGGCTCGGCTTGGGCGGCGTGGAAGGCGAACGAGGCCGGAATCAGGCCAACGTCGCGCCCCGAGGAGACGAGCCAGCGACGCGTGGACCGACGGTTTAGGAAGGCTCTGACCTGAGGCTGGAATCCCGCCTGCTGGCACGATTCCATGATGCGGTCGTAGTAGGCAGGAGCGAGCTCACGGGGGAACGGAAGGACCATCTCGTGCTCCAAGTCGGCCAGCGAGATGGAACACGTGTGGGCGAGGCGGTGACGTCTGCTGAGCAGCGCGGCGACCGGCTCGACGCGCAGGGTCTCGGTGCAGATGCCTGTCATCGGCTCGGGATGCAGGGCGAGCCCGACGTCGAGTTCCCCGGCGAGAACGCGGCCTGGGATCTCGGCGCTGAACAGTTCGTTGGGGACGACGGTCATGTTGGGGTTGTCGTTTTCGACGGCTGCGAGAATCTTCCCGAGGGTCTCGAAGCTGGCCGGCGGGGGAAAGCCGAGGCGCAAGGTTCCGGTGATGCCCGCGCCGGCAAGTCGGGTGCGCTCGGTGGCACGCTCGAGCGCCGCGTCGGCTACGTCCGCCTTTACGAGTCCTTCGGGCTGCTGCCCGACCATGTCCGCGATGGCTAGCGGTGGAATCGATCCACGAGCCCACGGGAACAGGATGCACTGTGCCGAGGTGGTGTCACCTGCGCTGACTCCGAGGACCCAACCCGAAGCCGGGGATCTGCGGACTCATCGGCATCTGCCGCGGGCAAGGGTCCTCCTCATTGCGGAGAGCGTGGATGGTTTCTTTCTGGAGCGATTGACCCAGAGCGGCGAGCTCGTGGGGAGCACGCGGCACGACACGATGGATGAGGCGATGGAGCAGGCCTACTCTGAATACGACGCGATCTCCGACTGGCGATCGTGTCCCGACGGCGCTGATCCGCTGAAGTACCTCCATGTGCAATCCGAGCTCTGATTGCAAAGCAGCCTGGATGAGCCGATGAGCCAAGGGCATCGAAGAACCTATGAGACCGAGGCGATCCGCGTTGACTGGGATTCGTCACGGTGCATCCACACGGGGATCTGCCTGCGGACGTTGCCGTCTGTGTTCGACCTGCGCAGGCGCCCGTGGGTTGATCTGCGGGGCGCGGCCGCCAATGCGGTGGCTGACGCGGTCGCCCGCTGCCCGACGGGCGCGCTTCGCCACGAGCGACTGGACGGTGCTGAAGGTGAGCGGCCGCCGCACCCAACGGTGGTGTGGCCCGTCATGGACGGGCCGCTCCTGATGGTCGGCGATCTTGAGGTCAGGGGCCCCGACGGAGAGCCGCTCGCTCACGCGACACGGTTGGCATTATGCCGCTGCGGTCATAACCAGCCGTTCTGCGACAACTCGCACCGCCGCAGGAAATGGAAGTCAGGTCCATCGGCGGCTCCGCCGCAGCGACCGGCCGCGCCGCGGCAGGATGCCGAGAATCAGCCGACGGTGGTGGTTGCTCGTCACGACGCGTCCCTTGATGTGCGCGGCGACCTGCGTCTCTGCCACTCCGATGGCCGCGAGATGGTCGCTGCGGGTCAGGCGCTGTTGCGTCGCTGCGGGCAGAGTGTCACTAAGCCCTTCTGCGATTCCAGCCACACGCGGGCTGGGTTCCGCAGCCTGCCGGCTGAGGCGCCGCGCGACCGGCTGGAGGCGGAAACACCCGCGGCATTCACAGCCAACCCGCATGTTCCCGATCCACAGAGCGCCACTCGCAGCGGGTGACGAGCACGGATGGATCTCAAGCTCGGCATCTTCGTGGTCCCGGACGCGACGGACGCAGCCTCCACGGTGGCGCAGATCATCGAGGCGGAGCGCTCCGGCCTGGACCTGGTCGGCGTGCAGGACCATCCCTACCAGTGGCGGTTCTTTGACACGTGGACGCTGTTGGCGTACGTCGCGGGAAGGACGGAGCGCGTCCGGTTCCTTCCCGATGTGCTGAATCTCCCGCTGCGGCTACCGTCGATGATCGCGAAATCGGTGGCGTCGCTGGACGTCCTGAGCGGCGGGCGGGTCGAGCTGGGGATCGGCGCGGGCGCATTCTGGGATGCGGTAGCCGCGATGGGCGGCCCCCGCCGCACACCGAAGGCGTCGGTCGATGCGCTGGAGGAGGCACTCACGATCCTGCGCGGCTTCTGGTCTGGGCAGCGCTCGGTTCGCTTCGAGGGCGAGCACTACCAGATCACCGGAGCGCACCCAGGCCCGCCGCTCGCCCACCTAGTCCGCATTTATCTCGGGGCTTACGGCCCACGGATGTTGAGGCTGACCGGGCGCCTTGCGGACGGCTGGCTACCGAGCCTCGGCGAGCACTACCTGCACCCTGAGGACGCGCCGAAGGGACACACGGCGATCGACGAGGCAGCACGCGCAGCCGGCCGCGACCCGACCGAGATCGAACGCGCACTGAACGTGATGGCCCTAGAAGGCCAACCGGACACCTGGGCCGACCAACTTGCCCGCAGCGTCGAGGAGCTTGGCTTCTCGACGCTGCTGGTCGGCGTTCCCCAGGAGGATCCCGTCACGTTCGTACGGCGCCTCGGCGAGGATGTCGGCCCGCGCCTGCGCGAGCTGCTGGCGTGACCCCCAAAGGACAGCACCGGCACAGGCGCCCAATGAGATGGCAGCGAACTGACGATGGAGAGTCTCGCGGCGCGCTGCGGGCGGGGTCGCAGAGCACAAGGGCGAGTTGCGGGGCAGCGGGCGTCGAGGCGAGAATCGCCTAGGCCGACGTGCGCCTCGACTCTGCCCCCGGTCGCTGGCTGCTCGCGGTGGCCGTTCTGGGTTCCGGAATCGCCTTCCTGGACGCCACCGTCGTCAATGTCGCTCTACCGGACATCGGCCGTGACCTGCACGCATCGACCAGCACCCTCCAGTGGATCCTGAACGGCTATGTGCTGACGCTTGCCTCGCTGATCCTGCTCGGCGGGTCGCTTGGCGACCGCTACGGGCGCCGTCGCATTTTCGTAGCCGGCACCGGCGTGTTCACGTTCGCCTCGCTGCTCTGCGCGGTTGCGCCGACCGCGGGGCTGCTGGTAGTGGCGAGACTCGTGCAGGGGGTCGGCGGGGCCCTTCTGACCCCGGGCAGCCTGGCGATGGTCGAGTCGGGCTTTCGCCCCACTGACCGGGCCCGAGCGATCGGCGCCCCGCGACACTTCTGCGCTCGATCCTGACAGAAGCGGTGCTGTGTGCTGTGCGGATCGCTGGAGAAGTCGCGCCCTGATCGGTCGAAGCGCCAAGTGTGCCGCCGCCGACGTTGCGTGCGCCGCGGCAATCATCGCCACCGCAACACGCACATTGTTGCGCAAGATGGCCTTAGGATGGCCATTCTAATGGCTGTCGGTCAGTCAGGTTCCGGGGGGCGGACGCTGCGCGGTCGGCGAGACGAATGCGCGGTCCTCGATCGGCTGCGCGAAGGAGTACGGGCTGGGCGCAGGGCCGTGCTCGTCGTGCGGGTTTGAGGCAGGCGTTGGGAAGACGGCGCTGCTTGAGTATGCAGTCGCGTCTGCGTCGGGTCTGAGGGTGCTGCGCGCGGTGGGGGTGGAGTCGGAGATGGAGCTGGCGTTTGCTGAGTTGCATCAGTTGTGTGCGCCGCTGCTCGATCGGCTTGATCGGCTCCCGGGCCCGCAGTGCGATGCGCTTCAGACCACGTTCGCGATTGAGCGCCGGGCCTGTGCCGGACCGTGCGAAGCGCCACAAGGTCGCCCTCGGCCAGCACCCCGACGTTCTCGTCAACGTCGAAGCGAAGCTCCGAGAACGACCGCCGGAGGTCCGCGTGGTAGCGCTTCAGTCCCGTCCGGCTACGCGTCCCGTGCAGGTCGTAGGAGAGAAACCCGCGCTCGACCAGCTCATCGATGCGCGGCTGCTCGTCGGCGTTGACGGCGTCGAAGAACGCGCGCACGAGCTCGTCCGCGCGCTGCGCCGTGGCCGTCGCGTGGAAACCATCGAGACTTGTCACCGTCGTGGTGCTCATCGTCGTCATCCGCCTTTCTTGCCGAAACTTGCGCTGACAACGGAGCTAAGCCGAGGAGGCCGGTTCTGTCCAAGACCTGTCTCCCACGGCAGCGATAGCCTTGCCCTATCGACCTCGAGCCGCGCCTGCTGCGCTACTTCCTGGCCGTTGCGGAGGAGCTCCATTTCGGCCGGGCCGCCGCGCGCCTCCACATCTCCCAGCCCTCGCTCAGCAACCAGATTCACAAGCTCGAGCAGACGCTCGGGGCGGACCTGTTCGTGCGTAACAGCCGGCACGTTGAGCTCACCACCGCCGGTCGGGCGCTGCTCGAGGAGGCGCCGCTCGCGCCAGCCGCGCTCGAACGCGCGGCGGAGCGCCCGCCTCGCCGGCGCGGGTATCGCCGGAACCGTGCGTCTCGGCTACACCCCTACGGCCAACTTCGAGACCCTCGGAGCGATCCTGGCTGCCGTCGAGGACGACAACCCGAACATGACCATCGTCCCGAGCGAGGTGTTCAGCGCCGAGATCCCTGGCAGCGTGCTGGCCGGGAAAATTGATGTCGGGCTTGCCGTTCACCCTGAACAGATGAGGGGAGTACGCGGTGAACTCCTGCGGATCGAGCCGCTCGTGCTACTGGTCGGCAAACGCCACCGGCTCGCGGACGCGAGCGTCGTCCCGGTCGCCAGCCTCGAGGGCGAGACGCTGCGCTGTTCCCACGGGAGCTCGCGCCTGTCTACTACGACCGAATCGTCGCCGCCTGCGAGCAGGCCGGCTTCGAGCCCCGCGTCACATCCTTCCCAAACCCGCCGCCACAAGCGACGCTCGCTCGCCTACCAGCGGGCCGCGAGGTCAGCCTCGCCCCGGCCTCGTTCGGCATCCCCGCTGCCGCGGCCGAGCCAGACGTCCTCGCTCGCGAGCTCGCCCAGCCAGGGATCCTCGTCGAATGGTCGATCCTCTGGCCGGCGCGCGCTCAGTCCGCCGCAATCGAACGCTTCCTCGACAGCGCGCGACGATGCGCAGCCGAGAAGAACTGGCTGCTCTCGCCGACAGAGACGAGCAGCGCCCAAATCGACGCACCGAGTCCAGCGCCGCTCTGAGCATCGGGGTCCGCACGGCTACGGGACCGGCCCGATCGGAGCGATCGACCGCTCGGCGTGTCATCGCCCGGCTCGGATACTTGACAGAGCAACTATCTTCCATAGAATGGTTGTGGTCGCAACCATCGTTACAAAACGAGTGGGATCGGTTCGGGCGCGGGCCCAGCCATCTAAAGGAACTCTTGAACAGATGACAGAACGCCAATATGAATTCGGGCTCGACACATTCATGGCGGTTACCGCTGGACTTGATGGTGAGCCGGTCGGCGGCGATCAGATGGTTCGCGACACGGTCGAGGAGGGTGTCCTGGCCGAGCGGGCCGGGCTCGACTCGTTCAATATCGGCGAGCACTATCGCGACGACATGATGGATTCGGCCGCGCACGTGGTGCTTGCGGCGATTGCCGGGCGGACGGAGCGGATCAGGCTCGGCACGTCTGTGACCGTGCTCTCGACCCAGGATCCGGTTCGGCTGTACCACAACTTCGCGACGCTGGACGCCGTCTCCGACGGTCGCGCGCAGGTGATCCTCGGGCGTGGTTCGGCGATCGAGTCTTTCCCGCTGTTCGGCTACGACCTACGCGAATATGAAGAGATCTTCGAGGAGAAACTGGGGCTGTTCGTGGAGCTGCTGCGCGGCGGACCGATCACCTGGTCAGGCAAGTACCGGCCGCCGCTGAACGACGTCGTCTTGACACCGCCGCTCCCGGCCGGTCATCTCCCGACCTGGGTCGGCTCCGGCGGGAGCCCCGAGTCGGTGATCCGTGCGGCCCGGTACGGGCTGCCACTGATGCTCGCGGTGATCGGTGGAAGGCCGGAACGGTTCCGCCCGCTTGTCGACCTCTACCGCCGCGCGTTGGGCGAGTACGGGCACCCGACCGACCGTCCGGTCGGGCTCCACACGCTCGGCTACGTCGGCGCCAGCGACGAAGAAGCGATCGAGACCCAGTGGCCGTATTGGCTCGAGACCTTCGATCGCGCCTCGCGTGAGCGGGGTTGGCGCCAGCCGACCCGCGCGCAGTACGACGCCGAGATAGCCCACGGCGCGATGTTCGTCGGGTCCCCGGAGACGGTCGCGCAGCGGATCGCGCCCGTGATGAGGACACTCGATGTCGACCGGATCGACCTCCATTACGCGCTCGGCCAGGTGCCGGCGCAGCAGCGGCGGGAATCGATCGAACTGCTCGGACGGGAGGTCTTTCCGCGCGTACGGAAACTGCTCGAGGCCGACCCAGGCGAGCACGACGTGGCGGCCGCCTCTGTGGCACCAGGCGATGTCGCGAGCCCGGTCCGCTCCACTCACGCGCCGGCCCCGACAGCGAGCTAGCGCGATGAGTTCGGTATCGGCCGCGGCGAGCGCGCGTCACGACGATAGGAGGACCGGCTCGGCCCGAGCCGGCGCTCCCGCCGACGTGGCTGCAACGAAGCGAGTGGGAATCGTCGGTGCTGGGAAGCTTGGGCTGACGCTGGCACGCGCCGCGCTCGCCGCGGGCTACGAGGTGGCCGTGGCGAGTTCCGGCCCGGCCGAGCGGATCGCCCTCTCGGTCGAGGTGCTCGCGCCCGGCGCCGTCGCGTCGACCGTGGAGGAGGTCGTCGACTTCGGCGATGTGATCGTTCTCGCTGTACCCGCCCGCCGGTTCCGTCAACTCCCGAGCGATCGCTTCGACGGCAAGATCCTGGTCGACGCGATGAACTACTGGCCCGACACCGACGGCGAAGATCCCGAGCTCGCGGCGGCAGACGGCGGCTCGAGCGTCGTCGTGCAAGCCCACTTCCCCGGCGCCCGGATCGTCAAGAGCCTCAATCAGCTCGGGTACCACGAGCTCGATGAGTACCCACGCCCTCCGGGCGCGCCCGATCGCGTTGCGGTGGCCGCGGTCGGCGACGACAGGCTCGCGGTGCGCGCCGTGATGCATCTGCTCGACCGGCTCGGATTCGACCCGGTCGACGCCGGCCCGCTCGCCAACGGGAAGCTGCTCGAACCTGACGGCTCCCCGTACGCCGAGACCCTTTCGGCCGATGCCCTCGCCAAGCGATTGTCCGCCGTCTAGCGCATCCGTAGCCCAGCTGACATGACATGAATGTGCTCTCCATCTACGCCAACGGGCGAGGTGTGGCCCGGGAGGCATAGAGATCGAGTTCACCCGGTGTCCGCGCGGACTCTTCTCAGCGCGTGACCAGGCCACACTCGACTGTGACCTTGAACCGCGTTTGCCTCTCAGCAGTAGCGTCGGTGCGCATCGGCGTTGGCGAGTCACCTCTCCTCGTGCCGCGTAACTTCGAGGGGCTCGGCGTCGCGTCTCACAACGCGCGGACGGGCTGCCGTTGCAGTCACTGTCATGCCGTGACGGTCGAGCGCGCAGTTGGCGAGGAGGAGGGAACGCGCCGTCAATGGGCGCGAGCACTGATTCGTCCGGCGACGGGTAGACGGCGATCGATCGCGGTCGGCGTCTGTATCCGGCCACAGACCGCGTTCACGGCGGAAGTGTCGCCTGGATGAAGCCCGGGTTCTGGTCTCCCGGCTCCACGCGGCCTCTCCAGAGAGTTCGCCGAGTTGTGGGGCCGCCACGCGGTTGCACAGGTCGAGGACTCCGGAAACACGGGCATTTCGCAACGCGACCGTCGGCGTTCTCCACCTCCAGGTGTCCAACACGTGGCTGGCTCCCCGCTCGAGCATCCGCCTCCCAGGTGTTCGTGGCATCGGACGGCGAAACCGAGCGGCGTCTGGTCAGACTGGTGAGCATGACCCCACAATTGGCGTCGACGCCATAGCGACGCCCACAGCGGCTGATGGCTCGGGGAGCAAGCCCACCTCACTGTCTGCGAGCGGGTGCCGGTCATTCGACGTCGATGGTGAGGGTGCCGCCACGCCTTGCGGTGGGGAGGATTGCTGTCGGGATGCGGAAGACGCGTCCCGGGGAGGCGGGCCAGGGCAACCGTCGGCGAGCGATCGTGGATCCGCTGTCGCGGATGGTCACGGTCGGTAGCAGGATCGGCCGGTGGGGCCACGCGAGCAGTCGGCCGCGGGCCGGCTCCACTCCGGGGACGAGAACGCTGGGTGTAATCCACTTGAGGCCGCTCCCGGATTCGATCCGCGTCCCGTGCCCGGCCTGGTCGTGGCCGTCGCGCTCGAGGTGGCTGAGCACGTGCGTCGCGACCGCGCGGCCGTCGAGCGCGGCGACGTCGGCGGTGTCCACCGGGTGGGTGAGATTGCCGATTGCAAAGACCCCGGGTCGGCTGGTCGCTTGGCGGCTGTCGACGACGGGCCCGCGCGTCCCGCGGTGCATCTCGAGTCCGGTGGAACGCGCCAGTTCGTGATCGGGAATCCAGTCGCCGGTGAACACCACCGTGTCGCAGGCCACGCTGCGGCGATTGTGAGTGTCGAGGTCCTCGATCTCAACGGCGCTCACCCTGCCCCGACCGATGATCTGAACGACCCGGGTGCGGGTGGCGACAGGGACCCGCAGCGCGAGCCGCCCGGGAACCGTGAACGCGGCGTAGGCCTCGGGGCGCGAGTGGACGCTGGTCATCAGCGCGGTCTCGCACCGGGCCTCGCGGAGGGTCATCGCGGCGGACCAGCTGACGAGCTCGGCGCCGACGATCACCGCGCGAGTCCCGGGGGCGCGGTGTTGTAGGTGGACGAGGTTTTGGAGCTGGCCGGTCGTGTAGACGCCGGCCGGCCTGTCTCCCGGGATCAGGCGGGCCGGGCGCGGGCGTTCACGGGCTCCGGTCGCGAGGATGATCACGCTCGCCTCGATGGTCGTCCGGCCTTGGGGGCTGGTGACCTCGACGCTGTGGTCGTCGACCCAGCCGGTCACCATTGTCTCGGTCTGAATGTCGGCGCCCGCCCTGAGGGCTTGTTGGGTGAGCCGGCGGGCGTATGCCGGTCCCGACATGAAACGGCGCATGTCACGGATGCCGTAGCCGAGGTGGTCGCTGTGGCGGGGTATCCCGCCGGCCGTGCGTTCGCGTTCGAGCACGAGGACGTGGCCGGGTCGGTGGGGCGCGAGGCTGGCCGCAGCTGAGAGCCCGGCGGGTCCGGCACCGATGATGAGCACGTCGGTCGACCGACGAGGCGTCGCGGTCATCGCGCGTCCTGTCGCTCAGGTGCTGGGGAGGTTGGCCGGCAGTGGCCTTCCACGAGGGCGTCGACCTGTGCTCCGCAGAAGAAGCCCTGGCAGCGTCCGTTCATCGCTCGGGTCCGCCGGCGAAGACCGTTGAGGTCCCGTGGCGGGATGGGGGACAGGTATGCGTCGCGGATCTCCCCGGCGGTGACGCGTTCGCAGAAGCAGATGATGCGACCGTATTCCGGGTCGGCCGCGATTCGCTCGGGCTGCTCGTAGGGACGGGGGAACCGCTCGCCGATGTTCGGCATCCGCGGGGGCTCGGGGAGGTCGTCGCGTGCCACGAGCGCAAGCACCCCGGCTCCGGTGAGCTGCTCGCGCACGTATTCGCCGATGGCCAGCGCGGAGGTGAGGCCGGTCGAGCGGATGCCGGCCACCAGGACGTAGCGCTGGTCTGGTTCGAGCTCGATGAGATAGTCGCTGCGGTCGATCGTGGCCCGCAGCCCGGCGTAGGAAGCGGTGACCTCTTCGTCGAGCAGACGGGGCATGAGCCGCCCGCCCTTCCCCAGCAGGAAGTCGAAGCCCGCCTCTGAGGTGCCGGTGGCGCCCTTGTCGGAGAGATCCTCAGCCGTGGGCCCGAGCATGACGTTGCCGTAGATGGTGGGGCTGATGAGAACCCCCTTGCCGACCGTGTTGGGTACCGCGAGCACAATCCGGTTGACCAGTCCTCGGGCGAGCTTGTCGAAGACGAGCAGCTCCCCCCGGCGCGGCGTGACCGTGAAGCGACGATGACCGAATAGGCCATCGACCTCATCGGCGCCGAGCCCTGCGGCGTTGATCACCAGTCTGGCTGAGACGGGTCCTTCGGACGTGTTCAGGACGGTGTGCTCGGCTCCGACGTCGGCGCCGATGACGCGGTGCTCCAGGAGGAGGTCGACACCACGTAGGCGCGCCTCGGTCGCGATCGCCAGCGTGGCCGTCCAGGTGCAGATGATGGCTTCGTCGGGAACGGTCAGGGCGCCCAGTGCGCCGGCGCCGAGATCCGGGAGGTCTGAGTAGACACGCTCGGCGTCGACGATCTCGGAAGTGTCGTAGCCGTTCTGCTCGGCCTTGTCCTTGAGTGCGGGGAGCGTGTCCAGCTCGTCCTGCGTCCATGCCACGAGGAGCGCGCCTGTTGTTTCCAGTGGGATTCCGGTGGCCGACGCGTACCAGCCCAACAGCTGATGACCGCGGCTCACCAGACGGCTCTCCAGCGTTCCTGGGGTGGCGTCATATCCGCTGTGCAGCAAGGCGGTGTTGGCCTTGCTGGTGGCGTCGCCGACATCACTGCGCGCTTCCAGCAGTGCGATGGAGAGCCGGAATCCGCTCAGCTCGCGCGCGATGGCGGCGCCGACGATCCCACCGCCGATGACCGCCACGTCGTAACCGCGGCGACCGGACTCGAGCGTCTCTGCTAGCTCCGTCAACATGGTCATGATGGTCGGTCCGGCAGGTTGGCGTCGGCGGCGGCGCGCCAGCGGTTGCGAAACTCAGCGGCCTGGTCGGCGGTCCATGCTGGCTCATACGTCAGTCTTGACGCTTCAGTCGGGATCGCGGCCTCGAGCGCGAGCTGCGGGTCCAGCGCCAAGCGGCCGAGGGCCGCCGCACCCAACGCGGTGGCATGGGGTGAGGGATACAGCGTCACCGGCAGCTGCGTGAGATCGGCGACGGCCTGCATCAGCACGCGCGAGCGCGTCAGCCCACCGTCGACCCGCATCGAGCCGAGCGGCTCACCCAGATCGGCGGCCAGGGCGTCAACCAGCTCCGCGACCTGAGCGGCGATGCCCTGGATCACGGCGAAGACCAGGTGCTCGGGACGTGTGCCCAGCGTCATGCCGGTGAAGCTTGCGGTGGCGTCAGACCGCCACCAGGGCGCCGCGAGCCCGGCCAGGGCGGAGACGGAGGTGACGCCCCCGGCGTCGGTGGCGGCGACGCGGTCGAGGTCCCGTGCGTGCGCGATGAACCCAAGCTCAGAGAGCCAGCGCACAGCAGACGCGGCGGCATAGACCTGACCGTCGAGGCAATATGCTGTCTCGCCGCGCACCCTCCACGCTACGGAACCGGTCAGGTTTGCGCGTGAGCGCAGTGCGCGACTGCCGCTGTTGGCGAGCAGGAACGCACCAGTGCCGAAGGTACATTTCGCGGAACCCGCCGTCAGGCAGCCCTGGGCAAGCAGCGCCGCTGGTTGATCGAGCACCAGGCCGCCGACAGCGATGCGATCCCCGAAGGCGGTGGTGCTGCCGATCGTCTCGTCACAGGCGACGATCCGGGGCAGTGGCTCGTCGTCGAGGCCGAACAGGCCGAGCAGTTCCGGGTCCCACTCGACTCGATCGATGTCGAGCACAAGCGACCGGCTCGCCGTCGAGGCATCGGTGACGAACTCGCCGCACAGCTGATGGATGAGCCACGAGTCCGTTGTGGTGACGACACCGTCGCGGGTTACGTGACGTCTCAGCCAGGCCATCTTCGGCGCTGAGAAGTAGGGGTCAAGGACCAGCGCGGTTCGCGCCGCGAAGGTGTCGCGGTAATCGCTCAGCTCGGCGCAGATCTCCGCGGCACGCCGGTCCTGCCACACGATCGCACGCGAGAGCGGCTGGCCCGAGTCTTGGTCCCACGCCAGCACGGTCTCGCCCTGGTTGGCCAACGAGACGGTACCGACCGCACCGCCGCTCTGGGCCAGCGCTTCGCGACCGGCGCCGAGGACCGACTCCAGCAGCGCGACGGGATCCAGCTCGACCCCACCGCCGGGGAGATAGTTGGGTGCGAGCCCGACCTCCACCTCGGCGACCACCCCGTCGCCGGGGTCGACGACGACGGCCTTGGTTCCCGACGTGCCTTGATCGATGGCGAGGACCCGCTGGCCGCTCACGCGAGCCCGCCGATCTCGGCGTGCCCGGTGGCCTCGGCGTCGATCGAATCCATAGCCGGCATGTCGAGGCCGCGCCGGCCGTGGCGCACGAGCAGATAGCTGAGATAGACGAGTCCGATCGCGGCCATCACGCCGATGTAGATCCACGGATCCTTGAACGAGCTGTCGCGAAAGATGGACATCTCGAACAGAAGCCAGATGAGCGCGAGCACGACCACGGGAGTCTCCCAGCGCTTGAGGTCAAACCCGTGCGACTCAGGTAGCCGCCGCCGCCTGACCGCGAACAGGATCACCGTCGCCAGATACAGAATCGCCGGCAACAGGGTGGCCGCCGAGAAGAGCTTGAACAGAACCCCGGTGCGCTTGGCGAAGACCGCGAGGATAACCTCGGCGACGATCAGGAAGAAGAACGTCGCGTTGCGGGGAGTGCCGGTCCGTGGCGAGATCGGCTCCAGCAGCTGCCAACCCGGGAAGCGCTGATCGCGCGACATCGCCCAGGTGAGGCGGACACCGGTAATGAGGATGACCAGCCCGCAGGCGAAGATCGAGATCACGACGAGGATGAGCAGCAGGTCGCCGATGAACGAGCCGAGCACGGTCTTGATGATGTCCGCAATCGGCGTGCTGGAGGCCGCCAGCTTCACTGGGTCGTTCGCCGCGAGTGTTACCGCCACCAGGAACAGGAACCCGAGCACTCCGGACGCCAGCACCGCCTGCCACATGGCTCGGGGGACGACCTTCTCTGGATTGTGCGTCTCCTCGGCCAGGTTGGCCGCCGACTCAAACCCGACGATGGTAAAGGCGCCCAGCAGAGTTCCGAGCATCCACGGTCCCACGTGCCAGCCCGAGCCAAAGCTCCAGTAGCCGTGGCTCGAGATCGCGCCCTTGCTGAACAGATTGTGCAGCGACAGATCGCGTCCGATTACCCCGACGATGAGCAGCAGCACAACGAGGGCGACCATCCCGCTCAGTTCGGCGATCACCGAGAAATTGTTGATGCGCTCCGACCACGGAGTGGAATAGGCCACCAGCAGTGCCTGGGCGACCATGATGAGCGCGGTGATGATCCAGGCATTGGCCGCCGTCTCGGTGTAGTGGAAAAGGTTGGGTGCCACCGCCGAGGCGATGGTGTAGTCCACCGCGACGACGACAACCGCCAAGAACGTGAACGACAGCCAACCGATCGCCCAGCCTAATACCGGATTGGCCAGTCGCGACATCCACTGGTACGAATAGCCAGTGACGGGGATGCGCGCCGCCAGAGAGCCGTACACCAGCGCCACGGCCAACTGGCCCGCGACAACGATCGGCCAGGTCCAGATCCCGAGCGGACCCGACGAGTTGAGCACCGAACCGTAGGTCGTAAACGTCCCGGTCGCGATCGACACGAACGCAAACGCCACGGCGAACGACGCGAAACGTCCCGTCGAGCGGTCCATCGCCTGCTCATAGCCGAACTGCTTGAGCCGCTGACTCTCTTGCGCGTCGGCTCCGCTGCGCTCTGCAGACAAGCTCATCCCACCCTCTCCTTCAACAAGTCGATTGGTGCGCGGCGATCGCCGGCACGCTGTCCCATCGCGACCCGCCCGCGGGCGCCCGCGAACGTGGATTGATGTGGAAAATCATGGATAAGTGTGGAACCTCGGACGCTGCTTGTCAAGTCATCCGCGGCTCGGGCGTCCCCGCGATCGAGCAAACCTCAGCGCTACGCGGGGAGAACGCCCGGTCGCAGGCGGGTCGCGTCCCGATCAGCAGATATGCTCGATCGGGCAATGACGGTCATAACTCCACACACGCAAGGCGCGCCCGTCTGATGCTCGCCGCCCAGCGGAGAGTGGAGATCCTCCAGGCGCTGGATGCTGCCGGGACGCTCACCACCGACGAACTGGCCCAGCGGCTCCACGTCTCCGGCGAGACGATCCGACGCGATCTCTTGCTCCTTGACCGCGAACACCTTGTGCGCCGCGTGCATGGCGGCGCCATGGCGACCCCGCAGATGCGACGTGAGGAGCCGCCCTACTCGGTTCGAGCAGCGGACAGCGCCGCCAAGCACCGGATCGGGCAGCTCGCCGCCAGCCTGGTCAGTCCCGGCCGGACGGTCGTGTTCGACGTCGGGACGACCGTGCTGGCTGCGGCTCGAGCGCTACCCGCCAACTTCAGTGGCGTCGCGGTCACCTGCTCGCTCGTGGCGGCCGCGGAGCTTGCCACTCGCCCCGGAGTCCAGGTGCTGATCGCCGGCGGACGCGTACGCCCCGGGGACCTCGCCGTCTCCAACGCACACACCGTCGCCTTCTTTGAGGAGATTCACGCCGATGTCGCGTTCTTGGGGTCGGGATGCGTTTCCCCGGACGACGGCCTCACGGACTTCTACATCGACGAGATCGCCACCCGCCGAGTACTCATCGCCAACTCCGCGACCACCTACGTTCTCGCCGACGCCAGCAAGCTCGGCAAGGTGGCTCCCCACCGAGTCTGTGGTGTTGAAGAGGTCACAGCATTCATCACCGACCAGGCCCCGCCAGAACAGATGGAGGCCGCATTTCGCACTGCCGCCGGGCACATCCTCTATCCCGCCGCCGACCACACGTCTGGTTAGCTCCAGGCAATGACCTCATTCCGGCGTCTCACGTAGAGGGCCCGGGTTGAGCAGCGGCAACGACGGGCAGCGGTCATGCTCTGCGCAGCACTCGGCGCCACCGGGCCAGAGGGCTCGTCGCTGACGCGCCTGGGTGCAACATCGGCAGGAGTGGTCCGTCGCTCTGCCGTCAGATCGCCCGTGCGACCTGCTTTGCTCGACGAGGAATATCACCGGGCGGCGCCTCCCGAGCCTCGGATTGCGCGCCGGTAGCAGGGTCGGCCGGTGCGTCAGTGCCCTGCGGGCCGACCGCGACGGAAACGCCAATTGAGCGAGGTAGCGTGACCCGTTGTGACGGGCAGGGGGCGCCGGCGACGGTCAAGGCGTATTTCTACGCCCCGACCGGGGAGAAGGTACGGGCGGTCAAGGCTCACCACCAGGGGGTGTGCCGCGGCTGCGGCGCGTACACGCAGCCGCGCAACCGGGAGGGCGACGCGTACGCGTACCGCAAGGCCTGCCACCCGGGCGCGATCGAGCGGCGGTGGCCGAGCCACAGCGCCGCTTGGTGAGTGTGGCCGTGTGCGCACAGCCATCCCGGCAGCCGGCGGAGCGCTTCGCGTACGTACTGCTCGTCGGAGAGGCGGCCCATCAGCGGGTTGTGCGGGCTGCCGTGCACGGCGAGGATTCCGTCGCGTTGCGCGGCGACGCTCCAGCGCTCGATCAGGGCGGCGGCGCCGTGGGGCAAGGACTGGTCTTGCAGTGCCCAGGCTTCGTGGTTGCCGGCGAGTCTTACGGTGCACGCGCTCAGCGGCGAGCCCGCATGCTGAAGCCGTATTAGCTGCATGCAGCGTTGGGCAACTCCGCCGTGGGCACTGCCCAAGGGGCGTGTCCGCACACCAATGACGCTTAACTGGGCGATGGCGGGCGACGGTCTCGCTCACCGGCCACGGACTCGAGGTCGTGAGAGTCCTCTTGGTCGCGCCGGGGGGTGCGGGGGATTAGATTCTCCTCGGTGACGGCGACCGACTTGGCTCACGTCGGGGGCGAGGACGAGGCCGACTCGGGGTTCGGGCACTGGGTGGCGGCGCGCCGCGGCGTCCTCGTCCTGTACTTCATCTCGCTCGGGGTCTGGAGCGCCCACTACGGGATTCCCGTGCAGCGCGAGCTGGTCGTCGCCTGGGTGTGCGGGGCGCTGGCCGGCGCGTCGCTTGGCCGGCCGTGGCGCGAGGTGCTCCGGCTCGTGCGCGACTGGCTGCCGATGATGATCCTGCTGAGCGCCTACGACTTCACGCGCGGCGCGGCCGATTCCCTCGGGGTCGGCGTCCATGTCCACCCGATGATCGACTTCGACCGCTTCTTGTTTTTCGGCACGACGCCAACCCAGTGGCTGCAGGCGCACGTCAACGACCCGACGGCCGTCAACTGGCTCGACGTCGCCTTCACGCTGATCTACACGTCGTACTTCATCGTCCCGTTCACCGTCGCGGGGTTTCTGTGGGTGCGCGACCGGCTCGAGTTCCTGCGCTTCTCCCGGCGGATCGTCACCGTCTCCGCCGCCGGTGTTGCCACCTACGTCGCGTTCCCGGCCGCCCCGCCGTGGATGGCCGCCGAGATGGGTCTGCTGCACGGCGTCGCCCGCACCACGTCAGACGGCTGGCAGGTGATCGGCGGGAGGACGGTCGAGCTGTTTAACGAGGGCCAGGCCAGCGTGAACCAGGTCGCTGCGGTGCCGTCGCTTCACTCTGCGTTCACGATGTTGGTGGCGCTGTTTCTCTGGCCGCGCGCGTGCCGCCCGCTGCGGCCGTTGCTCCTGCTCTATCCGCTGGCGATGGGGCTGACGCTCACGGCCACGGGCGAGCACTACTTCTTCGACGTCCTGCTCGGGTGGATATACGCCGGCGGCGTGATGGGCGTATGGGCGTGGTGGGAACGCCGGCGCGAGCGCGTCACGGTGCGCGGCCGGTCGCGACCTCCCCGTTACCGGCTTCCGGCGGCCAATTCCAGGTCCGAGTAGCGGGGGTCTGCGAGCTTTCCTCGACTCCACGAGCACGGCGCTGCCGGGGACGCCGGACCACCGAGCCGATCGAGGAGCCGGTGGACCCCAAGCGCCGGCATGGTGCGTCACTATGAGCGTTACAGATCGGGCACGCCCGACGGGCCTGGACGGGGACTGCGCTGGGTGCGGAGGACCGAAATCGGTCGTGTCCGTAACGGTTCAGGGACTCTTGTCGCCCTCACACTTGCTATTGGACCGCCGGCCGCGCCGTGACCGCTCGGACTTTAGTCTTCAGAGTCGTCGTCGCTGCGCCGACGCTCACGGCGTGCCGCGTCAACCAGCCGGTCGACCTCGCGGTGGCGGCGCTCGACGAAGGACTGCAGGTCTCGCTCGGCTTGCGCTCGCAGATCTCGAACCTCCTCCGCGGCTTCTGCTCTCATCGCGGCGAGCAGATGCTCGGCGGCGGTGCGCGCGGTCAGAAGCTCCTGCTCACGTCGCCGCTCCGCCTCGGCTGCGACCCGTCGGGCCCGAGTCTCGGCTTGGCCGACGATCTGCTCAGCATGCTTCTCTGCCTCGAGGATGATCTCCGCCGCGGCAGCGTCAAGCCGCGCCTGGTTGAGGATTGCGCCGCGTTCTTCGCGCACCGCGGCGCGTAGGCGTTCGGCCTCCTCGCGCGCCAGCGCGAGTGCCGCGTCGGCCTCTTTCCGGCGTTCCGCGGCGGCCCGTTCGCTCTCCCGAAGAGCGAGTGAGGCCGTCTCAGTATCCGCGCGGGCTTGCAACCGGGCGCCCTGGAGGGTGGCCTCCGCCTCCAACCGTGTGCTCTCGACCAGCCGCTGAGCCTGGTCCTCTTTTTCGGCCATGGCACGCTCGCGAGCCTGCAGCGTCTTCTCAAGGTCGCGGGCCTGCTCCGCCGCGCGACTCTGACGAAACCACTCGCTCACGAGCTGCAGGTGGCGGTCGACCTCAGCCGGGTCATAACCGCGCCGAACACGCCGAAAGTGGCGCTGCACCACATAGACCGAACGTGTCTCGCCCTCACCGGTAGCGGCCATCCTCCGCTGCGTTCGCCGGTACGCAGCCGACTCCTTCCGCCGGTCCGAACCCCCGCCGGACGGCCTCCTTCCTGGCAACGAGAGCGTGTCAGACGCACACGCGCGCCGACTGACATCGCATGGCAACCCCCAGGCGATGCTCGGCACGCTGCAGGTCGGGGAGCACCACGCCGCCAGCCAGCCACGCACGATACGCAACCGCCCCGCAAGGGCTAGGAGACCCGGCAACCGTGGACAACGAACGCCCGGACCCGCTGGCTCATGAATTGCGACGCCAAGAGAGCAAGGCTGATGCCGATCGCGCAGATCGCCGATCGGCCGGGCCGCTCTCCGGCGACGGTCCAGGCGTACTTCTATGACCCGACGGCGAGAAGGCGCGGTCAAGGCCCGCTACCAGGGGCTCTGCCGTGGCTGTGGTGTGTACACCCAGCCGCGCAACGGCAAGGGCGACGCCTACGCGTACTGCAAGCGCTGTCATCCCGGCACGATCCAGCGGAGGTGGACGCGGCAGCTGGTGATCTCGACGATGCTGCAGTGGCGGGTGCGGGGCGACCTCGATCAGCTCGCGTGACGCCACTGCCCACGGTCTAGAGCTGGTCTAGAGCTGGCCGAGCAGTAACTTGATCTTCTGCTGAGCGATCGCTGCCATTAGCGTGCTTTCCCAGTCACCGCGCTCGCCGCTGCCGCCGGTGCGCGCACCACCGATGATGAGCGCGAACGTCCGGCTCCTCGTGACGCAGCGGATGTGCGTCCGGATCCGCTCGGGGAGCCGGGCGGCCTTGACCGCTCTGCGCAGCGCCGGCGCCTGGCTGGCCTTGACCGTGATCAGCACAGCCTCGTTGCCGCCGATGGCGCCGCTGGCGTTGACGGGCCGGGCCGCGACGGTCGGCGACGGCCGGCCGGCCGGGGAGGTTGGCGTTGGCGTTGACCTCATAGCCGTAGCAGTTGCCGAAGCCCGCTGGGCCACCGCAGTCGCCCGCCGGCGCGTAGGTCGAGACGGCGGTCGCGGCCGGGATCGAGCCGCCGTTGCCGGCGAGCGTGCTCGGGTCGAAGTTCCGCCAGCCCTCGTCAAGCGACTCCGCAGGCACGACGGATCGACGCGGTGCTACGCGAGCGCCTTGGCCTTGATCGCGTCGAACTCGGCCTGGGTGATCGTTCCGGAGTCGAGCAACTGCTTGGCCCGTTCGATTTCGTCGGCCGCCCCACCGGAACCGGAACCGGCGGTTTTGCGCACGTAGTCGTCGAACTGCTCTTGTGACTGCCGCACCTCCTTGACCTTGCGCTCATTCATCCCGTCGTGATTGACGATCAGGTAGGCCAATACGCCGATCCACGGAATGACGACGATAAAGACGATCCACGCGGCCTTGCCCCATCCCGAGAGGTCGTGACGGCGGAAGATATCGATCAGCGCGGTGATCACGATCCAAATGAAGATCACCCACGCAAAGAAGATGAGCGTCGTCCACAGGATGCCCAGGAACGGATACGACGCGGCGATAACCATCTGACTCCGATCTACGGTGGAAGGTTCGGCTGCCCTGCCCCCCGACGGAGCATGCGCGCCTCGGTTGAACGGAAGCCTAACCAGCGTGACGGCGGACCATCGCCGCCACCCGATCTGCGGCTGGTACCCGGACAACGCGACCGGCGCCGATCTCAGCCTCCGGAGCTCCACCCGGCGAGCCGTTCTCGAGCAGGTCGTAGGGAAGGTCGGCCTCGGCCAACATGTCGCCCGTGACCGTCGCATACGACACGAATGCGCGATTCGCATCGTCGAGCCATGGGTACAACGGGAGCGAGCGGGTCAGTCCGAGGTGGGAGGAAACATGCGGTGGAACTGGATCGCGACGCTCGCCGTCATTGCGTTCGGGGCGGGCTTCGCGTGCGCGCAGGCTGGGGCCGCTGAGCTGTCGACGTCAAACCGGTTGCAGGATCGCCGCGAGGTCGCCGCGGGCCAGAGGTCGTACGCCGAAGGCTTTCAGGACGGCCGTTTCTACGCCAACGGATGGCACACCACGGGTGAGATGGGTGGCGTGTGGGCGCCCCCGCTCAAGCTCGCCGACGGCGTCTGGTTCGGGATCAACGGCTCGTGGATCGGGCAGGCGACCCGCTTCACCAGCGGCTGGGGCTACGTCCGCTATGACCTGCCCAGCACCGGTGGGCTCGGGCTCCAGCGCACTGACTTCGCGCCGGACGCCGACCGCGCGGTGCTGTTCGGTCTCACTCTGACCGACCAGGGGGCGGCGAAGACCGTCACGGTCAACGTGGACGCGCACTCCGAGCTGATGGGCGCCTACCCCTGGGGCTCCACCACGCCCAACGAGAGCACGAACGTCCCCGATCACGGCGCCTACCAGGACGGCGCGCTCGTCTTCACCGACGACGGCACCGTCGGCGGTGGCGTCCCCGTCCACCACTACGCCGCCCTCGTGGGCTCCGACCGGACCCCGTCATCAGGGACGGCGGCACCCACCGGCGGCAACTTCCGCGGCCCCCAGGCGGGCGCAACCTGCGCCGCCACCGATGGCACCTCGCCGCCGAGCGCGTGCGACGACGGGCCGTTCGGCAAGGGCACCGGTGGCGAACTGGACTACTCCGTCACCGTGCCTGCGCACGGCTCCACCACGCTGTGGGTCGCGGTGGCCGGTTCAGACCAGGGGCTTTCGGCCGCGAAGTCCCAACTCGCGGCCGCGCTGGCCAATCCGCAGGCCGAGCTCAACGACAAGATCGCCTCGCGGAACGCGCTGGCCGCCAACACCGAGGTCTCGCTCCCCGGCGACCGGCTGCTCCAGAACGCCATCACGTGGGGCAAGCAGAACCTGGCCGATCTCACGCAGAGCGCCTCGGATCTCCAGATCCGCTGGACTGACCAGGGCGGCCAGTACCCGGCCGCGCTGGGGACGGTGGCGCACGCGAAGTGGTTTGGGGCCGGCTATCCGGACTACCCCTGGATCTTCGCCACCGACGGCGAGTACACCGCGTTCCCGGCGGTGGCCGTCGGCCAGTTTCAGACGATCGAGGATCACCTGACGGCACTGCGCAACATCTCCGACATCCTCAACCACCGCTCGGGGATCGTGGTGCACGAGACGGTCTCCGACGGCTCGGTCTACTTCGGCCACGACAGCCAGACCGTCGCCGACGGGACGGCGACCAACGACTTCAACACCGACGAGACGGTCAAGTTCCCCAGCGCCGTGGCGCTGGTGTGGCGCTGGACCGGTGACAAGCGTTTCCTGGCCAGCATGTACGACTTCACCAAGCGCAACATGCACGTCATCGATGCACGCTACGACGTCGACCACGACGGCTGGCCCGAGGGCTCGGGCAACGTCGAGCGGCGCGGCATGGGCCCCGAGAAGCTCGACAACGGCGTCTACTACATGCGCGGCCTCTACGACCTGGCCGACATGGCCCGCGCCGAGCATGACGGCGCGACGGCGACGTGGGCCACCAACCTGGCCGATCGCCTTCGCGGCCAGTTCGAGCAGACCTGGTGGGACCCGTGGGTCTCGCAGTACGCCGATTCGCTGGACAACCCCGGCAACAACCAGGTCTACCTCAAGAACTGGATCGATCAGGTGCCGATGGAGGCGACGCTGACGATCGGCACCCAGGTCACCCCCGGCGTGGCCGACCACGACCGCGGCGTAGCGGCGCTGGCGACCCGCGAGAGCTCCTGCTTCAGCGGAGACCGGCCCGGCAGCCTCGGCCTGTTCCACACCGCGTGCGGGGGTGGGGCGGACGGGGCGGGCGACTTCGAGATCTTCTCGCTGACCACCGCCATCCAAGCGGTCGGCGAGGGCAACTACGGCCGCCTCGGCCCGACCCAGCAGCGCCGCTACACCGACGCCAACGCCGAGACGATGTTCTCCGAGCCGGCCACCGGGGGAACCCCGGATGAGATGCCGGGCGCGATGCCCGAGATCTTCCCGTCGGCGCCGTCGGGCAACCCGGCGGCCGGGATCCCCGCCAACATCAACCGCTGCTGGACCTGCCGGTCGATGGTCATGCAGGCGTGGGGCAATTACGGGACGGTGTGGCCAGTGGTCAGTCAGCAGCTCGGGGTGCGGCCGTTCATCGGCCAGAGCGCGCTCCAGGTCGTCCCGCAGGTTCCCAGCGGGCAGCCCAGCGTCGCCGGATCGAACATCCGCCTCGGCACCGGCGTCGGCTCGATCGACGTATTTGCCGCGCACTCGGGCAACCGCTACACGACCAAGCTGACTCTCAACCGGCTGTCACTGCGCTCGGTGCAGATCGGGCAGACGCTCCCCGCCGGGTCACGGCCGGCGTCGGTGACCCTCGACGGCCACGCCGTGCACCGCGCGCAGGTGCGCGACACCAACCGCGGTGTGGAGGTGACGGTGCCGATGACCGGCGGCGGCCCCCACACCCTCCGGGTGACCGCCGCCTGATCAGCCGACGCCCAACATCCCGCGCATGAGGCGTTCGGCGAGAACCTCGTCATCCGGTGCCGATCCCGCCACCTGGATGGCCAGCCCCTCGATGGCGCCGGTGGCCGCGATGGCGAGCAGATCGGCGCGTGGGCCCGGCGGAATCGAGTCTCGCCCGCGCCCCGCGGCGATGAGCGCGGCAAAGCGCTGGGCGTTGCCGTCGACGATCCGCTCGATCGTCTGGCCGACGGGGTGCTCGCGTCCGGCGAACTCGACCCGTAGGGCCATGATCACGCGGGCGACGTCGCGCCGGCAGTAGACGATGTGGCCGCGCGCGAGCGCCACCAGGACCGCGACCGGATCGGCCTCGCGCTGGGCGGGCTCCCAGACCTCGCGCTCCCAGGTGGAGGCCACCCACCTGACCACGGCCAGGGCGAGGTCCTCCTTGCCCTCGAACTGGTGGTAGATGGCGCCGCGGGTGTAGCCCGCGTCGGCGGCGACCCGCTCGAGTGTGAGGTTCCCGTAGCCGAAGCGGGAGAGGCCGCGGGCCGCGGCCTGGAGCAGGGCGGCACGGGTGTGGGCCCGGCGCTCGGCTTGCGTCCGCCGCGGACGAGGGGTCTCCGAAATAGATACGTGCATGTCTGTATGTTACTGTGGAGGCGGACACCACGAGCACCCCGGAGGTCGACCATGAGGCTCCCGAAGACCGCGCACACCTCCCGTCGCTGGCGGATCCACGAGATCGCGCCCGACTTCCGCGTCGAGGACGTCTGGGCGCTCCCGACGCCGGGTGGGCCCGACGACTTCCCGCAGCTGATCGAACTGGTGGCCTCCAACGACCCGCTCCGAGGTTCATCGGCCGCCGTACGGACCCTGTTCGCGATCCGCTGGAAGGTGGGGGAGCTGCTCGGCTGGGACTGGGAGGACTCCGGGACCGGGTCGAGGGTCCCGACCCTGCGCGACCGCCTGCCCGCGGACCTGCGCGACGGCGCCGCCGGACCAGACCTCGGCCGCTCACTCCCGTTCCGCGCGCTGTATCTGACCGACGACGAGTGGGCGGCGGAGATCGCCAACCGGACGATGCACGGGGTGATGCACATCGGCTGGGTTGCGGACGGGAAGGGCGGCTACCGCGGCCAGATGGCGGTCCTGGTCAAGCCCAACGGCTGGTTGGGACATGCCTACATGGCGGCGATCCTGCCGTTCCGCCACCTGATCGTCTATCCGCGGATGCTCGACGAGATCGGGCGCCGGTGGCGGTGGCGGCCGGCCGACCGGGCGTCGGCCCCCGCCGGCGCCATGTAGCCCCGCGCGCTCGGGTTTGCGCCGCCGTCCCGGCGCTGACATACGATCTGCCCAGGCGCCGCCCCGGCGCGTCGCGGTGACGGCGGCTCGCAATCACACACCGAGGTGGGTCGATGCACCCCGACCTGGAGTTGGCCCTGGAGCTAGCCGGCATCGCCGCGGAGATCGCTTCTCCGCGTTTTGCCGACCGCGACTTCACCGTCACGATCAAGCCCGACGGCTCGCCGGTCACAAGCGTGGACCTCGCCGTCGAGCGCGCGCTGCGCGACCGGCTGTCCGAACGGCGGCCCGACCACGCGATCCTGGGCGAGGAGTACGGGCGCAGCGGCGACTCGGAGTGGTGCTGGTACCTGGACCCGATCGACGGCACCAGCCGCTTCGTCGGCGGCGATCCCGACTGGATGACGTTCATCGCCCTGGGCCGTGGCGCTGACATCAGCGTCGGGGTCATCGGCGTCCCGGCGCGATCTGAGCGCTGGTGGGCCGGCCGCGGCGAGGGCGCGTTCGGCAACGGCGCGCCGATCGCGGTGTCGCGCACCGCGCGCCTGGAGGACGCGACGCTCAACCGCGACTGGTTGTCGGGCGACGCGCCCGCCGAAACGCTCACGGCGGTGGGGGAGCGCACGGCCGCGGTCCGGCCCTGGCACGGCCACGGCTTTCTCAGCGTCGCCGCCGGCGTCGCCGACATCGCCCTCGGCAGCGGCGGCCATGCCTGGGACTACGCGGCCGCGAAGCTGATCGTGGAGGAGGCCGGCGGCCGGTTCAGCGACCTGCGCGGCCGTGACCGGATCGACTCGGGCAACGCGGTCGTCACCAACGGCCTCCTGCACCAGCAGGTGCTTGATCTGCAGGGCTAACGCGCGGCGTCGGCCAGCGCCTGGCGGGCCCCGGCGGCCAGCGAGCGGACGATCTCGGCCGCCGGCTGCTCCCGGGCGGCGGCGTGTCCCTGGCCGGCCCACAGGTTGATGGCATCGGGGTCATTGCGGGCGCGCGCGGCCGCGCGCAGGGGGCTGGTGAGGTGGTGGACCTGGGGGTAGGCGCGCGGGGCGTGGGCGTCGTGCTCGGTCATGAAACGGTTGACGATCCCTCGTGCGCTGCGCCCGCTGAAGGCTCGAGTGAGGCGGGTGGGCCCGTTCACGGCCAGGCGGGCCCGGTGCGGACCCGAGGTTCCCGCCTCCGGCGTCAGCATGAGCGCGCTGCCCAGCTGCGCGGCGGCCGCGCCGGCGACGAGGACGGCGGCGATGCCCGGCCCGTCCATGAGACCGCCGGTGGCGATCAGCGGTAGGTCGGTGGCGGCACGGAGGAGGCGGAGCAGCGTCAGCAGTCCGTATTCCTCCTGCTCGCCGTCGTCGCGGAAGTAAGCGCGATGCCCGCCGGCCTCCGTGCCCTGGGCGACGAGCGCGTCGACGCCGGCGTCGGTGGCCTCGCGTCCCTCGGCGGCGTTCGTGACCGTGACCCACACGGCGACGTCGCGGGTGTGGAGCGCGGCCACGGTCGCGGACGCAGGGCACCCGAACGTGAACGACACCACGGGGACGCGCTCGCGGGTCACCAGCTCCAGCTTGGCCTCGTAGGCATCGTCGTCGAAGCGGGGCACGCCCAGCGCCACCCCGTGGCGCTCGGCCTCGGCGGCCAGGGCCTCGGCGTACGCGGCCACCGGCTGTGCGGGAGCCTCCTCCTGCGCCGGGACGAAGATGTTGACCCCGAAGGGCGCGCCGGTGCCCGCGCGCACGGTCGCCATGTCCTGCGCCACGGCCTCGGTGGTCTTGTAGCCGGCGGCGAGGAAGCCGAGCCCGCCGGCCTCGCCCACGGCCGCCGCCAGCGCGGGCGTCGACGGACCGCCCGCCATCGGCGCCTGGACGATTGGGAGGGCGAGGCTGCGGATGTCGAAGGTCATCACAGTTCATCGTGCAGCGCCAGCGGCGGTTTGTCCACGACCGGCTGCGTCCCAGTGATAGGCATTTCCTAACAGTGGGCGATATCATTCGCCCATGGAACTGCGCCAGCTGCGGTACTTCGTGGCGGTCGCCGAGGAGCTGCACTTCGGCCGGGCCGCCGAGCGGCTTCACATCGCGGGCCCGTCGCTGTCGCAGCAGATCAAGGCCCTGGAGCGCAGCGTCGGCGTCGACCTGTTCGTCCGCGACCGCCGGCACGTTCGCCTCACCTCCGCCGGGCGACAGCTGCTGCCCGACGCCCGTGAGATCCTGGCCTTGGCGGGCGCGGCCAAGCGCCGGCTGGCCAGCGCCTCGGGTCCGGTCCGCCTGGGGTACGTGAGCTGGCTGCCAGACGAGCTGTCCACCACCGTCCGCACCGACCTGCGCATCGACGAGTGGGTGATGCCCAGCCACATGCAGATCGAGCGCGTGCTCGAGGGTACGCTCGATGCCGCAGTGGCGTGGTCGCCCGAGCCCGACGACCGGCTCGACCTGCGTCTGCTGTGGCCCGAGCCGCTGCACGCCGTCGTGCCGGCAGGCGGCTCCGCAGGGGCGGTGCGGGCAACCGACGTGCGGGTGCTGGTCGATGCCGACCTGACCTCGTGGGACGCCTGGAACCGGTACGCCGAGGCCTTCGCCCGGGACACCGGCGCCCCCGTGGTCCACGTCGACGACGGCGGGATCGCCGGCCCCGGGTTCCACGAGCGCTGCCAGTATCTCGGGGCGCCTGTGCTGGAGTCGCCCAAGCGCCACCAGGCGCGTCTGCCCGCCGGCCTGCGCGCCGCCTCGGTGCGCGACCCGACGCCGTTGTGGTGCTGGTCGCTGGTGACGCGCGCCGATGACGACCGCCCGGGGGTGGCCGACCTGCGTGCCGATGCCGCCTCGCTCACGCGCGTGGCCGGCCTGCACGTCCGGCCGACGGAGCCCTGGTGGGTGCCGCCCGGCGACCCCCTGCACGATGAGGTGCGCGCGCTCCCGCTGGTCGCGTCGCCGTCTAGCGCGGTGGCCTGAGGCTCCCGATCTGCAACGAGTCGTCCCCTGCACCCGCCACGGGGCTCACCGGCGGCGCCGTCTCGCCCAAGCGCGTGTCCGCGCCGGTCTCCGCGCAGCTGTCCGCGCCTGGCTCGGGCGGCTCGTCGAGGAAGTCCGAGCTGGGCACGAAGAAGAGGGTGCCGGTGACCGCGGTGGAGAAGTCGAGGATCCGGTCGGTGGTCCCCGCCGGGCTGCCGACGAACATGTTGGTCAGCATTTGCTCGATCACTGCCGGGCGGCGCGCGTAGCCGATGAAGTAGGTCCCGTACTCGCTGGCGCCCACGCGCCCGAAGGGCATGTTGTAACGCAGGATCTGCTCCTCCTCGCCGTCCTCGTCCTCGATGACCGTGAGCGCGACGTGTGAGTTGGGCGGCTTGACGTCGTCGTCGAGCTCGAGGTTTGAGAGCTTGGTACGGCCGATGGCGTCCTCCTGCGCCTCGACGCTCAGCGCGTCCCAGCCCTTGAGGTCGTGAAGGTACTTCTGCACCACCACATAGCTGCCACCGGCGAACGCGGTGTCGTCGTCCCCGATGAGCGCGGACGACTCCGCCGCCATGCCCTCGGGGTTCTCGGTGCCGTCCACGAACCCCAGCAGGTCACGTTCGTCAAAAGAGCGGAAGCCGTGGACCTCGTCCACCACGTGCCCGTGTCCGTCGAGCCGCTCGGTGAGCCGCTGGGCCAGCTCGAAGCAGAGATCCAGGCGAGCGGCGCGGATGTGGAACAGGACGTCGCCGGGCGTGCTCACCGAGACGTGCCGGTCGCCGGCGATCTCGGGGAGCGGGTGCAGCTCGGCCGGGCGCGGCGGCTCGAACAGCCGGTCCCACAGCGCCGAGCCGATCCCGGTGACGCAGCTCAACCGCGCCTCCGGGATGCGGAAGCCGACGGAGCGCCGTATGCCGTTGACGTCGGACAGCAGCGCGCGGACGTCGTCCTCGTGGCCGGGCGCCACCACGCATACCAGGAAGATGGCCGCTTGGCTGGGCGGAAGCAGGATCGCCTGGGGCTCGGGCGCCGGCATCGCGCCGACATTGTCGCTGACCGGAGCTTCAGGGGCGGGGCCGGGGTGGCCCCGCCCCGAAGCATGGGGTCGATGCGCCCCTACGGGCGGCTGCCCTGTGTGAACGGGTTGAACGGCCCGTTTTCACCGGACAGACGATCGGGCCAGAACGGCACGAAGGCCGCGTCGCCGAGATTGAGGCCGGTGGCGGCCGTCTCCAGGCTCGAGGGCAGCGCCACCGAGTCCCAGCTTCCCGTCTGGACGCGGTGCTGCACCGCCTGCACGCCGGCCATCAGCTCGGCCGGGGTGAAGTTGCAATGCTCCTGGCGCATGACGAAGTCCTGGCGCAGCAGGCTGGTGTCACGGGCCCGCCGGACGAGGCGGTGGTAGTAATTCTCCTGCTGGACCGGCACCAGCTGGTCGGAGATCGTGTGCAGGTCGAGCTCCGGGACCTGGAGGTGACCGGTGGGCACCGAGGTCTGCTCCAACCACCGGATCGCCCGGTTCGAGGCGCGGATGTTGGCGCCCTGGGTGAGTGTCCGGAGGTCATCATGCAGGCTCAGCCCGGCCGCCCGGTAGAGCGCGTGGACCTCGGCGTAGTAGGACGAGTGCGACAGCAGCTTGGCGAAGTTGACGCCCGCATCCCAGCCGCCGTTGCCGCCGGCCGCGAGCTCGATCTGCTGGCGGCCGGTCTCGACAAAGATCATGACCGGGTTGGCGATGAACTCCTCGTTGTACTGCTGCTGCTCCTGGGCGGCGTAGTCATAGACGCCGGGCATCGACTCGCCGGGCGCCCAGGTCGTGACGTTCATGAACGCCATCGCCAGCGCCAGGCGGGCCTGGCCCACGGGAGTGGTCTGGGCATCGGCCGCCGCGCCGTTGAGCGTCACCGCCGCGTTGATGGCGTCGGTCTGGCTGGTGTAGTTGACGAGCTTGGCGGCGTCGGCGGCCAGTAGCTTGTTGATCGCGTACTCGCCGTCGAGCTGGTAGTTGTTGAGCTGGATGCCGCCCGCGACCAGGCCGCAGGTCGTCAGCGCGCCGTCGAGGCGGCCGTAAGACCGCTGGTCCTCCAGCGCGCTGATGAGCCCGCCCATCGAGGTCCCGAAGGCGAGGACCTGGCTGGGCCGCGATGGCAGGACGGTCTTCTCAACGGTCCTCAGTGTCTGGAACTGGTCGCGCACGGCGCTTCCCAGCGCCCACAGCGACCCGTTGGGGTCATAGCCGGAGCCGGCCAGGGCGTAGCCGGCGTTCAGCAACGCCGCCTGCGTGTCGGGGTCGGGCGCATCCTGGGGCGACAGCGTCCCGTAGCCGTGGCTGTAGAGCAGCAGGGTGCCGTTCCAGTTGGACGGCACGTCGGCGATCCAGCCGCCGCGGTCGGAGGTCGTGCCGGTGTAGTGGGTGGATGCGGCCATGGCCGGCGTTGCCGCCGCCAGCGCCAGGGCGCACGCCGCCACAACGCCCGCGCCGTACCGGCGCAGAGAACGTCCGCTCATCGTGTCCTCGCCTCTCTTGTGTGATGGCTCACTCGCGGTGGCCCTCTCCGCGGCGCAGCCTAGGCATTCGCAAGTACCTTGTCAATCGGGTCGTTGATGGCGCTGCGGCCGGTGCCCCGGATACTGTTGGGGAGTCATGGATCGCGTCACCGCCGCGAAGCCGGCCCCCACACCGGCGGCGACCATGCCCCGCATCTCCTACCTCGTCTACCGCGTCGAGCGCCGCCTCCGTGTCCGCCTTGACGAGGCCGTCGCCGCCCAGGGCATCACGACCACCGAGTACGTGACCCTCAGCGTGCTGCGCGAGCGCGACGGCCTCTCGTGCGCCCAGCTGGCGCGCTGGGCGTTCGTGACACCGCAGGCCATGAACCTGGTTATCGGCGCGCTGGAGCGGCGCGCCCTCATCCGACGCCGGCCCGACCCCAAGCACGGGCGCGTGAGGCGCGCCTCGGTGACGGCCAAGGGCCTCAAGGTCCTGGAGCGGTGTGACCGGGACATGGACGCGATCGAGGCCGACATGCTCCACGGCCTGGCGGCGGAGACGATTGACGCGGTCCGCGACGCGCTGCACTCATGCGCCCACTCCCTGGAGGCCACGCGGCCGCGCCCGGTGCCGCGCAGGCGCAACGGCGCCTGACGGACGCGTGTCTACTGGAAGGCCACGAGCGCCAGGCGGGCCTTGGCGGTGGCGGTCGTCGCCGAGGGACCGGTGGCGCCGACGCCCGGCGCCGCACCGCCGACACCGCCGCCGCCGCTGCCGGGGGCGCCGCTGGCCGGGGTGCCGCTGGAGGCGCCGGGGGGGGCCGGGGCGGTCACGGTCGCGGTCACGCCGAGCTGGTTGGACTTGGACTTGGTCAGCAGCGTGTGGCCCGCGTGGGTGAGCGAGAAGCTCAGGTAGCCGAGCTCGCCGGCGCCCAGGGTCTCGGGTTTGGTCGTGGCGACGGTCGTGCGACCGGCCACCAGTGTCGTGGTCGCCTGGCACGGGGTGGCGCCGATGCATTCGGCGAGGATGCCGCCCACCCAGCCGTGTGAGACGAACTCGGCGGTTCCGATCAGCTTCAGCTGTGAGGACTGGCCCGCGCTCCGCGGCGGGCTGGGGTTAGATGTGGTGAAGGAGCTGAGGGTCAGCACGCGCGTGGCGTGAACGCCGGTGGTGGTGCTGCGCACCGTGACGTTGACTGCCATCTGGCGGTTGTGCGCACGGCGGAGCGCCTTCTGGGCGGCGCTTGAGAGCTTGAAGTACGCGAGGCCCCCGCCGGCGGGGATGAACTCACGGTTGGTGGTCGCGAACGTGGTCCGCCCCGAGGAGATCGTCGTGGTCAGGGCGCACGGCGACACGCCCATGCATCCGACCGGCACCGCGCCCAGACCGCTTGTGGGAGCGAAGGCGCTGTTGCCGAAGATCGTCACGTGCGCCGGCGTGGGGCTGGCCACCGAGGTGCCCAGCACCTGGCCGGTGGCGCTCAGGGCCTCGACCTCCCAGTAGGCGAAGGCGTTCCTGGTCACCGCCGGCAGGTGCGCGCCGGCGGTGATCCGCGGGCCGGTCCAGGTGAACGCGGTGGGGCTGGACCCGGCGAGGATCTGCCAGGCCGCGACGCCGGTCGCGCCGACCCAGGACGGCGTCAGACTGGTGCTCCCGTCGGGCCCGGCGGTCACCCTGAGCGACGGCGCGGGGGCGACGGCCGGGGCCGCATCGACCCCCGAGCCGGTCCCGGCGGCGGCGGTCGCCGAGTCCAGGTAGTCGCCGTCGATGTTGATCTTGGCGCCGCCGTAGGTCGCGTTGTGCGCGCCCTGGTACTGGTGCAGGCGCTGATGCGCGGCCCAGTACTGGGCGGGAACGTCGCCGTCGGCGGTTGACTGCGAGCCGTTCCAGTTGGCGATCCACAGCTCGTCGGGCTCGACGTAGCCAGTCGCCTGCTGGCCCACCAGGTCGGAGATCCCGGAGGCGTCGCTCGAGTACACGCCCGAGAGGTACCCGTTGGCGTGCAGTTGCGCGGTCCACGCCGCGAGGAAGGCCAACACCGCGGTGGTGTTGGTGGTGGTCCGGCTGTAGGCCTCCATGTCGAAGTACAGCGGGTTGCCCGCGCCCATCCCGATCGCCTGGGCGTCGACGACGGCGTCCTGGGCGGCCTGGGTGCCCTGCGTGCCGGCCGCGGCCGGGGTGATGCCGGCGCAGCCGCACGAGTTCGACGGCGACTGCAGCCCGACGTAGATGGGGATCATGTGCCAGCCCACCGCGGACTCCTGGCTGACCCACGTGGCCGACAGGTTGGGCTGCGAGCAGGCCATGTTCGTGCCGCCGATATAGATCCCGATCGCCCGATACGGCGAGGCACCCCAGTCGGACATCGTTGTGGTGCTCGGGGTGCTGCAGGCGTCAAAGCCCAGCCCGGTGTAGACCTGGCCCGGGCCCGCGGGGATCGCGGGCACGGTGGCGCGCGAGCGCGCGTGGGCGTGCATGCGGGCGCTCGCCGCCGCCACCGCAGAGTGCGGGCGCAGGCGCACGGCGCGACTGACCGCGGAGGTCAGGGAGGCGACGCCGAGGGCGCGGCGGATCAGCGCCGGCCGGCGGTTCCAGGTCGCCGTGACGAGCACGCGGTCGGCGGTGTCGACGATCTGAGCCTCGGCGCCGCGATCGGCGGCGCCCGCGGCGGCGGTGGCCGGCAGCACCTGCCCGGCGTGACCCAGGGGCTGGACGAGGATCGCCTCGGTGCGGCCGGCGGGCTGGGCCGGGCAGACCTGGCGCGCGGTGGGTCGGCCCAGGTAGACCGCGTGGCGGTTGAAGCGCACGCAGGTGGCGGGGGCGGCGGCGAGCCGGAAGACGGGCCAGTTCGCCGGGACGTTCACCCGGTAGCTGTGGAAGGTCACGACCTTGCTCGCCGGCGCGGCCAGCGCGGCGGCTGGGAGGAGCACGACGGCGATGAGCGTCGCCAGCATGATCGCCAGGCGGGTGGCGGCGCTCGAGGTGGCTGTGGATCGACGCGGGAGAGAGGGCATGGGTTGCCGGGCGGCACCCGTTCCTCGCCGTGGGCGCACACCAGATAATGGCCTGCTCTGGGCCAAGCTTTGCAAATCGGCGCCCGGCAGGCCTCGTGGCGGGCGCTGGGCTCTGCTGCCTGAGCTGGATCTCAGGGGCTCGATGACGCTTACAACAGCGGGGTGAGACAAAGGTTGCGCCGCTCCTCGGGGCAGTTTGCGTAGGCTCGGCATCGGTGAAGTCCTTCGCCTCCGACAATTACGCAAGCGCGCACCCCGACGTGCTGGCCGCGCTGGCCGACGCCAACAGCGGCCACGCGGTCTCCTATGGCGCCGATCCGTGGACCGCGCGGGCCCAGGAGATTCTGCGCGGCCACTTCGGAGAACGGTCGCAATCGCTGCTCGTCTTCAACGGCTCGGGCGCCAACGTGGTGTCCATCCGCGCGGTCTGCCGGCCCTGGGAGGCGGTCATCTGCGCCGACACCGCGCATGTGAACGTCGACGAGGGCGGCGCCCCGGAGCGGATCGCCGGCGTCAAGCTCCTCACCGTCCCCACGCGAGACGGCAAGCTCACTCCCGACGACGTCCGTGCTCGTGTGACCCGGATCGGTGACGAGCACGCCGTGCAGCCCCGGCTGGTCACGATCACCCAGAGCAGCGAATACGGCACCCGCTATAGCCCCGAGGAGACCGCTGCGCTCGCCCGGACCGCCCACGATCTCGGCCTTGTGCTGCACATGGACGGCTCACGCCTGTCCAACGCCGCCGCCGGGCTGGAGTGCGGCCTGGGCGAGCTGACCGCCGAAGTCGACGTCCTCAGCCTCGGCGGCACGAAGAACGGGATGGTGCTGGGGGAGGCCGTCGTCTTCCTCGACCCCGACCGCGCCGAGGGGGCGCGCTATCTGCGCAAGCAGACGCTCCAGCTCGCCTCCAAGGGCCGCTTTCTCGCCGCCCAGTTCATCGCCATGTTCGAGGGGGACCTGTGGCGGCGCAACGCCGCGCACGCCAACGCCATGGCGGCGCGCCTGGCGGACGCCATCGCCGGCATCCCGGGGGTCACGATCACCCAGGCGGTGCAAGCCAATGGCGTGTTCGCCGTGCTGCCGCGCGAGGCCGCTGACGCTGTGCGCGCGCGCTGGCCGTTCTACACCTGGAACGAGGCGACGCGCGAAGAGCGGCTGATGTGCTCGTGGGACACGACGCCCGAGGAGGTCGACGCGTTCGCGCAGGCGCTGGCCGCGCCGCGCGGCTGACCGGGGGCGCGCCCGGCGCTCACCCCGCGGCGGCCACCAGGGCAGCGACCGCCTCGGCGAACAGCTCGGTGTGCCGGTCAACGTCGGCGCCGGTAGTGGCCGGCGACATCAGCGCCATGTTGTGAAACGGCGTGATGAGCACGCCCCGGTTGGCCATGTAGACGTGGAGGAAGTCCTCGAGCTCGCCGTCGCCGGCGGCCGCTGACTCGCTGCCGTTCACAGGTGCGGGCCGGGCGAAGCGGTACTCGGCGCGGCAGCCGAGCTGCGTGACCGACCACGGCACGCCGGTGTCGTCGATCACCCGTTGGACGCCGGCCGTGTAGCGGCCGGCGCGGCCGGTCATGTCGGCGAAGGCCTCGTCCGTGAGAACGTGCTCGAGCGCGGCCCGGCAGGCGTCGATCGACAGCGCGTTGCCGGCCAGGGTGCCGCCGACGCCGCCCGTGTCGACGAGGTCGATGTCGGGGAGCGCGTCGACGCGCCCCGCCACTTCCGTGGTGAGGCCGTAGGCGCCGATCGGGATGCCGCCGGCGATCGCCTTACCGATCGTGACGATGTCCGGCTCCAGGTCCCAGGCGCGCGTGGCGCCGCCGGGACCGGCCGAGAAGGTGTGGGTCTCGTCGTTGATGAGCAGGGTGCCGTGGGCGCGGGTGAGGCGCCGCACGCCGTCCAGGTACCCGGCCTGGGGGAGCACGATCCCGATGTTGGTCAGCGCCGGCTCCATCAGCACGGCGGCCACATCCTCGTGGTCGAGCGCCTCCTCCAGGGCGTCGAGGTCGTTGTACTCGACCACCCGGGTCGTCACGTCCAGGGCCACCGGGGGTCCGACGTTACCCTCACGGGCCACGGCAGCGCCGGCCGGTCCCGCCAGCGCGAACGTCTCATCCACGCTGCCGTGGTAGCACCACGCGAACACAAGGATCCGGGGGCGTCCGGTCAGGTGACGGGCGAGCCGGATCGCCCAGCGGTTGGCGTCGGTGGCGGTGAGGGTGAAGGACCACTGCTCGGGTCCGAAGCGGCGGGTCAGCTCGGCGCCCACCCAGGCGGCGTTCTCGGTGGGCATCATCGCCGTGAGGCCGCCCAGCTCCTCGGTGCGCCGACGAATCGCGGCGAGCACCGGCTCGGGCGAATGGCCCGCCATGGCGCCGGTGTCGCCAAGCGCGAAGTCGACGTATTCGTGGCCATCGATGTCGGCGAGGCGCGCGCCCCGGGCCCCGCGGAGGTAGAGCGGGAAGCGCCCTGCCGCCATGTTCATCCAGGTCATCGGGACGCCGCCGAACAGGTGGCGCCCTCCCTCGGCGTAGGCGGCGGCGGAACGGGGGTGCGTTTTGGCGAAGCGCGCGCGCTCAGCGGCGAGCAGGCGGTTCAGCCTGGCCCGGTCGACGGCGATGGTGGTCATCGGCGCATCGCGCGGATGATCTCATCAGCGCGGACGCCGGGTTGTCCAACGCAGCGTTACGCGGCCTGGCGCGCAGGCACGGGCCCAGGACCGCACTCGCGTAGGTCCTTGACGAGTCGGGCGGCGGTGATCTCGGTCCAGCGGCCGCTCTCCACGAGAGACGCGCCGATGGAGTCGACGTCGTGCAGGGCCTCGAGCGCAGCCGGATCCGTGATGGCGTCGGCGGCGAAGATCAGGTTGTCCGCGGCCTCGCGAATCCGATCCTGCTCGTCGTTGAGCAGCTTGCTGGGGCCCAACTCGTTCAGGGTGTGCATGACGCGGCCGTAGGCCTGGGTGCGTTCGGGGCTCATGAGGGACTCCGCTCGGGAGACGAGGTCAGATATTGGTCCAGGTGTCGGCAGAAAGACACCGTGGCTTTAGCCGAATGTCCAGAGATCGAGGTGTGGTCTGACGATTCGCGTGAACCTACCCGCCTGCCACCGCTGGATAACCCAGTGGCGCTGCGCGCTCGGTCACGCCCGTACGGATATAGCAGCCCGCCGGTGCGGCGCACGACGAGCTGACCGTGGTGCTCGAGGAACCAGCGTCAGGACCCCTCCGCGGCGAAGTGGTTCTCGGTGCGTCCGATCCCCTCGATCTCCACCACGGCGATGTCACCGTCGCCCATCAGCAGCTGGGGATCGCGGCGAAAGCCGACGCCGGCGGGCGTTCCGGTGAGGATGACGTCGCCGGGCTGCAGCGTCGCGAACTCCGAGATGACGCTGATCAGGGTGGGGACCGGGAAGATCATCAGGTCGGTCGTTGCCTCCTGCACGACCTCGCCGTTGACGAGCGTGCGCAGGGTCAGCGCGGCGGGGTCCGGGACCTCCTCGGCGCTCACCAGCGTCGGCCCCAGCGGCGTGGAGGCGTCCCACGCCTTGCCCTGGAGCCACTGGTGGGTGCGGTATTGGTAGTCGCGCATGGTGACGTCGTTGGCCACCGTGTAGCCGGCCACGGCGTCGAGCGCCCGCTCCGGCGCGAGGCGGCGGCCCGGGCGGCCGATGATGACCGCCAGTTCTCCCTCGTAATCGACGGCGCCGGACTCCGGTGGACACAGCACGGTGTCGTATGCCCCCGTCAGCGAGGTGGCGAACTTCGTGAACAGGACCGGATAGTCAGACTCGTCGCGGTGGGTTTCCTCGATGTGCGCCCTGTAGTTGAGCCCGACGCAGATCACCTTGCCCGGCCGCGGGATGAGCGGTCTCACGGTCGCCTCGCTCAGCGCGAACGCGGCGCCGCGATCCAGCGAGGGATCGCGCAGCAGCTCGTTGGGGGTCTGGACGCCGAGCTCGGCGATGTCGGTGAGCGGGATGGCCATCTGGCCTTCGATCGCCACCGCGTGCGGCCGTCCGTCATGCAGGACCGAGGCAAAGCGCATCGGCGCGCCCTTTCATCCGGGGGGAAGAGAGGGCTATTGTCACGGCTGGGCAGGTAGGAGTGCTCGCTCGCGACCACTGGCCCGCGCCCCCGCGGGTTGCAGATTCCGAGGCTGTCAAGCCAGGAGCTGGCGAAGTACGCCAGGGCGTGGACCGGGTGGTCTCCGTACGCACATCGGCAGCCCGGGCGCGCGTTTGATTGCCTGTGAGTCGTTATGGACGAAGGAAGGGGCTTTTGGTCCGATACCTGACGAGACGGCGGGCATGCGTTTAGTCGTGGTCGGCGGCGGGATCCTGGGACTGGCGACGGCGCGGCTGCTCGCGACCTCGCGTTCCGGGGACGAGGTCGTCGTGCTGGAGAAGGAGGACGGCCTGGCGCGCCACCAGACCGGCCACAACAGCGGCGTCGTGCACGCCGGGCTCTACTACGCCCCTGGCTCGCTCAAAGCGCGCCTGTGCACCCGCGGCCGCGAGCTGATGCAGGAGTTCTGCGCCGACAAGGACATCGTCTACGACGAGTGCGGCAAGGTCGTGGTGGCAACCCGCGAGACGGAGGTGGGCCCCCTGCGCCGCCTCGCGCAGCGCGCCGAGACCAACGGGGTCCCGGGCCTGCGCTGGCTGGAGGGCGCAGAGCTGGCCCAGGTCGAGCCCCACGTCGCGGGCGTGGCCGGCCTGCACTCGCCGCACACCGCGATCGTCGACTTCGTGGCCGTGGCCGACGCGATGGCCGCCGACGTGCGCGCCGCCGGCGGGGAGATCCGCACCGGCGTGTCGGTGGCCCGCGTGACCCAGAACGGCTCGAGCGCGCGGATCGACCTGCACGGCGGCGAGAGCCTGGGCGCCGGTCGCGTCATCGTCTGCGCGGGCCTGCATTCAGACCGCCTGGCCCGGGCCTCCGGAGAGGACGCCGAGCCTCGGATCGTGCCCTTCCGCGGCGAGTACTTCGCGCTGGCGCCGGGGCGGACCCATCTCGTCAAGGGCCTCATCTATCCCGTCCCGGACCCGACCCTGCCGTTTCTGGGCGTTCACCTGACCCGGAAGTTCGACGGCTCGGTGTGGCTGGGCCCCAACGCGGTGCTGGCCACCGCGCTTGAGGGGTACCGGCGCAGCGCCGTCGTGTGGAGTGAGCTGTTCGAGACCCTCACGTGGCCTGGGACGCGGCGGATGATGTGCCGGCACTGGCGGGCGGGCGCGGGGGAGCTGTACCGTTCCGCGCGCAAGGGCGCCTTCATCTCCGAGCTGCAGCGCTACGTGCCCGAGCTGGCGGTGGCCGACGCCGTGCCGGCGCCGGCGGGGGTTCGCGCGCAGGCGGTGGACCGCGACGGCTCGCTGGTGGACGACTTCCGCCTCGGCGTCAGCGATCGGGTGGTCTGGGTGCGAAACGCCCCTTCGCCGGCGGCGACCTCGTCGCTGGCGATCGCCGAGGAGCTGCTGAGCCGGTTGGGTTAGGTTGCGAGCTGCGGGCGGCGGCTTCCCGTCACCGGCGTGGGGTATTGCTAAGCCCGATGACGGTCATCGCGCTGTCAGCTGCGTACGGCGCCGCCGGAAGCCAGATGGGCCCGGCTCTGGCGGAGCGCCTCGGCGTGCCGTTCATCGATCGCGGCATCGCCCTGGCTGTCGCCGAGCGGCTCGATATCCCCGTCAGTGACGCGCTGGCGCACGAGCAGCCCAGCGGCAAGAGCCTGCTGGAACGGGTGCTGTCCGGGTTCTTTGGGGCAGACCCGGGCGCGCCGGCGCCACTGCCCGCCGACGTGGTGACGCCCAAGGACTTCCATCGGGCCTCCCAGGAGGCGCTGCTGTCCCAGGCGGCCACCGGGCGCGGGGTGATCCTGGGCCGGGGTGCGGCCGCCGCACTCCGCCACGATCCGCATGTGCTGCGGGTGCGGCTGACCGGGCCGGTTGAGCGCCGGATCGAGCACGCCATGCGCGTGCGGGGCCTGGACCGCGACACGACCGAGCGGACCCTGCGTGCGCTGGACCGCGCGCACGCGGACTATCTGCGGCAGTTCTACGACGTCGACATCCTCGATCCGGGCCTGTATCACCTCGTGATCGACGCCACCTCATTTGACGTTGACGTGTGCGTCGAGCTCATCGCGACGGCGCTCGAGACGCCCATGCTGTCCGAATGCTGACCTGGGCGCTCTAGGCGGTAGCCGCTTGTGGGTAGGGCGCGCCGGGGGAGCTAAAACGGAGGGAGACAGACGTGATGCATCGTCGAGGCCGGCGCCGATGGGTTCGCGCTCGCACCACCGCGCTTCGTCCACCGCCAAGGGAGGAACGGGAAGTTGTCAACCGGCCCGCCCCGGGCTCGGGTCGAGGTTTGGGCCTGCGCCGCGGGCGCCTTCCGGGCTCCGTGCTGGACTGAGCCGGGCGCGGCCCCGTCGCGCCCGTTGCTTTACTTCAACGCCATCAACAATCAACGAGTCGTGAGCGGGGAGCACCGTCCACGGGTGTCCTCCTTCGTGTCAAAGTGTCTGACTCGAGCGGCACCCCGGAGCCGATGTCAAGAAGCTCGGAGGAAGCCATGACCGCCGTGCCCCGACGCGTACGAGTTGCCGAGGAGCTCCCTGAGATCGTCGAGCATCTCGACGTCGAGCAGCGGGAGGTGGCCCGGCGCCAGCTGGTGGCGGAGCTCATGGTCGCCAAGACCGGCAGCTGGAGACCCCAGGTGCCGGCGGACCGGCCCGGGCACCTGGGACTGCTTGTCCTCGACGGGCTGCTCACCCGGGACGTGATCCTCGAGAAGCCGCTCGCCGCGGAGCTCGTCGGCCGGGGTGACCTGCTGCGACCCAGCGATCGCGACGGCGAGGATGCCCCGATCCCGTTCGGGGTGTCCTGGACGGTGCTTGAACCGGCGCGGTTCGCGGTGCTCGATCCGACGTTCGCGCGGGTGCTGGGCCAGTGGCCGTCCGCCGTCGAGGCGGTGTTGCGCGGGGCGAGCAACCGCGCCCACTCGCTGGCGATCACTCTGGCCGTCTCCAATCTGCGGCGCGTCGACGTACGCCTTCTGGTGCTGCTCTGGTACCTGGCTGACCGCTGGGGGCGGGTGACGCCTGATGGCGTCGTCGTGCCGCTTCGGCTCACCCACGAGACGTTGGCGCGGCTGGTGGGGGCGCAGCGGCCGTCGGTGACCACCGCGATCCGCCAGCTCGAGGCGGAGGGCCGCCTGCGCCGCACGCCCGACCGCCGGTGGCTCCTGTGCGGCGATCCGCCCGAGACGATGGCGCGGCAGGCCGCCGCCGCCAGCCTCACGGAGTAGCGGCGCGCGCTGCGGGGTCGTTTTTGAAACTCCCCCTGCTCGATAGGTGATTAGTTCCTCCCCGGGCCGGGTAATCGTGCACCGGCCTGTTAGCCAATAAGGCCTCTCCTCCCTCGGGACTGCGGGCGGGTACGGCGTCGGCGGCACCATCGCCTATCCGCCCGCGTTCCCCGGTTGTTTCCATGTCGCGTCCTTTCGCCGTGCGCGATCTCGGCCGCGCTCACGCCGGCGCCGCTCCGTGGGCGCTCAGCCGTCAGCGGCTGCCGCTCGCGCCCGCACGTGCTGCGGCGGCTGCGGCGGGCGGGTGCACGCCCGGGCTCGCGTGCGATGTCGGGGCGGGCGCGGCCAGCGCCACGCACACGATGCAGAGCATCACCACGACCACGATCCACATCACGCGGGTGAAGAGGCGGTTCATCCGCCCCCAGTCGGCGAAGAGCAGAGGATTCATCGGTCACTCAATTGGCTACCCGACGCGATAGGCCGCCAATCGCGGGCTGGGTTGTCAGCGTGTTGACACAATCAACCTCGCGAACGCGGTTGTGTGAGCAGCTCACACTGGCGTTTCGGTCTGGGCCACGCCGATCGGGGTAGCTAAAGACCAGCTTTTCGCGACACGCGCGCGGGATGCAAGTTGGTAGGGGAGACGGCAGTCGATCGCGCAGCGGTCCTCTGACGGGCCCGAGGTTTCCAAGCCCAACGGAAGGAGCACCGTGCAGGCACAATCATCGCTGCCCAAACTCAACGCGACGCGCGCCGACGACCCCGACAGCCAGACGAACGTGCTGGTGGAGCGCTGGCACGAGGATTGCGACGTGGCAGCCCGCGACGAGTTGTTCGAGCGCTACCTGCCGCTCGCACGCAGGCTGGCCGCTCGCTATAGCAACCCCCACGAGCCGCTCGAGGATCTGGTCCAGGTCGCCTCAGTGGGGCTGCTGGGCGCCATCGATCGCTTCGACCCGGCTCGGGGCGTGCGGTTCCCCGCGTTCGCCATCCCGACGATCCTGGGCGAGCTCAAACGCTACTTCCGCAACACCGGGTGGTCGGCGCACGTCCCGCGCGGTGCTCAGGAGATGGCGCTGCGGATCGACCGCGCCATCCGCCAGATGACGGCCACGACCGGGCGCCAACCGCGCGTCGAGGAGGTGGCCGAGTACCTCGAGGTCTCGCATGACGATGTGCTGACCGGCCTCGACGCCGGGACGGCGCACTACGCGGTGTCGCTCGACGCCCCGCTGTCATCGGCCGAGGACGACGAGCCTGACACGCTCGGTGACAGCCTCGGCGACGTGGACGAGAGCTATGGCCTGATAGAGGCAAAGATGTCGTTGACCGATGCGGTCGGGCGCCTGCCCCACCTGGAGCGCAGGGCGCTGGTCCTGCGCCTCGAGCGCGACCTCAAGCAGACTGAGATCGCGGAGGCGCTGGGGTGCTCGCAGATGCAGGTTTCACGGCTGTTGCGGCGAGCGGCGACCCGGCTGCGCGAGATGACCGATCCCGAGCTGGACGGGGACTCTCGCCCGCGGAGCGGCGATAGGAGCGGCGCAGCAGGATGAGTGCGCCAACATAGATCAGGCAGGCCCCGATGCTGAGCACGTCGGGGAACGGCCGGGCCACGGGATTATGTCCCGAACCACAGCAGATGAGGGTAGGCCAGGCTACGGTGACCTACGAGAAGCGGTAGGGCCATCGCGAACGACCCCGTCGGGGTGAGATCCTCGTCGTCGCCGGGCGCGGAATCTTGACCGGCAGCATCTCGCCGAGGACGACGGCGCTAGCTCCTGACCTTCGACATGCCTGAGTGCTCCTCTCACTGGTGCAAGCCTGGTAAATACGGAGTTTCTCCATGTTGGTTCCCTCCGTCGGAGGCATCGTTGGAAACGAACGCCGCCCGGTCGTCGGCCGCCGGGCAGGAGACCTTGAACGACGGTAGGGCTCAATACGTGTTCGGCTACGGGTCGCTGACCGCGCTCGCGGGTCGTGTGCTGACCCGAGTGCTCAACGAACACGGCTTTGTTGCCGATCTGGTGGCGCTGCGCCGCACCTGGGGCGCGGCGATGGACAACCGGCGGGACCTGCCGGGCTACAAGTACTACACCGACGTCGCGGGCGGGCGGCCGCAGATCTACGTCGCCTACCTGGACCTGGTCGCAGCTCCCGATGACTCGACTGCGGCGGTCAACGGGCTGTGCCTGCCGGTGGACGACCGGCTGCTGTCAGAGCTCGACCGGCGCGAGCGCAACTACGAGCGCATCGACGTCTCGGATCGCGTCGAGGCGGGCGGCGCGCGGGTGTGGGCCTACGTGGGGTCGGCGCCGGCGCGCGAGCGGCTGGCCGCGGGCCGGCGTGACGGCACCGCGGTCATCGACGGCGGCTACGTGCGGACGGTGGAGGCCGGCTTCGCCGCCCTGGGCGCATCCGAGCACGCGGCGTGCCGGCCGTCGCTGGAGCCGGGCGGGCTGCCCGTGCTCGAGCTCACGCTCCACGAGCTGCCCTGAGACGCCCGGCGCGGCCCGGCGCGGCCGGCGCGGCCGGCGCTGGCCCGCGCGGAGTCACGCGCGGTCAGCACCATGAGCGCCCTCGGTACTCTGGATATGCGGGACGGTCGTCAACCGGAGGAGTCGAGCCTGTGGACCGCAAGTGGTGGACGCTGATCGGCGTATGCGTGGGCACGTTCATGTTGTTGCTGGACGTCACGATCGTCAACGTGGCACTGCCCTCGATCCAGTCGTCTCTACACGCCAGCTTCAGCGATCTGCAGTGGGTGGTGGACGCCTACGCGCTGACGCTGGCCGCGCTCCTGCTGACCACCGGGTCGCTGGCGGACCTGTACGGGCGCCGGCGGATGTTCCTGATCGGCCTGGTCATCTTCACCCTCAGCTCGCTGCTGTCGGGCCTGGCGGCAAGCCCACTGTGGCTGAACCTGGCCCGCGGCGCCCAGGGCGTCGGCGGCGCGGCGATGTTCGCGACCTCCCTGGCTCTGCTCGGCAGCGCCTTCCAGGGCCGCGAGCGCGGCACCGCGTTCGGGGCGTGGGGCGCCATCACCGGCCTGGCGGTGGCGGTGGGCCCGGTCGTGGGCGGCGCGCTGACCACCGGCCTGTCGTGGCGGTGGATCTTCCTCGTCAACGTGCCGATCGGCGTGGTCGCGGTGGCGATCACCCTGCTCAAGATCGACGAGTCGCGCCAGCCGGGGGCCCGGCGCCCGGACATCATCGGCGTGATCACGTTCAGCGGCGCGCTGGGCGCGCTCGTCTACGCCCTGATCAAGGGCAACAGCAAGGGATGGGGCTCGACGGAGATCGTCGCGTGCCTGATCGGCTCGGCGGTGCTGCTGATCGCCTTCCTGATCGCCGAGGTGCTGCAGCGCGACCAGGCGATGTTCGACCTCAAGCTGTTTCGCAAGCCGACGTTCAGCGGCGGCCTGATCGCCGCCTTCTCGCTGTCGGCCGGCCTGTTCGCGCTGTTCCTGTACCTGACGCTCTACATGCAGGACATCCTGCGCTACTCGGCGTTCCAGACCGGCCTGCGCTTCCTGGTGCTGTCGGGCGCGATCCTCCTCACCTCGGGTTTGGCCGGACGGCTGACCTCGGTGGTGCCGATCCGGCTCCTCATCGCCCCCGGGCTCGCCTGCGTCGGGGTGGGCCTGCTGCTCATGCGCGGGCTCACCGGAGAGCTCGGGGTGGACGCACCTGATCCCCGGCTTCATCCTCGCCGGCATCGGCACCGGCCTGGTCAACCCGCCGCTCGCGTCGACCGCGATCGGGGTGGTCACCCCCGACCGCGCCGGCATGGCCAGCGGCATCAACTCCACCTTCCGCCAGGTGGGGATCGCCACCGGGATCGCCGGTCTGGGCTCGCTGTTCTCGCACACCGTGCGCACCCACATCGTGAATCTGCTCAGCCACGCCCCGCTGGTCGGCGCGGCGGCCGCGCACCGGCTGGCCGCCGACGTGGCCCAGGGCAGCGGCGCCTCGGGCGGGCTGGCCTCGCTGCCGGGCCGGGCGCGGCCGCTGGCCGTCCACGCGCTGCGGTCGAGCTTCGTGACCGGGCTCAACGAGGTGTTCCTCATCGGCGCGATCCTCACGCTGGTGTCGGCGGTGCTGACGTTCGTGCTCATCCGCAGCCGCGACTTCGAGGCGTCGGCGGCGCGCTCGGAGGCGAGGCCCGAGCCGGCTCAGGCGGGGGTGGGGGCGCGGTAGCGACGCGCCGGCGTCACTCCGATGGTAAATCTCACCGCCACGGTGACTTTTGCCATCAGAGTGCGCCAGCGCTAGCCGGGAGCTCCACGCCGGTGAGCGTGGCGCAGGCTGCCAGCAGGCCGTCCTGGACGGCCCGATCGGAGGCTGCGGGGTCCGCGGCGCGCTCGATGCGGTGGTAGAGGTACCGGCCGCTCACGCGCGCGGCGGGATCGTCGGACACCGCCAGCCACGTCTGGGTGTCGGCGCCGAGCTCCAGGTCGTCGGGGGCGCCCGGGCCTCCCATCTTCGTCGCCACCCATCCAGGGGTCACGGCGTTGGCGCGCGCCTCGGGCCACCGGCGGGCGACCGCGAAGGCGAGCACGAGATCGAACAGCTTGGAGTCCGAGTAGGCCTGGACCCCGTTCCAGCGCCGCTCGCGCCACTGCAGGTCGTCAAGGGCCGGATCGCCGCCGGTGTGCATCCCCGAGGACAGATACACGAGCCGGTCCGGGCGGGTCATGAGCGCGGTCAGCAGGTAGGGCGCGAGCACGTTGACGGCGAACACCGCGGCCAGGCCGTCCTCGGTCTCGGACCGGCTCGACACCTGGTAGCCGAGGGCGGCGTTGTGGATCACCGCGTCAAACCGGCCGGTGTCGTTGGCCTGATCGGCCAGGGCGCGGATCTGGGCGATGCTCGAGAGGTCGCCCGTCACAACGCCGGCCGCGCCGGGCACGCGGTCCAGCGCCTGGCGGCCGCGGACCTCGCTGCGCGCGTGCAGCACCACGTCATGGCCCTCGCGCACGAGCTGGGCCGCCGAGAGCCTGCCCAGGCCGTCCGCCGAGCCGGTGACGAAGACCCGTGCCACTCAGATGAAGCGCTCGCGCAGCACGGAGGCCAGCACGTCGGGGGCCACGTTGTGGGCCTGGCCCTCGAGCACGCGCCACTCTCCGTCGCCGACCGCCTCGGCGACGGCGCGGACCGAGGCGGCGGCCCATGGCGGGCTGAGGCTGCCCGTCGTGCCGAGCACGGGACAAGCGATCGCGCTCAGGCGATCGGCCGGCACCACACCCTCGTTGAGCAGGCGCACGTCGTAGGCGAGGGTATGGGCGAGCATGAGCAGCGACGGCCAGGCCGGCGAGGCCTTCGTCTGCTCGATCATCGCCTCGGGTAGTCCGGTGCCCTGCAGGAACCGCTGGACCGCCTCCTCGCGCCGGCCGTCGGCGGCCAGCGCCGCCAGCTCGCTTGCGCTCTGGGCGGTGGTGGCCGGGCCGGGTACGTAGGGCGGCTCGTTGACGACGAGCCCGCGGACGGGCACGCCCGACGCCGCAGCCTCCAACGACAGGGCCGCGCCCGAGGACTGGCCGAAGACGAACGGCGCCTCGCCGATCGCGGCCACGAGCGCGGCCAGGTCCTCGATCTCGCGCTTGGGCGTGGAGGCGTCGCTATCGGCGCCGTCGGCGCTGTCGCCGCGGCCGCGCCGGTCATAGCGATAGAGCGTGAAGTCGGCCCCCAGCAGCGGCGCGAGCGGCGCGCCGGTCTCCCTGGTGCTCAGCGCGCCGTTGACGACCACCAGCGCCGGTCCACGGCCCACGCGCTCGTAGGCGATCTGCACGCCGTCAGCCGAAGTGACGAACTCCATCGGACCTACATTCTGAACACGCCGTAGCGGATGTCGTCAAGCGGGGCGTTACCGGCCGCTGACAGCGCCAGCCCCAGCACGTCGCGGGTGTCGCGCGGGTCGATGACGCCGTCGTCCCACAGGCGGGCGGTGGCGTAGTAGGGGTGACCCTGGCGTTCGTACTGCTCGCGCAGCTGGGCGCCGGTCTCCGGCTGGCCCACCTCGGTCATCACGGTCGCCGCCTGCTCGCCGCCCATCACGGAGATCCGCGCGCCGGGCCACATCCACAGCAAGCGCGGCGAGTAGGCGCGGCCGCACATCCCGTAGTTGCCGGCGCCGAAGGAGCCGCCGACGATCACGGTCAGCTTCGGCACGCGCGCCGTGGAGACCGCGGTGACCATCTTGGCGCCGTGCTTGGCGATCCCGCCGGCCTCGTAGTCGCGGCCGACCATGAAGCCGGTGATGTTCTGCAGGAACACGAGCGGCATCCGGCGCTGGTCGCACAGCTCGATGAAGTGCGCGCCCTTGAGCGCGGACTCGGAGAAGAGGATCCCGTGGTTGGCGAGGATCCCGACCGGGTGGCCGTGGATGTGGGCGAAGCCGGTGACCAGGGTCGTCCCGTAGAGCTCCTTGAACTCGTGAAAGCGCGAGCCGTCGACGATGCGGGCGATGATCTCGCGCGGGTCATAGGGCTTGCGCAGGTCCGGCGGAGACGACGCCGAGGAGCTGCTCGCGGGTCGACCGCGGGATCGCTCGACCGGCGCCCGCTCCCAGGGGGGCTCGGCGCGCGGCGGCAGCGTCGCGACGATCTCGCGGACGATCTGCAGCGCATCGTCGTCGTCGTCGGCGAGGTGGTCGATGACGCCGGAGGTGCGCGAGTGCAGCTCGCCGCCGCCGAGCTCCTCGGCGGTCACCTCCTCGCCGGTCGCGGCCTTCACCAGCGGCGGGCCGCCGAGGAAGATCGTGCCCTGGTCGCGGACGATCACGGTCTCGTCGCTCATCGCCGGCACGTAGGCGCCGCCGGCGGTGCAGGAGCCCATCACCGCGGCGATCTGCGGGATCCCGCGCGCCGACATCGTCGCCTGGTTGAAGAAGATCCGGCCGAAGTGCTCGCGGTCGGGGAAGACCTCGTCCTGCAGCGGCAGGAAGGCGCCGCCCGAGTCGACGAGGTAGATGCAGGGCAGCCGGTTCTGCGAGCGCGATCTCCTGCGCGCGCAGGTGCTTCTTGACCGTCATCGGGTAGTAGGTGCCGCCCTTGACCGTCGCGTCGTTGGCGACGATCGACGCACTCGCGGCCGGCGACCCGGCCGACCCCGGTGATGATCCCGGCGCCGGGGGCCTCGTCGTCGTAGAGGCCGTGGGCGGCGAGCGGCGAGAGCTCGAGGAACGGCGCGCCGGGGTCGAGCAGGCGGTCGACGCGCTCGCGCGGCAGCAGCTTGCCGCGGCCGACGTGGCGCTCGGCGGCGCGTTCGCCGCCACCCGGCGCACCTTGTGCAGCTGCGCGTTGAGGTCGGCGACCAGCGCGGTGTCGGCCTCAGGTTGGCGCCGAACTCCTCGGATCCGGGGTTGGCGTGGGTGCGCAGGACGGTCACGCGTGCGCCCCTCGACGCGCGCCAGCGGCTGGTCGACCGCCACCTTGTCGCCGACGGCCACGGTCAGCTCGGCGACCTCGCCGTCGACCGGCGCGGTGAGCACGAGCTCCATCTTCATCGACTCGAGCACGACCAGCAGGTCGCCGGCGCTCACGCGGTCGCCGGCGGCCGCGTGCACGAGCAGCACCTGCCCCGGCATCGGCGCGCGCAGCGCGCCGTCGGCCGCGGCGTCGCCGAGCCCGTCGGCCGGACGCCGGCGCGCACTGCCCAGGCCGAGCCGCCGTGCCCGATCCACGTCACGTCGCCGTCGCGGGCCAGCGAGCCACTCGCCGCGCCGTCGATCGCGAAGCGGCCGTCGCCGAGCGGGCTCACCATCGCCACGTACTCGTGCGGCAACGACGACGTCGACGCGGATCGCCGCCGCTCACCGAGAGGCGCCAGTGCGACGCGGCGCGCGCGCCGCCCAGCCGCCAGCCGTCGACGCGATCGAACGGATCGGGGCCGGCGCTCGCGGCGCGGTCGGCGAGGATGAGCATGGCGGCGGCGATCGCGACACCCTCGTCGCCGATGGGCTCCGCCGGGACGTCGCGGCGATCGATCAGCCCGGTGTCGAGCTCGCCGGCGCGGACCGCGTCGTCGGCGAGCAGGCCGCGCAGGTACGGGTGGTGGTGGTGACGCCCAGGACGGTGAAGCCGGCGAGCGCGCGCTCGAGGCCGGGCGAGCGCCTGCTCGCGGTCCGCGCCGTGGGCGATGACCTTGGCGAGCAGCGAGTCGTAGCTGGTGTCCGACGACGCTTCCCGGTTCGATGGCGTCGTCGACGCGCACCTGTCCGCGGGTCGGCTCGCGCGTAGGCGAGCACCCGACCGGCGGCGGGGAGGAAGTCGCGCGCCGGGTCCTCGGCGGTGATCCGGACCTCGATCGCGTGGCCGTCGAGCGTCACGTCGTCCTGGGCGAAGCCGAGCGGCTCGCCGGCGGCGACCCGCAGCTGCAGCTCGACCAGGTCGAGGCCGGTGACGAGCTCGGTGACCGGGTGCTCGACCTGCAGGCGGGCGTTGATCTCGAGGAAGAAGTACTCGGCGGGGTCGTCGAAGCCGGCGATGAACTCGACCGTGCCGGCGTTGACGTAGCCGCAGCCCGGGCGAGCGCCACCGCCTCGGCGCCCAGGCGCTCGCGCAGCCCGGTCGACACGACGGGCGAGGGGGACTCCTCGATCACCTTCTGGTGGCGGCGCTGCAGGGAGCACTCGCGCTCGCCGAGGTGCAGCCACGTTGCCGTGGGCGTCGGCGATCACCTGCACCTCGAGGTGGCGCGCCCGCGGCAGGTAGCGCTCGATGAACACGCGGTCGTCGCCGAAGCCGGCGTGCGCCTCGCGCCGCGCCGCCGCCAGCGCGGCGTCGAGATCCTCGGGGTGCGCCACGACGCGCATGCCGCGCCCGCCGCCGCCGGCGGCGGCCTTGACCAGCAGCGGATAGATGACCTGTTCACCGCCGTTGCGTGCCTCGGCTTCGGTGAAGCCCGGGACCACCGGGACGCCCGGCGCGGGCGGCGGCCTCCTTGGCGCGCAGCTTGTCGCCCATGAGCTCGCCGGCTTCGGGCGGCGGCCCGATGAACGTGACCCCGGCGGCGGCGCACGCCCGCGCCAACGCGGGGTTCTCGGACAGGAAGCCGTAGCCGGGGTGCAGCGCCTCGGCGCCCCGTCCGCACAGGCAGTCACGACCGCGTCGACGTCCAGATACGACGGGATCGCCACCGCGTGGTCGGCCTCGCGGACGAACGGCGCGTGACGGTCGCCGCGGTGAAGACGGCGACCGAGCCGATGCCGAGGCGGTCCAGGGTGCGGATGACCCGTCGCGCGATCTCGCCGCGGTTGGCGATCAGGACGCGCTCGAACACGTTCAGACCTCGTCGGGGCTCAGCGGTGCCAGTCGACCGGGCCGGCGACGAGCGTGTGGCAGCCCAGCGGGCGACCGAGGTGGCACTGCACCGCCCGGGCGACCTCGATCAGCTCGCGCAGGTCGATTCCGGTCTCGACGCCCATCTCGTGCAGCATCGAGACGAGATCCTCGGTGGCGATGTTGCCCGTCGCGCCCGCCGGGACCGGGCAGCCGCCCAGCTCGCCGAAGCTGGACTCGAACGAGGTGATCCCGGCCTCCAGGGCGGCGTAGACGTTGGCCAGTCCCTGGCCGCGGGTGTTGTGGAAGTGGGCGGTGAGCTCGATGTCCTCGGGGCCGCCGAGACGCTCGCGGGCGCCGGCGAAGAACTCCGTGACCTGACGCGGGTTGGCCATCCCGGTGGTGTCGCCGAAGCCGATCTCCTGGGCGTCGGCGGCGGCCAGCCGCTGCGCGATCTCGAACACCCGCTCGGGCGGGACGACGCCCTCGTAGGGGCAGCCGAAGGCGACGGAGATGACGGCCTCGCAGCGCAGCCCGGCCTCGCGGGCCCGCTGCAGGACACGCTCGAGTCCGGTCAGCGACTCGTCCATGCTGCGGTTGACGTTGCGCAGGTTGTGGGTCTCCGAGGCGGACATGAAGACGTTGATCTCGTCGAAGTGGTCGCGCAGCTCGAGCGCGCGGTCCAGACCGCGCTCGTTGGGGATCAGCACCGACCGGCTGACGTCGTCCGGGATGTCGACGGCCTGGAGCACCTCGGCGGCGTCGGCGAGCTGCGGGATCACGTCGGGGCGCACGAAGCTCGTGATCTCGAGGCGGTTCAGCCCGGTCCGGGCCAGCGCGTCGATCAGCTGGACCTTGGTCTCGGTGGGGATGACCTCGGGCTCGTTCTGAAAGCCGTCCCGGGGGCCGACCTCACGGATCCGCGCGGTGAGCGGCAGCGGGGAGGGCGCGGCCCCGTCCGCGGTCATGCCCCGAGCGCCCGGGCGATGACCATCTGCTGGACCTCGTCGGTGCCCTCGCCGATGGTGAGGATCTTGGCGTCGCGATAGAACCGGCACACCGGGTACTCCTCGATGTAGCCGTAGCCGCCGTGGATCTGCACCGCCTCGTCGGCGGCCTTGACGGCCAGGCGTCCGGTCTTCAGCTTGGCCTGGGCGGCGACGAGCGAGAACACCTTGCCCTGATCCTTGAGCCAGGCCGAGTGGTAGACGAGCAGCCGTGCGGCGGCGATCTCGGTGGCGAGATCCGCGAGCTTGGCCTGGATCATCTGGAACTTGGAGATCGGCTTGCCGAAGGCGCGCCGCTCCTTGGCGTAGGCCAGCGCCTGGTCCAGTGCGCCCTGGGCCAGCCCGACGCCCATGGCGGCGACGCCGATGCGCCCGATGTCCAGAACCTGCAGGAACTGGTGAAAGCCCTTGCCGCGCATGCCCAGCAGGTTCTGCTCGGGCACGCGGCAATCGTCGAAGCTGAGCGGGCGGGTGTCCGACGCGTTCCAGCCCATCTTCCGGTACGGCTCACCCGGCTCGTAGCCCGGCGTGCCGTTGGGGACGATGAGGTTGGAGATCTCGTCCTCGCCGGTCCGCGCGGTGATACAGACCACGCCGGAGATGTCCGTGCCCGCGTTGGTGATGAACTGCTTGGCCCCGTCGATCACCCATTGGCCGTCCTCGAGTCGCGCGCGGGTCCTGGTGTTGCCGGCGTCGGAGCCGGCCTCGGGCTCTGTGAGCCCGAAGGCGCCGAGGATCTCACCAGAGCACAGGCGCGGCAGCCACTCCTGCTTCTGCGGATCGGAGCCGAACAGGTAGATCGGCTGGGTCCCGAGCGAGGTGTGGGCGCACAGCGTGATGGCGACGCTGGAATCGACGCGGGTCAGCTCCTCGACGGCGATCGCGTACTGGAGGCTCGAGCCCCCGGCGCCGCCGACGTCCTCGGGGAAGGGGATCCCCATCCAGCCCAGCGAAGCCATCTTGGCCACGATCTCGTACGGGAAGGAGTGGGTGCGGTCGAGCTCCTCGGCGGCCGGCGCCACCTCGGCCTGGGCGAACTCGCGGACCGTCCGCTGCAGGAGCTCCGTCTGGTCGTCAAGAGCAAAGTCCATGGCGGGGGCGACTATAGCGAATTGCAGTTCGAAGTTCGAATGAACATTCGGTAAAGTTGACCGCGTGTCCGTCAGACCCACACGGCCGGCGTTGCGCGAGCGTTATGACCGCCGCCAGCAACAGGTCGTCTATCAGGCCGCCAAGGCGTTCGCCAAGCGGGGCTATGACCGGACGACGATGCAGGAACTGGCGGCGAGGATGGACCTGGCCACCGGCGCGCTCTATCACTACTTCGCGGGCAAGGAGGAGCTGCTGACGGCGATCTGCGACCAGCTCATGGAGCCGCTGCTCGAGCAGGCCACCGAGCTCCTGGCCGGGGGAGTGGGCCCCGAGGAGCAGCTGCGCGCGCTCGTGCGCCTGTGGGTCGCGCATGTGGTCGAGCACCGCGACCACATGCTCGTCTTCCAACAGGAGCGCCACCTCATCGAATCCGGGGACCGGTGGCGCAAGGTGCGTGCCTCACGCAAGGCGTTCGAGCGCCTGGCCGCGCAGGCGCTGGAGGCGGCGCGGCCGGACGCCGACTCGCGGCTGGCGCTGCTGGCGCTGCTGGGCATGGTGAACCACACGGCTCAGTGGTATCGGCCTCGGGGGGAGCTGTCCCCGGAAGCGATCGCCGACGGGTACGTGGATCTCGTCCTCGGTTAGCCTCCTGGCCGTGCGCTGGCTGCCCGAGACATTCGCCGCCCCGCAGCGCGCCGAGCTGCCGTCCGGCCATCACCTGCGGCAGATCCGCGCCAACGACGTCGACATTGACTACCCCGCCGTGATGGGCTCGCGCGAGCGGCTGTGGGGGATGTACGGCGCCCTCTGGGGGTGGCCGCCGGCGACGATGACCTTCGAGGAGGATCGTGTCGACCTGGCGCGCCACGAGGCCGAGATGGCCGTGAACGAGTCGTTCAACTACGCCGTGTTCGATGCGGACGAGACCGAGCTGTACGGCTGTGTCTACATCGACCCACCCATTGACAGCTCGCCCGCGGGCGCTGACGCCGCCGTGTCGTGGTGGGTGACCGATGACATGGTGGGCACCGCGCTCGAGGCGACGCTTGGCCGCGTTCGTGCCGGTGTGGCTCACGCAGACCTGGGGGTTGCGCGCGGTGCACTACCACCCGTGAGCCGCGAGCCGGCTCGATCGCCGCTGGGGGGCACAACGCGACAAACTTGCACCCGCCGGCGGCGATTTCCCACCAGACGGCCTCTGGTGCGCACGGCGCGACAAACCGCCGGCACGAAACCTGGTTTGTGACGAAATCCCCGGCAGTCAGAGCGCGCCGGCGGCGGTCTTGCCGGGGTTGAAGATCCCGTCGGGATCGAGCGCCCGCTTGATCGCGCGCATCATCTCGACCGCTGGGCGCCCGTGCTCCTCCACGAGGAAGCGGGCCTTGCCGTAGCCGACGCCGTGCTCGCCGGTGCTGGTGCCGTCGACGGCGAGCGCACGGCGCACGAGGCGGGCGTGGAACGCCTCGCCCTGGGCCACCTCGGCCGCGTCGCCGGGGTCGACCAGCACGACCACGTGGAAGTTGCCGTCGCCGACGTGCCCGACGATCGAGGCCATGAGGTGGTGCTCGGCGATGTCGGCCTGGGTCGCGGTGATGCACTCGGCCAGCGCGGAGACGGGCACGCACACGTCAGTGGTCAGCGCCCCGCTGCCCGGCCGCATGGCGCGCGTCGCCTCCATCGCGCCATGGCGTGCGTGCCACAGCCGGCGGCGCTCGCGCTCGTCCGAGGCCCAGGCGAAGTCAGAGCCGCCGAACTCGGCGGCGATCGCCGCGGTGTCACGGGCCTGGGCCTCCACGTCCGCGCGCGAGGTGCCGTGAAACTCGATGAACAGGGTCGGGGCGACGGCGAACGTCGTCTGATCGTGGCGGTTGATCGCCTCGATCTGGAGCTCGTCGGCGAGCTCGATGCGCGCCACCGGGATGGCGTGCTGCCCGGCGCGGACCACGCATTGCACCGCGTCCTGGACGCTGGGGAACGTGCACTGCGCCGCCGCGGTGGCCTCGGGGATGGGGTGCAGGCGCAGCGTGGCCTGGCAGATGAGCCCGAGCGTTCCCTCGGAGCCGATCATCAGCCGCGTCAGGTCATAACCGGCCGAGGACTTGCGCGCCCGGGAGTGGGTGCGCACGACCTCGCCGCGGGCGTTCACGACCGTGATCGAGAGCACGTTCTCGCGCATAGCGCCGTAGCGGACCGTGGTGGTGCCTGAGGCGCCGGTGGCGATCATGCCGCCGATGGTGGCGTCGGCCCCGGGGTCGACGGAGAAGAACACGCCCTCGGGGAGCAGCCGGGCGTCCAGGGCACGGCGGGTCACACCCGCCTGGACGACCACGTCGAGGTCCTCGATCGACGGCCGGCCGATCGCGTCCATGTCGCGCATGTCGACGCACAGACCGCCGGCGAGCGCGGCGACGTGACCCTCCAGCGAGGTACCCGCCCCGAACGGCACGAGCGGGAGGCGGTGGTCGGCAGCGACGCGGACGATCGACGCCGCCTCGCTGATGCTCGTCGGCCACACCACCATGTCGGGACGCGCCTCGGGGTGAAAGGACTCATCGCGGCCGTGCTGAGCCAGGTCGTCGGCGCCGGTATGGACACGCTCGCCGCCCAGCAGGTCGCACAGTGCAAGACGGGCGGCGTCAATCGTCGCCGGCGTCGGGCGCGGCACGGCGGGGATGTCGGTCACGGCCATGCTGACAAGTGTGACGGTTAGACCTGGCCGGCGAGGACCAGCCGCTGCGGCAGGTCGGCCACCCATTGCGACAGCCGTCCGCCGGCCGAGGCGAACGCTGCCTCGACCTTGAGCCAGCCCACGGCGTCCTGCCAGGTGGGCTGGTCGGGGCCGACCGCGACCACCAGCTCGGTGTCGCCGTCCGCATGCACCAGGGCCAAGCCGCCCCAGTTGCCCAGGGCGTTCACCGCGGCCAGCTCCGCCAGCTTCCACTCGCGGACCGGCCGAGGGCCGCGGCCCAGCACCACCGCGCGCCGGTCGGTGGCGTGCAGCACCCCGCCGGCGGCGGGGTGGCCGAGGCCGGCGGCGCGCACGCGGCCGACGTCGACGGCGAAGCGCTCGTCAGGGGCAAGCGACGGACGCCCGGCGCCCGGCGGGCGCAGCTCGCCGCGCTCGAACCGGGGCCGCCAGGCCTCGATCTCGGTCATCACCGTCTGGGCCGCCGCGATCATGCCGGGAGCCCGGAGAGGGCGGGGTAGAGGGCTCGGTAGCGCCCGCGCCCGGCGGCGTACTGCTCCACCCAAGCGGGATCGGGTTCGATCTGGCCGGTAGCCCGGACGCCGGCCTGGGCGGCGGTGCGGGCGTCGGGGAACACCCCGGCGCACACGCCGCCTAGGAGCGCCGCGCCGTAGGCGGCGCCGGCCGGGGACTCGGTCAGCTCGAGCGGCAGCTCCAACACGGCGGCGAGGATTCGCAGCCACAGCTCCGAGCGCGCGCCGCCGCCCGACACCCGGGCCGTGGCCGGCCGCTGACCGGTGGCGGCGATGAGGTCAAGGCCGTCGCGCAGCGCGTAGGCCACGCCCTCGAGCACCGCGCGCGCCAGGGCGCCGCGGTCGTGGCGCAAGCCCAGGCCCGCGAAGCCCGCGCGCACGTCGCTGTCGGGGTACGGGGTGCGCTCACCGGACAGGTAGGGCGCGAAGGTCAACCCCTCGACCCCGGGCGGCCACTCGGCGGCCTGATCCAGCAGGCCCGCGATGTCGCCGGCGGCGCCGAGGGTGTCGGCGAGCCAGCTCAGCGCCCCGGCTGCCGACAGGATCACGCCCATCACGTGCCAGGTCTCGGGCAGGGCGTGGCAGAACGCGTGCAGGCGCCCCTCGGGATCGGGGGTGAACGCATTGCGCGCGGTGAAGATGACGCCGCTGGTCCCGAGCACCAGCGAGGCGGGGCTGAGATCGTCGGTGACCCCGACGCCCAGCGCGCCCGCGGCCTGGTCACCGGCCCCCGCGGCCACCGGGACGCCGGCGGGCGTGTGCCCCGACACCGCTTGGGACTCGTGCACCGCCGGCAGCCAGTCAGGGTTGACGCGGAAGGCCGCGGCCAGCTCGGGGCTCCACGCGCGGCGGCCGACATCCAGGAGGACCGTTCCCGACGCGTCGGAGACGTCGGTGGCCAGCTCGCCGGTGAGCCGGAAGCGGACGTAGTCCTTGGGCAGGAGGATCCGCTCGATCCGCGCGTGCACATCGGGCTCGTGCTCGGCCAGCCACGTGAGCTTGGGAGCGGTGAAGCCGGCGAGCGCGCGGTTGCCGCTGAGCGCCACCAGCCGCTCGATCCCCAGCTCCTGCTCGATTCGTGTGGCCTGCGGCTGGCTGCGCCCGTCGTTCCAGAGGATGGCGGGGCGCAGCGGGCGGTCGTCGGCGCCGAGCGCCACGAGCCCGTGCATCTGGCCCGACAGGCCGATCCCCTCGGCCGTGGCGCCGCCGAGGCGGCGCAGGACGGCCTCGGTGGCCATCCACCAGTCCTCGGGATCCTGCTCGGACCAGCCCGGGTGGGGCATGGAGATGGGGATGGGGTGCTCGGCCTCGTCCAGCACGGCGCCGTGCTCGTCGATCACGACCCCCTTGGCCGAGGAGGTGCCGACGTCGATCCCGATCACGCGCGCGGCGGTCATTGGTCCCGATCCCTCATTCTGTCTAATCTTAGACAAAACTACGTGAGGGAGTGGCACCAATGACGAACGCAGACAATGCGGGCGCGCCGCGGTTCACCTTCGGACTCTGGACGGTCGGCAACCCCGGGCGCGACCCGTTCGGCGAGCCCACCCGCCCGCCGAGGGACCCCGTGGACACCGTGCATCGCCTTGCCGACGCCGGCGCCTGGGGCGTGAGTCTGCACGACAACGACCTCGTGCCCTACGGCACCACCCCGGCCGAGCGCGACCGCATCGTGTCGGCGTTCAGGGCGGCGCTCACCGAGCGCGGGCTGGGCGTCGGCATGGCGACGACCAACCTGTTCGGCCATCCGGCGTTCAAGGACGGCGCGTTCACCTCCAACGACCGCGGGGTGCGCCGCGCGGCGATCGGCAAGGCGATGCTGTCGATCGATCTCGGGGCAGAGTTGGGCGCCGAGGTCTACGTGTTCTGGGGCGGTCGCGAGGGCACCGAGGTGGGGGTGGCCAAGGATCCCCGCGACGCGCTGGAGCGCTACCGCGAGGCGATCAACCTGCTGGCCGATTACGTCGTGGAGCAGGGCTATGCGCTGAAGTTCGCGATCGAGCCCAAGCCCAACGAGCCTCGCGGCGACATCTTCCTGCCCACGGTGGGGCACGCGCTGCACTTCATCACCACCCTGGACCGGCCGGAGATGGTGGGCGTCAACCCCGAGGTGGCGCACGAGACCATGGCGGGCCTGTCCTTCATGCACGGCGTCGGCCAGGCGTTGTGGGCCGGCAAGCTCTTCCACATCGACCTCAACGCGCAGCGCATCGGCCGCTATGACCAGGACTTCCGGTTCGGGGCCGAGGACCTCAAGGAGGCGTTCCACCTCGTCCGCCTGCTCGAGCGCGCCGGCTACGACGGCCCGCGGCACTTCGACGCCCATCCGTACCGCAACGAGAACGAGGCGGGCGTGTGGGACTTCGCGCGCGGCTGCATCCGCACCTACTCGGCGCTGGCGGAGCGCGCGCGCCACTTCGATGAGCTGCCCGAGGTGCGGGAGGCGTTGGCGGCCGCGTCGGCGCCGGAGCTGGGCGAGGCGTCCGCGGCCGGGCTGGACGAAGCCGACTTGCTCAAGGAGCAGGCCGGCGACCTGGACCGCCTGGCCGACCGCGGGTACCACAACGAGGCCCTCGATCAGCTCGTGGTGGACGTCCTGCTGGGCTTGCGCTGACCCGATGACCCCGCCCACCCCTCGGGAGCGCAGCGCGCTGCGCGTGCTGGAGTTCCTCTGGCGCGAGGGCCCCGCCAACCGGGTGGACGTGGTGCGTGGGACCGCGCTGTCGCGCGCCACCGTGTCCAAGCTCGTGGGCGAGCTCCAGGCGCAGGGCCTGGTCGCCGAGTGGCGCGGGCCGCTGGCCGAGGCGCCGCGCTCGGGCCGCCCGCCGACGCTGCTGGCGGTCGACCCAGCGATCGGGGCGTTCGGCGGCGTCGACTTCGGGCACAGCTCGGTGCGGGTGGCGATCGCCGACGCCGCCGGCAACCTGGTGGCCGAGGATCGCGAGGACCTCGACGTCGACAACGAGGCCGAGCGCGCCATCGCGGTGGCGGTGGACGGTCTGCGGGCGCTGATGGCCGAGGCGAAGCCCCGGCGCGGGCGACTGCTCGGCGTGGGCGCCGCGATCTCGGCGCCGGTGCGGCGCGACACCGGCGACCTGGCCGCCGCCGGCATCCTGCCGGGCTGGAGCGCGGTCTCGCCCCAGGACGAGCTCGAGCGCCGGCTCGGCGTGCCCGCCCACGTGGGCAACGACGCCAACCTCGGCGCGCTGGCCGAGGTCCGCATCGGGGCGGCCCGGGGAGCGTCTGACGTCGTCTACCTGATGCTGTCCTCGGGCGTCGGCGGCGGCGTGGTGCTCGATGGGTCGCTGTTCACCGGGCACAGCGGCATGACCGGCGAGCTCGGGCATGTGCAGGTCGATCCCGGCGGCGCGCGGTGCCGCTGCGGGAACCGCGGTTGCCTGGAGACGGTGGCCGGCGCTCAGGCGCTGCTGGCGCGGCTGCGCGACGAGCTGGGGCAGACGATCGGGCTCACCGAGGCGGTGGCTCGCGCTGACGCCGGCGACGAGCGCTGCCGCGCGATGTTCCGCGACGCGGGGGTGGCCGCGGGTCGCGTGGCCGGCGGGATCTGCAACGTCGTCAACCCCGAGTGGGTGATCGTCGGCGGGGACCTGATCATTGCCGGCGAGGTGCTGGTGGACGGGGTGCGCGAGGGCCTGGAGCAGACGACCATCCCGGCGGTGCGTGCCGACGTGCGTGTGGCGGCGGCGACACTGGGCGACCGCGCCGAGCTGCTGGGGGCGATCGGCCTGGCGATCGCCGAGGCCGATATCGCGGCGGTCGCTCGGGCCGCCTGACCGGCGCCCTCGTCAGCGCTCGCGGGCGGCGCGGGCGATCGCGTCCGCCACCGCCCGCGCGCCGTGCGCGCTCCAGGCGATCGAGTAGTGGTTGGTATCGGGCACCAGGACCGCACGCCGCCGCTGCGGATCGCCGGCGGCCCAAGTCTCCACGTCGGCCAGCGGCTGCATCGGGTTGGGGTCATCGACCATCCCCCGTGGCGCGCACAGGAATACCGCGGGGACGGTCAGCTGCGCGGCGTCGGGTTCGCCGAACAGGTCCAGGCCGTCGTGTCGGACCACAGCGGGGGTGATGGACGACCGCATCCGCGGCGGCTCCCCGGCGAGGTCGTGGGCGGCGTAGGCGTCGAGGTCGGCGCGGCTGACGTCGGCGTGCGCCACCGCCGGATGTGCGGCCCACCAGGCCTGGTAGGCGGCGAGGCTCTCGAAGGTCATCTCCAGGCGCTGGAAGGTCGGGCCCAGGAAGTCCTGGACGAACCACGCCGGCTCGGCGCCCACGCTCTCGCGGATGGTGAGCCCGCCGTCGACGAGCACAAGCGCCGCCACCCGATTCGGGTGGCGGACGGCCAGGCGGGCGGCGATGTAGGCGCCCAGCGAATGCCCCACGACGACCGCGCGCTGGAGGCCGGCCGCGTCGAGGACGGCCAGCATGTCGCGGGCATGGGCGTCGAGCCCGACCGGCAGCGGCAGTGCGCTGCTGGCGCCGCGGCCCCGGAGGTCGACGGCGATCAACGCGGCGCGGTCGTTTAGCGAGCGCGCCGTGGCCAGCCACGTGCGGCTCGTTGAGGTGATCCCGTGGATGGCCAGGACGAGGGGCGCATCGGCGCGCGCGGCACCGAGCCGGTAGGTGGCCAGCGCCCCGCCATGAACGGCCACGTCGGCGCGACCGGTCACCGCGCCACCGGGCGGTCCAGCTCGAGCTCCTCCTGCTCGTCGTCGGCGTCGAGGCGCGCCGGCGCGGGCCGGGGCACGGCGAACTGGCTCTTCCATGGTCGCTTGAAGACAAGCCACGCGGTCGCGCCGGCGAGCAGGGTGGCACACAGGATCCAGCCGAGCGCCTGGGTCGGGATGCCCACGTACTTCATGCCGGAGGCAAAGATGACGAAGGCGATCGCGGGGCGCACGTAGCGGTCAGGGACGCTGGAGGACAGCAGCGATCCGACGAGCACCGCCGGCACGCTGCCGATAATCAGCGAGCCGGTGACCGACAGCTCCACGTGCCCGAAGGCGAGCGCGCCCAGCGCCGCCGCGACCGTCAGTGGCACCGCCTGGGTGAGGTCGGTCCCGACCAGCTGGTTGGCGCCGATCCGCGGATAGACGAAGAGCAGGGCGACGATCATCAGCGACCCCGAGCCCACCGAGGTCATGCCCACGATGATCCCGCCGATGATGCCGATGGCCAGGGTGGGCAGGGGCCGGGGGAGGACGTCGCCCACGAACAGGTCGCGGCCGTTACCCGACCGGCGGTCGATGACGAACCGGAGCGCCATGGCGCTCGCCCCGACCAGCAGCGCGGCGCCCAGGAACACCTCGATCGTGTTCTCCGCCGACTTGGCGTCGCCGAGCAGGTGCAGCAGGTAGGCGCCCAGGAACGCGGCCGGCACCGACCCCGCCACCATCCAGCGCACGAGCGTGAAATTGACCGTGCCGGCGCGTATGTGGACCGCGGCGCCGATCGGGCGCATGACCACCGCCGCCACCAGGTCCGAGGAGATCGCCGTGGACGGACTGACCCCGAACAGCAGGATCAGCATCGGGGTCATCAGCGCACCGCCGCCCGCGCCCGTCATCCCGACGAGCAGGCCGATGATGGCGCTGCCGAGGACGATGTAGGGATCGATGTGCAACGGGCTAGAGGTGCGAGGGGTGGCGCTCCGTGGACGACGTCTGCGGCGCGGAGGTGCGCGACTCCCTCCCCGGGGGAAGTCCGGAGAGTAGCCACCCGTCGCTGACCGCGCGCACCAGTCCGCGGCGGCTGAGGTCCGACAGCGCGCTGGTGACAGTGGGGCGGCGTGCCGCGACGAGATCGGCCAACACCGTGTGGGTGAGGCGCAGCGGCACGACGACGCCGTCGGGGCGGACGCGGCCCCAGCGGCCCGCCAGCTGCCAGAACAGGAGGTGCAGGCGCACGTCCACGCGAGCCTGGTGGACGATCGCCATGTTCACCGCGAGCTGACGCGAGCGCAGTACCGAGCGCGCGAACAGGCGCCCGGCGACCTGGGGGAAACGGGCGAGCTGGCGGACGAAGCGCTCGTCCAGGACCGCGACGCGTGAGGGCTCGAGGATCAGCCACTCGACGGTCAGCGGCAGGGTGAGGTTGTCAAGGTCCTGGGCGGCGGCCCGCAGGACGTCGCCCTCTCCGACCAGCTCGGCGCCGAAGCGCCCGTCGATGCCCACGCGGTGCAGCATCACGCCCTCGAGCACGAGCAGGCCGATCCCGTCGTCGATGGGGATCGCCCGACCCGCCCAGGCGCCGCTGGGGACCTTGACCTCCCGGGCCACGAGCGCCTCGACCGCCTGTGCGCGACGCGCCGGCTCGATCGCGTCGGCCAGCTCCGGGTCCTCGCGCAGGACCCAGCAGACGTTTGCAGTTGAGACCACCGCCGCCACGGGTCAGAGGCCTCTGACCGCCGCCTGGGCCGTGGTCGTTTCCCGGATGAGGCGCGTGACGGCGTCGCACAGCTCGCGGGGCCGCTCCAGCGGCGACATGTGACCGGTGCCGGGCAGCACAACGAGGCCGGCCGGGTCGGGCAGCTCCTCGGCGATGCGGCGGCCATGCGTCGGCGGGGTCAGCCGGTCGCGCTCGCCCGCCACCACCAGGGTGGGGACGGTGAGGCTGGCGACGGCGTGCCACAGGTCCATCTCCGACAGCGCGACGCCGGTGGCGGCCCGCACGTCGGGCGGGCAGTCGACGAGCATCCGCTCGTAGAAGGCGACGTCGCCTCGGCTCGCGCCGGGCCCGAAGGCGGTGTAGCGGATCATCGCCTGCTGCAGCGGCGTCGAGAACGGGGGCACGGGGGCGCGCGATCCCAGGGCCATGCGGCTGGCCCGCGGATGGTTGAGGAACCGCGCGATCTGCGGAACCAGCAGGTGCCCGGTGACCAGATCACCCAGGCCGGTGTTGACGAGCGCCGCGGCGAGTGCCCGTCGGCGCGGCTCGTGGCTCTCTGCCCAGGCGGCAATCGAGATCGCCCCCAGCGAGTGGCCTACCACGGTGGCGCGCGCGCCCGGGTCCGCGCCGGCCGCGGCCAGCACGGCCTCGAGGTCCTCGCCGAAGCGCGCGAGCGCGTAATCGCCCCGCGCCGCGGGGGCGCTGCGTCCGTGGCCGCGCAGGTCGTAGGCGACCACGCGCAGCCCGTCGGCGCGCAGGTGCTCGATCGTGGGGCCCCAGAAGGCGATCTGCTCGGTCCAGCCGTGGGCGAGCACCACCGTGTCGGCGTCTTCGGGACCGAACACCTCGGCGTACAGCTCGGTCCCGTCGGCCGACGTCACCCACAGCGGCCGGCCGTTGAAGGGACGCCGGAGGCGCCGGTAATCCTCGTCGCGCGCGATCGCGCGCAGGTGGCGGCGTTGGAGCTCCGCGGCGCCGGAAATGACGCCGACGGCCGCGGCAGCGGCGATGGCCCGGGGTCCAAGGCGCGGTCGGCCCATTGGGGTTAACCTACCGGCCGGGCACGCGACCGACCGGCTGCGTAGGATTTTGGCGTGCGAATCGGGATGCTCACGGGCGGAGGGGATTGCCCTGGCCTCAACGCGGTCATCCGCGCCGTGGTCCGCAAGGGCGTGGACGAGTACGGCGACGAACTGATCGGGTTCCGCGACGGCTGGCGCGGCCCCCTGGACGATGTGGTCGAGGAGCTCACGATCGAGTCCACCCGCGGCATCCTGCCCCGGGGCGGCACCATCCTGGGCAGCAGCCGCACCAACATCTTCAAGCGGCCCGACGGCGTGGATCAGGTGCGCCAGACATTCGAGCGCCACCGCCTCGACGGGCTGATCGCCATCGGCGGCGAGGACACGCTAGGGGCGGCCAGCCGGCTGTTCGCCGAGGGCCTGAACGTGATCGGCGTGCCCAAGACCATCGACAACGATCTCGGCGCCACCGACGTCACCTTCGGGTTCGACACGGCGCTGCATGTCGCCACGGAGGCGATCGACCGCCTGCACACCACCGCCGAGAGCCACCACCGCAACCTCGTGGTCGAGGTCATGGGACGCAGCGCGGGGTGGATCGCCCTGCACTCCGGCCTGGCGGGCGGCGCCGACGTCATCCTCATCCCCGAGCTGCCGTTCGACATCGACGATGTCTGCCGGCTCATCAACCGTCGCCACGCGCGAGGGCGCTACTTCGCCATCGTCGTCGTCGCCGAGGGGGCGACGCCCAAGGAGGGGACGATGACCGTCGCCACCGGACAGCTCGACGAGTTCGGTCACCCGCGGCTGGGCGGCATCGGTCAGCAGCTCGAGCGCGAGATCGAATCGCGGACCGGTTTCGAGACCCGCACGACGGTGCTCGGACATGTCCAGCGCGGCGGGACGCCGACCGCGTTCGATCGGGTGCTGGCCACGCGCCTCGGGCTCGCCGCGATCGACGCCGCCCACGAGGGCCGGTGGGGCATGATGACCGCGCTTCACGCCACCGAGATCGAGCTCGTTCCCCTCGCCGACGCGGTGGCCGAGGTCCGCCGCGTCCCGATCGAGGAATACGAGCGCTACGGCGTCCTCTTCGGCTGACGTAAGGCGCCGCGCGCAGGCGTCGCTCATTTACACAAACATCGTTTGGTAGCTGGGAGATCCGTCTATTCTGAGTGTGAGCGGCCGTACTGCGGCACCGCGGTGGTCGGCCCAGTCATCCAGTCAAAGGAGCTCATTCCATGAGCACAACTGAAGCCACCAACGTCAACGCGAAACTCAAGTCGCTGGTCGAGGCCGGCGTCAGCCCCTGGCTGGACTACCTCCAGCGCTCCCTCATCACCGGCGGCGAGCTCAAGCGCCTCATCGACGAGGACTCGCTGCGGGGCAACACCTCCAATCCCTCGATCTTCGAGAAGGCGATCCTCGGCTCCGATGACTACGACGAGGATCTCAAGGAGCTCGCCGGCAAGGGTCTGAGCCCGCAGGAGATCTACGAGCACATCGCCATCAAGGACGTCCAGATGGCCTGCGATGTGCACCGCCCCACCTGGGAGGCCACGCACCACCAGGACGGCTTCGTGTCACTTGAGGTGTCGGCCGACATCGCCCATGACACCGAGGCCTCGATCAACGGCGCGCGCGACTTCTGGCAGCGCGTCAACCGGCCCAACCTGATGATCAAGATCCCCGGCACCCCGGAGGGCGTCCCCGCGATCGAGAAGTGCATCGCCGGGGGGATCAACATCAACATCACGCTGCTGTTCGCGGTGGAGGCCTACGAGAAGGTCATCGACGCCTACATGAGCGGCCTGGAGACGCGGTTGGCCGCCGGCGAGTCGCTCGACATCGCGTCGGTGGCGAGCTTCTTCGTGTCGCGCGTGGACAGCGCCGTGGACAAGCGGCTGGAGGCCTCGGGCCACACTGAGCTGCTCGGGACCGCGGCCGTGGCCAACGCGCGCCTCGCCTACCGCAAGTTCGAGGAGCACTTCGCCACCCCGCGGTGGCAGGCGCTGCATCACGCGGGCGCCCACTACCAGCGCCCGCTGTGGGCCTCGACCGGTACCAAGAACGCCGCTTACTCCGACACCAAGTACGTCGACGAGCTGGTCGGCCCGCACACGGTCAACACGATGCCGCTCAACACGATGGAGGCGTTCGGCGACCACGGGCACATCTCGGGCCCGACCGCCAAGCACGATCCAACGGGGGATCTCGAGGCGTTGAGCAAGGCCGGTATCGACATGAGCGAGGTCACCGATGAGCTACTCGTTGACGGCGTCGAGCAGTTCATCGACGCCATGGAGCGGCTCCTGGCCGGGATCGAGAAGGCCGCCGCCAAGTGACCGTTCCAGTGCTCCGGCCAACCCAAGGCGCGTGACCTCGCGCTAGGCACACGCTGTCACCCTCGCGGAGGTAACAACTGATGCAGATCGGCTTCATCGGGCTGGGCAAGATGGGCGGCAACATGGTGACCCGCGTCCGTCGGGACTCCGACATCGAGATCGTCGCCTTCGATTTCAGCGCCGACGCGGTCAAGGCGGCCGAGGAGCACGGGGCGACCGGGTCCGGCTCGCTGGAGGACATGGTCGGCAAGCTCCAGCCTCCGCGAGCGGTGTGGATCATGGTCCCGGCGGGCAAGCCGACCGAGGACACGATCGACAAGCTGCTCGGCATGTTCTCCGAGGGCGACACGATCATCGACGGCGGCAACTCCAAGTGGACGGAGTCCGTCGACCGCCACGCCAAGTGCGCCGAGCGCGGCGTGCACTTCGTGGATGTCGGCACCAGCGGCGGCGTCTGGGGTCTGGAGATCGGCTACTGCATGATGGTCGGCGGCGAGGACCGGGCGGTCAAGCCGCTCGAGCCGCTGTTCAACACGCTCGCGCCTCCGGCCACCGACAAGCAGCCGATCGGATGGGGCCACATGGGCGGACCCGGCTCCGGCCACTTCGTGAAGATGATCCACAACGGGATCGAGTACGGCCTCATGCAGGCCTACGCGGAGGGGTTTGAGCTCATCCACAAGTCCGACTACGGGCTCGACACCGAGCAGATCGCCAAGCTGTGGGGCAACGGCTCGGTGATCCGCTCGTGGCTGCTGGAGCTGGCGGCCCGCGCCTTCGAGCTCGAGGGCAACGACCTCAACGACCTGGAGGGCTGGGTCGACGATTCCGGCGAGGGCCGGTGGACGCTGGATGCCGGGATCGCGCACGACACACCGATGCCGACCCTGGCGGCGGCGTTGTTCGCTCGCTTCTCCTCGCGCGGGGCCGGCGACTACTCGGCCAGGGTCGTGGCGGCGCTGCGCAACCAGTTCGGGGGCCACGCGGTTAAGACGGCGCCGAAGCAGTGAGCGCCACCTCCCCGCTGAGCGCGGCCGACATCGAGAACCCCCTCATCGAGGGCCTGGAGCGGCTGCCCGTCCATCCGACGGCGCTGGTCATCTTCGGCGCCACGGGCGACCTGGCCCACCGCAAGCTGCTCCCGGCGCTGTACAACCTGGCCCACGAGGGCCAGCTCCCCGAGCGCTTCGAGGTGATCGGCGTCGGCAGGCGCACGCACGAGGACGAGGAGTTCCGCGACACGCTGGTGGACTCGATCGAGCGCTTCTCGCGCCGCCGCCCGGATCCCAACGTCCTGGAGGGCCTGCTCAACGAGGCCCGCTACGTCCAGGGCTCGTTCGACGACGACGGGATCTACGCTGAACTGACGCGCACGCTGGAGGAGTTCGACGAGTCGGCCGGACGTCGCCTGGACCGGATCTTCTACCTGTCCACGGCGCCGGAGTTCTTCCCGGTCATCGCCGCCAAGCTCGGCGCCGCCGGTCTCAACCAGTCCGAGAAGGCCTCGGTGCGGATCGTGATCGAGAAGCCCTTCGGCTATGACCTGGCATCCGCGCGGACTCTCAACGCCCAGCTCCTCGACGTCTTTGAGGAGCACCAGATCTTCCGCATCGACCACTACCTGGGCAAGGAGACGGTCCAGAACCTGATGGCGCTGCGGTTCGCCAACGCGTTGTTCGAGCCGGTGTGGAACCGCAACTACATCGATCATGTCCAGATCACCGCCGCCGAGGACATCGGCATCGGTGGACGGGCGGGGTACTACGAGCACGCCGGCGCGCTCCGCGACCTCGTGCAGAACCACATGCTCCAACTGCTGGCGCTGCTCACGATGGAGCCGCCCACGGCGTTCGACGCCGACCGGCTGCGCGACGAGAAGCTCAAGGTGCTCGAGGCGATCGTGCCGCCCAGTCTCGACGAGGTCGAGGCGATGGCGGTCCGCGCCCAGTACGCCCCCGGCGTGGTCGGCGGGGTGGAGGTCCCCGGGTACCGAGAGGAGGACGGGGTGGCGCGTTACTCGCGCACCGAGACCTACGCGGCGCTGCGGCTGCACGTGTCCAACTGGCGGTGGGCGGGGGTGCCGTTCTATCTGCGGACCGGCAAGCGGCTCTCGCGCAAGCTGACCGAGATCGCGGTGATCCTCAAGCAGATCCCGCACGTGGCCCTGCAGAGCTCGGGGTCGGTGGGGATCCAGGCCAATCAGCTGGTGTTCACGGTGCAGCCTGACGAGGGAGTATCGGTGGCGATCGGGGCCAAGATCCCGGGGACGCGGATGCGGATCCGTCCGGTGAACATGGAGTTCCGCTACGGGACATCGTTTCTCTCGGAATCGCCCGAGGCCTACGAGCGGTTGATCCTGGACGCCATGCGCGGGGATGCGACCCTGTTCACGCGCAACGACGAGATCGAGGCGCTGTGGGGGATCATCGATCCGATCCTCGAGGCGTGGGCGCAGGACAAGTCCTCGACGATCCCCCAGTACGAGGCCGGGACGCCCGGCCCGCGCGAGGCGAACGCCCTGCTCGCAGACGGCCAGATCTGGCGGCGCCTGTGAGCGAGGACGTCTGGTCGGCCCAGGACACCAACCCCGATGCCATCGAGGCGGCGCTGCGCGAGCTGCTGCGCGAGCGCCACGCCGCCAACGAGGCGCTGGCCCCCGCCCGCGTGCTCAATCTCATCGTCGTGGTGGACCGCGAGTGGAAGGGCGAGATCGCCAACCGCCTGGAGCGGGCCGGCCGCTACCACGCCTCGCGCACCGTGCTGTGCGCGGTGGAGGAGGGGCGCACCACCCTGGACGCCGTCGCCACCGTCAGCTATCAGGAGCCCAAGGGGTCGTCGTTGGGCGTCATGCACGAGAGCGTCGAGATCGACCTCGGCCCCAAGCACCTGCGCGCCCTGCAGACGATCTGCGACCCGGTGCTCATCTCCGAGATTCCGACCGTTGTGTGGTCCCCGCACGGACACCCGGATGCGGTGGAGGCGGTCTGCCCGCTGATGGATGTGATGCTGCTGGACTCCGATGACATCGACGACCCGGCGGAAGCGTTTGCGCGCGCCGAGCGGCTGCGCAAACACGCCTACATCGTCGACCTGGCGTGGCTGCGCACGACCCCATGGCGCGAGCGTCTGGCGGCGACGTTCGACCTTCCCGAGCGCCTGATGGCGCTGCGCGAGATCGAGGAGTTGGAGATCCGCCACCGCGAGACCTCGATGGCCTCGGCGCTGCTGCTGGCGGGCTGGCTCTCCACGCGGCTGCACTGGGAGCGCAGCCATCTCCGGCTGTGGGACGGGCGGCCGGCCGGCGAGGCCCACCGGGACAACGGTGACGTCGTGGTGTCGCTGCACACCGCCGAGCAGGAGGCGCCCGGGCTGGCCGGCGTGACGGTGGCCACCGCCGACGGCACCGCGCTCTCGCTGCAGCGCGGCCTGGGCGGTCTGGACGCCGAGGAGCGCACCGCCGACGGGGAGGAGCGCAAGTGGAAGATCCTCGGCGCGTCGCGAGGCGAGGGCGGGATCCTCGGCGAGGGCATCCGACAGGCGCTGCTGCGCGATCCGACCTATCTCCCCGCGCTCGACGCGGCCCGGGAGCTGTGCCCTGCATGACGGTCTCGCTCGAGATCGTCGAGGAGCCTGCCAGGGGGTGCGCCGCGTTGATGGTGGGGGCGGCGATCGCCGGCGGTGACATCGTCCTCACGGGAGGCTCGACGCCCCGGGCCGCCTATCAGCACTTCGTCGAGACGGTGCTGTCGGTCGACATCGATCTCCGCGAGACGAGGTTCTGGGTCGGCGACGAGCGCTGTGTCGATCCCGAGGACGACCGGTCCAACTACAGCATGATCAAGGAGAGTCTGCTCGACCCGCTCGGTGACCGCGCGCCGCGCTTTCAGCGGATGAAGGGCGAGCTCGGCCCCGAGGAGGGCGCCGAGGACTACGAGCAGATCCTCAAGGACGCCAGCTCGCCCAGGTTCGACCTGCTCCTGCTCGGGATTGGCCCCGACGGCCACTGCGCGTCGCTGTTTCCGGGACAGACGTCCCTGAGCGAGCGCCGGCGGCTGGTGGTGGGAGTGCCCCAGGCGGGGCTGGAGCCGTTCGTGCCGCGCATCTCCATGACCCTCCCCACGCTCACCTCCGCGCGCCACGTCGTGTTCCTGGCCACCGGCGGGTCCAAGGCCGACGCGATCGCCCGGGCGTTCGGGCCCAACGCCGAGCCGGATCCGGCGACGCCCTCGTCCCTGCTCGTGCCCGAGGCCAAGGCGATCACCGTTCTCATCGACGACGCAGCGGCATCGCAGCTTGACTTCACCGGGGAGCCGCAGTGAGCGACGTCATCGGCCTCGACCTCGGCGGCACCAAGATCGCCGTGGCGCGCCTGCGCGGCACCAATCTCTCGGACTCGACGATCAAGCCCACCAACCTGTCCGGCCAGGAGGCGCTGATCGACCAGCTGGTGGAGATGATCGAGTCCTGCCGCGGCGACGAGCTCGACGCGGTGGGGCTGGGCGTGCCCTCGATCGTCGAGTTCGAGACGGGGCGCGTCGTCTCCTCGGCGAACGTGCCTCTGGCTGACGTCCCGCTGCGCGAGGTGCTGGGCGAGCGGTTGGGGGCCCCGGTGTTCGTGGACAACGACGCCACCGTGGCCGCGCTCGCCGAGGCCCACGACGACCAGCTGCAAATGGTGGCCCGCGACCTGGTCATGATCACCGTCGGCACCGGCGTGGGTGGCGGGCTCGTGCTGGGCGGGCGCATCTACCGCGGGGCCACCGGCGGCGCCGGAGAGCTCGGCCACACGATCGTCGGGATGGACCTCTCGGGCTCGGTGCCCGACGCCGGCCGGTTCCCCCAGAAGGGATCGCTCGAGCGCGTGGCCGCGGGTCACGCGCTCGACGGGATGGTGGAGCGCGCCGCCGCAGAGCAGCCGGACTCGGCGCTCGGGCGCCTGCGCGCCCAGGGCAGGAAGGTGAGCGGGGTCGAGGCGGTGGACGCGGCGCAGGCGGGCGATGCCGTGGCCGCGCGACTGGTGGAGCTGTGGGGCGAGCGGGTGGGCATCGGGATCGCCAACGCCATCAACATCTTCGACCCCGAGGAGGTGGTGATCGGCGGCGGCGCGGCACGCGCCGGCGACCTGCTGCTGGAGCCGGCCAAGCGCACGGCGGCCGCGTACGTGCTCCCGGGACTGGGCACCCAGACGACGATTCGCGTGGCTCGCCACGGCGTCCGCGCCGGGGTGCTGGGGGCGGCCCTCCTCGCCGCCCACGAGCTCAGCGACACCAAGGCGCCCGCTCGCAACCAGGATCTGATAGTTCAGGACCCATGATCGTCGCCTGCGGCTTTGACCACGCCGGGTACGTGCTGCGCGAGCGCCTGCTGGGCGTCGTCGCCGCGGACGGGCACGAGATCCTGGACTTCGGGACCGATCGCCCCGACCCGATCGACTACCCCGACAAAGCGCTGGAGGTGGGGCAGGCGGTCGCGTCGGGCCGGGCCGAACGCGGAATCATCGTGTGCGGATCGGGCGCGGGCGTCTCGGTGGCCGCATGTAAGGTCCGCGGCGTCCGGGCGGCCACCGTTCACGACACCTACACCGCCCACCAGGGCGTCGAGCACGACGCCGTCAACGTCCTGTGCCTCGGCGGGCGCGTCGTGGGCGTCGAGGTGGCGGCCCAGATCGTGCTCACGTTCCTGCAGGCCAAGGTCTCTTTCGAGGAGCGCCACGTCCGGCGGCGGGCCAAGGTGGAGGAAATGGAGCGAACAGGAGGGACCGGTCATGGCTGACGACGTCTACATCGCCCGGCACGGCGCCACCGAGTGGAGCAAGTCTGGGCAGCACACGAGTCGCACCGACCTGGCTCTGCTCCCCGAGGGGCGCGAGCAGGCCGGCGGGGAGTTGCGGACCAAGCTCGCGGGACGGGAATATGCGCTGGTGCTCTGCAGCCCGCTGCGGCGGGCCCGGGAGACGTGCGAGCTGGCCGGCTTCAGTGATGTTGCCGAGATCACCGACGATCTGCGCGAGTGGGACTACGGGGAGTACGAGGGGCTGACGACGCCCCAGATCCGCGAGTCCAACCCGTCGTGGTGGCTGTGGCGGGACGGGTGTCCGGGGGGCGAGTCGCCCTTGAAGATCGGCGCGCGCGTGGATCGCGTCCTGGCGCGGTTCGCCGCTGTTTCCGGCGATGGGCTCGCCTTTGGCCATGGCCACGTCCTGCGGGTGTTCACGGCGCGCTGGCTGGAGATGGAGGTGGCCGCCGGCGCCCGCTTCAAGCTGGAGGCCGGCTCGCTCGGCGTCCTCGGTCACGAGCGCGAGACGCCCGTGATCGAGCGCTGGAGCGCATGACAGATGTCATAGACGATTTCGGCGGGGCGGCACTTACGCGGGGGCCGGTCGAGACTTACGCTGCGTGCCATGAACCAGATTTCCACAGATGGGCCGGCGATCGATGTCCGTGACCTGCGCAAGTCCTACGGCGAGCTGGCGGCGGTGGACGGGGTCAGCTTCGAGGTCCGGCGCGGCGAGGTCTTCTGCCTGCTGGGCCCCAACGGCGCCGGGAAGACCACAATCGTAGAGATCCTCGAGGGCTACCGGGCGCGTTCGGGAGGCGATGCCCGGGTGCTCGGTATCGACCCGGCCACCGCGGCCCGCACCCTGCGTGAGCAGGTCGGCATCGTGCTCCAGGCATGCGGCGTGCAGCCCGACCTCTCGGTGGCTGAGCTGATCGAGATGTACGGGCGCTACCACGCCCGCAACCGCCCGGTGGACGAGGTCATCGAGCTGGTGGAGCTGACCGAGAAGCGCGACACCCGCGCCAAGGCGCTGTCCGGCGGCCAGCGCCGGCGCCTGGACCTGGCGCTGGCCCTCGTCGGCGATCCCGAGCTGATCTTCCTGGACGAGCCGACCACCGGCTTTGACCCCGCGGCGCGCCGCCAGGCGTGGTCGACGATCCGCTCGCTGTGCCAACTGGGCAAGACGGTCTTTCTCACCACACACTTCATGGACGAGGCCCAGTTCCTCGCCGACCGCGTGGCGGTCATGCGCGACGGCCAGATCATCGCCTCGGGGCGGCCGGAGGAGATCGGCGGCCGGGACCTGCGTCCGGCCGAGATCCGGTTCCTGCTCCCGGACGGGATGGGGCTCGCGGACGTCCCCGAGATACCGGCGGAGCACCGAGAGGCTCAGGCTGACCGCGTGCTCATCCAGACGCGCGAGCCGGTCCGCGCCGCTCAGATCGTCACCACGTGGGCGCTGGACCAGGACATCGACCTCGGTTCTTTCTCCGTGACCCAGCCGACGCTCGAGGACATCTATCTGGAGCTGACCGGGGCCAACGAGCACAATTCCGAGGTTCAGGAGGCTTCGCGATGAGCACCGTCCCGCATTCCACGTTCCGCCGCGACCTGGGCCTGACGGCGTGGCAGATCCGCTACGAACAGCGTGCGTACTGGCGCAACCGCGGTCGCGGGATCTTCACGTTCGTTTTCCCGATCATGTTCCTGGCCATCTTCGCCTCGCTGGACGGGGGCCAGACGATCTCCACCCGCGGGGGGATCCCCTACAACGACTTCTTCGTCCCGGGCATCCTGGCCTACGGCGTGATCGCCACGACGTTCGTGAACCTGGCGATCGGGACCGCCATCCTGCGCGATCAGGGCATCCTGAAGCGCATGCAGGGCACGCCGTTGCCGCGGTGGGCGTACATCGCAGCGCGGATCGGCTCGACGTTCCTGATCATGATGGCGATGACGATCGTCGTGCTGGGGCTCGGCACCGCGGTGTGGGGGCTGCACTTCCGCGCCGGGGCGCTTCCGGGGCTGATCATCACGCTCCTGCTCGGCACGGCCGCGTTCACCACGCTGGGGATCGGGATCGCCCGTTTCATCCCCAACGCGGAGGCGGCGCCGGTGGTGGTCAACCTGATGATCCTGCCGCTGACCTTCATCTCGAACATCTGGTTCCCGATCGATTCGCTGCCCCAGGCGCTCAAGACGATCGCCGGCCTGTTCCCGATCAAAGCACTGGCCAGCGGGCTGCAATACGTATTCGACCCCCGCCATCACGGCGTCGCGCTCAGCGGCCAGGACATCAAGGTACTGGCGATCTGGACCGTGGTCGGGATCTTCCTGATGCTTCGATTCCTCCAGCAACCGATGGGTGACGTTGCGTGACGCGACTGCTGCGCCGGCTCTCGCCGGGTCGCCTCCTGCGGGCGCGGACGGACGGTGAGTGCATGCGCGAATCGCCGTGGGCCACGCCGCGCGTGATCCGCGCGCGCTGGGGGGCCGATCGCGGGGATGCGCAGCGGCCTCTGGGTCGCGCCCGGCTTCTCGGGCTGGGCGTGTGGGGCGTGTTCATCGTGGTCCCGGTCGTGGACGCGATCACCAACACCGGGTCCACCACCGAGCACATCCTCGCCGTCGCCGGCGCGGTGGCGTTCTCCGGCGTCTACGTCTGGCTGGTACTGACGTGGTTCGAGGAGCAGGCCTACTGGCGCTCGCTGGCCTTGGCGGGCGTGCTGCTCTCGCTCGCCATCGTGCTGACGCTCGCCGACCGTCCCAGCTGGGGCTTCCTGTTCACTTACTGCGCGGCGTGCATCGGGCTGGTCGTGTCCTCAGACGTGGGCATGCCCGCGGTGATCCTGTGCGCCGCGCTGGCCTTCGGGACCACGGTGATCGCCGGGGGCGGCGGCGGCGCAGGCGGCGGCTTTGCCGCCAGCGCCGTCGGCATCGGCCTGCTCCTCGTGCTCATGCGCGACCTGCGGATGCGCAACCAAGAGCTGAATGAGGCGCGGGCCGAGCTGGCGTTGACTGCGGTGGCCGCCGAGCGCGAGCGCTTCGCGCGCGATCTGCACGATCTGCTGGGGCACAGCCTGTCCGTGATCGCCATCAAGGCTGAGCTGGCCGGGCGCTTGATGGGGCTCGACGATGAGCGCGCCGCCAGGGAGGTCGCCGACGTCGAGCGGGTGGCGCGCGAATCGCTGCGCGAGGTCCGCCAGGCGGTCAGCGGCTACCGGCAGCCGACTCTGGAGAAGGAGCTCGAGGGGGCGCGTGTGGCGTTGTCGGCGGCGGGCATCGAGGCCGAGTTCGAGCGCGCGCCGGTCACGCTGGATCCCGACGTGGAGGCCGTCCTGGCCTGGGCGGTGCGCGAGGGGGCGACGAACGTCATTCGTCATAGCGGCGCGCGGCACTGCGTTGTGACCGTGAAGGCGGGCATGGAGGATGCGGCGGTCGAAGTGGTGGACGACGGCGGCGGCCCGGCTGTTGGCGTCGGCGCCCGCGCCGGCGTTGGGGTCGGTCTGGGTGGGGCCAACGGTCACGCCGGCCATGGGATCGCGGGGCTCAGCGAGCGCGCGGAAAAGCTGCGGGGCCGGATTGAGGCAGGCCGCCTCCCCGACGGCGGTGGCTTCCGCCTCGCTGTGTCGATCCCCGTGCCAGTGGCGAGCTCGTGATCCGCGTGCTCATCGCCGAGGACCAGAGCATGGTCCGGGGCGCGCTGGCCACCCTGATCGGCCTGGAGCCCGACATCGAGGTCGTTTCCCAGGTCGCGCGCGGGGACGAGGTGCTGACGGCGGCTCTGTCCGCGCAACCCGACATCGCCCTGCTGGACATCGAGATGCCGGGCGCCACCGGTCTGGATGCCGCCGAGGAGCTGGCGCGCGAGCTGCCCGACTGCCGCGTGCTGATCCTGACCACCTTCGGCCGCCCGGGATATCTTCGCCGGGCCATGGAGGGCGGGGCGTCGGGGTTCGTGCTCAAGGACGCCCCGGCGGGCGAGCTGTCCTCGGCGATCCGGCGCGCCCTACGGGGCGAGCGGGTGGTCGATCCGGGCCTGGCGGCCGCCGCGCTCTCGCAGGGCGAGTCCCCGCTGACGCGGCGCGAGCGCGAGGTGCTCGCCGCCAGCCGCAACCACGCCACGGTGGCCGAGCTGGCCGGCGCGTTGTACCTGTCGCCGGGCACCGTACGCAACCACCTCTCGTCGGTCATGCAGAAGCTCGACGCGCGCAACCGTGGCGAGGCGGTGCGGGTGGCCGAGGAGCGCGGCTGGCTGTAGCCGGGTCCGCGTTGAGCGGCCGGTCGCGCGGGTCAACGTGCGACCGTGACAGTCGCCACTGAGGCGACCGCCTGCCGATGTTGGTCACGGACGAGGCGGCGGCCATTCTCATCGCTTCGGCCCGATGAACTGGTCGAGCCGCGCGACGTCGGCTGCTCGAGAGACATCGGTTGTGTATGGCTTGGCCTCGGTCCAGCGCACCCCGAGACGCTCACAAGTCGCACGGAAGATCGCGCGGATATCGGCCGAGTGGTTGGTGAATGAGTACCGTGGCTGAGACCAGTCGCGACGCCCGATGTTCTGAAACCGGCAGCCGTCGGACTGGATAAGCCCGCGGGTCAGGTCCTCCGGGCAGCGCTCGATCAGCGCTTGCTGCCAGGCGGCGAGCACGATGGGGCGCTCGTGCTTCAGGCCTGGGCCGTGCTGGGGAAAGTGGCACACCCATTGGCGCCAGTATGAGAAAACCTCAACGCAGTGATCGGAGCGCAGGTAGGCCCCGGCCTTTCCGGCGACGATCTGGGCAGCTTCTCGCGCGCTCGCCACGATCTCGGGATACGAAGCATCGAGGATGATCCGCAACTTGTAAACGTCACGCGGGTGGGTGTGAAAGGCACCGTCGCCGAGATACAGGCCAAGCAGATAGACGTACTCCGACGGAAGGGCGTCGAGATCGTGGTGACCGAGGCAACGGTCACAGCTGCCCGCATCGGCGCAATGCGGGACGATGCCCCGGATCCAGTCGCGGACCGTCGCGCGCGAATGCATGCGGCCGTCATCCCATCCATGCGGCTGAGAGGACTCGAACCTCCACGGGCGTGAGCCCACACGGACCTGAACCGTGCGCGTCTACCAGATTCCGCCACAGCCGCGGGACGGGAGAAGTTAGCAATTGTCGCGGTCATCGGGGGGGTGGACCGGAACCAAACGTATGTTCGCACCCATACCGGACGGAGGAGCTGGCGCCGGCTCGCGGACCGTGCATCGGCGTTAAGGCTGCACGCTAAGCTGGTGAGCCGTTCCGCCGCAGGCCGAACGAACGTTCCCCGCCGCTATCGTCTAGGGGACTAGGACGCCGCCCTCTCACGGCGGAAACCCGGGTTCGAATCCCGGTAGCGGTACTACAGAAAAGCCCTGCTAAAGCAGGGCTTTTCTCATTAGCAATCGTGGTCAGCGGAAGATCGTTAGGCGCCACGACACACTCTCAGCACACGAGCTTTGCGCGCCTTAGCGATTTCGGCCTCGGCGTCGATCGGCTGGCGGTCGGCGTACTCGTCGATCAGGTGCGCATAGGTGGACAGCAGCACCGCCAGGGAGTGCCCCAGTTGTTTGGCCACGTAAAGCGGCTGACGCCCCTCGGCCAGCAGAAGCGAGGCGAAGCTGTGTCTCAGGTCATAGGGCCTCGGCACGGGGTCCAGGCCGACCGCGCGGCACGCAGGGGCCCAGCGGTCGACGCGCCACACCTGCCAGGCGCTCTTGTCCCACGCCTCACCGTGGTCATCGACCAGGAGGAGGCTGGCGTCGGCAGGGCGGCCGATCGCGAGCCGGTACTCACGCAAGTCCTGCGCGAGCGGCGCGAGCAGCCGCACGGCCCGGCGCTGCTCGTTCTTTGTCGCCTTGATCGTCCCGTCCGGGTTGGCCGCGCGCTCGACCAGTAGCGTCTTCTCGCGCGCGTCACCGAGGCGCTGCGCGCGCAGCTCGCCGGGGCGAACCCCGGCGTAGGCAAGCAGCGAAACGATCAGCGCGTCCCGTTGACGAGTCTCTGGCGTGCCGGGCGCCGGCATCTCGTAGCGGCGGCGATTCCGCTGCCCAGGGCGGGAGGCGGCTACCTCGCGCGCCGGCGGGTCCAGCAGGGCGCGGCGGATCGTCTCGACGGTCCCGGGCGCGAGCGGCTGCACAGCGTCCCGCTGCACCCCTTTCGGCGGCCGGACGAGTGATAGCGGGTTGCCGGGAATTGCCTCGCTCTCGGCGGCGTGACGCAGGACGCTCGAGAGAAACGTTCGGGCCTTGTGGATCGTGCCGGGATTCACGCCGGCCTTGACAAGCTCCGCCTGCCATCCGCGCAGCCGCGCGACCGTGAACTCGTTGAGCGGTACGTCATCGAGTCGTGGAGCGACATGGCAAGCGTGCACATTCGCGTAGCGGTCGCGTGTCGACTGTTCGAGTGTCACGGCATGCTCGGGGGCCCAGCGCTCCACGATCCACTGACCAAGCGTCGGGCCGCCGCGTGCCGTGAGCTGCTGAACGGCGAGCGGTCCGAGCTGGCCTCGGCGCTTCACCTCTCGGTCGAAAGCCTCCGCGTCGCGCTTCAGCGCGAATAGCCGGGAACGCGGGTTTTGGCGGCCTGACTCGCGCCAGCGGGTCACCCAGCCGTTTCCGTTCCGATCACGCTCGACGCTCATGACGCGCGCTGGCTGGCATAGCGCCGCCGGTTGCATGCCCCGTTGATCCCGAACGGGCTGGCTAAGTCCCCGACGTCGAGCCTATGCTCCTGTGCCCAACGTGGAAGCCAGCCGCGCCGAGGCGTAGATACCTCGACCCGCCACGCCTCACGGCGGAGCTGGACAAGTGCGTGCTGCCCCTCCGTAGTCACAACGCCACGTTTCCCGCGATCAATCTGCCCGTGCTCCCGTGTGCCGGCATCCTTCTCGCTACAGATACGTAACGTGCAAGTCAAGCGGACGCACGCTAACGATGCCCGCGAATCGCCGCAACAGAGCCGCGGACGGTCGTCGGCGCCCGCCGGAGAGCAGCCGGCAAATCTGAAGAGGCGGGAGCGCCTTCATGCGCCGGGGGCAAGATCTCGAGGCTCTCGGTCGGGAACCGCCACTCCCGCCCCACCTTGATGGCACCTCTGCAGCGACCGGCGCGCGCCATTTTCACCAGCGTCTCTGGGTGGAGGCCAAGCTGCCGGGCCTTCTCGCTCGCGTCGAGCAGTCGGCCAGGGCTATCAGCGAGGTACGGCCTCAGATACGCCGCGAGCTCCCGCTTTACGGCATCGTCGGCTTGCGCGAGCGACTCGAGAAACACGGCGAGGAGGGAATTGCCCGGCCTTGCGCTCATTTCCCCGCGCGGCTTTTGATGAGGGCCGCACCGGGACCGAGCCACGCTCGCGCGCCGGTGATTGGAAATCGGCTGCGGTAGAAGCTCGTCGGGTCCATCTCGGCTCTCGAATGCTCGGAAAGTGCGGCATAACATAAGTACCGGATCAGAGGGCCGTAGGTCCCTCGCGGCGACGAAATATTTCGGCCCTGATTACTTGTCGGCTCTGAGCTACGGCGCTACCAAAGGGGTCACATGAGCCGTCCGCCGTTGACTCGGCCGCACGCGGCGCTTGGCCATGTGTCGAGGAGGAGCACATCGCGGAGCGCGCCGCAGAGCTCGAGCGCCGCATGTGCGCCCTCAGCGAGCGCCGCGAGAGGACCAGGGCCTCCTACGATCGCCGGTCGAAGACTTCGTGGGCTTGACAACGCTTCTCCCGGACGAACTCGATCGTCGGGTGTGTGTTGATCAGGTCCACTGCGGAGGATCGGAACGTCGCCATTGCGATAGCGCCGCGTGTGCTGGCGCGAGAGCAAAAGCAGTCGTGCGGCACAACCGCGCGTCGGCCGCGGCCAGGCCTCTGCTCGCCGTTTCTTGAGCCGCAGTGACGGCTGTCGAGCTCGGGTTTACGCCGCCTGGTCGAGTGGGAGATTCGGGATCAGGCCGAGCCGTTGTGCTTCGGCCTGAAGCTCAATCGGCAGCATGCGCGCGTCAACGATCAGACCGTTGACCTCGACGAGCCACACGAGCGGGTGGCCGGCGAGCAGTTCGGCGCGGCAGAACTCCGGGTCCATCGGTGCGTCCAGCTGGACCAGGTCGCGGATCCGCTTGGCCTTCGCGGCCATCGTGCTCTTCGGCACACCGACCAGCTCGCTCAGCTGGTCGGCCGACTGGTGCGGCGTCTGGGTCGGATCGCACAGGAAGTTGTTCTGCCCGATCGCATAGATCACGCCGGCGGCCCACCCCCGGGCCTCGCCGCGCGCGATCGGCGACGGACGCTTGCGCGCTAGCTTCGCAACAAGGCGACGACAGAGAACGGCGTACTCAGCATCGAGCCGCCTCGCGCACACCCCATCAGACATTTCGATGATCTCGCTTACCCGGGGCCGAAGCGCCGCTGGTACGCGGTGCTTCTGCTCATCTGTGGCCATCTCCGGACCTCCGCCGAATCGGGTTCCACCGTAATCATCGGCCCCGGTTCGGATGGCTCCCAGCGAGCGTCGGCCGGTTCAACTCTCGCACGGTCAAATCGGGCACCGGATGGGGGCCACGCCCTGCGGAGCGGGACCGGGCCGTGCCCTTGACGGCCGCCCGGAACCGCAGGCTCGCTGGCACCAGCGAGATGAGGGTCCATTCACCGACAGTTCGCTGCCGATCACACACCCACGCCGGCCGTCTCATCGGCCGTCACGGCGAGGTTGTGCGCCCAGCACGAGAGTGCTGCTGAGCATGGAAAGCGGCAGCGTGGCAAGGGGTTACATATGTGCTTGCGCTGAAGGTAGCGTTCGGCTAACTCGTCCAGAAGGAGATAGCGTGACCGAACGCACAGGCGCCTCACTCGAGCAGAGAGCCGAGCGCATGCTCGAGCTCCTAGATTCGATGGACCTCGATAGCCTCGGCGCGATGCTGACCGACGACGCCCAGAGTGTGGACGAGATCACACGCGGATGGACTCGCGGGCGAGCCGCGATCGAGGCATATATGTCGCAGCTCAAAGACACCGTTTCAGATGTACAGTCGCGGATGAGTGGCGTCCAAGAAACCGTCTGGGGAGATGTCGGGCTGGCCACCTTCGTACTCGATCAGACCTACACGATGGACGGTCAGCAGCATTCCATCTCCGCGCCGACGTCGCTCCTGTTTCGCCTCCACGATGGGGATTGGAAGATCGCCCTGATTCATACTGTGCCCATTCCGGAGCAGGCGTAGAGCCTGACTGGGCGCGAGAGTTCCGCACCGACCAGCGACGCGATGACAAGTCCGCCCTCAACGCCGCCGAGCTTGCACGCTTCGGAGAAGCGGTCCTGGGCTGTGAACTGCCCGGTCCCCAGGCAATTCCGTGGTGTGTGCGCGTGCCCGACCTCGCCGATGTCTCAGCGGCGCTGTGCGTCGCCCATGTGGTGACCGATCTCCGCACGGACAGCGTCACCGCCCCACGACTTAGTCGTCCGGGCCGCCGGTCGCTCAAATACGGCGGGACTGCCGCTATGGACGGCCTGCGGCAGCCCCGGAACCGTGGCCAGGACGGCGTCACCGCCGGACGCTTGCTTTTCGCGCCAAGCGATCGTCCGGCGACGCAAGCGCTGACGAGCGCGTTCGTGGCAAAGCGCAAGCCCGCGCTAACCGTCTCTCGGTGCTAGCTCGCGTGCCGTGGTTCGGCTAACTCTGAGTAGATCCGGAGTGACCCGGAGCGCCGAAAGCGGCACTCCTGCGGGCCCGAGGCCGAGCCAGACTGCGTGTCGAGATGCACCCAGAGCATCGACGCGGGTCTCCGTCGGGTAGTGGCCCCTCACCGCTGAAACCGGAAGCGGCCGGTAACGTCGCGCCATAGCAACGTCGCTTTGTGTCAGCGGGTGAGTCGGATGACCGAGACGCCGTCGCCGTCTGCGACGTACGCGGTTCGGACGGCCGGGTCGATGGCGATCGAGCCGGGGTAGTCGCCCACCGAATCTTTGGCTGGCGTATGGCTGCAGCCGCTGGTGTCGGTGCCGTTGCACTTGGCGCCGTCGATCACGCTGACGCTGGTGTCTTCGGTGTTGGTGACGTACACGTAATGGGTCGTGCGGTCGACGGCAATGCCGACCGCCCCGAAGCCGGCTGGGGCGATGGCTGGGGTCTGGCCGCAGCCGTTGGTGTCGTGGCCGTTGCAGGTGGCGCCGTTGATGACCGATACGGTGCCCGGACCCTCGCCGTCGGCGATGTTCGCGGTGTAGATCGTGTCGGTGGCTTGGTCGACCGCGATCCCCCAGGGGTTGTACGCGATCCCCAGGGAGTCAGACCCGAGCGTCACGGTCGCGGGCGTCTGGCCGCATCCGGTTCTGTGCGTCGCGTCGCAGGTCGCGCCGTCGATCACGAACACGCTGTCGCCGCCGAACGGGTGGCCGAGCACGATGTTGGTCGCGTAGACGGTATTAGTCGCGTGATCCACGGCGAGGTAACCGACCGACCCGCCGTTTCCGGCTCCCGAGTCTCCGAACGTGACAGTCGCGGGGGTTTGGCCGCATCCGGCGGTGTTGGTGGCGTTGCACGTCGCGCCGTTGAACACGGAGATCAGGTTCGGGCCGCTGCTGGTGATCGTGGCGACGTAGACCGTGCCGGTCGCGGGATTGACCGCGATGTCGTCGGGGTTTCCCCCCGGGACCTGCAGCGTGGACACCGTGGAGCAGCCGGCCGAGGCAGTCGCGTTGCAGGCGCGCGCGTCGAGCACCGAGACCGTGCCGGTCGGGCCGGTGCCCTGGTTGGCGACGTAAACGGTGTGCGTGCGGCGGTCAACGGCGATCGCAGACGGGTAGGTTCCGACGGTGACGGTCGGTGGTGTTGCGGAGCATCCGGCCGAATGGTGGGCGTTGCAGTCGCTCGTGTTGATCATCGCGACAGCGGTGTTGCTGGTCGCGACGTAGGTGGTGTGCACGGCGGGATCGGCGGCCAGGGCTCCCCCCGGGATCGGTACTTCGGGTGCGCGATGGCGGCAGCCGCTGGTGGTGTGCGCGTTGCAGCGCGTAGCGTCGATCACTGAGACGTCGTTATCGAGCTGGTTTGCCGTGTAGATCGTCTGGGTCCGTGGGTCCAGCGCGACCGACTCGGGGTCGGTGCCGGTGTGAATCTCGGGTGGGTTCAGCGCCGCGCACCCGGCGAGATGGCTTCCGTTGCAGGCGTTCGTGTTGACCACGATCAGTGCGTCGTCCTTCTGGTAGACGACGTACACGGTGTGCAGGGCCGCGTCGACGACAAGCCACGTGTCCGTCTCAAAGGGCGCCTGCGCTGACGTGGTCACGGTTCCGGGTGTGTCGGTGGCGCAGCCCGCCAGATCGTTGGCGTTGCAATCGCTCACGTCGAACACCGAGATCGTGTTGTCGTAGTTGGCGGAGTACAGCGTGTTGGTCGCTGGGTCGACTTTGCCGGCGTTCGGGCCGGTCGGATCGCCTGCCAGGTAGCCGATTGTCCCGCAGCCCGTCTGCTTGGTGGCGTTGCACGAGTTCGCGTCGAACACCGACCAGCCGTTCCGTGCTCCGATCGTGGTCACGTAGACGGTGTGGGTAGCTTGGTTAACGTCGACGTCATTCGGCGCTGCTCCGACGTCGACCGTCGGGGGAGCGGTTGTTGGGCAGGCGTCGAGTTCGGTTGCGTTGCAGGTCGCGCTGTCGATCATCGAGACGGTCGTGCTGCCGGGCAGGCCAGGGAGCGCGTAGCTACCGTAATTTTGTACGTACACGGTGTGGTTGGCCGGATCGGCGAAGGCGGTGATCGGGCCCGACCCGACGGGGACGGTCGCTGGCGACTGTCCGCAGCCTGCCGTGTCCAGGGCGTTGCAGGTCGCGCCGTTGAACACCGAGACTGTGCCGTCGGCGACATTGGTGACGTACACGGTGTCGGTGCGTTCGTCGATCGCGATCCCGCTGGGCAGGTTCCCGACCGTGACCGTCGGCCACGGCCCTCGGCAGCGCGAGACGGCCTTCGCATTGCAGTGGCGCGAGTCGATCACTGAGACCGTGTTCCCGCCGACGGGGGTGCCGCTGAAGTTGTTGCCGTTCGCGACGTAGATCGTGTGGGTCGCAGCGTCGACAGCGAGCATCGACGGGCCTTTGCCGACCGGTGCTGACCCCACTAGCGCGGCCCCGAAGCCGCCAGGCCCGCTCGCGTCGAGCGACCCGCTCGCAAACGGACTCGTCGGGCCTGCGCCGGCCGCCAGGCCAGGCGCGGAGGTGGCGGCGAATGGACTGCTCGCCGACGCCGGGGCTTCGCTCGCCTGAAAGAGCCGGCGGCCTCGGCTTTGAAGGTGGACGCCGGCCGGGCGGGCGGAGCAGGCGGCGCGGATCGAGCTGCCACTGCCACACGGTGTCGCAGCCATGGCCCCGGATGGGCTGAGGCCCACGACGGCGATCACCCCGCAAGTCATGGTCATACCGAGGGCGATCAGCATTGATGACGGTCGATTCGGCTTGTTACTGGGTCGAGATACCGCGGCGTTGCTCGGAGTGGGGCGTGCGGCGGTCAGGAGCCGCCGGCCGGTCGTGACGAGGCGGGGATTTGTCATGGACCGATCCTCCCGGCCTGACTCATGTGGCGCATCCGGGCGTACCCTGGTCTATGACAACCGCATCTCCGGGCATACCCTGAGCGCGCTGACGGTGCGAGGCTCGGAATCGGGGCGGACATGTCAGACGGAGCGCCGGTAGATTCCACCCGCATCGTCAGAACGACGGGGTGACGGCGGTGGTCGCTCGTCGGCGGGCGTGGTCAGGCGGGCTGGAGCGTCTGGCGTGAGCGATAGTCGTGCCTCAACGAGTGTGCCTGCGCCGGGTGGGCTGTGCACGCGGAGGTGGCCGTTCGCGGCTGACGCGCGGTCGCGTAACCCGCGTAGTCCGCTGCCCTCCGGATCGGCGCCGCCTTTGCCGTCGTCGCTGACGCGCAGCACTAGGTCGTGCTCGGTGATGGTGAGCTCGACGCGGGCGCGGGATGCGCCCGCGTGTTTGGTGACGTTGGCGAGCGTCTCGACGGCGAGGTAGTAGGCGCTGACGGCTGCTGCTGGCGGTGTTTGTCCCGCCCAGTCGGTGATCTGGAGCTCCACCGGAATCCCGACGCCCTCAGCGATGTCCGCGAGCGCCGAGCCCAGACCGGCTCGCAGGAGCTCAGCCGGGTGAAGCCCGTTGGCCAGATCGACGAGCTCTGAGCCCGCTGTCGTAACCTCGCGCCGGAGCTTGTCTGCGAGCGGGCCGGGCAACTGGGAAAGCAGCAGGTCGATCTCCTCGAGTTCGCGCAGCGCCCCCGAGCGCAGCTCGAGCTCGAGCTCGCGACGTTCCTGATCGGCGGCGTCCAACAACCGCTGGCGCAGCTCGCGCAGGTCCGCGATGCGGCCGCGAACCTCCCGGTCGCGGCGCGCGTTGTCAACCGCTGTCCCCGCGACTAGCACGGCGGATTGGGCGACGGCACGGTCCGGGAGCGCCGACGGGTCGTGCAGCAGCGCGATCTCGGCTCCGTCACCGGTGACGCGGCGGGTGCTGATCCGCTCCGGGCTGTCGGGTGCCGGCGCGGCGACGGGACTCCCCGACTCGTTGACCCATTCACCGTCTGGGAGGCGCAGGCGCAGTTCCAAGCGGGGATCGCGGAGCGCTTGCGCCAAGCGAGTAGTCAGCGGCCCCTCACCGGGTCCGGAGCCCAGCTCGACGACTAGTCGCGAGGTGGCGGTGGCGGTCCATCTTCCCACCGCGAGCGGTATGAGCAGGCCGATAGCGGTAGCGATAAGCACGAGGTCGTAGATGACGAGCAGCTCGGTGGGAGCGCCGACGTCTGCGGCGCCCAGAGCGGCTGCGAGCGCGACCGAGGCGGCTGCGAGAGCGGCCGCGGCCATCTGCGGACGCGCGACCAGAGAGGCCCGCCGCGCGCGGGCCGCAACCGTGAGCGCGACGAGCGCTGCGACCGCCGCGGTGACCGTCGGTCCGGCCGCGCTAGGGGCGAATGGCGCGAGGCCGGCCGTGAATGCGAGCGCGCGGGTCGCCGGACTCTGTCGCTGGTGACCGGGATAGTCGAGCAGCAGGAGCAGCAGCGGCGCGCGGTGCAGCAGCACGGCCACGCCGGCTAGGTATCCCGGGACTGCCGCCAATCCCGCGAGCGTGCCGAGCCCCCAGGCCGCGGCCACGCCCACCGCGAGCCCGCCAACCCGCGGCGACGCTCGCGCGACCCATCCGCCACTCGCGGCAAATGCGACGGCAACCAGCGCGTCGAGACCCGCGAGCGCCGGTGTTCCCGCGGGCGCGGCGATCTCTGCGCCCAGCGCACCAGCCGCGACCACGCCGGCGAGCGTCCAGGCGCGGCTCATCTGATCTTCAGCCAGGGGTGTCCGATGTAGGAGACTCGCGATCCCGGGTCCGCGACGTTGACGATGGTGAATGTGAGCTGGCCCTGGAAATAGCTCCAGCGCACCGTCTCCGGCGCCGGAGTCGGGGTGCTGTTAGGGAGTTGCTTGACGTAGACAAACGTGACGTTGCGTTTGTGATAGAGCAGAGGCCCTCCAAGTGGTCCCTGGTCGGGGTAGTCGGGCTTTTGCGTCTCGTACCAATGGCCGCGGGTGATCTTCATCGTCCAGGTGATCGCCTTGCTCCAGTCCGGGCCGAAGACTCCGCCCTTCTGGAAGTCGGCGGCTGTGTCGGTGCTCACGTACGTTCCGTTGGGGATTTTCGGTCCGGCATAGACGGCGGGGGGCGTGTGCGCCGCCGAGCCGCATCCCGGCGGACTGCTCAGCGTGTGCGGACCCGCGCCGGGGGTGGCCTGCAGCAGCGCGAGCACGCGAGCGGTCGCCGGGCTGCGGCGAAGCGAAGCGAGGACTGTCGTTTCCGCTGCCGCGAGGTGCTGTAGCTCCGCCGGGGTGGGATAGAGGACTCTGACGCCCTCGCCGCACAACTGTTTGAGGTCGGCGGCGTCACGCTGCGGGAGGGTGGCGGCGTAGCTGACTGTGTCGGCGGCGGCGTGGCGGACAGCGGCCTGCTGGCTCGCCGACAAGCCGCTCCACGCCTTGGGATTGGCGACGAGGGTGTCCATCTTGTCAAAGAGCGCGTAGCCGGTGATGTCATGCGCGCTGTTGGCGTAGGCGTTGGGGAGCGCGTAGACCGGCGATATCTCGACGCCGTCAAGGCGGTGCGCCGCGAGCGCTTGACCGACCGCGCCAGCGGTCAGACCCTGGATCGGTGTGGCGCCCAGCGCGCGGAGGTCAGCGGCGGTGGTTGCGTTGTCGGTTTCGCGCAGCCGCTTGGCGTGAAAATCCGCCAGGCTGGTTAGCGGCGAGGCGGACATCAGCCGGCGTAGTTCCATCGGTACGAGCGCCAGGCCCACTACCCCCGCTCCAGCGAGCTGCGTGAGCAGAAGCCGGCCGGCGGGACCCGTCGCGGCCGCGCGGGCGGCGGGGTAGGTGTCGATCGCGAATGGTGCTTGCAACGCGGCGAACGGCGCTACCCCCGCCGCCGGCCACGCGCGCGCTGGCACGAAAGCGAACCCCACTCGGCCGGCGCGGACGGCGCGCGCCAACCGCGCCTCGTTGCTGGGCAACGCGGACTGATAGTCGGCCAGGACCTGCACGCGCAGCGACCCATGCGAGCGCCGCTGGATCTGCTGAGCCAGATACACCATCTCCGGATCGCTGGGATCTGGATCTTCCAGACGCAGCACCCGCGGCGAATCGACCGCCGCGCCCGCCTTGTTATGACCGGCCCCCGGCGCCGCCGCCTCGCAACCCCCCACAACGCACGCCGCCACCAATAGCGACAGGACCATCAGCGCAGAGCGCGGGGTAGTCAAAGCCGATCCGCCAGTAGAAGCGGATCCTACGTGACCTCGCTCCGCGCAGATGCGTGTACCTGAGCGCGAGATGGGTGCTCGCGAGAGGTTCCAAGGCCGCATGTCACGACCGGCTCAGGTGGGAGGGATTGGTCGAACTCGCCATCACTCCGATGCTGCACGTCCAGGTCACCGATCGCACGGGGGCAGGCCCTGATCTTTGACCGCTCGGCGCCAGGGAGGACCCCGATTCTGGTGTGAACGACTGGCCCTCGGATAGACGATAGGCGAGGATGGCGTGATGACGCGCCCGCGCGGTCTTTACTTGATGTGCGTCGCGGCGGCGGCTTTGGTCGCCGTGTCGGTGATCAAGGCGCGCGGACACCCCGACGCCTCGGTGTTGGGTGGCGGCGTCGGCGCGTCGGTCGTGGTGCTGGTGGCGGGGATCGCTCTGGTGGCAGCCGCCGTCGATGTGGTGCGCCGTCGCGAACTGGCGTTGGCGGGCGCGCTGCTCGCAGCGAGCGCAGGCCTGGCGCTGTACGTGCTTCCCGAGCCGGCCCCCGGCGCGGCGCTGTTCACCGCTGGTCTCCTTGGCGCTGGGCTGATGCCGGCTGCAGCGGCCCACGCCGCGCTTCTGTATCCCGGCGGCCATCGTGCCGGTGGCGCGGATCGGGGGTTCGCGTTAATGGGCTACATGGTGCAAGTCGGGCTGCTCGGGTTGTTGCCGACGCTGATCTTTGATCCCGCTCGCGCGGGCTGCTCGGCATGCGCGAGCAATCTGCTGCTCGTGCACTGGGCTCCCGACACGTGGGCGTGGATCAGCCGATGGGGCCCGCGCGCGGCCGTCGTGGCGGAAGTCGTTCTCGCTGGCTGGGTGCTGAGACGACTGTTGGGGCGGTCTCAATTGACGCGCTACGCGGCCGCGCCCGTGTCCCTTGCGGCGGTCGCTGTGCTCGCCCTCGCGGCGCTGGCTAATCTGCGCGCAGCCGGCGGGCGGCCGGTCGACGAGGCGGCGCGGACCGTGAGCCTGCTGAGCGCCGGGACGCTCGTGATCCTGGCCGGCGGAATCGGCTGGCGTCCCCTGCGGGCAGCACGCGTGCGCGCAGCGCTGGGACGCCTGACGCTGGCCGCTTCGGTCAAAGGCGATGACGTGCGCAGCGCGATCGCCCGGGCGCTCGGGGATTCAACGGCCGTGCTCCTGTTTCCCGATCCCGAGCAGGGCACACCCGTGACCACCGACGGGTCGCCGGCATCTGCGCCCGGACCGGGACGGGAGCGCACAGTCGTGGAGCGCCAGGGCCGCACGGTGGCCTGGCTCGAGCACGGCGCGGACACGCGGCCAGTCGCCGAACTGCCGCCCGTGATGTCACTGGCACTCGAGCGTGAAGCGCTGCGCGTCGCGCAGCTTCTGCAGCAGACAGAGTTGCGCGCCTCGACCGCACGTCTGGTCGCCGCCGGCGAACGCGAGCGACACCGGCTCGAACGAGACCTACACGACGGAGCCCAGCAGCGGCTACTGGCCCTCAACCTGGCCATCGGAGCCGCCCAACACAACGCGCCGCCGGCCGAGGCCGAACTGCTCGCCCGGGCCGGGCAGCGGCTGAGCTCGGTCCAGAACGAGCTACGCCGCCTCGCGCACGGGATCCACTCCGCAGCGCTGGCCGAGGAAGGACTAACCGAAGCGGTGCTCGCACTGGTCGTCGTCGCCGGAGGCCGAGTCGTCGCCGAGGCATTGCCACGCCAACGCGTCTCAGCCGAGGCCGAAACCGCCGCCTACCGGCTCGTGGCGGCCAGCCTCGCCCTCGCGCGCCCTCCGTATGCGACCCTGCGCCTCGCCATCCGCGCTCGCGACGAGGACCTTGATATCACCATCCAAGTCGAGGGCGTCACCGCGGAGGCGTTGAGCCCCGCGCTCGCCCACGCCAGCGCCCGCGTCGCCGCACTGGGGGGTGTGCTGGCGGTGGAGCCCGAAGCCGGTGGCGCGTGCGTCCGCGGATGGGTGCCGAGCTACCCAGGTTGATCGACCTGCAGGAAAGCCAGCACGGCAGCGACTCGCCGATCCTCGCCGGACGCCTCGCGCAGTCCGAGCTTGAGAAAAATCTGCCCGATATGAGTCTCCACCGTCTTGGGCGTGACGACCAGGCGCTCGGCGATCGCCCGGTTTGACAAGCCCTCGGCGATCAACGCCAGCACGCCGCGCTCGCGCTCGGTCAGCTCATCCAGCCGCGCCAACGCGGAAGCCCGTACCACCAAGCCCTCAGCGATCGACTCATCGATCACACATCCACCGGCCGCGATCCGCCGCAGCGCGCCGAGGAGCACTTGCGAGTCGGTCACACGGTCCTTGAGTAGGTACCCCGTGCTAGCAGGATTGGCCTGGGAGACTCGCAAGGCGTAGCGCGCGTCAAGATGCTGGGAGAGAACCAGCACTCCCACGCCGGGAAACGCCGCCCGGATGTGCTCGGCCGCCGCCAACCCCTCATCCGTATACGACGGAGGCATCCGGATATCAATCAACGCAACATCTGGCCGATGACGGCCGACCGCCTCATACAGCTCGCCAGCGTCGCCGGCGGTCGCCACGACCTCGACCCCGCTCTCGCGCAACAAAGCCGCCACCCCGTCGCGGACCAGCGCCGCATCATCAGCGATCACCACCCGCAACCTCGGCATGCTGCCCTCACCCCAGCACACCGAGTGAGCGACCAGGTGACCCGCCGAACCCGGCAGCTTCACCTCCCGTGCCTCCTCAAACTGGAGCTCCAAAGAGTCGCGCGCGATCTCCCGCACCAGGCTCGACACCAGAATCTCCCCGCCGCGGGCCACCATGGCCAGCTCCGTCGCGAGAGCGAGTACTGGCCCCTCCAGAACTCCATTGCAAACGGTCATCTCACCCACATGCAGACCCAACCGTGGCGGCTGCTCACCTCCCCCCGTCGGCGACAACGCCTGCTGGACGGCAACCGCACACCGTAAAGCCTGCCGAACACCCCGGAAGGTGAAGCTCAACCCATCAGCCGCACCCACCGCCTCACTTCCCTGATGAGCCTTGGCCACGTTGCGCACAAGCCCATCGTGAGCAGCACGAGCGGCGCCACGCCGGGGCCGGTCGTGAACCGCCGCGACGCTGATCCGGCTCACCAGCACGCAGTAGGTGCCGTCGCGAGCCTCGCCGGCATGGATGGCTCCCATGGCCCGACATTATCCGCCGGAGGGCGACCCCGCACAGCGCACCGTGGGCGGTTTTCTCGGTGCCCAGCGAAACATCCGAGACGCAAGCCATCCCGGCAAACGCCGTCGCCGACTCCGTTCCACGCGAGCCATTCAGGCGTCGATACACGGACGTACCGCCCATTCGCGAAGACCCTCGGCAAAGAGCGCCGGGCGATGACGGCGGCGTTCAATGACGATGCACCAAGAGCGCTGTCAGCCATCTAAAGTCAGCCGACGCTCCCGAGTCAGCGATGTGCACAAGCCAGCCGACCGTTCTCCCACGCTGCCGCGCTATGGGTCAAGGCGATCACGCAGCGCAGCGGCCGCCAGGCTTCCGCATCTGGTGCATCTCGATCACGCGTCAGGCTCGGCGTCGGGCTCCGCCGGAGTGCCGCTTTCGGCGCTCCGGGGGCCACTCCGGATCTACTCAGAGTTAGCCGAACCACGGCACGCGAGCTAGCACCGAGAGATGGCTAGCGCGGGCTTGCGCTTTGCCACGAATGCGCTCGTCAGTGGCTACCCGCCTCGGCGATCGCTACCGCGTGAAACCGAGCGTCCGACGAGACTGCAGCTTTAGACGAGCACGGGCATTCGGTCGAAATGGAAAGGAGACTACCTCGGCGTGTCACGCGCACAGCGTCACTCCGGCCGCCCGCCGAGCAGGACGCAGCGGCGAGCCTCTGCTACCCCCGTTTGACGCGGAAAGGGAACCTGGCTGTGCCGCCGGCGGTCTGGTACACAACGACGTACCGAGCGCCACACATTCCCCTGTAATGCCAATAGCGCCAGCTCGTCGTCGCAGTGACGTTCTTGTGCCAAACGACTGCGCCGCGGCTGTTCTTGATCGTCATGTGCGCCCATCGGGGCCCACCGCTGAAGCTCTGGTACCACACGCCCAAGGTGACAGACTTCCCGCATGAGACGTTTGCCGGCTCGATCGCGTTGACGAGTACGTCTGCGCTCGCGGTCGCTGGAATCAGCAACAAGGCGGCGACCGCGGCCAACATTCCCCTTCTACATGTCGGCCTCGGGTACCGCAGGGCAGATGGTCTCACGACGCGAATGTAACGTACGGAGGGCGCGCCCCGCCGAGCGGTTAGCGGCCGAGGCGGGAGTCTCGTTGGTGGGAGACCCAGTGTCGCGGCGGCGCAGCGGGTGCGACTGCTGCGCCGGACGTCGAGCACGAGCTAGTCGTCGTGGGAAGCGAGTCGCGAAGGATTCGCGGCTGCGAGGAATGCGTGTCCAAGCTGACGAGCCTCGGTGACAGCGAGCGAGACGGGGAAGCTGCTCTCGCGTCCACTTGCCTCGCGGACCCGCAGCCTCACCACCGCTGGTGCACCCGATTCGTCGGATCGCGTGACCTCGAAGCAGAGGTCTTGCTTGTGTTCATGGCTGGGACGGACGCTGACGGGCCACGTCCTCTGGGCCTTGCCGATGGCGTCCAGAAGCGCGTGACCGAGGTGCCGTGTCTCGAGACTCGTGAGGAGTGCTTCGAGGTGGTGGTCATCTCCGTCGCGGTCACGGAGGTCCAGTGTCAACACCACCCGCTCCGGCAACACGCCAAGGCTAACCTCAATGCAGAGGTCTAGATCCTTCCTGCTTGCTGGGCAGATCCGTCTCATGTGCCGGTCGCCGGCCGGCCGCGGGGCCGTATGCGGGACGCACGACTATGCGAGTCGCCAGCGGGACGACCGAATTCTAACGGTGCACAACGCCTCAAAGACACGCGTCCAAGCCGTTCGCGGGGCTCCTTCGGTCCGCCTACTCTGTTGCTCCTCGTCCAGAGGAGCAGTCTGGCCGTATACCCCAAGCGCCCGCTTGGATCCGGACGACCGCACGAGAGATCACGGCGCCGCTCGGTGGACCGCACCTCATCGATCAACGCAGACGCTAGGCGGGTCGCGGCGGCGGGGCAGCGGAGCTGCCGCCGACTGTCCTGCCGAACTCGTCAACGTGCCGGGTAGCGACTCGAAGGCTGAGAAGAATCACGTCGCGAGCAACGGGTCGGTCCTCGGCTGGACCCTCACGATCGAGTTCGAACGGAGTCCGTCCCGGCCCGATAAGGGCTGTTCTTACAAGGAACCGGTGGGCCAAAGGATCTCGTGCCCCTCGCCGCAGCACCTGGTGCTCGTGGTCGCGCTCGACGGCGTCGAGCCAATCACGGGCTGCGGGCGGGCCTTTCCCCGCCAGCAGGCTCCGCACAACGGCGAGCCCCGGCATTCGCTCGCTCCAGAACGGCTCGGCGCAGTAACGGACCGCTACCTCCGCAACGCACAGATCAATCGCGGTCACCGCAGTCGTTGTCGCCCAACGTACGTGGGCGACGTCGATTACGCGCGGATCCCGGCGGCCGAGGCGTTCACGCGGGCTCGCGAATACCTACTCGTCGAGATGCGCCAGCCAGCGCAGCCCATCGACTGCCTCGACGGCCCAGCCGTAGTAAGGCTCACTCATGGCTGCAACATAGAGCCCGGCACAGATCTCAGCACGCTGCGCTCGGCGAGCGGCAACTAGCCAAGGCCGGGTGCCGCTGCTTCTCCGTCCTCGTCCGACCCAGTGCCTCCCGGAACTCGTCCATAGCGGTAGCGCGGTTGCCCAGCAAAGCCACTGCTGGGCGCATCCAGCGCCGTCCGGGTCGTCGCGCGCGCCGATGCGCCGAGCGGTCTGGGCGGGTCCTTGCGCGCACCGCGGGGTCGCCGTAGAGTCGCGCCATGGCGAGCACCACGGTTGAGATCGCGCGGCCGCCCGACGAGGTCTTCGCCTTCGTCACCGATCCCGCCAAGCTGTCCGCCTGGCAGGACGCCGAGGAGGTGCAGCAGCTCACGGAGGGACCGGTGCGGGCCGGAACGCGCTTCCGCGAGGTCCATAAGGCCATGGGCTGGCGGCGGGTCGAGCTGACCGAGGTGGTCGAGCACGATCCCGGCCGGCTGTTTCACATTCGCGTCGTCGAGGGGCCGCCCGTCGACGGTCGCTGGGAGTTCGCGCCGACGCCGGCCGGCGGCACGCGCGTGACGCTCACGCCACTCGCCCACCTGCCCGGCCGCGCGCGCATCGCCAATCGCGCGATGGAGCAGATGACCGCGCTGGCGTTCCGTCGCTTCCATCGACGGCTCAAGCGCGCCCTGGAACACGGCGCCATGTAGTCGACCTGCCCACGGAGTCGCAGCAGGCCCTGTCGCTGCGCGGAGCCGGAGCGCGCGCTCGTACTCGTCCCGGAGGACCGGGCGACCGGTCTTCGTCCGTCGCGGACGCTCCTGCCGGCGAGGTCTACCTACGCCCGTCTTGGACACCGCCGCGCCGCTGGTGCTGCTAGCGCCGCGAGGGTCAGGCACAGCGGTGCGTACACGCGGCGGTCCAACCGCCGAAAACGTGGCGACGAAGATCCCGGCGAAATCACATGCGTCAGACCAGCCACCCCGAGGATCCCTCTTGTCGCGAGAACCCAGACCACGCCCGTCGCGCCCACGCGTTGCAGCCGATCCGCCCGCGTTGGCAGCCCCGCGACAGACGCCGACCCGACGGCAAGCCCGACGGCGACGCCCAGGCAGGCAGCCGGCGACGGGAACCTGTCATGACCAATCACAGCATCTGACAGGCTCGCGTTGTCACGCAGCGGGCATGACGATCCAGTAGCCCACATCACGTGCAGTCCTGCCAGGCCTGCCAATCCTATCGAGGCAACCACCGAGCGCCAGTCCATAGCAGGACCTTACCCAGCGGCGAGCGCCTGCACGCCCATCCTGGACAGTGAACGAGCGTGCGGCCCCAGACGGCGCCACAGGCTGCTGCGCGCTGACATCCGAGCCACGGCTCCCAGCGCCGACCGCGCTGCTCCCTTCCATGCAGAGGAGCACTGAAGAACACGTGGCTCGAATGGCTCAGATCGGGCGCCGGACGATCCAAACGTCGCCGTTGCGCTCGTCGGCTCCGGGGAGGTCGCGACGATCGCTCTCGAGGAATGCGATCGTCGCGCCGCCGGCCTGGTTCCGCAGAAACGGGCGGTGGGATTAGCCAGGATCGAGCAAGCACCCGCTCGTCCTTGCGCGGAAGAGCAGGGCTTCCGACCGGGCGCGTACAGCGCCGTGGCCGCCGGCCAGCCGGCCGGCCTCGCAAGTGGCGAGATGCAGTTCGCTTGAGTGCTCAGTCGACACACCTGCTCCGCTGTCGGTGCGGTAATACCGGTTCCTGGCGCCAGCGCTGGTGCCGCCAAATTCGTTATACCGCGGACGCAATCCGCGCCGCACGATGTTGTCCGCCATTAAGACTTCCCTGTCGGGTAGTTCGTGCTGGCGTCAACCGGGGCACGCGTCCGAACTAATCGCTCACGCTCGCGCCTTCCGCCACCGGATTGCCATGCGCGTGCGCCTCGCGGTGCTCGTCCGCGCGACCATCCGCGTCCGGGTCGCCGGGCGCGCGCGCCGCGCCGTGCGCTCCGGCGGGCGCACGGCCGGGCTCGACCGCCGCGAGCACGACCGCGAGCGCGCAGCCCACGAGCCCTGCGGCGACCCAAAACGCGAGGTGGTAGCCCGAAGTCAGTGCGGACGCGAGCGGATGCCCGCTCGCTGTCAACGAGTTGGTGCGCGACGTCGAGAGCGTCGCGAGCACCGCGAGCCCGAGTGCGCCGCCGACCTGCGCGGTCGTGTTCACGAGGCCCGAGGCGAGACCCGCATCCTGTGGCGTCGCGCCGGACATCGCGAGGTTCATCAGCGCGGGGAAGGCGATGCCCGCACCGAGGCCAAGCAGCAGCATCGATGGCGCAACCTGCGTCGCGTAATCGGCGTGGACAGGCGCGAGCGCGAACACGACGAGTCCCGCGAGGACGAGTACGAGACCCGCTAGCAGCGCGCGCCGGGCACCGGGATCGTGTCATTCCGTCCGGGCGCTGTCGAGCGAAGGCCGTAGGCCGAAGCGAGATCAGCGCTCGGACGGGTCCGTGTGGTGGAGCCCGTCGATCAGTTCGGTGAGTTTCTCGGCGGGTGTCCGGAACCCGAGCGTTTGGCGGGGTCGGTCGTTGAGTTTGCGGGCGACCTCGTCGAGCTCTGCCTGAGTCACGCCGGCGAGGCTCTTGCCTTTCGGGAAGTACTGGCGAAGGAGGCCGTTGGTGTTCTCGTTGGACCCTCGCTGCCACGGGCTGCGGGGATCGCAGAAGTAGACCTCGACGCCGGTCTCGACGCTGAACCGTCGGTGCGCTGCCATCTCCTTTCCCTGATCCCAGGTGAGCGAGCGGCGAAGCTGGACGGGCAGCGTCACGATGCTCGCCTTGAGCGCTTCGCAGACCGGCTCGGCGTTGGTCCCCTCGGGCAGCGCGACGAGCTGGCAATAGCGGGTCTGGCGCTCGACCAGGGTCGCGATCGCCGTGTCACGAGTTCCCATCAGCAAGTCGCCCTCCCAGTGCCCGGGCACGGCCCGGTCGGCAACCTCTGGTGGACGCTCGGAGATCATCACCATCCCGGCGATGCAGCCGGGGCCCTGCCCGCGATTGGAGTGCGTCCGTGCGTAGCGCTTCTGACGCCGGGTTCTGAGATGCCGGGTAAGTTCGCGTCGCAGCGACCCACGCGCCTGGACGTACAGCGCGCGGTAGATCGTCTCGTGCGAGACCTGCATCTGATCATTGTCGGGGTATGAGAGCCTGAGCCAGCCCGAGATCTGCTGCGGAGAGTGATCCTGCTCGAGCCGCTCGATCACGAGCTCACGCAGCTCGCTACACAGCTCGAGCTTCGACGGTCGCGGGCGCCTGGCCCGACCCCAGGCAGTCTGCTCAGCTGCGTGAGCGCGATAGCGCCCACGGCCACCGCAACGGTTGATCTCGCGGGAGACGGTGGTGTGGGACCGGCCGAGGGTGCGACCGATCGCGCGGGCCGATTCTCCCCGAGCGATCCCACGCGAGATCTCCTCACGCTCAACCAGCGTCAGGCAGCACTCAGCCCGACGACGCGGCCTCGGGCGGATCCCTCCCATCCTCTGCAGGTACTTACTCACCGTCCGCTTCGGCATCACGAGCCGGCGGGCGATCTCGGCCTCGCTCACCCCCTCCGCTCGCAGCACCCAGATCGCATCCTTCACAGCCTCGGCCAGGTAGTGACCCTTCGGCATCTCCGCACCTCACCTCGTTGGTCAGCGAATCGCTGACTCTCCCGGGTGGTGCGGCGACAGCCTGAGACCGCCCTTCCGCACGGGTATCACGAGCCTGGGGCCGTGGCTGGTTGGTCGGGGAGCGGCAGCCGCACAAGGCGTTGCCTACGTGAAGATCGTGGCTCCTTCGCGCGACGACCGGCAGTCCAGTTGGCACGCCCGCTGCGGCGACGGAGACGTCCTGTGTCATCAAGCTGCGGTGGAAATAGCGGCTGGCGGCTTGCTGTCAAGCGCTGCGCGCTCGGCCCTGCGGGCCGCCCTCCGGCTGACTGCTTCGCCAGCCATCCGCTGGGTGGCGGTGAGGTCGGGACGGGGTCCCGACGGGTCGGGGATGGTGACTGTGGTGTGCTGTTGCAGGCCGGTGTGCCGGTGAGGGTCATACGGTGTCCGGCTTTGCCAGCAGCGCCAGATGATGCGGCTCCGGGCGCGGGCGAGGGTGCGTAGCGCGCGGCGGTGGTTGTGGCCGGGCTGGCGGGCGTTGGCGTGGCGGTCGTGGACGACGGGTGCCCTTTGCCGCGTGCGTTGGGTGCTGGCTCAGCTCTGGGCCACACTGCCGGCGTTCGTGCTCGGCCCTGGCGCTTCTCCTCCTCGATGCCGCTCCGCGTGCTTGTCGTCGTCGTGAGCGAGCGGACCGGACGCCGCGGCTAGCGCGCTGAGCGTCGGCGGCGGCGTTTGGTGAGCGCCGAGAGCGGGTCGAAGGCCCGTGCGGCCGTAGGTGTGGATCTTGGCGTCGTTCGGTCCGCTCTGCGGCGCTCGGCGGCGAGCGAAGCGAGTCGCCCTCGAAGACGTACAGAAGAAAGTCGTCACGACGATTCGTGGCCGTGGCGCGTGGAGGGGAAGGTCCGCGCGGCGTGCGCTGAGCGGGTCTCCGCGGGGCCGGGGCGACGGTCGGAGGCTCCCGTTGGGTTCGAAAACTCGCTTAGAGAGGCTGCTGAGGCGGTAGCCGGGTAGCGTCGGCTTCCCGCGTGGTGGAGGTCGCGCGCGTCGTGGTCGCTTGCGTACGCGGGTCGCGATCTCACGGGTTTTCTCACCGGTTGTCGGTGAGGTAGCGGTTGCGGCGCGGCGAGATCCTGATGCGAAGGGGGGCGACACGGACCACGAACCACTCAACCAGTTCCGCCGCATCCAGACCTATCGCACGGGTGGCGAATCGATCGACGTCGAGCTGGGGCGTGCCTTCCGGGCTCAGCGAGGCAGGCGTCGCGGTTTCCCGATCCTACGCGCGCTGACGGCACCTCTGCTGCGAAACGGGAGGGAGCGATGACGTCTGTTCGCCCACGCAGCCGTGAGCTGGCCGAGCGTTCGTCGAACGGGACGCACGTGCGGCTGCTCTGGCGGCATGGAGCGAGGGAGCTGTGGGTCGAGGTGCGGGAAGTGGACGAGCGGGCGCTCGCGATCGGGGTGCAGCCGGAGCGGGCGCTCGATGCCTTCCATCACCGTTACGCCCACGCCGGCTTGCATCGTCTCTTACTCCCGGCCGAGTCGCTCGCCGTTTATGACCGCGGGTCGCAGCAGTCGGCGAGGAATAGCCGTGGGCAGTGAGGCATTCGGTCCGACGGTCGCCCAGATCGAGCACGTCGCGCTGGCGACCAACGATCTCCAGTGCCTGTGCGACTTCTACCAGCAGCTCGGGACGGTGGCCTCGCCGCCTCGCACGGACCCCGACACCGGTCTTCGCAGCTGCGTGCTGGATTTCTGCGGCGTCCGTCTGGAGCTGTTCGAGCGGCCGCGAGACGGCGAAGGTGCTGCCGGCGACGGGGGGTCGCCGGGGCTTGCGCACCTCGGCTTCGCGCTCGGCTCCGCCGACGCCGTCGACGAGCTCAGCCGCGTCATCGACCGCGGCTGGCCGCCGGGTGCTCGAGCCGCCGCACCGCGCCGGCGAGCTGGGCCGCTACGAGAGCGTTGTCCTCGACCCCGACGGGAACCGGCTCAAGCTCACAGTCTGAGCGGCCCGGCGATCCCCTGGAGCGCGGCCGGCGTCGCTCTACAATCGCGTCGTGGGTGTACAGCTGGCTCCGCTCGTGGAGCGCGAGCTCGAGCTCGATACGGTTGAGCGGTTGCTCGCCGGTACCCGTGCGGGCCTTGGCGGGGCTGTGGTCTTCGAAGGGCCGGCGGGGATCGGCAAATCGAGTCTGCTCGCGGCCGCTCGGACCGCGGCGGCAGACCTGCGCGTTCTGTCGGCGCGGGGCGGTGAGCTGGAGCGCGAGTTGCCGTTCGGGATCGTCCGGCAGCTGCTGGAACCGGTGGTGGTGGCCTGTGACGCTGGGGAACGTGGAGCCCTGCTGGCCGGGGCGGCGGCGCTGGCGACGCCTGTCCTCTTTGCGACCGACCCGGGAGCCGACGCCGAGCCGTCATTTTCCGTGTTGCACGGGCTTTACTGGCTCACGATCAATCTCGCCGACGCACAACCGTTGCTGGTGACCGTAGACGACGCGCACTGGGCGGATCTCGCGTCGTTGCGCTGGCTGATCTATCTCGTCCGCCGGCTGGGGGGCGTGCCGCTGGCGCTCGTGCTTGCGACAAGGGCGGCCGAGCCCGGCCCTGTGCAGGAGTTGCTCGACGAGCTGCTCGTCATCCCCGAGGTCGCAGTCCTTCAGCCCGGCGGGCTGAGCGAGCAGGCGATCACCATGCTCGCCATACAGCTGCTGGACGCCGAGCCCGATCCGAGCTTCGTCACCGCGTGCCGGCGGGCGACCGGGGGAAACCCGTTCTTGCTGCTGGAGCTCTTGCGCGAGCTCGACCGGCGGGGGATCGCGCCGAGTTGCGAGAACGCCGGCGTGGCCAGCCAGCTGAGCTCGCACGGCGTCGGCCGAGCCGTGCGCGCTCGCCTGAGGCGCCTGCCAGCCGGCTGCACCGCTCTCGCTCGCGCCGTCGCGGTGCTCGGCGACCCGGCCGAGCCGACCCTCGGAGCGCAGCTCGCCGGCCTCTCCAACGACGCGGCCTCCCGCGCCGCCGACGCTCTCGCCGAGGCGGTGATCTTCGAGTCCGGCCGGCGGCTTGCGTTCGCCCACCCGCTCGTGCGCTCGAGCGTGTATGCCGAGCTGAGCGCTCATGAGCGTGCCCGACATCACGAGCGCGCCGCCCGCCTGCTCACCGGTGCGGGTGAGGCAACGGATCGGATTGCCGTGCACCTGTTGGCGACGCGTCCTGGCGGCGATGCGGAGACGGTGAACACGCTGCGCCAGGCGGCCACAGGTGCATGCAATCGCGGCGCCCCCGAGGTTGCCGTCACGTACCTGCAGCGAGCTCTTGCGGAGCCGCCGTCGCCTGAGCTCGAACCGGTACTTGTCCACGAGTTGGGCAAGGCCGCGCTCAGTGTCGGCGAGCTTGGGACGGCGATCGAGCGGCTCCGGCAGGCAACTCGCGATCTTGCCGATGAGCGGCTGCGCGCGGAAGCGGCGAACGCGCTGGGGTCGGCGCTCTTCCTCGCGCACCGGCCGGAAGAGGCGATGACCGATCTCACGGCGGTCATCAACGAGCTACCGGAGGGCAACCGGGAGCAGGGACTGCGGCTTCAGGCGACGCGCTGGGTGGCCGTGAGGGGCAGCGTTGCGGTCTGGCGTCATCTCCAGTCAACCGGGGAGCGGTTCGTCGTCACGTCCCACAGGCCGCGGACGATCGGGGAGCGCCTGCAGGTCGCGGTCGCGGCGTACGACGCCGCTCGAACGGGGACGGCCCAGGAGGCACGCGAGTTGGCCCTGCAGGCGTTCGCGGACGGGCGGCTGCTCGAAGACCCGGGTCCGGAGTCGGGTGGGTTCTGGATCGTGCCGACCGTGCTCCTCCTCGCCTACGCCGATGACGACGGGGCGCGGGTCAGCACCGCGGTGATTGAGTGGGCGAAGCAGCACGGGTCGCTGCCGGCGTTTTCGATGGCGGCTCAGCTGCGCGCGTACGTCTGCCTGCGTCGCGGCTCACTGGCCGAGTCGGAGGCGGATGCGATGGGTGGGCTTGAGCACCCTGGCGTTTCGGGCTTTCCCCCCTACGGCCGTGTGGCGCTCGCCAACGTCCTGCTTGCGCGGGGCAAGCCCACCGAAGCCGCTGAAGTCTTTGCCCAGGCTGCGTCCGAGCCCGCCGCAGCCGGTCACATCCGCTACCTGCAGACGCGCGCTCGCCTGCGCGCGGCCTCGCAGCACCCCGACGAAGCGCTGGAAGATCTGGTCGCCTGTGGCCGTCTTGAGCAGGAGTGGGAAATCCGTACACCGGCGTTCAGCACGTGGCGGGCTGACGCCGCCCCGCTGCTTGTATCGCTCGGCCGCCACGACGAGGCTCGTGCGCTGGCCCGTGAGGAGCTCGAGCGCTGCCGCGCCTTCGGCGCACCAGGTCCGCTGGGGGCTGTGCTGCGTACGCTTGGCCTCATCGAGCCGGGAGTCGCGGGAATCGGGCTGCTCGAGAAAGCCGTCGCCCATCTCCAGCGATCACCGGCGCGGCTGGAGCACGCGCTCGCGCTGCTCGAGCTGGGCGCGGCGACCCGTCGCGCCGGCCGGCGCGCCGATGCGCGCGAGCCACTTCGCGAGGCGCTCGAGCTGGCCCGTGCCTGCGGTGCCGACGCGATTGCTGTGCGCGCCCACGACGAGCTCGTCGCAGCCGGTGCCCGCCCCCGCCGAGACCCCACCGAGAGCCGCAGCCATCTCACCGCCTCGGAGCTGCGCGTCGCTCGCATGGCCGCCGAGGGGATGACCAACCGCGAGATCGCGCAAGCCCTCTTCCTGACCGAGAACACGATCGAGACTCACCTCCGCAGCGTCTTCCGCAAGCTCGAGATCCGTTCGCGCTCGCAACTCGCGCGCGCCCTCTAACAGCGCCCGGTCCCGTTTCTCACGGAGTTTCTCACCGGCGCTCCGTGAGGCGGCCGCCCGCACGCGCCTCGATCCTGGGTCGCAACAACCCCGTAGCCCTGCGTTCTAGAGTCGTCCGGCCGTGACGGAAACGACCGGCGAATCGTCTGAAGAGACTCCTAGGCCCTCAGACCGCTGCAGGCGCTGGCTCCACAAGGCGAATAAGGAGGAATCAAAATGTCGTACAGGACTTTGAAGTCAAAGTTGTTCAGAACGATCGCAGGTTTGACCTTAGCCGGCATGGTGTTGGCGGGAGTCGCCACTATTACGGCTTTCACGGCCTCGTCGGGGCAGGCGGCCCAGCCCGGCGACATTACACCGCCACCCCTGCCCGCCGGCATGGCGCCGGTGCCAGCGGGGAACAAGCTGTTCCTGGGGACTCACGGTGTCGGCACCCAGAACTACGTCTGCCGGCCCTCAGGCGCTGGCGTCGCCTACGTACTCTTCACGCCGCAGGCCACCCTGTTCAACGAGGACGGTCGGCAAGTCATCACCCACTACTTCAGTCCCAACCTCAGCACCAACTCGCCTGACCCTAATACTGATCCAAAGGTGGTGGCCAATGGCGCGATCCGCGTCACGTGGCAGCACCGGGACTCGAGCATTATCTGGGCCAAGCTGCACCAATCTGGCCCAGACGGCAATGGAGCGGTCACCGTCGACCCGAGGGCGGTTGCCTGGCTCCTGCTCGATGAGGTTGGAGTCCAGAAGGGACCGACCGGTGGCGACACGCTGACGAAGACCACCTTCGTCCAGCGGCTGAACACCAGAGGAGGGCTCGCACCGAAGACGGGCTGCAGCTCGCTAACAGACGTCGGTAATCAGGCGTTTGTGCCTTACACGGCCGACTACTTCTTCTACCGGAAGGCCAGCTAAGTCGCCTTCCTCGCGTCGATCCAGCATCGGTGGAGGCGCTGCGGAACCGCTATCGCGCGCCGCGCTCGAAACGATCGCTGGACGGCCTCCGGCCGGTCAGCCCGAGAGGTTGGCCGCCGGAGGCTGCCGGGGCGCTGTAGGTGTGCCTGCAGCCTCGGACTCGAAACGGACGCCCGACCCGTGGGCCGCATCCGGGTCGGGTCCTGTTACTCGCGTGCTACGTGACGCCTACTCGGGGCGGTCGAAGCTCAGGCGGTACTGCGGGAAGTCCGTCGCCATCAGCCCGAGGTTCACGATCTGTTCCTCGTGGCTCGCGCGCCGATCTAACCCTGGCGGGGCAGCGCTGTCGCTGGTGGGCGGCCGGTGCTTCCGAGACGGGCGTATAGCAATCAAGTGGCTTGTTCGAGGAGATCCAGGTTCGACGCTACGTCTGGGAGAAGCACTACACGGGCCGAGGAGTACATCACGCTCCTCAACACCTTCTCCGGCCACATCGCGATGGACGAGGCAAAGCGAGAGCACCTCTACCAAAAGATCCGACGGCGCATCAGTGCGCTCAGCGTCCCCGCCGTCGTCAGCCGCGAGTGAGCACAACGGTCTGAGCCTTCGGTGTGGCCGAAGAACGGTGACCGTGCTGTGACCGTTCTGTGACAGCTCCGCTTCGTGCTGTGAGACCCGGGACGATGCTGGCGGTGGCAGCGACTCGTGGGGTCTCGGGATAGCGAGTGGCGAGGTCTCCTCGATGCGCTGCCGCTGGCGGCGGGCGGCGGTGAGCTGCTCGGCGTCCGCGAACGGCCGGTCGAGCTGCTCGCGCGCCGTGGCGCGCTCCCGGCGCTGCTAGCCGGCCGCGGTGGCATTGCAAGCACCCGAGCGGCGGCGCCGGCGGCCGGCGGCTGGCGCCCGCCGCCGATCTCGACGCGAAGCGGCCACCATGCCGCCGTGGCTCGTTTAAGGCGTGGCGAGCCACGCTCGCGCCGGGCCGACGCAGACCTGCGTTCGTCGTCGTACGGGCATCTCGTCGGCGACGGTTGCGTCCCTTTGCTGCTGTAAATTCGCCGTGGCTTAGGTTCCCGGGGTGACTCTAGTGAGTCGGGTCGTGGTGGTGGTGACCTCCGTGTTGGTGGCGTGTGCGCGGTCTGGTTTGGGGGGGTCGTATCGGTCGGGGGTGTCCGTCGCGGAGCCTTAGACGGGCTCACAGCGCGCCGATATGCAACGTGTCGGTTGCTGGTCGGGGCTGATGGCCGGTTTGAGGGCTCAGGCGGCTGTCACCTCCTCGTCGAGGGTGGCGGGGTCGGCTTGCTGGTACTTGATGCGGTAGAGGTGTTGGCGGTCGACGTCGGTGAAGGTCGCGCCGTTGCTGGCGTGGCTGAAGAACAGGTCGAGCACCGCCCAGACGAGTGACAGGCAGCTGGTCTCGCCGGGGAACCGGCCCATCACTTTCGTGCGCCGGCGGACCTCGCCGAGCGAGCGCTCGAGCAGGTTCGTTGAGCGCCACCGTTCTCGGTGGCGCAACGGGTAGCGCAGGTGCACGACCAACGCGTCGAGGTCGTCGGCTAGGCAGCGCGCGGCCGAGTCGTAGCCGGCGTGCTCGAGTTCTGAGATCAGGACGTTGAGGCGGAGCTTTGCGTCCTTGACCGAAGTCGCGTCGGTGAGCGCTGCCCAGTAGTTGAAGCGGATCCGGTCTTGCTCTGACTTGGGGAGCTTCGCCAGCAGGTTTCGCAAGCGGTGAACGGCGCAGTGCTGGCGATCGGCGCGCGGCCAGATCTCCTCGACCGCCGAGGGCAGCCCGGCCGCGCCGTCGGCAACGACCAGCCTGGGTGCCGGGAGCCCGCGAGCGATGAGGTCGCGGCCGAGCTCGAGCCAGTCCTCCTTGGTCTCTCGCATCCCCAACCTGACCGAAACCAGCGCTCGCTCGCCGTTCTCGGTGATTCCCCAGGCGCAGATCACGCCCTCTTTCGGGCCGCTCGGGCGGACCGGGAGGTAGATCGCGTCGAGGAACAGCACGACCAGGTTGACGTCATACAGCGAGCGGCGACAGAACGCCTCAAACCGCTCGTGCAGCTCCGCGCACACCCTTGACACGGTCGACTTTGACGTCTTCCCGAGCCCGGCCTCCTCACACAACGACTCGACGTCGCGCATCGACAGGCCGCGGACGAACCCGCCGATAATCAGCGCCTTGAGCGGGTCCGTTCTCAGCAGCCGCTTGCAGTGCCACTTCGGGAACAGCTTCGACACGAACGGCGCTGCTGTCTCCCGTGCCTGCGGGATCTCGATCCGCAGCTCACCCTCGGCCGTCTGCAAGCGCCGGGGCCTAAACCCGTTGCGCATGCCCGAGTCGTAGTTCTTCAAGCCGCGCTGGCGTTCAGGCCGGCGCTCGTACCGAGCGCGACCGAGCCAGCTGTCGAACTCCTCCTCGACCGCTCGCTGGATGATCAACCGGGCGCCGAGCCGGGCGAGCTCGGACAACATCTTCTGCGGATCATCGACCACCCCCTTCCCCAGCAGCTTGTCGATGCTCGCCTGTATCTCCGCTGATGGCGGTACGGTGCGTCTCACGGCGTAGGCCTCCTTCATCGTCTTGCAGGACTTGAGGGAACCTACGCCGTCGCTCTGACAGCACCCGACGCGTATTTACAGCAGTTCTGAGACGCGACCTCGGCGACTTCACGGGCCCTGCTCAGCGCGGAAGGCAGGGCTTCGTCGCAGATGCCGATCGACCATCGGACGCTCCGGAGCGTGCCAAGACGTCTGGCGCCGGCGGCCCCGAACCGTCGCACAAGCCGAACCTCCAGCGAACATTGGATGGGCTGAATGCGGCAAGGTCAGCGAGAGCGATCGCCAGTCGAAGGTCTGTGCTCACATGGACCGCGTGACCAGCTGCCGCCCAGAGTGACCGGGGGAGTAGAGCTCTGACACTGGCCGGTCTGCTCGACCATCTGAAGACGACGTATTGTTCGAGAGGGGATGCTCAGCACATCGAAGCTGACCTGGCGCGTCGACAGGGGGTACTGGGTTCGATGAGCGCCGTAGCGCTCGGCCCGGACCGATGACGGGATCCGGATGGAGGGGCTGGCCAAGACCTTCCGCGGCCCCGACGGACCTATCCACGCGGTGCGAGGGATCGACGTCTCGATCGCCGCCGGTGAGACCGCCGCGCTGCTCGGCCCGAACGGCGCCGGCAAGTCGACCACGATCGACATGCTGCTCGGGCTCGCTAAGCCTGACGGCGGCACGGTGTCGGTCTTCGGCCGCGCGCCGCGTGACGCCGTCGACGACGGTCTCGTCGGCGCGATGCTGCAGACGGGCGAGCTGATCCGCGACCTCACCGTGCGCGAGATCATCGCGATGATGGCCTCGCTCTATCCGGATCCGATGGACGTCGACGAGGCGCTCGACGCTCACCGGGCTGAACGACACCGCCGGGCAGAGAACGCAGAAGCTCTCCGGCGGACAGACCCAGCGCGTTCGTTTCGCGATCGCGCTGGTCAGCAACCCCGACCTGCTGGTGCTCGACGAGCCGACGGTCGCGATGGACGTCGAGGGCCGCCGGGAGTTCTGGGTCATCATGCGCGAGTTCGCGGCCCGAGGCAGGACGGTCCTGTTCGCGACCCACTACCTCGAGGAGGCCGACGCCAACGCCGACCGCGCGATCCTGATGGCCCACGGGCGGATCGTCGCCGACGGCCCGACGACCGAGATCAAGGCGCGCGTCGGCAGGCGGACGATCCGCGCGACGCTCCCGGACGTCGATCGGGCAAGGCTCGCTGCGTTGCCCGGCGTCGCCTCAGCCGATCGGCACGGCGACGCCGTGATCCTGAGCTGCACGGACTCCGATCAGGCGATCCGGGCGCTGCTGGAGAACCACCCGCTCGCTCGTGACATCGAGATCACCGGGGGAAGCCTCGAGGAGGCGTTCCTCGAGCTGACGGGCGAGCCGGACGTCGACGAGTCCGGACGGCCGGCGCGATGAGCGGGGTCGCCTACACCCGCTACGAGCTACGGCGCACGTTCCGCAACCGGCGCTTCTTCCTCTTCTCGCTGGGGTTTCCGCTGGTCTTCTACTGGCTGCTGGCGGTGCCGCAGAGAAACAACCACAACTTCGCGGGCAGCGGCCTGTCCGTACCGCTCTACTACATGGTCGGGCTCGCCGCGTTCGGCACGATGGTGTCGATGATCTCGACCGGCGCTCGGATCGCCGGCGAGCGCCAGGCCGGCTGGACCCGCCAGCTGCGGATCAGCCCACTGTCGGTGCGCGCCTACTTTCGCGCCAAGGTGCTGACGGGATACGGGATGGCGCTGTCGAGCCTGCTCCTGCTCTACGCCTCGGGCGTCGCGCTCGGCGTGAGCCTGCCTGCCCAGCGCTGGCTGGAGATGACCGTCCTGATCCTGGTCGGTCTCCTGCCGTTCGCCGCGATGGGAATCCTCATCGGCCATCTCGTCACCACCGACTCGGTCGGCCCAGTGATCGGCGGCGGGGTATCGATACTCGCCTTCCTCGGCGGCACATGGTTCCCGATCACCAACGGCTTTCTGCACACGCTGGGGCCGTTCCTGCCCTCGTGGTGGCTCGTTCAGGCCAGCCACGTCGCGCTCGACGGCCAAGGATGGGGCGCCCGCGGTTGGATCACGGTTGCTGCCTGGACCGCGATCCTCTCCGCCGCCGCCGGTTGGGCCTACCGCCGGGACACGAATCGGGTGTAGTTGGAGACCGGCTCCGTCGGCCTGGGGAGTCCGTGACTTAGCTGCCAGCCTGGCGCAAGTGCGGTACTCGGCAACGATGACGAGAGGCGTCCTGCCCCCCGGATGACGCGTGTCTAAAGATGCGCCGGAGGCGTTCGGGGCGACCCGCCGGATGCGGCTGATGAGGTCTAATGGGACGGTTCCTCGCGCTGGCGATATCGGCGACCAGGCCCCTTGCGGTGTTGTTAGCTCGGTCGACAAAGTTGCCAGCGCGGTCGAGCAACAAACGGCTGGGCAGCAAGCCCGACGCGTCGACGGCGACCTCTCAAGCGACACCTCAAGCGTCGACGGCGAGGCGAGGGACACGGCTCCCAAGACGATCCACTCGCACACACTTCAACGACGGCGGCGACGGCTGGCGCTCGTCGCCGTCTCAGCAGGGGAACCTTCGCTGCACCAACGGGGCGCCGCGCGGTCGCAATCCGCGCTGGCGATGGCTGGCGGAGCGGCTGACCAGATCACTGCCGCGACCGCGGAGCGGCTGACCAGATTACTGCCGCGAGCGCGGGCCGGCCGCACTGTCTCCTCGCGTGTCTGGCCGTTCTCGTGGACCTAATTGTGCGCCGCGCGGCGGTAGCGTTCACCTCGTGCCGGACCAGGGCAGACCACCTGATTGGCTCGATGAGCCCGCCCGCGCGGTTCTCCAGGATCTCCAAGGCGCGCAGCCCATCGTTGACCTCACCGTCGTCGCTACCCGCATTGCGGATCTGAACGGGTTGAGCCTTGGGATCCTCGAGTCCTCCAGCTACGCGCACCCACTGCCGCAGCTGGTCGATGATCTCGATCCCGATCTAGACACTCAATACGGCGGTGGGAACTGGGTTCCGCGCTCGCTTGCCGGACCGGACCGCCTGGTCCTAATCGCCGACATCCTGCAGGAGGACCTCGCCGAGACAGCGCAGGGCTGGGCACAGGCACGTCCGCCCTGTCCACGTCATCCGCACCCGGCGCGCCCTGTCGTGCGCGACGGAGAAGCCTGGTGGATCTGCGAGCGCGTTGACGAACGTCTCTACCGAATCGGGCAGGCCGAGGTGCCCACGCGCCGACACCGCCCACCAACCTGGTCACCGCAGAGTCGGCGTTCGCGTAAGCGCAAACACACTCTGTAGCCGCGGGCTACTGACGGCTGCGGTCTATCGCCAAGGTGGCCACGCAACCGACACGGGTTGTCGGCGAGCGCAGTCACGTTCATGAAGCCGGCGTCTCAGAAGTCCATGGCGCTGCGGGCACCCCGGCTCGATGAGCCCGAGCCTGCCGTCGGCTCTCAGCGAATCGGCGCTGCCACCTGCGCGTGTAGGGTGAGCAGATCCTCAAGCGACGGACCGTCGGACCCGCGCTCGTCGATCCGCGCCATCCCGCATTCGGTGGCCACCGCGAACTCCAGGCCACCGCTGCCCGACGCCGCCGCCTCAACGAGCTCCTGTGTGCGCCCCAGGTCGCCCTCGTAGTCGATGACTCCGAGCGCCAGACGCCGGGCCGAAAGGTCGCGCAACGGCTCGAAGTACGCCGGGTCACGACCGGTGTCCCGGTCCACAGGCATGTGGACAAAGCTCGACATGTCGCTGACGGCACCGGCGAGCCGGACGCACAGCAAGAGATCGCCGGGCACCGAGAAATGACGATGCTTGTAGTCGCCATAACAGAGGTGAATCCCCTGCTGCACCCCCTCCGATGCCCGCGCGAACACGTCGCGCAGCGTGTCGCACACGACCCGCTCCTCGCCGAGGTGACCCGCGGTGGGGAAGTTTCCCGTCAGCGCGCCGAGCTCCACGGCCACGTCGTACTGCAACAGCAGGTCGTCGCCGACGATGTCGGCGATCGCTTGCGTCTCGGCAGCGATCGCGTCTGCGTAGATCGGCAAGAAGCGCTCCTGGTCGGCTTCCCGAACCCACGCGATCACCGTCGCATACGGCGTCGGAATCGACACCTGGAACTTGACATCCTCGGCGACCACGCCCTCGTCGCGCAGACCCCGGAAGACCACATAGGACTGCTCGGCGGCATCCGCGTAGCCCAGCGCCCGCGACGGGAGCTCAACCACCGAATCCGCGATCGTCAGCGACGGGAAGACCGCGTAGTCGGGGTTGCCTGCATCCGGGTTTCCGTGAGTGCCCGCCATGTCGATTCCGTCGATCGCCGTCAGCTTGTCGATCTGCCACCAGATCCACTGACTTCGGTCCCCGGTCTCACCATCCGTGATGGCATACAGGTAACGACCGAGGATCTGGCTTGCGGCGCGCATCGCGCTCTCGGCGTCGGCCGCCTGCAGGCCTCCGACGAGATGGGCTCCGACCGCGGTTTGTGTCTGCTGCATTCCCATCACCTCTCCTCCGGCTCGTTGCCATCCCTACAAGGACAGATCATTGCGCACCACCGCTGCTGCCGCGCTCTCCATCGAGCACCTACTCCTGACCGGACACGCCCGGCGGGGCGCCGCCGGATTGGGATGGCTGATCGGACTCTCGCAAGCGTCGCTAGAGGGCCTCGGGCGCCGCTGGCCTGACCGCCTCATTCGCCAGGTGATCTGCGACGACCGCGGTAATCGGATTCGTCGCGAAGCGCTCGCCCGGCGCCCGGGATCGGCACGATCGAGGCGTCGCCAAAGGCCAGCGTCGGCTCCGGTGGGGTTTTTGTCTCGCCGTCGTGGGACCTGATGTCGTCGGCGGGGACCCAGGCGGGGATCTTGATCCGTTGAGTCTCGTGCCCTGCCAGGGGTAGAAGAGGACTGGGCTCGCGGGTCGGCCGCGGGCGTTTGACGCGGAGGTGGACATGACCAGGGTCAAGTCGTTGGCAGCGCTCGCTCTGTGCGCCGGGATGGCCGCGATTGTGCCGGCAGCCGCGGCTGCACCGATCTCCAAGGCAACGCGCTTTCAGGCGCTCGGTGCCAGGGTCACGTGCGGTATCGAGATCCACGCCCCCGCGACGCCGCCCCGCGAGGTCCTGTGCGCGGCACGGGGGATCCCGGCGCCGAAGGGCCCGGGAGCAGGCGATGCGGGGTTCGTACAGGTCGCGGTGATCGGAGCTCCTCGGCGGCTGCGCCTGAGCCAGGATTCGTTTGTCGCGGGCGCAACGGCACACCTCGGGCGGGGGCGGTTGTGGAATCAGCTCGGCGTGACCTGTCATGTAGCCGAGGCGACGGTGATGTGCTTCAACGGCAACAACCACGGCTTCGTGATCGGAAACGGGCATTACCGCACGTTCTGATCCTCGGAAGCGATGACGCTCGAGGCGCGCGGACGCCATCAGGTTCGCCCGCGTTCAAGGCGACCGCAGCGACTCTCTGAGACTTACGCGATCACGCCGACCGAGCAGTCTCGCTGCTGCCCGGCCTAGACGTTGACGCTGCCTCTCGCGGAGAATTTCGGCCACGCGATCATCACGCTCCGGCGCGGCTGCGTCCAGGTGCCGGCGGTCGACAGAACTGACGATCGCTGCGACGGGCGCGCCGCTTGCCAGCGGGCCTGCGCTGTGGCGACGCGAAGTGGTCGGCGGGCGCCGGCGTCGCGCGATTGCTTGGCCCACGCTCGCGATCGTCCAGGGTCCGCCCCTTCTTTGCTGCCCCGAGGAGCCAACCGGCTCGAGGGGCGACGGTCACCCTTCGGAATCCGGCGAGTCGCATATGCCGATCCACGAACGAACGCGCATGGACCGCATTCTGGTTAACGCCGGCAACAGCTCCTACGCGATGACCTGGTCGCATTAGACCCGTTCGTCGAAGATTCGCACTTGGTGGGGCTATTCGTACGCCGTTCAACTCGACGTGGATGGACCAACACCCGCTGCCGTCGACCGTCACACGGACGGAGCCCGCCCTCTGCAGTCTTCCTGAAACGGCTTCGCCGCAGCCACCGGCGTCGCTGTCAGCCGGTGTGCGCCCGATTTCGTGAAATGACGGCGGAACAAATCGCTCCGGGCAAGGCCTTTTGCAAACGGGTCGGCGGATTCCGGCCACCGGTGCTTTCGCCCAGATCCAAGCGTGCGCAGCCTTGGCTCGGTACGACTGCATTTGTTCTCGTGCCCGCATGGCCCGCGCTATCGCAAGGGCGACATCTGAATGACGCCGATCGTCGCCGCCCCGGGCAGGCCGCACGATTGCTTCGCGCCGGCCGTCCCTCGGAGGCGCCGCCGAGCGCGCTTGCGACTTGCCACGATCTCAGTCGTCGGCGGTGCGCTGGCGTCGACAGCGGATCGTCGCCGGTGCGATCACAAGGTCGGTGGCCGGCTGGATGACCAAAGCGATCGCCGACGAGATCCGCAGTTTCCGCGCTAAGGAGGTGGGCCGGCGAACAAGGTGTCACCCTTCCCGGCGAGCGAAAGCGGGTGCTTGAGCTGGCTGCTCCTGCCAGGCGAAAGCGGTATTGGCGAAAGCTCGTCCGGCGCCCCTTCAACCACTTCGAAGCCGGAACTCACTCACCAGGTCCGACCGCTGCGCGAGAAGCGACTCCAGATGGCTTTCGGGCCAGATCTCGATTCGAGGAAGCTTTCGTTCGGCGTTGTGCTTCTCGACCCAGCTGATCGCGTCCATAGTGAACCGCCCGCTGGTCGCGACCACCAGCACATCGACCGGCGGATGATCCCATAGGCCTACGGAAGCAATTTCCTTCGCCAAGTCATCGGGGCGCAAAGATCTTGAACGCCAGTGCTTGCACTGCACCGCAACGCGCTGGCGCTGGACCCCGCTTAGCGGGTCCCTTGAAACTCGGTCCGCCGCAATGTCACGCCCCCGGTCCGGCGCGTTGGTGCGCATTGCCCACTGAACGTTCTCGTAGTTCGGCGCGTCGGTCAGGAGGTTGAATAACAAGCGCTCGAAATCATCCGCGTCAAGCTTGTCCCAAGCGAGCTGTGTGCTCACCGGACCGCTGGGCTTCTCCGCGACTGCCGTCGCCAGGTCCTCGATGCCGACAGGGAGCGGTTCGAGGGCGTCGTAGAGCCCCTCCACAATCCGAGGGCGCACGTCGGGCCAGTCATGCTCAATGATGTCTCTGAGGTCGCCGCCGAGCCCGAACCTGATGTGCCGCTTGAGGTCTGGCCATCGCCCCCGCAGAAGCACAGATCTCCCCAGGAGCCGCTCAAGTTCAGCGATGCGCTCCTGGAACCGATCCCACGCCGGATGATCCACAGAAGTGCTGTCGTGCTCGAAGAGAGGTGAAAGCTCCGCAAGCGCCTCGTCAATCTCGTCGAGGACCTCGCGAGCCCGACCCCGCACGAGCGCGCGCCGCTGCTTTGTGAACCTCCGGCGGTAGTCGGCGATTTCGCGAGCGGGCGCTGCCATCGCTTCGCTCAATCCAATCAGCACCTCTGGCTCGCCAATATCAGCGGCGTCCATCCGAGTGCGAGCGACGTCATCTAGCGGTATTGGCTGCGCGCTGATTCGCCAACCGTCTATGGCTGGCAACGAGGCCGAGAGCTCGGCGTAAGCAGCAAGGAGTTCGTCGCCGCGAAGCCCTTCGGGCGACCCCGTGGTGAAGACGATGCCCTCGGGCACGAGCGCATCGTATTCCTCAAGAACCCTTTCAAGCCTCGCCAAATTCGCTTCGATGGCGTCGAATCTGTTCAGCGTCTCATTGAGGTCCACGAAGTGGTTGTTCTAGCGCATCGATGAAGGTCCTCTCGTCGCCGAGGGTCGGCTCCGCTCACTTCCGCCTTCGACGCACGAGCGTCACGTCGCCGCCGGATCCGGGCGCGAGGTGCCGGATCCGCGCGGCAACGAGAACCGCTACGCGATCGCGCGCGTCACGGCGGCCGCTCGCTGGGTCGCGATCGTCGAGGGGACGGCCGATCCGTATCACGCTGCCCGACAAGTTGATCCGGTTCGACAATCACAGCGGCCGCCGCATGCAGATGAGCGTCAGCTGCCATCCCGCCCCGCATCCGCCCCAAGTCGCGAGTGTTTTGGTGTTGGGCAGCCGCGTGCTGGCGTGGCCATGCGTGGCGATCGGCGACGGTGTAGACGGAGTCGTAGAAGTCCACGGCCGGCGCGCGCGTCACACGCAGCTGCTGGCGCAGAGCGCGACGCTGAGCGGCGACGACATCGCCCCGGAATCCCCGGCGCCGACCTTAGTCAGTATGGACGCATAAGGCTGGTCCTCGTGCGTCGCATCTTTCGCGGGTTGGACAATGCGCGGTTGTTGAGGGCCGAGCAAGGCCAGAGCCGCATGCGACCGTGGAGGACCAGCCATGCCTGACGTTACCCCGTGCCTGCACCCGGGCCAAGTGCGCCGGTGGATCTCGTTTGATCAGCACAAGTTCTCGATCGTCACCGCGGTGCTGCCGCCGGACGGCGGCAAGCCGGAGGTCTGCCGGATCGAGACGACCGAGAAGGCGATCCGCCGGTTCATCGACAAGCAGGGCGGCCCGGCCGGCTTGTCGGTCTGTTATGAGGCTGGGCCCGGCGGGTTCGCGCTGTGGCGGCTGCTGACCAGGATCGGGGTGGCGTGCGATGTCGTCGCGCCGTCGCTGATCCCGGTCCGTGCTGGCGATCGCGTGAAGACCGACCGTCGGGACGCGAAGAAGCTCGTCTCGCTGTATCGCGCGGGGATGTTGCGGTTCGTGCATCCGCCGACGCCAGAGCTCGAGGGGCTCCGTGATCTGCTCAGAGCGCGTGATGATCTGCGTGGCGTGCGGCTGGCGGCCCGGAACCGGGTACTCAAGCAGCTGCTGCGCCACGGACGGATCTTCCGCGAGGGCAAGACCGCGTGGACGAAGCTGCACCGCGCGTGGCTCGCCCGCCAACGCCTCGACGATCCCCTCGCCCAAGAGGCGCTCGAGCAGTTGCTGATCCACGTCGACGGGATCGAGCGTCAGCTCGACACGCTCGACGCCAGGCTGGCGGAGATCGCCGGCAGCGAGCGGTGGGGCGCCCAGGTGCAGATCCTGACCCGGTTCCGTGGGATCGCGACGATCACCGCGCTCGGACTGATCGCCGAGATCGGCGACTTCGCCCGCTTCGCGCACCCTCGCGAGCTCGCAGCATGGCTGGGGATCATCCCGAGCGAGTACTCCTCCGGTGATCAGCAGCATCGCGGGCACATCACGCTCGCCGGGAACAAGCACGCTCGCCGGCTGCTGATCGAGGCAGCTTGGCACTACCGCCACGCTCCTCGCCTGCCGAAGAACGGTCCGCCGCCGGACGAGCGCGCGTGGCAAGCCCAAGTCCGGCTCTATCACCGCCACCGGCACCTCACCGACCACGGGAAACGCTCGACGGTCGCGAACGTCGCGGTCGCCCGCGAGCTGGTCGGGTTCCTGTGGGCCGCTATGACCAACCAGCCACTCCGCATCACCGACACCGCCGCACCGTCCCCGTCCACCGCCGACCAGCTCCAGGAGGCCACCGCCTAACACCCCGGAGTTCCGCTTCCCCCCTGTGGTGGGGCCGGGCGGCGCGGTGCGACCCGCCCGGAGGATCCTCGCTGTGGTCTATGCGATTTCGACTCGCGACGCTAGTACGAGGCAGCTCACGACCGGACACTGTCCTGCGGTCCCGACCCGCGCATCTCAGAGTGACAGTCGTCGTTGCGCTCGCACCCGCCGCCCGGCCCCACCAACCACCACCATGAACAACGTCAACGACAACAAATTTCAGCGGCCCCTTGACACGCGCGTCCATCTCAGACCATATGGAGGTTGACGTCCGGCCGCGCTGATGGAGTCGGCCGGTCCCCCACACGATCGTGGGGATTGAAGCCGTGCGGGCTGGACCCCGCGCGGCGACCACAACCGCATAGAGGAGCCGACCATGGCGAAGGTTCGCAGTTGGGTTGGTCTTGACGTGCACGCACGCTCGGTGCTCGCTGTGATGATCGATGGCGAGTCGGGCGAGCTGCGCTCGCGCCGACTGTCAGGGAAGACGAGCGAGGTGGTGGAGTTCTGCTGTTCGCTGCCGGGACCGACGCGCGCGGCGTACGAGGCGGGGCCGACCGGCTACGGGCTGGCGCGGGCGCTGCATCGCGGGCGGGGTGGGGTGTGTGGTCGCGGCGCCGGGGAAGATCGAGCGGCCGGCCGCGGACAAGGTCAAGACCGATCAGCGCGACGCTGAGCGGGTGCTGCGCTTGTTGATGATCGACGCGCTGCACCCGGTGCGGGTCCCGACCAGCCGAGGAGGAGGCGCTGCGCGATGTCGTCCGCGCCCGGGAGGCAGTGCGCAGCGATCTGATGCGCGCCCGGCAGCGACTCTCCAAGCTGCTGTTGCGCCACGACGTCGCTACGAGGACACCGCCAGCGCCTGGACGGTCGCTCACCGCCGCTGGCTGACGAGCCTCGACCTCGGGAGAGCGCGGCGCGCAGGTCACGCTGCTTGAGTACCTCGGCGCGATCGACGCGATCGTGATCCGCCGCGACGCGCTGGAGAAGACGATCGCCGAGCTGATCCCCGGCTCGCCGTGGGAGCAGACCGTCGCCCGGCTGCGGTGCCTGCGCGGGATCGACACCCTCGTCCGCGGTCGGCCTGTGCGCCGAGGTCGGCGAGTTCGAACGGTTTCAGAAGGCAGCGCAGCTGATGAGTTACCTCGGGCTGACCCCGTCCGAGGACACCAGCGGCGAGAAACGCCGGCAAGGCGCGATCACCAAGACCGGGTCCCGGCACGCCCGCCGACTGCTGGTCGAGGCAGCATGGCACTACCGCCGCGCGCCCGCGAAGGGCCAGACGCTCGCGCCGCCGCCAGGACGGACAGCCCGCCCACATCATCGAGATCTCCTGGCAGGCGCAACGACGCCTGCACCGCGTCTGGCAACGACTCGACACTCAACGCGGCAAGCGCCGCACGATCGTCGCGGTCGCCGTCGCCCGCGAGCTCACCGGCTTCTGCTGGGCACTCGCCAACGCCGACTGACCCCCGGCCCATGCACCACGTCGGCTGAAGAGGCGGCAGGCGCCTGGTCCCGCGCGAGAGCATCCGCGATCTAAGCATGAGCAGCCCGACCCGGGCCACGCTCGATCTTAGACAGCCGGGCTCTCACGACGAAAACCGGTCCTGCGGAGACGGTAGCCAACCCGTGCACCCGCGTATAAGAGTCTGACCGCGCGTCGCGCACCAGCCAGACCTGCCGCCCCTCCAGCCGACACGATGCCCGCCTACCGCGCGGGCATCCGGTGCTTAACCCTTGACAACCGGCCCACCATAAGAGCTTAGCGGTGTCCCGGCGGCCGCTCGTGTACTGGACGACCGTATCGGGGGCGACGCACAGCGCACCGGTGCCGTAGCGACCCCGTCGACGGTAGGCTCAGCGGTCCTGGTCGCGCAGCCGGTAAGGGGCGGCGCGCGTGGGGGCTGCGGATGCGGACGCCTGGCTCTGCGTGTGGGCGATTGGAAGTGCGCGCTGACGCGCGGACCGAGGACGGCCCGGACTATCCCTATGTCGCCCAAGCACTCGTGCGGTCCGGAAAGCGATGAGCGACGAAAGCAATCGCGCCGTCAGGCCGGCGTCGCTGCTCTCGGCGGGACCAGCCGTCTCGGTGCGACGTGTGCGGTGGCCGCATTAGCGGCAAACCGGCAGTCTCGCGCCAGCCGGTCCCACCCGGACGGCGTGATCGAGATGCACCAGTACCGGCAGTCCGGTCCCACGGTGCCGACACTGCTGCTCCTTTGCTTGCAGCCGCCGTGAATATGGCTAACGGTGGTGCCTGATGGTGTCGGATCCTTGAGGCTCGGGCTATTCGGCCGAGCGTCGCATCGTCCACCGCGGACTTGCCGGTCATGACGCGCGATTGCAAATCTCGGGTGGTTATTGGAGCCAGCTTTGATCGGTGAGGAAGCCCCAGACTGGGTTGTATTCGTAGTTGTGAAGGCGCCTGGAGGTGAGGTCGACCTGTCGCGGCGTTACGGTGGGCACCCAGACGGCTTGGTCGGTCAGTTGTCGATCGACTGATTCCCAGAGCGCTCGTGATCTGAGGGGATTTCTGATTTCGAGCTGTGTGGCTTGTTGCATTTCGCGGTCGAGTCGGGGGTTGCAGTAGAAGCCGTTGCCGTTACCGCCGCCGCAGCTGAAGTACTGGGGGATATAGGAGGACGCGTCGGGGTATGGCGCTACCCAGTCGCCGTCGGCAGACAGTTGGAAGTGGGTGCGCATCGCTTGTGTGACCGTGGCGATTGGGACGAGGCGGATGCGGACACGGTAGCCGAGGGTGCGTAGAACGCCGGCGACGTACGCGGTCATGGTGGGCGGGACGTAGCCCTCATCGGGGGTCCCCCATACCTCGATCCGTTCTCCGCGCGTGCCCGACTGCGCGACCAGGCGTCGGGCGCGTACGAGGTTTGGGGTGCTCCAGGCGCCGCTGGCGCGGGGGTGCAGTGCGTAGGGGCAGTAGCGACGGTAGCCGGGCAGGGCGGGCGCGATCGGCTGGCAGGTCGGGGTCGCGAATCGCGGCCCGCCGTATAGCTGGGCGATCTTGCCCCGGTCGATGGCAAAGTTGAGCGCCTGTCGGACTCTGACGTCGTTGAAAGGGGGCAGCTGCGTGTTGAGCGGGATGAACTCGACCCCGAACAACGGGTTTGAGTGCAGCTGGGCCGGAACCTGCAGCTCGAGGTGGCGGGACTGCGCCGCCGGGATCTGCCCGAAAAACCAGTCTGCGCGGCGCTGCTGGATCGCGTTCAGTGCCGCCTGCGCGGAGCGCACGGTTCGCCACACGATCGAGTTGGGGTTGCCGGTCGGCTGGGCGGCGTGCGACCATTCGTGAAAGAACGGGTTGCGGACGAAACGGATCTCGGTGTGGCTGACGGCGACGATCTTGTACGGGCCGGTGCCGGGGACGGTGCCTGAGCCGGTTTCGTTGTCCGGCGTTCCTGGCGGGACCGGCGTCGAGTAGGCGAACTCGGTCAGCTTGAACAGGAAGTCGGGGTCGGGCGCGGCGAGGTGGAAGGTGACGGTCCCGGCGGGATCATCGGTGACGATCCCGTGGGAGAGGTCGCAGCTGCGTGGGCGTCGGGCGCAGACGGCGGCGCCGACGATGCCCGTATAGAGCGAGCTGCCGGGGGATCCGACGCGGAACAGGCGCTCGATCGCGCGGCGAAAGTCGCCGGCGCGCAATGGCTGGCCACTGGAGTAATGGATCCCGGGGCGCAGCCGGAACGCGTAGGTCGTATCGCCGTCGGATGGGGTTGGGATCGCCAGCGCGAGGTCGGGAACGAGCCGAAGCCCGGGGGCGCCGGGGCTCTGCTGGAAGTTCACGAGCGAGTCGTACTCAAGTCCGGTGAACTGCGGATTGTTGGCGAAGCTATAGAACGCCGGGTCGATCGACATTGGGGCCATGGGACCGGACGATGCGAGTGCGAGGCCGTCGATCACGAGCGTCCCGCCGCGGTGGCTGCCGCTATTGGCCGCGACTCCCACCCACAGGCGTCCGGTGCTCGGACTGAGCGACGTTGGGCTGCCGCCGACCTCGGCGTTGCCCGCTACGCGGTTGCGGCTGGCGTTGATCCGGGAGACGTCTGCGGAGTATTGGTTGGCGACCCACACCCAGCCGCCGGCGCCCGCCAGCGCGGTCGGGCCGCTCCCAACCGGGATCGTTGCTGTGACCGCACCGGTCGCGGGGTCGATCCGGGAGACGGTCGCATCAAGGCTGTTGGCGACCCACAACGAGCCGGCTGCGAGCGCCAGTGCTGCCGGACCGTCACCGACGTGCACGCGCGCGAGCCTGCGACCAGAGGTCGGATCCAACCTCTCGACGGTCGTGTTGTTGTACCCCGCTACCCAGATCACCCCACCGGCCAGCGCGATCGCGCTTGGCTGCAGATCCAGAGACACCGTTCGCTGCAGAGATCCGGTCGCGGCGTCGACCTCGAACAGCTCGCGAGCGACTGAATCGGCAACCCACAGGCGACCGTCACCGAACGCGATCGAGACCGGGTTTGAACCAGGGAGGACGATCGTCTGAGTCACGGCTTCAGTGGTCGGATCGATCCTCGTGACGGTCGCGCCGACGGTGCTGGCGACCCAGATCGCCCCGCCGCCGCTCGTGATGCTCCCGGGCTCACCGCCGACCGCGATCCGGTCAACCGCCAGGCCCGAGCGGGGGTCGATGCGCGCCACCGCGCCGTCACCCGGATCAGCCACCCACACCGAACCCGAGCCGCCACTTATGGCGCCGGGCGCTCCGGCGAGCGGTATCGCGGTCACGACCCTCCCCGAAGCAATGCCGACGGCGACGATTCCGCTCGAGCCCGATAGCCGAGGCGGTCCCGGTTGAGCCGCTCCAGAGCTCAGCAGCGCGCTTGCTATGAGGACTGCTGCGAGAATCAGCGTCCCGGCCGCCACGCGCGCCCGAGCGCGGCGCCGCCCAGAGACGAGAACCGCCGGGCGGTGGGTCGCGAGTGTCGGATCGTGCTGCAGGATCCGCTGCTCGAGCTCACGTAGCTCCGGCCCTGGCTCCAGGCCGAGGTCCTCAGCCAGCCGCTCGCGGGCCGCCCGGTAGGCGGCCAGGGCGTCCGCGTGGCGTCCGGCCCGGTAGAGCGCGAGCATCAGTCCTGCAGTGAGCCGCTCCCGAAGCGGATGCTCGGTGACAAGCTGTTCGAGTTCTTCCACGAGCTCAGCTCCACGACCCACTCGCAGCTCAGCGTCGGTCCGATCCTCGAGTGTTGCGAGCCGCGCGTCTTGGAGCCGGGTGATCTCCGCTTGCGCGAACGGCTCGTAGGCGAACTCTTCGAGCGGCGCCCCGCGCCAGAGTTCGAGCCCGGCGTCCAGCAGCCCGACGGCCGCCGCGGCATCGCCGGATGCGAGCGCAGCGCGGCCATCGGCGGCAAGCGCCGCGAAGCGGTCGGCATCGATGTGGTCGGGATCGACCACGAGCAGATACCCGCGACCCTGGGTCTCCACGACCTGATCGCCGAGCGCCTTGCGCAGGCGCGAGACGTACACCCGGATGGTCTGCGCCGCAGTCGGCGGCGGTCGCTCGCCCCACAGCTCGTCGACGAGTCGATCGATCGAGACCGCCTCTCTCCGATGCAGCAGCAGGATCGCTAGGACGGCCCGCTGCTTCACGCCGCCCAGCGCCAATGGCTGACCATGCTCGAGTACCTCGAACCGACCGAGAATCCGGAATTCCATGCCCGCTCCCAAGCTTTGGGGGCGAACGCTAGCAGCGCGTGAACCGGCAGAAACACCCGCGGCATCAGGCGTTTATCGAATTGCTATCGGCCATCGGCACAGTTTCCGCCGGACGCGCTCGACGCAGTCGGGGGCGAACTACCTTCAGACCGCTCAGCGAGCGGAGGGGATGCGAGATGAACCCGGAGGCTGAGTCGACCGAGCTGGAACTGGGCTGGACACAACGCGCGATCCAGAGGCTGGCCCGCGCAGCGCTGCTGATTGTCATCCTCGCTAGCACCACGGTCGTCGCGGTGCCCGCGAGTGCGCTCACAAGGCGCGACTCGCGGGTGCTAGGCGTGCAGGCAACCGGGCTCGAAGGATGGCAGCGCAGTACCGTCAATCCGCTCGTAGAAGCCCCACACTCCGCGGTGGGAACGTCGACCCTCGGGCCGGTCAGTCCACTCTTTGGGTTCGGGTCCTCCCTGAGGGGCTCAGCGCCCGTCGGTACCGGCCCGTCCACGCTCGCGATCAACCCGGCAACCCAGACCATCTACGTCGCCAACGGGTACAACGACAACGGCCCGGAGCTGCCGGTGCCCGGCAACACCGTCTCAGTGATCAACGCGCGCGACTGCCAAGCGCAGCACGTGTCGCGCTGCAAAGGCCCTTGGCCGACGATCACCGTGGGAAACATGCCCAGCGGGATCGCGATCGACGAGCGGACCGACACCGTCTACGTGTCCAACGTGCAGGACAACACCGTTTCGGTGTTCAACGGCGCCACCTGCAACGCCGAGAACGCCTCGGGCTGCGGGCAGACGCCGGCAACCGTCCCCGTCGGACTGGACCCGCTTGGTCTGTTCGCCGACCCGGCCGACCACACCGTGTATGTCCCCAACTTCGGCAGCGTGGCGGTCGGCGGACCAGCGGGAGACAGCACGACGGCCTCGATGATCGACAGCGCGACCTGCAACGCAACCGATCTCGCGGCCTGTCCAACCACGGCTCCGCCGGCGGTTGACGTGGGCAGCCCCCCCGATGCGATCACCGTGGACCAGAGCACCCACACGGCCTACGTGGGCACGCTCGCCGCGACCGAGGCGTTTGACGCGAGCACCTGCAACGCGACCGTGCAATCCGGATGCGGCACGATCGCGACACTTGCGCTCGGTGATCCCACCGGCGGCCCGAATGGCCTCCAGGTCGACCCGGCCAACGACACCCTGTACACGGCCAACTACGACACCACCGTGTCAGCCTTCGACTTGCACGACTGCAACGCCGCCGATCTGGCCGGCTGTGCCACCGACGCGCCAGGCACGGTAAGCGTCCCGGGACCCGGTTTCGGGGACCACGCCCTGTGGCTGGCGGTCGACGCTCACCTGCACAGCGTCTACGTTGTCTACCAGAAGGACGACGCGCTGAAGGTGATCGACACGAACGTCTGTAGCGGCAGCCACCCAGGCGGATGTGCGACGCTCATCCCACCCGAGATCCACACCGGCGCGGACCCCGAGCCGGTCTTCCTCGACCCGCGGACCCAGACGCTGTACACCGCCAACTGGGTCGACAACGACGTCTCGGTGATCGACGCGACGCGCTGCAGCGCGCAAACCGTCAGCGGCTGCCTTCACCGCCCGCCGGCCGTGAACCTTCCTGGCCCCGGGGGTCTCGCCGTCGACGCGGCCGTGCAAACCACCTACACGACGACGGGAACCAACCGTGTCGCGATGATCAGCACCTGGCGCTGCAATGGCCACCGCGACGACGGGTGCGCCAAGGCTCCGGCGTCGGCTGCCGTTGGAGAGTCGCCGGTCGCCATCGCGATCGACCGCCGCGCGCACACCGTGTACGTCGCCAACTACGGGGCCGGCGCGACCGGCACAGTCTCCGTGTTCGACGCGCGAGGCTGCAACGCAACCCGCACCGCCGGATGCCGGTCGCTCAGCACCCTCGAGGTCCCCGGCGGCAACCCGGACGACCTCGTCGTCGACCCGGCAACCGGCACGCTCTACGTGGCGACGATCACGAGTGGCGGCTCGGACCTGATCTCGGTGTTCAACGCGGCCAGCTGCGACGCCGCCGACAGGCAGGGCTGCGGGCAGACGCCATCCAGCCTGCCGGTCGGCGACTCCGCCGGCGGCTCATCGGCGCTCAGCCTGGCCATCGACGACGCGACCAACACCGTCTACGCCACGGACCTGTTGACCGGCGGCGACAATGCCTTTACAGGCAGCAGCGTGTATGTGATCGACGGGGCGACATGCGACGCCCGGGACACCGCCGGCTGTAACCAGACGCCAGCCACTGTCACCGTCCCAGCGAGCGTCAGCAACGGATCAACGCCGGTCGGAATCGCGGTAAACCAGGCGACTGACACGATCTACACGGCGGACCTCGACGGTGGGGACGCCGGCCTCGGCACCGTGGGGGTGATCGATGGCGCCACCTGCAATGGCCAGGACACCACGGGCTGCGGCCAAACTCCCGGGACGGTGACGGCCGGCTTCGGCACGGAGGGCGTCGCCGTCGACCCCACGACCGGGCAAGTCCTCGTCAACAACATCGAGGACAGCAGCGTCTCGGTTCTCGACGGCGCGGACTGTAACGCTCAGGACAAGACCGGATGCGATCAGCCACTCCGCAAACTTGCGGTCGGCGATTATCCGGGGGCCGACCTGACAGAAGTCCCTCAGGGGAGCAACTCCTCAGAACCGATCGCCATCGATGCCGCCGACGGCACGGCGTATGTGCAGAACATCAACAGCGTGTCGGTCATTCCTGTCGGCGAGCACCGCAGAGACTCGAGCGGTCGATGAAGCCCTACGGGAGCACGCCGGTCACAAATGGTTCACGGAGGCTGCAAGCAAAGGAGCAGCAGTGTCGGCACCGTGGGACCGGACTGCCGGTACTGGTGCATCTCGATCACGCCGTCCGGGTGGGACCGGCTGGCGCGAGACTGCCGGTTTGCCGCTAATGCGGCCACCGCACACGTCGCACCGAGACGGCTGGTCCCGCCGAGAGCAGCGACGCCGGCCTGACGGCGCGATTGCTTTCGCCGCTCATCGCTTTCCGGACCGCACGAGTGCTTGGGCGACCAGACGCAACTCCTGGGACCGGAGGGTGCTTGCTCGTCGGCGGCAAGCATCGTGCAGGCCCGGCAGTGACGTTTGGTCGCCAAAGCTCAAGCGCGCCGCGACAGCCGTTGAATGACGAAAGGTCACTTCTATGTCAAGCGGCGGTCGGTATTTGCGCGTCTTTGAAGAAGTCCGGGGCGCCTGCGGGGTGACTGCTGGAGGCTGGATCTGGGGGTGCTGTCGGTCGCGGGTCGGTCGTCGCGGGCGTCAGAGGGGCTGAGAACGATCGTTTGGGTCGCGGCGAGCGGTGATCGGGGCTGATCGCGCTGATTTTCGGGCAGCCGATGGCGGCGGTGAAGCTCTTGCGGGCGACAGCGGGCCGTAGGACGGCCCGAGGTTGATCCGGTCGGGGCCGGACTAGCCGATGCAGACCATCGGGGAGGGTGCCTGGCCGTTGGTATTCGGGTCGACCAGCCGGCGTGGCGGTGGTGGCGGCGGGATCGGGGGCAGCTCGGGCTCGGCCGCCAGGTGAGGCTCGATGATTGGCTGGCCGTCGGTGGCAGTCGAATCGTCGGCGGGCGGCTCGGCGAGCAGCTGGTGGAAGTGGCGGGCGAGGTAGCGCTTGAGACTGCGCAGCGCACCCTTGGTGGTCTTCCCCTCTGCCTCTTTGCGCGCGAGGTATTCCTTGGTGGCGGGATCGTGTCGGGCCCGGGTGATCGCGATGATGTGCAGTGCGTGGTTGAGCTGGCGGTCGCCGCCGCGGTTGAGCCTGTGCTGGGTGCGCTTTCCCGACGAGCAGGAGATCGGCGCGGTGCCCGTCTGCTTCGCGAAGCTCGCCTCCGAGCGAAACCGCTCGTTGCCGGCGGTGTGGCCGATCAGGATCGCGGCGGTCAGCGCCCCGCAGCCCTGCTCTTCCAGCAGCCTGGGGCGGTGCTCGGAGACGAGTCCCGCCAGCTCGCGGTGCAGCGCCTCGATCTGCCGGTTCAGCCCGCGTAGATGCGCGATCTGCTCGCGTGCGATCCTGGTCCGCGCGCCGGCGTGCAGCTTCCGTAGGTAGCGGTCGACGCGATCGAGCCCGCGCGCATCGTTGAGCGCCTTGCGTTTGAGCGAGGCCTCGAGCTCCGGACACAACGTGACCAGATGCCAGCGCAGCCGGTTGATCGTGCGGGTCCGCTCAGCGACGAGATCGTTGCGGTGATCGAGCAACAGGCGGATCTCCATCGCCTGCCCGTTCAGGTACGCGACCGGGAACTTCTGGACCCCGTCCTTGACGACGGCCCTGGCGACCGCGAGCGCGTCGATCTCATCGGACTTGCCCAGCGCGCGCTCACCCTTGCGGGAGGCGCCCATCCGCTGCGGCGGCACGCGCACGACCCGCTCCCCGGCCGCCAACAGCGCCTGTTCCAGGCGTCCGGACACGTGCCGACAGTCCTCGATCGCCCACACGCGATCGTCATCCAGGCCTCGGGCCCAACGCACAGCGGCCAGATGCCCGGCATCGTCCGCCTTGATCTCACGACTGCCGCGCACCCTGCCGGTTCCCTCGTCGACCGCCGCCAGCGCGTGCGATCCCTTGTGGGTGTCCGCTCCGATCACGATCATGTGGACCGTCCCTTCGTTTGGTTGACGCCGAATGAAGCGGATCTCCGGCGGACAACTCTCACGAGAGGCGAAAGCCACGCTTCTATCAAGTCACGCCGGTGGTCCTCGGACGGCGGCGGGCGACAAGACCTTTGTCGGTCAGACCAAAGCGGCCGACGCAGTCGTCAAGAGTCAGCCCGCCGCCAGCCCGAAGGACCTACCGGTCGGGTCGGACGTCACCGCCCAGACGACGAAGCACTTTGGCAGTGAGAGTCGTCCGGGCGAACGACCGCCGGCGCGTGCTTCTGTCCGGAGGCAGCAGTCCCAGCGGTGCCCGCGAGGCTGCTGCTGTTGTGCTTGCTACTCGGGAGTTCGCGGCTAACGGTGAGGGCGACCGTCACGTCGGCGCCGCCGGGGTGTTGCATCGCCGGGCCGGACGGGCAGTCGTGGCCGTGTCGGTCCGCGCGGCTGCTGACGTTCCGGAGGAGCACCGTCGGATAGCCCATCGGGTCGATCGAGGTCGCTGCAAGTAGCACGATGCGGTCGTCTGGTGAACTCACCGGAGATCGCCTGTATCCGCCCAACGCATCGGCGCGACGGCTTGCCTTGACCGGAACACGAGAACGGGCGTAGGCTCGATTCAACAACACAACGGAGGTGGACGGACATGTCCAGTGGTGTCACGAACGACGCTGACGACGGTGCCACGGCGACTACGGGACCGGGAGACCTCTCCGAAGCCTCACGCAAGCTTCTTGAGCAGAGCTTCAACGAGGGCAAGTTTGCGCTGGTCGACGAGCTTGTCGCGTCCGATGCCGTCAGCCACGACCCCGCCACTCCGGCCCAGATGCGTGCCCTCCGCGGACCCTAGGTGCTCAAGCGCACGGTGAGCATGTACCGCGAGGCGTTCCCCGACGTGCGGATCACCGTCGACGACGTGATCGCAGCCGATGACAGGGTGGTGCTGCGGTGGCATAGTGAAGGAACGCACCGTGGCGACCTCGCGGGCCTCGCACCGACCGGCGCCCACGGATCGGTGACCGGTATAAGCATCGATCGGTGGAAGGACGGCAAGGTAGTCGAAGCCTGGGCCGAATGGGACAACCTTGGTCTCGCTCGCCAGCTCGGCGCCGCGCCGCCGGAGGGCAGCATCGGCGAGAAGATCGGCACGGGTCTGCAGCGGCTGATGGCTCGTTGGATGCGTAAGAAGAACCAGGGCTAGACGAGCGATCCCGACAGCGAAACCGCAGCGAGGGCGTGGCCACGATCTGCGGTGGTGGGAGCGGGCGATATCCCGACGTCGCTCTGCTGAGCTTGGCGAGGGCGTAGACGCCGGCCACGATGCCGAGTAAGCGCCGGAACCAGTTCACGCCGTTCGCCATCTCCTCTGCTGACCACAGGAGCAGCGCGAGCCGCGAGAGCAGCGTCGCGTGCGCGACAAGGGGCCACGGGTCGTTCTGCCGATCGCTCCCGCGAGCATCGCTGCGATCAGCGGCGGATTCGGAAACTGAAAGATCGGAAATTGCCGCGGCATCGTCTCACCTCAAATCTCGCCGGATGTTCGACACCAGCGCGTCGTGCGTCGCATCGGCGTCGCGCGTGGGCCGCGCGGTCAACGCAGCGGCGGCGCTGCGGATCGTGCGGTCACTATCGCCGTCAGCCAGGGCCAGCTCGGTAAAGGTGCGCATGCGCTGCTGGGTGCTGTGTAAGAAGGCTTGGCGCTCGCGGTCGCGCAGCAGATGCAAGCCGAGCCGGATGATCGGGTTGGGAATCGGGGCGGCGCGCGAGACGGCGTGGACGCGGAACTCCACGCGGCCGTCGTCCAGCCACTTCCACACCTCCCAGTCCATCTGGCCCATCTCCACGTGCCCGTCGAGCGTCCGGTAGTTCCAGCCCCAGATTCGAGCGCGCCTGCCGCCGATCTCTCGCGTCCGCTCGAACACCTCGCCGACCCGGACCCCGACGAAGATAGACGCGACGCCAAAAGCCTGGAGCTTGAGCAGCATGTCGCGCTGCTCGAGCGGGACGGCGGGGTCGTAGTAGGCCCGCACGATCGAGGGATCGGCGAACTCATAGCCGCTCATCAGTCGCCGGGCGATCTGCCAGCTGCCCTTCTCGACCGGCATCCCGGGCGGTTCGGCGGGCAGAGGCTGGCACAGCTCGGTGATCGTCCAGCCGCGGCGAGGCGAGGCAGCCTCAAGCGAGGCGGGGTCGAAGTTCAGCGGCTTTCGCGCGAGCTCGGCCAACCGGCGTTGAATGCCGGGGGGAGCGTGGCAGAGACGAGCCGCTCACGATCGCGCCGTCGGCATATCGATTCGGTCGGTGTCAAGCTCGATCCCGCCCGTCATGCGGCCGCCGGCAAGCTGCACCACGCGCTCCAGGAACGAGATCCACATGTGCGCCTGTACTTCCTTGGCCATGCGCAGACGGTGGTAGAGCACGTTCACCAGTGCGCTGCTGCTGCGGGCCCAGGACTCGATCTCGAACACGATCCCCGAATCCTCGTCCGTCGCTGGACCTGAACTCGATCTGGCCCGCCTCGAGATGCCCGGCCAGGGTCGCGAGCCGAAACGAACACGATCCCACGTCAACCACCCGGACGGGCCCATCCCACGGGCCGGGCATCCGGACGACATACTCGTCTCCGACCCGTAGCCGCCCCCGCTCGCCATGCAAGAGCTGGAAGCGCGCGAACCGCGTCGGCGACGCGCGGTTGAGGTCCGCTTGGAGCTTGTCCATCAGCTCCGCGGCACCGAGGCTGCTCTCGCGGATCCGCGTCCTGTAGCGGCGGTGAAAGAGCGGCCCGTAGCCGTCCTCGTGGCCCTGCACCTCGTCGGAGCTGACGCCCGGCGGGTAGCTCAATAGTGGCGGTAGCGCAGACTCCAGCGACGCCGGTGCCTCCCGTCGCCGCATCGGAGTCGTCCGCCACATGTAATCCCACGAGGTGAGCGCCACCCCCACGGGCCAGCTCGCCGTGATCAGCCAGCGGCTGGTCGGCCTTGGGCGCTTGGGCATCATCACTACATACCCGCTCAGAATGTTCAACAACGTGTTCAGCTCTCCGCAACAAGGGGTAAGGTCAGCCAGACAGCCACCCGCCGCCGCGTCCACCCATGTTGACAAAACGCCTCCATGACGCCGGACTGCGAGCCTGGCACATGCAGTGCCTGTCGCTCGGGTCCGTAGGACTCTGCATCGGGCTCTGGATCCGCGCCAAGACCGTCGATCAGGACGAGCGCGGGAACGCCGAGCGCCGGGCCCTGTTCGTCGGCTTATGGCCGCCCACGATCTGGCTGATCGGCGACTCCCTCGAACGCCAGGAATAGCGCGACCCGCCCCCGCGACGCTGCCCGCGTTCTCCTTCACCCAAACCGACGGCCCGTCTCCCGAACACACGGAGCCGGACTCGCGTCCCGCACGATCAGCGCGACCCGACCCTTAATTTCTTATGGAGAGACTTTTGTCAAGGCGTTAACGCCGGATGCCCGCGGCGAGGGCGGGCATCGTGTCGGTTGGGGGGCGGCGGGCTGGCCTGGTGCGCGACGCGCGGTCAGACTCTTATACGCGGGTGCACGGGTTGGCTACCGTCTCCGCAGGACCGGTTTTCGTCGTGAGAGCCCGGCTGTCTAAAGATCGAGCGTGGCCCGGGCTGGGTTGCTCAGCATTAGCTCGCGGATGCTCTCGCGCGTGGGCCAGGTCCCGCCGCTCCTCGACCGACGTGGCGTTGGTCGGCAGGGTATGGGTCAGTCGGCGCGGGCGAGCGCCCAGCAGAATCCGACGAGCTCGCGGGCGACGGCGACGGCGACGATCGTGCGGCGCTTGCCGCGCTGCTCGGCGAGCCGCTGCCCGACGTTGTGCAGGCGGCGTTGCGCCTGCCAGGAGATCGCGACGACGTTGGCGGGCTGGCCTTCTTGGCGGCGCTGCAGGGTCGTGCCGCGGGCAGGTGTCTTGCGGTAGTGCCAGGCGCCTTTGACCAGTAGCCGACGGGCGTGCCGGGAGCCGGTCTTGGTGATCTTCCCCTGGCGGCGGGTTTCGCCCGAGCTGTTCTCGGAGGGTACGAGCCCGATGTAGCTCATCAGCCGGCGGGGCCGGTCAAACCGGGTGAAGTCGCCGATCTCGGCCGCGAGCCCAACCGCGGAGAGCGTGTCGATCCCGCGCAGGCACCGTAGCCTCGCGACAGTCTGCGCGTACGGCGATGAGGGCACCAGCTCGGCGATCGTCGCCTCCAACGACGAGCGACGCAGCTCGAGCGTGTCGACTCCGCCGAGGTAGTTCAGCAGCGTCGCCTGCGCGCCACCGCCGAGGTCCTGCGCGCGCAGCCAGCCGCGATGACGCTGCGTCCAGGTGCTGGCGGTGTCCTCGTACACGACCCCGTGGCGTAGCAGCAGCTTGCTCAGCCGCTGTCGGGCGCGCATCAGATCACCGCCGAGATCATCGCGAGCACGCACCAGATCACGCAGCGCCTCCTCCTCGACCGTCGGTACCCGGACCGCGTGCAGCGCGTCGATCATCAACAGTCGCAGCACCCGCTCAGCGCACGCGCTGATCGGTCTTGATCTTGTCCGGCGCCGGGCGCTCGATCTTCCCCGCCGCCGCCACCACGCACCCGATCCCGACCGCGTGCAACGCCCGAGCGAGCCCGTACCCGGTCGGCCCCGCCTCGTACGCCACCCGCGTCAGACCGGGCAACATGGCCAAAAACTCCACCACCTTCGCCGCCTCGCCGGGCAACCTGCACGTGCGGAGCTCACCGGACTCCGATTCGAGCGTCACTGCCAGCACAACTGCGCGCGTGCACATCCAGACCAGCCCAGCTGCGAACCTGTGCCGTGGTCGGCCCCCTACGCGGTTATGGACCGGCCGCGCGGGTCGCATCCGCAGCGGCCAGACATCCCCCACAATCGTGTGGGGGGACCGGCCGACTACATCAGTCCGGCCAGACGTCAGCTTCCATATGGTTTAACTTAAACACCCCGGACGACACGCCTTTGCCCGACAGGCACCGCCGTAAGCAGGACCGCGCGACGCGAGGTAAGGCCGTGTCGTTGCATGGGCACGGCGTCGCGCGGGGCGGCCCCGTCAGACTGATCGGTGAGCACGCCAACCAGCGTTCGACGTCCCGAGACGGCGCGCTTCTGAACCGAGAACGTCTACGCCGGGGCGAGACCGAGCCAGAGCAGTGGTCTCCGGCGCGCAACCCATACGCCATTGCCGTCTCACAGGCTTGGTGGGCGTTTACGGCAGCGGACCCGTTTGCCGCCGACGCGAAACCTGCCAACGGCGCTGCCCAGCAGATCCAGCCCGACAGGTCTTCGGGCAGCTGCGCGCGCTGCGTCGCTGTGCCGACATGGTTGCGCCGGTTTCGTTGCGCGCAGGAAGCGAACCGATTCCACAGACGCTCGACCGGGAATCGCCGACGAGCGCGATCGTCGCTGCGTGTAACAAGACGGCCAGGCCGGTGCACGTCAACGTCACGGCGCGCGTCACACCGCGTTCCTCGTCGATCACAGGATGAAGGCGAGAGCGGGCGGCCCCTCTGCGCGCCAGGGCAAGGGCATTTCCGGGCGTGTCGAGCGGCCCCGCGGCGGATCGGGCAGAACTTTTTCTGTCAGCGCTGGTCTAACCCCTTAGACGCATACTCGAACGGAGGAGCACTGATGGCTGAGCAGAGCACGAGCGGGAGCGAGAGCGGGTCGGTCGCGACGCGCAGGGAGGGCAAGCGTCCCGAGGACTCGGGCCCCGACACGTCGCTTACGTCCGAGCGCGGCAATACGACGATCGCGGACGTTGTGGTGACCAAGGTAGCGAGCATCGCCGCGCGGGAGGTTCGCGGCGTGCACGAACTCGGCGGCGGCGTTTCGCGGGCGGTGGGGTCGGTCACCCAGCGGGTGGGGATCGGTGATGAGCGTACCCAGGGTTTGTCGGTCGAGGTCGGCGAGCGCGAGGCGGCGGTGGATTTGACGGTGGTGGTGGAGTACGGGGAGTCGATCCCCAAGGTCTCCCAGGCGATCCGCGAGAACGTGATCAAGCGCATCGAGGGCATTACGGGGCTGTCGGTCACTGAGGTCAACGTCGCGGTCAATGATCTGTACTTCCCGGGCGACGAGGAGCCCCAACAGCCCACCCGCGTGGAGTAGTCCAAGCGATGCCCTCGCCCTCCCTGACGCGTCCCACGCCGCCGAGCGGCGATTCTCCTCGCGTGCGCCTGGCACGTCTCGCTCTTGAGGCGGCGCTGGCCGCGCCGAACGTCGTCGCGGCCGAGGCGGGCCTGCATGGCATGCGCGTGACCGCTGACCCGCCCGGGGGGGTGCTGCGCGGCGTGTCGGTCATATCCGAAGGCGGCGGGCGCTACGCGGTCGACTTGTGCCTCGTCGCCTGCGTGGCGCCGCTGGTGCCGTTGGGTGAGGAGGTTCGCCGCCGCGTGCAGGCCAGCGCGCAGCGCAATGGGCTCGCCGACCAGCTGGGTACGGTGAGCGTCGAGTTCGCTGGCGTGCTCACCCCGGCGGAGGTAAGGGAAACGGAACTGCTGGCCATTGAGCTCGCGGCGGCGGCGCTCTCCACGCCCGTCACGCCGGTTCTCTCAGCGGGCGTGGCGCCGCCGTCGCCCTCCGGTGGCTCGCCACCTGGGCTGGCGTCCTCGGGGGACGCCGCGCCGCGCGACACCCCGCCGGGCGGGGAGATGCATCGATGATTCTGCTGGCGCGGGCACTGGTTCGCCTGATCAGCTTCGTGCTGCTAGTGATCCTTGCTGTCGCGGGGCTCGCGCTGGCTATCTTCTGCATCAGCACCGGCACCAGCGGCCCGAGCCTGGGCGGGTTGGCCCACGTGCTTGACCTCGGCTCGTTGCGTGACACCGTGGGCAGCTGGCTGGGGCAGTTGGAGGCGTCGGGGGAGGTGGCCGGTATCGCCGCGGTATGCGGGTTGGCGGCGATGCTGTTCGGGCTGCTGCTGCTGGCCGGGATTCTCGTCCCCCGCCGCGAGCGGCTCGTGACCCTGGCCAGCGGCGAACATGGGACGATCACCGCGCGTCGGCGGCCGCTGGCCCAAGCGGCCACCACGCTGGCGCAGCAGGTGCGTGGTGTCACCGAAGCCCGCGTCCGCGTCCGGCGGCGGCGCCGGTCGGGCGGCCGCGTGGCCGTGCGCGCCTCCCGTACCCGACGATCTGATCCTGAAGAAGTGCAGGGTGCCGTGCGCGAGCAGCTTCGCGGTCTCACCGAGCCGTTCAAGCTCACGGCCCGCGTCGACGTTGCGCGCCGCGGCGCGAGGGTGCAGTAGATGCCTCGCCAGCGGGTGCGCGAGCGAACCTCCCCACTGCTCATCTTGGGGCGCCTGGTCACGCTGTTGTTCGCGCTCGCGTTGATCTGGTACGGCCTGATGACGTTGCTGCTCGCGCTGAAGGTATCCCCGTCGACGGTCAATAGCGTCAGCGGCTACCGCACCGTTTTTGACTGGCTCCGCGGACTGTCCCCGGAGAAGGTCGACGGCTCCGTCACCCGCGGGATCGTCGCTGGGGCGGGCGTGCTCGCCTTTCTCGTGTTCGGTTATCTCGCGCTGAAGCACCTGCCACGTCCGTATTTGGCCCGCCGCGACCTCGATCTCACCTCCAGCGAGCGCGGCGAAGTGACCGTCGAGCCACGCGCGATCGAGCGCCTCGCTGAAGTCGCCGCCACCCGCCATCCGGCGGTTATCGACGCCCATGGTCGGTACGCCATTGACGATCTGTCGGTCGATCTCACCGTCCGCCGCGCTCGCGATCTCGCCGACACGCTGCAGGACGCCCAACGGCGCGTCGTGGACGCCCTCCAGCAGCACGAGCTGCCCGTCATACCTGTCAACGTCACCCTGGCGGGCTATGACCGCCGGCACAGAAGGGAACTTCAGTGATCAACCTCAAGCACTACCTAGGCCTGCTTGGCTTCCTGTTCGTCGGCGCCTGGATCGGCTTTGACAACTTTGGCTATGCCGTCCTCTGCCTCGTCGGCGCCGCCGTCTTTTACGCCATCGGCGCGGTGCTGCAGGGCGAGATCGACTTGGGCGATGTCCAGGCGCGCGTCCAGCGCTCACAACGCGTCTCCCGCTAGGCGACACAGCTGCTCCGGGCCCCGGGGAAGAGCGAGCTCGGGAGGCGTCGCCGGTGCCCATGCGGGTATCCCAACAGCCGCACCCCTGGCTGGCGTGCGCGGCGATGCCCGCCCGCGCAAACAGCCGCCTATGTCAACCCCGCTCGTGCGTGTCGCTCCTCCCGCCTTCACGCCGACGCTAGTCGCGGCGGGGCGCGACCCCCGAGCGCGGCGTGATTCTCCAGGTCGATGACCGGATCCTGGTGCAGGCAGCCCAGGATGGGGATCTGGACGCGTTCGAGGCCCTGGTACGCCGCCACCAGCCCGCGGTGTACCGCGTCGCGTGGCGCATGCTCGGCTCAGAAGCCGACGCCCAAGACGCCACCCAGCAGACCTTCGTGCGCGCGTGGCGGGGCCTACCCCGCTTCCGCCACGACAGCGCCGTCCCCACCTGGCTCTACCGGATCGTGACCCGCCGCTGCCTGGACCTGATCGCCGCCCGCCGGCCCACCGAGGCCCTCAACGACACCCAACCGGACCCGCGCCTGGACCCAGTCCACACCGCCGAGCAACGCGTGCGCCTCCAAGCAGTCACCCGCGCCATCGCACAGCTACCCGGCGACCAGCGCGCGGCCCTGATACTCCGAGAGTTCGAAGGCCTCTCCTACGACCAGGTGGCTGATGCGCTCAACACCACCGTGCCCGCCATCAAAGGCCGCATCCACCGCGCGCGGCTCGCCGTAATCCAACACACCACAGGATGGCGATGAACACGAACCACCGGCGACTGCCATGCGGCGCCCAGATCGCACAGCTGGTTGCCCAAGTCGCCGACACCGAGCCCGCCGCCGACGCCGCCCACCAGGCCCACTGTCCCTACTGCCAGGCGACGCTGCGCCGCTTGCGCGACGCCTGGGAAGACGTCCACACGCTCGCTAACCAGCCCGTGCCCACCCCTCCAACCCTCACCGCACAGATCATGGCGCGCGTCCGCATCCTCGCCCGCCACGCCACCGACTCCATCCTCCTCGGCTACCCCCGCGGAGAAACCCGCATCAGCCACGCCCTCGTGGGCCGCGTGATCCAGCGCATCGCCCTGACCGTGCCCGGCGTCATCTTCGCCTCCGCCCGCCCCATCGCCCACCAACCCCCCGACCCCCGGCGCCTCAGCGTCACAATCCGCCTCGTCGTCGCCTACGGGCCAACGATCGACCCGCTCGTCAAACGTGTACGCGCCATCATCGAGCGTCGTGTTCCCGCCCTGACCGGCGCCCAACTCACCCACATCGACATCACCATCGAAGACATCGCCACACCCACCGACTGAAACGAGAGCGTCCGAAAGGGCACTTCCCGGACGTGTCGAAGTCGGCTGGCGGCGACCGCCGAGGAAGCCCGCGCCCTCACTCGGACTCCGGCAACGCGACATAGCGACAGCACACGACGCGGAGGAGGCGCGCTACTGGTCCGGACGACAACCAGCACTGACGTCGCCGGCACGAGACTGCTGCACCCCCCGAAATGGAACTCCAGCGCGTCCGGGACGGCGCAGTTCCTGTGGAACGCCACCAGCCACGCCGACCGACACGGCCACGGCTGCCAGTCCGCCCCGGCGATGCAGCACTGTTGCGGCGCCGACCACGGCCGTCCTCCACCGTTAGGCACGAACTCCTGAATAGCAAGCACAAGAGCAGCAGCCTCGCTGGCATCGGTGGACTGCTGGATCAGGCGTAAAGCAGCAGTACATGACGCTCGGCGCGCCTTTCCGGACGAGCCCTGCATTCGTTCCCGCACGCGCATCCTGGACCCGGCCCCTGGCCGCCTCGCATCGCGCGGCAAGCAGGGCTCCGCGACGCGCCCCACCGAGCCCCGTCGTGCCTAGGCAGAATCGAGCCCGGTTTGGATCGACTCGCTCTGAACGCGCTCCTCTAATCGCTTACCACGGACCGTTACGGTCGCCGTCGCGAGCGACCGGCGCGGCTCCCCCTTTGTCGCCAAGCCAGCCACGTCCCCGGGGCTGCTGCTTTCGGGCTGCGGACGGACCGAAGCGGAAGCGCGGCTCACCCATCGCCCCCGTACCGGTGGCGTCGGATGATGAGGACGGCGCAGACTCCCAAGGCCACCACACCGCGTTGGTTGGGAGCTCGATTTGCGGTGTCCCGCCCGGGGCTTGTCTCGCGGACGGGAGATCAGTGTGTCGGTGTGTCCGCAGGACGGAGACGTGCAAGGGTGGCGTTGCTCGAACACCGCAAGCGCGGTCGCGCCGATGAGCGCCACCGCGGCGCGTTTCCGCCGATGGAGATCAGCCGGCGGCGAAGTGCGATCGTCGGGTGCGGCGGATGTCGCCGCGGCTCTGGGCGATCGCGAGGGCGCGGCGGTAGCGGCCGGGGCCCCAATAGCGGCAGTTGACCCGGGTGCCCAGCGCGTGTCGCTCGAGCCCGTCCGGGCCGGCCTCGCGCAGCGCGCTGACGAGGGCCGCCACCTCGTCGTCGGTGTCCTCGTCGGGCACCGACCGCGACGAGCTCTGCAGGACCGGCGACCACGACGTGCCCGACTCGCTGGGCCCGAAGCGCACCCGCCCCCGAACCCGGCTCTGAGGTGGCAGCGCCGGGCGCCGCTCGCGCGTGAGGTGCTCCTCGTCCGCCGGGGTCTCGGCACCCTCGGCGCCCTCCGCCGCCTCAGCCGACAGTGGCTTGGCCACGTCCTCGAGGTTCTTCTGCGCGGCCTCGATGCCGATGAGGGCCTGGACGATTCCCCCCAAGATCATCAGTACCGCGCCGAGGACGTAGCCCCAAAAGACCTGACTCACATCCTTGGTCGCGACGAGTTTGCCGAACAGCAGCGGCCCGCTGATTCCGCCGATGGCCGTGCCGACCGCGTAGAAGAAGGCGATGGCCAGCGCCCGGGTCTCCATCGGGAAGATCTCGCTGACCGTCAGATAGGCCGCGCTAGCGCCCGCCGACGCGAAGAAGAAGATCACGCACCACGCCGCGGTCTGCGTCTGCGCCGTCCACACCCCCTGCTTGAACAGGAACGCAGTGACGGCCAGCAGCAGCCCCGAGACGATGTAGCAGCCCGCGATCATCGGCTTGCGCCCGACGCTGTCAAACAGCCGCCCGAGCACCAGCGGGCCGAGGAAGTTGCCGACCGCGAACGGGATGATGTACAGCGGGACGCTGCCCGAGGAGACCCCGTAGAACGTGGTCAGCACGAGCGCGTAGGTGAAGAAGACGGCGTTGTAGAGAAACGCCTGGCCGACGAACAGCGACAGCCCGACGATCGTGCGCCGCGGATAGGCGCCGAACACCGTCCGCGCGATCGTGATGAAGCCGATCTGCTCTTGCTCGCGCACCTTGATGCTCCGGCGCGCCGGCTTGAGCTCTGAGCCGGTGGACTCCTCGACCTCGCGCTCGATCTCGCCCACGAGCGCCTCAGCGTCCTTGCTGTGACCGTGGATGAACATCCAGCGCGGACTCTCGGGCACGTTGCGGCGCACGAACAGGATGCCGACGGCCAGCACGGCGCCGAGTCCGAAGGCCAGGCGCCAGCCCACGTCAGCGGAGAACAGCTTCTCGTCGAGCAGCACGAGCGACAGGGCCGCGCCGAACGCCGTGCCCACCCAGAAGGAGCCGTTGATGATCAGGTCGACCGTCCCGCGCACGCGGGCCGGGATGAGCTCGTCGATGGCCGAGTTGATCGCCGCGTACTCCCCGCCAATCCCGGCGCCGGTGAAGAAGCGGCAGGCCGCGAAGAGCAGGAACGTCGACGTGAACGCCGTGGCCACCGTGGCCACGAGGTAGAGCGTCAGCGTGATCAGGAACAGCTTCTTGCGGCCCATGCGGTCGGCCAGCCATCCGAAGAACAGGGCCCCGACGCACGCGCCCGCCACGTAGACCGCGGCGGCGGTGCCGATCTGCGACTCGGTGATCGTGATGCCCGAGCCTTTCTCGGTCAGGCGGCTGGCGATCGAGCCGACGATCGTCACCTCGAGGCCGTCGAGGATCCACACCGTCCCCAGCCCCAAGAGCACCAGCCAGTGCCAGTTCGTCCACGGCAGCCGGTCCAAGCGCGCAGGGATGCGCGTCTCGATGACCTTGCCTTCAGCCAGCGTCTCTGCCGCCATGAGCTCCCTCTTCCCCGTCCGCGCGCTTCGCAAAACCCGCCCCCCGGGGCACCGGGCCTACGGCCTCCCGGCGGCTTGACCGCCGCTCGCTCGAGCGCCGACAGCTCGGCGCAGCGCTCGAGCAGCGCTCGAGCAGCGCGTTCCGCGTCGATCCTGTCGGTCAGCTCATCGATCTCATCAGCCGGAAGCTCGGCGAGCCCAGCCAGCCTGGCGGCCGCATCCCGGCCATTGGACGTGTGCGCGCAGTACTGGGCGTAGACGTGCCCGGCGATCCCCAACAGCCACGCGCGTGCGGTGCCTCGGCCGAGATCAAAGCCGCCAAACCCAGCGGCTGCGCACGATCGTCTCAGACGTCAGATCGGCGACCGTCTGCGGATCGGTGCAACGGCGCGCGAAGTAGGACGTTACGGCGCCGACGTTGCCGCGGTAGATCCGCTCAAACTCGCCGAGCGCCGAGCCACTCGAGCCGTCTCGCATCGTGACCTCCGCGCCGGTTGCTGCACCCATATCTACTGGTTGCTGAGTTTCCCGCCACGTGTTACATCAGCTGCCCCGCTCACACGAGCATGCTTTCGATACGAGCGCTCGGCGGCACGGCCCGGATCCCGGCACCCTGAGACCACATGGAGGACGGCACGCGGAAGCGCGTAGCCCGGCGGTGGACCTGCTGGCGGTCCCGTTCGACGAGCGAACCAGTCGCCACGTCGCGCCGCCGCAGGCGTGGAGCGGCTGTCCTCGACACGGCCGTGCCCCGGCCCTACGTTATCGGACGGGCATCTTGGCGCCGGCGCCAACAGTCTCGGTTTGCGCGCGGAAAGCTCGACCCAGGACGCGAGCCTCCTCTGCACGTACGGGCCTAAGCAAACCCCGACCTGGCTCGCGCCGATCGCCTGCTTGGATCCCGTCGATTCCAGCACTCGGAGCTCGCCGTGGCCGCGTTCGTCGGCTTCCGCATTGTCGCCCACGCAGAACCCAGGCTCGGGCTGCTGCTCCGGACAGCTGGAGATCCGAAGCAGAAGTACGGAGAGGCCAGAACCGGTCCGGCCAAGGTGGCTCCCTCTTCGTGATTGGGAAAGTCTCGTGTTCGGCCGTATGCGGTTGCGCTAGCGCGTTTGTCGGACGACGAACGTGAAGCGGCCGACCAGCACGGAGTGGTCGTGGATCGGTGCCGTCCAGAAGGAGGGTGTCGCGGCCGGGTGCGCCGTTGGGCTGGTAGGTGCCTGGGCATGGGTACTCGTTGTCTTGCAGGACGACGTGTTGGCCGGGGCGGATCGGTGTCATGGTGGTCGTCGCCACGCCTCCGCCTTCGGACGCGGCAATGCGGTCCGCCGGCACGTTCGAGTGTTTATTGGTAGACGCTGTGCGCTTGTCGGCGGCCAGTCGTGCGACGAATCGCATGTCGATCAGCAGCGTCGCCTGCGTGTCTTGTGCCGGCCGGGATCCGGGTTTGGCAGGGGATGTTGAACGGGATGTTCACGCCCTTCTTGGACCGGTAGCAGACGCGGTTGGTGATCGCGAAGCCCGGAGTTACGGTGCTTCGGGCATGGGCGTCCGTGATGTGCCGCGGTGGCCGCGGCGGGTACTTGACGTAGCCGACATTGGGGCAGGCGGCCTCGGCGGCGCTGACGTCCGAGAGGCGGCAGACGTGGCCGTCGCGATCGGTGACCGCGGTGGTCACGCCGGATGCGAGGCTGGAGGTGGTCGTCTCGCCGGAACCCTTGTCACGGCCGCGGCCGCCGTGCCCGTGCGTCGGGCAGCTCTCAGAGCTGCCGGGGAGCACGACGATGTAGGCCCGATCCGGTTCGGTGTGCATGGTCACGGTCCGATGGTCGATGGTGTAGCTAATGTTGATCGCTTGCGGTCCGACCACAGGCCGCTAACTGAACCATGAGCCCGGACGCTGGTGGCCCTGGCGCGGGTCCCGGTCGAGCTTCATCCCGCATACTTCGCTGCTTGAGCTGCTCGGCCGCTACTTGCGGCGCTGGCTCTGCGCGCAGCTGCGTCGCACGCTCAGGCGGTGGCGAGGGGCGCGGACGAAGCCCTTGCGTAGGTCGGCTACCGTGGGAGGACGTTCGACCCGCCGACCTCACCAACAGCGCGTCCGGCTCGGAATCGCGCCGTGGTCGGTGAGATGGCCGGCGGCGCGGCCGCGACGTGCTCTCGGTGGCCCCGTCCTATGGGTCCGGTGGTATCGGTTATTGGTTCTGTGCTGCTTGTCCGTTGGGTATCGTGGGCGGAGGTTTGGCGACCGTGGTGGTGTTGTTCGGAGCGGTGGAGCACACGACGTGGCCAGGCGGGTTGTACGTGGTTCGGATCCATTGCGGGAGGTATTGGAAGGCGCCGGTGTTGGTGTTGGTGCTGGTGAGGTTGTCGGTGAGGGATTGCGCGGGCACGGTGACGGCGTAGGCCGGCTGGTAGGAGAACTGGTAGGGGCCATTGCCCACATCGATGTTGGAGAACGTCCAGACCTGGGATACGACGGCTTGTTGGCTGGTGACCGAGGTGACCGCGTGGAGCTGGTTAGCCTCCGGTGTGTCGGCCCAGGGCGCGACTAGCGGGTCGAATCCCGGGGGGGTAAAGGATCCGATGCACTTGTAGGTCTTGACGTCGTCCGAGGTGGTCTGGGTGACGTTGTCGGGTTTGAGGTTCCACATCGCCCACGTTGGGGGGAGAAGCGCGCTGTAGCTCTGGGCTCGGCTGGTGGCGTTGAGAGCGGTGATCGCTTCGCTGAGGCTGCTGCCTTGGGTCCAGGCCCACGCCGGGTCGGTGCCGACTTTGGTACCAACGGTTTGCAATTTGCCGGCCTCGCTGACGAGGATGGCGCCCAGCTGGTCAAGCGCTTCGACCGTCGCCTGTTCCTGGTAGGCGAATTGTTCGTCGAGTTGGTCGACGGTGCCGGCGAGGGTGTCGGTGGACTCGCCATCGGGCTGGCTGATCGAATCAGCTGCGAACTGTCCGCCGGCGGCGATGAGGCCGAGCGGGACGCCAGCGTCATCGAAACCGGCTTGGGAAGCGACGGCGGCGGCGAGGTTGGTGATGTCGAGGAACATGCCGAGGAAGCTGAAGCGGGTGTTCTGGCTACCAGGCGGGTGGATTGTCGCAGCGACATCGTCGTAGACGGTTTTGACGTTCACCGGTTGGGTCTCTCCGACGAGGACAAACGGGTACTCGAGGTTGCTGATGAGTGCGCGGACGGTTTCCACCCAGTCGAATTCCTTGAGCAGCTGGGCCTTGACGAGATCGAAGTTGGGGCCGCAGGCTGCTGTATCGGTGCACGTCAGATTCGATAGAGACGTCGCTTTGGTCGAGAAGACGACATTGGTGTTGGTGTACTGGGACCGGACATCGGGCAAGAGGCCGAGCGCGGTAGCGATGTAGCCGATCGCGGGGTCACCCTCGTAGGGCCAGGGAGTGGGGTTCTGGTAGATGGTGGTGTAGAGGTCGAGGTTGGTTTGCCCGTAGGGATCGCCGGCAGACGGGGTGAGCCGCCAGTCGCGGTCGCGGGACAGGATGGTACGCAGCCGCCCGGTCTGCTGCGTGGAGACCAAGGGGCTTGATTCGGTGGCGGTGCCGTGCCAGGGCAGGTGGTTTGCGACGCCGACCATGCCGTAGGGGCTGCCGGTGCTGCTGGCCGCTTTGAACAGCTCCGGCGTGGCACCGAACTGGTCGAGGGCGGGATACGGATCGGAGGTGCTAGGCGGCAGGATGCCGGTGCCTACGCTTTGGACGATGACGATCCGCTGGTCGTCGATGAACTGCGGCGGCGGCAGTTGTCGCCCGACCCCAAGGGTCAAGACCGGCGCGAGCGTGCTGAGAAGCTGCCCGGCGGAGGTCGCGGTCACGTGCGCGATCGGGGTGAGCGTGGTCCGGTCCAGTGTGACGACGTTAAAGCCGTTGGCGCCGGGCGTGGGCGCGAAGGTCTGGCTGCCAACGCGGATCACGCATTGGGTCGGGCCGCCGCTGGCGCAGGTGTCGACCTGCACGTACTGGTCAGCGCCGGCGTCGATCACATAGCTCTGCACGCCGCCGGTTTGGGCGGGGACGCCGTGGCTGAGATACCCGGTGATCCGGCCTTCGGTGGATCGGCTTTGCACAGCGGTCGCACGCCACGCCTGACCAACGCTCATGCCGGGAACACCGGCGACGCTAAACGACCCGATCGCTGACTGGCCAGAGGGCCGGTACCAGCCGGTGCTGTTCTGATAGCAGTTGTTGGTCGCCCCGGCCCAGCAGCCCGGAAGGTTGAGCCACCAGAGGCTGGGATAGCTGCCGCCGATATAGCCGAGCGCGTTGTTCAGGGCGGCGAGATCGCTGAAGTTGACAGCGGGGCTGGCGGACGGATGACTGACAAACACCAGGTCAGTGTCTGGCAGCGCCTTCAGGTAACTCCCCATGGACGCGATCCCGGCGCTGGTCGCGTCGAACCCCTGACCGGATATCCACTCCAGGGTGGCCCGGTCGAGCACGTTCACTTTCAGCGCCCCGTCGACCGCGTAGGGGGTGGAAGCGATGGTAAGCGCCGAGGGATTCCCCGCATCGATGGAGTTGAGAGGCACGAGCGGGCTGGGGTAGGTCGCGCTGACCGTCAGGGTGGCCGCACCGGCTCTGGCTCGGGACCCGACCCTGACCCGGACGATGTAGTCGCCGGGCACATCCGGGGTCCAAGCGATGGGCGTCCCGCGGGAGGGAATCGCGACGCGGCTCTTGGCCGGTCTGCGAATCAACATCCACCGAACCGACGATCCGCGCAGGCTCCCGGCAACCGGCCGCGACAAGCTCGCATCCAAGCGCACCCGGTGTCCCACGTGCGCCGAGGTGAGCAGGCGTATCCCGGCGATGTTGCGTCGCTGATCGAGGTGGAAAGACCGGCTCGCGGTCTGAGCGCGCCCGTCGTACATCACCGCGGTGACCGTGAGCGTGTTCGATCCCCACCGCAAGTGAGCCGCCGCGGACAGCTCAAGCCGCCGACGACCGTCGGCGGTTGGCCGCCGCAGCGAGGAGGACACGTTCTGACCGTTCAGCCTCACCGACAACGCCGACAGTCCACGGGTCGGAACGCGCAGTCGTGGCAGCACGGAGACGCCGCCTGGCCGCGAAACGACCCACACGGCGAGCAGCTTACGGCTCGGATAGGTGACGGTGAACTGCGACGTCGCATTCACCGGCAACCGCGCACCGGGATTCTTCGCCTCCACCCGCAGCACGTTCACCCCCGGGCGCAGGCTGCCGGCGGCGCTCAGGCGCGCCCGCAGCACCCCGTCCCAGCCACGCCGCACCCGGACCGGTCGGCCGTTGAAGCGCGTCGACAGCAGCCGCAGGCGCCGGCCGATCACGACCGCCGCCGGGATCGAAACACGGCGCGCCGCCCTCCGTCGCCGTGTCGCGATCAACGCATTCGGACGGGGCGTAAGAATCGTCAACCGCGACGCACCGGACGCGGCCGCGGCCCCCACCGGGAAAAGAAGAACTGTCGCGATCGATAGCGCGACCGCCGCCGCCAGGACCGCCAGCCCAGACCCCACCCCGGCCCAGGCAGCGAGCGCCGCCCGATAGCCCAACGATGTTCAGACATCCTGTTCCACCCCTTCACCAAGACGAGGTCGAGCCCACGACACCAGCTGCGAACCGGCTGACCCACATGCTCGCCATGGCCCTCCGGCCGGCACAGCGCGAGCGCGCTCGCTACCTCGGCGGGACGCTCATTCAAGATGGCCCTACCGTCCACGTCGTCTACACCTCAATCCCGAGTCGGACCGCCTCCCTCAACTGGAGACGGTCAACTACCGGCGAGACCAACACCATCTCACCCCACCTAGGGGCTAGCAACAGGGAGATCCCTAGAGAAATCCCTAAATCTGATTAGTCGACGGTGCACCGGGGATCTGGCCAGCAACCGTCGTGTTCACACCAATGCGCGGAAACGGAGCCGGAGCCGGTCTCAGCTCCGCGTGCTAGCAGGGTCCCGAGCAAGCGACCGGGTCGAAGCAGCACTCGGGTACCGTCAAACCTGGGTTCCCCTTCGTCGCCGCTCCGGCACTCTCGGCAGCGGCCGCCGCAACGCGGATCTGCGTAGGCAATAAGCCTCGTGGGGAAGGCGCTTGCTCGCGTTTGCTTTGCGCGAGAAGCGAGCGCGGCGACGCGTCCGCGGCACACCTGCTCGGTTCATCGAGCTGGGCGGGACGATGGCCTGGTCAACCATCGTCCGAAGGAGGACGTCATGGAATCCGCTCCACTCGTGGATTGCGCTGGCCGACCCCGGTCGCCGGCGACCCTACCCGGGTACCACCGCGGCCGACCGCCTCGCAACAAAGGGCTCCGCTATCCACCGGACCCGCCGACGGTCGAGGAGATCATCGCTGTCATGCGCGCCGCTGGTGATGACCCCGACGGTGTCAGGCTTCGGGGGCTGATCGTCGTGCTGTGGCGCGCCGGGCTGCGGATCAGCGAAGCGCTCGCGCTGGCCGAGGGCGATCTGGACCGTGTGAGGGGCGCAATTCAGGTCAGACACGGGAAGGGCGGCCGGCGGCGTGAGGTCGGGATGGACCGTTGGGCGTGGGAGGCGCTCGATCCCTGGCTCAACCTCCGTGCGGGCCTGCCGATCGGCGCGCTGTTCTGTGTCCTGCGCGGCCCGACTCGCGGACGGCCGTGCTCAGCCGCCGGGGTCCGTGTTCAGCTGCGCAACGCCGCGATCACAGCCGGGGTACGTCGGCGTCTGGCGCCTCATCAGCTCCGGCATGCCCACGCAGTCGAGATGTCGGCGAGGGCGTCCCGCTCGTGGTCATACAGCGGCAACTGGGGCATGCTGACCTCGGGGTCACGTCCGTGTACTTGCGCGGCATCGACAACACCGAGATCGTGCACGCCGTCCACGAACGCCCGGCGCCGATGATCCCTGCGGCCAACCGGCTTCGGGCCACGCACTGACCCAAACCAGCCGGCGGCCGTGCCGTCTGGCGCGGCCCACCGGCCTGCCCCTCCGCCGATGGAACCGCTCCTCCTATCCAAGGCGGTCATCAAGATCCACTACTCGCCGACGCCAGCGGCTGCTTTCCGGTGAGGCGAGGGTCGGCGGAGGTGGCGTGAATCGTCGAAGCGATCGTCAGCGTCGGTCGGCGCTGGCGCTCCCTTCCGTGGCAAAGCACAAGCGGGGCGTGATCTGGGCTGACGCCTGGAACGTCGCCAAAGCAGCGGCCGGACCCGCGCCGACTGGAGCACAAAAGGTCACTTCTATGTCAAGCGGCGGTCGGTATTTGCGCGTCTTTGAAGAAGTCCGGGGCGCCTGCGGGGTGACTGCTGGAGGCTGGATCTGGGGGTGCTGTCGGTCGCGGGTCGGTCGTCGCGGGCGTCAGAGGGGCTGAGAACGATCGTTTGGGTCGCGGCGAGCGGTGATCGGGGCTGATCGCGCTGATTTTCGGGCAGCCGATGGCGGCGGTGAAGCTCTTGCGGGCGACAGCGGGCCGTAGGACGGCCCGAGGTTGATCCGGTCGGGGCCGGACTAGCCGATGCAGACCATCGGGGAGGGTGCCTGGCCGTTGGTATTCGGGTCGACCAGCCGGCGTGGCGGTGGTGGCGGCGGGATCGGGGGCAGCTCGGGCTCGGCCGCCAGGTGAGGCTCGATGATTGGCTGGCCGTCGGTGGCAGTCGAATCGTCGGCGGGCGGCTCGGCGAGCAGCTGGTGGAAGTGGCGGGCGAGGTAGCGCTTGAGACTGCGCAGCGCACCCTTGGTGGTCTTCCCCTCTGCCTCTTTGCGCGCGAGGTATTCCTTGGTGGCGGGATCGTGTCGGGCCCGGGTGATCGCGATGATGTGCAGTGCGTGGTTGAGCTGGCGGTCGCCGCCGCGGTTGAGCCTGTGCTGGGTGCGCTTTCCCGACGAGCAGGAGATCGGCGCGGTGCCCGTCTGCTTCGCGAAGCTCGCCTCCGAGCGAAACCGCTCGTTGCCGGCGGTGTGGCCGATCAGGATCGCGGCGGTCAGCGCCCCGCAGCCCTGCTCTTCCAGCAGCCTGGGGCGGTGCTCGGAGACGAGTCCCGCCAGCTCGCGGTGCAGCGCCTCGATCTGCCGGTTCAGCCCGCGTAGATGCGCGATCTGCTCGCGTGCGATCCTGGTCCGCGCGCCGGCGTGCAGCTTCCGTAGGTAGCGGTCGACGCGATCGAGCCCGCGCGCATCGTTGAGCGCCTTGCGTTTGAGCGAGGCCTCGAGCTCCGGACACAACGTGACCAGATGCCAGCGCAGCCGGTTGATCGTGCGGGTCCGCTCAGCGACGAGATCGTTGCGGTGATCGAGCAACAGGCGGATCTCCATCGCCTGCCCGTTCAGGTACGCGACCGGGAACTTCTGGACCCCGTCCTTGACGACGGCCCTGGCGACCGCGAGCGCGTCGATCTCATCGGACTTGCCCAGCGCGCGCTCACCCTTGCGGGAGGCGCCCATCCGCTGCGGCGGCACGCGCACGACCCGCTCCCCGGCCGCCAACAGCGCCTGTTCCAGGCGTCCGGACACGTGCCGACAGTCCTCGATCGCCCACACGCGATCGTCATCCAGGCCTCGGGCCCAACGCACAGCGGCCAGATGCCCGGCATCGTCCGCCTTGATCTCACGACTGCCGCGCACCCTGCCGGTTCCCTCGTCGACCGCCGCCAGCGCGTGCGATCCCTTGTGGGTGTCCGCTCCGATCACGATCATGTGGACCGTCCCTTCGTTTGGTTGACGCCGAATGAAGCGGATCTCCGGCGGACAACTCTCACGAGAGGCGAAAGCCACGCTTCTATCAAGTCACGCCGGTGGTCCTCGGACGGCGGCGGGCGACAAGACCTTTGTCGGTCAGACCAAAGCGGCCGACGCAGTCGTCAAGAGTCAGCCCGCCGCCAGCCCGAAGGACCTACCGGTCGGGTCGGACGTCACCGCCCAGACGACGAAGCACTTTGGCAGTGACAGTCGTCGGGTCAAGGGCGCGGCTGGGCCCTCATGGCTGCGCCCGCGGGCTGCCTCCGGCAGCCGCCGTCTTCTCCTTCGCGAGGAACGGGCAGTCCGGCCAGAGTGGTGCTCCTCATCCCAAGCGGCACAGATGGCTCGACGTCCGGTCGGCATGCGGAGAGAAGTCTCCAGCCGATGCGGGGCACCGGCCGGATTGTCAACGACGCGGGAGCCTGAGTCAGCGAATGTGTCGCGGTTCGCGTCGTAGCTGCTTGTGCTCAGATTCAGCAGTCGGGCCGGCTGGATATCGATCTCATGTCGAGCCGGTTGCGTGTCATCGACGTCAGCGAGACACCTATTTCGGGTCCACGAGGAGCGATATGTCGTGCGTGTCGCCGATCGTGCGTTGATGCGAGCGCGAGCTGCGCGGTGGCCCTTCCCGGACCGCCGCCTTGCGTCGTTTCCGCCCGCGACGCGTCAGCTCGTCGGACTCCGCGCGCTACGTCGCCGACATGTCAGCCATGTGAACCCCAGTCGCCATAGGCAACCGACACCTACTCCGCTGGGCGTGTTGCCGGATAGGCACGAGCGGATTGCTGCGCCCGAGCCCCCGAAGACCCGGCGCAGGGTCATGGAAAACCAGACCACCACGTGCGCTCGGCGCCGGGGGCTCGCCGCTGACCCTGCGTCCGGTTCGGAACGCAGCGATGAGGAGACCGCCTGCGGCAAGGCGGTATCCGCCGACCCCTGGTGACGCGCGCATCGGGCCGGGACGGCTGGTCGGACCATAAGAGCGGTGGTGGCCCACGCTTACCGTGGCCGAGGTGGATCGAGCCACGACAAACCCACGGGAGTGCCGTGAGCGCGCCCGACTGCGTAGGCGCTCCTGTCCGAACCAGCCGGGCGTGTTGGCGCGCCCGGCTGGTCGGTTGGTGATCAGGTCTGAGAGGGACTCACCACAGGGTGGCCGAGAAGGTCCCACCCCTCTGGAACCTCACGGTGTCCGTCGCCGGGTTTGTTCCGCAGACGGGCGACACCGTGGCGGAGCCCTGATACACGAGCGAGCTGCCCTGATCGCCGCTCGGATACCACTGCGCGTTCGTCACGTTGTATGTCTGCGGAGCCATCGTCACCTTGAACGTGCTCGAGGTTGGTGTTGCCCCCGAAACACACGCCATCGTGAACACGACCTGCGCGTTGGTCACTGTGAAGAACAACGACGCGTGGTTGCCGGGCACGGTGAAGTCGTATCCCACGTTCATCGTTGTCCCCGGCGCGAGCTTCTGGTCGCCCTCCATGTCCTGCGGCCCCATCGCAAAAGAGCTACCGCAGGCTTGCGTCTTCGTTCCGCTCCACGACCCCGAGCTTCCATTGGCGCTGTAGTGCCAGCGGAAGTGGCTGACGTGCCCGTCTGACACGGAACCCGACAGTCGCCGATGCTCGTCGAGCCGGTCGTCATCGTCGTCGTACCGGCCGGACACGCGGTGGCTGACGTCGCCCCGGTCCTGTCGACGTAGGAGCCGACTGGCGCGGGGTTACAACTCGACTGGCCAACGTGGTCCTGGTAGGTGCCCAGCGTGCAAGCCTTCGGTGAGGTCGCGCCGGTCATGTCGACAAACGCGCCCTGCGGCGCGGGGATACAACTCGACTGGCCAACGTAGTCCTGGTAGGTGCGCTACTGGTTTACGCCTCAAGCGGCAGCGCCACGATCGTGGCCGCTCGCATCAGAAAGCAGCAGCGCGTCTCCCGCCGACCCAGCTCGGCGGCCTCGGCCATGGCTGCTCTGCTGCTTTTAGCCCAATGGGCCGGTCGGCGTTAGCTCGAATCGAGCTAGCGGCGGTCACTTAGCGCAGGCGGCCGAAACCGCCCGGGATGGCCATCGGCCGCCGTGAAGGCCAGGCGTCGTCACGGCATACCGCCACCCAGGCCGATGGCCTGGACGTCGGGATCGTCGACGCTGACCTTGGCGCGTCGAGGAACCACCGTCGTGACAGGAAGCCCCAGGCTCTCGACGCGGTGGATCAGGTCGCTCCGCAGCCACTTCGATATCCGCTTGGGAAGCGTCGAGATGATGATCTCGTCGAAATCGTGCTCGCGCACGGCCGCTTGGACGGCAATGAACGGGTCCGGACCACCAACAAGGTGATCGACCGGCCCCCGAGCCGCTCGGCGAAGGAGCGGGATGGCGACCTCAAGCGTCCAGTCCGCCGCCTTTCGGTTCGGGGCATCGGGGATCAGCAGCGTGAACCGAGTTGGCTCGCGCTCGGCTCGACGCGCGATCTCGTCGAGCAGTCGCTGCGTCGAGGCCGTGCGATTAGCGACAACCAGTACGCGCTTTGTCCTTGAGGACTCCACGACAGCCTCCTAGGTTTGCTGGGCCATGGACTAACCATGTCACTTCGGCCAGCCACGAGCACGAAAAATCTTCCGGCGAATCGCATTCGCCCCAGGTGTCCGGCCCGGCACCAAGGCCACCGGTCTAGCCCCGATGTCGTTCCGTTGCAATCGACGCAGTGGCCATCACGGCAGCCCTCGCATCGCACCGGAGACAGCAGCTTTCGCGAAGAGCGAGGAGCCGATGTTAGCTCGATTCGAGCTAACACCCGACCGCTACTTCGGACGACCGGAGCACTGAGCCTAAACCGGGCGACGAGACTCCAGGAGTCACTATCCGATGAGCAGCCCCGAGCTTGGCGAGTGCTAGCTCGATTCTGGCTAGCACCTCATAGCGCTTTGATCGAGTTGCGACAGTCTGATCCCGACGCCGTCCGCACCGCTCGCGTCCGATTGGCCACGCTGTCGCTAATCGATCGAACCGGCAGTCTGCGGCATGCTGCCGGAGCGGCGACGAAGCAGCAACGCGCCCTGGCGACCACGCGCGACCCGGTTACGCCTTAAAGGTCAGCCAGCCCACGGCGCGCAACGTGACTGCTCTGTCACAGATGGAGCAGTCCGCCGGGTCGGCAGCGGATGCTCGCAAGTCGTCCGATCCGGCTGTGTCAGAGCGGTCGATTTGGCGGAGATTGGATCATCCTCCGACGCGGAGCATCACCGTTAACGGACCGTTGGCCACTTCCGGATTGCCTGTGCGAATCGGGCGCCTTGCCGAAGGCAACCTCGCCCGCTCGACCTTCCGCGAACGCGCCACACCGCTTTCCGGGTGCGGGCGTCTCGGTCGGCCACGCCAGGTGGGCATAGGCCGACCAACCGTCAGCTTGCAGCGGACTCTTCTCGCGGGACGGCCGCCATCATTCCGGCCGTGCCCGGCCCGCGACGGGTTAGAAAAATACAGTTCCCTGACCGCTGATGCGTAGCGCATGGCGTGGCCCGCTGGTCCGGCGAGCATGCTGCGTGCCGACATCGGCGAACGGCGATGAGTCGACTATCGAAGGCTTCCACGGGTAGCCGGTGAGGACAACACCTCTGGGGCGAAAGCACCAGTTCGTCGGGGCAGCGCGCTTGGCGCCACGCTTCGTCGCCATTTCGCCTGTCCGCGAAAGCGCACTGGACTCGAAGCAATCGTCCGGTCGCCGCCGACGGACGCGTGCCGCTGGCGGTCGTACGAGGCGGCGGCTACACGTGGTGGTCGTCGCTCTGGCAGGCCGAAGCAGAAGAGCGGCACTGGCGGGCGCGCGCTGCCCAGATTCGTCTATCTCAGCAGTGATGCCAAGCGCCGCCCGCGTGCTTGCTCGTTCGAGAACGCAGAAGTCGGGCTCGACCAAATCCCACGACCCGCCCGCGAAGCGGAATCCTGACTCGGCCGAACCCACGGACAATCGCTCCCGCCACGGGCGAGGGGGAGCACGCTGGTAGCAGCGGCCTGGCCAACACGCCCCCAACTCGTCGTCCGTTTGCGGCCACCCGAGCCGGGGTGACGTGGGTGACGGCAGACCCGTGGAAGAGCGGCGGTGCGACTGGCGCGATCGCCGACTCGTCTCGCAAATAGTCCTAAGACTGAGACGAACGTTCGATTGACAGCGGCGAGGGCTGGGCAATTGTCAAATGTTGTGGATTGGGCAATGAAGAATGATCAGGCGGCGACCCTCTCGTGCTGCGTCGTGGTGTCGTCGTCGGTGACCTTGATGCCGTCCTTGAACTTCACGCCGTCGAGCACGTCGGCGACGAGGTGGTGGCCGTTGAACCGTCGCCAGCGTTCCTGGGCGGTGGCGAGCAGCTTGTAGGCCATCGCCAGCGCGGCGGTCTTTGAGCCGGCGCCCTTCGTCACCCGCGTCCGCAACCGCACCGTGGCGAACGCGCTCTCGATCGGATTCGTGGTCCGCAGATGGCGCCAGTGCTCGGCGGGGTAGTCATAGAACGCGGTCAGCTGCGTCCAGTCGCGGTCGAGCTTGGCGAGCGCCTTGGGGTACTTGGAGCCGTACTCCTCGCGGAAGATCTCGAGCGCCGCCCTGGCGTCCTTACGGGTTGAGGCCTCGATGATCTCCGACAGCAGCCCCTTCGCCCGCGAGTGCAGCCGCCTTGGGCAGGCAATCGATGATGTTCCCGGAGGCGTGAAACCAGCAGCGCTGCTCGCCCGCGCCGGGATACACATCGCGCAACGCCGCCCACGCGCCCAAGGCGCCGTCACCGACGACCAGCTTGGGTTCGTTCAGGCCACGGCGCTTGAGATCGCGGAACACGCCGGCCCAGCTCTCGGTGCTCTCGCGGTAGCCGTCCTCGACCGCGACAAGCTCCTTCTCGCCGTCCTCGCGGACGCCGATCACGATCAACAGACACACCTTCGGGTCCTCACCGAGACGCACGGAGACGTGGATCCCGTCCATGAACCGGTCGGCATAGCGGGTGAACGAAAGCCGCCGCTTGCAAAACCGGTCGTGGTGGGCCTCCCACTCCTTGCACATCCGGCTGATCGTCGTCGCCGACAGCCCGGCGGCGGCCTCGCCCAGCAGCTGCTCCAGCGCGGGCTTGAAGTCGCCGGTCGACAGCCCGCGGAGGTAGAGGATCGGGATCACCTCACCCACCTTCGGTGAGCGCCGCGCGTACGCCGGCAGGATCCGCGAGCAGAACTTCTGGCGCTCACCCTCGTCGTCGACGCGCTTGTCGTTCACCCGCGGCGCCCGGATCGCGACCGTGCCCGACCCGACGGTGACCTTCCGCTCCCGCGCTCGGCCGTTGCGGACCACCAGCCGGTGCCCGTCCTCGTCGTGCTCGTCGGTGAACCGCTCCACGTACTCATCGGCCTCCGCGCGCAACGCGGCGGCGATCATCCGCCGCGCGCCCTCCCGCGCCAGCTCGTCTAACGCGAGCGTGATCTTCTCGTTGCTCTCCTCGACCGCGAGCGTGACAACATTCGTCATCGGCGTGCCTTCCGTTCCCGCCCTCAGGCGGTCGGTCTTGATCAACCGGGAAGGTACGCCGCCTTTCTTCTCAACGCCGTCCACAACATTCGGTTATAGCCCGCGAGGGCTTAGTGGGAGAATTCGAGCCTCGGCCGGAGGAGCGGGGCGTGGCTAGCGGAGTAGGGACTTCCGGGGCAACGGACAGAAGCGCTGGTTTGCCTCAGACAGGGTTTGAGAGTGGCTCGCGAGCGATTGTTGTCGCTCGCCGCCATTGCAGCTGGGCTCCTGTCATCTGGGGCACCGACGGCAAGCACCGCGACGGCGATGTACTCATACTCCGGCGGCGAGCAGTCGTTAACGGTCCCAGCCGAGGCCACCGCGGTCACCCTTCCCACCCTCGCCGACGAGCTCTACCCCTTACACGACGAAATCCGACTCGACTGGCGCACCTGGTGGGGCCGCGCCTGCGAGCACAAATCAGGCTCCGGTTTTACCGAAGTCTATCCCGGGCCACGGGCGCGACCGTCAGAGCTACCGTACCCGTGACCCCGAATCAGAAGCTTTATGTAGAAGCGGCGGACCGGGCGGTCCGACTGACTGCTATTACAAACCTCCGGTGGTCCCTACTTTCAACGGTGGGGGGCAACGGCTGCGGTGGTGGAGGAGGCGGTGCGTCCGACGTGCGCACTTGTTCGATGTCGACGTGCAGCCTTTCCACCAATGACACCCGCCAGGTGGTCGCCGGCGACACGACGGCACCCGTGCCGGAAACGGCGGCGCCGGCTATCACCCGTGCACAACGACCGGAGGACAGGCGGCAACGGCGGCCCCGGACCGCCCGCCGGAACGCCCGGGTCGGGCTTTCCTGTACGACCTCCGGAACCCCTAGGCGCGGGCGGCAACAGCGGGGCGGCCGGAGAATTTACGACTTCGCCCGCGCCAAGGCCGCAGCGACCGAGCGATGACGCTGCGCATCCCGGTGTATCCGTACGCCAAGGGCAGGCCACCGGTCAACGACCACACCTACCCGGGTCACGCTCAGACCATGGGGCACGCGCCTGGGTTCGGAGGCGTCCCTTGCCGGCGCTCGGCGCCGTCTGTGTCGCTCGGGTCACCTGTTTGCCCATCTCATGACCCTAAGTGCAATCGTCGGTCGGCGCTGACAGGAAAATAACGTTCAGGCTGCGACCGCCGCGTCTGTTGTTGACGTTGATGTTGGTTGGAGCGTGACGGTGTGTCCGAGCGCTTGGAGTTGGCGGACGAGCCGTTTGGTTTGGCGTTCGGGGTCGCGACGTTGGAAGTAGTCGCCGCCGAGGTCGTTGTAGAGCTCGCCGGTGGTGAGCATGTGCCAGCAGGCGATGATGATCGACTGTTTGACGGCGCCGAGGGCTTTCTTGTGACCGCGGCGGGGCTTGAGGCGGGCGTATTGGGCGGCGAGGTAGACGTCCTTGGTGCGGACCGCGGCGAGCGCGGATTCCTCGAGCGTCCAGTCGAGCCACTTGGAGCCCTTGCGCGACTTGCCCGAGCGGCGTTTGCCGGCGGACTGGTCGTTGCCGGGGCACTGCCCGGCCCAGGACGCGAGGTGCTTGCTCGGTCGGGAACACCGTCATGTCGACGCCGATCTCGGAGATGATCACCTCGGCGGCGCGCCGTTGAACGCCGGGGATCGTGCACAGCAGCTCAACGGCCGCCCCGAAAGGGGCGATCTGTTCCTCGATCGCGTCCGACAGCCGGTCGATCTGCTCGTCCAGAAAGTCGATGTGGGCGAGGATCGCGCCGATCCACAGCGCGTGCAGGTGGTCAAAGCGACCTTCGAGCGCTTCCTTGAGCGCTGGGAGCTTGGCCCGCAGGCGACCTTTCGCGAGCTCGAGAGCACCTCGGGGTCGGTCGTGCCGTGCACGAGCGCGTCGAGCATCGAGCGTCCCGACACGCCGAGGATGTCGGTCGCGACGCAGTCGAGCTTGATCCCGGTGTCCTCCAGCGCCTTGTGCAACCGGTTGGCCTCCCGGGCGCGCTCCTGGATCTGCGTCTTGCGATACCGGGTGAGGTTGCGCAGCGCCCGGACTCGGCTTGGGCGGGACGAAGCTCGCCTTCAACAACCCGGCCTCCAGTAGCTGGCACAACCACGCCGCATCACTGATATCCGTTTTGCGGCCGGGAACCTGTTTGACGTGGCGAGCGTTGACCAGCATCAGCGCGAAGTCGTCTTCGAGCACATGCCAGATCGGCTTCCAGAACACGCCGGTCGCCTCCATCACGACCTGCTGCACCCGGTGCGCGGCGAGCCAGTCCCGCAGCGCGAGCAGCCCGCGAACGGTCGTCTTGAACTCCGCGACGTGCTGCTCACGGCCCTTGCCGTCAGCTGCCGGCACCCTCACGCACGCGGTCACCTGCTCCTTGTGAACATCCAGCGCCCCAGGGCGCTCGACGATCGTCTCCATCAAACCTCCCGAGGATCGAAAGACACCATCGTCGCCCAGGGGCCTCTGAGAACTAGCGAATCTGACAGGCGTGCTCCTAGCAACATTCCGGAGGTCCGGGGAGACCCACACGCCAGACTAGCCTCGGGCTCACCGGCACCAAGCAGTATTCGGCGTCGCGGGCGACCACCGAATCATCCACCATTTTCATCAGCCCGCGCGGGCCCGCCGGGCACCACGACTAGCCCCATTTTCCGCAGTTCGTGAGGGCAAGGTCTGCCTGTGTTGGCCAGGGCGGCTGGATCTGGAGTAGCTCGAGGATGTGCTGCTGGGTGTCGGTGAGCCGGTCCAGCTGGATGCCGGTGTGGGTGTAGGTCAGGCCGAGACCTTGGAACGCGGCGAGGATGTTCCGGCCGGTCGGTCTAGCGGCGCGGCCTTCGGGCAGCAGCCCGGGGAGTTGCTGCTCGGGGCCGAGCGCGGCACGAGTCTGGGCTTCGATCAGCCCGAAGATGAGCAGCGCGATCCCGACGATGCTGATCAACGCGTAGACACGATCGTCGTTGTGCAGAAAGATCGGGCGGACCTTCAGCGTCTGCTTGAGATCGCGGTGGCGACGCTCCACGATTTGCTGGTCTTTGTAGAGCCGCAGCGCCTGGCCAGCGGTCAGGCGGCCGGGGAGGTTGGTCGCGAGCGCGTAGATCCCGTCAAAGCTCGCGGCGGTGGTGATCGCGTCCTGGTTGCGCTGCCAGGTGACTGTGAGCTTCCCGTTGCGGGTGGTGACGGTCACGTCGAGCAGGCCGGTGATGTTGGCGGCGATGATCTGGCCGATCCTGCGCTCGATCTGCTCGCGTGTGTTGTAGTAGCGGCCGCCCAGTCCGTTGCGCATCCGCTCAAGCGCGTCCTCGGCCTTCTGCAGCGCACGGTCGCGCGCGTCAGCGACCTGGGTGGCCTCCTCAGAGGAGTGGATGTATGCCACCCGTAACTTCAGTGGCGGATGCGTGTCGTCGCCGGGGATCTCCCAGTCTCGCAGCGCGCCCTTGAACACCGTCCGCAGCTTCGACGGGAGCTTTTGCTCTCGCTCGGGCAGATAGCGCACCCGACGCAAAGCGGCATGGCCGACCTCGGTCAAAAACCGTTCGCGGAACCCCACGCTCGCGCGCAACGGCACGACGAACCTAACGCCAGCTTGGTCGATCTCGCGCATCGTCTTCGGTTGCCCCATCGCGGAGTCACACACGATCAACAGGCCCGGCCCGGAGATCTCAAGCAGCCGCTCTAGGCTCGCGCCCACGAGTGTTAGCTCTGCGGCGTTCCCGGGGTCCGGGCGGCTGTAGAGCACCGTCCCGTCCGCCGCTGAGGCCTGCAACGTGCGGACCTGTCGGGCGACCCGACGATCAGACGCCCACCCCTTCGCGATCAGCGCCGAGTCCTCGTAGGCGCCGCTGACCCCGACCGTGGTCAGGTCGACGTGCAACCGGCCCGCGTCGACACCGAACCGCTCAATCGCGCGCGCCGCGACACGGGAGCGGAGATCCTCCGCGTAGACCGCGAAGGTCTCCAACGCCCGACCGAGACGATCATCGTTGAGCAGCGCCGGCGGGATCCCGAGCAGCTCCTGCACAGCCGCGCCCGAGGCCCAGCCCGCGATGTCATAAAGCGGCGAAGGTGAGCACAACCGGCTCGCGACAAGCGCGCACACGACCTCACCGACAGACAGGATCGACCGAGCGCTGCGGGGCAGCGCACCGTCAACGGTGTCCTTCACGTTCAGTTCGCGCAGGAAGTGCTCGACCACCAACAACGGCCCGACCGACCGGCGCGTCCCGGCCATCGGCGGATCCAACCGCGCGAACGATCCCGCTAACGCCTCCAGCTGCCCCGAATCCTTCAGCGCATCCTTGCGCCCAAGGTTTGCCACAACGCGATGCCGCACCTTGCCGGCCTCGTCACGATACCCCTCGACCAGCTGCAGGTAGCTGTACTGGCGGCCGGCCCGCTTGACCTTGGTCTCTTTGACGAACATGTTGCCACAACACTACCGGCCCGATCGGACGGAAACCCCACCCGCACGAACCAAGCGTTGCCACAACAGCATCTCAGCGCGGCCAAGCCAAACCGGGCGCAAACCCGCACGCCGGCTCTCAAACCGCGCCAACTACCCGCCATCAACCGCGGAAAATGGGGCTAGCTGGTGACCGCCGCGCTCGGGGCTCGTCATGGGTAGTAGGGGCCCTCGGACGGCGAGAGCGACCGGACGGGTATGTAGTACTCCTTCTGTCCGGGGAGCTGGCCCTGGGCCCGCTTAAGGTCCACGACCACGTTTTGGCTGGGGTAAAGTACGTCGCTGACCCACACGTCGATGTAGCCGGGATGCACCGGCGGTGCTAAGGCATAATTCTGATCGGCGTGAAGCCAGGTGGGGTCGAGCACACCGTTGTTGACCAGCCACTGAACGCCCGTGGGGTGGTTCGGGTCGCAGCCACAACCATTGAGCAGAGCCGCTAGCTGATCGATTGTGGGTAGCTTGAAATCGTTAAATCCAATAGGCCAACCAGCGTAGATTTTGCCGTCCGTGGACACACCATTGTTGTACAAGCCTTTTGCAAGCGAGGACTGGGCATCGGCTTTGGTAAACGCGACCCACTTCCCCGCGGGTACCCCCGCTCCCCCGTACGGCTCGTATTCGCAAGGCGTGCACCACATGAGTCCGCTGCGGATATCGATCGTGTATGCCTGGTGCGCAATATTAGGGCCACTGCTCGCAACAGGCAGCGGCTGCAGAGGTCTTCCCCCCGATTGGAGCGTGGCCAGCGCTTGGTCCCCGAGCTTCTGGGTGTAGTCAACCTGCGCTTGCAGCGGGCAGCCCGCGCTCGTCGGAGGGTTATTACAGTGGTTCTGACCGCCGACCTGGTGCTCGTACTCGAGGTAGACATCGAGCGCCTCGACGGCGTATTGGGTCCAGAAGTCGACGACTTGCCACATCTGCTCGGACTTGGTCAGCGTGAAGAACGGGCCCTCGCTCTTGATGTACATGGCGCTCTGAAACCCGAGTGGCTTCACCCCTGGTGGAGGCGCTACGAGCACGTTGTTAATCAACACTAGCGTCGAGCCCCACGGTTCCCTGTCCAGGGCGATCGGCGTGATGACATTTTCGAAGTAGATTTGCGACCAGTAAGCCCGATCTTGATCGTTGGTATCGCCCGCGACGTAGTTCTCGTCCATCATCGCCGTGTCAAGCAAGGAGCGGGCGTGGGTCAGGTCGCTCGACTCCGTGGCGTAGTAGGTCGCCTGTACCGCGCTGTTTACGGCGTTGATTTCATCCTGGAGTTGGCTCATTTGGGCTGCGAGCTGGTTGAGCTGACTCTCGATTTGACTGGCGTAAGCCGGAGTCGGGTTCGGGTTCAAGCCGACCGCCTGGAATAGCCACCCCGCGACGGCGCCCGCGGCCGCCGAGCCGGCCGCCGAGACGACGCCGGTCGCGAGGTTCTTCAAGAACCACTCCCCTCCGAACGATTCCGCGCCTGCTTGGTGCGGCCTGGACCAGTGAGCGGCTGTGGCTAGGGCGTTCGATGCTGCGTCATCGGAGAACGCCTGGTCGGTTGGGCCTCCGAACGCCGCGACGCCCTGGGGCACGGACGCCTCAAAGGGTGGACGCTTCACCGTGCCGCCGCGCGTCGCGGCGCGCACGAGGGCACTCACCAGTTTCTTCATCCCGCGGTGAGCGGCGGCGGCGTGCATGACCTTGGCCGCGGAATACCAGCGCGCGGAGATGTTGTACAGGTCGAAGCCGAGGTCGTGCCACGCGGGAATCCCGAGCATCCCGCGCACACGCCTACTCGCGCTCGCCTCAGACGCCCGGGGATGGGCGAGCAGGTAGTCCCGCACAACGGTGCTGGCCAGTCCCACGAAGACGATCTGGCTCAGGTCTCGCCGATGCACCACTGCCGAGAACGCGAACGATCGCGGTTCCCGTCGGCCCGCGATGAAACCACCCGACACCGTCACCACGAACGTTTGCGGCAAATCGCGGGCGAGCGGACTGATCGTGAATTCCCCCGTCCGCTCCGTGCGAGCCGACGCGCCCGGAATCCTCCGTCCGTTAAAGTGTCCACAACGAGACTGTCGCGCGCGACAGCACATAACCACGACCGATGAACGCCCAGCCAGCGATCGGCCGGTGCCCGCGACCGCCCGGAATCCGTACGGCCGTGACGTTGCGATAGGCGTGTACGGCCGGAGCCGCGCCCGCACCGGCACTCAGCAGCCACACTGCGATGAGCAGCGCCATGGCCCCCACGGCGCCCGACACAATCCGACCACCCCCACGCACACGCGGACTACGACGCCGCCAGCCCATCGTCTTCTTCATCACGCGCGACCACCCGGCAGACTTTGACCAACAACCGCACCCGAAGACCCGCCGGGACCCTACTCCCACGCAGCCTCGAGGTCAAGGCGGGCGTGCTCGAAACAGGCACGACAAGGAAATAGCCGCCGGGTACTCCGGTCGAGAGCGACCAACCGGATCCGTCGCTGAACACGATGCTGAACCTGCTATCGCACCGGCGCTTCGGACGCCTCCCGTGGACCTTCGGCGCGGCGATGTCGTCGGTGCCTGACGCCGTGATCGCCAGCGTGGACGCGCACGAATTCAAAGGTTCGGTTGCCGGACGAAACGTCTAACCAGACGGCGTCCGCAGGAGAAGTGAACCGTCCTGGGTCGCGTGGAGACTCCTGGCCTTGGTAAACCAGGAGGACGTTCATGCCGAGAGAGCATTCAGCGGGGAAGCCGACGACGCGTCGGTATTCGCCGGAGGAGAAGCAGGCGGCGGTGCGGACGCCGGCCGGAACCGCGTCCTTCATCGCAGTCCAAACCGGCGTGCCCGACTGCGTTCTCCACGAGCAAGAGTCACCCTGCGCCCGGTGACCCGCTAGTACGCGGGCCGGAGATTCCTGCCGGACGGATGTTCTTGTCCCGAATCTGGGCAGCGCGCGCCCGCCGGTGCCGCTCTTCCGCTCGGCCTGCCAGGGCGGCGTCCACCACGCCGGGCCGCCAACTCGTACGACCGTCAGCGGCACGCGTCCGTCGGCAGCGACCGGACGACCGCGATGGCGACCGGACGTACGTGCCGCCCAGTGCACCGCGCACGGTCAGATTCGCCCCGAGAGAGATCGCCCACAACCCGGGTGTGGACTTCGGAAACCTCCCCCAATCGCGATGGAGCACGCGCAGGTCAAATGGACCTGCCTATCGGGTTCGAGAAACGGAGCTCCCTGACCCATTCGCACCCTCTAGGCGAGGGCCCCATCATGGGCGGCCTTCGGAGCGCGGAAATTGGCGCTCGGAGTTGACCGACCCGGACGAGCTTGGATCGGCCAGACCGACAGCCCCCGAGGCAGCAAATTTGCGGGTTCCGGCCGGCGGGAAATCTTCCTTGAGAAGTGACCGATTCGGCCGGTCTCTGGCGGTCTCGTCGCTCGAAACGCAGACCCACGACGAGTCTTGGCACCCGACCTGGGCCCCCTCGTCGGCAGCGGGAGCGACAGCCGCGCGACGCTCTCGCGACCCACAGCGATGCAGAAGTGCAATCGCACGGTTGCGCTTCGGACGAGTCGCGAGCGTCCGCACCGCACCTCGGCAGACTGCTCCATCCGTGACGCAGCAGCCACCTCGCCCATCGTCACCTGACTGCTGCAACCGGACAACCTGGGCCACGCGCGACGCCCGGCCGGACAGTGCCGCTTTCACGAAGCACCGGCAGCGTCGACCGGTCCCGAACCATCGATTGAGACTGCTGGATCGGCTACAAGCAGCAGCGACGACCCGGGCTGCGAGGCTGGGGCGACGGTAGAGGCCGCGGCTGCTGCTTTTCATGCGAAGGGGCTGCGGTCGGAGGGGCGGAAGGGGGGCCGTGCGCTGCCGCTCCCGGACAATCTCGGCAGCGCCGCAGCCTCGCGTAGCAGTGCCTCTCTGGTCTGAGAGCGGTCGCCGGGCGGGGGGGCGTCAAGGTCGCCCTTGGCCAGGACGCGGAATGTCGCCAAGGCAATCGCGCGAGGAGAGGCGGCGCGAGGATCAAAGCGATCGCCCCGGCTGATAGCACCCGGGCTTTCGAGAGTTGGCCGATCCGATCGTGCGCCGCGGCGGTGATCGGATGCCCGGGACGCCTCCGCGAACCCGGAATCCCCGCGCTCGGGGAAGCGACCCAGCCTTGGGGTCGGAGTGTGCAGATAGAGGATTCGGGGTGGCGAATGCGAACTCGTCACGCGGAAATCAGACGTCCGTCGCAGCGGCGGCCGGGATGAAAGGAAGCGCATATGAAGGGTGTAGGCCGGGCCGTGTTCGTCGCGGTCTTGTTCCTGATAATCGGCGTGCTCAACATCATCTACGGCATCGCCGCAATCGGGAACGCTCATTTCTTTGACAACACGCAGTTCGTGCTCTCGAGCCTCCACACCTGGGGGTGGATCACGGTCATCATCGGCGTCATCCAGCTCACCGCGGGGGTGTCGCTCATGGCCGGCGGTGGCTACGGTCGGGTGATCGGAATCATCGCCGCCATCATTGGCGCGTTCGAGTCGCTGCTGTCGGTCGGTGGAATGCACCCGTGGTGGTCGCTGGCCATCTTCGCGCTGTGCATATACGTTCTGCACGGCCTCATCATCTACGGCGAGGGAACGCCGGCGGAAGCCTAGCGGCGTCAAATCGGGAGCCTGCGCCGGTGTGCAGGCTCGCGCCTGTTCGCCACATCCTCAGAGCTCGACGGTTGCGGGGCAATATTCGTCTCGGCGCGATCGGTGTCAGCCCGGCCGATACCACGCGCTGTTCCAGCGTCGGCGGGCGGGTGACGTGGAACGTGCAAGCGGAACTCTGCGCGATTCAAACGTTGATCGTCCTCGTCCAGATCTAAGGGCTGCTCAAGCCGTCGCCGATCCGGCAACCACGGGCGCGCACAATCGTCGCGCCGCGGGACCGCGCCGTGGTGCGCGAGCAGGATCAGCGCGGACTGACCCTGCGGGAGCCACGGCGAACTCGTCGCCGACTGCCAGTTCAATCCGACCGGCAGCAACGATCTTGCCAGCACCCGAGCTGGTGCGTGACCGAGCTCCGCGCGGAGCCGGGCTGCGCTGATTTGGGCGTGACGCCGGCGGCGAGATCAAGGGAGGTCGACCAGGCGGACCGTCGACGGACCGCCGGGCCACGCGACTGTTCTGCATCCTCACGAAGATCCAGAAGTCACCAGGCGACGTCGTCGCGCTCTCGGAGGTCGTCCAAAGGGGCGACCGGCGTTAGCTTCAACACAGCCAGCACCGGATCCTGCTTCGCCGCGACGTCGCAGCACCGGCCTCGTTGCGGAGAGTGCTCGCTACGGCCGGGTCCGTCCTGGTGAGCCGAGCGCATCAGTCGCGGGGCCGACAGAACGTGGTTGCCGGCCGGGGCGGCCGTGTCGGCCGCCCCGGCGCGGCGACTAAGCGCTAGAGCCGCCGAGCAGCGTGCACAGGTCGGTGACCTTGGTGGCTCGCAAGCTGGTGATGATGTGCTGCGAGTTGAACTGCATAACTATTGAACCGGTGGTTATGAACGCCCCCGGCAAGCCGGTGTTGGCCCGGCTGTGAGGACCGATCGTCCACCATTGGTTGCCGCCGCCGGTTTGACCCCCGCTTCCGTCGGGATAGTCGACCTCGTCGTAGGGGCCGCTGACGTTGCGTGTCAGCACCGCGCCGGTGTCCTGGTTGGTAAAGGTGAGGACGAGCTTGCCCCGGAAATCGGTCTGCGTGGTTCCGGCCGGTGCCGGTGGCCCGAGCGCCGTCGTCTCGCTGCCGCTGTTGATTGGCGACAACGCTGATACCCAGATTGAAGGAGCAGAAAGACCCCACTGGGTCCGTGACGGGCCCGTTGGCGGTGCCGGACCCGAGCGGGTCGGTCACCGGGGTCCACGGCGAATCGGCAGTGGCGGCGGGGGCGATCGCCGCCAGCGCGCTGACAGCGCTGAGCAGTGCTGCGCACAATGACTTTCTCATCGAATACCTCCCGTTTGTCGGTGAATAGCGACGCGATACCAGCGCCACGCGTCGTCATCGCTGCTGCGGTTTCCGGCATGTCACGCGTAAGCGCCGGTGCGCGACGCTAGCGTCGGTTGCACGCTGGTGGCACTCGTGCTTCGGCCGCTCGCGATCACATCGCGTGGCGGCAGTCAGCCACCGGCCCGGTGCCGCCGCTCTGCGTGCTTCCAGGGTGCTGGACTTCTGTTGGTGGTCGATGACGCGGGTTCGGTAATCCGTTCGCGCTGGCTTTGTGTGCAGCTGCGCAAGGCCGTGGTGGAAGGTGCCGACGTCGCCGTTACATGGATTAACCGCTTCGCCGAGTCGAGCGAGCTGCCTTGGCTGACCTCGCTGCCGGGTGCAACCCGGACCCCAACCCGTGCAATGCCGTCGTCACGGATAAGACGACGCAACGTAACGTATGCGCGTCATAAGCACACCCCACATGTGGATCCGACGGAGTGGCGTCGCCCGGAATCCCGTCCAGTGACTCCCAACACGCCCCGGCGTCGCGTGATGGCGGAAGTCCAATCCCGTATCTGCTCCGTGCCACCCGAGCTTAACCACACTCGCAGTGCAATGTCAAGCTCAACCTTACCAGCACACTCGACCAACGAGACCGCGAGTCAACAGATCGAACATCGCCGCGTCAGGCGCGCTTCGCGGTCCCCTGGCACGCAGGCATCATCAAGTCCTCGCCGATCAAGTTGGGCATGTTTGACCAGTTCTCAGACACTCCTCGGTAACCCCGACCGACTCCGCGACACCCGAGATCTTGCGGCCGCCGCATACGAGCCTTGCAGCGAAAATCCGCCCTCTACGATCGGCGGGACCCGCCACGATGAAGACCATGCGTTTCGCAACGCGTCGCGAAGAATTGGATCCGCCTTAGCTGGAGGCCGAGCAAGCGGCCGGCGAGCCACGCTGCCCCTCGCCCGAGAAACCAGGCGCCTCGTCCGGCCGCTCGACGTCACTATCGGAGATCGTCCACGGTGGAAGATGACCCTTCTCTTGGCGGTTGTGGCGTTCTCCGATTTGAATGCAGAAGCCGCCGTCGCGCCGCCAACGACCAGCCCCGGCTGCCGCTTGGGACGAGAGGCAGCAGAGATCGGGGGCCGTGGGCCGCTCCTGCTCAGTGGCAATCGGGAAGCCACTGAAGGGCGCGTTCGCGGCGTTCGACGCCTCGTCGCGATTGCCCGCCGCCACCTTCGGGCGTCGTTTGAGCGCCCGTGTGGCATCGGCGCCGTAACTCCAGACCTACCGCAGCGCGTCCCTCTGGGCGAACGCAATCGTGCGCTCCGGCTCGGCTCGGCCCGACGATCCCTCCGTCGCCGCACCAGTCGCGCGCCGCGCGTCGGTCTGAAGACGAAAGGGATCGTGCAGACTTCAATGCTTCGGACGGTTCGGTCGCCATGTTCTCGGCGGGGATGATGAGGAGTTCACCGGCTGGTGAGCGGCGGTCGATGGCCCCGCCGCGCGTGGTCGTACAGTTGTCGTGTGGCTCGGGTCGTGTTCGCGACGATGGGCAGCTGGGGTGACCTTTTCCCGACGGTGGGGCTGGCCAAGGCGGTGGCCGCACGGGGACATGCTGTGCGGTTGGCGGCGACGAGCGCGTATGGGTCGTTGGTCGAGGACGAGGGTCTGTGGTTCGTGCCGGTCGGGCCGCGGTACGGGCCCGAGGAATTTGCCGCCGATCCGGCGATCCTCGATGGACGGCAGGGAGGCTACGCCGGCTTTCTGCACCTGTTCCGCACGGTCGTTTTTCCGAACCTGATTTCGTGGGTCGAGGAGCTTCGCGGCGCGCTTGAAGGCGCGGACTTGCTCGTTTCGCATCCGACGGTGTTGGCAAGTCCGATTGCGGCCGAGCTGACAACGACACGGTGGATGACGTTTAGCGTGTTCCCCGGCCTGATCCCGAGTGAGCGAACGTTGCCCAGCCCAACCCGCGTACGGCTTCCCCGCGGGCCGGTGGGCCGAGCGATCTGTCAGAGCGCGTGGCGGGCCGCGCGGTGGAACATTCGGCGATCGTTTGACCCGGCCGTGAACGCAGCACGCGTCGCCGTCGGGCTTCCGCGCGCTCGCGACGCGCTGTTTCTCCCGATCGACTCGCGTAATCCGTATCTCGTCGGTGCGTCGCCGCATGTCGTGGACACACCGCCAGACTGGCCGCCCAACGTCAAGCTGACGGGCTACTTCGCCTGGGACACACCACGCTCCTACAGCCCGCCGGACGGGCTCGGTGAGTTCTTCGAAGCCGGCCCGGCGCCGATCCTGATCACCCTTGGCGGAAGCTCCGCCGTTGACCCACAGCAGTTCTACCCCAACGCCGTGGCGGCCGCGCGGCGGCTCGGACACCGCGCGCTCGTTCTCACCGGCCCCACCCCGGAACCGATCCACCTCGACCCCTGCCCGGACACATACGTGGTTCCGTTCGCCCCGCTCACTCAGACTGGACCGAGATGCCTTGCCGCGATCCACCATGGCGGGATCGGAACAACGGTTGGGCTCCTCGCGGCGGGGCTGCCACAGCTCATCGTGCCACGCAGCTTCGATCAACCGCAGACCGCGCTACGCATGAACCGCCTTGGCGTTGCGACAATCATTCCGTGGACTCAGGCGTCTGCTCCCGCGCTCGAGCGCGGCCTTGCCCACCTCCTGACCACCGAGGATTACCGCCACCGGGCGTCGGCGCTCGCTACTGGCCTGCGGCAGGAGCGCGGACTTGCCACCGCCGTCGACGCGATCGAGCAAGCCCTCAACTGACACCGCCGTCAACCCGAAATCGAGCACTGCACGCGCGTGGGCGAGGACGTGTATCTCGCCGCCTCTGATCGGCGACTGACCCAGCGTCCGTACGGCGTGTCAGCTATCGCCCCATCGAGATCTTGTCGGGCGCTCAAGCGCTCCTCGGGTATCGCAAAGTCGCCATAGCGCTCATCCGCCGTGAGGGCGCATGAGGATCAAAGCGATCGCGCAGACACCGCCGGGCGCTCCCGATCGTGCGGCGACAGAGGCTGCCGGCGTTCCGGACGCGGCGGTGCTCCGTTGCATTTCCCTTATCGCCGCTGAAAACCGAGGATGACGCGCAACCTCCTGGTAGCCCTTCGGACCTCGCCGCGGCTCTCGTCGGCGATCGACAGTCGCTAGGTCTCCGCCGCCTAACCTGCCGGGGCTTTTTGGGCCCTAACTCCCGAAACCCCGGACACCGCACCCGCCCTGGACACCTTTGCTCTCGGGCCACGACCGCTCCGTCTGGCGTGGCGCAGACGGCCCCTGATCGACTCCAACGCGGACGCTCATTCGAGCCGACATCCGGCCCGTGAGGCCGACGTTCCCGGTCGGGTACGTGCGTAGGGCAGCAGCGCATGCCGTGGAGACCGCGGCTCGTCTCCGATCAGGACAGCCGCGCCGACGAAGCCACCATGCAGTCGTCAGCCACTCGACTACGATGGCATCCACTTACTGTGACGCCCGCCGAGAATCCCATCCACCGCCTGCTCTGGCCCACGCTGCGAGCGATTAAGGAACTGGGCGGCTCCGCAACGCGCCAGGAGGTTCTTGCGAAAGTCGCTTCGGGATTCACCGACGGCGAGCAGGCAGCAATGATGCCGAACGGGCGGATATCACGAATCCACTACTACACAGGTTGGACCCTCACCGCTCTGAGTAGGAGTTCTCGAGAACTCCCGGCAGGGAGTTTGGGCGCTCACCGACTGGGGTCGGTCGCTAACGGAGGAAGAGGCCGACGCTTTGTGGCACGAGATGCAGGAAGCGTATCGGCGCCTGCGCGATGAGCGCCGTCGCGCAGACGCCGAAGTAGGCAGTGGACTGGCCGAGGGTGAACAGTTCGATGATGGTGACGAGTCCGGTGTGGACGCGTGGAAGGACGAATTGCTGCGACTCATAAAAGCGCTCACACCGTCGGGGTTCGAACAGGTTTGCCAACGCTTGCTCCGCGAGGCCGGAGTCGAGCAAGTCCAGGTACTTGGGGGTGGAGGCGATCAGGGAATCGACGGCGTAGGAATCATGCGGCTCGGTCTCCTGAGCTTCCCTGTGTACTTCCAAGCCAAGAAGTATGAGCGACCGGTTGCTCCGAGCGTCGTGCGCGATTTCCGAGGCGCAATGACGGGACGCGGCGAGAAGGGCTTGGTCATTACGACAGCGACGTTTACCGACGCAGCGTATCGGGAGGCAACCCGTGATGGAGTACCACCGATTGACCTCGTCGATCGAGACATGCTGTGCGAGCTGATGAAGCGTTACGCCCTTGGCGTTCGAGTAACGGAAAGGGCCGTCGAGGATGTCGAAGTCGACAGGGCCTTTTGGGAGACCTTCGAGTGAGTCTCTGCTCAGAGAATGGTGTGCTTGGGGCACGGACATCAAGCCTGCCGTAACCCGGAATCGGCTGGATGGGTGCCTCGACCCGAAACCCCGGGACATGCGCCGCCAACGGCGGTCGCGCCTGCTGTAGCCACCGCTCCTCGGAATACATGAAGCCGTCGTCACCGAACGACTTCGGGGGAGCCCAAGCGACCGGACCGCGACGGCCGACCCTAAGGCGTCCGCCTCGAACGCGGTCGTCAGAGCCCACCCGCGCGGTGGTCGCTGGACTCGAGCCACACGTCGCCGAACGGGTCGCAGGCGATTGGTCAAGCGGCGGTGAAAGGGATCGCTGGCTCCTAACAGCGGCCGGGCCCACGAACGTGGGCGTATGCCTCCTGGACGGGCCGCGTCCGGCCGCCAGCGTCTTAATCATTGCAGCTGCGGAGGTACCCTGAAGTCGTGGCCGAGGGACGGGAACAGTGGCGGAGGGTGCGAGCGAGGCGTGCGGAGCCGTTGGCACTCGCGGGCCAGGCCGACGATCGTAAGCAGGTTTTCCAATCAGCTCTCGCTCAGGCTGAAGAGCTGTGGGATGCCGCGGCTGTCGTGGGCCCGGCAAGCCGCCCGTTGCCTCTCTTTTATTGTGTAAGCCAGGCCGGGCGCGCCGTATGCGCGGCGTGGACGTCTGGGAACGAGTGGAGGCCGAAGGCGCACGGTCTCAAGCGCCGCGAGAGTGACGAACAGGCGCCGGGAGCGCGGGTTTTCGACTACGCGACGAAGGTGGCGTCGGGTGCGCGAGGGAGCTATCGGATGGTCGCGAGCGCTACGAGATCGCGGACCTTCAGCGGCTTCACGTCGGTTGCAGAACTCTGGATGAGCCTTCCTGGATGGCCCACGTCCGACTCCGTCTTCGCGGGTCGGCCCCGGTGCCTGACTCTTGAGCCGATCAGTCGCGCGGGAGACGACCGCCCCGCGCTCCAACGCCTCTTGGCACCGACTCATGCGCTCGTGCATCCCCTTTTGATGGATACGGACCAGCTGACGACCGCATATCCGGCCATGATTGGGATCACGCAAGATGGCACACGCACCAACGCCTTCGGGTCATCCGAACCAGTGTTCAAGTTCGTTAACGACGATGGAAGTTGCGACCCCTCGCCGATGTTGGAGTCCGACCGCTCTGCAGTGAGCGCGCCGGTGGCGATCGTGTGGTTCGGCCGCGGGTCGGTGAGGGGCCGGCCGCGCCGCCCTCGGAGTTCCTCACTCTATGGGCGCTTTTGTTTTGTCTATCGGAACTCGCCCGGTATTACCCGGATGCGTGGGTCGGTGCGCTCGATCCCGACCGTTCGCCTGCAGGGGTGACGATCGAGCACGGGTTGGACCTCGCTCTCAAGCGCACCCCTGCGTTGATCAACCTGGCGTTGGATGGGCCGATGGCAAACCCGACGCAGGAGGAGATCGACGCGATTGCCTCCATGTAGCGCTCCTACATAGCCCGAGCGAAAACGATCGAGGTTAACAAGAACTTGACGAGAAGTCCGACGAGGAACCCCTCGGTGAGGAACAGATTGCGGACATCACGCTCGTGCTCTTCCTGATTGGCAGCGGCAGCCAGAAGCGCGCGCGACTCATCGTCATCGAGATGGAAGCAACCGGCAGCACCGGCTTCACCTCACCAGCTAGCGGCGGCTTCTCCTTGTAGGCTCGGGCGCGGGCAACAGCCTCACGAAGAGGGGCAAGGTCGAACTCAGGCATCCCGCTTACTCCCCGAGGAGAAACAGCGCGATCCCGGCGGCGGCGGTCGCCGCGAGTCATGCACCGCGGGCGCTCACCTCGTGCTGGTCGGCACGACCGTGACCGGCGCCTGCAACATTGCGCACCTGCGCAAGCTGATCGACGACCGCTGCCAGACGATGACCGAGGTCAGCTTCAGCGGCGTCGGCCCCCGCGGCCGCTCGCGCCTTCTTGAACAGGCCGGGGAGGGAATCGCTGGCTGGCACCGTCCCACCGCCGTGCTCGATGGAGAGCCTGCACGACGCCTCGGCCAGATCCTTGGCGGCGCCGATCGCCGCTGGCCACCGCTCATTGTCGAGGGCCACGCGGAGCAAGGCCAGAGGCTCGCTGACCGCCCGCCGCTGCCCATCGCTCATCCACGTCCGAACGAACGGGCAGAACCACGCCCATCGCCGCGTCGCTGAGCCGCGAGCGCCGTTGCCGGCGAAGGCGCTCGGCCCCGTCGCGGCCCGACGCGGTCAAGCTGAAGTCGCGGAATCGGCTCAGGTCGTGCTCGGACCACAGGTACCCGGGCGGGATCGGCCGGCGGTCGCCACCGCCGAGGGGTCCCAGCTCGACAAGGCCCTTGTGGACGAGCCAGCCGGTCCAGTTCGCAGCCGAGCGGTTGCCGACGCCGGTAGGAACAAGTCCCGCGTGCTCGGCGATGGGGTAGAGCTCGTGCGGGTGGCGACGTAGCCCACGGGACTCTGGCCCAGGTGGTCGTCGAAAGTCCCAATAGTTCGCCACGCGTATGCATGCTGGCGGCAGCCGCGGACGGTTGCGCGCGGTCGCGGCCTCTGTAGCCTCAGGCCGGCCACGAGTCTCGGAATGCGCGAAAGCACACGCGTCGGAGACGATCGCTTCGACACTCGGGACCCCGCAAATCTGACGATCCGAATGGCGACAAACCCCGCGCTCGTACCGATCGCAGCCGAAGGCGTCGAGCTCAGCTTGTTACTGGGAGCTGGGCGGGCGGATGTCCAGCGGCTTGCCGAGGAAGGCCTCGATGGCAATCCACGCCGCGGAATGAGCCAGCGGCCCGAGCCGGATCAGGGTGCCGGACTCCTCGTCTCGGGTGCTGGCCGCGAGACCGGCCTGCTCGAGGCGATGCACCTGCACCCTCGCGCGCTGGCAGCCAGTGGCGCCGTGGTAGTGCGCGTCGATGCCGAAGCGACCGCCCTCCACCGGCCAGACCGAGAGCCGGTCTGGCGCGAACGTAGGCCCGGTCTCGGCGGGCAGCGCGGTGTACGCAACAAGGCTGGTGCTGACTGTGCGGGGCGCAACGCTCGTGTGTGCCGACCATGCTCGATCGTCACTTATCGGCTTCGTTGTCCTCGGCCAGCGTCTGCTCGCCACCGTCCGCCCCCTCTTGTTGATCGACCGCCGCCCAAGCCTCACCCTTCGCGACTGAGCGCCGTTGCGAGGGTGTCCGATCGGCCGGTGTCGTACAACCGAACGTTCGTCTAGAGGGTCGCCCGCTGTCAGAGCGCGGACAAGCGCTCACGGGTCCGTGGGGAGGTCTCACGCCGCGGGGGCGACGCGGCCCGCCTGCGGTTCGGCATGATCGCTTTGATCTTCGTGCTCTCCCGCCGCAGCGACTGCTTCGGCGACATAGCACTCGTCCGCTGGCCGGCCCTCCGCGCGATCGCCTTGCCACGGAAGGGAGCGCCAGCGCCGACCGACGCTGACGATCGCTTCGACGATTCACGTCACCTCCGCCGACGCTCGCCTCACCGGAAAGCAGCCGCTGGCGTCGGCGAGTAGTGGATCTTGATGACCGCCTTGGATAGGAGGAGCGGTTCCATCGGCGGAGGGGCAGGCCGGTGGGCCGCGCCAGACGGCACGGCCGCCGGCTGGTTTGGGTCAGTGCGTGGCCCGAAGCCGGTTGGCCGCAGGGATCATCGGCGCCGGGCGTTCGTGGACGGCGTGCACGATCTCGGTGTTGTCGATGCCGCGCAAGTACACGGACGTGACCCCGAGGTCAGCATGCCCCAGTTGCCGCTGTATGACCACGAGCGGGACGCCCTCGCCGACATCTCGACTGCGTGGGCATGCCGGAGCTGATGAGGCGCCAGACGCCGACGTACCCCGGCTGTGATCGCGGCGTTGCGCAGCTGAACACGGACCCCGGCGGCTGAGCACGGCCGTCCGCGAGTCGGGCCGCGCAGGACACAGAACAGCGCGCCGATCGGCAGGCCCGCACGGAGGTTGAGCCAGGGATCGAGCGCCTCCCACGCCCAACGGTCCATCCCGACCTCACGCCGCCGGCCGCCCTTCCCGTGTCTGACCTGAATTGCGCCCCTCACACGGTCCAGATCGCCCTCGGCCAGCGCGAGCGCTTCGCTGATCCGCAGCCCGGCGCGCCACAGCACGACGATCAGCCCCCGAAGCCTGACTCCGTCGGGGTCATCACCAGCGGCGCGCATGACAGCGATGATCTCCTCGACCGTCGGCGGGTCCGGTGGATAGCGGAGCCCTTTGTTGCGAGGCGGTCGGCCGCGGTGGTACCCGGGTAGGGTCGCCGGCGACCGGGGTCGGCCAGCGCAATCCACGAGTGGAGCGGATTCCATGACGTCCTCCTTCGGACGATGGTTGACCAGGCCATCGTCCCGCCCAGCTCGATGAACCGAGCAGGTGTGCCGCGGACGCGTCGCCGCGCTCGCTTCTCGCGCAACTCACGCGTGAGCGCCGACCGCGCTGGCAACGGGGGTTGCATGGGCGCGAGCGCACCACGAGCGGCAAGCGGAACGGCCCCGCATCTGGCGATTTGCGAGACCGGTTCAGCACGGCGACTCTGACCTGCATTGGCCGCGCGGCATGCACGTCGGCACTTGAGCTCTCGTGGCGAGCAGTACCGAGCCGATTGCTGGACGCTCCTCTTCCCCGAGGCGGGTGTGTGCGAGCCGTCGAGTGGCGGCGGCGGAGGAGTATCCTGGCGGCACGTCACGAAACCGACGCTGTGCTGCCTGCATGCGCTCGTCCCAGGGGCCGGGCGCGTTAGCGTTGGCGTGTCTTGGTCTCGCGGCCTGCTCGGGTTCGTCGCGCCACGCGGCCGCGGCGTCGCGGGTCCCGGTCGCACAGCGCGTCTGCCGCGCGGAGCTCCGCGCGGCCGCTGCGTTGCTGCCGGGGGCGCGGATGCGGATCGCAGATTCGGACCCGGCATGGATCGAGTGCGTAGTGTCCCGAGGCCGGATCAAGGTCGACACCGTTGCCCAGGCCCAGACGCTGGCGCTGGTCCAATGGGGGGAAATGGGCAACCACTTCATCCAGGCGTACGGCACGGGCCCCGTCCACGTCCCCTCGGAGATGCCCCAGGTCTGTTGCCCGAGCCTGGGCCGCGAGGACGGCGGTGGTGGGCGAGGCATTTTTGGCAACGCGTTTTGGGTGCCGGGGGAGAAGGAGGTTTTCACCACCAACGGCACGGAGACCCGGGGCGGAAGCTACGTGACCGCGACCGTGAAAGGACCGTTGCATGGAGCCCCGAGCCTGGCGTTAGCGACCGCAGTGGCCCGCGCGGCGCTGAACGTGGCCCCGCGCGGGCCGAACCCCGGATCGCCCAATACCTCGTAAGATGCGCGCCTCGCCTGCTGACACACGCGCGATCTTGCGCAGCGGTCGGTGCGTCTGATCCAGCCCGGCACCAGACCTGCTCTCGATGTAACGGGCCACTTCGTCACCCGCTCGCGGGCTCGCAACGCGCGGGAAGGCGGAGGACGTGAGAGGACCAAGCCATCGGCAATGCGCCAGCGTGCTCACGCACCGCCTATCGAGGCACCGACCCGCGTTACACCAAAGCGCGTGATCGCTGCCGCGTGGAAGCACGCGCCGGACCCCACCCCGCCGGCACCGAGGGCGCCGCCAGGGGCCGCACTGTTCCTCGCGCGCGAGCGCTTCGCCGGAAAGCGGGCGTCCGGATCTCGGCCGTGCCGAGGTAGCCCGTCGCTCCCGCTATCGCCCACATCCAAGCGTGCGCGGGCTGGACGCGGCACGACTGCTTCGACTCTCGCGGCTGCTCGGGCCTCGCTATGCCTTTGCCACGATTGCGATCGCCCGTGAGTCCGGACCTCCTCCGACTCCGAACAGCATTAAGGCGCGCAGCCGACCGTCCCGCTCCTGCAGACGGACGGGCTTGTCCCACTTGCCGATCGACCACCGGACGCTTTGCGAGTGTCGGCAAGGGAACGTTGAGCGGACGCGCAGGAACTGGTCCCCCAACGACGCGTTGGGTGGCGTGCCTATTCTTGCGTGACCTGGTGCCTCAGGGCAGGGAGTAGCGCAGGATCTTGGTCGCGACCGACCTGTACTGGTTGCCCAGCCGGCCGCTGTTGTACGGGAGCCCGTAGCGCTGGCAGACCTCACGAACGCGCGGTGCGATGTCGGGATATCGGCAGCTCGGGATGTCAGGGAACAGGTGGTGCTCGATCTGGAAGGAGAGGCTGCCGCTCATGATGTGAAACAGCCGCGTTCCCTCGAGGTTGCAGGAGCCGAGCAACTGCCGGACGCACCACTCGCCGGGGGTCTCGTCGGCGGTCTGCTCCTCGCTGAACGTCTCCGCGCCCTCGGGGAGGTGCCCCATGAATACGATCGTGTGGACCCACACGTTCCGAGCGGCGTTCGCGATCAGGTTCGCGACCGCGGTGTGCTTGGCCGCCCGCCCGGAGAGCGCAGGCCAGAGCACGAAGTCCTTGACGAGCTGGCGCAGCGCCTTGCGCGCGAACGCCGCCAACTCCGCCCGGCCCTTGTCCCATGACTTCTCGCCTCGGCGCACCGCGTCGAGCTCCATATCGTAGATCGCGATTCCCCACTCGAACGTCAGCGCCACCGCGACGCCGTAGATCGGCTGGATGAGATAGATGGGATGCCACGGCTGGTCGGCGTCGACTCGCATCACGGAGTAGCCGAGGTCGCGGTCCTTGCCGATCACGTTCGTGAACGAGTGGTGCTGGAAGTTGTGGGCGAACTTCCAGGAGGCGGCGGTGGAGACCGCGTCCCACTCCCAGCTGCGCGAACAGACGGCGGGATCGTCCATCCAGTCATATTGGCCGTGCATCACGTTATGGCCGATCTCCATGTTCTCCAGGATCTTGGCCAGCGTCAGCATCGCGGTTCCGGCCAAGAACGCGGGACGGCGCTTGGAGAGCAGGAGCGAGGCCCGACCAGCGAGCTCCAGGCAGCGCTGGACCGTGATCACGCTCCGGATGTAGTCAGCGTCCCGCTGGCCGAGCCGGGCGACGACGTCTGTGCGGATGGCATCGAAGTCCCGACCGATCGCAGCGAGATCCTCGGCGGTGAGGTGCGCAGCCACCGGCAGCGGCGGCACAGAGCGGGCGGGCGCCGCGATCACGGGGGAGGCAAGGGCGACGATCCTAGCCCGACAGGATGCCGGATCGCGGGCCGGGACCGCGGCGCGCCCCACCGACGCTTTGCAAAGGCAACACCACAGATGGCGACGAACGCTCGACCCCGTCGCGGACATCGACGCCGGTGCTCAGCGACACGACCCCCGATCCCACCTGGTGCGGGGCCGGTAGTCGTCCGGTCGGGTCCGGACCCTCGCCTCCCATCCCAGAAAGAGCCCTCACGGGCCCCGGCCCCGAACCCGGACAACCTACAAAGTGCCTCGACGCGGGCGCGGGATGCGATCACCGCGCGAACCCAGGCATCGACGATCGGACGCTTCCGAGTGTTGCCGAGGCCGTGCGGCACCGGCGTTCCGGTCGTCTCACAAGGCAAGGACTACCGCACACCTTGTCGCCCAGCCACCGCGGCCCTTGCTGATCCAGGTCGCGATGCCAACGGCGAACCCGGACGTTCTTGAAAGACAAGGGCCGCCCACCGCACGGGACCGGGGGCTGCGGTGGGACAACCCTCGTGATCCTTATCTGCCTCATCCCATGCGTTTCTAAACGCTGCAGAGCGGAGCCATGGTAATGCGTCGCCGATCCGGTTGGAGCCTGTTCGGCAGCGGTGAGCAGGCCGGCGCTCACGAGCGTCCGCACGGTGAGCTGAGCCAGCCTGACAGCGACGGGCCGTTGCACTTCCCAACCGCCACCGAACACGTGCGGTCACCCCGCATGACCCATCCGCTCGTCTCGGTCGATCCTCCACACCCGCTCGATCCCGAGCTCCGCCGGCGCGGCAATCTCATCCGGGGCCTCGGCGACGAGCCGGTAACCGAGACGACGGGGGATGCCCGCGCTGGCGAGGTTGGCCTTGTCGTGGTGAATCTCGACATGAGTGATCCCCGTGACCCCAAAGGCGGCATCGGTCAGGACCCCAACCGCGCCCGTCGCCAATCCTCGGCCGGTAAACGAGGGATGGAGCCAGTACCCGATCTCCAGGCCGTCTGGCTTGATCCGGCGATGAAGCCCGCAGCTGCCGATCGCCCGGTCATCGAGGCGGATGGCAAGGATGACATCCCCACCGTCTGCCCACTCACGCTCTCGGTCGCGCAGCATCGCTTCGCGTTCGCCCACCGTGAGCGGCTCGCTGGCCATCCAGTCCATCCACGGCCTGAGGTGCTCAGTGCTCTCGGTAACGATCCGGTGCAGCTCCCCCGCGTCGGCCACCCGCCAACGACGCAGCACCAACCCTGACGGCCCCGGCAGCCACTCCGGCAGCCAGACCCTCTGCACGGGCATCAACCAAACGTAGCCGGTTGACGCCTCAACGCCCGCCCCGAGGGCTGGGGCCCAAGGTATCGGTATCCTCCGGAGCGTTGAGCGCCGGAGGGGCCGTCTCACCCAGGAACCCTGAGTGAACATGCGCGAGCGCGTGAGAGGCGGTGGCTCGCGTTCTCACGAGCCGGCAATCTGGAGCTAGGGCTGCTGACGGCGCCGCCGCTGTCACGATCCGGCTTGAGGTGTCGCGCCCTTCGGGCTCGCGGACCTGTTCGCGATGCGGACGCGTCCAAACCCCGTGCTGGCGCCGCAGAGGTCTACGAGACGAAGGCGAGCCGCTGGCTCAAGGAATGGCCCCAGCTCACCGTCCTGCCCTGAGCGACTGCCTTCAACCGACGCGGCCGCTAGTAGCCGCGCGACTCGCGTGTCCATCAAGGGAACGATCAGTGCGACGTTGCGACGAGGACGCTGGGGCCCAATCGTTTGCACCAGGGGCGCCCGGCTACTCGCCGAAGACCGGATGACCGCTTCACGCCTGAGGCGGCCACGGCGAAGTCGTGACCGCGCCGCACCAATAGCAGGCACGAGCTCGATGGACAAAGCCCTACCTTCCGCGGCGGGCCGGGTCTGCGAATGGGACGCCGCACGACTCGCTCGTGCAGCACCATCAGCTAACACGCGCGCCAGCGAGTTCGCGACGGCGACTTGGCGCTTAGACGGACGCCAGAAAAGCGCATGATTTCGCCCGGTTCAGCCAGCGTGTCACGTATTGAACGGAACGCGTACGGGTGATCAGGGTCAGGGGCAAACCGTGGCGTAATTCCGTCCAGCGAGGAATCGCTCCCATTCTGCGCGGGTCAGGTTGCGTCCGGCGATGGCGCACGCGCGTTGTTCCCAGGCGGCCAGTGATGTGGGCCAGGTGACAGCGGTTCCGTGGTCGTCGATGACGAGCACGCTGCGGTCGCTCGGGTCGAACGCGGCGCTGGACGCGGCGCCTTGATCCGTGCGAAGCGCCGTGCCTGCTTGCTGGAGTGTCGAGGAGAACCACAGCTTTGCAGTTCCGTCCTGGCTGCTGGTGGTCACGAGGTGCTGGCCGGTCGAGTCGAACGCGATGCTGGCGATTGGTCCTGCTGCCGCGGCTACGGGCCCCGCAACCTGTGCCCCGCTGGTTGGGTTCCATAGCTGGACGATCCCGCCTTCGGTGCCGGTCGCGAGCACTCCGTCGGGGGCGAATGCGAGCGAGACGGTGTCGTCGTCGCCGACGGGATGCAGCGTTCGCCGGATCTTGAACGTCGTTGGGTCGATGACCAAATCCCCCGCTATAGGCGTGCCGCCGACATCCGGCACGCTGATCGCAAGGAGCCTGCCGTCGGGCGAGAATGCGAGTGCACCGGCATAGCGGGCAGGTCCGGGTCCGAGGTCGCGCCGCGGCGCGAGGAGTGTCCCATCGCCCGAGCGCCAGATCGCGAGCGTGACGAGACGGTTCCCGTAGTGCACGAGCGAGCCGCCATTGGACTCGAGCGTCTCGCTGCTGTCGCTCGCGGCGAGGAGTCGCCCGTCGGGCGAGAACGCAAAGGCTTGGATGGCCTCCGGCAGCCGGCTGGACGGTTGTAGTCCCGTCAGAGAGCGCTGCAGCTGCGGCGTACCGTCCACACGCCACACCTGCACTAGGCCCGAGTAGCCGCCGACGGCGAGCTCAGCCCGAGTGGGTGACCACGCCAGCGCGGTGATCACGGCGCCTTTGGGTTTGATCGTGAACGCGGCCTGTTGGTGCAGTGTGCGCGCCGAGAATAGCCCGATGGTGGATGTTCCGAGACGGATCGCGAAGGTGGTCCCATCCGGCGAGCGCGCAAGCGGTGGGGCGAGCGGCGATGCCGGTGCGCAGCAAGGTGATCCAACGCCGAGGACGAACCTGCGTCCGAAGCTCTGCTCGCCGGTCAGGTCCCACTTAAGCACAACACCGTCAAGCGAGGATGTGTAAAGCGTCCTCGCGTCCGGGCTGAACGCGATCGCTTGCACCTGCTGTGCTGGAGCGATGAAGACCTGCGCCGTCGTCTCGGTCCGGGGATTCCAGACGAGCACCCTGTTGTCGGTGCCTGTGCTCGCCACGGCGCGGCCATCGGGCGCGTAGACGACGCTGCTCACGGTCGTGCTGTGCGCGCCGGCGCCTGCGCGCGCGCGGCCGGTCGACGCCTTGATGAACGACATCTGGCCGGACCGCGAGCCGATCGCGATCGTGCGGCCGTCGGGGCTGATCGCCGCGGCGGACGGCGCGGAAGGCGCGGGTCGGACTGGCACGGATCGTAGGTGGCGAAGGGAGCTCGCGTCGAGGACGCTCACACTCCGCGCATCGACGACGACCAACCGCGTCCCCGCGGCAGTCAGTCGCAACGCGAGTACCCCGATCGAGTCGATCCGCGTGGTCGAGAGTCGGCGCCCGCTGGGCAGCGACCACTGAACGACGTACGTGGCCCCTGGGCGGAGGTTTGCGACAGTTGGGCCGAGGCGGAAGACTCGGTAGGCGCAGTACAGGGTGCGTCCGTCCGGCGAGATGAGGATGCTGGCATGTGCGATGTCTGGAGTCAGTCGTCCGGTCTGGAGGGGATCGAACGTGAGCTTGGCCATCAGCGCGCGTGTATGTGCGTCACGTACGGCGATCGACGGCGGTATGTCGGCTGTCGGGTACGCGAGCAGCGAGCCGTCGCTCGAGTAGACGGGCGGCCCGGCTCCGGAGAAATCTGTCAGTGGCCGCCCCTGCGCCACCTGCCTGCGCGGATCGTAGAAGCGCACGTCGCCCAGGCTCACGCCCTGCGCATATCCATATAGGTTGGTGCGAGCGTGGCTGACGGCGAGCGTGCGACCGTCCGGGCGCAACGCCAGTTGTGGTGCCGTGCTGATCGGCAGCGCGAACGTCCCGATCACCGCCGGCTGACGCTCCAGTGTCGTCAGCAGCGTTCCCTCCGTCTCCTGCGAGCGACTGAGCCTCACCGCTTCCCGAGCGAGCAGCATCGCCCGATCGAGCCTCGGCTCCGTGACGGCCTGCGCGCCTAGCTGTCTCGCAAGCGCGGTACGGGCTGCATCGCTGGCGTTGTGTTGCTGGACCACCGCGACGACAGCCGCCGCCACAGCGACGATCAGCATCACGCCGGCACCAAGCAGCAGGCTGCGCAACTTCCGGTTCTGAGCACGCTGCTGCCAGGCCTCGCGTTCGCTCTCGAGGCGGCTGCGATCGAGGAACTCACGTTCAAGTGAGTTGAGTCGCTCGGTGTGTTGTGAATCCCAGTCGAGTGCGGCAGCGAGCCGCGCACCGCGGTAGAGCTCGCCGGATTCACGACCCTGCTCCTCCCACTCCGCCGCGGCGGCGGTCAGGTGCGCCTGCAGCCGCCGTCCGGCGCGGTCCTCCTCCAGCCAGGAGCGGTAGCGGGGCCATTCGCGCAGCAACGCTTCGTGGGAGAGCTCGATCAGGCCGTCGCTGAGGGTCAATAGGCGAGCATTGATCAGCGCCGCGACGACCGGGTTCGCACCGCCGATCCGCTCGAGCTCGGTCACCGGCGTGCGGCGCCGGACCGGCGTACCGTCCTGCTCGCCCGCGAGGCGAAGCATCACGGTGCGCGCGACGCGCCGCTCGGGCTCAGCCAGCCGTACGTACGCGGCTTCGGCCAGCCGGGCGACAGCCGCGCGCATGCCGCCGCTGGCGCGGTAGCTCTCGTGGCGCAGGGCCCGCCCGTCGCGCGCCTGCCACAGCTCCACCAGCATCGCCGAAAGCAGCGGCAGCCCCCCGCTCTGCTCAGCCGCATCGGACACCAGCGCGTCGACCAATAGCCCCTCAACCTCGAGCCCGACGCGAGCTGCCGGCTGCACGATCGCGTCGGCGAGCTCCCCGCGATCCATCGGCCCCACGAGCACGTGCTCGCGGCTGAGCAGATCAGCAAACCTCGGGTAGGACACGAACCGGGTGTAGTAGTCCCCGTGCAACGCCAGCAGTACAAGCGCGCGCCGCCGAACATCGGACGCCGCTAAGCACAGCTGCTCCAGAAGCGCGGCTCGCTCGTCCTCGCGCTCGCAGCTGGTAAACAGCTCCTCGAGCTGATCGACGGCGATGACCAAGCGTGCCCCCGGCGGTAGGTCATCGAGCGCCGCATCGATCTCCCGGCCGCCGAGGGCGCGCGTCAGCTGGTGGTGAGGACGCTCGCCGGGGCGCAACACCACCTGACGCCAGTCATTGCTGCCGGGAAGCTCGCCGCGAGTCAGCGCCGCGAGGACGCCGGCGCGCAGCAGCGAGGACTTGCCGACTCCCGATGGGCCGATGAGACCGACCAGCCCCGATTCCGCCGCGCGCGAGAGCAAGTCGCGGACGAGCCGCTCTCGCCCACAGAAGTACTCGGCATCAGAAACCTCGAAGAACTCAAGCCCCTTGAACGGGCAGACATCCAACACCTCATCGCCGTTCGCGACCAACACCGGCGGGCTCCGATCCAGCGATGTGTCCTGTTCGAGGATCGAGCGCTCGAGCTCCCGCAGCGTCCGGCTCGGATCAAGCCCGAGCTCGTCGCGCAGCATCTCGCTCGTCTGCCGGTACACGCCGAGCGCGTCAGCCTGTCGCCCGGAGCGGTACAGCGCGAGCATCAGCTGCCCGCGCAGCCGCTCCCGCAACGGATAGTCGGAAGTCAGCGTCGGCAGCTCGGCGCAGAGATCCCCGTCGCGACCGAGCGCGAGCTCCGCCTCGATCCGATCCTCAACGGTCAGTAGACGCAGCTCCTCCAGCCGCTGGACCTCGAACCGCGCGAACGGCTCGAACTCCAGATCAGCGAGCGGGCGGCCTCTCCACAAGCCCTCCGCCTCGCGCAAGAGCGTCGCCGCCCGAGCAGCATCCCCACTCTCAAGCGCCGCCCGCCCATCCCGAGACAGACTCTCGAACCGCTCCAGGTCGAGCTCTCCCGCCTCGACGCGCAACAGATACCCCGGCGATCGAGCGATCAGCCGTGGCTCAGCCTCGCCATCGGTAAGCGCCTTGCGCAACCGCGAGACCTGCACTCGCAGCATCCGCTCGAGCGACCGCGCCGATTGGTCCGCGAGCAGCTCATCGATCAACTGATCGCGCGAGAGAACCCGGTTGGCGTTGCACAACAACAGCGCTAGGAGCGCGCGCTGCCTCGGCCCGCCGACTGCCACCAGCGCGCCGTCGAGCCTGACCTCCAATGGCCCCAAGATCCGGAATTCGATATGTGCGCCCACGAGCCCTGAGCCCAAGTCTCTCGCAAGAGCACCCCGCTCGCCAGTCGATCCGCCGCGGCACGCGTGGCTTGAAACCGTTTTGAAACACCGCGATGCCAGGCTGCGGCCCCATGTTCTATGCAGCCAAGTGCTACTGGCCCGGGGTCAACGAGACCGAGTTCGAAGCGATTGCCGCTCGCGCCACCGCGAACAGCTCATGCGACGCACGGCACGGCGCCAAGTATCTCGGCTCGCTCTTGTTCCGAGACGACGAGCTCGTGCTGTGCATGTTCGAGGCGCCCTCACCGTCGGCGGTCAAGCGGGCCAGCGAGCGAGCCGGCATCCCCTGCGAGCGCGTCATGGACTCGATCTGGCTCGAGCCACGACCGGACACTAAGAACGAGCAGCAGCATGGGCCCCGGCAGGCGTGGGGCCGCGCTCGTCATGACCGCGCCGCGGCCGGCTCCTGACCTCACACGGATCGCTTCGATGCGCAACCCAGGACACCTCAGGAATCAACCCGTTCACCGCAGGAAGGGGGTTCCAGTGCGGAAGGTTCTTCTCGTAGGCGCATGCGGCGCCGTCACGGTCGCGATCGGATCCCTTGCCCTGAAAGGAGCAAAAGAAATGAACAAACACCGAGCCGTGTCCAGCCGTACCACCGCTGTCGCAATCGCCGTCGCGGCGACCGCCGCCTTGGCCGTCCCGCTACCAGCGGCACGCGCCACGTACACCGGGAAGCGCGGGCCGATCGTCTTCCAGCGGCAGCTGAACCCGAACGACGAGAGCAGCACGCAGCTCTTCGCGCTCTCGCCGGGGACCGGAAGGGTCCGGCAGCTCACCAACGTCCACGGCGGCGCCTTCGCCCCCGACTACTCGCCCAACGGCAGGCAGATCGCCTTCGAGCACCGGTTCGACAACGGCAGCCCGGACGCGGTCTTCACGATTGGCTTCGACGGTTCCAATCCAACTCGGATTTCAATTGCCTGCGCTGATCAGTGCCTCGGCATCGACGAGCCCAGCTGGAGTCAGAGCGGTCGACGACATCGCATTCGGGCGCGCTTTTGGCCCGATCGTCAAGGACAACGCGTCCACGCTCGATCTCGCGACCGCACAGCTGAATGGGGCGGGCGATCGAGTGATCCGGACGTTCGGCCTCACCGGGACTGGCACGGAGCCGCACGGCCCCGCGTGGTCGCCGAACGGGCGGCTGCTCGCGGTCACGATCCAGAACACGACGAACAAGCCTGTGAAAGCCAGCGCGATCTACTTGATCGACTCAACCGGCAAGATCGTCCGCCAGCTCACCCCGCCCAAGCTCGACGCCGGGAACCCGGACTGGGCGCCGAACGGCAAGCGCATCGTTTTCAACTCGTTCTACGAAGGGCAGTCGGAGTCGGAGCTCTACACGATCCGCCCCGACGGCACGGGGATGCACAGGCTCCGCAAAGAGGACAAGAACAACTACGCATTCGATCCCGTCTGGTCGCCCGACGGTGGGCGGATCGCATTCGTCCACACTTCGAAGACGACGCTGCCCCACATCTGGTCGATCGGGGCCGACGGCAAGAAGGTACGCCAGGAGACTCACGGGAGCCTGGTGGATCTTTCACCCGACTGGGGCACGCCTCCGGCGTAATCCATGTCGGCTCCGGGCTACCAGCCCGTGTCGGAGCACGACCCGTCCGCGGATCCTGCAGTAGGGCCTCCTCGCCCGGAGCACAAGGAAAGCCGTTGACCGCTCGCGCTCGATCAGGCCCGTCTTCCTCTTTTGGGTGCACAGCACGCCCGGCACACCGGGGCAAGGTCGAGAGGGCTGACGTTGTGGAGGCACAGAGCGGTACACGCACGCCTGGGAGCGGGGTCTCCTAGGCTGAAGAAATCCGACACTCGCGCATGCCGCGATAGGTGTCGTGACCAGGGACGTTGTGAACGCGGCTGATGGGTGGTCAGGTCCCGAGGGCGCGCTCTGTGTGGCCGTCGGCGGTTGTAGTAGCGCACGAATGATCTCAGGGCTCGTGTGCGCTGCCGGGAGCTGTCCCGGGCGTGCGCGTAGGCCCATTCGTCTTGAAGAGTGCGGATGACTCGCGCGGCCTTGCCGTTCCAGCGCGGCGCATAAGGCGGGGTGGTGATGTGTGTGGCGCCGAACCGCGTGCAGATCCTCACGGAAGCGCTCGCGAGTTGGTGTACGTAGAGGTAGCGGCTGTGGTCATCGATGACGACGTGCAGGTAGGCCCAGCCCGCGTGGCGGGTCCGGTGCTCTTCGGCGCGGCCCTTGGCCCAGTGACGGGGCACATCAAAACGAGCGAGGCGCTTGACGTCCATATGCAACAGCGCCCCGGGCTCGGCCCACTCAAGACGCCGGAACGTCTGGCGTTCGGAGCGGCGACGGCGTGAGATGCCATGACGCACCAGGACCGCGTGCACGGTCGAACGCGGGCGACCCACCAGCCCCCGCCAGGCGCCCCGGCCCCAGGTTCGCGCGCTGGCGAGCCTCGCAGATCCGCTGTTCCTGCTCGGCCGAGGTGCGCCCCGGGCAGCGCAGCGGCCGCGAGCTACGGTCCTGCGACCACGCCACCGGCGCTCGGTGTCGGTGGCGTGCTGCCAGCGCGACCACCACCGATGCGCGGTCGCCGGCGCAACGCTCATCGCGGCCCCGGCCGCTCTGAACATCGCGCCGGCGTTGATAACTGAGACCAACTGAGCCCTGACCAGCCGGTCCGAGCT
>CAWDFE010000016.1:0-37489 GCA_963801435.1 uncultured Actinomycetota bacterium
GTCCGTCGTGGCGGCTCCGGCAACGGCGCGGCGGACGTCGACAAGCTGGTGGCCGCCGCGACCGAGACCGCTGGCGCCAGCATCCTCACCGCTGCCGTCGACGTCGCCGATGGGCAGGCGCTGCTGGAGCTCGCCGACCGGCTCAAGGGCAAGCTCGGCGACGCCGCCATCGTGCTGGGGCGCGCCGGCGCGGATCGGGTGGACCTGGTGGCCAGCGTGACCCCGGCCCTCGTGGCCCGCGGGGTGCGCGCCGGCGAGATCATCAAGGTGGCCGCGGCCGAGGTGGGCGGTGGCGGCGGCGGCCGTGACACGATGGCCCGCGCCGGAGGCAAACACCCCGCCCAGCTGCCGGCGGCCATCGATGCCGCCCGGACCGCCATCGAAGCCGCACTCGACGCCTGAGCCTGTGCGCGTACTGGCGCTTGACTACGGCAGGGCCCGTTGCGGATGTGCGGTCAGCGACCCGACCGGGACGCTGGCCACGCCGCTGGAGCCAGTCACCGACGTCACCTCGCGCCGCGGCCGCGCCCGCCTGCGCGAGCTGATCCGCGAGGTGGGCGCCGAGCGGGTGATCGTGGGCCTGCCGCTGTCGCTGTCGGGCGCCGACTCCGCCCAGACCGCCGACGCACGGGAGTTCGCCGCGGGCCTGGAGAGGGCCCTGCCGATCCCGGTCGAGCTCTACGACGAGCGGTTCACCACTCGGGTGGCCGAGCGGATGCCGGGGCGCGCCAGCGAGGACTCGCGGGCGGCGGCCCATCTGCTGGAGAGCTGGCTGGCCCGCCGGGGCGCCGCCGAGGTCGCACGTGGCTGACGACGACGATCGCAGCGCCGAGGAGCGCGAGGCGGCACGCCGCGACCGCGAGGGGCGGCGACAGCGCGCCGGTGTCTTCAACCAGCCGGACATCGACCCACTGCACCCGCCGGCACCCGAGCCCGACCCCGAGCCGCCGGACGACTGGGGCGATGACACCGATCACGACCTCCATCACGACGACGGCGACGAGCAGTTCGCCTTCCACGAGGGAAACGACGCCGGGTTCGGCGCGGCGGCCGGCGACGAGCGACCCTCCGGCACGCGGCGCATCAGCCACATGGAGCAGCGCTCCCGGCGCCCCCACAAACCCCGCCCCGCCCGCCGCCGCCCGCCGCCGGGCCGCCGCCGTCATTCCTGGGCGGCCCGGATCGGCGCGCTGATCGCGGTCATCCTCGCGGGGGCGTTCATCTGGTTCTTGGTGGAGCTGTTCCAGCCGCTCGGCACCTCTCCCCACGGCCGGGTCACGGTGGTCATCCCGCCCCACTCGAGCGCCAAGGAGATCGGCACCCTCCTGCAGCGCGACGGCGTCATCCCCCACAGCCTCTTCTTCGAGCTGCGTGCGACGCTCGCCGGGGAGCGCAGCAAGCTGCGGTCGGGCACCTACCGCCTCCAGCAGGACATGAGCTATGCCGCGGTGCTCAGCGCGCTGACCAAGACGCCCCGCGCCGCCCCGACCACCCAGCTGACCATCAGCGAGGGCCACACCCGGCAGTACGTGGCCGCGCTGCTGCGCAGGCAGAAGATTCGCGGCAACTACTTGGCCGCCACTCGCCGCTCGCCGCTGTTGGATCCGCACAAGTACGGCGCTCGCCGCGGCGTCCGGTCGCTGGAGGGCTTCCTCTTCCCGGACACGTTCACCCTGATCCAGCCGGTCAAGGTCTCGGCGCTGGTGTCTGACCAGCTGCGCGACTTCAAGCGTCGCTTCGCCGGTGTCAAGCTGGGCTACGCGCGCTCCAAGCACCTCACGCCGTACGACGTGCTCAAGGTGGCCTCCCTGATCGAGGCTGAGGCGGCCTCGGACAAGGCGCGCCCGCTGATCGCGTCGGTCATCTACAACCGGTTGGCCGATCACATGATGCTCCAGTTCGACACCACCACGCAGTACGCGACCGGCAACTTCACCAAGCCGCTGACGGTGTCCCAGCTCAAGTCGAAATCGCCGTACAACACCCACACCCACTTCGGCCTGCCCCCGACGCCGATCAACAGTCCCGGCCTCGCGTCGATTCGAGCGGCCGCCCACCCGGCGCGTTCGCGCTACCTGTACTTCTTCGCCAAGCCGTGCTCGAACCAGACCGTGTTCGCCACCAGCTACGCGCAGTTCCAGCACCTGTTGGCGGTCGACCGGCGACCCCACTGCCGGTGAGCGAGCGGCGCCGGCTGGGCGTCCTGGGCTGGCCCGTGGCCCACAGCCGCTCGCCGGCGATCCAGAACGCCGCGCTCGCACACGCGGGGCTGCGCGACTGGCGCTACCAGCTCCTGCCCGTGCCGCCCGAGCTGCTGGCCGAGATCGTCCCCGCCCTCTCGGCCGCCGGGTTCGCCGGGGCCAACGTGACCATCCCCCACAAGCAGGCCGCGCTCGCGCTGGCGACCGAGGCGACGCCCCGCGCCCGCGCCATCGGCGCCGCCAACACACTGACCTTCGCGCCCGACGGCGTGATCGGCGCCGACAACACCGACGCGCCGGCGTTGATCGCCGCCCTGCCGTTTCCGGTGACCGGCCGCACGGCGATGGTCCTCGGCGCCGGGGGGAGCGCCCGCGCCGCCGTATGGGCGCTCCTGGACGCCGGCGCGGCCGAGGTGCGGGTGTGGAACCGAACCGCGCAGCGCGCCCGCGAGCTCTCCGCCGAGCTCGGGGCCACGCCGGCCGACGGCGCCACCGCTGCCGATGTGCTGGTGAACTGCACCGCCGTCGGCCTCGATGGCTCCGACCCGTTTGACCGGCTGCCGCTGGCGCCCGAGGACCTCGGTGGTTACGGCTGCGTCGTGGACCTCGCCTACACCGCCACTACAACCGCGCTCGTGCACCGGGCCCGCGAGCGGGGGATCCTCGCAGTGGACGGGCTTGAGCTGCTGATCGGCCAGGGTGCGCTGAGCTTCGCGGCCTTCACCGGCGTGCCTGCCTCGCCGGCGGTCATGCGCGCCGCGCTGGCCTCGCCGCCGCCGGCTGGCTAACCTCCGCCGCCATGGCCACCGAGGAGTCAGGCCCCGAGGACCAGATCTGCAACCCTTGCCGCGGCACGGGCCGGCTCACGTCGGGCCTGGGCGGAACGCCCCACGAGGTCGTGTGCCCGTGGTGTGACGGGACGGGTCGGCGCATCCCGGGCCGCGACGCCCAGGAGCACCCCGCCGAGGGCGGCACCTAACCTTCGTCGTCCCGATGGCGCTCAAGCTGACCACCGCCGGCGAATCGCACGGCCCTGGCCTCACCTGCATCGTCGAGGGCATGCCTGCGGGGCTGGTGCTGCAGCGCGAGGCCCTGGACCGCGATCTGGGCCGCCGCCAGCTCGGCCACGGGCGGGGCGGGCGCATGAAGATCGAGCGCGACCGCGTCGAGGTCACCGCAGGGATCCGGCATGGCCGCACCCTCGGCGGCCCGATCGCGCTCACCGTCGCCAACCGGGATTTCGCCAACTGGGAGGAGCGGATGAACCCGTGGCCGGTCGACGCTGAGGCGGCCGAGGTCCACCTGCCCCGCCCGGGTCACGCCGACCTCGTTGGCACTCAGAAGTACGGCCTCACCGATGTGCGCGACATCCTGGAGCGCGCCAGCGCTCGCGAGACGGCGGCGCGGGTGGCCGGCGGCGCCGTGGCCAAGGCCTTCCTGGGCGCGCTGGGGGTCAGCGTGTTCAGTCACGTGATCCAGATCACCGGGGTGACCGCCCCGCGCCGCGACGACCTGACCGCGGACGACTTCGCCGGCGTCGACGAGTCGCCGGTGCGCTGCCTCGATGATGAGGCCGGGCGCGCGATGGTCGCCGAGATCAACCAGCTGCGCAAGGCCAACGAGTCGCTCGGCGGGGTGTTCGAGGTGAGGGCCTTCGGTTTGGTCCCCGGGCTGGGCTCGCACGTGTCGTGGCTGGAGCGCCTCGACGGCGTCCTCGGCCAGGCGATCATGTCGATCCAGGCCGTCAAGGGCGCGGCCGTCGGCGACGGCATCGAGGTGGCGGGGCTTCCCGGCTCCGAGGCCCACGACGAGATCTTCTACTCAGACGACCGCGGCTTCTACCGCGAGACCAACCGCGCCGGCGGCCTGGAGGGCGGGATGACCACCGGCGATCCGATCGTGGTCCGTGGCTACATGAAGCCGCTGCCCACCCTGACCAAGCCGCTGCGGTCGGTGGACATCGCCACCCACGAGCCCGCCGAGGCCCTGCGCGAGCGCACCGACTCCTGCACGGTGCCCGCCGCCGCCGTGGTGGGCGAGGCGATGGTGGCCTTCGTCCTGGCCGACGCCTACCGGCGCAAGTTCGGGGGTGACCACATCGATGACGTCACGGCGGCGCTGAACGCCTACCGCGCGCGCATAGGCTGGCAGCGCCGGTGATCGCCACGGTCCGCAACGTCGCGCTGGTCGGGTTCCTGGACGAGGCGACGCGCGCGGCCGCCCACGTCCTGTCTGACACCAGCGTCCGCCGCCCAGTGGTGGAGCTCGACCCCGCGGTCGACCAGGCCCGGGCGCTCGAGCTGCTCCGAACGTCGGGCCAGCGGATCCTGGCGCTCAGCAGCGGAGCGCTCGAGTCCGAGGCCGTCCGGCGGGCCATGGCCGACCACTTGGTGATCTGGGTCGACGTCGGGCCGGAAACGGCGTGGCATCGCTGGCAGGCCACCGCCGGCGCGCACGCTCAAGACAGGACGCGCTTCGAAGCCCTCTATGCGCGACGCGAGACACTCTATGACGGGGCCGCCGACGTGATCGTGCCTCATTCGCGCGCCGGCGAGATCGCCACGGTGCTGGCTGCGCTCGAGGCCGTCCCGCCGGGGGTCAGGCTGCTGTGGGCCACCACCGCCGGCGGCGACTACCCCGTCTACATCGGCCCCGGCCTGCTCGCCGGCGGCGACCGCGCCTTCTGGCCGCGGACCGTGGACGGGCGGCGCTTCCTGGTCACCGACTACAACGCCGGGCGCCTGTACGCCGAGCGCCTGGAGCCGCTCGACGGCCGGGTGACGATCATGCCCGGCGAGCAGTCCAAGACGATCGCTCACGCCGAGATCGTCTGGACGGAGCTGGCGCGCGCCGGGATGACCCGCGCCGACGTCGTCGTCGCCCTCGGCGGCGGGGTGGTCGGCGATCTGGCCGGGTTCTGCGCCGCCACCTACCAGCGGGGCGTGCGCGTCGTCCAGGTGCCCACCACGCTGGTGGCCCAGGTGGACTCCGCCCTCGGGGGCAAGACGGGCGTCGACTTGCCCGAGGCCAAGAACTACGTGGGTGCCTACCACCAGCCCCAGGCGGTGATCGCTGATACCGAGGCCCTCGACACCCTCCCGGACGCGGAGCTGGCCGCCGGTTATGCCGAGGTGGTCAAGACCGCGCTCATCGCCGGCGGCCGGCTGTGGGAGCTCGTGCGCGCCGGCGCGCCGCCGGGATCCCCCGAGGTGGTGGCCGCGTGCGCCCACACCAAGCTGCGCATCGTCGCCCGCGACGAACGCGACGGCGGCGCGCGCCAGTCGCTCAACCTCGGCCATACCGTGGGCCACGCCATCGAGGCCGTCACCGGGTATGCCGCCTACCGCCACGGCGAGGCGGTGGCGCTCGGCCTGCTGGCGGCGCTGCGGCTCTCGGGCAACGATGACCTGCGCGCCGAGGTGTCCGAGCTGCTGCGTGCCCGCGGCTTGCCGACCGAACTGCGCGACGTCGACCCCGACGCCGTGGTCATGGCCACCGCGCGTGACAAGAAGCGCATGGGGGAGGGGCCGGTCCCGTTCGTCCTGCTGCCTCGGCCCGGCGATCCGCGTCCCGGCAGCCCAGTGGCCCCGCGAGAGCTCATCGCGGCCGTGCGCGAACTGGCACGCTAGCGTCAGGGCCATGGACGTTCGCAACCGGATCGAGGTCATGCACGGTGTCAACCTGGACCAGCTGGGCCGTCGCGATCCCGCTCACTACGGCAGCCTCACGCTGACCGAGCTGGAGATGGGGATCTCCGACGCCGCCGCCGAGCTGGGGCTGGCGACCCGCTTCTTCCACTCGAACCATGAGGGGGCATTCGTGGAGCATCTGCACGGGCTGGCCGGGATGGCGGACGCGATCATCATCAACCCGGGCGCCTGGACGCACTACTCGTGGGCCATCCGCGACGCGCTGGAGCTGACGGCACTGCCGGCGGTGGAGGTCCACCTCTCCGACGTGGACGAGCGCGAGTCGTTCCGGCGCGAGTCGGTGATCCGCGACCTGTGCTTCGCGCGCGTCGCCGGCAAGGGGAAGGACGGCTACCGCGAGGCGCTGACGCGGCTGGCCCAGGAGCTCTCGAGCGCGGTATGAGCGACCGCGCCGCCCGCCTGGCCGGGAGGCTGCCGGAGGTCGGCGCCGACCTGCTGGTCGTCACCTCGCTGGTCAACGTCCGCTATCTCACCGGATTCACCGGCTCCAACGGCCTCGTCCTCGTGGGCCCCGAGACCCGGGCGTTCGCCACCGACTTCCGCTACGTCGAGCAGTCGGCCTCCCAGGTCGACCCGTCCTTTGACCGCATGGTCGCACCGGAGCTGGTGGACACGATTCCGGACCTGCTGCCCCGCGGCACGGCGCGACTTGCGTTCGAGGATGCCCACATGACCGTGCGCTCGCACAACCGGCTGCGCGAGCTGGTGGGGGAGAGCGTCGAACTCGTGGCCGGCGGCGACCTCGTGGAGTCGCTGCGCGCGATCAAGGACACCGACGAGATCAGGCGGATCGCCGAGGCGGCCAGGCTCGCGGACGCCGCCCTGCGCCAGATCATGGAGCGGGGGTTGGTGGGGCGCACCGAGGTGAGCGTCGCCACCGCCCTGGAGCGCGCCATGAGCGACCTCGGCGCCCAGCGGCCCTCCTTTGACACGATCATCGCCGCCGGCGCCCAAGGCGCGCTGCCTCACGCCCAGCCGCGCGACGTCGAGATCGGACCTGACGAGCTGGTGGTGATCGACTGGGGCGCCGAGCTGGACGGCTACTGCTCGGACTGCACCCGCACCCTGTCCACCGGGGAGCTGGCCGACGCCACCCTTGAGGCGTACGACCTCGTGCGCGACGCGCAGCTGGCCGGGCTGGAGGCCCTCAAGGCCGGCGTGGGCGGCCGCGATGCCGACGCGGCGGCGCGCGCAGTGATCGATGGCGCCGGCCACGCCGAGCACTTCGGCCACGGGTTGGGCCACGGCGTGGGCCTTGCGATCCACGAGGCGCCGCGGCTGTCGCAGCGCTCGGACTCGGTGCTGGCCACGGGGAACGTGGTCACCGTCGAGCCCGGCGTGTACCTGCCGGGGCAGTTCGGGGTGCGGATCGAGGACCTCGTCGTGATCACCGAGACGGCGTGCGACATCCTCACCTCGGTGCCCAAGGAACTCATCACCGTCGGCTGACCGTGGCCCGCCGAAGCGATCAGCGGCGCGCCGCGGTGTGGGCGCTGTACCAGAGCGACCTGCTCGAGCGGCCGCTCGGCGACACACTGCCCCGCGACGTCAACATGTTCACCCTCGCCCTCGCCGAGCAGGTGCGCGAGCACCAGCCCGAGCTCGACGAGCTCATCCGAAGCCACGCCAGGGAGTGGCCGCTGGAGCGGATCGCGCCGCTGGAGCGCTCTATCCTGCGGGTGGCGCTGCTCGAGATCCTCCACCCCGAGGTGGCGCCCGGAGAGCAGCCGATCCCGCCCGAGGGCGCCATCGACGAGGCCGTCGAGACGGCCAAACGCTTCTGCGGCGCCGGCGCGCCCGCGTTCATCAACGGCATCCTCGGCACCGTCCTGCGCGAGCGGCGAGGTCCTGGCGAGCGCATCTAGTGGGCCCCGGACCCTAAGCGAAACGTAGGAGTGCTCACGCCCGGCCGGTTCACGGGCGACAATCAGACCAATGAGATTGCTCGTCGTCGACGATGACCGCGGCCTGCGCGACGTCCTGCGCCGGGCCCTGTCGCTGTCGGGCTACGAGGTCGTGCTCGCCACCACCGGGGCCGAGGCGCTGTCCGAGGTCACCACCGCGGTCCCGGACGCCGTCGTGCTCGACGTCGGGCTGCCGGATATCGACGGGCTCGAGGTGTGCCGGTTGCTTCGCCGCGAGGGCAACCGCGTGCCCGTGCTCATGCTCACCGCCCGCGACGCCGTCTCGGACCGGATCGACGGCCTCGACGCGGGCGCCGACGACTATCTGATCAAGCCGTTCGACGTCGACGAGCTGCGCGCCCGGATCCGGGCGCTCCTGCGCCGCGCCGGGGGCGAGGGCGACGTCGAGGGGGGACTGACGTTCGCCGAGCTCAAGCTCGACCCCGCCCGCCACGGAGTGGAGGTCTCCGGGACGCTCGTCGAGCTCACCCGGACCGAGTACCAGCTGCTGGAGTTGCTGATGCTCAACCCCCGTCGCGTCCTGCCCCACTCGACGATCTATGACCGGGTGTGGGGCTATGACTTCGGGCCCTCCTCCAACGCGCTGCGCGTCTATGTGGGCTACCTGCGCCGCAAGCTCGAGGATGCCGGCGCCCGTCCGCTCATCCATACCGTCCGCGGGGTGGGCTACGCGCTGCGGGAGCCGGGAGGATGAGCCTGAGGGCCCGGATGGCCGTGGCCGCCGGCGTGGCCGTGGCGGTGGCCGTTATCGCCGTCGCCGTGTCGGCGTACGCGGGCACTCGCTCCGAGCTCCAGGGCCAGCTCGACACCTCGCTGTCGGGCCTCATCCATCCGCTTCTGGTGAATGCCGGCGTGGCCAAGGGCCCGGCCCCGGGGACTGGCCGCGACGGAGACGAGGGTCCTCCGGGGTTCCGGGGCGCCCCCGGCTTCGGCGGCCGCGGGTTCGCCCAGAACGACTGTGACCACGGCCTGGGACTCGACAACGCCCGCGGCGGCGGCTTCGGCGGGCCCCAGGGCTACGTCCAGCTGGTCAGCCCCGACGGCTCGGTGTGCCTGGCCACCGGCGAGACGGCCAAGCTGCCCGTCGACGGCGCCGCCAAGGCGCTCGCGCGCACCGGGACCGGCCAGTACCTCACCGACGTCACGCTCGGCGGCCATCACCTCCGCGTCCTCGTCCAAGGCGCCGGCCGGTACGGGGCAGTCCAGGTCGCCCTGCCGCTGACTCAGGTCGACGACGCGCTGTCGCACCAGCTGCTGCTTCTCGTGATCATCGCCGCCACCGGGATCGCGCTGGCGGCGCTGCTGGGTTTGCTCGTGGCCCGCACCGCGCTGGCGCCGATCGGACGCTTCACCCGCCAGACCGAGGCGATCGCCGCCGACCCGGACCGGCTGGACACCGAGCGCGTCGACGTGCACGGCGGCGACGAGCTCGCCCGCCTGGCCCAGACCTTCAACAACACGCTCGACGCGCTGGACGCGTCGGTGCAGGCCCAGCGCAACCTCGTGGCCGATGCGTCACACGAGCTGCGGACGCCGATCGCCACGATCCGCGCCAACCTCCAGCTGATGCGCGACGAGGAGCTGCTCTCGGCCGAGGACCGTGAGGCACTGCGACGCGATGTGATCGAGGAACTCGACGAGCTCACCGCGCTCGTCGGCGACGTGGTGGAGCTGGCCCGGGGCACCAAGCTGGGCGGCGAGCCGGCCGAGGTGCGCGTCGACCAGATCGTCACCGCGGCGGTGGAACGGACGCGTCGCCGCGCGCCTCAGCTCAGCGTGGACGCCGCCATCGAGCCGACGCTCGTCCAGGGGGAGGGCGACCGGATCGCCCGCGCCGTGGCCAACCTGCTGGACAACGCCGCCAAGTACGGTCAGTCGGGCGGCGTCATCGCGGTCACGCTTGCCGACGGGGTGCTCAGCGTCCGCGATCACGGGCCCGGTTTTCATGAGGAGGACCTGCCGTTCGTCTTCGATCGCTTCCACCGCGCCCGTGACGCCCGGTCGCAGCCCGGGTCGGGGCTGGGGCTGGCCATCGTCCGCCAGGCCGCCGAGGCCCACGGCGGCTTCGTCCGGGCCGGCAACGCTGCGGGCGGCGGCGCGTTGCTCCAGATCGGCTTCGGGCCCACGCTGGAGCTCGGGGACGCCGACGCGGCCGCCCCGGTCAGCCGGTCTCCGGCGCGTCCCTAACGGTCGTCGGTGCCTCGGCGATGGCGGAGCCGCTTGCCACAGCGACCTCCCGGCCGTCGGCGTCAGCGACGTCCGCGCGGGCCACCGCGGTGCGGCGGCCGCCGTGCACCAGCGTCGCGTGCGCGCGCGCCTCGCGCCCGTCGCTCGCCAGGGGCCGCAGGTAGTTGACCTTGAGCTCCAGCGGCACGAAACGCGCGCCCGGCGGGGCGGAGGTCTGCACGGCGGCGTCGATCGCGGCTCCGGCCAGCATCGCCACCGCGCCACCTTGAGCACGCCCGGGCGGCGGCGCGCACAGCCAGCGCGTGGCGGGCAGGGCAAACGTAGCGTCACCATCCGTCACGGCGACCCGCCGTAGCCCCGTGAGCCGCCCCAGGCCGGCCTCGGGCGCTGGACGCTCCCACGGGTCCGGACCCGCGGGCTCCACGTCGCCGGGGCCGTCGGATCCGGGCTCGCCGCCTGCCGCCGATGGGAGCTGCACGCACAGCGACCCACCGCGCGCGATCAATGCGCCGGTGTCATCGGTCAGCGTCACCTCGGCCAGGGCGATGCCGCGGGCGGGCGGGCCGATGGCGATCGCCGTCGCCTCGGTGCACAGCGTGCGTCCCGGCAGCGCCGGGCCGACCTGGCGAAGCGCCAGCTCGGTGGTGGTGATGGCCACCCCCGCCGGGAGCTCGGCGATGATCGCGCACGCCATCGCCGCGTCGGCCGGGATGGTGAGTACGCCCAGCGGCACCCGCCCGTCCGCGTCGCACAGCCACCCGGTCAAGGGCATGTCGAAGCGAGCCGACCGGGCGGTGAGGGTGACCGGCCGCATCCCGGTCAGGCGCGCCAGCGGCGGCGCCGGCGTCTCACCGGCCAGCATCGCGCGCAGGAGCTCGGTCCCGGGCCGCGCGGCCAGGGCGGCGTCGGGGTGACCGCCGCGCACGGGCTCACGCCACGGCACGTCGGCGGAGGTGGCTTGGGGGTCGTGCATCGGGCAGCCTCGCCGGGCGGGCGCGCTCACCGGCGCAGCAGGCTCGCGAGCCATCGGGCGACGGCATCGCGCACAGCGGGCAGGTCGGACTTGAGCCCGTGGTCACCAGCCACCGTCACCACGCTGCGCGCCCGCCCGTCGGGCGGCATGCCGAATCGGTCGCTGACGCCCTGGATCACCAGGGTCGGCACCGCCACCGCGTCGAGCTCCGGCAGCCTGCTCGGCGAAGGCTTGGTCGCCGACGCCCGCCGAGGCGGCTGGAGGGGGAAGGCGAGGCAGAGCACCCCCGCCGATCCGGTGGCAGCGGCCGTTCGGCAGGCGACGCGGGCGCCCAGCGAGCGCCCGCCGGTGACCAGCGGCAACCCGCTCAGCTCGTGCTCGGTCAGCCACGCCACCACCGCCACCCATGCCTCGTCCAGATGCGCCGGCGGCGGCGGCGCGCGCCGCCCCGCCACGCGGTAGGGCTGCTCCAGCAGGGCCACCGCCGCACCCAGGCCCTGCGCTGCGCCTGCAGCCGCCTGGATGTCCGGCGCCCCGATCCCGCCGCCGGCGCCATGACCGAGGATCACCGCCCCGCCGGCCGCTGAGCCCCGCGGGACGCTGAGGTGAGCTCGTGCCGCCCCGCGCGGCGTCTCGATCATGACCTCGGTCATGGGCGAGATGCTGTCACGCGGGCGGGGGCGTAGGCTTGACCGGGTGGGAGGAGTCCCGGCGCAACGAGCGTTTCGACTGCTCTTTGCCGCCGCGTCGATGTCGGTGTTCGTGACGATCACGCCGGCGATGGTGGCGTCGGTGGCGGCGCACGCCCCGCTCCCGCTTACCGTCGCCCTGGCGCTGATTGACGGAGGCGCCGGCACGATGTTCAACACCTTCTGGTTCACCTCGATGCAGTCCGACATCCCGGCCGGTGAGCTGGCCCGGGTGTTCTCATGGGACTACCTGGGGTCGACGGCGATGCTGCCGCTCGGCCAGCTGCTCAGCGGCCCGGTGGCGGCCACGCTGGGGCTCTCGACGACGCTCTACTGCTCTCAGCGGTGGCGGTTGAAGCTGATCACCTGCTGGATCCCGCTCGACCGGTTGGTGTAGCTCATCGTGTATTTGAGGAGGCCGGGGATGAACGTGATCCGCTCGGCGGTCGCGCTGGCGCGCCACGCGCTGGAGTTGGCGGTGTGCTGCTGTCTGGCCAGCTCCTTGCCGGCCGCGGCGATCGCCGCCCATACCGACCGCTGGCAGCGGCGCACGTTGCCGTCGCCGCAATAGTCGTTGGCGAACGGCTGAGGCTGCTTGATGTGCAGCAGCTTGAGCACGTCGCGGTCGAAGTACTGATACCAACCGGACAACTGACCGCTCGGCGGCGAGTCGAAGACGCTCACCAGCGTGCTGAACTCGCCCTCCAGCGGGCCCAGCTCCGGCCGCATGAACGCCGCCGCGATCTTCGGCCACGCCGCGTCCATGATTGCCGCACCGGGGTTGTCGACCTTGCCGTCGTTGTTGCGGTCCAGCAGGTTGCCGCCGGCCTTGCGCCACGCGACGAGCAGGGACAGCATCCTGGCCGCCTCGGCGTTGGGTGCCTTGGCGCCCTTGAGCAGCTTTTCGAGCACCGGGACGGTGAGGATCGCGCGGACGTCCTGTGTGGCGGAGGCGTTCATCGCCGAGGTCACGGTGGCCAGCGACCACTTGCCGTGGGAGCGCAGCCGTGCCAGGTTGTAGTTGAGCAGGTCGACACGCGCCGATGTCCCGTTGGCGTTCCACGCGTCGTCGGCGGCGCCGAAGCCGTGGGCGGAGACGTTGTTCCAGTTGGTCATCGTCCCCTTGACCGGCGTGTGCACCGGGTCGACTCGGTGCGGATGGACGCTCGCCGGGGCGGTGCCGCGCCACTCCCACTTGCCGGTGCCGATCGTCGGCAGGCTGGGGTCGGTGCCCTTGGGGCCAACCGGCAGCAGCCCGGTCGTGTACTCGGCGACGTGCTTGTCGTCGATGTAGAACGAGTTGAACGTCTGCGGCGTCAGCTTCGCGGCCGCGAGGAAAGACTGCGGGCTGTGGACCTGGCCGTCGGACAGGCGCCGGTTGTAGAGCAGGTCCAGCGCGTCCTTGCCGTAGCTCGAGCGCTTGCTGGAGATGGCCACCAGGTGGCCGTGGACGCGAGCGTAGCCGACCACCGGGCCGTGCACGGTCATGTTGAAGGCGATCGTCTTGCCGTTGAGCGTCCCGGCGTCGAAGTGCTCCATCGGCCGGCATTTCCCTTTGAACCGGTACCTGGTGGTGCTGCGGCCGCACAGTGTCTCGGCGTACTCGTCCACGACGTCGCCGGACGCCGAGGTAAGGGTGGTCGCGAAGTCCGCCCCGCGGCCGATGAGCATGTAGCCGGGGAACGGAGCCGAGGTGGCGCCGCGCCAGTCCAGGCCGGGCGCGTGCATGTCGATCTCATAGGTCAGGCCGGGGTAGAAGTAGCCCACCTGCGGGCCGCCGACGAGCAGCGGGTGCCGCGTGGTGGAGTACTTGCCCTCCACCATCAGCTCGTTGGACGCGTGCGCGCGCGGCGCGTTGCCGCCGAACGCGCGCGACTCCTTGGCCGACACCGCCGTGGTGGCGTGAAAGCTGCCGGGGTCGAGCACGACGCTGCCGGGCACGCCCGGCTTGGACGGGGTGTGGTCGTAGTTGAACGTGCTGTCCACCGTCGTCGGGCTCCCCGCGTTGGTGTTCTGGCGCAGGTCGTTGAAGACGCTGTAGCCCTTCTTGACCCCGAGTCGGTGCTCGAGCGCGCCGAGGAACTCGGAGTCCTGCGCCTCGCGGCCGCCGCCCTCCCCGAAGAACTGGTCCTTGAGCGCGTTGAGCGCGTAGACGTCGTTACGGGTTCACGGCGGCGTGGTGGGGCTGTGGATCGCCAGATAGGCGTTGATGCCGGTGGTGAACTCGTCGATGTCCGACAGCACGTCGCGTCCCTCGGGGCCGGCGTTCTCAAGGACCTGCGTCTGGCGCGACAGGACCGCCTCGGTCTGCGCGCTCGGCTGGAAGTCCTGCAGGTTCTCGACCAGGCCGATGGCGGTCAGCCCCGGCACGTCGAGCGCGGCGACCCGCGAGTTGTCACGCGTCTCCTGCAGCAACAGCCCCCGGTCCTCGGCCGCGATCCAGCCCGCGGCCCAGACGCCGCCGGCGTGCGTAGTGGCGGTGACGTGGGGCACGTCGAAGCGGTCGCGGATGATCGTGACCCCGGGGAACGGGACCGGCTCCATCGTCCCCGGTCCGTCGGTGCCGAGCCCGAACTGCTCGGACTTGAAATCGCTGAACAGATCGGCGTTGGTGACGTGGTCAAACAGCGGAGTGAGCGCGTTGTACATCTGCGCCTGCGCCGTCGCGTCGGCGGGGATGGGCAGAGATCCCGCCTGCCCCGAGGGAATGATGTTGCGCGCGACCTGCGAGTAGTCGACGTCTGCGGCGCCTGCCGGCGCGGCAGCGCCCAGCGCCACGGTCGCGCTTGCGGCCAGCGCGGCCGTGATCCTTCTCATAGCGAAAACTCCTCTGATCGTCCGTGAAGGGCGTGTGAAACGGCGGCCACCATACCAACGCGCCGGAACGGGGGCGCCGATCCCGCGGTGCGGTTGGTCTGGCGCGCGGCGTCGCGTGCGGCGCGGGCGAACCTCAACGACGGGCTTTGGAAGGGTTGGGCCGTGGCGTTGGCGACCTCGCGCAAGGGGCTGCGGCGGATAGTGGCGCTATTTCCTTCACTATCCGCCACGACTCCTCAACCGCCCCGCCCCCGGGGGCCGCCTTCGAAAGCCGTCGTTGACGTTCGCCCGCGCCAGCGCACCCAACGCCCAGCCCACCCCCACCGGGGCGCTAGCGTTTATGCCATGAGGCAGACCCTCGAGGTTCCCGCCTACGAGATGCAGGACGAGGTCCGCGTGAACCCGACGCGCACGGCGCTCGTGGTGGTGGACATGCAGAACGACTTCGTGACCGAGGGCGGCAGCCTCGTCGTGCCTGACGCCGAGTCCACGATCCCGGCGATCGGCACGCTGCTGGAGCTGGCGAGGGCGTACGGCATGCGCGTGGTGTTCACGCAGGACTCGCACCGCGACGGCGACCCCGAGTGGCGCATCTGGCCCGAGCACGCCCGCGAGGACAGCTGGGGCTGGCAGATCGTCGAGGCGCTGGCGCCCCGGGAGGACGAGACCGTGATCCGCAAGGTCCGCTACGACGGCTTCTACGGCACGTCCCTAGACCATCTGCTACGGCTGTGGGGCGTGAGCACGCTGGTGATCTGCGGCACGGTGGCCAACATCTGCGTCCACTACACCGCCGCCAGCGCGGCGCTGCGCTGGTACGACGTGGTCATCCCCCGGGACGCCGTCTCGGCCCTGGATCCGTTCGACCTCGAGTCCAGCCTGCGCCAGACGGCGTTCCTGTTCGCCGGACGCATCACCACCGCCGCCGGCGTCCGCGTCTGAGCCGCCGGCAAGCTAGCGTGAGGCGCCGTGCAAGCTGAGCGCCACGGGCGGCCGTCGCTTACCCCGGCGCTGCTCGCCGGTGGGGTGATCCTGGTGGCCATCAACCTGCGCCCGGCGGCGGCCAGCGTCGGCCCGGTCCTGGACCGGATCCAGTCCGACGCCGGGCTGTCCTCAGGGTGGGCCGGCGCGCTGACGACGTTGCCGGTGCTCTGCTTCGGCCTGCTCGCGCCCCTGGCTCCTCCGCTGGCACGCCGCCTCGGCATGCACACGACGATCGCCGTGGCCATGTGCGCGCTGCTCGCCGGGATCCTCTTCCGCCTCATCCCCGGCGCCGGTTTTCTGTTCCTGGGGACAGCTCTGGCCGGGGCGGCGATCGCCACCGCCAACGTGCTGGTCCCGGTGATCATCCGCCGTGACTTCTCCAAGCGCACCGGCACGGCGATGGCCTTGTACACGACGTCGCTGATCGGCTTCGCGGCGCTGGCCGCCGGGATCACGGTCCCTCTGGCCGAGTGGCTGGGGGGCGGCTGGCGCGGTGGTCTGGGTATCTGGGCCGTTCCGGCCGCGATCGCGGCGCTGGCGTGGCTCCCGGCACTCGTGCGCCGCACGGCGGCTGCCGACGCGCCCGCGCCCCGGTCGCCGGTCGTGCGCCCGCTCCTGCGACAGCCGCTGGCGTGGTGGGTCACGCTGTTCTTCGCGATCCAGTCGGGCGGCTTCTACGCCACGCTGGCGTGGCTGCCCGACATCTTCCGCAGCCACGGCGCCAGCGACTCCCATGCCGGTTTCCTGCTCAGCCTCTCCATCGTGGTCGGGCTGACGACCGCGACGACGCTGCCCTATATCGCCGCGCGCCAGCGCGATCACCGCTGGCTCGTCATCGCCTGCTCGGCGCTGATGGCGGTGGGGCTGGCCGGGATCCTGGTGGCGCCGATGTCGGCCTCGTACCTGTGGGTGGTGTTGCTCGGCCTCGGGCAGAACGCGGCGTTCCCGCTGGCGCTCATGCTCATCGTGATGCGCGGCGGAACCGTCGCCGCCACGGAGGGCCTGTCCACGCTCGCCCAGTCCGTCGGCTACGTGCTGGCGGCGTTCGCTCCGCTCGCGGTGGGAGCCCTCCACGGGCTGACGGGCTCATGGACGGTGCCGCTCATCCTGCTGCTGGCGCTGGTCGTGCCGCAGACGCTGGTCGGGCTGGCCGCCGGCCGAGACCGCCAGCTCTCATCGCCGTCGCCGGCGTCCCCCTCGCCACCCGGCGAGCTCGCCGCCCCCTGAGCCGCAACCAGGGAAGAAATCCGTGGCCTCGGGGTCTTTGTTGGTGACCCCGCCCTGACACACAAGTGGACGGGCAAACCACGAAATGAGATACATCATGATGAGCAGTTGGAGAGCAGCGAGGATCCGCATCGGCAGCGCCGCCGCCATGGTCACCGTGGCCGTGGTCGTCGCGGCCTGCGGCAGCAGCAGTACGAACTCGAGTGCCGCCTCCGCCGCCAACCACGCGCCGTCCTCCAGTGCGAGCGCGGCGTCGGTGGGTACGGCGAGCGGAACGGACGGGAACTACCTCGTCGGTTCGTCGGGTCGTGCCCTGTACCTGTGGGTGGCTGACCCCAGCGACAAGTCGGTGTGTGCGGGAGCGTGTGCCAAGTTCTGGCCGCCGCTGCTGACCAAGTCGGCGCCGGTCGCCGCCGGCGGCGTGACCGCCGGGCAGCTAGGCACGATCGCCCGATCCAATGGCAGCAAGCAGGTGACCTATGACGGCCACCCGCTCTACTACTTCGCGCTGGACAAGAGCATGGGCTCGATCACGGGCCAGGGCAGCGACAACTTCGGCGCCAAGTGGTGGCTGGTCGCCCCCTCGGGCATGGCCATCACCAAGAGCGGCTCCTCAGGCGCCGCGCCGGCTGGCGCCAGTAACGGGTACTAGGCCGGGCTGAGGAGGCGGTCAGAGGCCGCGCTGGTCTGCGCCAGGGCGTCGGCGAGCTCCCCGGGGAGCTCGTCGGCGCCTGAGGTCTGTCCGGCGGCGGTGAGCTTCGCGACCGCCCCGCTCACGGGTTCCCGCACACCTGCTGGGCGTGCCGGAATGCCGGCGCGTTCGCGTCGACACCCGCTGGGGTGGCGAGTGCGATCCCGCCGCCGGCCGGGAACCGCGGATCGGGGAAGTGCGGTACCCCATGGGTGCGCATGCACTCAGCGAACTTGAGCGCGGCGGCCCTCTGAGCCGCGCTCAACGGTGGCCGGGGGTGCTTGGCGAGGAACTGTTTCATGCAGGTGTTGAGCGCCGACCGGAACGCCGGAGCCTTGATGTCGATGGTCGGAGGGAGCGCGGCACCCAGGATCGACACTGAATTCCCCGCCGGCCGTGGACCTCCCGGGTCGGGGAACTGAGGGACCCCGTGTTCACGCATGCAGCTGGCAAACGTCACCGCGCCCGGGCCGGGTCCCGAGCCGGTCTGGGCGGAGGCGATCGGTCCGCCGCCCGACCCGCATGCAGCGAGGGCCAGGGTGGCCACCGCTACCGCGACCGCGGGTGCCCACATGAATGTCACCGGGTGCACAGGGGCCGGTTCTACGCGCCGGGGGCTAACAGCGACGTAACGCCGTTATGCCGCCGTTATCGGGCGGCCCGGAGCGCGTGGTCAAAGCTGAACGCGCCGAGGTCGGTGTCCGGCGTGCGCCCGGTCAGCCACTGCGCAACGGCCTCCCCGATCGCGGGCGAGTGCTTGAAGCCGTGGCCCGAACAGGCGGAGACGATGAGCACGTTGTCGTGCTCGGGATGACGGTCGATGACGAAGCGGCTGCCGCGCGTGCTCGTGTACAGGCACGAGACCGTCCTCAGCGGCTCCGCGCCCAGCCACGGCAGGTGGGGCGCGATGCAGCCGCCGTACATACGGTCGATCTCGGACCGGCTCGCCGGATGCTGGCGGCTGTCGGGGGTGGTCGTATGCTCGTAGGACTCGGCGGCCACCTTGACGCCGCCGGTGGGCCCGTCGATGGCAGGGAAGCCGTAGAAGCCGTCGAGATGCACGAAGCCCTGCTGGTCGCCGCCGATGTCCCACACGAACGCCGGCATGTCGCGCAGCTCGGCGTAGCGCTCGCGGATCGGAAACCAGAACAGCAGCTGCCGATAGATCGCAAAGAGGTCGCGCCCCTCCGGGAACAGGTCGGCGATCCACGCGCCCGCGCACACCAGCAGCTGATCCGCGGCGTAGGTGCCGGCGGCGGTGGTGAGGGTCACGCCGCGCGCCGTCGCGCTCCAGCGCTCCACTCGCTCCCCGAGGTGCAACCGCGCGCCGGCGCGCCGTGCCAGGGCGAGCTGCGCGGCGACGGCGCGCTCGGGGCGGACATAGCCGGCCTCGGGCTCGAGATAACCGACCATCTGGTCAGTCACGGCGAACATCGGGAAGGCGGAGCGCAGCTCGGTGTTGGTGAGATCGCGGTGCGCGATGCGATACTCGCGCGCCGCCGCCCGGGTCTCGTCCAGGAACGTGCTGGCGCCCGGCGCGAGGATGACGATCCCCGGCTGGGTGAGCAGCTCGCTCCCGCTGGCCTGCTCGAGCTCGCGCCACAGCTCGTGCGAGCGCCGCGCCAGCGGCACGTACTCCCGGCCCTCGCCGATCGCCAGACGCGTGATCCGGGTGTCACCATGCGTCGAGCCCCACGCGTGCGGCGGCGCGTACTGATCGATCCCGATGACCGCCACGCCGCGCTCGGCGAGCTGGCGGGAGGCGGCGCTGCCCATCGCGCCGAGCCCGACCACGATCACATCGGCTGTGAACATGCGCGTACGTTACGAGAGGAGCGATTCATGGATTGGACCCTGGAAGTGATCGTCATCCCCGTGAGCGACATTGACCGCTCGGTCGCCTTCTACCGCGACCAGGTCGGCTTTCACCTGGACCACGACACCCACAACGAGCACATGCACGTCGTCCAGCTGACGCCCCCCGGCTCGGGCTGCTCGATCGTGTTCGGGGACCTGCCGTCGCAGAACGAGATGGAGCCCGGATCGATGAAGGCGCTTCAGCTCGTGGTCAGCGACGCCGCCGCGGCGCGGCAGGAACTGGCCGGTCGCGGCGTGGAGGTCAGCGATCTCATGGTGATGGCCCCGACCGATGGCGGGACGTTCTTTGGCTTCCACGATCCCGACGGCAACTCCTGGGCGGTCCAGGAGATCAGGGCCCGCGCCGGCAACCCGCTCATCCCCGGGGACCACACCGGCTTGAGCGACTGGGCGGGGCGCTGAGCTCTGCGGGTTTGCCCACCGCTCCCGCGGGAATGCTGAGGTCTGTCTGCGATCAACGGGAGGTGGGTGTCGATGGGCCGTCGAGGAATTGCCAGTCTCTTCGCGGTGGCGTGTGCCGCCGCCGGTGCCGCGCTGCCGGCCGCCGCGTCCGCTGCGCGGCCGGGCGCCCGCTACCCGGACACCCCGGTCGCCGCCGGCGCCGGCGGTGCCGTCGCGTCGATGGACGTGGGCGCCAGCGCGTCCGGGATCGACGTGCTCCGCCGCGGGGGCAATGCCGTCGACGCCGCCGTCGCCACCGCCAGCGCCCTCGGGGTGACCGTCCCGTGGGTGGCCGGTCCTGGCGGCGGTGGCTTCATGGTGATCTACAACGCCCGCACCCACGCGGTGACCACCATCGACGGCCGCGAGACGTGCCCGGCGGCCTGCACCACGAGCATGTTCGTGAACCCGGCCACCGGCCAGCCGATGGGCTACACGGCGGCCTCCGATCAGCCGCTGGCCACCGGCGTGCCCTCCAATGTCGCGACGTGGGCGACCGCCGCGCGCCACTTCGGCCGGCTCTCACTCGCCGAGGACCTGCGACCGGCGATCCGCGTTGCCCGGCGGGGGTTCGCGGTCAACGCCGACTTCAACCAGCTCGAGCAGTCCAGCCTGGCCACGCTGCAGGCGTACCCGGCGAGCCGTTCGCTCCTGCTCACCCGGTCCGGCGATCCGCTTCCCGTGGGCACGTGGCTGCGCAATCCGGACCTGGCGCATACGTACGAGCTGATCGCCCGCCAGGGTCAGTCGGCGCTCTATGACGGGCCGATCGGCCAGGCCGTGGTGCAGGCCGACGACTACCCGGTGCTCACGCCCGGACAGACCGTCGTGACCAACGCGGGGATCATGTCGATGGACGACCTGCGGGCCTACCACACCCGGATCCTCGCGCCGACCCACGTCAACTATCGGGGGCTGGACGTCTACGGCATGGCGCCGCCGTCCAGCGGGGGGTCGACCGAGGGCGAGATCCTCAACATCCTCAGCGGCTTCCGGCTGAGCTCGGAGCCGCGCGTGACGGCGCTCTTCCACTACCTCGAGGCCTCCCGGCTCGCCTACGCCGATCGCAACGCCTACGTCGGCGACCCCAACTTCGTGCACGTGCCCCTCTCCGGCCTGCTTGATCCCGCATTTGCCGCGACCCGCCGGTGCCTCATCGGGGACACCGCGGCCGTCTCCCCGGTCGCTCCCGGCGCGCCGTTTGCGCCGTTCGCGGGCTGCACCGGCACCTCGGCGCCGACCGCGGCCTCCGCAGCATCGCCCGAGACCCACCACACCAACAACATCGTCACCGAGGACCGGTGGGGCGACATCGTCGCCTACACCAACACGATCAACTTCTTCGGAGGCAGCGGCCAGGTCGTGCCAGGTTACGGGTTCCTGCTCAATAACGAGCTGACCGATTTCGACTTCGCCCCGGCGCCCGGCGCGTCTGACCCGAACCTGCCGGCGCCCGCCAAGCAGCCGCGGTCGAGCATGGGCCCCGTCATCGCGCTGCACCACGGCCGGCCCGTGCTCGCCATCGGGGCCGCCGGCGGCTCCACCATCATCGAGACCGTCGTGCAGACGCTCATCAACCACGTCGACTTCGGCATGAGCCTGTCCGATGCGCTGGCCGCGCCCCGAGTCGCGCAGACCAACTCGTCGTCGGACGCCTCGACGGCCGAGCCCGACTTCTACAACAGCGTGCTCGCCCAGCAGCTCACGAGCCGGTACGGCGAGAAGTTCTCCCTCGCCACCGGGCCGATCCTCCCGCTCGACAACTATCCGGGGGACGCGACGGCGCTGCAGATGCTTCCGGACGGCCGGGCCGAGGCGATCGCCGAGCCGGTCCGCCTCGGCGGCGGGAGCGCCCTCGCGCTGCCCGGGGAGTCCTCGCCGGGTGGTCGGGCTACTGGGCGGACTTGGAATCGCCGTCGATCGGGAGCATCTGCCCGGAGATCGACCGGGCGTGCGGTCCGGCCAGGAAGACGATGAGCGCCGCGATGTCGGAGGGGTCGGCGAACCGGCGGATCGACTGATTGTCCAGCGCCCGCGCGGTTTCATCCTCGACGGTCCTCCGCGAGCGCTCGGCGCGGCCGCGGAGGATCTGGCGCACCCGCTCGCCCTCGACCGCCCCGGGGTGGATGGAGTTGGCGGTGATCCCGAACGGGCCGAGTTCGAGCGCCAGCGTCTTGGTGAAGCCGACGAGGCCCCACTTGCTCGTTGAGTAGGCGACGCGATTGGGGTAGCCGAAGCGCCCGGCCAGCGAGCTCATGACGATGATCGACCCCGCCGGCGACTCCTTCAGCAGCGGGATCGCGTGGCGGGTGACGTGGAACGTCCCGGTGAGGTTGACCGCCACGACGGCATCCCATGCGTCGGGGGCGTACTCGTGCACAGGGGACGTTGGGCCCGAGATGCCGGCGTTGTTGACGAGCACGTCCAGGCCACCAAGCGACGTGCCGAGGTCCTGCATCATCGCCCTGACCGCGACGGGGTCGGTGATGTCGCACACGCTTCCGGTCACCGCATCGTCGGCATCCGTGACCGCCCGGAGCGCCGCGCCGTCCGGGTCGGCGACGTGGACGCGAGCGCCGGCGTCCACGAACGCGCGCGTGATCGCCAGGCCGATCCCGCCGGCGCCTCCGGTGACGAGCACCCGCTGAGCCGCGCCGGCTGAATCGCCCATCGGCTCATCATGACGCCCGGCAGGGCTTCCCGGCGGTGAAGTCGCGACGCCCGGTTGATACCGAGCAGGTAATGGGCTCAACTCCCCGGCCTCAGCGGCCGATGAATGCGGCAGGACGAATCCCTCGCCCCTCCGCATCCCTCGACTCCCTCGCCCGCTCATGTCCACACTCGCACCGCTTGCTCCGTCGGTCCTCGACACGGTCACCCATGCCGCCGTAGTCAGCTTTCGCATGCTGGAGAGCACGCTGCCCGGTTGGGTCCTGGCCCATGAGACCGGCGACGGCGGCCTCATCTGCGAGCACCGCCGCGATGGGTGCCGCCCGGGCTTTTACCGGGTGACCGCCGCCGGCGCCATCGAGCCCGACCACGTGCTCGACCGTCGCACGCTGCGCTTCACGCCCGCGCTGCTTCCGGCCGCGCTGCGCTAGCCGCTAGCCGGGCGCGCCCGGTCAGGCGAGCGCGCGCAGGAGCGCCGCCGTGGCGGCCGCCGCGAGCACGACCACCAGGAAGGGGGCGCGCCGCCAGACGAGGACGGCGGCGACGGCCAGTGCCGGGGCGCGCGCGTCGATCACCAGGCTCCGGCCGTCACCCAGCGTCTGGACGAGGATGAGCGCCGCGAGCAACGGCACCGCCACCAGATCCAGAACCCCCCGCAGGCGCGTCCCCAGCCGGCGGCCGCCCGCGAGAACGGGGCCCACCGCCTTAAGGGCGTACGAGACGCCGCACAGCGCCAACAGCGCGGTCCAGCTCATACGCGAAGCGCTCTCGCGTTGGCGACGAGCACGCCCGGCACCACGCCGGCGAGCGCGGCGATGATCGGGGTGCCGGCCGGCGCGAAGGGGAGAACCGCGACGACGATCACGGCGCCCACGACCGCGGCGGCCGGCGCCCCGGGGCGACGCAGTTGGGGCGCCAGGAGCGCGAGGAACGCGGCGGGGAACATCGCGTCGAGTCCGAGCGCGCGCGGGTCGCCGAGCCCGCCCCCCAGCAGCGCTCCGGCCAGCGTGCCGAGATTCCAGCCGACCCACACACTGATGCCAGTGGCCAGGAACGCCCGCCGCGCCGCGGCAGGCTCGTCCTGGGCGCGGGCCATGGCGGTGGTCTCGTCGATCACCAGGTGCGCGGCGAGTGCCCGGTCGCGGAGCCGCCGCGGCAGGATCGGCGCCAGCGAGAGGCCGTAGGCGGCGTTGCGCACGGCGAGCATGACCGCCGGGCCCATCGCGGCCAGCGTCCCGCCGCCGCCGGCGAGGATCCCGATGTAGGCGAACTGCGAGGCGCCGGTGAAGGTCAGCATCGACATCACGCATGCTTGGGCCGGGCTGAGCCCGGCTGCCACCGCGAGCACCCCGAAGGAGACGCCGTAGAGGCCGACGGCAAGCCCGATGCCGGCCGCGTCGGCCACCGTTCGGTCGCGCGATCGCACATACGTGGTGGCCATCGGACAATCGTAGGTCGTGCTGTGGGGCAGATGCGTGCCTTTTGTGGCCGTGTAAGGGTTATCTGTGGCATGATCTTCCAATGGACGCGCTTGATCGCGCAATCTTGCGCCAGCTCCACACCGATGGGCGGCTCACGAATGTGGAACTGGCCGAGCGCGTGCGGCTCTCGCCCTCGCCGTGCCTGCGCCGCGTTCGTGCGCTCGAGCACGCCGGCGTCATCCGGGGCTACCACGCCGACATCGACCCAGAGGCCGTGGGTCGCGGCTTCGAGGTCACCGTGCACGTCGAGCTCACCCTCAAGGACCGCGCCACCGTCGAGAGCTTCGAGGCCGGGATCGCCGACCTGCCCGAGGTCATCGAATGCCGGCGCATGTTCGGCCTCCCGGACTACATCGTCCGCGTCGCGGTCGCCGATCAGGCCGCGTACGAGACCTTCTACATGAACAAACTCGCCGAGCTTCCGGGGCTCGCTCGCGTCAACTCCCAGTTCACCATGAAGATGGTCAAGCGCGGCGGAGCGCTCCCGCTGTGAGTCGCCGGATGCCCACTGGAGGCTGATGCGCGTCGACAAGTGGCTGTGGACGGCCCGCCTGTTCAAGACCCGCGGGCTCGCGGCGGCCGCGGTCAGAGGCGGCAGGGTGCACGTCAACGGTGCGGCGGTCAAGTCCAGCCGGGAGGTCGCACCCGGTGACGAGCTGGAGATCACCATCGGGTTGCTGCGGCGCACCGTGGTGGTGCGGGGCGCGGCCGAGCGGCGGCGCGTGTCGGCCGCGGAGGCGGCGAGCCTCTACGCCGAGACCGCTGAGAGCATCGCCGAGCGCGAGCGCCAGGTCGAGCTACGCCGGCTCGCCGGGCCCGCCGACCTCGGCGGGCGCCCAACCAAGCGGGACCGGCGCCGTTATGACGCCGGTCGGCGCCACAGTTAGAAGGCCTCGTGCGCTCCGCGTCCGATAGATTCGAGCAGGATCGAATCTGTTTGCGATAGGGCGCTGCCGGTTCACCGTCTCCAGCATGCAAATCATCCGAATCGACCATGTATCACTGGACGTGAGCGACCGGCCGCGATCGGTCGCCTGGTACCGGGACGTCCTCGGGCTCGCACCCGACGCGGAGCACGAGGTCCCCGACGAGCCGATCTTCCTGGGGCGTCCGGGCGCACGCCTCGGCCTGTTCGCCGAGGGGCCGCCCGGCCTGCGCCACATCGCGCTGGCCACCGATGGACCGGGACAGCGGCGGCTGGCCGCCGGACTCGACCGGCTGGCGATTCCGTACCGGCGAGAGCGCCATCGTTCGAGCGACTCGATCTACTTCCGCGACCCGGACGGGACGACCCTCGAGGTCATGGTGGCCACCCAATAGCCGTGGTCAGGTTCGTCTTCTCAGTCGAGGACCTCGCCCTCACCCGGTTCGCGATCTCGCCGCTTTGGGAGCTCGTGCACTCTCTGCTCGCGCTCCGCGACCCGTCCTACGCCGCCCTGCACGTGCCGTGGCTGCGCTCGCTCAGCGGCCGCCTGCACGGCCTCGCGCTCGAGCCCGCGGTCGCGCTGACGCCGCCGCGCGGCTTCACCCCCGATTTCCTGCTACCGACGCCGACCGGGCCGATCGGCGACCTGGCGGACGACCTCGCCAGGCTGCGCGCCACGCCCGCCGCCCAGATTCGGGCGGACATGACCCTGTTTGCGACCCAGCACCGACGGGGCCTGCAGATCGCGGAGCCATGGCTCGCCCACCCGCGCCGTGAGGTCCGGCGCCTGGCCGAGCTGCTCGAGGCCTATTGGGCGCGCGCGATCGAGCCCGTGTGGCCGCGTGTGCACGCCTTCCTGGACGCCGACGTCGCCCACCGCGCGCGGCGCCTCGCCGCGGGCGGGCCGGAGGCGTTGTTCGCCGACCTGAGCACCGACGTGGCCTGGCGCCAGCCCCACCTCGACGTCACGGTCCCCGCCCATGACGCAACGGTGCGTCTCGACGGCCGAGGGCTGCTCCTCGTGCCCTCGGCATTCTCGGCGAGCCGGCCGTTCGTGATCGATCGCCCCCCCTGGCAACCGACGCTCAGCTACCCCGCCCGCGGCATCGCGACACTGTGGGAGGAGGCGGCGCCGGCACCCGACGGTATGGCGCGCCTGTTGGGCAGCTCACGGGCCGCGATGCTGGCCGACCTCGCCGCCCCCCGATCGACGACGGAGCTCGCGCGGCGGCTCTCCGTCAGTCCCGCCACCGCGTCGCACCACCTGAGCACGTTGCGCGGCGCCGGGCTCGTCACGGGCCGACGCGAGGGCCGCTCGATCCTCTACGCCCGCACGCCGCTCGGCGACGCTCTCGCCCGGGGCTGAGCGCGGGGCGTCAGTACTTGCCGGAGATGAGATCCCAGGCGCGCCGCAGCTTCTCGTGGCGCACCTCGGCGCGGGACTCGGCGGGGTCATCGCGCATCACCGCCGGGTTGGCCGACGGCTTTGGCAGCTCGGAGCACTCGGCATACGGCAGCGTGAGGACGAGCCCGTTCTCATAGATCGCCTCGACCTCGTCGGCGTCCACGAAGCGGTGATCCTCGCCGAAGACATGCTCTCCGATGATCACGCCGTCAAAGACGTCCACGTCCTCGGCGGCAAGAACATGGGCGACCTTCCCGATTCGCTCGCCGTCGGTGCTGTAGACGGGGGTGCCGGGGGCGAGCACCTCGTAGGAGATCGGCGATCCGAGATCCACGCCACCAGCATACCCGGCGGTCCTGGGGCGTCCTGGCGATCGACGCGATCGGGGAGCCGCGGCGGTCCGAGCCCGGAAAGCGGAAAGCCCTCCGATGTGGAGGGCTTTCGTAGCCGATGGTCGGTGTCAGCGTGCGGGCTAAATGGTCACCACGTTGGCCGCCGCGGGCCCCTTCGGGCCCTGCTGGGTCTCGTAACTGACCCGGGCGCCTTCGGCGAGGGACTTGTAGCCCTCACCCTGGATCGAGGTGTGGTGGACGAACAGGTCCTTGCCCTGATCGTCGGGGGTGATGAAGCCGAACCCCTTCTCGTCGCTGAACCACTTCACCGTTCCTGTGGGCATTTCTCGCTTTCCTACGGTCTCGTGCACAGCGAGACACGGACATCGTTGACGGGCAACGAACCAGCGACACGCGGGCACTACGCTAGGGCCGAGCGGGCGCGCGGCCTGCGCCGACGATACCGGACGGGGCCGGGTAGCGCCGGGCCCGCGTCAATCGACGCTGATCGACCGTGCGTAGCCGCTGACCCGCGCGGCAATGTCGACGTGCGTCTCGGCCACCTCCGCAAGCTTGAGCCCGGCGAACCGTGGCGCTCCGATCTCCCGCCGCGTGAGGTGTGCCGAGGTCCGCGTCGCCAGCCACGCGGTCAGCCCGCCCAACCCTGGCACCCAGATCGAGATCGCGTGATAGACGAGCACCGCGCTCACCGAGGCGGTCGCCGGAAGCCCGTAGAGGACCAGGGCGCCCGCGAGTCCCGCGTCGAGCACCCCGAGACCGGCCGGCATCGGCGCAGCGGTGGCCAGGTAGCCGATGCAGTAAGCGATCAGCACCGCCAGGAAGCCCAGCCGGTGGCCCGTCGCGGCGCATGCCGCCCACAGGGCTGCCACGTCCAGCGAGAAGAATCCGACCGCCCCGAGTAGCCGCCAGGTCGGATGAGCGACCGCTGCCCAGGCGCCCTCGAGTCCCGCGGCGACGCCGCGAACCACCTTGGGGGTACGTCCGCCGAACCGTCGGCTCACCAGCACCACCATCGCCGCCGCGGACAGGACCAGGGCGGACACGGCGATTGGAATGCCGGCGTGGCTGAGGTCGAGCGGGCCGTCCGGCACCCCCGCGAGCAGGAGCGCGCCGGCCGCCCCGTTGACGGCGAACCCGAAGGCGGTCAGCAGACACAGCAGCGCGGCGCAGCGCCCCGCCAGCTGCCGCGTCCCCAGACCGGAGCGCCGCATCAGCAGGCCCGTCGCGGCCGCCGAGGAGATGTTCCCTCCGGGCAACACGGCCCCTGCGCCCATCGACATCCACGCCACCCGGCGGCTGGTCGCACAGGACGGCTCGGGGAAGAAGTAGCGGAACACGATCACATAGCTCAGGCACGAGGCGACCTCCAGCGCGACGGCTGCCATCACCCACCCGGCGTTCATGTCGTCGATCTGGCCGAGCACCTTCGCGGGCGCCGCGACCCAGACCAGCACCCCCAGCGTGACCGAGCCGACGAGCGCCGTGGCCAGACCGCGCCGTCGGCGCGACGCCGTCCCTTCGTCCCCTGTCCCGCCAAGGCGCTCAGCCGACATGAGGACGGGATGTTCGCGCATCCGGCATATGCCCGGTGTTAGGACCGGGCGTGTAACAACTGGTCGACCGGCGCGACTGACCTGTACGCGACCTCGTGTCCGCAGACACCACGCACAGGCACGCCAGAGGAGGCACGCCATGCTTTGCGCACACACCACTCGCCGGTTGAAGCCCGGCACCTTCGATCAGTTCACCGCTCGCTTCGCGCCGCCCGAGGGCGCCGAGCCCGGCGGCTGGGTCCGGTTCCACGTGCTGCGGAGCCTCGCCGACGAGGATGTGGTGATCACCTTCGGGTTCTTCGACGGCACGCTGGGGGAGATGGAGCGCAGCCAGGACGAGCTGGGCTATGCGGATCAGAAGGCGGCAATCGCCCCGCTCGTGGACGAGGTGCTGTCCAACGGCGTGTATGAGATCGCGGTCTCCAAGACCGTGGACGGCGCGCCCGCATGAGCGACGCGCCCGCGGGCGGTGCGTGCTCACGCCCACCGCCCGCGCGGCGCTGCGCCCGGGCAGTAGGCTGTCGGCGTGCAGGACGACCGGGCTCTGCTTGCACGATTACGGACCGGAGACGAGGCGGCGTTCGACGTGCTGGTGCGCCGTTATGACCGCAGCCTGCGCCGGGTGGCGCGCGGCTTCGTGCGCACGCCGTCCGCCGCCGACGATGTCGTCCAGGAGACGTGGCTGGCCGTGATCCGAGGCCTGGATGCCTTCGAGGGCCGCTCCTCGCTGAGCACGTGGATCTTCAGCATCCTCGCCAATCGCGCGCGCACCCGAGCCACCCGGGACGCGCGCAACGTCCCGTTCTCCGCGCTGGACTCGGATGCCGGGCCGGCCGTTGACCCCGAGGCGTTTGGGCCCGACGGTCGCTGGCGCAGCGCGCCGCCGCGGCTGGACGCCGACCCCGAGGCGCGGCTACTCAGCAAGGAGCTGCGCGCGCGGCTCGTGGGAGCCGTGGAGGAGCTGGCCCCGGCACAGAGAGCCGTCATCACGCTGCGCGACCTCGCCGGCCTGAGCGCGGCGGAGGTCTGCTCGCTGCTGGACATCAGCGACGGCAACCAGCGCGTGCTGCTGCACCGCGCCCGTACCAACGTCCGCGCCGCGCTGGCGCCGCTCGTCGAGGTCTCCGGCCCATGAGGCTCCGGCCCCGTCGCCACCACGATGCGCTGGTGTGCCGCGAGTTCGTCGAGCTCGTCACCGACTACCTCGAGGGCGCCCTCCCACCCAGCGAGCGGGCCCGTTTCGAGGCCCACCTGGCCGAGTGCGACGGGTGCGCGGGCTACCTGGAGGACATCCGCCGGGTGGTCGGCTCGCTGTCAGACCTTCCCGAGCCGCCGGTCGATCCGGGCACGCACGATGCGCTGCTGCGGGCGTTCCGGGATCTCCGCCCGCCATAGCGGTGCGCCGCGGGCGCCGGCGCCCGGGCGTAACGAAACGCCGCCTCGCGCGACTGGACCCTGACCACTCAGAACTCACACGGAGGGACACATGGGCACCGTTCTCGACTCACGACAGGAGGAGATCTGCGCGACCGCTCGCTGGGACTTCAGCGACCTGACCGCGATCTTCGTCAACTGCACCCTCAAGCGCTCGCCCGAGGTGTCCAACACCCAGGGTCTGGCCGACCACTCGATCGCGATCATGCAGCGTCTCGGGGTCGAGGTCGAGGTGATCCGCGCGATCGACCATGACATCGCCACCGGCGTCTATCCGGACATGACCGAGCACGGCTGGCAGCGGGACGAGTGGCCGGAGATCTTTGACAAGGTGATGGCGGCCGACATCCTCGTGCTCCTGTCGCCGATCTGGCTGGGCGAGAAGTCGTCGGTGTGCACCCGCGTCATCGAGCGCCTGTACGGCAACAGCCATCTGCTCAACGACGAGGGGCAGTGGGCGTACTACGGCCGCGTCGGCGGCTGCATCATCACCGGCAACGAGGACGGCGCCAAGCACTGCGCCATGAACATCCTGTACTCGCTCCAGCACCTCGGCTTCGCCATCCCGCCGCAGGCGGACTCGTGCTGGCTCGGCGAGGCCGGCCCGGGCCCCAGCTACCTGGACCCCGGCTCGGGAGGCCCCGAGAACGACTTCACCAACCGCAACACCGCCTTCCTGACCTGGAACCTGCTCCATGTGGCGCGGATGCTCAAGGACGCCGGCGGGATCCCCGCGCACGGCAACCAGGTCAGCCTCTGGGACGCGGGCGGTCGGCTGGACTTCGCCAATCCCGAGTACCGCGCATAGCCCCGGTGCCGCGCCGGGGGATAACCCCACCCCGAAACAGGTGAGATCCCGCCGCGTCTGCGGATCGGTGGTCGGTGCTGATCATCGGCGGGCTGGTCTGGCTGCATCAGCGACTCCATCATCGGGTTCATCCTGGCCACCGTCGGGCTGACGGCCGCCGGGCTGGTCATCGCCTACATCGCCATGCCGCTGTGGTGGTGGGCCATCTCCGATCCACACACGCAGTACGCGACGCTCAACCTCGGCATCTACACGGTCACCTCGACCGGCTGGGCGCTGGTGACCACGGCCCTCGGGCTCGCCCTGGTGGTGCCGGCAGCGCTGATCAACCGCGTCGCCGCCACGAGCCACGCTCGCCTCGCCGCTCGTCTCCTGGGGCCGGCCGTGGTCCGGCGCCCCATCGCGGCTCCGGCGCGGGCGGTCTGCTGACCGCTCGCGCCGTGCGGGACATTCCAGCTCAGGCTGCGACCAGTTGGTCGCTGGCGGCACTCAGGACCGCGCGGAGCGAGCGCGGTGCTTCGCCGGTCAGATTCTCGACCGCGCTCGACACGCCGTCGAGGAACCCGTCCCGCGTCGACGCGCCGAAGCTGGCGTAGAGGCGAGCGGCCTCCTCGGGCAGGCCCGCGGCGGTCAATCCGGCGACGAACGCGTCGTCATCGACGTGGACGACCGTGATCTTCCGGCCGGCAATCTCGCTCGCAAGCGCGGCGAGCTCCTCGACGCTGACTGACTGGGGCCCGGTGATGTCGTATGACCTGTTCTCGTGCCCTGCGGAGGCCAGGACAGTTGCCGCGGCGGCGGCGCAATCATCACGCGACACATACGCGGTGTGGCCGCCCCCTGCATTCGTCACGAGCTGGCCCGCCGCGATCGCCTGGGCCGCAGCCGGCACCTGATACTCGGCGTAGAGGTTGTTTCGCAGGAAGGTCCACTCCAGCCCACTCGCCTCGAGCGCCTCCTCGGTCGCCCGGTGGTCGGGCACCACGCCGGCCGGATTCTGTTGCACCGGGTTGGGGATCGACGTGTAGAGCACGTGGCGCACGCCCGCTTGCTTTGCGGCGTCGATCGCGGCGCGGTGCTGCTGCACCCGGTGCCCAAGCTCGAGAGCGCTGATCAAGAGCATGCGCTCGACGCCGGCGAGCGCATCGCGGACCGACTGGGGCTCGTCGAAGTCAGCCCGACGAACGGCGGCGCCGCGATCGGCGAGGTCAGTGAGGGCGTCAGGCGTGCGGGTCAGCAACACAACGTCGGCGGGGTCGAGTCGGTCTAAGACGAGCTCCGCCGTCTTGCGGCCAAGGTGGCCGGACGCACCGGTGATGGCAACGACCATGGGAATCCTCCGTCATTCGTAGTCAAGACGAGTACAAATGAACTGTAGCCAAATCGATTGCGGATTTGGCACCATGACGACATGCCGTACTCCACCAACACCCAGTTCGCCGTCGGCGTCCACATGCTCACGCTGCTTGCGGACCGCGGCCCCGGGCCGCTGAGTTCCGAGGACATGGCCGCAAGCGCGGATGCCAATCCCGTGTACGTACGCCGCGTGCTCGGCCGCCTGCGCGAGGCGGGCATCGTCTCGTCACGGCCCGGCGTCGGGGGAGGCTGGGTGCTGGTGCGCGACCCCGCGGACATCACCCTCGGCGACGTATGGCGCGCGATCCAGGCCGACGATCGGCTGCTCGGCCTCCATCGGGTCAACCCCCGTTGCGAGGCCGGCCAGGCGATCCAGCGCCAGCTCGCTGCCGTCGACCGCCGCGCCAGCGCGGCGGTCCAGTCCGAGCTCGACCGGATCACGGTCGCGGAGATGCTCCCCGCGCCGTCGATACGCGCCGCCTGAGCCGGCTGCGGGGCTCGGGGTTGCAGATCACCGATATCACGATCGCGATTCACGAGCGCTCGTCGCCTCGGCTGGCGGTGTTCGGAACTCGGGACGGGAAGCTTCCCATGGGGGTTCTCACGATCGGGACCGACGCAGGAATCGAGGGCACGAACTTCCTGAGCTATCCGGGTCCCGGCCCGGAGGCGATCGCGCGCGAGATCGTCACATTCGTGAAGCCGTTGCTGGTGGGAGCTGATCCGCTCGAGATCGGGCGCCATTGGCGCCGGCTGTCCGGCCTCGGCCACTTCATCAGCCCGATCACGTTGGGCGTTGTCGACGTTGCCCTTTGGGATATCGCGGGCCAGACTGCCGGGCTGCCGATTCACCGGCTGCTGGGCAGCTGCCGGGACAGGCTCCCCGTGTACCTGTCGTCGGCGCACCACGCGAGCGCACAGGATTATGCCGACGAGGCAGCCTACTGGCGCGAGCAGGGGTGGCGTGGGTACAAGCTGCACCCGCCGCGCGCGCCGTGGCGCACCGACGCCCCGCCGCCGATCTCGTTCGACATCGACGCCTGTGCGCGGGTCCGCGATGAGGTGGGCGACGAGATGGCACTGATGCTCGATCCCACCTGGAGCTACTCCTACGCGGCCGCGTTGGAAGTTGGGTCCAAGATCGAGGAATTGGGTTACCTGTGGTACGAGGATCCCCTGCCGGCGCTGGACATCCACGGCTACCGACGGCTCAAACAGAACCTGCGGATTCCGTTGATGGCGACCGAGGTGACGCCGGGCGGACTCGAGGCGCTTGCCCACTGGATCGTCAGCGAGGCGACCGACTACCTGCGCGGTGACGTCGTCATCAAAGGAGGGATCACAGGCCTGATGAAGATCGCCCACCTTGCGGAGGCGTTCAACCTCCCTTGCGAGATCCACGATGGCTACAACGCCATGAACAACGTCGCCAACCTCCACGTTGCGATGGCGATCGACAACTGCGATTGGTTTGAGGTGCTGCCGTTCAACCGGACGGGCGATCACACCCTCGAGCATCTGAGCTACGGGTTAGCCGGCTTCCCGGTCATCGACGCGCACGGCGATATCCACGCACCGACCGGCCCCGGTCTGGGCGTCGATGTGGATTGGGAGCTGCTAAACGCGTCCGTCACGCAGGTCATCAGCTGACAGAGGCATCCCGGTCATTGAATCGACGCCTGGGGAACCGATCACGGCGCGAGCAGGATCTTCAGCTTTTCGCTGCCGCCGGCCGTTAGTGCCTGGAAAGCCGCCTCGGCCTCCGCCAGGGGCACGATCTCCGTGATCAGCTCGCCGACCGGGATCGCGCCGGCAGCGAGCAAGTCGATCGCGGCCTGGAATTGGGCGCGTCGATACGCGATCACGCCCCGGATCTCCAGCTCCTTGATGACGATCGCGGGCGCTGCCAGGTCAAGCGGCGTCAGGGAGAGGCCGACGAGCAGCAGGCGCCCGAGCGGGCGCAGCATCTGCACGGCGAGCTGCGCCGCGGCCGGGGTCCCCGCGCACTCAAAGACGCACGCCGGGCTGTCGGCCGGTCGGGTGAGGGCAACCTCTTTCATCGAAACGGTGTCGAAGCCGAGCGCGGCGGCGCGCCGAGCGCGGGCCGGGTTGCGGGAGCACACGACGGTCCGCCGTGCGCCCCGGTGGCGCAACACCAACGCGGTGAGCAGGCCGATCGGGCCGGCGCCCAACACCAGCACCGGCTCGTCCAGGGCCACCCTGGCCTGATCGACAGCGCGGATCGCCACCGCCAACGGCTCGACCAATGTCCCGGCCCGGTCGTCGACCGAGTCGGGCAGCGAGAACAGCATTCGCTCGTCGACCACCACCTGGGCGGCATAGCCGCCAGGCCGGCCGGTGCCGAGGCCGACGCCGTTGCTCACCGCGTGCGGGCACACCTGCTCGTTGCCGGCCAAGCAGGCTGCGCACTCGCCGCACTGCCCGAACGGGAGCACGCACACCCGGTCGCCCGCACTCCGCCCATGGACGCCGTCGCCGACGGCGATGATCCGGCCTGAGAACTCGTGTCCCGGGACGGTGCCGGCCGGGAACAGCTCCGGCACCTCCCGGAAGTGCAGGTCCGAGCCGCAAATCCCGCAGTAGGAGACCTCGACGAGCACCTGCCCTGGGCCCGGCTCGGGCGCCGGGCAGTCGACCGCGACCAGCCGCCGGTCCTCGGCGACCTTCACCGCGCGCACGTCAGCCCTCCGCACCGACCCAGGGAGCCGTGCGGCATCCGCGGGCTGTCTCGGCCGGGACGGCTACCGCACCACGTAGGCGTCATACACAACCTCGTCTCGGAGCCGCACCGCGGAGGCGACGGCGACAACCCAATTGAGCCACTCATATCGGGGAGCCGATGTCTCGTACTGAATCGACACGCGGAAGTAGTACTCGGAAGGATCGACCGGCTCGCCCCTGGCGATCCGCTCCAGCACCTCGCGCGGCCCATGGCGACACCCGCGCGTTGCTACGGAGATCAGAGCCCCGTCGTGACACTCGAGCGTGTAGCGGGTATCGATCGTCGCGGTCCCGTCCTCATGGACCACCTGCCAGTCCGCGCCGCCGGGCAGCACCTTGCCCGACAGAAGTGGCCCGTCGAATTCGCCTCCGGTGACCCCGATCACTCGCCGTCGCCCCCACGGCGTCTGTCCGAGCTCAAGCGGCTGCGCGAGGGTCGCCCGAAACCGGGCGATCAGCTCCAGATTCGGCGAGACGGGCTCCAACTGCATATCCGGTCCCCTCGTCACCGGGCAGGCATCGCCTCGGCGCGATCCCACCCGTACTCCTCGATGGCCGTCAGGAAGGGCTGCATCTGCGCGTCGAAGTCGACCGAGTGCATCGAGTCCACCCAGTGCAGGCAGCGGTCGACGCCCGCGTCCTCGAGTTCCTCGAACTCCTTCGCGCTGAGCGGGCAGGCGACGATTGTCACCGAGACCTTCCGGCCGGCGGCGAGCGCGTCCGATTGCAACCGTCGGACCCGGTCGGCGATGCCCGGCATCCCCACCGGCGCCCAGCCGTCGGCGTGGTCGAGCACTCGCCTCTCGGCGCTCGGGCCGTTCCCGGCCAGCAGCACCGGCGGGTGTGGCTTCTGCACCGGCTTGGGCCACACCGCGATGCGGTCGAAGTCCACGTACGGACCGTGGTAGGTGGCTTCGTCGTGCGCCCACATCTCGCGCATCGCCTTCAGGCGGTCCTCGATGATCGCGAACCGTTGAGGGGGGTCGGTGCCGTGGTTTCTCATCTCCTCGAGGTTCCACCCCGCGCCCACGGCAAATTCGAACCGGCCGTCGCTGAGCACGTCGACGCTCGCCACCTCCTTGGCGCAGATGATCGGGTCGCGCTGCGCAAGCTGGCAGATGGCGGTTCCGAGGCGAATGCGCGAACTGGCGGCCGCGGCATCGGTGAGCGCCGCAAAAGGGTCGAGCGTCCGCCAGTAGTTGCGAGGCAGCTCGCCCAAGGGGTAGGCCGATTCCCGCGACCACGGAATATGCGTGTGCTCGCCCAGGAACAACGACTCCAGCCCGAACTCCTCCACACGCCGTGCAACGTCCGCGGGGCGAAGCGTCTCGTCGCTGCAGACCCCGCCAATTCCGAATCGCATCCTCTTCTCCTCTCGCCCGAGACTCAGCCCAGGAATTCCGTGATCGCCTTCAGCATCCGCTCGGGCTGGTCACCCTGCATCGCATGGCCGCAGTCGTCGAGCACCTCAACACGGCTGCCATCGATCCGGCGGGCGAACTCCTCGGCATAGACGACCGGGACCAGCGCATCGTCGCGGCCCCACAGCACCAGCGTCGGCACCGCGATCCGATGCAGTCGCCGCGCGAGGCCGTGGTCGGCGATCGGCCACGCGAACTTCGTCGTGCAGCCGACGTTCCACGCCCCCTGCGCGAGCGCCGTGGGAACCTGCTCTGGATCGTCGGGAAGCGCCATCAGCGCCTGCGCCGCCTCGCTCTCGGGGTACTTGAACAGGTAGGTCGGCACTTCCTCCGGCGGGCCCGTGATCATCTCCACGAGCGGGATCGGAGCGTCGTCGCGCCACATGCCGATCGGACACAGCAGGACCAGCCGGCTCAACGCCTGGGGGAAGCTCGCCGCGAGGTCGGCCGCGATCATCCCGCCGAACGACATGCCGACCACCGCGGGGCGCTCGAGCCCGAGAGCTCGCAGCGCCTCCTCGTAGGCGAGCAGCAGCTCCCAGAGCGTGTGAACCTCGCGGATCGCCTGCGGGTCGCCCGGCGAGGTACCCGGGTGCTCCGGCGCATAGACGGTGTAGCGCTCGGCCAGCCGGTCGAGCGTCGGCTGCCACTCCAGCCCGGGGAGCGGATGGAAGAACACCACGGGTGGACCGTTGCCCGCCACCTTGACGTGGAGGCGCAGCCGACGGTCGCACACCTCCACCACCTCGTCGCGCACGTCGGCGAAACCGGTCGCCATCACGCCTCCCCTCCGGCCGCCGCAGCCGCGACAGCGCTTGTGCTCTCGGTGCCGCGCGGCCACCAGTGGTTTTCCCAACCCTCCTCATCCCAGATCGGCCGCAGCCGCGGCAACACCTCCGACGCGAACAAGGAGATGTTCTTCTCGGTCAGCTCGCGCGGCATCGACCCGTTCTGCAACATCACCAGCAGGTTCCCGATACGAAACTCCCTGACGAACTCCTCGATCTGGTCAGCCACCGTCGCGGGACTGCCGACGATCGCGACCTGCGTGTCCACGATCTCCTTGTAGGTGATGTTGTGCATCTTCGCCAACATGCCGAGGTCGCCGGGGTTGCGGATCATGTGCTCGATCCCGGCCGGCTCCGCGTAGCCGGGCACCGCGAAGCCCGACGCGGGGACGCCCCCGAGGCCGGAGCGGTAATGCGTCTCCAGATGTGCCGCGTACTCCTTCTCGGCGCGCGCATCGGTCTCGGAGACCGCCACCACCTGCAGGAACGCCAGCCGGTATGGGTTGCGGTCGCGCCCCTCCTTCTCCGCCAGTTCCCAGTAGCGGTCAAAGACCTGGCGCCCGACCAGCTTGGGTCCACTCCAGCTCAGATACACGAACGCGTAATCGCGCCGAAGGATGTCCAGCAGCGTCCCCGGTGACCCGCTGCCCGGGATCCAGATCGGGGGATGGGGCTGTTGGATCGGTCGCGGCCACAGGTTCACCTGGCCGTATTTCTCGAATCGGCCGTTCCAGGCAAACGGGTCGCGCTCGGCCCACGCCTTGAGGATCAGCTCCCGGTGCTCGTTGTAGCGCTCGCGCGTCTCGATCGCCGGGATGGCGCCGTTCTGA